>CAWEGH010000004.1:0-654175 GCA_963808785.1 Candidatus Dormiibacterota bacterium | reverse complement strand
GAATCGCATCCTCGCCGCGAGCGAGTGGCCCCTAAGCGGGACGCTCGTCGCCGAGGTCGATGGCAAGGTGCTCGCCTTCGTGAGCATCGGTCCCACGCACGACGACGATAGTGATTCCTCAAAGGTGGGGGAGGTGGGCTCCATCTACGCTGTACGCGAGGTATGGAGTCGAGGCATCGGACGCGCACTGATGAAGGCGGCCATCTCCAGGCTGGCCGACGCTGGGTACTCCTCCGCAACGCTGTGGGTTCTCTACACGAACACTCGTGCCCGCCGTTTCTATGAGGCCGCCTCGTGGCGGCCTGACGGTGCTACAAAGCGCGATGACCGAGGTGAGTTCGTACTCCAAGAGATCCGGTACAGGTACCAACTGTCGCCAGCCGCTTCGTAATGGCGCGGCTAGCGGTCCGTCGTCTGACCGCCGCGGAAGGCGTCAACATGGAGCAGCGATTTGATCTCGCGATCTCCTCCATGGTGCTAATGGACCTCTTTGACCTCGGCCCTCTGCTCGGCGATATCGCGCGCGTCCTCCTTCCCACGGGACGATTCCTGTTCGCGATCCTCCATCCCTGCTTCTTCAACTACACGTGGACGAGGGACCCGCTGACCGGACGATCGGCGCGCTTGGTTGGGGACTACCTCGACGAGTCAGTCTGGCGCATCACCAGCTTCGGCGGCCCACAACCATTACCACCGGCCGCTGAGCTCCTACGTCCGGAGCCTGCGCGGAGCCGGGTTCGTGGTCTCAGACCTGCGTGAGCCGCTGCACCGGAAGAGCGGTGTCGATACTGCGGCCGGTCCGTCCCAACCACTACTCCTGTTCTGCGAGACCGTGCTCGCCCCTGCACGTGTGTAAAGGTGAGGGATCCGCTTGCGGCCCTGGTGACCGCCATCGTCTGCAGCTCCTGGCCATCAAGCTCGTCGAGGAACGCACCGGCCATAAGCAGGTCTCCGCGCTGGCGCATCTCGGCACTGTGCGTCACGTGCGCGAAAATCAAGCCTGGGTCCGAGCGCGCTGCATCGTCCAGCGACCGATACGTCGTTCGGAACTGAACGACGTAGTACACATCTGGTTCTTGGGCTGGGTCGGTGCTCATTTTGATTCTCCTTTGGTAGAGGCCGACACGCGTTGCCTCGGCTGAGTTGGCTGAGAGTAAGCGGGCGGCGCTCTCCGATTAATGTGTCACATTCCGATCGTTCAGCGAGACGCCCATAGGCGGTTTGATCCTCGGGTCAGCCGAGGCTGAGCGTGAATGTCGCCGGATACAGCTCCTCTGACCTCCGTCCACGCCCGCGCACCGCGGTTCCCCAGATCAGCACCTCGTGGCGCTCATCTCCGACTGTGCTGTTCGGCACCCCGTGCACGCGGAACAAATGCTGCAGATCCACACAGCCCTGTCCACCGGCGCGTCGTGCGTCGGCGCGGAGGGCGGAGAGTGCGCGCCGCCAGATCTCCTGACGTGTCTGAGAGAGCATGGCAGCACGCGCCGGGGTAGCCGAACGAAGTCTCCCTGGACCGGAGACAAACATCGCCCCGGCTCCCACGGCTACGCGCAGCGGGGCGTAGCCGGCGTCGTGCAGCAGGGCGAGGTCACTGGCTCCGAGGTGGGTGCTGAAGGCGGGCCACGGTGGGTCCCCAGATACCCCCGTGCCAACGCCGACCACCTCGATTCGCCGACCACCCGGCTCGTGCCATTCCAGCCTCAGTCCGATGCCGATGATGCCGTCCGGGGTCCGCCGCTCGCGCATCCGCTCGAGCGCAGTTCGGACCGCATTCGCCAGCTCAGCCGCGTAGCTGTCCCATGTCAGGGTAGAAGTGATCGCGCTCAGGCCGGTCCTCGGGAACGCTGCGCATCGCCATGCCATCGTCCCGACGACGGGCCCGCACGGAGTGAGTCCGAGGGCGCCGAGCGAAGTCAGGTCGCTAACAGGGGAGAGGGCGCTCGTGGTGCCTCGCACCAGCTATCGCTCGGTGCCGACGACGAGCGCCGGCTCAGGCAAAGTGGGAATACCGTCTCGAGGCGCGATCGCGTTCCCGGTCGCGAGCAGTTGGATCGTGTTACAACCCCAGGCCCGCTCTTGCAGCACCAGATCGATACCGACGATGCCGGCCGCGCCGGCATGGACTGCGTCCTCCTGCAAGCGAGCAACCACCTGCTCACGAGCGGTGTAAACGGCCTGAGTCGGAGCAGCGATCTCGATGTTGGAAGTGAGGCGTCGGAGCCAGGTGCCGAGACCTGGCCGGCCGACGTACCAGACACTCGAGGCGAACACCAATGCCTGCGGTTGGTACCCTGCCTGGCTCAGCACCCATGCCTCTCGCCCCGACAGCGTCGTGGTGAAGAAGGAGCCCCCACGGACAGGTGACCGGGCGCGGACCGCCGTGCCGCGCATCCAGCACTCCAGCATGCGACCCCCGTCGGCGTGGCGCGAGACGGCGAGCTCGATCTCGACGATGCCTGCCGCGCCAGCTCGGCGAGCATCGCTCACCATTCGTTCGCGCGCCTGCGCGAACGCTTGCTGGAGAGCGCGGTTGACCTCCCACATCTCGAGCCCATCGGACCCTCCCATCAGCAGGAGCGGCGCCGGCTGCAGTGCATAACCGAGCACCGCGTCGAGTGGCTCGTACCCAAGCCTGGCGAGGAGCACCTGTTCCTTGACCGAGACCGCGCTCGTCCACACCTCACTGCCGCCGCCGGCCGCTCCCACGTTCTGCTCACGGGGCATCTCTATCGATTCAGGTCCAGCACGAGATCCGGCCGTGGCGTCGACCTGCCGTCCAAACGCCGGATCGAGGTTCCGACCGCAAGGAACTCGATGCGGTGGCTGCCCCAGGTGTGGGAGCTCTCCTGCACCCGGACGCCTACCACCCCAAGGGCACCGTCCCGCTGGGCCTCCGCTTGCATCCTGTCCATCGCCAGCTCACGAGCGTCGTAGAGCGCGCGTGTGTAGGTGGTCAGCTCTTGGCCCTGCGTCGAGGCCTGAACCCTGATCCCGGCAGGACCGAGGTGATAGACACAGACGCCCATCACGAACGCAACCGGTGCGTGACCGGTCTGGAGGAGCCGCCAGAAGTCCTGCCCGGAGAGATCCGAGGTGAACGGCCTGCCCTCGCGCGCACGCCAGCTGTCCCCTTCCCCGCGCACGGCGGTCCCGATGGCAAAGAACTCGGCCACATGGTGTCCGAACGCGTGCAGGCGGACGTTGAGGCGGACGCCGACGATCCCATCAGCGCCGAGCTCCTTCGCCTCGGCCTCCATGCGCCCGAAGGCGAGCTGTCGTGCGTGGTACATGGCCCGCGTCAGCGAGTCGAGTTCCCGGCTCGCTACCGCGGGTGTGCGGTAGCCGAGGTGATAGATCGAGCTGCCCATGACCAGGCCGAGCGGCGTGAAGTCTGCTTGGCGGAGAAGGAGAAACTCGCTGACCGACAGACCGCTGGTGAACACCGAAGGGCCAGAACGGCCTTCGCTCTCTCTGAGCCGGTGCTGCGCCTCCGGAGGCAGCCGGTCTCGGTCGGGTTCAGTCGAGAAGCTCATGCAGCGCCTCCTCTGCGCGGCGGTTCTCGCGAGCCACCTCGATCAGGCTCCGCGTAAGCGCGGCGAGCCAGCTTGGCACCTCTACCCGATCGGTACGGATTACGACACCGTGCACCCGATGGCCGATCGTCGCCTCGAGGCCAGTGGGTCGCCGCTCCAGCACGTATGCGCGGTCACCTAGCGTGACGCCCACCTCAACAGCGCGACGCCGACCGCGCAGGAAGCCGCCCTGACGAGACACTGCGGTCGCTTCCGGCAGCGTCGCTTCGAGCCAGGCCGCGAGGTGTTCGAGGCTGTTGTCGACGTCGCCTGGGTCGAACCACAGTGCAGCCGCGAGCAGGTCCACCCGCCCTTTGTCACCCCGTTCGTCCCAACCCACCCTCAAGGACAACCGAGGGGGCCCGAGCAGATTGACATGCCGCCATCTTCGCGCAGTGGAGGATGCCGCGGGACGCCGTAGGCGCAGTCCGTGGGACACCAGTCAACGCCGAACGCCGCCGCAAACGATGACACTGCGACGTCACGCATCCGCAAAAGGGATCGGCCTACACAGCATCTCCCGGTCGTGACCAATCCGGCGGCAGCACCGGCTCTTGCTCAGACGGTTGAGTCTGTTCGAGCGAGCCACTCCTGCAGCAGCTTGGCGAGCAGCTCGGGCTGTTCGTGGGGCAATGCGTGGCCGGCGCCGTCGAGGACCGCGAGGGACGCTCGCGGGTAGTGGTGGAGCAGGTCGACAGCCGCAGCGTACCCGACGGTCGAGTCCTGCCGGCCGGCAACGACGAGCGTCGGCCCCTGGTAGACCTGGTCCCCGGGCAGTGCGAGCTCCCAGTGCTCGCCGATCCTCTCCATCGCCGCTGCATCGGTGAGCGGGATGGCCGGCGCGACGAAGTGCTGGTAGCGCTCGTGCATCGCCGGCGTCTGCACGACAAAGTAGCTGCGGAAGCCCTCGTCGCCGAGATCCTGCGTGCCGACGACGGGGCGGTGTTCAGGGACGTCACGCACGCCCGACAGGAGGGGACACACGAGCGCGACTCCGGCGACCCGGTTAGGCCATCGCACGGCGAACCCGTGGCTGTAGTAAGCGCCGGCCGAGTGGCCGATAAGCCGGATGTGTTCCCGACCGACGATCTCCTCGATGAAGTCGAGCAACGTGTTGAGGATGTCGTCGCCGCTCCGCAGCGTCGCAGGCGCCCGCGTCCGTCCCATGCCGGGCAAGTCGGGATAGATGCGTCGAAGGCCGCCGGCCGCGCCCAGGGCAGGCTCAAAGCAGGCCTCTGCCTCGCGGTGGTCAACGCCGGCGCCATGGAGGACCAGCACCGGCTTGCCCTCACCGTGCTCGACGTAGTGCATTGCGACGTCCCTGACCTGACACTGCACGCCAGCACCATAGTGCACGGCGCCAACAACGCAAGGGTCCGCCGGTGACATGGCTGATCGCGACCGCTAGCCCAGAGCAGACGCAGGCGGCGCCCGCAAGCCGATCGGGTTGCGGCGCAGTCGCACTGGACCAGGCGGCTCGGCCGCGGAGTTCCCGGATTTCACTCGGGCCCGCTCCGGGCGTCACCGATGGCGACGGGGGATGTCAATAGCGCGCTGATAGGGTCGAGCAACGCAAACTCCCCGACACGGCACGGCGCTCGATTCCCGGGCCGCGATGTCGGCGCTGGGGATCGCGGCAGTCGCAGGCGTGACGCATGGGCTGTTCAGCTCCTACTGGGCCGTCGGCGGCAACTGGCTCGTGACCACGCTCGGTCATCAACTGGTTGACACGTTCGCCGACTGGCGCTGGCTGCTACTCCCAGTGGCCCCGGTCAAGATCGGCTTCGCGGTGCTGCCGTTGCTCCTTGCCCGGTCGGGGCGGCTCGGGCGCTGGCATTGGCGGATCCTGTGCTGGGTAGGCGCCGCCGTGCTGGTGGTGTGGGGTGGCGTGAACCCGTCACAGGCAACCTCGTCATGTTCGGCGTCCTCAATCATGGGGGCGGCTATGACCGCGACGGCATGGTCGGCCATGCGTGGTTTTGGGACCCGCTGTTTCTCATTTGGGGAGTCGCGCTCACCGCTGCACTGCTCCTCAGCCGACGACGGCGTTAGCTCCCGACCAAGGTGCTGCCCAGGCCGTGCCCGGTCTCCCGCAAGCGGGTCCGCCTGCGGGCGCCGCCGTCTAGTGGGCCGCTCAAGCGCTTCGCTCGGGTTGGCGGCCCAGCGGAGCACTACTACTTCCACGGGATGATGCGAGTCGCCCCGTGCGTCTTCCCTCGTGGCGTCTCGACCGGCGCCCATGCCTTGCGATCTGGCGATGCGGGAGGTGTTCGACAGCCTCCTCGATCGCGCCCTTGCGGATCGTTTCAGATGGCCCCCGGGTCCCGAGGCCTGTCTGAGCCGAATCCTCACCATCTTCACACCCCCTTCTCTACTGGCGGTATCTACGCTCGGCGCCAATATGCGATGGATCTGGAGCGCCTGGACCTGGCGTCGCGCGATCGGTTGGTGCGTGGCCATTTTGAGCTTCGTCAGCGCGGTGATCCACTTCGCCGTCGCGGGCGAGCACTTCCAGGAGTGGTGGCTGTTCGGCGTCCTCATGCTCGTCGCGGCTTGGGCGCAGACCTCGTTCGCGGTCGCCGCCGTGCTCAGGCCCTCTCAACTCCTCTGGTTCGGTGGTGCCGTGCTCAACACAGGGATCGCCACGTATTACGTCATCACGCGGACCTACGGGAACGTGATAGGCCCCACGCCCAAGGGCGCCGAGGTGGCGGGATTCGGGGACATCGCCTGCACCGCTTCTGAGATGCTCGTCGTCGTCGGGTGCGTTTGGCTGCTCCTCGCCGCAAGGGACCACCAGATTCGGGTGCCTCGGTCGTCCTCGTTGCCGGCCGTGACGGCGGTGGTCGGCGCGATCGTTCTCAGCGTTGCGCTTGTGGACGGCGGGCCAGAAATGCTCATGAAGATGCCATCGAGCGCAGCGGTTGCCGCGGTTCACCCGTCAGCGCCACTGCCGACAGGACGCCCGGCGCCCCCAATCTCGACTGCGGGCTTCCCCAAGGGCAACCGTGGCGCCGGGATCTTCACCGACCGCTGTTCCTTCAGCCACGAAGCGGCGGACGATCCCATCCTTTATCACAACAAGCCGGGCCAGTCGATGCAACACGACTTCTACGGCAACATGCAGACCTCAGCCTCCTCCACCGCCAAGGCGCTGCTCGGCGGGTCGACGACTTGCTCGACCGCCGCCGACGCCTCGGCCTACTGGACGCCAGTCCTCTTCCAGAACGGCCAGCCATTGCAGCCCGAGGCGGCCCTCATCTACTGGAGCCAGCCCGGCAAGCTCGCCCCCTCGGTAACCGCCATGCCCGCCGGGATCGAGATGATCGCCGGCGACGAATCTGCTACGGCACCGCAGCCGCTCACCGTCGTGCGCTGGACCTGCACCGGCGTAACGGACCCTAGGGCGGCGACCTCGACACCCCACGACTGTGCGAGCGGTCAGCTGATCCGGCTCATCGTGTCGTTCCCCAGCTGCTGGGACGGTCACACCTTGAACGGCGCGACGCAGTCCAACGTGGTCTACCCCGTGCACGGGATGTGCCCCGCCGGGCACGCGGTCGTGATCCCGCAAGTCATCTTTCACGTCAGCTACCCAACCGCCACCGCCGCCAACCTGACCCTGTCGATGTCGCCTACGATGCAGGGTTCGACCGACACGGCCCACGTCGACTTCATCAACGGATGGTCGGAGACACTGATGGCGAGGAACGTGAAGGACTGCATCGCCGCCGGGGTGCGTTGCGGAGCGGTGACGGGCCCTGATGCCGTCCCACAGGGAGGCGTCCAGTGACCGGCCTCACCATTGATCGCGTCCGCCTGAAGGCCGACAAAGCCAGACGCTTCCGCCAGCCGATCGGCTTGCGGACGCAGGCCGAACCTGTCGCGGACACCTGACGCTGGCCCCTGCCGGTCCAAGATCACTCGCTCCAATCCAGCTGGTGACGAGGCGTGCCGGCCGCGATTCCGTAAGCGACGGCTTCAGCGCGGCCGGTGGAGTCACCGACGCGGTAGCGGAAGACCTTGCCGGCAAAGACGACGACGCAGTCCTCGCCGACCCGGAAGTTCGCGTACCAACCATGATCAGAGAGCAGTACGTCGGCGAGCACGTGCGAGAGTTCTTCGACGCGCTCATCAGGTGCCTCGAAGTCCACGAAGGTCCAGACGCTCGGCTGTCCGCCGGTGGCAGAGGCCGAGACGTCGTGTCGGCCGAGCCGGGTCACTGTGAAGCCAGGCACCCGGACGTCGTGACCGATGCGCAAACTCTCTGCCAGCAGCGTGCCTTGCAACCAAGGCACGTCCTCAGGCTGCTATAGCCCCGCGTCGAACACCTGAGCTGCTTCGCCACGATCGTCCTGTTAGACCCACGTGCTCGTCGGGCGGGGTCCCACATGCTCGGGGCCTTTTGGGTATCGCGCGGGTCAAAGGGGTGCCGGCGCCAACGTGAGTGGGCGTCCGCAAGCCGAAACCAACGATCGTCTACTGACGCGATCGGTCGGCCATGCCCCCCGCGGTCGCGCTTCGTAAACGAGAAGGATGCTCGCGCAGGGCTCGAAGCGCCATCCTTGACTCGTGCGCCGACTCGACAACAGCCAGCGCAAAGTGGTGGCGCGGTACGCGCGCCTGAACCTGTTCTCGGGCGGCGTAACACTCGCGCTCGCGTTGATGACCGCGCTCCTTGGCGCTTTTCAAGGTTATCCCCAGGCGAGGATCGGCCCGTTCGTCGCAACCCTAGCCGACTTCAGCTTGTTATTCATCGTTGGCACGCTGGCGTTTTGGATCGGAGCGCTCTACCTCTGGTTGTTGCAACGCATGTCAAGATAATCACCGGCGAGGGTCGGGCAGACGTGCTCCGCGATGCGCACGGCGCCGAGGGCCGGCTTCTGCTGTTCCTCATGGACCTCTGAGGCTCTGGCGGCTACCCGGCCGTCACGAGGAACCGGGGGCGACCGCGCTCAGTCGGGACACCTCTTGATTATCCAGGCATCTGTAAAGCTCAGGGATCACCAGAGGTCTCCCAGCGTACCCCCGGTGCCCTCCAATACCTCGTTCCGGTCAAGCTATGCCGGAGGCTGGCTCGTCTTCTGGCGAGATCGCCGCCAACGCTCGAAGGACCGTTGACCGGAATCTGCCTCCATGCCGGACCCTCGGATCCACGGCTGCCGGACGCAACCACCAGCTCCCGCGTAGGAGGCTCCTCTCGGAGCGTTCGCTCGTCGGTTGGCTCCGCACGAGGAGGGTCGCTGCGCGATCGTAACGCTGGACACGCAGAACGCATCGAGCATCCGGCCACGCAGCGTCGGTCGGCCGCCCAAATACCGGTCCTCCGCTCCGCCGCCAACTCATAGCGCTCCTTGATCCGCATCCGACCCTACAGCTCCGGATCGAGTTCGACAACGCTTGCTTTGGTGTGATCCGGAGTTGAGGGAACGATGCGCCCTCGGTGCGATTTTATGAGGGAATACGGAGGGTTGTTGCCAAATCCTCGAGGCTCCGAGTACGCCACGGCGATCGGCGCTTGCCGATGTGTGAAAGATGTACTACCCAATCCTGTTCGTGGCAGTCGCCTTTCTGGGCTTCCTGGCGCACCTGCTCGTCAGAAGGCATCGGCGCTCCGCTCGCCAGAACTTGGATCTGCTACTTCTCTGGCTGTTCGGCGTCACGGTCGGGGCGGTTGGCCTGTTCGCCGGCCTGGGTCACACCACCTTCGCGCAGCAGACTGCCGCGCAAACTGGATTCCCCGCGAACAACCCCTTTCAGTGGGAGGTCGGCTGGACCGACATCGCGATTGGTGTCCTGGGGTTGATCTGCCTTTTCCGGCGCGACTTCTGGTGGCCGACGGCGATCGTCAACGCCGTCTTCCTCTGGGGAGCGACCTGGGGTCATATCTACCAACTGGTGGTCCATGGGAATCACCATCCCGGCAATTCGGGGCCCGTTCTGTATGCAGACGTCTTGGTGCCGCTCCTCATCCTCGTGCTCCTTGCGGTGCGGAGCCGGCTCCCGGAAGCGATGAATCCTGAGAGTGCTGCCAGTGGGGCAGGAGACCTCGCGACGGAGCGCTAACCCCAGATGACAAGCGGTGAAATGCGGGGACGCGTCTGTTTGGTGACCGGGGCCACATCTGGCATCGGACGGGCGACGGCTCGCGCTCTCGGGGGGTTAGGAAGGCCCCGTATCCCGAGCAGGGCAAGGCCATTCCTTACGGGATCTACGATCTGAGCCGCAACCGAGCCTGGGTCTCGGTGGGCACCGATCACGACACCGCTTGCTTTGCGGTGGCAGGCCTGCGCAGTTGGCGGTACGGGGATGGCACCCGCGCCTACCCGGAGGCGCGCCGGTTGCCGATCTGCGCTGACGCCGGCGGCTCCAACGGCCACCGGGCTTATGTCGAGGATGTCGTCGTGCGTCACGACCATCGTCGTCACTGTGTCGGCGGCCGCCTGCTCCTTGCCTTGCACGATGAGTTGGGCAGCCAGGTGATCGTTACGGCCTTCTTCCATAGCCAGCTGCGGCCCTTCTACGGTCGAATGGGGTATACGACAACGCGACAGGTCGTAGCTCACCGACGGGCGGATGCGACCAGTTGAAATAGGGTGGCGCCGGCCGGCTCGCCAAGGATCCCTTGCGAAACAGGTTCGTACCCGCTCCGGCTACTTGAGGAGCTGCTTGATCCTGTTCGCCAGTTCCCCGGCGACCTGTCGCGGGGTGAGGCCGGTGCTGTCAAGGGCCGGCAGGCCAAGGCCGCGATAGTTCGCAGCATCCTCAAGGGCATCCTTGATCTGCGCGGTATCTTCCCGCGGAGCAAGACGTGCTCGGCGTTCATCGTCAGAGCAATCCAAGAGAAGCCACTTCCCCGTCGGCCAGTCGCTGAGCTCATCGGGGGTGCAGACACCGAGCAAAACGAGGTTCGTCGGGACGATCTGGTCGACGACCGCCCGCACCAGCAGCCCGTAGGTGCGCCAGGTGGCTGGCGTCGCGGAAATGTCGCCCCTCGCGAGAGCTCCGGCGGGCCCCATGAGACCGTCCCAGTCGAGAACAACGCAGCCGGGAAGCAAAGCGCAGCAACGGGTTGGCGGCGGCGCTCTTACCGGAACCTGGTGCACCCAGCACGTACACGATCACTCTCGCGAGGGTAGCCAGACTGGCCTTCAGAGGTACGCCCGCGACGCCTCGGTCGCTGTCCGCTGGGGATCGGCGGATTCGCCTAAGACACGGTCGCTGCCAGGTTCCAGCGCCCCCCGTCCGCCGGGTCCGCCAACATGGTTCTTGTCGTGGTCCAACTGATCGTCGTGAGAGCAGGAGATCGACCAACGTTCCATCACATCGAGCCGACGCTCGTGACCGCGCGGACATCGAAGTCTGCCGTGGCTGCACGCCGGAGCGGCTGTTGTTCAGGAGGAATAGATGCGGCGGTGAAGGAGACTCGGTACACGCCGGCGCCCGGGTACGGGTCCATGGAGTGAAATACGTTGCCCGCCGGCTCCGACCGGCCTGGTGGACCTTCGACGAGTTTCGAGCAGGTCTGGACCACCTTGAGTTCCTAGTTCATCGGAAGAGCGATCTCGACGCTTGGGCTTCCCGGCTGGATGCGCTCGGCATCCGCCACTCCGGTGTCAAGGAGCCTTCCTATACGGCTAACGCCATGCTCACCTTCCGCGACCCAGACAATATTCAGCTGGAGTTCTTCTGGCGAGCGCACGCCTCTTGACGGCGTCCGTGAGCCCGATCCGCTTGCGGACGCGTTGTTTGCCTTGCAACGTCAGGATGCGACGACTCGGGCGATCACGATGTTTTCTCGCACGGGTTCTCCAGGCCGGCGACGAATGCCTCCTGCTCAGGTGTCTCGATCGCCTCGGTGCAATATGCGCGTCGCACCCAGCCGACGGCTTCGGCCTTGGAGACGCCACTGAGGGCCGCGAGGCTGGCGAGTGCGGTACCCGTGCGCCCGTGCCCGCCACCGCAGCCGATCTCGACCAGCTGCCCGGCCCGGGCCCGGATCAGCGCATTCCGCAACGCAACCAGAAACGATTCGGCGTCAGGCGGGATGCCGAAGTCCGGCCAGTCGAGGTGATCGTGCTCCCACGGGGGCTGCCAGCGCGGGTCAAGGTAGAGGCCATAGTCCGGATTGCGTTCTCGGCTATAAGGATCGTGTTCGTCAAAGGAGGCCGCCAAGATTGGTGTCCCGTGGGGAAGAACGACTGAAGAGTGATGCTGGTGCATCAGGAACCGGCGATGGGTGTGGTCAGGGTCCTGGCAGCCCGGAGGGTCGGTCCCGTCCAGCCAGTGGACCTGGCACTCCATGCATGCGACGATCGGGACCGTCCTCATCATTGGAGCGACGCTACACGGCTCGAAACGGGCCGAGCGATCGCGGGCGCAAGGGGGTGAGTCGTTAGGGAGGCGGCGGCGTAAAGCTGGGGGATCGTCTTGCGGGCACTTGAGGCGCATCACGGTCGGAGAATCGCGTCGAGCTACCGGGGGAAGCGGGATTCGACGTCGTCTCGACGAATTCGGATCTCACGCACGCTTCTACCGATCAGTTCGACGCAGATGAACGGCCCGTGCCGCCACCGCTGCTCAGGAGCCGCGGGCCGCCGACAGATGAGATGGACGGGCCACCTCGGACGTGGCCCGACCGAACCACACCACCCCGGGAGAGAACCGACTACAAAAGCTCCGCGATCATCCCCGCCACACGAGCTGCCGCTCCCGGCTCGACCGGCGTCGACGACGGAGCCCCCAGCACCTCCACCATCGCCGCGGCGATCGTCTCCGGGGCGGCGGTCGCGAAATCGAGACAGCGTCCGGCCCCGTATCGCTCGAGCCGTGCCCGGACGTGGAACTGCTGCTCGCAGTGATCTTCGAGTGGGAAGTAGAGGAACGGCCGCTGGTAGGCGGCGAGCTCCATGGTCGTGGAGAGCCCGCCCTGGACCAACCCCAGATCGCACGCAGCCAGGACCTGGTTGAGATCGGGTTCGAACCCTCGCACCTCGACGCCAGCCACCGGCGCCAGCCCGGAGATATCGAGACGCGGCCCTCCCACCACGATCAGTCGCAGGCCGGGGATGCGCTGACGGGCGAGAGGGAAGGCCTCGATCAGTCGGCGCAGCAGGGGACCGCCGACGCCCGATCCGCCGACCGCCGCGACTGCGACCAGCTCGTCGGCAGTGAACCCGAACCGACGGCGCAGGGCGCCCCGGTCGCTCTGGCCGGGCTCCAGTTCCAGCACGTAGCCATCGGAAAAGCGGTAGTTCGCTTCCGTCCACTCGCGGATCGACGGCAGCCCGGTGCCGAAGCATCCCGGCACGACGTCCTCGCGCCGGCCGATGAAGATCGAACGATCGCGCAGCGTGGGGTAGCGAGCGACGTGCTCGATCATCTCCGCGTTGTAGTCCGCGGTCAGCATCGCCTCCCGCTCTCCGAGCGCCGGCATCGGCAGCCAGCCGACGAAGTCGGTCATCCACACGAAGGGCGCCGTTTTCAGCCGCGGATTTTCGAACAGGTAGTGGTCGACCTCCCAGGCTTCGTCGCCGATCCAGAGGTCGTAGTCCTCCTCCTCGACCAGGTCGTGAAAGATCATGAAGTTGGCGAGAAGGATCTCGTCCATGCGTCGCCACGCCTCGAAGACGTGCAACCGATGGCCCGCCGACTCCGCCTCGATGTGACGCGACTCACTGGCCAAAAACCGGCTCGCCGGGTGGACCCGTTCGCCGTGTGCGTCGAGCACGGCGGTGACCGGGTGCTGGGCCAGCCAATCCACCTGCAAGTCCGGCACCAGCGCGCGCAGCTGGCGAGCGATGGCGAGGTCGCGCCGGACGTGCCCGAGCCCGATCGGGGAAGAGACGACCAATGCCCGTCGAGGTCGCGCCAAGGCATGGTGGCGCCGGCGTGGGGGAGCTGGTGGATGCACGAAGTCCCCCAGCACGAGGTCGACGGCCACCGGGTCGCGCACATGCGGGCAGTGGCCGGAGCCTTCCATGGTCAGGAGGCGACCCCCCGTCAACTGGGCGAGTGCCTGGCCCCGGCCGATCGGGCTGATTTGGTCGCGATCGCCGTGGATGACGAGCAGGGGGCAGCGGACCCGGGAAGCCATCCCCCGGGCCTGTTCGGGATCGAGACCGCCGGCCAGAGCGGTTGCGATCAGCGTCTCCGGGTCGGTGTCGAGCCCCCAGCCAACGCAGTCCTCAATCGGCTTGGTCGAGTGCGGCTCGCAGAAGACCGTGCCGAAGAAGAACTCCAGGAAATCGCGGTGGTGCCGCCGCCAGTACTCGGCGTTCAATTTGGCCCAACCCCAGTCCTCGTCGCGAACCTCAAGGAACCGGCGCTGCGCCTCGGTCCTCTGCGGGTTGCCGGGGCCGAGCGGAGCGTTGGGGCCGATGAAGACCGCACCGCTCACCCGCTCCGGATGCTCCGCGGCCAGGAGCAGCGCCCACCGTGACCCGGCCGAGAGCGAGACCAGCACCGCCTGCGCGGTCAGCGTCGCATCCATCACCGCAAGGGCATCGGCGGCGAACTCGAAATCCGTGTAGGCCTGGGCCCCCGGCGGACGATCAGAGGCCCCGTTGCCGCGGCCGTCCATGACCAGGACCCGCGCCCGCCGGGCGAGGTAGGGAATCTGGAACTTCCAGTGCCGGGAGTGGATGATCGACCAGGTCGGGAGCAGGAAGAGCGTCGGCTCTTCCTCGCCGAACAGCTCCCAGCGAAGGCGCACGCCGTCCCGGACGACGTCGCCGCTCTGGACCGGATCGAGCGCTCTCACCTCAGGGCCACCTGGATCCATCATCGCGCGGCCGGAGGAGGCGGGACCTCCCGAATGGTCCCACCTCTCTCAGGCTCAGGGCTTGGCTTCGTAGACTGCGTTGGTCAGCGATTCGGCGGCCCGCCGGAAGTCGGTGAACCCGGCCTCTGTCACGACCTCCCGTATGCGCGCCTCTCCGGCCTGCGCGCCCAACGCCAGCCCCACCTCCTGCGCGAGCGAGCTTGGTGTGCAGAGGAAGTTGGAGAACGCGTAGTAGGCCCGCCCCAGGGGATTGAGGTTGTCCTCCACCCGATCGCCGGCCAGCGGTTCTACGATCATCCAGGTCCCATCCGGAGCCAGCGCGCCGCGCACGTGCCTGGCAGCACCAACCGGGTTGCCCATGTCGTGCAGGCAGTCGAACATGGTCACCAGGTCGTAGCCGGCACCGGGGAATTCGCCCGCCGCGGCCACCTCGAAGTGGAGGTTCCCGCCCAGCCCAGCGTCGGCCGTCTCTTTGCGCGCCAGCTCGACCGAGCCTTGGTGATAGTCAAAGCCGACGAAGGTCGAGCGCGGGAAGGCCTGCGCCATGAGCCTGGTGGAGGCCCCAAGTCCGCAGCCGACGTCGGCCACCGTCGCACCCACCCGAAGCTTTTCGGTGACGCCCGCCAGCGCCGGCAGCCAGGTGGCAACCAGGTTGGCGTTGTACCCGGGACGGAAGAAACGCTCGCAGCCGACGTGGACGTCGACGTCTTGCTGGTGCCACCCGTAGCCGGTTCCCGTCTTGAAGGCCTGCTCGATCTCCGGCTCAGCCTTGAGCGCGCCGAGGGCAAGCTGGAACGCCCCGCCGACGAAGGCCGGACTCGACTCGTCAGCCAGCACCAGCGCCTGCTCTGGGGTCAGCGAGTAGCGCTCGCTGCTGGGGTCGTACTCAACGTAGCCACCGGCAGCCTGTGCGTTCAGCCATTCACGCACGTAGCGCTCGGAGGTCTCGGTGCGTGTCGCGACCTCGGCCGGCGTCGACGGGCCGGCCTCGGCGAGCGCTCGGTAGAGGCGAAGACGATCGCCGATAACGATCAGGCCCGCGTTGACGGCGGCACCGAGCTCACCGATCACGTGGCCCATCAAGACCATCAAGCGGTCCTCGTCGACGGACTGGGTTTCGACTGCCATGGCAAAGGCCTCCAATGAGAGGAATGGTTGGGATGGGCCGACCGTAGCCCTGCCCCGACCGTGTCGCATCAGGGTGGGTCCCTGGAAACTCGGCTCCCGCCGGCACCCGGGATCAGGGGCCCACCGCGGGCCCACCCAGGGCCGTTTGCGGGTAAGGGTCCCCTGGGGAGGCTCCGCGGCACCTTGGATGGGAAGCGATCTCTCCCTGCTCGCCGGGTGCGCGGTGCGATCCTGAGGTGGTGCTCCTCGGACGGGACTTGGAAACCGATCGTGTCCGCCACCTCCTCGCACAGGCCAGGGAGGGGATGAGCTCGACGCTGGTGATTCGGGGGGATCCGGGGATCGGCAAGACCGCACTCGTGCGCCTTGCCGCCGAGGAAGCCGTCGACATGCTCGTGCTCTCGGCGCGCGGGGTGGAGTTCGAAACCGGCGTGCCCTTGAGTGGGCTGCACCAGCTGCTTCGACCCGCCTTGGGAAGCCTGGACCGGCTCCCGCCTCCGCTGGCGGGCGCCCTGCGATCAGCCTTCGGGCTCGGTGAGCAGACGCTCAGCGATCGACTGGTGATCGCCGCCGCCACGTTGGAGCTCCTCATCGCGTACGCCGAGACTCCGCTGCTGGTCGTGCTGGACGACGCTCAGTGGCTGGATCGAGCCTCGGCCGAGGCCCTCGCCTTCTCGGCTCGGCGCCTGCTCGCGGACCCGATTGCCCTCCTGGTCGCCGTCCGCGAGGGGGAGTCGTCACCCTTCCTGGAGGGCGGTTTCCAGCAGCTGCGCCTGGGCGGTCTGGATGAGCGCACGGCCCTCGAGTTGCTGCACGAGAGGGCTCCCGCCCCGCTGCCCGACCCGGTCGCTCAGCGCATCCTCGAGGTGAGTGCCGGGAACCCGCTGGCGCTGGTCGAGCTGGCCACCGAGGTAGAACGCGTGGAGACCGCGACCGCGTATGCGCCCCTGCCGGTGTCCGTCTCGGTGAGCTTGGAGAGGACGTTCCTGCGGCGCGCTGGTTCCATCTCGGACTCCGCGCGCTCCGTCCTGCTGCTGCTTGCAGCCGCGGGTTCGAGCGGATTTCAGGTCGTCGAGCGGGCGGTGCTCGAGCTTGGCATCGACCCGGTGGCGGTCGCCGAGGCGGAGGCGGCGACGGGATTGGTGGCTGAGCGGGGCGGCAGCCTGGGCTTCGTGCATCCGCTCGCCGCGGCGGCCATCTACCACGCGGCGTCCCCAAGCCAGCGGCGCGCCGCCCACCGGTCGCTCGCCGCGGCGACGCGCGGGGAGGATCCGGATCGCCGAGCCTGGCACCTGGCTGCCGCGGCTATCGGGCCCGACGAGGACGTGGCGGCCGCCCTGGAGGCAGCGGCGGAACGGGGAGCAGCTGCCGGCGCCCACGCGGCGGCGGCGGCAGCCTTCGCGGAGGCGGCACGTCTCAGCGAGGATCCGATGGCCCGCGCTCGCCGCCTGCTCGGAGGAGCCGATCGGGCATGGCTGGCAGGCCAGGCGGAGCGTGCGGAGGCGCTCCTGGAGGCCGCTCGCCCGGTTGCTGGCTCCAGCGATTGGGCGCTCGACGCGGACCTGCTGGCAGGGCGCATCTGGTTGGTGCAGGGCCAGGTCGAGGAGGGATTCCGGCTCATCCTCTCGCGGGCCGGCGAGCTGGCAGCTCGCGATCACGTCCGCGCCATCAACCTCTTATCCGAGGCGTCGATGACGGGACTGGGCGCCGGCCGGGTGGAGGACATGCTTGTCACCGCGCGCCGCGCGTTGGAGCTGCTCCGGCCCGACGACCCACCAGAAGCCGCTATCGCGGCGCACGCCGCTTTGGGCTGCGCGGCGGTCCTGGCCGGGCTGGACGAGGAAGGGCCGCGCCACCTGCGAACGGCACGAGCACACCTTGGCGGCGTCGAGCTGGGAACCGACCCGCTGCTCATGCTCGCCGCGGGCCTGGTCGGTCTCTTCCTGCGTGAAGCCGGGGCCGGGCGCGACCTGCTGGAGCGAGCTTTGGCCGGCGCCCGTGCGCGAGCCCCCGTGTCGGCGCTGCCGACCGTCCTCTTCGACCTCGGACGAGACCTGGCGACGACCGACCAGTGGACGTCGGCGCGCGCCCACTACGAGGAGGGCGCCCGCCTGGCACGAGAGACCAACCAATACAACGTGCTCACCGGGCACCTCGCCGGCCTGACCCAGTTGGATGCCCGGGAAGGGCGCGACGCAGAACTGGAAGCGCACGGCGCGGAGGCCGGTGCCCTCGCCGAACGCTTCCAGCTGGAGTTCTTCCGATCCTGGTTGCTCGCGGCTGAGGCCCTGCAGAAGCTGGGAAGCGGCCGTCTGGAGGCGGCGTTAGAGCCACTCCAGGGCCTGCGCGCCTTGCACGCCGAGATGGGCATGCGGGATCCCGACATCGACCCGACACCGGACCTGGTCGAGGTGCGCGTGCGCATGGGGCAGCATGAGGTGGCCTCGGCGGAGGCCGCGTCCTTCTACCGCAGCGCCGCCGCCAAAGGTCAGCCCTTCGCGCTGGCCCGAGCCGAACGTTCGTTGGGACTGGCCGCGCCCGACCCCGGTTTCCAGCCGCACTTCGAGGCGTCGCTTCGCCATCACCAGCGAACGCGCGACGCCTTCGAGTTCGGACGCACACTGCTCTGCTACGGCGAGAGGCTACGGCGCACCCGGCGGCGGGGGGAGGCGCGTCGCCACCTGGCTGACGCCCTGGAGATCTTCGGGAGCCTCGGCGCGGGGCCTTGGCGGCGTCGCGCGCTGACCGAGCTGGGAGCGACCGGAGAGACGGTGGGCCGGCGGGACGAGAGCATGCGCCACCGGCTCACGCCCCAGGAGCTGCAGGTGGCGGTGGCACTCGCCGGGGGGCGGACGACCCGCGAAGCCGCCGGCATGTTGTTCCTCAGCCCGAAGACGGTCGAGTACCACCTGCGCAACGTCTACGACAAGCTGGAGATCACCTCGCGGCGCGAGTTGCAGGCTACTATCGGCGATGCGGGGCTGGGCGGAGACTCCGCGTGCTGAGGCGTGCCTCAACCGGCACCTATGTGGAGCACGCCGGCGGGCGCACGGGCGTCGAGGGCAAGGGCGATCACGAATACGACTGCCCGATCCAGCGTGAGGACGGCTCCACGGAGTGGGTCCATTACCGCGCGATGGACACGTTCTTCGGATCACTGCCGTATTGGGACCGCCCCGACCTCGAGGTCGAGTCCGCGGTCAAGATGCTGGCCCAACAGGCGGTTGCCGCCGGGGCAACTTCCGAGTCAAAGATCGACACCTGTCCGCTCGTGCTCGTGGACGCACCAGGAGCGGCCATGGCGATCGCAGCCTGGATCGAGCGGACCTTCTGAGGTCTCTCTCGGGATCGCTGATCAGGGACAAACTGCAACCGTTCGGGATCCCTGTCCGAGGCGAGTGATGCGACCCGCATCGCCCGTGCCCATGTGTCAGTGACTGGACCAACCGGTGGTGTCGCGCGCGATGAGCCGTGAACTCCAGGGGTGCTGGTCTACGTCATCAGCTTCTGAAGCGCCAGCCCGCCGTCGAGCAGCCCGCCATCTCCCATTCGCGGCGTCAGCGAGCCACCTGCGCTGCTCTTCGTTCAGGACAGGCACAACAGCGTTGAAGTCCTCTTCGTCCCTTTCGCGATCATCCATGCACTTGAGCATCAGCATGACCTCGGGTGCTGTGAACGGTATGCCAAAGCGTTCCTTGGTCAACTCCGCCAGTGAGCAGGTGACGCGTCCGGGCTTGCCTCGGTGGTACACCCATGTCCGACCGACCGCCGCACCGAACTGCACTTCGATGGGGAACCTCGACTTCGGTGACCGGAGCCGGACCCTGTCAGGGCCGGCAATGAGCCGGCGATCGGCCGGCCAAGGTTCTTCTTCGTTCTGAGGGCCGGTGACGAGCAGGAGCTCGATGTCGCTCAGGTCCGTTCGCAGCGCGCGTTCGTCGCGTTCCAAGAGCATCACGTCGATGTCCTCGTGGCCTCTGGTGCGCCTGCCAACCGCCAGGTCGATAGCCCAGCCACCGGTGATCCACCACGGGACACTGAGAGCGCTGAGTAAGGAGCAGACCGCCAAGACAGGGTCGAATCCTCGGTCGGCTTAATCGCCATCGGCTGAATCCACGCTGGGCCCAAAGGCGCCGTAGACGCTCCCCACACCGTCCGCTGAGGGATCCGCCTAAGACACGGTCGCTGCCAGGTTCCAGCGCCCCCCGTCCGCCGGGTCCGCCACCATGGTTCCTGTCGTGGTCCAACTGATCGTCCTGAGACCAGGAGATCGACCAACGTTTCCATCACATCGAGCCGACGCTCGTGACCGCGCAGACCATCGAAGTCTGCCGTGGCTGCACGCCGGAGCGGCTGTTGTTCAGGAGGAATAGATGCGGCGATGAAGGAGACTCGGTACGCGCCGGCGCCCCGGTACGGGTTCATGGAGTGAAATACGTTGCCCGCCGGCTCCGACCGGCCTGGTGGACCGTGGAGGATTGCAGGTGATCATCGAATGTGCTCAGTACCGCGATGGGCATCGTCAGCAGGTCGAAGGGTTGGATATCGAGCGGGCGGCAGAGATCAGCCGCCGCGAGCGTGAGACTGGGTTCGTCTGGGTCGACCTTTTCGAGCCCGGCGAGGACGAGCTCGCGGCGGTCCAGGGGCAATTCGGTCTCAACGAGCTCGCCATCGAGGACGCTCAGGCATTCCACCTGCGCCCTAAGTTGGAGCAGTACGACGAGCCCGAGACTCTGTTTGCGGTGCTGCGCACCGCCTCCTACGTCGACCAACGAGAGGCGGTCGAGTTCGGCGAGGTGTCGATCTTTCTTGCCCGACGCTTCGTTATCACGGTCCGCCGCGGACCGGCCAGTGAGCTGGCCCCCGCTCGCCAGCGGCTCGAGCGCCGGCCCGACCTGACCGCCCACGGGTCCAGCGTTGCCCTCTGGGCGATCCTCGATAAGGTCGTGGACGACTACGTTCCGGTCATCGAGGGCCTCGACCACGACCTCGACGAGGTCGAGGGGACCGTGTTCGGCGGGTCGGCGGCAGCGACCGAACGAATCTATCGCCTGCGCGGCGAGGTCACCGGCTTCTACCGCGCGGTGCATCCGTTGCTCAGTCCGCTCGACAGCCTGCGCCGCGCCGTCTACACCCAGGTGGACGATGCCCTGGTCCCATTCTTCCGCGACGTCGGGGACCACCTCAATCGGGTCAACGAGGAGGCGGCGGCTCAGCGCGACGCCCTGGGAGCGGTCCTACAGGCCAACATGGCCGTCATCTCTCTTCAACAGACCGAGCTCGGCGTGCGTCAGAACGACGCGATGAAACAGCTCACTGTGATCGCAACGATCTTCCTGCCTCTGTCGTTCATCACGGGATTCTTCGGCATGAATTTCGGCTGGCTGGTGGGCCGCATCACCTCCTTCTGGGTGTTCGTCGTGGTCGGTCTCGGCAGCCTCGTGGTCTCCTGCGCCGGGCTCTTCCTGTGGTTTCGGCGCACCGGGATGGTCGGCTCCGGTGGCTCGGCGCGCTCGTGAGGATCCGCACGTAGAGCACACGGGATGCAGGTAGGAAGCCACGCGATTGCGGCCGGGTTGCGAGCGCTCGGACTGCATGGCTCGTCAGTCGTGGTCGTGCACAGCTCGCTCCGCTCATTCGGCCACGTGGTGGGCGGCGCCGCGGCCGTCTGCCAGGCCCT
Source organism: Candidatus Dormiibacterota bacterium (assembly GCA_963808785.1). Lineage (GTDB taxonomy): Bacteria > Chloroflexota > Dormibacteria > Dormibacterales > Dormibacteraceae > CAVTSA01. The sequence goes on along the minus strand of CAWEGH010000004.1, from coordinate 633,009 downwards.
GGTGGACACGTGCGGCACCGTGCTGGTTCCGGCCGGAACCTGGGAACGCAACCGGACTTCCAGCGCCACCCAGTCTCGTCCGGCCCCCCCAAGGCGTTCCGTGTTGTCAATGGCCATCTCAAGGTCCGCGTCCGTGGCCAGGTGAAAGTCCGCACCCGCTGGTCGGCGGCTCATACAGGCAGATGGCAGAGCACGCCTCGGAACTGGGACGCTGGGGGCGCCGGCCGTGGGTGCGAGACGCCCTTAGATTTCATCTCGATATCCGTAGAACTCGTGGTCCTCGTTGTAACCGCCGTGACCGCCACTCACCTCTCGGAAGTCGCGCACGAACTGGATTTCCTTGATCCACTTCACGTGCTTGAACCCGAGTTGGTTCTCCACCCGCAGCCGAAGCGGTGCCCCATGGACCTCAGGGAGTGGCTCCCCGTTCATCTGGTAAGCGAGCAGGGCCTGCGGGTGACGGAGGTCATGGAGGCTGTGCGAGTCATAGTACGGGCCTCCCTCTCCTCCCTCTCCGAATGACCAGAAGATCACCCACCTCGCCTCAGGCAGCGGCTGCACGAGATCCACGACCGTCTGGAAGCGCACGCCGCCCCACTTGGCGATGCCCGACCACCCCTGAATGCAGTTGTGCATCGTGATCTGGTCCTGTCGTTCCAGTCCTACCAGGTCCGCCAGGCTCAGCTCCACCGGATGCTGGACCAGGCCGCCAACCCTGAGCCGGTAGTCCCGATACCCGGTATCGCGCAGTCGACACCACTCGTCTGACGTGGGCACTTGGCCGTTGGCCCAGAAGTACGGGCTGATGTCGCGCTCCTTGAACTGCGCCTTCGGTGCGCCGCGGTCAAAGAGGAGGTCCATGAGCCGGGCTACCGTCAGGTTCGAGAGACGTTGCAGTACCGGCGTGTGCCGCCAGGAGACCCGCACCAGCCAGACGTTGAAGACGACGACCAGGAGCATCAGGAAGAGGAAGATGGCGACGCCGTCCAGGTTGTCGACGTTGACGCCCAGCGTGATGTGGTTCAGGTTGACGGCGAAGCTCGGCTCGATCATGACCATCAACATGTGGACCGCGAAGAAGGCGACGAACCCGACCATCAATAGGAAGTGAATGGAGCGGGCCGTCTGCCGGTTGACGAACAGACGCTGGTACCACTTGTGCTGATTGTCGAGGGCCGGCGACTGGGCCAGCCCGGTGAGGATCGCCAGCGGCGCCATGACGTAGATGACGGTGAAGTAGGCCAGCTGCTGCAGGGCGTTGAGATGGAAGAACGCGTTCGGGCCGCTCACGTGATGCAGCGAGGTGTCGGTGAGCGTGCAGGACAGCGCGTCCGGAAAGATTTTCCAGGTCACGGGCACCAGCCACCGCCAGTAACCGGTCGCGATCGACATCCCGATGAAGACCGCGCCGTTGACGACGAACAGGATGTCGGCGAGAAAGTGCCAGTGACGAGCGATACCGATCGTGTGACGACCGCCCGGCAGGCCGACCAGCGCGGTGAGCGGGATCGCGTCCTGCTTGGAGGTCCACTGCTGGTGCGGCCGGCCCGGGTCCCGGCGACCCCGAGGGACGGGCCCACGGAGGCGCAGCCACTCGCTGTTCGGCGTGCAGTGGGTGTTGAAGTAAAGCCGTGGGTGGTCGACCAGGATCTGGAGACCCGACCGGACGATCATGATCATCAGGACGAAGTTGAAGAGATGCGTCCACCGCATGAATGCGGGCATTCCGGGCAAGAGGGCGGGGACAGCGGGCACGCACGGAAAGGTATTGAGGAACCCGCCCGCCGCCGGCGTTGGATAGACCAGCTTGGCCACGGTGATCGCGATCGCCGCCGCCACCACCACCGGCGGCAGGCCCCACCATAGGGAGACGAACCGGCGTCCGATCCGGATCTGCGCCGCGAGCAGTCCCGTACCAGAAGCCGCCTCGATCTGGGTTTTCGCGAACTCCTGACCGAACTTCCGGTCCCTGCTCTCGCTGTCGGGCCGGTCTCTCTGCTCCTCCCGGATCACCTGGTCGGTGCTCCTGGTTCCTCTTCGCGGCCCTGCCGCACCGCGCATTCCAGGAGCAGCGCATGGACGAACGCCTGCGGGAGGTTGCCCCGCAACTGGCGCTGCCGGACGTCGAACTCCTCCGAGCAGAGGCCGGGCGGTCCGCAGGCGGCACGATTGCGCTCGAACCAGCGGGCGGCCCGGACTCGATCACCCTGCTGCAGCCAGGCCAGCGACATGACGAAGCCGCAGAGCAGGAAGGCGCCCTCCGCCCTGCCCAGTGGGCGCTCGTCAGGCCGGTACCGGTAGCAGTACCCCTCCTCGGTCAACTCCCGGTCGACCGCCTCCAGCGTCGCCAGCGTGCGTGGATCGTCCCTGGCGACCGCACCCCGGATCGGCGGCAGGAGGAGGGCGGCGTCGACGCGCGCATCGTCGAACGCCCGCTGCCAGCGGCCGCTGGGATGGAGCGCGTGCTTCGACGTGTCGGCCAGGATGGCGTCGGCCAGCGCGGACCACTCGGCCGCCCGCTCGCGGGCCGCGCCGAGGCGGTTGATCGCCCGGAGGCCCGCGACGCAGATGAGGCGGCTGTGCGTCCACTTCTTCGGCGTCAACTCCCAGATCCCGGCGTCCGGACCGTGCCAGCGGCGGGCGATGGCATCCGCCGCCACCTCGACGGCACGCCAGTCCTCCGCCTGAAGGCGGTCGCGCGCTCCGGCCGCGGCGAAGAGCAGAAGGACCTCCCCGAGCGCGTCCAGCTGGAACTGCTGGTTGACCCAGTTGCCCACTATGTCCGCTCCACCCGGATAACCGGGGAGCTTCAGCTGCCGCTGGTCGGGAACTCTGCCACCGGTGGTCGTGTAGGCGGGCTTGAGATCAGGCCCGTCGTCCAGTACCCGGTCGCGGACGAACCGGACGGCGCCGTCCAGCAGCGGGTAAGGTCCCGCTGCTGCCACCGCCTGCCCCGCCAGGGCCTGGTCGCGAATCCAGACGTACCGGTAGTCGTAGTTCCTGCCTCGCTCGGCACGCTCGGGTAGTGATGTGGTGGCGGCCGCCACCATGCCTCCTCCCTGGCTCGTCAGCCCGGAGAGCACGGCGTAGGCGTGGCGGGCGTCTCGCTCTCCGACGCCGGTGTGGAGGGCCGGAATCCGTGCGCTCCACGCGGCCTCCGTCGACTGCCAGGCCCAGTCGGCGGGAGGCGGCTCGGCGTCAGAGTCCCCCGAGAGGACAAGGACCAGGTCATGCTGTTGACCCGGTTCCAGTCGAAGGCGGAGGGCGAGCCTGCGGCCGTGCACCCCGCAGTCCTCCACCTTCGCCTTCTCCCCGCCGACCCAGACGGCGCGCCGGCCGTCTCCCAGCTCGCAGGTCCAGCGCCCTGCGTCGTCGCGAGACAGCTCCCTGGCACGGCGATGCCCGAAGTCGCTGCGCAAGTCGAGCATGATCTGCACCTCGCACGCTCCCCGCTCCGCGGTGATCCTGCGCAGCACGACCGCCCGTTCCGAAGTGGGTGGGAGGGCCAGCGCCTCCCGGCACTCGACCACGCCGGAGTCGGTGATCCAGCGGCTGCGCCAGATCAACGACCCCGGCTCGTAGTAACCACCCCAGACGTAGCGGCCGGTCGGGCAGACCACGTAGGATCCGCCACCTCCGATCAACGTCGAGAAGAGGGCGTCGCTGTCCCAGCGCGGGAAGCACATCCACGAGAAGTCGCCGCGGGGGCCGACCAGGATTCCGCGCTCACCGTCGGCCAGCAGCGCATATTCCCGCAGGACATGAGGCATCAGGTCGGGCGCTGGGTTCAAAGGCACCTCTTTCGAAGAGGGCTGTCCGGCCCTGTTCACGAGCGCCGGCTCCAAATACCCACTCCCGCCCAGGCCCGGCTGGGCCGGCTCCGGCGGGCACGGCGCCCGAGCAGCGAGACGGCGGTGGCGGTGAACGTTCCCCCGAGCGCCGCCGCGGCGCCGGCCAGCAGTGGCCGGTGCTCGGTGGCCCACACCTGGTAGCTCTGGGCATTCGCCTGCGTGTCGAAGATCCCGTGCGTGGAAGCCTTGTCCTCCACGGGATCGAAGAGGTTGTCCGGCCGGTCGCCGGAGACCGGGTGGCCGGACATCTGCTGCGAGGAGTATCCCGTCCGCGCGAGATAACGGTCGGCGGCCGCCGGGACCAGTTTGTTGCCCAGGATGACCGCCACCGCGCTCGCCCCGCAGTAGATCTCGCGGCGCCGGTGATGTGCCGCGTAGTAGACGGTCTCGGCCGGCACCTCGGGCTGGTAGATCGGCGGCACCGGCATCGGATGCAGGCGGAGCTTGGTGCGGCACCACGAGAACTGCGGCGTGTTGACCGCCGGGAGATGGACCATCGTGACCCAGACCCGGCTTCGCCGGTGCAGCAGTTCGGTGCGGACCGAGTCGGTGAATCCGCGCATACCGAACTTGGCCCCGCAGTACGCGGACTGCAGCGGGATCGCGCGATAGGCCAGGGCTGAGCCGACCTGGACCACGGTCCCCCGATCCCGGGGCACCATCCGCCGGAGCGCCGACATGGTGCCGTACACGGCGCCCAGATACGTCACCTCCGTCGCGCGCTTGAACTCTTCCGCCGAGATGTCGAGGAACTCCCCGAAGACGGTGGCCATGGCGTCGTTGACCCAGACGTCGATCGGCCCCAGCTCCCGCTCGACGCGCTCGGCGGCCGACTCCACCTGGGCCGGGTCCGCCACGTCGGTGGGAATGGCGATCGCGTGACCACCGAAGGAAGCGCACTCCTCTCGCGCCCCCTCCAGTCCGGTCTCGCCGCGGGCCAGCAGCGCGATTCTGGCCCCGCGCTTGGCGAACGAGTGGGCGATCGCGCGCCCGACACCCCCGGACGCCCCGGTGACCACGACCACCTCGGCACTCTTTTCCTGCATCGACTCGTTACCTCCTCGGGTGCCGACCGTCACCGGTCTGGCTCGGTTCAGGCCACACGGTGACGCTCCAGCTTCGACAGCTTGGGCTCGAGCCCGAGTCCGGGCCGGTCAGGGTCGGGCGTGAGGACGCCGCCCGAGGGGTCGAGGGTGCCTTCGAAGAGCATCGACTCCAGGCGTGCGTGCGTGTGGAAATACTCGATATGGGCGATCTCGGGCGCCGCACAGCCCAGGTGCGCGTGGACGGCGGGCATCGTGTGTGCCGAAAAGGGGATGTCGAACGCGTGAGCGAGCGTGGCGGCCTCCAACCACCCGGTGACGCCGAGGCATCGGCTTGCGTCGGCCTGGAGGACGTCGACCGCCTCCGCCTGAAGCATGCGGCGGAAATACCAGGGGTCGTATCCGTACTCACCCGCGGCGATGTCGAGGCCGGTGCTGCGCCGGACCAGAGCCAGCTCCGCCACCTGGTCAGAGGAGACCGGCTCCTCGAAGTAGGTGACGCCGAACTCCGCCTCGAAGCGACGTGCCATCCGGATCGCCCGTCCGCTCGAGTAGGCGCCGTTGGCGTCGACGTAGAGCTCGACTTCCTGACCCACCGCCCGCCGAGCGACGCCCACCCGGTGCAGGTCGACCTCCGGTCGCGAGCCCCAGTCGGTCGCGATCTTCATCTTGACGCGCGGGATCCCCTCGGCCACCCACCCCTCCAGCTGACGGATCAGCTGCTCGTCCGTATAGGTCGTGAACCCGCCGCTGCCGTAGATCGGGACGGAATCCCGGCGCGTGCCGAGCAGCCGGCAGAGAGCCACGCCGGCGGCACGGGCATGGAGGTCCCAGAGGGCGATGTCGACGGCCGCGATCGCACAGGCGGCGATCCCCGGCCGGCCCTGATTGCGCACCTGGCGGAGCATCCGGTCCCAGGCTCGGGCCGGCTGGTCGACGGGGGTGCCGGTGACGGCTCCGGTCAGACTCCGGGCCAGGTCCGCCGCCGCCGTCCCGCAGTACGTGTACCCGAGGCCCTCGGCGCCGGAACAGGAGCGGGCGCGACAGAGCACCATCGTGACCGAGTCCCAGGCCATGGTGCCGTCGCCTTCCGGGAGGTCGGTGGGGACCTTGTGGGCGCTGATCTCCAGGCTGGCGACGGTGTCCTCGCCGGTCATCGTGTTTCCTCCTTGGCGGCGAGCAGCCGCCAGACGCCGGCGGCGGCGACCCCGTAGAGCGCGGTGTTGAGGGAGTCCTCCACCAACGGTCGGAGACCCCAGTCGCGCAGCGGCGGCGTGGCACCCGAAAGCGGCAGCGAGAGGACCTCGAAGCCGAGGATGGCGGAGCCAAGCCCGAGACCCCAGAGCGGCCAGCGGACCCGTCGACGATCGCCGAGCAGCACGCCGAGCAGCAGGCCCCAGCTGGGGCCGTACGTCCAGCGCATGGCGGCGGCGATCCACGGCCGGCCGCCGGGGGATAGCGGGCGGTGGAGCCGGGTGCGGCTCAGGCGGCCGGCCATCAGCCCGGGGTCCAGGATCGAGCGGTGCCCGCGCAGCCTGTCCTCGATCCGGGTCGCGACGACCTCGGCCGCGGTTCCCGCGATCCCGGCGGCCAGGCCGCGTCCGAGCATCTTGCCGAGGCGCCCACGTGACCGCGCGCCCGGGCGAGGGAGCGGTGCCGTCATCGCCGGGTGCCCCCGAGGTGCCCGGCCAGGCGGGACGCGAGGGCCATGATCGTGAGCGCGGGGTTGGCACTCCCCTGCGTCGGGCAGACGCTGCCGTCGGCGAGGTACAGGTTCGGCACCGCCCAGCTCCTCTGGTTGGTGTCGACCACGCTGTTCTCCGGGCTCGTCCCCATCCGGCACCCGCCGATCAGGTGCGCGTAGCGCCGGATGGTGAGGATGTCCTGAGCGTTCGCGGCCTTCAGGATGTCCTTGATGACCGAGGTGGAGTAGGCCATGTTGCGGCGGTCGTTCTCCGAGAGGGAGTGGTCGAAACGAGCGACGGGCAAGCCGTACCGGTCACGCTCGTCCGCCAGCGTGACCCGGTTGTCCGGGTGCGGCAGGAGCTCGTTCAGCACCCCCACCGTGACCCAGTGGTTGTAATCGCGCATGTACTCGCGCAGCGCCCGTCCCCAGTGACCGTCGGCGAGCACGTGCTCGGACCAGCCGATCGGCATCGGTGACACGGTCTGGATCGAGAAGCCCCGCGCGAAGCCACGCCCTTCGTCGGTCTCGTAGAACTGCTCGGAGGACACCTCCGGAGGCGGCGCTTTGTACATCCGCTGTTCGGTCGGAAAGCGCCCGGCGGTCTGGGTCGCGCCCTGCACCATCACGTAGCGGCCGACCTGGTCCTCGTCGTTGCAGAGGCCGTGTGGGAACCGTCCCGAGGCGGAGTTCAACAGCAACCGGGGCGTCTCGATCGAGTAGCAAGCCAGGGCGACGACGCCGGCCCGCTGCCGCCGCTCACCGCTCTGCTCGTCCTGGTAGACGACGCCGCTCGCCCGACCCCCGCCGTCCACCTCGACCTCCACCGCCATGCAGCCGGCCCTGACCTCGACCCCGTGCGCGAGCGCGTCCGGCAGGTGGCTGACGTAGGGGCTGCCCTTCGCGTTCACTTTGCAGCCCTGCAGGCAGTAGCCGCGGTAGATGCAGTGCGGCCGGTTGCCGAAGGTGCCGTTGACAATCCCCACCGGACCGGCACGCATCTCGATGCCGAGCCTGAGCGCGCCCTTCCAGACCTCCTGTGCGCCGCCGGTCACGGGATGCGGCGAGAAGGGGTACGCGTGGGGGTCGCCCCAGGGCCAGTTCTGGCCCGCCACCGGCAGCTCGCGCTCCACCTCCTCGTAGTGGTGCTTCAGATCCCGGTAGCTGATGGGCCAGTCGGCACCCACGCCGTCCCGGGTCTGGGTCTCGAAGTCCGAGGGGTGGAAGCGAGGCGTGTAGCCGGCGTAATGGACCATCGAACCGCCGACCCCGCGGCCGCTGTTGTTCTTCCCCATCTCGACCGGGTCGCGGCCGCCGATGATCCGCTTCTGCGTCCAGTACAGCTCGTGCGATCCCGCCTCGTCCGAGACCCAGTCCTCGTCGGGATGCCAGAACGGCCCCGCCTCCAGGACCACGATGCGCCAGCCGTGGCGGGCCAGGCGCTGGGCGAGCACCGACCCGCCGGCGCCCGCGCCCACGATGCAGAGGTCGACCTCGTCGTCGTCGCGGTACCGCCGCATGGTCCGCTCACCCGGGAGGTCGCGGCGGTGGACGTCGAGCAGGAAGCGAGAGTCGTTGGCGCGGGGCCCGCGGGAACCCTTGAGCAGGTCGAACCTCATGGCCGCTCGTGCTCGATCACGTCCGCGACCTGCACCGGGTCCTCGTCCGTCGCCCCCGGTTTCTCGAACGGCTCCAGCACCCCCACGGTGCCCAGGCGCATGAACCCGCGGGGGTAGGCGGGGCCTCCGAACCCGATCTCGTTCCAGGCCCAGGGGTGGGAGTAGAAGGCGGACAGCAGCATCCGCATACAGACCGCCCAGGCGTGCTTCTGATCGAGCCGCTCCCAGGAGTGGCCCGACAGCTTGCCCTGTGAGAAGCGGCGGACCAGGTCCTCCCGATCATCGGGTGACAACTCGGTGAAGCTACGGCGCCTCCCGCCGCGCGCCGCCTCCTCCAGCCCCCGCAGCACCAGGTGCCAGGTATCGCGGTCGTCCGGCAAGTCAGCGTACTGGTAGCCGTCCAGGCGCCCCGCCGCCAGCTTCTCGTCCACCATCTCCACCACGGGCACGCGCGGCTCCCGGTCCTGCGCCAGGACCACGTCGCTGAAGGCGCGGACCGTCGCCTCCTCGGCGGGCTGGAAGAAGGTGAGCTTGCGTCCCGCCAAGTCCATCCGCTGCTCGATCACGCGGCGCGTAGCCGCGTCCCAGCTCTGGGCGGCGGAGAAGACGTCGTAGTCGGGGTAGCGCCCGATCATCTGAGGTGTCGTGCCCCGGCGCTGCTGGGGCAGCCACCCGCGCGGCGGCGGCTCACCATCCCGGCGCAGGTTGGGCAGGTGATGTGGGTTCGCAAGGTCGGGCATCCCTACTCCTCCCGCCGCAGGACGGCCGCCAGCAGGCCCAGGGCGCCCACGATCGTCATCAGGCCGGGCGCGATCGCCGGCGGCCCCATGGCGAAGTTGTAGGTCGCCTCCTTGAAGCCACCCGGGCGGCGGGCCACGCCCCGTAGGTGCAAAAAGAGTCCGAGCAGTCCGTTCGCGGTGTAGATCGCGGACGTCACGGGAAGCCAGGTCTTCGCCCAGCGGCGGCTGAAGACTCCCATCACCCCGGCCACTGCGACCGGCGGGGTGACCAGGATCGGGCTCCACATCAGCTTGTTGCCAAAGCTGGCGCGGTAGTGCTCGAGATAGATCTCCGCGCTCGTCAGCACGGCGGAGGCCGCGGTCACGGCGGAGAGCGAGCGCTCGAAATGTCCCGTCTTCACGTCCCAGAAGATCCGGTCGACGAGGTGCTCGGGACGGCGACGCCGGGCGCGGCCCGGCATCACCTGCCTCCTCCTGGGCGGATCTCCTCCACCTTCTCCTTGAGGGCCTCCACGACGCCGGGCGCGCCCGCTCTCGGTGCCTTGAGGAACGACCTCGTGAAGCCCACCGCCTCGTCGAACGAGATGTGGGGCGGCAGCGGCGGCTCCTCCGGATCGGTCGAAGCGTCGATCACGGCCGGTCGGTCCGCCGCGAAGGCGCGGCGTACCGCGTCCTCGATGTCGCTGGAATGAGCCAGGCGGATGCCTTCCAGTCCGATCATCTGGGCGAACTGGTGGTAGGGGACGTAGGGGATGTCCTGGGAAGCGTCGAAGCGCGGGTCGCCCTCCATCACCCGCTGCTCCCAGGTGACCTGGTTCAGGTCCTCGTTGTTGAGGACGAGGAACACGAGGCGCGGATCCTGCCAGGTGCGGTAGTACTTGGCCGCCGTCAGCAGCTCAGCCATCCCGCCCATCTGCATCGCCCCGTCCCCGACCATCGCGACCGCCACCCGGTCGGGGTGGGCGAACTTCGCGGCGATCGCGTAGGGCACACCGGGCACCATGGTGGCCAGGTTCCCGGACAGGGACGCCCGCATCCCCCGCCGGATCTTGATGTGGCGGGCGAACCAGTTCGCCGCCGATCCCGAGTCGCTGGTCAGGATGGCGCCGTCCGGCAGCTGGCGCGAGATGGCGGCGAAGACGCCCTGCGGGCGGATGCGGCCATTGCGGTCCTCCGGCCTGGCCCGCTCCTCCATCAGCTGCCACCAGTCCCGGATCTCCTTCTGGAGCTTCTCCTCGAAGGAGCGGTCCTGCTTGCGCTCCAGCAGCGGGAGCAGCTCCTCGAGCGTTGAGCGTGCGTCCCCGACCAGGTTCACCTCCATCGGGTAGCGCAGGCTCACCATGCGCGCCATCAGGTCGATCTGGACCCCCCGCGCCTTTCCCACCGGCGGCAGGAAGTTGCTGTAGGGGAAGCTGGAGCCAACCACCAGCAGGGTGTCCGCCTCCTGCATCATCGTCCAGCTCGGCTTCGTCCCCAGCAGGCCGATCGCGCCGGTCACGTTGGGGGCGTCGTCGGGCACGGCGGCCTTCCCGAGCAGGGCCTTCGCGATGCCCGCGCCGAGCTTGTCAGCGACGGCGAGGACCTGCTCGGTAGCGCCGAGCGCACCTGCCCCAACCAGCATCGCCACGCGCCGCCCCTCGTTGAGCACCCTGGCCGCCGCCTCCAGGTCTGCCTTCTCGGGCAGGCTCCGGCCCGCCGCGAACCCGATGCCGGTATGGATGGCCTTGAGGCCCGGCGGCTGCTCGGGGACCGCGTCCATATCCTGAACGTCGGCCGGCACGATGACGGCGGTCACGGTCCTCTCGGCCTGTGCGATGCGCAGCGCGCGGTCGATGCAGTGACGGATCGTGGACGGGTCGTTCGTCTGCTGCACGTAGGCGCTGGCCACGTCCTTGTACAGGCTCAGCAGGTCCACCTCCTGCTGCATGTCGCCGCCCAGGGCCTTGACGAACGTCTGCCCCACGATGGCGACCACCGGCTGGTGGTCGAGCTTGGCGTCGTAGAGGCCGTTCAGCAGGTGAATCGCGCCCGGTCCCGAGGTCGCCATGCAGACGCCGACCTGGCCCGTGAACTTGGCGTGGCCGCAGGCCATGAACGCGGCCTGCTCCTCGTGACGGACCTGGATGAACCGGACGCGCCCTTCCGCCCGTTCGAGCGCGCCCAGGATCCCGTTGATACCGTCTCCCGGGAACCCGTAGATCGTCGTGATGCCCCACTCGACCAGCCGCTGGACGAGGTTGTCGGCTGCGTTCTCCGCCACTCGCGTCGCACCTCCTTGAATCTCACGGCGGTGCCGCACCGCCGCTCTGTTGAGCCTGGCGGTGTCAGAGAGTGCGGTGCCGTTCGGTCGCTAACACCTTTTCGTACAGCGACGCGCTACGGTGACGAGGCCCTCGGCGAGGTGAGCAGGCTCGGGGAGCTGCCATTGCAGATCCGTTCCAGGGTCTGCCGCTGCAGCACGAGATGGTCGCGTTCCACTCGAACCGCGCCCGCGTTCCGCAGCAGCCCGATCGTCAGCGTGATCGTCTCCCGGCGCAGGCCCAGCATGTCGGCGAGCACCTGGTGCGAGGGTCGCGGGCGCAGCTCGAAGACTCGCACCGGTGGATCGCCGGCGGACCCCGGCGATCCCAGGTAGCTGGAGAGGGCGAGCAGCAGCCGGGCCACCCTCCTGGTCGCCTCGTGATGCGTGGCGCTCTCGAGCTGTGTCTCCCTCCGCTCCAGGCGGATCAGGAGCAGCCGCATCAGGTTCACGGCCACCCGAGGCTCGGCATCGATGAGCCGCTCCAGGACGTCCCTCGAAAGCGTCGCCACCACCGATGGCCGAACCGCCTCCGTGAAGTGGCCCTCGAGCCCGGTGGTGACATTGAGCAAACCGTCGATTCCCCCCTCCCGGACGATCTCGAAGATCAGCCGGCGCCCGTCCGGAAGGACGACATAGGAGTGGAGCCGGCCGGCCAGGACCAGCTGGCACTGTTCGCTGTCCGGACGGTTCACGAGCGTGCGAGGCGCGACGTTGCGAACGCGGACCGGGGCCAGAATAGGCACGACGAGCTCCCGCTCGACCCCCTCGAAGGCCCGGTGCCGCAGCACCTGCTCGAGGGTCCCGTCGCTTGGTCCGCCGAGGGTCATGCTTGTAACCGCCGTGGTTCTTGCGCCAACGTCGAAGATCGAGAGTACGGAGTCAGGTGCCGCTTCAGCCAGACCGCGAAAAGGGGGGCGGAAAGTCGGATGTGAGCCGACTAACAGCGCACCGGGGGCCGACCCGCGGTCCAATGCGAGCATGCATTCGGGCGCAGAGCGTGAGTCGTCGGCACCACTGGTCCTGCCCTCGGGCCTGCAGGTCGAGCTGCAGCAAGGCGACCAGCAGCTCACCGTGGTTGAGGTTGGCGGCGGTATCCGTTCCTACCAGGTAGGGGGCTGGCAGGTTCTGGACGGTTACGCCGAGAGTGAGATGTGCACGGCGGCCCGAGGCCAACCGCTGATCCCCTGGCCCAATCGCGTGCGCGACGGCGTGTACACCTTCAGCGGCGTCCAGCATCAGCTGGCCCTGACGGAACCTCAACGGCACAACGCGATCCACGGGTTGGTGCGCTGGGCCAACTGGTCCCTCGCCGACTGCGACGACGGGCGCGCCGTCCTCGACCTGCTGCTGCACTCTCACCCCGGATACCCGTTCAGCCTCCACGTCGGGATCGAGTACCGGCTGGATAAGGAGGGCCTGGGGCTCTCCGTCACGACCACCGCCACCAACGTCGGCGAAGCGCCGTGTCCCTACGGAGCTGGTGCACATCCCTATCTGACCGTGGGCTCAGACGTCATCGACGGCGACGCCCTTTCGGCTCCCGGTCGCCGGTGGTTGCCGTCCGACCATCAGGCAATCCCGTTCGCGTGCGAGGACGTCGCCGGATCCCCGTACGACTTCACGCGTCCGCGAATCATCGGCGACACGGTGCTCGACACCACGTTCACGGATCTGGACCGGGGGGACGACGGGTTGGCCAGGGTCAAGCTCGACTCCGCGGACGGACGGCGCTCCGCCACCCTTTGGATGGACGGGACGTATCGCTACGTGATGCTTTTTACGGGCGACTCTTTGCCGGCGCCGGAACGCCGGAGGCGGAGTCTCGGCGTCGAACCGATGACTTGTGCGCCCAACGCCTTTCAAAGCGGCGAAGGCCTGATCGTGCTGGAGCCCGGCGAACAGATCACAAGCCGCTGGGGCATCGAACCGCGGCTCGATCCCGACGCACTCGCGGGCGAGACGCGACCCGGTTGAAAAACCGGGTGTGAACCCCCGTCGTTGGGCGCAAGTGCGGGACACCTCTCCGGCGCGCCGACTTCCCTGGACACGAGGGCCACATCCGACCATCACGATCAATTGAGGGAAAACACGGGCGCCACTTCGCGCGAGTGCTGATCGCGCGCGAAGGTGACGGTGCCTCAAAGCACCTTGCGCATATGCACGTCCTCAGGCTCGAGTTCGAACAGCTCGGCCAACGGTTCCGCCATGGGCTGGAAGCCGCGACCGAGGTAGAACCGCACGGTGTTCTCCGATGGCGTTGCAGAGACGACCATCTCTGAGTCGCCGGCGGTGCGGGCGATCTGCTCGAGCTGCTCGGACAGACGGCTGCCGACACCCGTCGCCCGCCACGGTGCGCTGACGTGGAGGAATGCCAGCTGCGCGATTCCGGCCCGAAGGTGTGGCAGGACCACACCGATGCCAACCAGCCGTCTCCCGGCGAACGCACCGAGCGCGGTCCCGCCGGTGTCGACGTAGTGCTGGAGCGTATGCACCTGGGCCTCCACGGAGTGTTCGCCGTGACCCTGCGGATCCCACGCCAGCGAGCTCCAGTTGCCGTGCCGTGCGACGAGTTCAGTGCCGTGTTGGTCGTAGAGCACGTCGATGCGTTCCCTGCGGTCGATCTCGACGATGCGCGACAGCTCGGTCCGGCTCAAGCTTCGGAACTCCACTGCGGGTTCCATCCCCTCACGTTGGCACACGGACGTGACTCGCCGCGAGTGCGCCAACCGCGTCCCTCTGCCAGCAAGGCCGCGCGTGGCGGTCTGCTCTGAACCGGACACCCGGGCCATTCCCGGCGGCGTCGCGATCAGCGGCCCGACCAAAACGCTCCGAGGGGCGCGCCTTTCGTCTAGCCTGCCGGCATGAGTACGCGCGAGGACTACCCGCCTGGGGTGCCGTGTTGGGCCGACACCAACCAGCCGGATCCGCCCCAGGCTGCCCGCTTCTACTCCGCGCTCTTCGGCTGGGAGACCGAGGACGCGATGCCTCCCGACGCGGGGGACCACTACTTCATGGCTCGTATCGGTGGCCGGGCCGTGGCAGCGATCTCCTCGCTGCCCCCTGGCGCGCCCCCACAGGGTGAGTGGATCACCTACATCCGGGTCGAGTCGGCCGACGATACCGCCGTACGCGTGCGCGAGGCGGGCGGGCGAGTGATCGCCGGGCCCTTCGACGTTTTCGACTCTGGGCGGATGGCCGGCTTCGCCGACCCGGAGGGCGCGCGCTTCTGCGTCTGGCAACCGAGATCTCACCGCGGCTCCGCGGCCGTCAACGAGCACGGCGCGGTCAACTTCAACGATCTCCACACCGACGATGTGGAGAGCGCGAAGGCGTTCTATGGGACCGTGTTCGGCTGGACGACGGTCGATATCGGCTCCCCGATGTGGGCCCTGCCCGGCTACGGCGATCACCTCGAGCAGCTCAACCCTGGCTTGCGTGCGGGAATGAAGCAGATGGGCGCACCCGAGGGCTTTGAGGACGTGGTCGCGAGGATCCTGCCACGCGACGGCACCGCAGCGCGCTGGGGCGTCACCTTCGCCGCCGACGACACAGACGCCATCACTACCCGGGCGCGCGAGCTGGGAGGCTCAGTGGTCAGCGAGCCGCAGAATGCCCCATGGGTGCGTTCTGCGGTCCTCGCCGATCCGGCCGGCGCCTCCTTCACGGTCAGCCAGTTCGTGGCAGAGAACCGCTAGCCGATTGGCTCAACGGACACGCCCGGACGGGTGGTGTGGCACGATGGCGCATTTGAGTTCGAACTCTCATATAGCTGGTACGGATTGTTTCTCAATGAGCGCGGCTATGCGTTACCCCGGCCGTGAGCAGCCCGAGCCACTAACCTGGGACGGGAAAGTCCCTGTCCGAATCGAGGCGGCCGGCGAGTGCCACTCGGACCATGGCGGCCCGCTGACCAAAACAAGGACCGCCTCAGCTGGTCCGCGGAACAGCGGCCGCACGGGGGTTCCCACAGCCGTCCCGCTTAAGGTCCGGGTGCTGCCCACGGTACGGGCGGGACGTCGGATCACCGCCAAGGACGTGGCTCCGGTCGAGGACGATGGCTGACCGCACGTGCGGCGGATGTCTGCTGGACGGCAACGTGCTGGCAGCGCTCGTCGTGGCCGAGCACGTGCATCATGCGGCGGCGAGAGCATGGTTTCGCCAAGCCGGTCGATTTGCAACTTGCCCCACGGTCCAGGGCGCCTTGCTCCGGCTGCTCGTCCGCCAGGGCACGACCAGCAGCGACGCGCGCAAAGCGCTGTCGGTTCTGACCGGCCATGCCCGCCACGAGCAATGGTTCGATGATCTCACCTACCTGGAGGTCGACCTATCGCGCGTTCTTCGGCATGGGCAACTGACCGACGCCTACCTGGCCGGCTTGGCCAGGGCGCATCAAGGCCGCCTCGCGACCCTTGACCAAGGGCTTGCGGTGACAGCCCCAGACGTGGCGGAGCTCATTCCTGTTCCCTGGGCTCGAGCCAGCTATCGGCGCGGCGCCGAAGGCCGGGGCTAGACGCCAGGCGAATCTGGCCGTCGCGAGCTGGCAACCCGGGCGGCGCGCTGCAGGTAGCGCCAGAGTGTCCACACTCCGGCGCTACCGCCCGGCTTGTAGCGCCAGAGTGCGGACACTCTGCCTTTGACGCGGGCAGACGCGCGGTACGGCACTGAGCCCGGCCGGGCGGTCGCCAAACGCCAAAACGACGCCCGCCTCGACCCCTCGGGATCTTGAGCGGGCGTCGCGGAGAGAGACGTTCTTTAGAGCGCGATCCCTCGCTTACTGAGCGACCTCTTCCTCGTGCTCCTCATGAGAGAACGCCTGCCGGAGCTCGTCCTCCTGCTCGTGGCTCAGGTTGGTGGCCACGATCTCGAACTGCTGGCCGCGGAAGGCCTCCTCGACCCGGTCCATGACGGCGCCGCTGGTGAGGACGAAGAGTGCCGACGTGCCAGGCGTGACCTTGGCCTTGACCGCGTTGATGAAGTCCTGGTCGATGCCGACCTTGACCAGGGAGCCGGCCAGCGCTCCGATGCCGAGTCCCACGGCGGCTCCGATGACCGGGATGAAGAAGATGAGCCCGAAGAGCATCCCCCAGAACATCCCGCCCAGCGCGCCCGGGCCTGCCAGGCTGCGTACTTGACGTGTCTTGGGGTGGTCCTTGCCCACCTCCCAGGTGACCACGGCCGCGTCCAGAACCTGGATCACCTCCTGCTTCTGAAGGCGTTTCAGGGTCTCGAGCGCGGCGTCGGCTCCGCCGACGGTTGGAAACTTGATTGCGGACAGGGTTGGCATACGTCCTCCTTTTCGATCGGCGCCTCCACGGCGCCTGCTGGCTGCGCAAGCATCCTCAGTCTGTCCACTGGCAGGCGGCCGGTCGGAACTGGGCGGGCGGCCCCTTTAGACAGAACCTGCGCTGGCCCGCGAGAGATGAGCCGGCCACGATTCGAGGTTCTGTCGCTCGCCGCCGGCATCGTCGCGGTGGGCGCGACCGCCCCCGCCGGCCCCGGGGCAGCCGCCTGCCAGGGCGCCCTGAACCCTTCTTCACCACGCGCTGGCAACCGTCGCCTCGCCGTGGCGGCTCGCCATCGCCGCAGTCGGACCGTATCTATCCAGGCTCCGCGAGCTTTCCTGCGACCGTCGTGGAGGCTGGGCCGAACCGGAGGGAGCGACGGGCTCGTGCTGCTGACGGCGGGGCGCTACATCTACCAGGAGGTGCGGTTCCCGGGCCTGCTGGAGCAGGCGCGAAAAACGTCGATCTCTGGAACATGCTCGCCCAGCTCCCGCTTTCGCATCCGTTCTGGGTGCGCCGGATCGCGGAGCTCAACCGGCTCGGCCTCATCGGAGGGTCGTCCCCGGCACGACCGCGAGGCGGCGTCGCCGCCGGCCCGGGAACAGCGGTCTCCACGGCCGACCCCGGTCGTCGTGTTCCGGGCTCATAAGGGTAGACACCTGCGCCCCGGCACGGTTCTGTCTAGGTTCGGTCCTCCGCCCGCTCGTGCGGTCCCGAGGGGTCGCACAGCATAGGTCCCGTAGATGAACCGCTCTCGAGGAGGTGAGTGATGATGACCGTCACCACGCCGGTGGACGTCACCGTGATCGGTTTCAAGGGCAACCATTTCCATGGCGAGATCCTGCCCGCACTCCAGGACGTTGTGCAGCGCGGCGTGATCCGCATCATCGATCTCGTCTTCGTGAGGAAAGACCTCGAGGGCAACGTCGTCTCCGTCGAGTTGGAGGAGGTCTCACCCGAACTCGCGAAGCTCCTTTCGCCCCTCACCGGAGAGACCAGCGAGCTTCATAGTCTGTTCTCCAAGGAAGAAGTGGCCGACATGGCCGAGAGCGTTGAGGCAGGATCCTCCGCCGCCATGATCGTGTTCGAGCAGACCTGGGTGAACCGGCTGCGCGAAGCAGTCGCGAATGCCCACGGCCAGGTGACGACCTACGAACGGATCCCGGCCGAGGTGATCGAGCAGACGCTCCAGTCGCGCCAGTCCGAATAACCTCCACCCCCCCTAACTTCCGGCTTCACGCGAAAACGGGTCTCTGAGAGGCCCATAAGGCCCGTTTCGCGTGGAATCGGTGTTATGCCGTGCGGGTGGGGGGTCACCCAGCAGCGCGACCCTGGCCGCCTCCGTTCGGTTGGCGACCCGAAGCTTCTTGAGGACACGTCTCACATACCGCTGGGCGGTCTGCCGGGTGACGTGCAGGTTGGTCGCGATCTCCTTGTCGACCCTACCCAGGCCCATTTCGGTCAGCACCTCATGCTCGCGCCGGGTCAGGCCATCGAGGCGCCGGGAGAGAGGTTCAGGGTGGCCCAACAGCACCGCATGGGGCGTCTCGAGCGCGATAACCGCGTCTGCCACACCGCGCCGGGTCGCGCCGCGGCGAACGAGCACCACTGCCTCGGCGTCCACCGCACCCCAGCCCCGCTCGGTGCTCTCGGCGCCGATCATGGCGACCACCCCCGGGCCTCGGGGCGGGGCGAGCTCGGGGCGATACCGTTCCCGGCCCACGAGCCGCAGCCGGCCGGTCGGTGATCCTCCCCGCCGAGCCCACCGCTGCACCTGATCGCCAGCCCCGGCCGGCACGACCGACCATGCGTACGGGTCGTCGCGCCCCCGGATCACCGCCATGACGGATCCGTGCCGGCGGCTCCCACGCAGACAAGATCCGCTGAGTTCATAATTGGCACCCTACAACGTGGACGGTAGCACCGGTTGGACCGCGTGACAAGGCAAGGACCGCGACGTCTCCCCACTTCCCGCGATCGTCGATTGTGCCCATGGACTCACTCTTGAACTCACCCCCACACCTTCAGACCGTGTTTAGGCTCCAGGATCGATATCACCTGAACCCAGTGTCTGTGAGTACCCAACCAGGAGGGCGCCACACCGGTCAATCCTTGCCAGTCTCAAGCTGGGTTGCGGGAAGATGAGCAAATCCGGCGCTCGATGAGTTCTCGCTTACACTGATACCACGGTCGCGAGGCGCAATCGGTTACCAGTAGCGTCGGGGCCCGTGGAGTGCGGTTCCGGGTGCGGGAACCATGTGATGGACTGGCGAAGGAGGCTTTGATGGGTCGGGACCCAGGAGGGGAAGCGCGCGGCGCGGTCCCGATGGCGGTGTTCGACCTGCGCGTGCTTATCGTCGAGCGCGGGACGATCCTCCGCGAAGGGTTTCGGCGGCTGGTGGATGACGCTCCCGGGCTTCACGTCGTCGACACCGTGGCCGGCCCCGAGGCCGCTATGAGGGCGTTGCGGACCCTGCGCCCCGACATCGTCTTGATCGACGCCCGCCTCCCCAACCAGATGGGCTTCTTCCTGACTCGTGCGACGCGTCGCGAGTCGCCCTTGGCGCGGGTGATCGTGGTGTCAGGCGAGGTCGATGAGGCGCTGGTGGAGCAAGCGGCGGAGGCGGGTGCCGCCGCGCTCATCATGGAGAGGATCGGGGCCGAGGATTTGGCCTCGGTGCTCCGCACCGTCGGAGGCGGGAGCATCGACTTCCTGGGGTACGTGGTCGGGAAAGCAGGCTGATCGCCGACCGGACCCACCATCGACAAATCACGGTCTGCCTGTCCCGGCACCGTCCCCCCATGCGGGGGACGCGAGGTTTGTCCAGGGTGCACCCGGGATCCAGTCCTCAGGCCGGACGCTCTGAGTACGCTGATCACCAAAAGCTGCGGCTATGGAACGCACCAAATCGCACCACGACGGGAGGACGCGATCTCACCCACCCTCAGTAACCGGCCCGGCTGGTCGTGGCTTTGCGATCGGCGTTCCTCGGCCCGGAGGCACGGAGCCGAGCCTGGTCACCACCCGACGGCACCGGGCTTCGCCCTTATGAGGGGCCGCACCGGCGGGTGCCATGGCCTCAGGTACGCGGATGGCTTCCGGGCATGGTCCTGAGCAGCGGCGGCCAGAACACGATCCGGGTCCTCGTCATCGACGAGCGGGCCGTGGTGAGAGAGGGCCTCCGCCTCATCCTGGGAGCGGACCCCATCTTCGACGTGATCGCGATGGTCGGCCGGGTCGATGCCGGGATCGCCGTAGCTCGGGAGACGCACCCGGATGTCGTCCTCGTCGAGCTGCCGCCCCGGACCGGCGGGAGGGAGCTGGTCCGGACTCTCTGTCAAGAGGCACCGGGTGCCAACGTCGTCATCCTCAGCGACCTCGCGGAAGCGGACTCGCTCTCGGAGGGGCTTCGGGAAGGGTCGGTTGCCTCCATCGTGCAGGATGCGAGTGCCGAGGACGTGCGCAGCATCATCCGGTGCGCCGTGCCCCGGTGGCGAGCACGCACATCTCCCAACGCGTCCTCTGGGGCTCCGGGGAGGGACGTGGCGACCTTGCTCACCAAGCGGGAGTATGAGGTGCTGGCCCGAATCGCAGAAGGCAAACCCAATCGGGTCATCGCCACGGAACTCGGGATCACCTCCGAGACCGTCAAGACGTACGTGAAGCGAGTGATGGGAAAGCTCCGGGTCGGAAGCCGGACCGAGGCCGCGGTACTCGCCTTGACGACCGGGATGGTTCAGGCCATCCCGGTGGCGACGCCGCGCGGAGGAGGTAGCGCCGCCAGGGACTACGAGACGACGTCCGGCAACCGCTGAGGCGACCCGCTGGTGCAGTGATGCACCCTGGCGGCCTCGCAGAGCCACCATCATGGGGCAACGTCCTCTTTTGGGGGATGGCGCAGCCCGACGAAGGGGGCATATCGTCGGGTCCGTGGCGGCGAGACCTGACCGCTCACTCACGCGCAACCGCGAATCCACGACTATGGGTGCGCCCGTCCTTGAGGCCTTTCCGTTCCTCCGCCGGATCAGACTCTTCATCGTCGACGGGCAGCCGGCGATGCGGGCCGGGCTGCGCGCGTCACTACGCGATCAGGACGGATTTGAGGTCGTGGGTGACGCGGTCAGCGGGGAAGAGGCGCTGGAACGTGCCGTGGACCTCAATCCCGACGTCCTGCTCATAGACGTGGTCCTGCCCGATCGCGACGGCGTCGAGGTCATCCGCATCCTCCGTGGCTTGCTCCCCGAGGTCCGCATGGTCGTCCTCACCGCGCTCGCCGACGATCGTGCAGCGGAGCAGGCGATGCGAGCGGGAGCGGCGGCGTACGTGCTGAAGGACGCCCCCCTGGAGGAGCTGCGCCAGTCGATCCGGCTCGTGACCTCGGATCGAGTGAAGCTCCCGAGCACGCTTCCCACTGCGGGCCGCCTGGAGCGGCCGTTCGGCATCACGCTGCGCGAGCATGAGGTGCTGACCCAGCTGGCGGAAGGGAAGACGAACAAAGAGATCGCGAGTGCGCTTGCGGTGACGCAGGAAACCGCCAAGACGTACGTGAAGCGCGTGCTCGCCAAGCTCGGAGTTCAGAATCGCACCGAGGCTGCGATCGTCGCGATCTCCAGCGGACTCGTCCGCCCCTCCACCCGCTGGAGCGCCTGACACCTCTCGGGGGCCCCGGGTCTGACGCGGTCTGACGCAACCTGTTCGAGTCATGGCAGCTTGCCGGCAGTTGCCTGGCGGTGTCCGGCCGACCCCCTTCGGGGACTGCTGAGCGTCCCCCTTTTGGGTCCCCCAGCCGACCCTGATGGGGTCGTCTGGCGTCGCCCGCGCGGCATACCGTTAGGGAGATGACGTGAATCCCCCATTTTGGTGACTTGATACACCTCCCATGGGGCGCCGCGCCTTTGGGAAAGCTTGATCGCCGATGATCGCCACCGAGCGCGAGCGTCGTGCCCCCTCCCGCGACAGGCGGGGAGCGGGGGCGGCGGCGCGGCTCCCCATCCAGCAAGCCAGCCAGGCGCTGAGGGCGGGAGACGTGGAACAGGTCTTGGAGCTGGCCCAACGGGTAGCGCTTCAGGCCGGCTCCCGAACCGCTGCCATCGCTGACCTCCTGCATCCAGCCCAGGTCGAGGTCGGAAACCTCTGGTACCTGGGTCTCGCCACCTCGGCAGACGAGCTCCGGGCGGCCGCGGTGGTGGAGGAGGTGGTCGCTCAGCTGCCTCCGACCCCGGTTCCGAACCCGGTACCACGGGGTTTTCGCTGTCTCCTGGCCTCCGCCCACGGAGATCCGCACCGCTTGGGCCTCAAGATGCTGGCCGCCGCGCTGATGGACGAGGGCTGGGCCAACGAGGTGCTCGAGCCCGAGGCTCGCTGGACTGATGTGGTCCGTGCAGCCACCGAACTTCACGCGCGGCTGGTGTTGATATCCGCCGGTGTCACTTGCATATCCGCCGCGGTGCCACCCGGGATGCCGGGGCTCGCACAGGCCGTCGAGGCGCTGCATCAGCAACGGATCCGTGTGCTGATCGCCGGTGTCCCGTTCAATCGGCGGCCGGAGCTCTGGCGCCAGGTCGGGGCGGACGCGATCGCGCCCGACGTCCGAATGGGCACCGTCCTCGCCCGTCGCCTCGGCCTCAGGTGAGGAACCTCGACGACCGGTTTACCTTCTCGGTTGGGGAGGTGGCGTCGATGCTGGGCATATCGCCGCACACGATCCGCGCCTGGGAGCGTCGCCATCGGACGCTCCGCCCAGTGCGGACGTCGTCCGGGCAGCGGCGCTACTCACCCGACGACATCGATCTCTTGCGCCAGATCAAATTCGAACGTCATGCGCATGGGCTCTCGATGCGAGTCGCCACCCTGACCGCGCAGGGCATCCTGGTCCCCGACGAAGATGACGACAGATCCGACGAGGAGAGGGCCGGGACCCCTCGTCGACCGGACGGTACGGCGGATCCGATACGGATGGTCGCGAACCTCGTCGAGGAGATCGTCGTCGTGCTCGATCAAGACGGTCGGATCGATGACGCCAACACCGCCTTTCTGCGCTTCAGCGACCTCCTCCCCAGGCGCGTCCGGGGCCTTCGTTTCGCCGACTTCATCGACCCCTTCGACCGGGCCAAGGGTGTGCAGGCTTACGCTTCTCCACTCAGGCGGCGGCGCGGCTGGGAGCTGAACCTCCAGGGCAGCCGGCGGCGGGCGCTCTTCGCGTTCGACTGCTGGCCGGTCACCAGCCCGGGTGGACCGCGGGTCATCCTGATCGGGAGTGAGATTCCGACGGCCGGCGTCACCACCACCGGCATACCGGAGGCGCCTTTGACATCCAGGCCGCCGCCGTCGGTGTTCCCGGTGCAGCTTCTGGCCCTGCTCGATGGGGCGCCCGACCCGGTTCGCGTCTTCGACCTCTTCAAGACGTGGATGGCAAGCTCGACGTTCGGCGTGGCGCTCGCCAGACTGACGGCGGCGCCGGCCGTCGTCCGCTCCAACCCGATGTTCGAGCGCACGGCCACCGGCGGCCGCGGTATCGTCGGCCTCCCTCTCCGTGAGCTCTGGGCGGGACGTCTGGATGATCCGCTGGCGATGGCGGTGGAGCGGGCGGCGAGGTCGGCCGAACCGGAGCGGATCAGTGGCTGGATCCCCGCCGCCGGCCCGGAGGGGGACCCCCGACTCTGCGAAGTCGAGATCGTCCCGCTCCACGGTCCGTCCGGAGAGGTGACGCACCTGGTGCTGGGAACCGAGGACGCCGGCGCGGGCATGGTGCCCAAGCATGGGGACCGGCTGCTGGCGGCCGTCATCGCGCTGCGCGCGGTGACCGAGGCCGCGCAGGTGTACGACGTGGCCGCCGAGCACGCGCGCGACCTGATCGGGGGCGCCGCCGTCCTGATCGCTCGTTCCCGCGCCCGACCTCCGGCGACCACCATCGTGGCGGCAGACCCGTCGTCCGCGAGCGGCGGCCGGACCGACCCCGACCTTCGAGTCTCTCTGGTCCATGAGGTGACGCAGACCGGCGCTCACCTCGATCTGCGCTGGGACACCCCCGACGGCCTGGAGATTCTCCGGGCGGTGCCGATCAGCTCCCGAAAAGCGGTGGGCGGGGAGGTGCTGGGCGTCCTCGTCTTCGCCCGCACAGGGGGCGAGCCCTTCACGGCCGGCGAGTGCGATCTGATGGACGAGTTTGCCGATCGAGTGGCGCTAGCCCTGGATACCCTCCCGGCGCCGGTGTCCTGAGCAGCCAGACTCGAAGATGGCTGAGGCTCAGCCCGCGACCGAGCGGCGGTCCTCCGGGTCGACATCTAGGGATTTGTCCAGACCGGGATGAGGTCGGTCCCCGTTCCGGCCCCTGTCGATGCTTCTGTGGACGTGTTGACATGGCCGGCGATCGAGCGGCGGCGCACGAAGGAGATGGCGACATGGCCGGGGACCGGCAGCAGGGGCGCGCGGCACCCCCCGGAGGAACCGTAGCGGGCGAGTCCACGTGGTCTCCCCGCTCCATGCTGCTGCCGCTTGCTCTTGCGCAGTTCATCGCGAGCTACGCGTGCACCAACATGAACGTGGCCGTCTCCAACATCGCCCACGACCTGGGGACGACGGTCATCGGCGTCCAGACGGCGATCACCGTCTTCACGCTCACGATGGCGGCGCTCATGATCCCGGGCAGCAAGCTTTCCGACATCTGGGGCAGAAAAGCCTGCTTTCGCGCGGGTCTGATCGTCTATGGGTTAGGGGCGCTGATCGCGGCCCTGGCGCCCGCCCTGGGCGTGCTCATCGTCGGCTACTCGCTTCTCGAAGGCATCGGGTCGGCGCTCATGATCCCGCCCATCTACATCCTGGTCACCGTCTATTCGGCCAACCTCACACAGCGCGCCAAGGCGCTGGGGGTGATCAGCGCCGCCGCCGGCCTCGGGGCCGCGACCGGCCCTCTCATCGGTGGACTCATCACGTCGACGATCAGCTGGCGGGCTTCGTTCATCCTGCAGGTTCTGGTCGTGATCCTGGTCATCATCGGGACGCGACGGATCCGGGACGCCGGCGTGGAGGGGGAGAAGCCACGGTTCGACGCGGAGGGAGCGATCCTGTCGGCGGCGGGCCTCTTCTTCGTGGTCCTCGGCATCCTGCAGTCAGGGACCTACGGCTGGTTCACGGCCAGGGAAGACTTCAAGATCGGTTCGGTGGTGGTGATCCCCAAGGGTGGCATCTCCCCGGTCTGGCTCTTCGTCGCCATCGGGGCGGTCATCCTGGTCTGGTTCTTTCTGCACATTCGGAGGCGGGAGCACAAGGGCCGGGCGCCGCTGCTCTCGACCGCGTTGTTCCGCAACCGAACCTCCAACCTGGGCCTCGTCACGCAGAACGTCCAGTGGCTCGTCATGCAGGGAGCGTTCTTCGTGATCTCCGTGTATCTGCAGACGGTCCGTCATCACAGCGCGATCGAGACCGGCCTCATCCTCACACCCGCGACCGCCGGCATTCTCCTCGCCTCCGTGTTCGCGGGGCGGCTCGCGAGACGGCGCTCGCAGCGGTTCCTGATCCGATTCGGCTTTGTCGGCACCGTGCTCGGCGTCATCGTGCTCTTGCTGCTGGTCCCCGAGACATCAAGCCCTCTCTCCTTCGCCCCCGGTCTGTTGATCTTTGGGCTGGGTGTCGGGGTCATGTTGACGGCGTCGGCCAACGTGGTTCAGTCGGCCTTCCCGCAAAACCTCCAGGGCGAGATCTCGGGGCTGTCTCGGAGCGTCTCCAACCTGGGTTCGTCGCTGGGAACCGCGATCGTCGGCTCCGTACTTGTCTCCTCGGAGCTGCGCGGGAGCGGTGGCTACGCGGCCGCCCTGGTGACGATGGGGATCATCACGCTGGTCGGCCTCGCTGCCGGGCTCCTGCTGCCGCCGGGCAGTGCCCCGGCAGGCGCCGGCAGCAAGGCGCCCGGAGAGGCGGACGCGAGCACCACCGCGTAGACGCGTCCCGAGGCACCGACGAGCGGCCGACGTTGTCCACCAATGACAAGAAGGAGATCGATGACATGACCGCGCAGAGCGTGAGCGCCCCCTCGCCCGCCGCCGACCGAGTCAAGTACCCCCCGATCGCCGATCACGGGCTGATCGGAGATCTCCAGTCGGCGGCGCTGGTCTCGCTGGACGGCACCATCGACTGGTTCTGCTGCCCTCGATTCGACTCCCCCAGCGTGTTCGCGTCCCTTCTCGACCACGACCGCGGCGGTCACTTCCGGATCGCGCCGGATCGTCCGGGTCGTGCGGGCCGTCAGGGGAACCATGCGCTTCCGGCTCGAGTGCGCGCCCCGCATCGACCACGGGCGTGCCGATCATGAGCTCACCGTCAATGATGCCGGCGCGCTCTTCACCTCACCGACCCTGACGCTGGCGCTCCAGTCGACCTTCCCACTGCAGGCGCGGGGCAGAGACGTCGTCCCCGACCTCACCCTGACGCAAGGTCAGGTCGAGGGTGTCATGCTCGAATCGGGGCCGGACGCGTCTCCTCGACCCGTGGAGCGAGGGGCGGTTCGTGAGATCCTGGACCGGACGATCCTCGACTGGCGTTCGTGGCTGGACCGCTCGACCTATGTCGGCCGCTGGCGCGAGATCGTGCAGCGATCCGCCATCACGCTCCGTCTCATGACCTATGCGCCCACCGGAGCCCTGGTGGCGGCCCCCACCGCGGGCCTGCCCGAGCAGGTGGGCGGCGAGCGGAACTGGGATTACCGCTTCACCTGGGTGCGCGACGCCTCCTTCTCGATCTACGCCCTGCTCGGCCTCGGGTTCGAGGACGAGGCGTTGCGGTTCATGCACTGGATGCGGGACCGGGTGCTGGATCAGGCGGGGGAGAGCTCGGGCCCGCTCAAGATCATGTACCGGGTCGACGGGTCGTCCGACCTCACCGAAACAACTCTGGATCACTTCGAAGGCTATCGAGGATCGCGACCGGTCCGGATCGGCAATGGGGCCGCGGACCAGCTGCAGCTGGACATCTATGGCGAGGCTCTGGACTCGCTCTATCACGGCCACAAGCGCGGCCTCGCCATCGGTCATCCTGGGTGGGTGCGCCTCCGCACCATCATGGACTGGCTGACCGACCACTGGGACCAGCCCGAGGAGGGGATCTGGGAGACCCGGGGCGGCCGCCAGAGCTTCACCTACGGCCGGCTCATGTCGTGGGTCGCGATGGACCGAATGATCCGGTTGGCCACGGAGTACGGCCTGCCCGCCGACATGACGCGGCTCGTCACGGAGCGGGATCGCATCTACAACCAGCTGGTCGAAAGGGGCTGGCACAAACGTGTGGGCGCTTACGTGCAGCACTACGACACCGACGTGCTCGACGCGTGCGTTCTGCTGACGCCCTTGGTCGGGTTCGCGGCACCCACCGACCCGATGTGGCAGTCGACGCTGCGGGCGGTCGACAAGGAGCTGGTGTCGGACAGCCTCGTCTACCGGTACAACCCGAGCGCATCGCCCGACGGGCTGCGAGGCGAGGAGGGCACGTTCTCGAGCTGCACGTTCTGGTACGTCGACGCGCTGGCGCGATCGGGACGCCTGGAGGACGCCCGCATCACGTTCGAGAAGATGTTTACCTATTCCAGCCCGGCGGGCCTGTTCGCGGAGGAGATCGGTCTCACGGGTGAGCAGCTCGGCAACTTCCCACAGGCCTTCAGTCATCTGTCACTCATCAACGCGGCGATCAATCTGGACTACCAGCTCGACCATGGGGCCGGGAAGGTGGACGTCCTGAGGCCCTGAGGACGAGCAGCGACGCCGGGTCCCGGCGGCCTGCCAAACACCGGTCCTCTGACCGACCGTCATTTGTCTAACACGGGTGGGTGGAGCCGGCGCTCGTGAGGCGCCCGAAGCCTAGCGTTCGCGGGACGCCGGCAAGGTGTGCAGGCGCCCCCGGATGGGACGTGGCGAGAGCCGCGAAGGCCGGAGTTGGATCGCTGGCGAGGACAATCGGAGCGGAGTTGGAAGCCGGCATCGAGGGACCGCCGTGCTGCCGTCGAAGGGAGTGATCGTGAGCACTGTGAAAAAAAAGCGTCGAACCAATGCATCCCCCGGCGGGGCGAACGCCGCGAGACCGGCGCCCTCAGGTGCCCGCCGCGGTCCGCTTCCGCCGCTCAGCAGCCACGCCGCGTGGGACGGAGGGCCGTCCGGCCGCGACCCGGTCGCGATCCTCACCGCGCAGGAGACGAACCGAGTACCGGAATTGATCGCGATCCGGCACGAGCGCATGTCGGTGTCTCCCTTCACGTTCTTCAGGGGCTCGGCGGCGGTGATGGCGGCGGACCTGGTCGACACGCCGACCACCGACCTGCGGGTCCAGCTCTGCGGCGACGCCCACCTCTCTAACTTCGGTGGCTACCAGTCCCCGGAGCGCGAGATGGTGTTCGATATCAACGACTTCGACGAGACGATTCCCGGCCCGTTCGAGTGGGACGTCAAGCGGCTCGCCGCGAGCATGGTGGTCGCCTCCCGCCCACACTTCAAACGCAAGGACTGCCGGGCGGCGGCCGTGGCCGCGGCGCGCCGCTACCGGCAGGCGATGCTGGCCTTCGCGCAGGCCGGCGAGCTCGAGGTCTGGTACTCCCACCTCGACGTCTCGTCAGCCATCGGAGAGTGGGCGGGCCTTGCCGGGCAGAAAGCCGTCAAGCTGGTTCAGAAAAATGTGGCCAAGGCGCGCCAGAAGGACAGCGCGCGCGCTTACCGGCAGCTTGTCCACGACGTGGGGGGTCGCATCGCCTTCGTCAGCGACCCACCACTCATCGTGCCGCTCGATGAGCTCACCACCGACCACGACCAGACCAGGGACGTACGGGCTTATCTCGACAGCGTCGTACGCTCCTACCGGGCCACCCTCAATAACGATCGTTCCCGGCTCCTCGACCGGTTCGAGTTGGTCGACGTGGCTCGCAAAGTGGTGGGTGTGGGAAGCGTCGGCACCCGTTGCTGGATCGCGCTCTTCTTGGGGCGGTATCGCAGCGACCCGCTCGTCCTCCAGTGCAAAGAGGCGCAAACGTCGGTCCTCGAACCGTATGCCGGAAAGAGCCGGCATGGCAACAGCGGACAGCGCGTCGTCGAAGGCCAGCGATTCATGCAGGCGGCCAGCGACATCCTCCTCGGATGGGCACGCGTGAAAGGCATCGATGGGGCCGAGCGCGATTTTTACGTGCGGCAGCTGTGGGACGGCAAGATCTCGGCTGAGGTGGAGGCCTTTACACCGCCGGTATTCACGGCGTACGGCGAGATGTGTGGATGGACGCTGGCGCGCGCACACGCGCGGTCTGGGGACCGGCTCGCGATCGCGAGCTACCTGGGTACCAGTCCCGCGTTCGAGGAGGCACTGGGCACCTTCGCCGAGGAGTACGCGGACCAGAACGAGCGCGACTACGTGGCCTTCAAGGCGGCCACCGTCAGCTCAGGCACGGGATCCAAGGTGCCTGCCGTGACTTCGGTGTGACGCAGGTGCGACGGAGATAGAGCCGCCGGCCAATCCGACACCTGACCCACGGTCACGCGTTTTGTCGAACCAGGCGGTGAATCGTAGGTGCGCTCGACGGTCGGACTGCGCACGATGTACGGGTCGGGCCCCTGAAGTCGGGGCGCGTGCTGTTCCGTCGAAGCTGAGTACCGCTTTCCGAATCGTGATGAATCTGATGCGAATGCGCCGGGCCCGGATCGGTGAGTCCGCGGGGACGCGACCTGGCGAGGCTCGGGCGAGGAGATTGGTGGCATCGCTGGCATCAGCCCTGCTGCTCCTCCTGGCGCTGACGTCGTGTGAGTCCGGAGCGCAGTCCACCCACCCGCCGAGCTCCCCGAGCCCGGCCGGCATGGCCGCGGTCGAAGGATCGCAGGTGCAGCGGCTGCCGCGAGGGCCGGCACCCCGCTCGGGCGCGAATCCCATCCCGACCGGGACGATGACGCAAGAGCAGTTCGCGACGCTCGTGTTCGGTGACATCCAAGCCTTCTGGCAGCAGGAGTTCTCCAGGGCCGGATCCACCTATCAACCCGCTCAGCTGGTGACCTTCAGCGGGGGCGTCGAGACGGGGTGCGGGCCGCAGCCTTCCGAGGTGGGGCCCTTCTACTGCCCGCCCGATCACACGGTGTTCATCGACCTCACCTTCCTGACCGCCCTCCAGCAGTACCTGGGCGCCGAGGGGTACTTCGCGCGGGCGTACATCATCGCCCACGAGCTGGGGCATCACGTGCAGACACTGGCCGGCATCACCACCCGGGTGAACGCCCTGAGCGCGGTCAACCCCCAGAACGCGAACCCACTCTCGGTGCGGAGTGAGCTGCAGGCCGACTGTCTGGCCGGGGTCTGGGCGGCGACTGCGTACGCGCGGAATCTGATCGGTCGGAGTCAGATCAACGAGGCACTGCGGGCGGCCGCGGCGGTCGGCGACGATTATCAGCAGCACCTGGCCGGAGCTGAGGTCGACGACGCGGGCTGGACCCATGGTTCGTCTGCGCAGCGGCAGCAGTGGCTACAGACAGGCATCGAGAAGGGGCGGCCAGAGGCATGCGATACCTTTTCATCCCCTGCAGCGTAATACGAAGAGGAGAGTACCAAGAGGAGGGTCCAAGCAACGGTGAGTAAAGTGTGAAGGGTAGTGTTCCGGCAAGAGGCGACAGGCTTAGAAGCCAAGACGAGGAAAGGAGTACGACATGGCAGACGTGACAGGCACCGGGCCCTATGACAATGTTGTCGACCGGGCACCGACAATCCCGGACGGATGGCTGCTCTTCTCAGCCCTGATGATCATCTTCACCGGGGGCTGGAACATCTTCGAAGGGCTCTTCGCGTTCTTTCGCTCGGCGTTCTTCATCGGTCACGCGATCGGCGGACAGCTGTGGATCTGGGCGCTCCTCTGGTTGGTCTTCGGCGTGCTGCAGATGCTGGCCGGCGGTGCGATCATGAGCCATCGTCCTTGGGGTCGATGGTTCGGCATCGTGACGGTCGGCCTGGTCACGGCCGTCCACCTGCTCAATATCGGCCTCTACCCCTGGTGGTCACTGGTCATCATCGCGATCAACCTTCTGGTGCTCTTCGGCCTCACGGTCCACTGGAAGGACTCGTCAGTCTGATCCAGCGCGATCCAGGCCGACTTCCTCCGGGCACACGGGCGCACTCGGCCGGCAGCGGCCGAGTGGTCCGGCCCGGGCGTGATGGTGACGAGAGTAGGGAGCCGCCGTCATGAACTATGGCCACGACGTGCAGGACGTGGTGCAGGTCATGGAGGGGATCGGCGTCGCGGTGCTGGTCCTCGGCTCCCTGTTCGTGCTGGGTCGTTCTCTGGTCTGGTACGCCATACCCGCCCGTCGGGAGGGGGCGTACCACTATGCCCGCAGGCATCTCGGAAGGACCATCCTGCTGGGCCTTGAGATTCTGATCGTCTCGGACATCATCAAGACCGTCATCCTCGAACCCACCCTGGAAAGCGTCGCCGTGTTGGGGACGATCGTTATCATTCGAATCGTCCTCAGCTGGTCCCTCGCCGTCGAGATCGATGGCGTCTGGCCCTGGAAGAAGCACGAAACCATGTCTGAGAATACCCAGGGCTGAGGGTGGGAGCTGACATAGTCCGATTCAACTGGGCCCGGTACCCGGCTCAGGTTCTGTCTAAAGACCGTCCCGGCGCGCCGGGCGCCGCGTTCGGGCAGCCGACAGACTCGATCACGCGAGCGCAGCCGGAGGACTTCCGGGATGCGGGCTATGCAAAGGAGGACGTATGGCGACTTTGATAGCGGTCAAATTTCCGTCCGTCGGTGGGGCCGACACCGCGCTGAAGACGCTCGAGACGCTGCAGAAGCAGGAGGTGATCCGCGTGCAGGATGCCGCCGTGGTGACCTGGGAGCCGGGCAAGGACCACCCCAAGACGCGTCAGGTAAACAGTCTCGTCGGCGCCGGCGCGCTGGGGGGCATGTTCTGGGGGATGCTCTTCGGCCTCATTTTCTTCATCCCGGTCATCGGGGCCGCGGTGGGGCTCGGGATCGGGGCGCTCGCCGGATCCCTGGCCAAGGTGGGGATCAACGAGGACTTCATCAACTCGGTCAAGAGCAAGATCGCCCCTGGCACCTCGGCGTTGTTCGCCCTCACCAGCGACGCGGTGATGGACCGTGTCGAAGAGGCCTTCCGCGGGCAGCAGTTCGAGATCATGGCCACCAACCTGAGCCACGATCAGGAGGAGGAGCTGCGCAGCGCGTTCTCCCAGGAGACGGCCGCTCAGTAACAGGACGTCGATCCACGGCGACGCCCGCTCCGATCTCCGGGTCGGGGCGGGCGTCGTCTTGGGCGGCACCTTCAGCACAGCTTCTCGGGAGCAACCGTGAAGAGTTCGGACCGGGCTCGGCGTCGTAGGTGGGCGGTCTACCGCTACGGCTTCGTGCTCGTCATGCTGACCGCCGCGATGATCGTCGCCATCCTCGCTCCGCCGACCGCGTGGGGAAGAGCCCTGAGCACCCTGCTCCAGCTCGCCGCGGTGTCCGCCGCGCTCTCTCGAGCCGAGGTCAGCCGGCGCCTCCTCGGAGTAGCGGTGGTCGTCGGCGCTGTCGCCGCTGTCAGCGGCATCGCCGACCTCGTCCTCGGCGGGAGATACGCGCCGGGTGTCTCTCAGCTGGCGGCGGCCGCCCTGCTGACCCTGGTGCCGGTCGCGATCGTCGTCGAGTTCTTACGAAACTTCAAGGTAACAACCCAGTCGGTGATGGCGGCGCTGTGCGTCTATCTGGTGTTCGGCATGTTCTTCGCCAGCCTCGCCTACGCGATCAGCGCGCTCAGCGGAACGCCCTACTTTGCCGGGAAGACAACCGCTGACAGCTCCGACTACCTCTACTTCAGCTACATCACCCTGGCAACGGTCGGGTATGGCGACTACGTGCCGGTGATTGCAGCGGGCCGGGCCCTGGCGGTCATGGAGGGGCTGACAGGTCAGCTGTACCTGGTGACGGTGGTGGCGCTCTTGGTCGCCAACCTCCCGGGCCGCAGGTCATCGGGCGGCTCAGACCACCGCGGTTGACCCGGGCGGGAACGTCAGCCGCCGGCCCCCTCGCCGCCCGGTCCCGTTCCGGACGGCGGGCTCAAAGCCCTATCCGTCGCCACCGGCTGCGGCGCGCCCAGCCGGGAGGCGCGACGGCAGAGCTCGATCAGCGCGAGCGCGACGATGACGAGGCAGAGGAAGGTGATCACCAGAGCCAGCGACGGACCGTCGATGAGGATGAGGATCGCGAGCGGGAGCGCGACCACGCCGATCCGGAGGGGGTTGGCGTAGCGACCGACGAACCGTGCGGCAGGGGTTCGGAAGGGGACCAGCACCCGTTCCCGAGCGGACGGAGGGATGTGAATCTCGGGCACGAAGCGGACCGCCCAAAGGGCGGCGGCGATGAGGAGCGCGACGACCAGGATGACGCGGAGCGCCGTCTTCAGGTTGCGGACCACGGTGTCGAAGAGCACCGTCGCGGCCTCCTGCGACAGCCCGCGAGCGACCAGCGGGGCGGTGAACAGCGGCTCGGAGATCAGGAGTGCAAGGGCGAGCACGCACATCCCGCCCGCGAGGCCGAGCGCGAGCGCGATGCCGGCCCGAAGGCGCCGCCGGGCGGCGATCAACCCGGCGGTCGCGAGCGCCAGTCCCAACCAGGGGAGTAGATTCGCGATCGCGTTGAGTGCCTGTACCCACCTCCGGAGTGTGCTGAAGCCCTGGAGGTGAGCGATCGTGATGGTGGCACCGAAGTTGGGCACTCGTGCTGCGATGCCGATCCCGGCGGACACCAGCCGTTGCTTCACGATCGATACCACCTGGGAGAGGTCGAGCACGACGTTGTCGTTCACCACCTTGATCACCCCGCGGACGGTGGCGCCGGTGAGCAGCAGGCTGACGATCTGCCGGTGGGCGGCGCGGTTGATACTGATCCAGAGCTGCTGGAAGCGCGGGCTCTGGACCAGCCTGGTGGTGATCGTCGAGACCAGGTTGAGGGCCGCCTTCCTCAGCATCGGCTGCAGCCGTTCGACCGCCTGGGGGGGCAGTACCTGGTCGATGTAGGTCTTGAGGTCGAGGTGTTCGTCGACCTGCTTCACGACAGCGTTCACGACCGCGGTCTGGATGGCGGGGTTGGCCGCGAGCGGCGCCACCGTGGAGACGTAGCCGTTGGTGTCGAGGATCAGGTTGCGGGCCCAGAGGGTCACCGGCGCGAGCGTGAGGTGGAAGACGGCGAGGACGATCAGGACCACGGTGACGGTGGAGCGGGCGATCCCTCCCGCTGTGTGAGGCTCACGAGCGATCTCGGATTCGGTGCTGGCCATCGTCATCCCTCCACGGAAGAACCTGGTTCGGTGGCTGGCGCCGGTTCTGCAGGCCGGGATGGGCCGAGCCGCGAGCGCGCCAGGGTGTTCACCGCCAGCCACGCGGCGACCGAGGCCAGGACGGCTGCCGAAACCGTGTCGAAACCGTTCTTCCCGACCAGCAGCGCGGCGAACAGGAGCGGAGCGAACAGCAGGCGCGTCTGGGCTGCCATCCCGGCCGCGGCGCCTACGGCGACAGCCAGTGTGGGCGACACCCCGAACCAGGCGACTGGAAACGACGCGAGTGCGATGCCGAGAAAGATGGCGGGGAAGATGGGCCCGCCACGGAAGCCGCAGCCGAGGCTCACGATGTAGCCCAGCGCCTTGGCGACGAACAGGACCAGCACGAGAGTTACCGAAGTCGCCGTCGCCACCGCCCCGATCGAGGCCTGTCCCGAGAAGAGCACGTCGTCAGGGTTCGCCCCCAGCCCTTGCGAAACCAGTGCGATGACCCCGACTCCGAGGCCACCGGCCAGGAGGAGGACAGGCACTCCTCTGCGGCGCGCCTGCAGCGCTTCGATCGCCGATGCCGCACGATGGACGAGCGTGATGAGGAGTCCTGCCG
Source organism: Candidatus Dormiibacterota bacterium (assembly GCA_963808785.1). GTDB lineage: Bacteria > Chloroflexota > Dormibacteria > Dormibacterales > Dormibacteraceae > CAVTSA01. The sequence goes on along the minus strand of CAWEGH010000004.1, from coordinate 598,603 downwards.
CCAGGCCCACCAGGAGCCCGATCAGCAGGTCCGCAAGGTGCAGGCCCTGGTAGGCAGGCAGGTTGGGGACGAGCAGGCCCGGGTGGTTGAGGCCACCGAAGTTGCCGAATCCGAGGAAGATCAGGTAGCCGATCGCCGCCGCCACCAGCCCCGGCAGCAAGATGAAAAGCGCGGTGGCACCGATCGGGAGACTTGCCTCCACCATCAGCAGGCCGGCGACGATGGGTCCATCGAAGAGCGCCGATAGGGCGGAGAACGAGCCCGCTGCCGACAGGACGGCGGTGCGCCGTTGATCATCAACCCGCGCGATCCGGGCCGCGGCCATCCCGACAACCGATCCCAGCCCGAGGACAGGCGACTCGGGACCGAGCACTGCGCCGGAGGCCAGCGTGGCCAGCGCGGCGAGGGCGACGCCGGGGCCGTGTGAGATTGGTGTGGGCTTCGAGCTCAGTCCCATGAGCGGCCGGTGACCGCCGTCACCAGGGAGCACCGTGCGGGCGAACCACACGACCAGCGCCCCCACCAACGGCAAGCCGAGCACGAAGTACCAGGGCGCTGAAGCCATGCCAAGCAGTTGGGGCAGCTGGTGCCAGAGGAACTTCTGGAGGAAGTTGACCACGGCCAGGAACAGCGCGGCGAGCAGAGCCGCTGGAATTCCAAGCAGACCCCCGACGACGACCAGTGCGAGAAAAGCGCGGCCGCTCAGTGCTGCGTGACCAGTCGGGGCTGTCGACATACCTACTCACTCAACCGGGTGCTCGGGGATCAGACGTACACCCCACCGTGCGGTTTCCCCCGGGGATAGGCCAGGGGCAGTATGCCTGGCCTTGGACAAATCGCTGCCGGGGTCGACGCTGTCCAGTGGTCGCCGGCGCGGGCTAGGGGGCCGGTTTGGCTGCCGTTGTGACGCCGGCTTTTGTCCAACTGATCGGTGCATCGCGTGCTCCACGAGTCAGGGCACGTCTCATGATCAGGCGGTCAGGCGGCTAGCGGGAGACCGGCCCGCCTGGGTGAAGGGTTCGCACCGCACCCGCACCGGTCACTTGTCCTTAATCCGCGGGGCGAACAGGAGAGTATCACATGACTTCCGTTCAAGACCCCTCCCTGGCGGCACAGGAGCCGGTGGGTGTGGCACTGACACCCTGGTGGCTCGTCTTGCTGGAGGGCATCGCCGGCGTAATCCTGGGCATACTCCTGCTGACGGACACGGCACGGACCCTGTTCACCCTCGTGATCTTTCTGGGCATCTATTGGTTTGTGGGCGGTGTGTTCGACCTGGTGCTGATGTTCATCGACCGGCGTCAGTGGGGCTGGAAACTGTTCTCGGGCATCATCGGAATCCTCGCCGGCCTGGTCATCGTCAGGGATCCTCTGTGGGCGGCGGCGCTGATCCCGGCCACCCTGGTTTGGCTGCTGGGGGCCGCCGGGGTCGTGATCGGAATCGTGGCGATCGTGCGTGCCTTCACCGGCGGAGGCTGGGGAATAGGTCTCCTGGGCGTGTTGAGCATCATCATCGGCATCTTGTTCTTCGCGCACACCCTCTTCACCGCCGTGGTCCTGATTTACACGGTCGCCATCATCGCGATCATCGGCGGCGTTCTCGCCATCATCGCTTCCTTCATGCTCCGGCGCGAGCGGCGTCGCGCGGCCGGCGCGGCGGCCGGCGAAGCGACGCCTTACCAGCCATAACGTCGCCGAGCCCGCGTCAAGGGATTTGTCTATCGGACTCGCCCGGGGCGGGGAGGCCGGCTGATGGCGGCCTCCACACTGATGAGGCCGGCAGGCGCCGCGGCTAAGAGACGGAGTGAGGTGATGAAGTGAGCACAGAAATCAACGAAATGGGCCCGGTCGACTACCTGGTCGTTGAATATCCAAAAGACACTCGAATGACCGGGGAAGGCCTGCGCATGCTGGGGGATCTGGTCGATCGCGGGATCATCCGGATCCTGGACCTCCAGTTCATCCGGAAAATGGCCGACGGTTCGATCATGCACCTCGAGGTAACCCGGCCCGCGCCCACGGAGGAGGAGGACCTCTCGATGTTCGAGGGCGTCAGCTCCGGCATCCTCGACCAGGGTGATATCGAGGAAGCGGCCAATGCGATCGAGCCCGGAAGCGCGGCCGGCCTGCTGGTCTACGAGAACCGGTGGGCGGCGCCGCTCGCGACCACCCTCCGACGCCAGGGCGCGCAGATGGTGGCCGGCGGCCGGATTCCGATCCAAGCGATCCTGGCGGCTCTGGACGCAACCGAAGGCGCGTCCCTAGAGTCCTGACGAAGGAGGAAACAGATGCCTGGTCTCATTCGAGCCGTCGGACGAACGGCCGCCATCGCGGGCACGGCAACGGTGGTATCCAACCGTGTCTCGCGCCGGCAGGCGAATCGCTGGGCTGCGCAGGATCAGCAGCAGCAAGCGTACGCGCAGCAGCAAGCGCCGCCCCAGCCTGCCCAAGCACCGGCTGGTCCGAACGCGGACGACACGCTTGCCCAGCTGAAGCAACTTGGAGAGTTGAAGCAAGCCGGGGTGTTGACCGACGCGGAGTTCGAGGTACAAAAGCAGAAGATTCTCCAGGGCGGCTACTGAGAGACGAGAGGCTGGGGGCCGGCCGCCGGCATCTCTTCGGGGGACCCGCGGACGCGGTTTGACCAGCGGTCAAGCCGCTGCCGTGGGTGACTCGTAGGTTTCCCCGACCCTCAGAACGCACACCCGCACCTGCGGTGCGGTGAGCTTCGCTTGGCGGCGGAAGTCCTCCGCTGCCGACGCCTGGTTCGGATAGACCTGCCGTCTCCAGAGAGGTGCGAAGGTTCCCCAGTGGATGGGAATGGCGACCTTGGGACGCAACAGCCTCAGCGACTCGGCGGCGCGACGCGCGTCCATGTGGTCTCCGGCCGGCGCCCGCCGGCCCCATCCGGACACCGGCAGCAGCGCGACGTCAGGGCAACCCAGCGATGACATCTCGGGGAAGAGGTCGGTGTCGCCGGCGAAATACACCGATCGGGAGGCCTGGAACAGATACCCGAGCGCGGGTCCACTCAGCCACGGTGGGAAGCCACGAGAGCCGGAATGTTTGGCGTACACACCACGAATGTCGACCGCTCCAACCCGGGCGCGCTCCTCCACGCCAAGGCTCATGACCTGCTCGAAGCCGAGGCCTCGCAGCGTCTGACCGGCACCCCCTCGCGGTACGAGAAGGCGCGTCCGGCGGTCGAAGACCCGGACGCTGGGGGGGTCGAAGTGGTCGAAGTGCAAATGGGAGATGACGATCACGTCCGGATGACTGATCAGCTCCCGTACCCACGGCTGCAGGGCGGTCAACCGTCGCAGGTGCACCACGCGATCGCGGAGGACGGGGTCGGTCAAGATGCCGGTGCCGTCGAGCTCCACGAGCACCGTCGCGTGGCCGGCGTAGGTGATGCGGAGCACGCGTTGGTCGCCGGGCCTTCAGGAGGGGCGGGTCCGCGTGTTTTCGCGCCGGCGGATCGACACGTTCAGGAGACGGGCTTCCGAGGCTGGGCGCCGAGCTCCGGCGGCGCCGGGTCGGCGAGGCCGGCCTCGCTCGTCATCAACTGGCCGAGCGGCCGCGTCTCACGCCGCCCGTCGAGCACGGCTCGCAGCAGCAGCGTGGCGGGGATGGCGAAGATCGCGCCCAGCGGGCCCATCAACCAGGCCCAGAAGAAGAAGCTCATGCTGGCGACGATCATGGGCATTTGTGACCTTTCGCTGACGAATCGCGGTGTCACCGCATTGTCCATGACGGCGTTCAGGATCACCGCGATCAGCAGCACGATGAGGGCGAGTCCGATCCCGTGCTGGATGAAAGCCAGGATGATGGCAGGCACCGAGGCGATGACGAGACCGATGTAGGGGATGTAGCCCAGCACCAATGCCAGCATGCCCCATAGAAAGGCGAAGTCGATGCGGAAGAGGACGAATTCGGCTGTCAGTGCGAGCGCGGTCAGCAGATTGCTGACCGTCCTGATGCCGCCCTGAATCTGCACTTGCCGGCAGAACTCGGCGACTTGCTCGTGCAGCTGACTGTCCGGCGCCGCCACCCGTTTCACCTGCCGGGCGAAAGAGTGCGCACTCGCCAGCATGAGGCAGAGGATAAAGAGGAAGAAGATGAGACTGACAGTGCTCGACAGCAGGGCGGCGATGACTTCCGTGGCCGCCTTTATCAGTGCCTTACTGCTCTGCGTCGCCGAGGCTGCCAGTGCCTGGTGCACGCCTGTGTTTCCGCTGAAGGCAGCGCCCGCGGCCTCGAGGCGCTGTGTCAGAAGCTGCCCGTACTCGGGCAGCTTCTCGCCCAGTGCCACCAACTGCACATAGACGAGAAAGATGAACACACCACCGCCTACGAGGACGAGTACCAGGACTCCGACGACGGCCGCTCCGGTCGGAAGTCCGTGCCGCTCCAGGTAGTGGACGACGGGCATCAGGATGACAGCGGTCATGAAGGCCAGGAAGAGGGGCGCCAGCAGCGGCGCGGTGAACCGAAGCCCGAACAGGATGATGACGCCCGCGGCCACGGCGCCCAGTGCGAGGGCCATCCCGGAACGGCTGAAAAAGCGGGCGACCAGCCCTTGCTCGTCCATCCCTCTACCGGCGTCGAGAGGAGAGATCGGAGGCCGGCCGGAAGGGGCCGATCATCGCCTCGACCTCCGTGCGGAGGCGGGTGAGGCGTGCCGAGAGTGCGTAACCGGACCGGCCGCGAACCACGACGACGAGGGTACCGCACGCCCGGGCCGCCGGCCTCACCGGCCCCGCGCCGCTTCTGACTTGACAACGCGACGCATCTTCGACGCCGCCTATAAGCTGATGGCCACCTTTCACCACATGCAGGACGACGGAGGGCGCGACGTGGTGCGGTGCTTCGTCAAGGGCGCGCCCGACCAGCTGCTGGACCGTGCGGCGTGGGCGCACGATCCTGACGGCATCGAGGTCCCCGTCGATGAGGTGCGGAGCCGCTATTTGGAGGCCAACGAGGCGCTCGGCCGGGAGGGTCTGAGAGTCATGGCCACGGCCCGCAAGGACTTCGACCCGGCGCAGTTCGACCCCGGCGGTGACCTGCTCGGGCAGATCACCGGCTTGACGCTGCTCGCCCTGGTCGGAATCGTCGACCCGCCCCGGCCGGAGGCCGCCGACGCCATCGGCAAGGCCAAGGCCGCCGGGATCAAGATCCGGATGATCACGGGCGACCACGCGGTGACGGCTCAGGCCATCGGCAGGAAGCTGGGGATCGAAGGCCGGGCGATCACGGGCGCCGAGTTCACGGCCATGGACGACGACGAGGCGTTGCGTCAGATCGGTGAGATCGGCGTCATCGCCCGGGTCGCGCCGGAGGACAAGGTCCATCTGGTCGACCTGCTCAAGAAGCGCGGGGATATCGTTGCCATGACGGGAGACGGCGTCAACGACGCTCCCGCGCTGAAGCGCGCCGACATCGGCGTGGCCATGGGCATCACCGGGACCGAAGTGTCGAAAGAAGCGGCGGTGATGATCCTCACGGACGACAACTTCTCCACCATCATCAAGGCGGTCGAGCTTGGGCGCGGCATCTACGACAACCTGATGCGGTACATCCGCTACCAGATGGGGAGCCTGTTCGGGTTCATCCTGGTGTTCCTCGGGGCCGGCATCTTCAACATTCTGGGTGGGGCGCCCTTCATCCCTCTGCAGACGCTGTGGATCAACTTCACCACCAACGTGTTCGGAGCCATCGGTCTCGGCTTCGGCGAGACCCAGCAGGGCCTGATGGACCGTCCACCGAGGGATCCCGCCGAGCGCATCCTGCCCCGCGCCCGGATGATCTACGTGATCGTCATCGGGCTGGTCTTCGCGATCGGGACCCCGGGAGTCATCGTCATCGCCGAACGAGAGGGTGGAGCCACCCTCGCCCACACCATGGGCTTCGCGACGTTCAACCTGTACGCGATCCTGTTCGCGCTCGAGGCGGCCGACGAGCGGCGGACCATCTTCGGGAGCCTGATCCTGGAGAACGGAAAGCTGATCAAGATGACCTTCCTGTCGGTCGTCACCACGGTTCTCGGAACGGAGCTGGGCCTGTTTCAGCGGCTGCTGCAGACGACGCACCTGAAGCTCGCTCAGTGGGGCATCTGCCTCGGCGTTTCGCTGTCCATCGTGATCGTATGCGAGATCTGGAAGCTGGTGCTGCGACGCCTCCCGCAGACCGAGGCGCCGCCACAGGAGACCGCTGCGCTGAATCCCGCCACCCCGAGCTGACGGGACGGAAACGGCGGGCGACGCTCTTGTCGCCGCCTCGCGTCCCGGCGCTCGAGTACCCGTGCGATCCTTTCTGTAACATCACAATCCCTTGATGGCCGTTCTTTTCTCACGTACCGGGTTTCGGGTCCACCGCCGCCGGCCGTCAGAGCCCGCTGCGGCGACCGCGGGAGTGGGGGACGGCCGGTGGACAGAGGCCAGTTGGCAGTCGATGAGGGAGGTGTGCGATGAGCGTGACCCGCGACGTTCCGGCCTTCAGCCTGCGCGGGCGCAACTGGCTCAAGGAACTCGATTTCACGCCCCAAGAGCTGTTGTCCCTGATCTCGCTGGCCGCCGATCTGAAGGCGCAGAGCAAGAGCGGCCAGGAACGGCAGCTTCTGAAGGGAAAGAAGATCGCCCTCATCTTCGAGAAGACGTCGACGCGCACCAGGTGCGCCTTCGAGGTGGCCGCCTACGATCAGGGCGCGCACGTCACCTACCTGGGTCCCGAAGGGTCACAGATCGGACACAAGGAATCGATCAAGGACACGGCGCGAGTGCTGGGCCGGATGTACGACGCGATCGAGTATCGAGGGTTCGGCCAGGTTGTCGTCGAAGAGCTGGCGGCCTACGCGGGGGTTCCCGTGTACAACGGCCTGACGGACGAGTTCCACCCCACCCAGACGCTCGCCGACATGCTGACGATGAGCGAGCACTCCGCGAAACCTCTGAACGCGATCGCGTACTGCTACCTCGGCGACGCCCGCTTCAACACAGGCAACTCCCTGATGGTGGCGGGCTGCAAGCTGGGCATGGACGTTCGCATCTGCGCGCCCGAGAGCCTCTGGCCCGCGGCCGAGTTGATCGCCACCGCGAGATCCATCGCCGGCGAGACCGGCGCCAGGCTTGACGTGACCGCGGACGTGGACGCGGCGGTGAGCGGAGTGGACTACCTCTATACAGATGTCTGGGTCTCGATGGGAGAGGACCCCGAGGTCTGGAAGGACCGCATCGACCTGCTGCTTCCGTACCGGGTGAACATGGAGATGATCCGCAAGACCGGCAACCCGGAGGTCAAATTCATGCATTGCCTGCCCGCGTACCACGACCGCCATACGACGGTCGGCGAGCAGATCTACGAGCAGTACGGACTGGACGCCCTGGAAGTGACCGACGAGGTCTTCGAATCCAGGCACTCGATCGTCTTCGACCAGGCAGAGAACCGCCTCCACACCGTCAAGGCGGTCATCGTGGCGACGCTCGGAGACCAATGAGCGCATCGCGCGGCAGGATGCCGGCTGGCCGGCTGGGCGCCTCCCGCACACGCGGCGATCCGAGAGCGCTCACCGTCACCGCTCTGATTCTTTCCAGATGAGGGGCCGCGGCCGGGGCACTGTCCTCCACGTCTTGCTCCTGTGGTTGATCAATGGGGTGGCGGTGGCCGTGTGGACGGCGATCCTTCCCGGCGTCCACGGCCGCGGCTTCTCATCGTCGCTCGCCGCGGCGGCGGTCATCGGCGTTCTGAACGCCTTGATCTGGCCGCTCCTCACGATCGTCGCGCTGCCGATCGGCGTCCTCACGCTCGGCCTCGGCGTCCTGGTGCTGAACGGTGTGCTCGTGGCCCTGGCCAGCAACCTGCTCCCGGGATTCCAGGTCGACGGCGTGTGGCCGGGGATCACCCTGGTGCTGGGCATCACCCTGGTCAACGCCGTGGCCACGACCGTGCTGGGGATCGAGGACAACAGCATCTATTACCAAAACGTCGTGCGGCGGATCGCCCGGCGTCGTGGCAGCGTCGTCTCGTCAGTGCCGGGAGTTGTCTTCCTGGAGATCGACGGCCTGGCGCATGACGTGCTGGTGCACGCGATCCGGATGGGCGCGTTGCCGCACGTCGCCCGCCTCGTCAGTCAGGGGTCGCACCGCTTGCTCCGGTGGGAGACGGACTGGTCCTCCCAGACCGGCGCTTGCCAGGCCGGCCTGCTGCACGGGTCGAACGTCGACATGCCGGCCTTCCGGTGGTGGGAGAAGGAGCGGGGGAGGGCGATGGTGACGAACCACCCTCGGGACGCGATGGAGATCGAACGCCGGCATTCGAACCGGAGGGGTCTGCTCGCCTTCGATGGCGCGAGCCGCGCCAACATCCTCTCTGGCGACGCCACCCACTCGCTGCTCACGATGAGCACGATCTTGCGCCGGGACCGGCCCGGCGGCCTGGGCCAGGACTACTTCACCTACTTCGCCAATCCCTACAACGTGTCTCGCACGATCCTGCTGTCGGTGGCCGACGTCTGCATCGAGCTCTGGTACGCGGCGCAGCAGCGGCGTCGGGACATCCAGCCACGAATCCGGCGGACCTGGTCCTACGCGCTGGTGCGAGCCTGGGCGACCGTGGTGCAGCGGGATCTCCAGGTAGCTGCAATCATCGGGGACATGTTCGCCGGACGGCCGGTGGTCTACACGACCTTTCTCGGCTACGACGAGGTCGCTCACCACTCGGGTATCGAGCGTCTCGACACGCTGAACGTCCTGCGCCGGATCGATCGTCAGGTCGAGAGGATCGCGAAGGCAAGCGAGTCGGCGCCCCGACCGTACCAGTTCGTCCTGCTGTCGGACCATGGACAGAGCCAGGGCGCGACCTTCCGGCAGCGCGCCGGCCGGACGCTCGAAGAGCTGGTGAGACAGGCCACCGGCGCGTCCTCGCTCGACGCGGAGAAACAGGGGAGCGAAGGTCTCTCCTACCTTTCCGGCTCACTGACCGAGGCGCGATCGGGCGCCGGCGCCGCGGCCGGAGCCCTGCGGACGGCCACCAACCGTCTGGTGGTGGACGACCAGGTCGAGCTGGGAGCTCCGCACCCGGCCCGAAGGCGCCGCCTGCGGGCGACGGCCGATGAGGGCGAGGTGCCGGAGCTGGTCGTGATGGCCTCGGGCTGCCTGGGCCTCGTGTACTTCCCGCGCGAGCCGGGGCGCCTCACGCTGGAGCGGATCGAGGAGCTCTATCCCGACCTCATTCCGGCCCTCCGGGACCACCCGGCGATCGGCTTTCTGATGGTGAGGTCGGCGAGCGCCGGCGCTCTCGCGCTCGGCCGGCACGGCGTCAACTACCTGGACGAGGGCCGCGTCGAGGGCGGGGACCCGCTGGCTCCGTTCGGCCCGAACGCCGCGCGCCACCTGAGGCGCGTGGACGGGTTCGCCTACGTCGCCGACGTCATGGTCAACGGGGCCTATGACGACGCGACGACCGAGGTCCCGGCGTTCGAGGAGCTGGTGGGCTCACACGGCGGGATGGGCGGGACCCAGAGCTTTCCGTTCGTCCTCTACCCAGCGCGCTGGGCAGCGCCGAAGCAGCCGGTGGTGGGTGCGGAGGAGATGCATCGCTGCTTTCGCGAATGGCTCGCCGACCTCGGGCACGACGACTTCCAGGTCTCGGAGGCGGTCTCCGCGCCCGAGGCCTCATAGTCCCGTTTTCGCGCGAGACGGAGTTCGTGGGCGGCAGCTATTTGTCTCAATCGGTCACGGCGACACGCCCCGCTGGAAGTCCCGACTGCGCGGCAATGAACGATATGTGTTGCTTGATCACGGTGCTCGGGCTGCTCGGCCCGCGCGCGGCCATCTTCTTCTGGTGGCTCTTCGAGCCGGCCCGCTGGTCCCATGCGTTCCATGGGGTCTACCTGTGGCCCATCCTCGGCTTCTTCCTCCTGCCCTGGACCACCCTGGCGTGGGTGTTGGTGGCGCCGTTCGGCACCACCAGCGGGGTCGGATGGCTGGTCGTCGTCATCGGGTTCCTGATCGACCTCTCCTGGTGGGGAGGCGGCGGCTTCGGGAACCGGCAGCGGATCCGGGGTCAGGCGTCCTCGGTCTGAAAGGGATCCGGTCAGGCCGCGCCGGTCAGCTGATCGGGGCTGGCGGTGACGCCGAACTCAGCCAGAAGACCGGTGGCTTGGGCGTCCCGCAGCGAAAGCAGCGGGACGCCGTAGCGCTCGGACGCCTGGCGCAACCGCCGCGCGCGAAGCGTCCATCGCCGGTCGTCGAGCCGTGCGACCCACCTGGGCATGCCGTCCAGGAGCCGGTCGCTGAACAGGCAGGCGACGGTCGCGTGCTCGGCGCGAAAGCCTTCCTGGCCGTGAATCGCGATGTCGCCCCAGGCGTGGATCAGCCCCAGCACGACTCCGTCGACCGGGCCCGCCTTCTTCAGCATCGCCATGCTGGCGCGGGGGTCGAAGACCGCCCAGAACCCGCAACGGCAGGCCCGGCCCGGGGAACGGTGATCGGCGATCTCAGTCTCCGTACTCAAGCAGGAGGCGGTGTTGGCGCCGGGTGCCCAGGTATACCTCCTCGCCCAGGCGGCGAGATAGCTTCCGCTCAGCAGCCAGATGCGCCACCCGATGACCGTGCCCCCACGGTTTTCAAGGCGGGGCGGCACATCGGCCATCACCGACGGCCCTGGTCGGGTCGGCCCTCTTTGGCCACGCCGGGTTGTCCGGCGGCAGGGCATTGGCTTCGGCAACCGGGCACGACGGGACCGTACCCCTGCATGAACGAGGCCTTCGTCCCAACCTCAACCGTGAGCTAGACAAATCCGGCGATCGCAAGAGGCCGGCTCGGATCAGGCGTCCGGGTCAAGGCGCCGGTGCTGCCGCGCCCCCAGGCGTGACTCCACAAAGACGACGCCGGGCGTGTCGCGAACAGCCTCCTCGACCTGCGCGACCAGCCGCCGGTCGGCGACGCTGCCGCCCAGCAGCACGTTTCCGTCCTCGATGTCGAGACGGATCTGCCGCGCATCCAACCCAAGTTCCGGGAACACCTTGTCACACAGCTCGTCGCGCAGCTCCTGGTCGGTGCAGGCGTGCGGCTGGAGCAGATCGGTCCGGGTCACGATTCCGACCACGCGCCTGTGCTCGTCGACCACCGGCAGCCGCCGCACCGCGCAGCGACGCATGAGCTGCAGGGCCTCATCGACGGAGGCCCCGGGTGTGGTGCAGATCGCAGGCTCGGACATCAAACCCCCGGCCGTCTCCGCGGTGGCACGCGACTCCCGGGCGGAAGACGGGACGAGCCCCTGGCCCGCGAACAACCTCTCCATCTCCGTCCGGATCAGACGGCGCAGCAGGTCGCTCTCCGAAACCACGCCCACCAGGCGCTCATGGTCGTCGACCACCGGCAGCCCGCTGATGCGGTGCCGGCGAAGCAGGTGCGCCATCACGGAGAAGGTCACCCGGGCCCGAACCACCACCACCGGCCGGGTCATCACCTCCTGGACGCTTACCGAACGCGACCGGGGTGGCGCGACTCCGGTCTCTCCACCGTGGGAGGGCGCTGGCGATCGAAATGTCTTCACTACGCTTTTCAGTCTGGGATTGCGGGTCGGGCACCAAAACGGCCGAACGGCCCCCCCTGATCAGGCCGCGCGGCGGCGGGCATGGCGCTGTCGGGTGCGTGAGAATGACGGCGTGATCGAGGCGCTGCCTGCCGCCTACCGGGAAGTGCTGAGCGCGATGCCGGACAGCGTCGTCCTCGTCAACGGAGAAGGGCGCATCACCTACGTCAACGGCGCGACCGAGGAGCTGACCGGGCGCGCCGAGGCTGATCTCGTCGGTAAACCGATCGAGGATCTCCTCCCTGCGGACCGTCGTGGTGAGCACCGCCGGGTGCGGTCCGCCTACCAGCGCCGGCCCAGCGTGCGCCGGATGGGCCGCGACCTCGACATCAAGTTGATGCGCGCGAGCGGGGAGCCCCTCGACGTCGACGTCGCGTTGAGTCCGATCACGATCAGTGGGCGGAGCATGGTGGTGGCGGCGGTCCGGGACATCTCCGATCGCCGGCGCGTGGAGGAGCAGCTGCGCGAGAGCCGAGAGACACTCGAGCGCCTGATCGACGGTGTTCGCGAGTACGCGATCCTCATGCTTGATCCCGAAGGCCGGATCGCGAACTGGAATCGGGCCGCCGAGCAGCTGGAAGGCTACCCGCCGGAGGAGGTCCTGGGACGGCACATCTCGATCCTGTACACGCCGGCCGATCGCGCGGCCGGAGTGCCCGACCAGAACCTGGAGACGGCGCTCCGGGAGGGGAGACTGGACGCGGAGGGCTGGCGCCTCCGCAAGGACGGGTCGCGCTACTGGGCAAGCACCGTGATCGCGCCCGTGTTCGACGAAACCGGCAAGCTGCGCGGCTTCTCGAAGGTGACCCGGGACATGACCGGGTGGCGCCGCGCGCAGATGCGGATCCAGGTCGGGCTGACCCTCAGCGAGGCCACCCTGAGGGATCGTCCGGCCCGTACCCTGCTGCTCCTGCTGGCGCGGGGCGCACGTGCCCTGACCGCCGCCTCGACGGTCACGGTCGCGACGCCGGCGGCTGCCGAGGGCGAGCTTCAGGTCACCATCGCGCTGGGACCGGAAGCTGCTCGTCTGCGTGCTGGCCGGGTGCCGCTGGACAGCCTCAGCCAGAGCAACCAAGGCCCGCGAGCGGTCGAGGTGACCGAGGAGACCTGGCACCGATACCTCCCGGTCCGGCCCCGAGAGCTGCCCCAGCAGGGAATGGTGATTCCGGTCGTCCTCCGTGACGAGCTTTGCGCGCTGGTGACCGTCCTCGGCGGATCCCGGCGGACCGCGTTCGAGGAGGCCGATCTGCAGGCCCTGGGGTTGCTGGCTGTCCAGGCCGCGATCGCACTCGACTACGGCCGTGGCCGCGCGGCCATGCGTCAAGTGGCGCTGGTGGAGGATCGCGAGCGGATCGCCCGGGAGCTGCACGACGGCGTGATCCAGGCCATCTTCGGGGTCGGGCTCAACCTGCAGGCGGCCGCCGCGATGACGTCCGACCCGGTGACGGCGGCGCGGCTCGACGACGCCGTTGGTCGCCTCGACGACGTGGTCCGGGACCTGCGCAACTACATCTTCGCCCTGCGCCCGGGGATGCTCGCCGACCTTCAGCTCGACCGGGCGATCAAACGCGTGGTGGCGGATATGGATGCCGTCAGCGGGATCAGGTTCACCCTCGACCTGGACCCGGCGGCCGCGGCCCGCCTCGCGAGCCGCGGCCCGGATGTCCTGGCCCTGGTCAACGAGTTGCTCTCGAACATTCGGCGCCACTCCGCGGCGACCCGGGCTTGGCTCACGCTGGCCGACACGGGGGCTGCGGTCAAGCTCGAGGTGCGGGACAACGGCCGGGGATTCGCGTTCGACGGACCGGCAACCGGGGGGCAGGGCCTGAGGAACATTCGGGAGCGGGTGAGGCGGCTGGGAGGACGGGTCGACATCGAGAGCGCTCCCGGCGCCGGGACCACCGTCCGCATCTCGACGCCTCGCTGACGTCGGTCTCTGCCTGTCCGGGCCGAAAGGGGCCGTAAGGCCCTATGCCGGTGCGGCGAAGACGTGAATGGTAGCGGTGATGGAACGTACCTCCAGGCCAGTCGCGACCCCTCAGGAAGCGTGGTGATGGAAGAGTTGCGAGTGTCCGCCGTGATGCATCGCAGCGTCGTCACGGTGCGGCCGGACACGCCCTTCCGAGAGATCGCCCGCATCCTGGTCGACCGCCGGATCAGTGCGGTCCCGGTGGTGGACACCGAACGGCGTGTGCTCGGCGTCGTCTCAGCGGACGACCTGCTCACCACCCGGCCCGCCCCTTTTCACTACTCTCAGCGGGCCAGCAGAGTCGCTCCCGGCCGTGCCGCGGCGCGGACCGCGGCCGAGCTGATGTCCGGGCCGGCCCTGGTGATCCGGCCCGAGACGGCGGTCGCGCGAGCCGCCGATCTGATGCAGACACGCCGGGTGAAGCGGCTGCCGGTGGTGGACGAGCAGAGACGTCTGCTCGGCATCGTGGCGCGATCGGATCTCCTCGAGGTCTACCTGCGGCCCGCACCCGAGTCCGCGGCCGGTGCGGATCCGGCCCGGATCCCAGTACGATGACGCAGGCGCGGTGGCCGGCAGGAGGCCGTTCGGTGGAGAAAGCAGCAGATGCCTGAACCCGGCGACGCTCCGGCGCAGGTACGGATCCTCATCGTCGACGACCACGAGGTGGTCCGCGACGGTCTGCGCGCCATGCTCGGCGCGCAGCCCGGCTTCTTCGTGGTCGGAGAGGCGGCCAGCGTCCACCAGGCGGTCGCCGCCGCCGATTCGCTGCGACCGGATGTGATCGTGATGGACGTCCGGCTTACCGATGGCAGCGGGATCGACGCCACGCGCGAGATCCGGGCCCGGCGGCCGGAGGCCAGGGTCCTGATGCTGACTTCGTACGCGGATGACGAGGCGCTGTTCGCTTCGATCATGGCCGGGGCGAGCGGCTACGTGCTGAAGCAGATTCGGATGGGGGAGCTCGTCAACGCGGTCCGCGCGGTCGCCGCCGGCCAGTCCCTGCTCGATCCCGCGGTCACCTCCGCGGTCCTGGACCGTCTGCGCAAGGGCAAGCACCTGCTGCGGGACGAGAAGCTGGCCCGTCTGACGGCGCAGGAGGAGCGGATCCTGGAGCTGGTCGCGCAAGGTGAGACCAATCGCGACATCGGGGTCGCGTTGCATCTGGCCGAGAAGACGGTGAAGAACTACGTCTCCACCATCCTCTCCAAGCTGGAGGTGGCGCGGCGGGCAGAGGCCGCGGCCTACCTGGCCCGCCACACCTCGACGCCGGGGTCGTCGACCGAGGCCTGACCAGCGCCGGCCGGCGCTTCAGCGGACGACCAGCACCGGGCCTCGCGCGAGGTGGATCACCCGATGGGCCACGTTTCCCAGGAGGATGCCGCCCAGATCGGTCCTGCCATGCGAGCCGACCACCACCAGGTCGGCGCCCGAGGTCTCGGCCTGGTCGCAGATGACATCCGCCATGTGGCCTTGAGCCCCGTGCAGCACGACCCCCGACGCTGCGACTCCACGATCGCGGAGGCGGGCCGCGGCGCGGTCGACCAATTCCCGGGCATCGTCCTCTTCGGTCACGTACCAATCGGCGCCACGAACGATGATGTGCTCACGGACGTGAACGACCTCCACTGAACCCTTGGAGAGGGTGGCCAGGTCGCCGGCCTGCTCCAGGGCATGGCTCGCGGGTTCCGAGTCGTCGATCGCCACCAGCAGCTTGTCGTACATCGCACGATCTCCCTTCCTACATCGCGTTACCGCTTGTGAGCGCCGGAGTGTCCGCACTCAGACCCTACCCGCCGCTTGGTGGCGTCCGAGTGTGGACACTGTGACACGGAGAGGGTGCTTCGCTGAGGGCCTGGGGCAAAAAGCCGGGGAAACCCTGATGCGCTGAGCAGCCAACCGGCAGCAGGCTGCGAGGATCAACTGGACGGCACGGATGTCGGAGCTCGGAGGAGGGCTGCATGTGCCCTGCGGGAGGTGCGCTCGTGGGCTGGCATGAGGGGGGTCTGCCAACCACGGCGGGCGGTCCGTTCGTCGGCGTGCTGGCCAGCGCCGTCTTCGAACCGAACGCAACGCAGCACGTGTTCTACAGCGGTCTGGACGACGGGCATCAGCGTGAGATCTCGTGGCCCGGGGGTGGGCCGGCCACAACCCGGGATCTGACCAGCCTCAGCGGTGCTCCCCCGGTTGGGTCGCAAGCCTTCGCCGCCCACGTCTCTCCGGCCGAGGGAGTCCTGAACCTGTTCTACGTGTCCGACCAGCGCGTCTACCAACTGTGGTGGAAGCCCGGTGAGCGGCCGGGAGTCGGTGATCTGACCGCTCAGAGTGGGGGGCCGCCGGCTGTCGGCACGCTGACCAGTCATTTCGTGACCAGCGAGGGCACCGACCATGTGTTCTACACCGCCCCCAATGGACACGTCATCGAGCTGTGGTGGCGCGGCGGCGACCCGGCCCGGGCTCAAGACCTGACGGTGGAGAGCGGGAACGCACCGCTGCCCGGCTCCGACCTGCACAGTCACGTCGTCGGCCTGGACGGCAGCCAGCACGTGTTCTACATCGCCTCCGGCCACCTGATCGAGATCGCCTGGACGGGGGGCGGGTCTCGCACGTGGCGTGATCTGAACGTCGCGGGCGGGCACGCGCCGCTCCTCACCAACTCACCGGTCGGCCACGTCGTCGTCCTGGACTGGAGTCAGCACGTCTTCGCGATCGCCGAAGACCAGCACGTGTTCGAATTCGCCTGGGGTGGAGAACAAAATCCGACCGTGCGCGACCGGACTGACGAGGCAGGCGCGCCGGTTCGGCTCGCCTATGTCAACCTGGCCAGCCACGAATACGCGGCTGAGGGAACTCAGCATGTGTTCTTCCGTGACCCGGATGCCCACATCGTCGAGCTCTGGTGGCCGGCCGGCGGCGCCGCCTCGCAAAACGACCTCACCGAGACCGTGCACGCCCCCCTGGCCGTACCAGGAATTGGTGGTCCGGTCAGCCACGTGCTCCTGGCCGAGGAGACCCAGCACGTGTTCTATGCGTCTTCCGGTTCACGCATCACCGAGTTGTGGTACTCGCGGTGAGCCGGATCCGAGCCCGACTCGCTTGACGCCGCGTCCTGCGTCGGGAAGGCCTGGTAGCTGGCGACGATGAACGCCTGGAGCAGGCCCGCGATGGGGGCGCCCAATAGCGCGCCCCAGATGCCCCAGAGCTCGGTGCCGGCCACCAGCGCCAGCAGCGCGGTGACGGGATGGATCCCGACCGCGTTGCCTCTGACGCGCGGGCCGACGACGTCGCCCTCCAGCACATGGATGAGGATGAAGACGACCCAGACGATGAGCGCCCGCTGCCAGCCCTGCGCCGCCAGGGCGACGAGGATGCAGATCGCACCGGAGATGATGACACCGACCACCGGGACGAACTCCATGAAGAACCCGATCACGCCCAGCAGAAGCGCGTAGGGCACGCCAAGCAGGGCCATCGAGCCACCCACGAGGACGCCGACCATCCCGGCGAGCGTCAGCGTCGCACGCACGTAGCCGCCCACCACCTTGTTCACCGTCGTGACCCATTCCGTGACCCGCTCCCCGTAGCGAAGGCGGCCGCCAAGTTCGACCAGGCGCGCGCGTGCTCTCGGCGCGCCGACCGTGAAGTAGATGCTGAGGATGAGCGTGAGGAGACCGCTCAGGAAGCCGCCCAGAACTTCCTTGACGGCCCCCAGCGAGCCCGCGGCAATGCCGCCGGCGACGGCATGCGCCTGGGCGAGCAAGGTCGCACGAGCGGCGTCGAGCTGATCGGCCCCGACGCCGAAATGGTTCAGGAAGGCGACCAGATCCGGCTCCAGCTGCCGGGCCTTGTCGAGATACCCCGGCAGCGCCTGCACCAGCACCGCGACCTGTGTGCCGGCGGTGTACCCGACGAAGGAGGCGACGGCGACCATGGCCAGCATCACCAGGACGTAGGAAAGCGCGATCGCGACTCCGCGCGGCATGTGGCGGCTGAACCGCGTGACCAGCGGGGTGACCGCGTAGCTGACGATCGCGGCGAGGACGAAGAGCAGGATGGCGAGCACGACGTGGCTCAGCAGCCACACCGTGACGACCGCGATGGCGATCCAGACCAGGATGGTGAGGGAGATCAGCAGGCGGCGCCGCCAGCGGGAATCGACATCACTCGCGGCGGCGCTCACGTCATCCCCGAAGCCATCTTCGCACCCAGCCGCTTTTACCGGCAACCGAGCCCGCCGATGCTACAGCAGGCCGGTGAGGCCGGTACCTATGAGCACCACCCCGACCGCCGCGAGCGCCGCCGCGCTGATCGCGATCGCATGGGTCTCCATCCAGGGCTCCAATGGTTCCAGCACGGTCAGGGCGCGAGAACCCGCCCCGTAGTAGAGCGCGACCGGCACCAGGACGGTGGAACCGGCGATGGCCAGGAAGACAACGGCGGCCGCCACCCCTCCCGCCGGTGTGACCGTGGCTCCCGCGATCGCCAGGCCCCCGCCCGTCCCCATGAGCAGGCTCTTGGGCCCGATCGAGAGCGCGAATCCGACGCCGGCGCCCGTGGTCGGCGTGATCCGGTCCAGGGCCCGAACTCGCCGCCAGAGGCCACCTGTGGCGCCGCGGCGGCCGCGTCTCAGCCAGGTCCAGGTCCCGGCAATCAAAAGAGCGAATCCGGCGATCAGCCGCGCCACGGTGCCCGCCACCGACCGTTCCGTCTCCAACCCCCTGCCGATCAACTCGGACGCGAAGATGACCAGGGCGAGGATGACCGCATAGCCCGTGAGCCGGCCCAGGGAGAACGTCAAACCGGCGGCGCCGCGGCGGGCGAGAAGCATCAGGATCACGGCCGCGACCGGAATCGGACTGGCCGCGGATGCGATCGCGTAGGGCAGGCCGCCCGCTATCGCGGCGCCCAGCACGGGGCCTCCCCGGCGATCGGGCGCTCCATCTACGGCACTTTACCGCGAGGCCCGCTCAGCGCCTTTTCCCAGAAGCGTGGTCCGTTCGGCTCCCTAGCCAGGGGTCGAGCGTCGAGGATGATGAGGTTGTCCTCGGAACGGCTTGGTCTACCCCGATCCGTTCCGGTGACTGCAGCCCCTGACTGCGGCCGCGTCGGGCTCCCTGGCGCTCGGAGCGGCACCCCCCGCCGGACGGGCACCCTTTCATGGACGGCCGCTTCGATGGTAGTCGCGACGGTCCCACCGCCGGCGGGCCGGGTGGCCCGCGACGCGGCGGCGCCGGTCCTCAAGTCGGGGAACATGGCACCCGGCCCTGTCACGCAATTCGGCGCGAGCCGGGCGGGGGCGCCGGCGAAGATCTCGATCGGCCGCATCGACCCCGCCAGGAGCCCGCCGGCCGTCCCAAGACAATGAGGCCGGCCGCGGCGTAACCGACGACCAGCGCGCCGACCGCGAACGGGATCGCCTCCGCCCCGGGGGTGCGCAGTGCCCCGCGTACGAGCAGCAGTGCCGCGGTGGCCGAGGCGATCACCAGCACGAGACCGGCGATCAGGAGCAGCCGCGGCCGGCGCCACACACCGACAACGCAGCGGGCAACCGCCGGCTGTGAGACGTCCGGCCGCTCCCTGGGGTCAGCCGCGTGTGCTGTGCTTGGGCCGGTGCGGTCGCCGTGACGGCGAGGCCGCCCCGGTGGCGTGCGCGGCGAAGCGCCCGAGCACCATCTGCCACGCACCGGCCAGGAACCGCGCCTGCTCCTCCGTCTCGAGCCATTGGTGCACCTGCACCTCCGCTCCACCGGCGGTGGCGGAAAACCTCAAGTAGGCGCTGCGTTCCGCGCCCGGGATCGGCAGCGTCCGGTCCTCGAAATCCCAGCGCAGCGCGATCAGGCGTGGTGGGACCACGATCTCGTACAGCCCCCGGACCTCCGTCCCCCACTCGAGAGTGGTCGCGAAGCGCCCCTGCTCGTCGATGGTGACCGGCACCCCCAGCCAGGCGCTGAAACGCTCCCCGGTCGCGAACGACTCGAAGGCCGCTTCGACCGTGAGCGGGACCACCACGCTCGAGACCACGGCTGGACGCGTGTGCGCGACCACCAGGGACCGCTCGGCGATGTCGCCGGCCGGAATCCACTTGGAACCCGCCTCCTGGACCAGGGGCCGGATCGTTTGTAATGCCACCGGGTTGGCGAGGTAGAGCCGCGAGGTGCCCACCCGCCGCTGGGTGACCAGGTGGGCCTGGCGCAGCACGCGCAGATGCTCGGAGATGGTGGGTCCCGTGAGCTGGAAGTGGCTCGCGATCTCGCCCGCGGACGCCTCCCGGTCGCGGGTCAGCCAGAGGATCTCACGGCGGACCGCAGAGTTGAGCGCGTCCAGGGTCCGCTGCAGACGGCTGGGGGTCCGAGGGTTTTCCGGGCCGGGTGTTGCGTTCACTTGATCGATCGTGGCCTACTTAGATGGATCCCTATTCTCCGCTTCAACAGGAGTGTAAGTCGATGGCACGGTACTTCCTCGCGTACATCGGCGGCGGCGGCATGGCCCCCACGCCGGAGGAGCAAGAGAAGGTGATGGACGCCTGGCGCAGCTGGATGGGCGGCCTCGGGCAGAGGCTGGTCGATCCCGGCGCCCCCGTGATGCCCAAGACGTCGGTCTCGGGCTCGGGCACCTCGGAGGGCACCCGCTCCGGGTTCGGCGGCTGGTCGGTGGTCAACGCCGACAGCCAGGAGGACGCGCTGGCGGCCGCCAAAGATTGCCCGCACATCGCGGCCGGGGGAACCGTCGAGGTCTACGAAGTCATCGAGATGCAGTAGCCCGCTCCCCTCACCGGGCCGGGTGCCCGCTCGCACGACGGGCGCCCGGCCTGCTCCCGGTGATCGTCATGCCTGCCGGCCAGTGACCGTCTAGGATCCGGTACCCAGGGAATCGGCACCCCTCATCCCTGGAAGTAGGAGCACTGGCGATGGCAGGAATCCGTGACGAGGCGGTCGCGCAGCCGGTCTTGAGCCCGGTCACGAGGACGGCGATCTTCCTGGTGGTGACGATCGATGCCGGCGGCGAATCTGCGGCCAGAGACCTGCTTTCGGAGCTCTCGGGACTGCAGCGGGCGGTGGGCTTCCGCGAGCCCGAGGGGAAGTTGAGCTGCGTCGCGGGCGTGGGGTCGGAGGCCTGGGACCGCCTTTTCGCGGGGGCGCGGCCGGCGGAGCTGCATCCGTTCCGGGAGCTGGTCGGGTCCCGTCACCGGGCGGTGTCCACGCCCGGAGACCTGCTGTTTCACATCCGGGCTCAGCGGCTCGACCTGTGCTTCGCCCTCGCCTCCGAGATCATGGACCGGCTGCGCGGAGCGGTGACCGTCCGCGACGAGGTCCACGGCTTTAAGTACTTCGACATGCGCGACCTGCTCGGCTTCGTGGACGGGACCGAGAACCCGGCCGGCCCGGCGGCGAGCACCGCCGTCCTGGTGGGAGAGGAAGACCCCGGGTTCGCCGGAGGCAGCTACGTGATCGTCCAGAAGTACGTCCACGACCTGCGGGCGTGGAACGCCCTGGCGGTGGAGGCTCAGGAGAAGGTGATCGGCCGCACCAAGCTGGCGGACATCGAGCTGGACGACACGCTCAAGCCCCCCGACTCGCACGTAGCTCTCAACACGATCGAGGATCCAGATGGTGCCGAGCGGCAGATCCTCCGCGACAACATGCCCTTCGGGAACGCGGGCGAGGGCGAGTTCGGCACCTATTTCATCGGGTACGCCCGCTCCCCCTCGGTGACCGAGCGGATGCTGCGGCAGATGTTTCTGGGCCGCCCGCCCGCCACCCATGACCGGATCCTTGACTTCTCGAACGCGCTGACCGGCACGCTCTTCTTTACCCCCACCGTGGACTTTCTGGACCGGCTCCCGCCCCCGCCGAGTGCCGTCCCCACCCGGCCGGACGGTTCTCTCGGAATCGGGGATCTCAGGGGTTCGTCTCGCTGAACCACCAGCGAAGCCGACCCCTGCGCCGGATCAACCCCAGAGTGATGTCCACACCCCGGGCCTACGTCGTGCGCCGTAGCCTCAGACTGCGGACGTTCACTCTGGGTTTCTCTCCGGGTGTTGTTACGCCTCGACGGGAACCTGGAAGTAGTGACCCTGCTCCAGGTCCTCGAGCAGCCCGGGGTTGACCGGCTCCCAGTCCAGCAGGTCCCGGGTCCGCGCGCTGGAGGTCGGATTGTCGACGGGCACCGCCAGGCCCAGGAACCCGAAGTGGGCCTGGACGTCGGCGAGCGGGATGCTCGCGGTGGGCACGTTCACGTGGCGGCCGATGACCTCTGCGATGCTCCGGAACGGAATCCCCTCCTCGGCGGCTCCGTGCAGGCGCGACCCCGCCGGCGCCCCCTCCAGGGCCAGCCGGTAGAGACGGACCGCGTCCAGCGTGTGCACTGCCGGCCAGCGGTTGGAGCCGTCTTCCACGAAGGCCGAGACGCCCTTCTCCCGCGCGATGCTGATCAGGGTGGGGACGAAGCCGTGGTGATCGAGGTAGCTGTGCACGGTGGGAGCGAGGCGGATGGCCGACGCCCGTACCCCACGCTGTGCGAGGCGGTCGACCTCATTCTCGGAGGCGGCACGAGGCATGGGCGACGCCGGATCCAGCCGGTCCGCTTCCGTGCCCACCCGCCCCGGTGCCAGGCCGGCGCGTGCCAGGATGAGCGTCCCGGAGGTGACCACGAAGGGCTTGCCCGTGCCTTCCAGCGCCGTCCCCATGGCCCGGATCGCGCCCAGGTCGGCCGCCGCCGCCTCCGCCCAGCCCGCCCCGTGCATGAACGCCAGGTGGATGACGCCGTCCGCGGCGCTTGCCGCCTGGCGCAGCGTCTCGAGATCCTCAAGGGTCCCGCGGTCCACCTGGGCGCCGGCCGCGATCAATCTGGCTGCCGACTCGTCCGAGCGGGCGAGGCCGACGACCTGGTGTCCCGCCCCCAGCAGTTCGGGGATCAGGGCGGATCCGATGTGTCCGGACGCTCCGGTTACGAAGACTCGCATGGGAAAAACCTCCGGTGGCCGGCACCCCGCCGAGCGTCTCGGCGAACGGTTGATGTCAGTCACTGACATCACCATAGCACATCATGTCAGTGACTGTCATCTATGATGCAAGGCATGCGTCGATGGCAGCCCAACGCGGGCGAGCGGCTGGGGCAGGCGGCCATGGAGCTCTACGCCGAGCGGGGCTTCGAGCAGACCACGGTGGCCCAGATCGCGGAGCGGGCGGGCCTCACCGAGCGCACGTTCTTCCGCTACTTCGCCGACAAACGCGAGGTCCTGTTCGCGGGCGCGTCACAGCTCCAGGAGCTGATCGTGAGCGCGGTGGCGGATGCGCCTCCCGGCGCGGCCCCCCTGGACGCGGTCGGCGCCGCCCTCGACGCCGCCGGCGACGTGTTCGAGCAGCGCCGCGACTTTGTTCGTGTGCGGCAGGCCGTCATCGACGCCAACCCCGAGCTGCAGGAGCGAGAGCTGAAGAAGATGGCCGCGCTCGCGCGGGCGACCGCCGGCGCCCTGCGCGACCGCGGCGTCCCCGATCCCGGCGCCACCCTGACGGCGGAGGCCGGCATCGCCGTCTTCCGCGTCGCGTTCGAGCGCTGGGTCGCCGGCACCGACGGGGGGACCCTGCCCCAAATCTTGCGCGAGACGCTCGCGGAGCTGGCCGCGATCACCGGGGTCCGGGGGAGTCCGGCGGCGACCGTAGAGCCGTAGCCGGGGTCGCCCGGGGTGATGCCGCGCGACCCCTCACGCCGGCTGGGCGACGCGCAGCGCCGGCACTGGCAGGACACATACACATCACATCCGGTTATGTACGGGCTGGAACCCTCCGCGCCGGCGATGTATGCGGGGGACAGGTTCCGGCGAGCGGGGGCGACCACGGTGCTCGAGCTCGGCGCGGGGCACGGCCGCGACACCGTGCACTTCGCCCGGCACGGATTCACGGTCCTGGCCACCGATTTCAGCCCCGTCGCCCTCCACCAGCTGCGCGCGGCGGCCGGTCGTCAGTCGCTGGAGCGCCATGTGCTGTGCGTGGTCCACGATGTCCGCGAGCCGCTGCCTCTGGCCGGTGCCTCCGTCGATGCCGCCTACGCCCACATGCTGCTGAGCATGGCGCTCAGCACGGCGGAGATCGAGGCCGCCGTCGCCGAGGTGCGGCGGGTGCTGCGTCCGGGAGGGACGTTCGTGTACACGGTCCGTCATGCCCAGGACGCGCACCACGGCACCGGCACCCCGCACGGAGATGACATCTGGGAGCAAGGAGGGTTCGCCGTGCACTTTTTCTCCCCGCCGCTGGTCGTGGCCCTGGCCCGCGGCTGGACGCTGGACGAGGTGGCTTCGTTCGAGGAGGGTGAGCTCCCGCGCCGCCTGTGGAGGGTCACGCAGACACGCCCCAGCTGACGCCCATCCCATGCCTCCGAAAGGGCAATTGGTGCACCAAGGGCCCATTCGGAGTAGCGCAACTGGGCGATTGGTGCACCAACGGCCCTATCGAACGGGTACATCTCGGGCGTGGCGTCAGGCGCCCTTCGCGGCCAGCCGGGCGCGGACCTCCGGCCGTCGAAGCGGAGGTAGCGTGGGTGGCGCGTTCCGGCGCGGTGGAAGATCGCGCACCAACTCCGCCGTCACTTGGGTCACGGCCTGGACGGCCCGCTCGAAGACCTCGGCGTTAGCGCTGGTCGGGTGTGTGATTCCGCTCACTTTCCGCACGTACTGGCGGGCGGCAGCCTCCACCTCTTCAGCCGTGGCGGGCGGCTCCAGGCCGCGCAGCGTGGTGATGTTCCGGCACATACCCCTATCCTCCCGGATCCGGCGCCTGCCCCGCCGCCGAATCCCAGAATGTCCGCACTCTTTGTGACGCGAACCTTGGACGCGCGTCGCTTCGCTGGTCGTCGTTCCCGGCTTCGGCACGCCCACCGCGTAGTCGCGGAAGTCCGGCATCGCAAGCGCGCGGAGCAGGAGCCCACCCTTCGCGTGGGGGTTCGTATTCATGTGGACGTAGATGAAGTTGGAGCCCGTGCGTCATCCCCCAGTGGCCGAGGAGCCTGGATTTGACATGCTCCGGCTGGAGCGCTGCGGGGCTCACTCACCAGCCTTGTGGCCGACAGATCGGTGCTTCACGTCTTCCCGAACGGGCGGCCGTATCAGCGGGTGGGTGTTCAGCGAGCGGCCGGCGCCCCGTTTGAGCGTTGGACTCCAGGCGCGAGCAGCACCGAGCGCCTGGTGTGAGCGATCACGCCCTGGGCGACGCTGCCGAGGAGAAGAGCCTCCACGTTCCCGGGACGCCGCGAACCGAGCACGATCAGGTCCGCGTCCACCTCGTCGGCCTCCCGCGCGATGGCGGCGCCGGTGCCGTCGAGGGCGTACAAGCGGCGCGCGTGAGCGGTGGCGCCGGCGTCCCGCAGGATTCCCACGGCATCCTCCAGGGCCCGGGTACCCTCCACCTCGGTGGGGGTCGGGTCCACGTAGACGGGGTAGCCACCCATGCCGGTGGTCGGGGTGTCCACATACACCGCGGTGACTTCGGTCCCGGTCCGTGAGATGGCGGCGGCGGCCATAACCGCCTCGCGAGACAGCTCCCCGCCGTCGACCGCGACCAGCACCTTACCCTGCCCCACCGGAGGCCGGCCCGCGCTGCTCGGGACCACCAGGGATCGGCGTGTTCACCTGCGCCGCCAGCGCGTGTCCCACCGAACCGACGAAGAACCCGGACACACCGCCGCGGCGATGGCTCCCGATCACGATGAGATCGGCGTCGAACTCGCCGGCGGCGGCTGCGATCGCGCCCGCAACGGTCCCGGCGCCTGCTTCCCGGCTCTCCACCTGGACCGTAAGGTGCCGGGATCGGAGCTCTCGCGCCAGCCGCGCCACCACGTCGTCGCCCTCGGGCGTCCCGCGGTGACCGTGGTGCGGGCCGACCGTGATCACCTGTATCTGCGCGCCCTCGGGGTCGGCGAGCGAGACGACGGCGGGGGCGGCTCCAGCCGCCAGCCCCTCGGGGTCGGCTGCGATCAAAATCCTGCGGTACATCGGCGGGCTCCTCGTGATGTTCGGTGGCCGCACCAGCGGCCCCGGTAACCAGCATCGCGCCAACCGGGCGTCGCCGTCAGCAGGCGAAGGTCCCCCGATCCGCGGGACGGTCGGAGACGAAAATCTGGAGCGGGTCAGGCAGCCGGAGCGGGTCTCTCCGTCAGAGCGGAGCCGCCCAGAGCCGGATCGCAAAGCCGGCGCCCATCAGTGCCACCGTCCAGCGCAGCAGCCAGGGCGGGAGCCTGCGGGCCACCAGCGGCCCCAGCAGGCTGCCCACGAAGAGCCCCGCCGCCAGCGGCAGGACGTCCAGCCAACGCACCCGTCCGGAAAGGCCGAAGGCCACGGCGGAGACGACGCAGGCCGCCCCGATGAGGATATTCTTAAGGGCGTTGGCGTGGACGAAGCGGGGGTCGACCAGCACCAGCAGCAGAACCAGCGTCAGCACGCCCGACCCGGCGCCGAAGTAGCTGTTGTAGAGCGAGGTCAGAAACAGCCCCGCGCCCACCAGGACGGGTGTCACCCGACCCAGGCGCGCGCGAGCCCGCCCGCGCAGCCAACCCTGCGCCACCAGCGTCACCGATCCCCCGGCCAGGAGAAAGGGGACCAGCCGGGCGAACACGCCGGGCGGTGTCGTGAGGAGCAGCGCGGCGCCCACGACCCCGCCCGCGATCACGGCCGGCACCCACCGCAGCAGCCACCCCCACCGGCCCACCAGCTCCGGCCGTGAGCTGAGGGCGGCGCCCGGCAAGCAGGCGACCACCGCGACCGAGTTGGCAATCGAAGCCGGGAGCGGGGGGACACCGGCCAGGAGCAGGGCCGGGAAGGACACCAGCGTGGTGATCCCACCCGCGGTCCCCACGATCCCGGCCAGGACTCCCGCCCCGGTCAGCAGCGCCGCGCCGGCCACCGGTGCCAACGGCCTGTCAGCCCCGGCGAACGCCTTCGGAGTGAGGGGTCATGGACCCGGCGCCACCCTTACCAGGCGTAGTGCTCAGGCGCGGGTCGGTAGCGCGGGAAGATCTCGTCCAGCCGCTTCCGCGCCGACCGATCGAGCTTGACCGACAGCGCTCGCACCCCGGAATCCAGCTGCTCCTGGGTGCGCGGCCCGACGATCGGCCCCGTCACCCCGTCTTGATGCAGCAGCCAGGCCAGGGCGACCTCGCCCGGCTCCCGACCCAGCTGGGAGCAGAAGTCCTCGTAGGCTTCGATCTGCGCCCGGTTCCGCTCCACCGCCTCCGCGGCACGCCCCTCCAACCGGCGCCGGCCCTCGCGCTCTTTTCGGAGCACTCCCCCGAGCAGACCGCCCTCCAGCGGCGACCAGGGGATGACGCCGATGCCGTAGGCTCGCGCCGCCGGCAGCACCTCCAGCTCCACCCAGCGCGTCTTGAGGTTGTAGATCGACTGCTCGCTGACGAGGCCGGTGAAGCCACGAGCGGCGGCCGCGCCCTGGGCCTGCGCCAGGTGCCAGCCGGCGAAGTTGCTGCTCCCCGCGTACAGCACCTTACCCTGCTGGACGGCCACCTCCATCGCTTGCCAGATCTCGTCCCAGGGAGTTTCGCGGTCGACATGGTGGAACTGATAAAGGTCGACGTGGTCGGTCTGCAGCCGCTTGAGACTGGCGTCCAGGGCGCTGCGGATGTTGAGGGCCGAGAGCTTCGACTGGTTGGGCCAGTCGCCCATCGCACCGTAGAGCTTGGTGGCCAGCACCGTCTTCTCCCGGCGGCCTCCGCCGGAGGCGAACCAGCGACCGATCAGCTCCTCGGTCGCGCCGTGTCCCAGCGAGCCGCCGTAGCGGTTGGCGGTGTCGAAGAAGTTGATCCCCTGGTCGTGCGCCGAGTCCATCAACGCGTGTGCCTCGGCTTCGGGCGTGAACTCGCCAAAGTTCATCGTGCCCAGGCAGATGCGGCTGACCAGGAGGCCGGAACGACCGAGGTGCGTGTACTCCATACCCCCAACATGCACCGGCCGGGCCGGTTCCTGACGGGTCTCTACGGGTCTCTTAGTCCGAGGTCCAGGGAGTGGGGAGCGCGTCCGGGCGCCGCAGCCAGAGATGCCAGGGCTTGATGCTGCGGCTGATGAGCACGGTGCCGTCCCAGGGGTCGGGGGATAAGCGGAGGTGAACGGAGGCGGTGTCGTCCGCTTCCACCACCAGGAGCGCGTGGTCCCCGTCTCCTTCGCCGACCGGCCCGCCCAAAACCACGAACCCCTCCTCGACCAGGCGGTCCATGAACGCCGCGTGCTCGGGCCAGCCCGCCTGCTCGCGGCGCGGCCGGTTGGGGTCCCAGGCCGGTCCTGCCACCAGCTCGACGAGAAAGTAGCTCGGCATGGCCCCAGGGTAGGAGCGCGGGTAGGCTCCACGCGAAACCGGCCCCGTTGCCTCGCGGCATGGGGCCGGTTCCGCGCGGAAACGCGTGCTACGGCGCGGCTGCGGTGGATGCGACGGCGTCCACTGCGGGCGCGTCGGATTCGAAGTGGGCGCCGATCCCCTTCGCCTTGTCCGGATTCATCCGCTGGTAGGCGAAGTACCAGACGATGCCGATCAGCACCCAGGCGAAGAAGATGTACGGGAGCCAGGCCGCCACACCGGTCACCGCCGGGAACAGACCACCCGGGATGATCTGCGGCAGCCAGCTGGACCAGAACACGAGCGCCATCACGACCGTGCCAACCCCTCCGACGACGGCGAACTGGACCCAGGCCAGGCCCTGATGCGCAAGCCAGATCGGAGCCGCGATGCAGACCAGGACGTAGGCGAGCATGAAACCGAAGGCGGCAACCGAGCCCGCCCAACCGGTGAGCAGGATGAAGTTGACGCCGGCGAAGTTGCAGATGATGGAGAAAAGGAAGCTGATCGCGGCGACCACGATGAGGGCGATGTGCGGCGTGCGCCAAGTCCGGTGCGTGCGCTCCATGGCCGGCACCCCGAGTCCGTCGTGGGCCATGGCGAACGCGATCCGGCCCGCCGCGTTGATGCAGGCCAGCGTGCAGGCGAAAACGCTGCACGTGATGCCGAGGGCGATGACCGGCGCCAGTGCGCGCAACCCGGCCATCTGAGCCAGCTGCGGCAGCGGCGCTGTGGCCGCGGCGAACCCGGGCTTGGTCCCCTGGAAGCCGTAGACCTGGCTGTAGGAGACGATCAGGTAGAAGATCCCGACCACGATGCAGCTGAGCATGATGGCCCGGCCGATCGACCGATAGGGGTTCTTCGCCTCCATCCCCAGCGACCCCGCGCTCTCGAAGCCGACGAACGCGAAGATCGAGAGCACAACCCCGACCAGGACGCCACCCGGCGTGACACCGTGGAGACCGAACTGCAGCGGGTCGATGAGACCGCCCTTGTGCACCCAGATCGTGATGCAGAGGAACAGGATGATGCAGATCGAGATCCCTTCCAGCACCAGGCTGGTGCGGGCCGAGATCCCCATGCCCAGCACCGCGACCGCGGTCGGGACGACGAAGTCGAACACGATCAATCCGCTGTAGATCCACGGGTTGGGGTCGGGTACGCCGAAGTAGGAGAGGAAGTTGTTACCGAAGATCGCGAAGCCGGTGATGGTCGCGATCGCGGTCGCGATGTAGCCGAGCTGCAATCCCCAGCCGGCGAGGTGGCCGCCCAGCGGGCCCAGGCCGCGCGCCACCCACACATAGAAGGACCCGGCCGAGTTCATGCGCCGCGCGAACTGCACCGCGCACCAGCCGACGCAGAGCATCAGGAAGATCGCGATCAGGAAGGAAAGCCAAGTGCCGTTGCCTGCGCTCAGGAAGACCAGCAGCGGAAGCAGCGCCATCGCTGCCGTGGGAGCGGCGTTCGCCACCGACTGGGCGAGCACCTCCGGCATCGAGAGACGGTTGCGCAGCAGGGTGTCCGCTCCGGCGACCGGCCCGGTGTCCATCGTCGCTTCAGTGGCGCCGGGATCGACAGTCTCAGTCATCAGCGTGCGACTCCCTCGGCGCCGTGCTCGTGACGGCACGCCTCGGTGGGCGGCACGTCGAGCGCGGGATTGCCGTCGAAGAACCCGAAGGGCTTGAGGTGGAATCCGACGCGTGTGACCGGCATCACCGGCCAGTCCTCAGGGCGGACCACGTGGTGGGCGGAGAAGCAGTGCCAGAGCACCAGGTCGGTGTCCTCCACCGGGCGGTCGGCCTGCGTCCACCTGGGAAGACCCTCCCCGCCCGGGCTCTGGTTGGGGTACTCCCCGGCCGGGAACCGCTCGGAGTGTTCGTAAGGCGTGACCCACAGGTTGTGGTTCGTGAACTGAGCCCGGTTCAGCGCATGCGCGCCGGCCTGGTAGAAGTTGAGGGTTGAGGGTCCCGGTTCCAGCTTGTAGGCCACCGGATCGCCGACCCCGTTCTTCTTCTGCGGGTTGATGATCTTCCAGAAGCGGCCCGCGTTGGCGTTGGCGTCGCGCTGGGCGGTCGACTCGCGGTCGAGCACCTTCTCCTTGACCACCCACGCGTTGCCCCAGGGATTGTCGTCACCGGGCGGGACCGCCTCCGAGTCGCATTCGATGACGGTGTTGCGCTCCCCATCGACCATCATGTCCAGCCGGACGGCGAAGAAGTGCTGGTGGTTGGGGCCGTACACCTGCGGCGCGACCAGCGTGCCGTACTTGGGCCGCACACCGGGGGGCACCGCGCCGTTGGAGATGACGCCCGTCAGCTTGATCTCGTACTCGATGCCGCCGTCCTGGGTCAGGTACCAGTAGTAGCCGTACTCGTAGTTGCCGACCGTGGCCACGGTCGAGATGACGAGGCGCCGCGAGCGGCGCATCTCCACCTCGCCGGTGTGATAGTCCGTGTGCTTCCAGAGCATGCCCTTGTCCTCTTCGTGGAGGCACACGGCATTGGTGATGGTCTGAGGGTGGCCGTCCTGGTCGTTGATGACGCCGTCGAAGTAGTGGATGTCTCCCAGACAGTCACAGCCGAGCTCGAGGCTGTTCGTCATCGGGCCCAGGCCGTACTCGCCCATGTCGAACACGTTCTTGCGGTGATGAGTCGGCGCCGGATCCCCGTAAGGAACGAACATCTCGGTCAGTGAGGCCCGGTAGAGGATTGGGCGCTCATGGTCGCCGTCGCGGTAGGTGACCGTGTGCAGGGTCAGACCCTCACGGGGGTTGAAGCCGATGCGCAGGCGCCACTTCTGCCAGGAGATCTCGTGGCCGTCGACGCTGAAGCTGTGACCCTCAGGCTGCGTGATCTCCACCGGCTTGAGATCGGCGCGGGGGCCGGCCGGGAAGTGTGGGTAGTTGTTGGGGGATTTGATGTCCTCGACCCGATAATTGCCGGCGCGCGGGGGGATGGGCACCACGCCGTGGTCCTCGACCTCGACCACGCGCATCTCGTCCAAATCGACCTGAACGATCAGGTTCTCGACCGGCCGCGCGTATCCGTTCTCGGCGTCACTGCCGTCGCGAACCCAGGTCAGCGGACGCGCGAAGCGGCCCTGGGAGGGGTCGTCCTGCGGTCCGTTGTAGCCCAGCGACCACCCGTCGAGCAGGACGTGTTCGAGGTCCGTGACGCCCCGCTTTCGCATCGCCTCCTGCCAGCGCGGGTCCTTCTTGACGACCTCGTCGATGGCGATGAAGTCCTCGAAGGTGATCGGCGGCAGCACCCCGGGCCGGTCTTCCCACGCGGTGACCTTGCCTTCGGTGAGCGAAACGGTGGCCTCGATGGCAACCTTGCGAGCGCGGTCCCAGAGCAGCAGGTCGGCCTCACGGGGGACCTCGCCGCCCGCGAGCACATCCTTCTTGGGCGGCTCTCTCAGCGAGACGTAGACGAAGCGGGTGGAGGCGTCGAGCCCGCGCTCTTCACGCGCGACGCGCGACGCCGCTTCGACCTCGTCAGCCGTCAGCGGTTCCAGCGGATGCCGCCTAAGCCGAACGGC
Organism: Candidatus Dormiibacterota bacterium; assembly: GCA_963808785.1. GTDB lineage: Bacteria > Chloroflexota > Dormibacteria > Dormibacterales > Dormibacteraceae > CAVTSA01. The sequence goes on along the minus strand of CAWEGH010000004.1, from coordinate 567,175 downwards.
GCGATCGACGGTTTGCATGGCAACCTTCCTCCCAAGCGGTCTGGCGCCGATGACGTGAGATCGCGGTGCCATTCGCACCGCGAATGGCTGCTGGCCGGAGCATATGACGCCGCACGGGCGGCGTCAATCAGCAGCCCTCGACAACCGGAGCCGGAGCGTATTCGTACTGTCCTGCCAGCCGGCCTTTCAGGCCCCCATCATCAGGTCGGCGAAGCAGAAGCCGTCGCGCAGCACCCGCCGTCCGGGCATCGTCGGCACCGGGGTCGCGAACTCGGGCGCATCGAGGACGAAGGTGTGGAACTCACCGCGCTCCCCGCAGGGGTCAACGGCTGGAGGAAGGTCGGCCAGGAAGGCCGCATCCCAGCTGCGACCGGCGAAGGAGGCCTCCAGGACTCGGGGGTCGACGCACGTCACACAGGCCCGGATCCCCGCCCGCAGCATCTCGTTGGCGAGGCCGGTCGTGTCCTCGCCCCAGAGCGGGAAACACGGCCTCATCGGCGTGCGGGCAAGAAGGCGTTCGCGGTAGGCGCGGACGTCTTCGAGGAAGAGGTCCCCGAACACGATCGCCGCGATTCCCTCCCCGGCTGCGGCCTCCAGCGCCCGGGTGAAGGCCTCCTCGTAGACCTGATTGGGGCAGGGCCAGGGCAGCTCCACGGTGTGGAGAGGGAGGTGAAGGCGCTCGGCCTGCCCCTCCAGCAACTCCCGGCGCACCCCGTGCATGGAGACCCGGTCGAAGAGCGCGGTCACCGTGGTGAGGAGCGCCCGCACCTCGAGCGTGGGGTCGGCCAGCGCGCGGTGCAGCGCCCAGGCACTGTCCTTGCCGCTGCTCCAGGAGACCCACGCCGGCCGGCGGCTCACGGCCGGAGTCTGCGCGAGCGCCGGCGCCGGCATTCGGGGCTCGGCCCGAGCGGAGGGGGCAAATCGGTAAGATGATGGGCCGCCGGTCGTTCCGACCGCGCGTAGGCGGCACCGCTGCCGAGCATGTGGCCCCGTCGTCTAGTGGCCTAGGACGCAGCCCTCTCAAGGCTGAGATCGCGGGTTCGAACCCCGCCGGGGTCACCACTCTTGATCTGAAAATCGACTCCCGGGGGCCATTTTGACCCCCGTTTGACCCCGTTTACTCGGGCTCCTGCAGCAGTTCGTCCATCATCCGTGCCGCTTCCCGATGCATGGCCGGGGTCACGTGCGAGTAGGTGTCGAGCGTGATCGCGATCGTCGAGTGGCCCAGTATCTCGGAGACGAACTTGGGGTGGACCCCGCGCTCCAGCATCAGCGCGGAGGTCGTGAAGGCGCACCGGAGGCACGCCGGCGCACTCCGCGACCTGGTCCACCGGTCATAGACCTGGTGCCCCATGAGAGGGCTCGACCCCTCGCGCCGGGTGAAGACGACGGCCTCCGGACCGACCACCGTCTGCGCCTGCCGGTGCCGCTCCAGGGCGCTCACCGCCGCGTCGGTCAGCTCGATTGAGCGGCGCGACCGCCGGCTCTTGGTCTCGGCGATCCTCACCTCGCCCAGCCGCCGCCCTTCGAGCATCGCCACCACCCGGAGACGCCGCCGGCGAAGGTCGACCTCACGCCAGCGGGCCCAAATGGAACAAACCTACGCGCTGAACGATTACAATAGATGTGTGGGAGATCGACTGGACCGAGGCGGACATCGACCACATCCGTCGCCACGGAGTCGATCCCTGGGAGGTCGGCACTCGAAGGGGCGATTGGCCTGGGGCGACGTCGAGGCTATCGCGTCTGGCTGGGCCGCTCTCGCGGCGGGCGCTACCTGTTCATCGTCACCGAAGACCACTTCCGCTGCGTCACTGCGCGCGACATGGACCGAAGCGAGCGCCGGCTCTACCGGCGGAGAATCTGATGAGAAAGACCAAGCCTGACTATCTCCCACCTGCCGTCGAATCTGAGATCCCTGACGACATCGAAGCAGCCGCAGAATACTTCGACACTCACAGCGTCGCGAGTCTGTTCGAGGACGACCTGCAGCCGGTCGGAGTCCTAGAGATCGCCCAGCGCGCCGGAGTTCATGAGGTGACGGTGCGGCAGTGGAAGGCCCGCTATCCAAGCTTTCCGCGCCCGCTCTGGACCGTCTCCGGGCAGCCCGCCTGGGACTGGGCGGACGTGCAGGAATGGCTGAAGGTGACGCCGCGGCGGCCCGGCCGGCCGAGGAAGCTGGCGGCGCCAGATGTCTGAGCGGCGTGCCCGCGAGCTCGCCCGGTTCCCGCGCATGTAAATCATGGCGTCGATGGAGCTCGAGCCACCAAGGACGCGGCCCCGGGGGAGGTAGGCCCGGCGACCTCCCAACTGGGGCTCGGGCTCGCTGTCGAAGTCCCAGTCCACCGGTGACTTCAAAAGGGCGCCCAGGACGAGAGGGATATGGATCTCCTGGGCCGCGTCGGGACCGCCCGCCTCGATGAGGGCGACCGTGGCGCTCTCCTCCTCGCTCAGCCGGCTGGCAAGGACCGAACCGGCCGACCCGGCTCCGACGATCACGTAGTCGTAAGTGCTCACCGATACCTCCTCCCACACCTTTCACCGGACTAGCCGGCTCCATAGCCAGGCGCCAGATGTTGCCGATCGACGTGACCTGGAGCGTGGCATGTGTCCACCAGACGCCGGATCAGAGATTTCCCTGGTTTTTCCACTCGCCACGACTTCATGACCGACTGGTGGCGCACGTCGAGCCGGTTGCTACCATGATTCACCGACGTGGCCGAAGAGGCCGCAGCTGAGGTCACCGTCGTGGAACACGACACCAGGTCCTTTCCAAGCCGGCGGGGGTGAGGCCGTGAAGGCCCGGTCCACCGGTGACCAACCCGACACCGCCAGTGAGCCTGAGGACGCGGCCACTGTTTCCCCTGAGCGACTTGTCGACTACCGCGCGCGGCTCTCGCGTGGCGAGGACGTCATCGACCCGGAGCATTGGGCGGGCTCGCTCCCCGCCTCCGAGGGGATCTCCCCCCGCCTCCGGCTCGGCAAAGACAACTGGTTCAACCTCCTGTGGTTGATTCCGATCGGATCCGCCGTGCTCCTCGTCGCCATCGCGGTGGCCCAGGCGCTGCGTGACCTTCCCACCGTGCAGCGGTTCATCGCCAGCTATCCGGGGACCATCGTCTCCCCCGGCACCCGGCCCGGGATCCCGTGGTGGGTCGATCTCCAACACTTCCTGAACGCGCTCTTCATGATTTTCATCATCCGGGCCGGGCTCCAGATCCTGGCCGACCATCCGCGCCTCTACTGGATCCGGCACTCGACGCCGGGGCGGGAGTGGTTCCGGATCCAGAAGCCGGTGCCGCCGGACCCGCTGTGGACCGCCAAGCAGGATTCCATCAGTCTGCCCATGCATATCGGCCTCCCGGGCCTCCGCCACTCGATCGGACTCGCGCGTTGGTGGCACCTCGGTTTGGACGTGCTGTGGCTGCTGAACGGGCTCGTCTTTTACGTGCTGCTGTTCGCGACCGGCCAGTGGCAGCGCATCGTCCCGACGTCGTGGGACGTGTTCCCGGCGGCCGTCTCGGTGCTCATCCAGTACCTTTCGCTGCACTTTCCGGCGGAGACCGGATGGACGTACTACAACGGTCTGCAACTGCTCGCCTACTTCGTCACCGTTTTCATCGCTGCCCCGCTCGCACTGATCACGGGTCTGGGCATGTCGCCGGCACTGTCGACCCGGATCAAGCCGGTGAGCAGGGTGCTGTCGATTCAGGTCGCGCGTTCGCTCCACTTCCTGGTGCTGTGCTGGTTTCTCTTCTTCATCGTCATCCACGTGACCCTGGTCTTCACCACGGGGCTGGCTCGAAACCTGAACCACATCTACGCCGGCCGTAACGACAGCAGCTGGCTGGGACTCGCCATCTTCTCTCTCACGACGGCGCTTCTGGTGGCGCTCTGGTTTTGGGCGACGCCGTTCACGCGGGGACGTCCGCGGCTGGTGCAGCGGATCGGGTACGCGCTGGTGGGCCCGGTGCAGCGCCTGTTCGAGCACGTCGATGCCACCCCCGGCGAGTACCGCGAGGGCGACATCTCCCCCTACTTCTGGCACAACGGGGCGTTCCCGACCACGCAGGCATACCGAAGTCTGTTCGACGAGGGCTTTGCGTCCTGGCGGCTCAAGGTCCAGGGACTCGTCGACAATCCAGTGGAGCTGACTCTGGAGGAGCTGAAGGCGCTTCCCCGCCATGAGCAGATCACTCAGCACTTCTGCATCCAGGGCTGGTCGGGGATCGCCAAGTGGGGCGGCGTGTCGATGCGGACGGTCCTCGATCTGGCGCGGCCGAAGCCAGAGGCACGCTGGGTTGTGTTCTACTCCCTCGGCGATGGCCCCGACGGCGGTCTCTACTACGACGCCCATCCGATCGAGCAGATGCGCTATCACCTCACGATGCTCGCCTATGAGATGAACGGGCAGCCGCTGTCTTACGGGCACGGGGCACCGCTCAGACTTCGCAACGAGGTGCAGCTCGGGTTCAAGCAGGTGAAATGGCTGGCCGGAATCGACTTCGTGGAGAGCTTCTCCGAGGTGGGGGGAGGGTACGGCGGTTACAACGCCGACCACGAGTTCTTTGGATACCGGCAGTCGATCTGAAGCTCCGGCGGCGGAGCGTGCCTGCGGGCTCCTGAAGGCCTCATGCGGCGCGGTGGTCTTGGGGGCCGCGGCTGGCGGAGCACCTCGATCAGGCGGACCCAGGTGCCGAAGACGCCTGCGCGGCCGACGCGCCGGCGCCCGCGACAAATAAGTCGGTCCATCCCTGGACGCCATTGGCCTGCATCCCTGGCCATTGTGGGCGACGGCGCCGCGCCCGCGGTCAGGCCTCCGGGTCCACCCGCCGGTAGCCGATGCCGTTCACCACGTTGAAGGGCTGCAGGCCGGCGATGACCCGGCGCAGGTTGGTACCCACGAACTCCCGCCCACGGACCACGCACTCTTCCGTGTTGCCGCCGATGTGCGAGGTCATGAACACGTTGTCCAGCTCCCGCAGGGGCGAATCCGCCGGCAGTGGCTCGCACTCGAAGACATCGAGCGCCGCGCCCCGGAGATGCCCGTTCTGCAGGTTCTCGATCAAAGCCGCCTCATCGACCACCGGGCCCCGGCTGGCGTTGACGAACACGGTTCCCGGTCGCATGGTGGCGAACTCCCGGGAGCCGATCAGCGCCGCCGTGTCCTCGTCCAGCGGGACGTGGACGGTCACGATGTCCGAACGCTTCAGCAGTTCGGGGAGCGTCACCGCTTCCGCGCCGGGCAGGCTGCGGGGAGCGATGTCGTGATAGAGGATCGAGCTTCCGAACGCTCGCAGCCGGGTGGCGACCGCGTTCCCGACGTTGCCGAGACCGACGATGCCGACCGTCATGGTCCCCAGCTCTCTGCCTCTCGCCGTTGCGCCCCAGCCTCCACCCCGGAGGATCCGATCCGCCTGCGCGCCCAGGCGGATGACATTGAGAATCCCCATGATCACCCAGTCGGCGACCGAGTCCCGGTTATAGCCGGCGCAGTTGGCGACCGGGATGCCGAGCGCGGCCGCGGCACGGTGGTCGATCTGGTCGAAGCCGACGCTCGGCTGCTGGATCAGACGGCACCGATTCATCAGGCTCAACGTGCGCCGGTCGAGCCGGATCCTCCGCCCGCCGGCGACCACCAGGTCGGCTCGCCGAAGGATGTCGTCCACCGTCGCGGACGGCGCCTCGGCGTCCAGCGCTTGGACCGTAATTTTCGCCGTGGCAGTGTCGTCGCCGACCAGGGAGCGGACCCGGTCCTCCGCCATGGGCTCGAGACACGCGACCACAATCTCGCCCTCCAGAGGTCGTGGCCCAACGCTCAGTCGTGCGTCCGCTTCGATGTCCATCTCCCTCCTCGTGATGGTGCCACGGCGACCCCCGCTGCCCGGCCGCCGGTCGTCCTCTGTCGGGCCCAGCGTTCCGGCGCCTGATTCATGCCTCGATCGTGCCCGGGCCCGAGATGTCAAACCGCTCAGCCAGGACGGAAAGCGCCGCCCAGGTCGGCCCCGGGATCGGAATCCCGGCGCTCCGGCGCTCGCGGCTCCGGGTTTCCGGTTCGCCCGGTACCAGCACCGCGTCGACGCCGGTGGCGGGGGGTACCTCCTTGAGCGCGGCGAGGCAGCTCTCGGTCCGGGCGCGGTAGACGCCGGCGTCACCGAATGCCGAGGGCTCGATCACGAGCATCCAGACGCCGCTCGCGGAACCGTCCTGATTGCTCTGGTCGGGCTCCGCCGCCTGCGAGAGCGCACCGAAGAGTGCCGATCCGAGCCCCAGTCCGTAGCCCTTGTGACCGGCCACCTGGCCCCCGACCGGAAGCATGAACCCGTTGTCGTAGAGGTCGTCCGGGTTGGTGCTCGGGCGGCCTTCCTTGTCGAGGATGCAATCGGGCGGTAGCGAGGCACCGCGTGCTCGGGCCAGCTGTACCTTGCCCTCCGCGACGGTGGTGGTGGCGGCGTCGTAGACGTACGGAACGGGGCCGGCCGGGGCGCCCAGCGACCAGGGATTGGTCCCGAGAAACCGGGCCCGGCCCCCGAACGGCAGCGTCCAGCGTGCGGACGAGCCCGCGCTCCCCACCGTCACCATCGCCAGAAAGCCGCGGGCGACCGCGCACTCCGAGTACTCGCCAAGCCGCCCGATGTGCCCCGACCGGCCCACCGCGACACTCGCCATGCCGTAGCGAGGGGCGCGCTCCAGTGCCCAGTTGATGGCTACCTTGCTCGAGTAGTGACCGAAGCCGTGATGGGCGTCGAACAGTGCACAGGCATGCCGTTCATGCACCAACTCGGGGCGGGCGTCGACCTTGAGGTCTCCTCGGGCCGCGGCGTCCATGTAAGCCGGAAGACGCTGCACCCCGTGGGAGTCGTGGCCGGCGAGATTCGCCCCCACCAGGTGGTGGGAGACCTCGGCCGCGATGTCGGACGGCGTGCCCGCCGCCTCCAGGACGCCGCGGGTGAACGTTTGCAGCGCTTCGGGCCGGACCGTGACCTGGCCCACGGCGCCGTCCTGGCTCTTTGACGGCGCCGTCATCCCACGCGCGCGCCCGCCGGGGCCGGCGGCATGCCTCCCTCGCGCTCATGGCGATGGAACTCGCCGGTGTAGGAAATGGCGATGCGGATCGCGGGCTGATCCCCCAGGACCTGAATGTAATGACACACGTTGGCGGGGGCGAGAATCCAGTCCCCGCCCTTCACCGCCAAGGGCTCCTCCCGGCCCTCCAGCGTCCAGGAAAGGGTGCCCTCGTAGATGTACCAACACTCGTCGGCGAGGTGATAGTGCCAGTCGTTCTGATGGCCCGGTGACTGGCAGATGACCACGATCCGGAACCGATCGTTGTCAACGATCTCTTGGGCCCAGGGTGGCGCCCCGTGCTCCCTCTTCAGCGACTCGATACTGAGCGACAGCTGCTCCGGGTTCAGCACACTACTGTTCGACAGCGCCATGGGTGTCCTCCCCTCTCTCATCGGGACCGGCTGACCGGCTTAGGCTACCTACTTCCGGTGGGCGATCGCCCGGAGGGACGTCGCAGCAAGAGGCGGCCGGACACCGGAGGAGGAGACGCAGCATGCATCTGGGGACGATCCCGGTCCGACTCGCCGAGATGTTGCCACCGGAGCCGAGCACGCTCTGGGCGCTCGCCCGCCAGGCCGGCGTCACCGACGCCGTCACCGGTACGCGCGGGAGCCCGTTCGCCGACCAGGGTGAGAAGCCCTGGGAGTTGATGCCCCTGCTGCGACTCAAGAACCGGTTCGCCGAAGAGGGGTTGAAGCTTTCGGTGATGGAGGGCGGGGGTCCCGACCTGAACCGCGCGAAGCTGGGACTGCCGGGGCGGGACGAGGAGATCGAGGGCTTCCTCACGATGATCCGCAGCCTGGGCCGGATCGGCGTCTCCGTCGTGTGCTGGAACTGGATGGCCGAGTTCGGATGGATGCGCTCGTCCGTCGGCGTGCATTCTCGCGGGGGCGCACTCGTGACGGCCTACGACGACAAGGACCTGCAGGACGTCCCGCTCACCGATGCCGGCGTGGTCACCGACGAACAGCTCTGGGGCTCCCTCGAGTACTTCCTGAAGGCGGTGGTGCCGGTCGCGGAACAAGCCCAGGTCAAGCTGGCGCTCCATCCCGACGACCCGCCCCTGCCCAGGATCCGCGGCGTGGCGCGCATCATCCGCAGCCCGGAGGCGATGCGCAAGGCCATCGAGCTGGTCCCCAGCCCTTACAACGGGATCACTTATTGCCAGGGCAACTTCGCCGCCATGGACGCGGACATCCCGGCCACGATCCGACTCTTCGGGCACGACCTGGACCAGATCCACTTCGTGCACTTTCGCGACATCCGCGGCAGCGCCGTGAGGTTCGAGGAGACGTTTCACGACGACGGCAAGACCAACATGCTGGAGGCGATGCGGACCTATTTCGAGGTCGGCTTCGACGGGCCCATGCGGCCCGACCATGTGCCCACCATGGCCGGCGAGCCCAACGACCGGCCCAGCTATGGGGTGATGGGCCGTCTGTTCGCGCTCGGGTACATGAAGGGCCTGATGGAAGCCGCGGCCGACGAGCGGGCCCGGGCGCTCGCCTGACTCCCGGGCCGGGCTAGCGGGGTGGGGCGGAGTCGGCGCGAGCCTGCCGCGCCAGCCGCCGGGCTTCGCGCAGTGGCGCCGGCGTGCGGAAGCGCAGCTGGCTGCGGACCACGGCCACCGCGACAGTGGCGTCGATCCGCCAGCCCGGATGCACGAGGACCGGCCTCACACCTGGGGCCGGGGTGACCGGTACCGACCGGGAGGGATCGACCAGCGCCCGGTCGGTGACGCCGATCGAAGGGAGATCGAGCGCCCATCCGAGCTGCATAGCCAGGCCGGCACCGCGCGGGTGATCGCGCCCGGTCGCGTCCACCAGCAGGACGTCGGGGCGGACCCGCAGGGCACGCACCGCCTGCTCCAGGAGCCGACCCTCCCGCAGGGCGAGGAGGCCGGGTTGGTAAGGAGCGCCCAGCCACCCGCGGACGACCGCCGCGTCGAGCGAGGATCCCGACCGCAGGACGGTCGCTGCGGCCCAGCCCGGATCGCCGGCGGCGCCCGCACCGGCCAGGTCGCGCGGGCCGGCGACGAAAACGCCGCCCACGTGGACCGTCTCAGCGTCCTCCGGCGGGCGCCAGCGCGGTTGGGCCGCCTCGAGCTCGGCAAGCCACCGCTGAACGGCCACCAGGACGCCGGGCTCCGCCGACCAGGCTTCCACCGCGCCGACCATACGGCCTCAGACGGTGAGCGCCTCGCCGTACTCCAGGGGCAGCAGACGCAGCCCTCGCGCCGAAACCAACGGCACGCGGTAGTGGAGTGCCAGCGTCTCGAGCAAGGGATGACCGGAATCCAGGAGGGCCACCGGCCGGGCATGCTGGGCCCGCCACCCCTGGGCCCCGTGCTGGACGACCCGGCCCCAGGCGATCACGGCGCCGGCGACGAGCTGCGCCCGCTCACCGACGTCGGTCGCGTGCCCCGGCGTCTGCAGATGGTGGAGCGCCTCATCGGGTGCGCTGAACGCGTACAGGCCGCACTGGCAGGACTTGGATGGAACCGGGTGCAGGTTCGCCAGCCAGGGAGGACAGCTGCGGCAGCCGGCATGCGTGGTGCCGGGCTCCCAACGCTCGCGCGTGTGGACGCCCTCCAACACCGCCCCGGCGGTGGTGGGCTGCGCCCTCCAGGTCCGCCAGCCGACGACCGGGACCCGCCACCCGGCCTCCATCAGGCCTTCAGGCGGCGACAGGCTGGGGTTCGGGAAGTGCTGGATCATAGCTGGGCACCGGGATCTCCACCGGAGACGGCTCGGGGATCTCCCAAAGGTGAGTCGGCTCGTCGGTAAAACGCATCGTGGGGACCACGATGACCTTCATGGCAGCGGCTCGCATCGGGTCTTTCCCCACTTTTGACCTAGGGGTCAGCCCTGCTCGTGGGCCGCGGCGACCGGCCTGTTCCCGCGGGTAGGATGCGGGGCGCACTCGACGCGACCTCCCGTCGTGTCCGGCCCGGCGCGCGCCGAGCTGTGGTGGCGGCATCGGTGCGGACAGAGCTCCGTTGTCATTGGTCGTCGCTTCGGGCGGCGACGGGAGGTTTCATGCATGGCCCAAGGTGAGCCCGTCAAGGGCCCGCTCGACGCGATGGTGGTCCCACGCTTCGCCGGCGCGCCGACCTTCGCCCGCCTTCCCCGCATCGACGAGGTGGAACGGTGGGACGTGGCGATCCTCGGTATCCCGTTCGACGCCGGGGTCACCTACCGGCCCGGTGCGCGTTTCGGGCCGCAGGCGGTCCGGCAAGGTTCACGGCTGCTGCGCCCCTATCACGTGCCGCTCGGCGCCGAGCCGTTGACGGCCCAGCAGGTGGTGGACGCCGGTGACCTTCCGGTCAATCCCTTCTCCATCGAGACCGCAGTCCGTGAGATGGAGGCGGGGGCGGCCCCGTTCGTGGCCGGCGATGGTCACCTGGTCTCGATCGGCGGCGACCACACGATCGCGCTCCCACTCTTGCGCGCGGTGGCAGGCCGGCACGGCCCGGTGGCGGTCGTCCACTTCGACGCTCACCTCGACACCTGGGACACGTATTTCGGCGCCGCGATCACGCATGGGACGCCATTCCGGCGGGCCTCCGAAGAGGGGCTGCTGGCGCCGCAACGGTCGGTTCACGTCGGGATCCGGGGACCGCTGTTCAGCCCCGAGGACCTGAGTGAGGACCACAACCTCGGCTTTCACGTGATCCAAACCATGGACGTGGCGGACCGCGGCGCAGCGGATGTGTGTCGCGAGATCCGGGAGCGGGTGGGGGACACGCCGCTCTACGTCTCGGTCGATATCGACGTCATCGATCCTGGTCTCGCGCCCGGCACCGGGACGCCGGAGGCGGGTGGCCTGCTCAGCCGCGAGCTGCTGGCTCTGCTGCGAGGTCTGGCGGGGCTTCGGATCGTGGCCGCCGACGTCGTCGAGGTGGCCCCGGCGTATGACCACGCCGAGGTCACCGCGATCGCCGCCGCGCACGTCGTCTACGAGCTGCTGGCCCTCTTCACGAAGGAGGGGGAGAGTCGATAGGTATCCTCGCCAGGGCCGCGCCGGCGTAGCTCAGTCAGGCAGAGCAGGGGCCTTTTAAGCCTTTGGTCCAGGGTTCGAATCCCTGCGCCGGCACCACCGTTTGAGTTCGGAACCAGCTCGAAGACATCCAGGACAGGGCCGCCACATGGCGAGCGCTCCGCAACGTTTACTGCAACCGCCCCGAACTCAGGATTGCGTCAAGCCGGTCGGGTCGGGGGCTCTCATTGCGGGTCCCGAATTGGAATCCTGCGCCCCCGTCGCTTCGTCCGGGGCAGTATGACTCAGCTACCGTCTGTCGTGTGGGACGCCGCATCCTCCTGGGCGCGCCCCGCCTTCTCCGCACGCTGCGCCGCTATAACCTCAGCATCCAGCCCCCGGGCGGCAGCCAGCCCACCGACGTCTCCGCCACGGCCCCGGAGAATCCACGCGAACCCAACCGCGAGGAGACCACCGGCGAGGGGGCCAACGACGTAGACCCAGTAATGCGAGAAGTTGGCGAGCACGAGGTCAGGACCAAACGATCGTGCCGGGTTCATCGACGCCCCACTGATCGGACTCGACCAGAGGCCTGCCAAGACGATATAGCCACCGACTGCGACGGCCGACATCGGGCCCACGTTCTGCGCCCGGGAAGCCGTACCGAGGATGGTACTGACCAACCCTGCGGTCAAGGCGAGCTCGACGATCATCGCCTGCCAGTCCGGCACGTTCGGACCCGGCTCCGTGGCCCCGAGCTGTCCGACCTTGCCGAAGACCGCGGCCAGGAACAGACACGCGAGTGTAGCCGCAACCAGCTGGACGACGATGTACCCGGGGACCCGTCGCCACGGAAAGTCTCCCCGGACCGCGAACGAGAGGGTGACGGCCGGGTTGAGGTGGGCACCGGAGACGGCGCCCATAAAGAGGATGATCGCCATCACCGTCAGCCCGGGGGCGGCAACGGCGGCCGTCCTGCTGATCTCCCCGTGGCTCGTGGCGTTGACGACGGCGCCGCCCGCCCCGGCGAGGACCAGAAGGAATGTGCCAAGCATCTCCGAGAAGAGGCGGCGCCACTCGAGCTTCGGGTCGTCGAAGTTGGTGGCCGGCCGCTCCAGTGAGATCACAGCACGCCACGATGACGGGGCAGATGTCGTCCCCCTTGGAGAGGTGCCCATTCGCGCAGGCTAGGCTTCCCACCGCGGCTCGCCCTGCTACATTCGCGCGACCCTCGACAAATTAGCGAACAGTTGAGCCGATCCTCCCCATCACATCACCGGCACCTGCGCTGCTCCACCGCCGATTTGTCTAACCACGCGTCCCCGGGACGCGCCCATGTGGCACGCCCGGCTTCCCCTGAACAACCACCAAGACCCTGTCACTTCCGACTGACCGTGCCGCGCGTCCGTGACGTTGGATCAGCCGAACGTGAACAGCACGCGGCACACTTCGCGTACCGAACTCGAAAACCGTTGCAAGGCTTCGACCGACCGCATGTGGTCGGATGCTCCGCGGGGGACCTGTCCCACGTACTCAGCCCGGCTCTCTAGCCGCTGCTCGCACGCGTCCCACAACATTTGCTCGCGGCGAGCGCCCGTATCGTCCGGAGCGACGGTCACCGTCGTGTGCCCGGCCGCGTCCGTTGCCAGTGCGAAGTGCGCGGGCCTCAACCCGTTGGTCAGGAACGCCATCGACAGCTGAAGATCCAGGTCCCCCATGCGAGCACACTGCCCATGCCGTCGTGGTCGAAGGTCCGTTCATTACTTTCTGTGCCGGGGGTGCGGGCAGCCGGCCCTTGCAGTCCGCTCATGTTGAATCCAAGGCACCGCCGCATGGGTCCGCCGAGGTGGTGATCCCACTCTCCGTCCACGGCGACGGCAAACCGGACCGAAAGGGTAACTGTCGGCACCAAGGGTTCTCGCCCGTATGCTGCTGGGCACCATTGCCGACCGGTGGCGACGGGGACCCGCAGGTCGGGTCCCTCGGTCATCGCCAGGTCAGGAGGCGGCCGCCTCCTGGCGCTCGGTGAGGGGAGTCCGGGGCAGCGGCAGGTCGACCCGCTGACCGGTCTCGGCCGACCGGTAGATGGCGAGGACGAGCTCCAGCGCGTCGCGCCCGTCGGCCCCGGTGAACTGGAGCGGCTTGTCGTCGAGCACGGCGTCGACGAGGTGGGCGAGCTTGCGGTAGTGGAGCTCGGGCAGCGGCGGCTCGGTGGTGGGGATGTGACGCCAGCCGTGGACGAATGCCGGCTCCTCCAGACGATTGGTGTAGAGGTCGACGCCCCCTCTGCCACGGTGGGTCTCGATCGAGCCATCCGACCCGTCGATCGACATACCCCCGTGCCCGGCGGCCACCGCCCAGGCCGCGTACCAGACGCCCATGGCGCCGCTGGCGAACTGGAGCGTGATCGCCGCCGTGTCCTCGACGTCGACGTCGGAGACCAGCATGTCGCGACCGGCCAGCTCCGAGACCCGGCCCGTCACCACGACCTCCTTCCGGAAGGTGGTGGCGTAGGCGTACACCGAACGCACCGGGCCCAGGAGCCAGATCAGGTTGTGCGCGGTGTAGATCCCCCAGTCCATGAGGACACCACCCCCGCCCTCGGCCTTGTGCATGAACCAGGGGGTGTAGTGCCGGGACGGGCCGACACCGATGGTGGACATGCCCATGACCTTCCCGACCAAGCCCTCGTCGAGAAGTTGCTTGACCAGCGGCAGCTCCGTGCCGAAGCGCTGCTGGTAGCCCATCGTGAACTTGACGCCGGCCTTCTCGCAGGCGGCGACCATCGCGTCGGCCTCCTCAACCGTCATCGCGATCGGCTTCTCGCAGAGCACGTGCTTGCCCGCCTCGGCGGCCGCGATCACCGGTGCGGCGTGCGCCTGGGGCCAGGTGGCGACGGTGACCATGTCGATGTCGGATCGCGCGATCAGGTCGTGGAAGTCCTCGTAGACGTGCTCGACGCCGAACTCGTCCGCCGCCCACCTGGCCCGGGCCGGGTTCACGTCGGCCACGGCCACGACCTTGGCTCTCGGGTTTCGCACCAGGTTGGGCAGGTGCTGACGCTGGCCTATGAGCCCACACCCGATGACGCCGACGCCGAGCTGCCGTTCCGTCATGCTCGCTCCTCCGATGTTCGGCCGAGCTCTTGGAATCACTTCGGCCCTCGGTCACGGCGAGGGTACACCGCGCCGTGGCCCCGCTTGAGGAAGGTGCTGAGCTGGCGCTTGGCCACGCGGCCCCGGCTACCTCGACCATTCAGTGTCCCTTCGGGCGTACGCACCCTCCCGGTGTCCCCGCAAGGGACACCCTGAGGGGGAAGGGGCCGCCAGGGGGCAACGCCGTTGCTTTACGGGGTTGGCGGCACAGGGGTGCCCGATTGCCCGGCAATCGGGTAGGCGGCCCGGGCGCCCGCAGACGCCCCCAGCCCGAATGCAAGCCACCGGCGGATGGTCCGGTTGATAATGGTCCGGCCACTGTCCCCAAGGACCGTTGCTAGCAGTGTGCTGCTATTCGAACTGAGATCAGCATACCTTACTGAAAGTGTGTGTAACGCGGACCGCACACGGACGTTATCGGCACGGCCGGAGGCCGCTGTCGCGGGGCGCGGGCACCGGCAGTTCGGCAAGGCGGTTCCCTACAGTCCCGCTATGGCCATCGTTGTCCTGTTTCACCACGCCCTCGGACTGACCACCGGAATGGTCACCTTCGCCGACGAGCTGCGAGATGCGGGTCACACAGTGCACACCCCCGACCTATTCGAGGGCCGTACGTTCCCCTCGATCGATGCCGGGTTGGCGCACGCGGAGGAGATCGGGTTCCCCGACGAGGTGATCAGGCGCGGCGAGCAGGCGGTCCAGGACCTGCCGCCGGACTTGGTCTATGCCGGATTCTCACTTGGCGTACTCCCGGCGCAGAAGCTGGCACAGACCAGGCCCGGCGCCCGCGGCGCGCTCTTCTTCTATTCCTGCGTCCCGCCGTCGGCCTTCGGGACAACCTGGCCGCGCGCGGTCCCAGTGCAGGTGCATGGAATGGACCGCGACCCGATCTTCACGACCGAGGGCGACCTCGACGCGGCCCGCGAGTTGGTGGCCGAAGCACCCGAGGGAGAGCTCTTCCTCTACCCGGGCGATCAGCATTATTTCGCCGACCCCACCCTGCCGACCTATGACGAGGCAGCTGCCACATTGCTCAAGGGCCGGGTGCTGGACTTCCTCGCCAGGCGCTAGCTTTCAGACTCGAGGTCGACGGCCGCGAGGGGTGGCAACTGACGCGGTGGCCCGTCACGCCGAGAGCGGCGACTGGCTCTGCTCTGGGCCGATGCGGCCGCAGCCGCCGGGCAGTTGCCGCTCGGCCGTCCGCAGGCCCCGAAGTCGCACCATCGGCACAGCGCCCCCGCAGCCGGCGGCGTTCCCGCTGCCCGCTGAGCCAACCGCTGCTGCGTGAGATTGCCAATCAGGACCTCGCAGGCACGGCTCAGCTGCGCACGTTGACGGTCGGTGAGGCCCTCCAGGAGCGCCGCCGCGGCAGAGCTTCGCCCCGCGCGCAAAGCCAGCGCCGTTGAGCGGCCCTTACCTGTCAGGCCCACCGTCCGGGATCGGTGGTCCCGCGCCACCTCTCGCTCGACAAGTCCAGCCGCCGCCAGACGGTCGACCAAGCGCACGGCCCCGGAGTGAGTCAATCCGAGGACCTGACTGAGCCGGCGCAGCGAGCCATGCGGGGAGAAATCGATCAGCGCGACCAGCGCCGTCGCGGCGGCGGTGTCCATCCCGGCGACCTCAGGACCCAGCTCCCGGAGTCGGTCGGTCAGTCCGACCGCGGTCGCGGCCAGGAGATTGGTCAGGCGCAGGTCAGCACTCGACGCTTCCACAAGACCAGGGTACTACTATGTATGATCCAGTCATACATTCATCGAGCAAAGGAGGAACGACATGGCAGGGCTCGTCGCCACCGCGGAGATCGAAATCGCGGCACCACCCGCCAAGGTTTGGCGGGCGCTCACCGACCCGGAGGCCATCAAGCAATACTTCCTGGGGGCAACGGTAGAGACCGACTGGGTGCCCGGCAGCACCATCACCTGGTCGGGCGACTACAACGGGCGCCCCTATCGGGACAAGGGGACCGTCATCGAGGTCCGACCAAGTGCGCTGCTCGTCGTGACCCACTTCAGCCCTCTGACCGGGCTGCCCGACGTGCCCGACAACTACCACACGATCACCTACCGTCTCGCCGAAATCGGGGACAGCACGCGGGTGAGCCTGAGCCAGGACAACAACGGCAGCCCCGACGAGGTCGAGCACTCGCGTGGCAACTGGCAGAGCATGCTCGGGGCCCTCAAGCACTTCGTCGAAAACGAGGAGTCCGCCTAGCGTCGCACTCGTCACCGTCCCTGCACGCGCCCAGGACGACCCGCAAGATCGGTGACCACGGGCCGGCGTGCCCGGTTGCAAGAAGCGCGCCTCGGGGAGTGGCCCTACACGGAGGCGGGTGGCCCTGCCGCCGTGGTCGCCATACAGACCTGGTCCGGAGGCTACGTGGTCGCCGGCCACTCGCTGCCACCGCGGTATGACATCGTCATCTTTGCCAGTGTTCTGGTGACGATCTTGATGGCGTTCGTGGCGGTGCTGAACGGGAGTCCCGGCAGGGGTGGGTCCCTGCCGCTGGTCATCATCCGCTCTCTGTTCGGGTAGATACCCCGCGGCCGGGGGGCCGAGGCACCGCGAGCGGCGCCTCGAACAACCCCCGCACGGAATCCCAGCTCCTCAGCGCCCTCCCGGCGCCGCCGGTTCAGCGCGCTCATCGCCCCAGAGCCGGCGAACGGTGGCCCAATCGTCGTCTCCCGCGCTGTCAGGGGCGGCTTGGTAGCGAGCGCCCGGAAAGGCGGCCGCCGGCGGCGTGTACGACCCGCGCTCGACCAGGCGCCGGATGTTGCCGCGATAGATGTCGTCCACCTGCGCGTGCCGCAGCGGTTCCTGCTCCAGCCATAGGTTGGCCGGGTGGATGGGCTCTTCGTACATGCGCCGGAAGACCTCGGTGCGAAGATCTTTCATCCAGTTGGAATTGAGGTTCATAGCCCTGAATTGACGCAGCGCCTCGATGTCGACGATGCCGGCGACAAAGCTGTTGCTTCCGGATAGGGTGTGTCCGACCACGTGGCCTTGATAGTCCACGATGTGCGAGTTTCCGCCGCCGATGTCGAACGGGTGCTCCATCTCCGGGTGGACGTAGACGGGGCCCACGTTGGGGCAGATCATGTAGACGTTGTTGAAGTGCGCGTGAGCGCGGTTCTGGAGCAGCCACGTGCCGCCCGGCTCTGATCCCGACTGCGTCATCGGCACGGCCTCGCTCGGGCGGTACACGACCTCGGCCCCGCTGAAGGCGAGCGCTCGCACGGCTTCCGGGTACTCGCCGTCGCTGCAGCAGATGGTGCCCAGGTTGCCGACGTCTGAGGTGCGGAGGACCGGGTAGAAGGCCTCGATGCCATCGCCGAACACCTCGACCCAGCGGTCGTAGACGTCGTGCGGGGTGCACGACCGTTCGCGGCACCAGACGTGGTTCTTCGCCGCGCGGTGGACCAAATCTCCTTGCGGCGAGATGACGAACAGGCAGTTGAAGAAGCGGTCCGGGATCACCTCTGTCCAGCGCGCCTTGCACTGGGCCACGATGTAGGTCTCATAGTGGCGGGCGAGCCCGGCCAGGCGTTCGGTCTCAGGCCCCGGGATGTCGATGAACAGCTCGTCCGCCGCCGCCACGTGCGGGATGTCGAAGATCTCGTCCGTGAATCCGGTCAGCGCTCCCTCGGCGAGGGCGATCAGCTTCACCGGCATGTTGATGCCGATGATCGAGACGGCGGCGTGGATGGCGTCTTCGACGATGGCCAGGTTCCGGTCGATGTGGCGACGTGCGCCGATGCCGTGCACGATCGTCGACAATCCGACCGCCAGGTACGGCGGGACGGCCACCGGTCGGCCGGTGGTGCTGTCGGTCATGTGCCGCCTCCTTTCAGTTACGAGCCGGGTCACGCGCCGAGACCGCTCCCTTGGGTTGCCGATCAAGCCTCGATACTTGCATGATCAGCGGCGCATACGGTGGAACTCCGCCTGAACCCGGTCAGCTTCCGAAGAGGCGCTCTCCCAGGGTCGTGTCCGCTTTCAGCACCGCGGTATCAGCGGCACTGCCGAGCACAACTCGGTAGGTTCCGGCCGCGATGTGCCACTGTCCGGCCCTCGCGTCGTAGCGCGCCAGCAGACGCGGCTCAGCGATGAGTGTGACCGGTTTCGACTCGCCCGCTTCCAGCTCGACCCTCTCGAAACCAAGCAGCCGCGTCCGCTTGTCGCCGGCCGCCTCCGTCAGGTAGAGCTGCGGCACGTCCGCGCCCGGGCGCGTGCCGGTGTTGGTGACGACAAAGCTCGCGGTCACCGTCTCCCCGCCGGACACCTGCAGATCGCAGTAGGCGAATTGGGTATAGCCGAGCCCATGGCCGAACGCGTAAAGGGGCTGTTCCTGCTTGGCCGCGAACCAGCGGTATCCGACCTCAGCGCCCTCCTGGTAGGTAATGGTGGTCTCGGTACCCCAGGGCATTCCCAGTCCGGGTAAATCGGGGCGCGGTGTCTGGGCGAGATCGCCCGGGAAGGTGATCGGAAGCCGGCCCGACGGATTGACGGCGCCCGTGAGCACCTCGGCGATCGCCTGGCCGCCGGCCTGGCCCGGGTACCAGGCCTCGACGATCGCCCTCACCTTGTCCCGCCACGGCATCGTCACCGGATTGCCGGTTTCGAGCACCACGATCGTGTTCGGGTTGGCGTCGGCCACCGCCTCGATCACCGCGTCCTGCCCCCAGGGCAGGGAGAGATCCGCATCATCGAAGCCCTCGCTGTCGACCCGGATTCCGAAGGCGATGGCGAGGTCGGAGTGCTTCGCCATCGACGCCGACTCGGCCGGGCTCATGCCGGGGTCGAACTCAATCTCAGCGTTCGGGAGCAGCTTCTTCAGCTCCACGAGGGGCGAGGAGGGGAACAGGTAGAGGTTGCGCAGGGGCCCCATAATCCCCGGCCCACCGAGCTTGATCACCTCGGCGTAGCCACCCGGCGGCAAGACCGCGCTCGAACCGCATCCGGTCGGTACCCCAACCTGGGCGTGGCCGCCGATCACCGCGATCTTCATGTGCTCGGTGGCCGCCAGCGGCAACGCGCCGTCGTTTTTCAGGAGCACGATGCCCTGTCGAGCGGTCTCGAGCGCGATCTCGTTGTGCTCCGCCATGTCGACGTGCGGAGGTGGACCCCAGCTGTCGACACCGACCGCGAACAGAGAGCGCAGGATGCGACGCACCATGTCCGAGAGTCGCTCCGTGGGCAGCCTGCCGTCGCCATATGCCCTCCGGAGCTGGTCGGTGAACCACACCTGCTTCCACAACATGAAGTCGATCTGCAGCCCCGACTCCTGATCGAGTCCGGCGAGCGCGCTCTCCCAGCCCGGAGTTCCCCCCCAGTCGGACATAACCCAGCCGGGATAGCCCCAGGCGCTCTTGAGCACGTCATTGATCAGGACGCTGTTGCTGCCCGCGTACTCGCCGTTGATCTTGTTGTAAGCCGTCATCACCGCGCCCGGGTGCGACCGCTCGATCGCGATCTCAAAGGCGAGCAGGTCCGACTCGCGGTGCGCGTCCGGGTCGATGATCGCGTCGAGCCAGTGCCGGTTCGTCTCGTTGCAGTTGAGCGAGTAGTGCTTGATGGTCGAAATCACACCTTCGCCCTGGATCCCGTTGATCGATTCCGCGGCCAGCGTCGCGCTTACCAACGGATCCTCGGAGAGATACTCGAAGTTGCGGCCGTTGCGAGGGTCGCGATGGAGGTTGATGCCGCCGGCGAGCTGGATGTTGAAGCCGCGACTGCGCGCCTCCCGGCCCACCATCCCGCCGGACGTGCGCGCCAGCCCCGGGTTGAAACTCGCGCCCAGGGCGATCCCCGCGGGCAGCGCGGTCGCGCTGTCGTCCTCGCGGTAGCCCGGGTTGGTGACGCCGAGGCTGGCGTCGCTCATCAGCTGGGCCGGCACCCCGAGCCGGGGGACGCCGGGCACGTAGCCGGCGCTCATCGGAGCGCCCGCCGGGATTCGGGGGTCCCGGACCGTGACGACGTCGTTCACGCCCATGACACTGACGAGGAGCGAGAAGCGTTCATCGTCGGTCATCTGCTCTTCGACCTGACGAGCCCTCAAGTCGGCGGAATCTTCGCCGGCGCCGACGCCTCGCGTCTCTGTCGTCACGCTTCGCACTCCTCACCCTTGGGCAGCGGTGGCCGTCTGCCCACAGTGTCTCCCTCCCGCTGCGATCCGCGCGTGCGAAAAACCTAGAGGCGTGGCCGGAAACCGGCCAGGTGGTGCAGATGTAAGGCGCCGCCGAGAAGCGCAGCGAGTGCGGCCGTCCCCTCATGACCGGTCCAGGAGGGTTCGTAGGTCCGGCCCGGGGCGAGCGCCTACGCGCGTGCCGGTCGGTAGATGTGGAGCACGCCGTCGGGGCGCCGGACCGAGAACAGCCCCTCCGGAGAAGCTGCCAGAAGAAGCGATCTGAGGTCCCGCTCGAACGCCGCCCGGCGATCGCCGAAGAGATGGGGTGCGGCGTAGGAGAGGGAGAACGTGCCGGCGACGATCTGGTCCACGGTTCGCTCCAGGACTCTGCCGTCGGGGATCAGCACGTCGTCCGGACCGTCGAAGCCGGCGGCCCGGAAGACGGCGGGCTCGCCACTCGGAGAGCTGGTCCGGATCGACCGGCCGGCCCGCCGCTCTGGCCCCAGGTAGCTCCGCAGGAGCGCGTCGATCTCGGCTTCCGGCGGGACGGGGTGGGGCATCCCCTCCCGCAGGACTGGCAGGTCTCGCCGCTCGTCGACGTGCACGACCGCAGCGCCGGGCGTGACCATCGACCCGACCAGGGCGGCCACCCGGGGCCGGTCCATCCAGTGGAACGACGCGGCGAGGGTCACGACCCGGAACCGGCCCAGCCCGGCCGGCAGCTCCTCCGCCCGGCGGTGCACGAAGCGGGCGTTGCGGATCCCGCGCTCGCCACCAAGGCGCCAGGCCTCTTCGATCATCCCGGCGTCGGCGTCGACACCGACCACCTCCTCGAAGAGCCCGGCCAGGCGGAGCGCGACCGAGCCGGGACCGCAACCGAGGTCGAGCAGGCGACCGTGGCCGTCGAGGTCGAGCGCTCGGGCGAAGGCGCCGGCCAGGTCGGGCGGATACGGGAGGCGGCCCCGCTCGTAGTAGCGGGCGGCACCGGCGAAGAGCGTCTCGTCCCAGGTCCAGTCGGCGCTCACCGGGTCAAGCCAGCACCGCTTTCTTCGAGCACCCGCTCGAATGCGCCCAGATAGCTGGGGTCGCCACCCTGCGCGCGGAGAACCCAGTACTCGGCGCCCCAGAAGAGGTACGCGCCCAGCTCGGCACCCGCTGCACGCGACGCCTCCACCGCGTCGTTGTAGACGCGGATCACGTCGGCGGGGCCGCAGCTGGCCATCGCCCTCCGGCCCGGGTCCGGGGGTACCGTCACCGCCTCCCAGGGTTCCGCCTGGCCTTCCGCCAGCCAGATCCTGCGCTCGCCGGCGGCGGCCCATGAGAGCAGACCCGACAGGCGCCGGGGTCGAAGCGGGCTGCGTCTGGCGTCCAGGTACGCGGTCAGGGGTCCGACGGCCGCCATCGCGTGCCGCGGGTAATAGTCGATCCCCACCACGTCGGCCAGCCGCTGGGCGACGTCGAGGGAGTCTCCCTGGTCGCGGGTGCGCCACCACTGAAAGACCCGCACCGCCTGGGAGGTGGGCAGGAAGCCGTTGAGCAGGATCGGGCGATCGGGATCGGACGCGCGAACGGCGGCCACCTCCCGCCGCACGAAGGATTCGGCAAGGCGCCAGGAGTGCTCGTTCCCGAGCGGGTCGACGGCCTCGTGTTCCACCTGCCAGGCGATGATTCCACGGTGACCCCGGTACCGGTCCACGAGACGGCGCAGGAGGTCCTCGGCGGCGGCCAGGAGGTCGGGGTGTGACCGCTCGGTGACCAGGGTGCCTTCGGGCAGCGGTTGCGGAAGACGGTGCGAGGGGACGAAGAACTCCGGATAGCCGAAGTTCTTGATCGGGCCAAGTCCCAGCACGACCTGCTTGCCGGCCCGCTCCGCCGCCTCCAGCATCCGGTCCAGCTGGTCGGTGTCCAGCTCGCCCGGCCGGGGCTCGACACGGTTCCAGTAGGCCGCCAGGCGCAGCAGGGAAAAGGGATAGCCGAGCAGCCGCTCGAGCGTCGGCGCCGGCTCCAGTCCCAGCGCCTCCGCCTGCAGCGGCCGGAAGCTGATCCCGAGCGCCGTGCTCCCGCGCGGCCCGACCGGCACCTGGCGCCAGGCTTCGTCGATGGGACGGGTGGGCGGCGCCAGGCGCAGCTCGAGGGCGAGCGGGAGCATGGCGGCGGCGGCGATCGTGCCCGCGGTGGCGGCGGCCGCGAAGCCGGCGCCGCGACCCCAGGCGCTGTTAGACATGCGCGAACAGGTTCCGCTCTTCGACCACTCCGGCCGGGCTCCCCGCGACCACGTACCGCTCGACGCCGAACACGAGTCGGCAGAGCGGCGGTATCCGGACCACCATCCCCATCCATCCGCGCAGCTGGCTCTGGTGCGCGAGCATGGCTGCCCGCTTCCGGGTCATGAGGCGGCCGAGCACGGCGTAGCGCACGGTGGTCCCGGGCCACCCGGTCGCGGAACCCTCGCCCAGGAGCCAGGCGGAGGGGCGGAGGCCGAACGCGAGCAATCCATGGACGGCCAGCGCCGCGGCGCCATGCGGAAAGGCCACCATCGCCACCGTGGCCGGGGACCAGCCCTCCGACCGGAGCTGATCCACGGCCGCCAGGGTGGCCTGGTGGGCGCGGACGTGATCCGGGTGCCCGTAGGTGCCGTCGGGGGTGGCGGTCACCACCACCGCCGGCCGCTCCTCCCGGAGCAGGTCGGCGATCGGGGCGGCGGCCGCGGCCAGCGGGACGGCGCTGAACGCGTCCGCGGGGAGCGCCGGCGCCGATCCGTCCAGACCCGAGTCCCGGAACCCGAGGAACACCTGGCGGTCGACCCCCAGCAGTGTGCACGCCCGCTCCAGCTCCCGGACCCGGATCGAGGCCGGCGAGGCGGTGGCGTCAAGTCCGCCGGGCGGCGCGACCCCCTCCTCGCCGCGAGTGGCCGTCGCCAGCACCACCCGCCGGCGCCCGGCGTGGGCGTGCAGGATCAGGCCCCCGGTGAGCATCGCCTCGTCGTCGGGGTGGGGGTGGACGAGCAGGATGGTCATCGGGCGGGACCGTTTCCACCCCGCGAGAGCGCGGCCAGGGCCAGGACCGGCCGCACCAGCCAGCGGGGCAGGACGGGGACCGCCACCTCCGCTTCGAAGTCGCGCAGAAAGCGCGCCAGAGCCCCCGGAGCGGGCAGGCGCAGCCCGAAGACGCCCACCTCGCGGAGGTGACCGCTCTCCCAGAACAGCTCCTGCATCCGGAGTGCGGGCCGAACCTCGACCAGCGCGTGCGCTTCGTCGGGTCCGTCGTTTCGGAACCAGTGCGGGGTCCCGGGGGAGACGCTCACGCTCTCACCCGCCACCGCGTGCACGACGCGGCGTCCGACCCGGAACCGCAGCTCGCCGCTCAGCACGGTGAAGCGTTCGGTCTGGGTGGGGTGGGTGTGACCGGAGGGAACCCTCGCCCCCGAGGGGAGGTAGAGGTCGAACACCAAGAGCTCGCCCCCGGTGTCCTCGGCCGTCTGGCGCACGACGATTCGCTCCCCTGACATCGGGTTGGCGATCACTCTCGGCACGCCCGTGGACTCCATCAACTCAAGGCTCCCGTACCGTCACCTCGCCTGGCGTCCGCCGGCGCGCGGATCCTCCGGCTACGCGGGCGCGGGGACAGCGTACGCGGGGACACGTAGCTCGGGCCGGCCGTGGATTTCGGGGCCCTGCGCTACCCGGACACCGGTCCCTCCCACGACCAGCGCGGGAGCATCAGGCCCGCGGGCACCTCGTCCGGCGAGCGGGGATAGCGGGCCAGGTCGGCGGTCGCCCACCGGAACCAGGCCGCGAGCGCGGCGCGCAGCCGTTGGTCAGGGGGGAGACCGGCGTCGTCCATGGCAAGCGCGAAGCAGAGCTGTGCCCGCTCGTCCATCTCCTGGTGCTCCCCGTTGCCCGAATGCAGCCGCATCACGTGGCTCTGGTCGCCGACAGTCCTCGTATAGGTGGGCGGTCCGCCCAGCGCCTCCCCCCAGTAGGCCGCCAGACGAGCCTCGTGCTCGGGATGCAGGTCGGGGTGCAAGAAGGCATGGCTCACGACCGGATCGGCGAGGCAGCGCAGGTGCCAGGCGTGAGCCAGGGCCCGGATCGCCGGCTCCCCGCCCGCCGCTTCGTAGAGGCTGGCCTCCGCCGTCATCCTGATCCCCCTACTCCAGCGCCAGGCCCCACTCGCCCTGGAAGCGGCCGCCCGGGTCCAGCCGGAGCAGGCCGGTCCCGCTGCGGAACGCGTTGGCAGGGCACGTCATCGGCTCCACCGCCAGCCCGCGGCGGCGCAGGGCGGGCGCCAGGGTGTCGCCCGTGAAGACCTGCAGGAACTGGTAGGCCTGATCGCACCAGAGGACCACCGTCCGCCCGTCCGCGCCCTGCAGCCGCACCCGCGCCCGGCCGTCCGGGTCGCGCTCGAGATCGGTGAAGCAGCCGTCGACCACCTCGGTGCCAATCTCCCGGGCGGCCACGAAGTCTTCGGTCGGTCCCGCCACCGGGTGGGTGCGGCCGGTCGGCAGCATTCGTTGGTCGGCCTCCAGCGCGGTGCGCGCGGGAAGCCGGAGGCTCGCGCCGTCCACCCGGTCGCCGCCGGGGTGCAGGTAGGGGTGGAAGCCGGCGCCGAAGGGCAGCGCCCGCGGGCCCAGGTTCTCGGCCTCGAGCGTCACCTTCAGGCCCTCCGGCGACAGGCTGTAGGTCAGCGCCAGCCGGAGCAGGAACGGGTAGCCGGGCTCCGGGTGGAGCAGGAGCACGAGCCGCGCCCGCTGTTCCTCCTCCTCCACCACCCAGTTGCGCCAGCGCGTCAGCCCGTGGATCGCGTTGCCCAGCTCCGGCTCCGAGATGGGGGTCTGCTGGTGTTCGCCGTCGAACTCGTAGCTCCCTCCCTCGAGACGGTTGGGCCAGGGGAGGAGCGGCTGACCGTGCGCGCCGGGCGCCATGTCGGTCTCCGGGTAAGGATCGAGCAGCGGGCGGCCTTCCCACGTGTACGCCCGAAGGCCTCCACCCACCTCCACGACGACGAGCTCCTGATCGTGGGCTCGCAGGGTGACCTGGCGACCGGAAGGTGCGAGTGGCATGGCGGATCTCCTCAGGCGGCGAGAATGGAGCCGGGGTCGAGGCGGCCTTCGCCGATGGCGGACCGGAAGGTGGCGATGGTGGTGGCGACCCCCTCGCGCAGCGGGGTGCGGGGGAGGGGGCCGAGGCGCCCCCGCGCCGCCTCCGGATCGACGGCGACCGCGAAGGGGAGGCTCTCTTCGCCGGCCTCCACCTCCGCGCCCGGCGCCGCGGCCCGGATCAGGTCCACCACCTCGGTCATTTCCGCCGTCTCCACCGGCAGGTTATAGGTCTCGGCGGGGCCGCCGTCGTCGGCCGCCAGCGCCGCGGCGATGAAAGCGGCGGCCACATCCTGCGTGTAGCAGTAGCCGCTCCGCCCGCCCCAGGCGATGCGATAGGGACGGCCGGCGGCGGCCGCGAGCATCCCCAGCGTGGGGCTGGAGGTCACCCCCTGGTCGCGCCCGGGGCCGTAGACGGTGAGCGGCCGGAGCCCGATCGAGCGCACGCCCCAGTCGGCCGCGTAGACCCGGGCCAGCCACTCGTCGCACAGCTTGTGGGCGCCGTACAGCGTGGCCGGCGCAGGCGGGGCGTCGTGGGCGAGCGGCCCGGGCGGGTAGCGGTCGGCGGGACCGTAGACCGCCACCGAGCTGGCGAAGACGGTGCCGCGGACCTGGTCGACGTTGCGCCGGGCCGCCTCCAGCACCGCGGTCGTGCCCTCGACGTTGACGCGCGCGCCCAGCAGCGGGCGGGCACGGGCGAGGGGGACCTGGAGCGCGGCCAGGTGAATGAGGCGAGTCGCACCCTGATCCGCGACCAGGCGGGAGAGGGAGTCGACGTCGGTCACGTCGCAGTGATGCAGCCACACCGCCTCGTCGAGAGCGGGGTCGAGCAGCCGCCAGCGCTGTCGATCCTCACCCAGGTCCGTGGCCACGATCCCCAGGCCCCGCTGATGGAGGAGGTGGACGACCCAGCTGCCGATGCAGCCCAGCGCCCCGGTGACCAGCACGCGCTCTTCCATCTGTTACCTCCCATGGGCAGCGCAACCGGGTTGGTGCACCAACGCCCCATTCTGAGCAGCGCAACCGGGCGGTTGGTGCACCGACGGCCCAATCAGAGGGCGAAGGGCACGCCGGTGAGCCGTTCGGAGACCTCCCACAGGCGGCGGGCCACGTCGAGGTCGAGCGCGGCCGGGGGCAGCGCCGCCGGCGCCGGGCCCCGGCCGTCCCCGCCCGGGCCCCAGTAGGAGCCGCTCGGGACAGTCATGGTGGCCGCGTAGAGCGTGGGCAGCGCGCCGCGGCGCGGGGGGGCTCCGAACAGGGCCATAAAGCCGGTGCCCAGGCGACCCAGCCAGCGTGGGCCGCCGATGCCGGAGGCGAGCCCGGTGGCGGCGAATCCGGGGTGAGCCGCCGCGGTCAGCAGCGGCGTCCGCGCCTCCTCCGCCCGGCGCGCCAGTTCGCGCACGAAGAGCAGGTTCGCCAGCTTCGACTGACCGTAGGCCCGCCAGCGGTCGTAGTGACGCTCCCCCTGCAGGTCGTCGAAGTCGATCCGAGCACGCTGGGCGGCGTTGCTGGCCACCACCACGACGCGCGGCGCCGGGGCGGCGAGCAGGCGGGGCAGCAGCAGGCCGGTGAGCGCGAAGTGGCCCAGGTGGTTGGTCCCGACCGTGCTCTCGAACCCGTCCCGGGTGTGGCGGTAGGGCGCGAACGCGATGCCCGCGTTGTTGACCAGCAGGTCGAGCGCCGCCCCCGACGCCGACTCCCGCTCCGCGAACGCGCGCACCGAGGAGAGATCGGCGAGGTCGAGGAGCGAGGGCTCGACCCGCGCGCGCGGCACGTCTTCGCGGATGCGGGCGACCGCGGCGCCCCCCCGTCCCCCGTCCCGGGTGGCGATGACCACCGTGGCGCCGTGGGCAGCCAGCAGGAGTGACGTCCAGTACCCGATGCCGCTGTTGCCGCCGGTGACGACGGCGCGGAGCCCGGTCAGATCGGGAATGCCGGTGTCCGACCAGCCGCTCATCCGGTGTGGGTCATCCGCCGGCCAGCACCGCCGCTCCGACCGCGCCCGACAGGTCCCGAAGCTCGGTGCCCAGGAACGCCGGCGCGTGCTCGGGGACGAACAGGCGCGGGAGGGTCGCGTCCCGGACCGCTTTCACGAAGGGGTCACCGAGCCGGTCGCCGAGGCCGCCGCCGATGATGATGGCGTCCAGGTCGAGCAGGTTCTGCACGTTGGCGAGCGCGATCCCGAGCGCCCAAACCGCGTCGTCGATGAGTCCGCGGGTGACCTTGTCGCCATGCTTCAGCGCCGCCGCGATCACGCCCGAGGTGGCACGGTCGCGGCCCCGGTGGCGCATCAGCCGGAAGAGGTCGGTGTCGCGGCCCTTCTCCACCAGGCGGCGGGCCTCCGCCTCGATGCAGCCGCGCCCCGCGTAGGCCTCCAGGTGACCCTTTTGTCCGCAGCTGCAGAGCCGCCCGTCGGGCTTGACCAGCGTGTGACCGACCTCGCCGGCGGCCCCGTGACCGAGTCGCGGCCGGCCGTCGAGGATCAGACCGCCCCCGACGCCGGTGCCGACGAACACACCGAGGAGGCTCTTGTACGGGCGGCCGGCGCCGCGCTTCCATTCGCCCCGCACCGCCACCCGCACGTCGTTGTCGACCTGGACCGGGATCCCGCCGAAAGCCTCCGAGAGCCACTTTCCCAAGGGCACCGGCGCGCCCTCGAACCCGTGGACGTTGCGCGCGTCGCCGACGGAGCCGCCGGGCTCGATGGCGCCCGGGCTCCCGACGCCAATGCCGGCGATCTGGTGGCGCGTGGTCTCGGCGGCGTCGATGGCCCCAGTGATCGAGGCCACGATGGCTTCGGTCACATCTTTGGCGCCGGTCTGCGGGGTGGGCAGTCGCAGACTGCCGAGGACCCTGCGGCCATCCAGCACCACCGTCTCGATCTTGGTCCCACCCAGGTCCACGCCCGCGTGAAGTGACTTCGTCTGCACGCCCCTAAGGGTAGGCATTGAATGGCGTCCCGAACGCCCCGTCAGCACCCCGCCGGTCGCGGGGACGGCCGCCGGGCGGGGACCTTGGGCGCCCATGAGACAATTCGCTTCGCCGCCCTCGCCGGGCTGCGGCTGTCGCCATGGATGACGATGTCCTGATCGGAAGCAAGATCCGCTCCTATACCGTCGTCGAGCGTCTGGGAGTCGGCGGCTTCGGAAACGTCTATCGCGTGCACCACGACGATCTCGACCTGGACCGCGCGCTCAAGGTCCTCCACCGCTCGATCGCCACCGACCAGGTGCAGCGGGAGCGTTTCCTCCGCGAGGCCCGGACCACGGCCAAGCTCCGCGACCCACACATCGTGGCGGTCTACGACGTGTTCGACGACCGGGGCCTGCTGTGCATCGTGATGGACCTGGTCTCCCCGTCGCGCACGCTGGCCGAGGATCTCCGTCAGCGGCGGGGGCCGCTTCCGCGCCCGGAACTGCTGCGACTGGGCGGCGAGATCGCGGAGGCGCTGGACGTCGCGCACGCGCAAGGGGTCGTGCACCGGGACGTCAAACCCCAGAACATCCTGCTCACGATGCCCAACGGTCGCGCGCTGCTGGGAGATTTCGGGATCGCGCGCACGACTCGCGACGTAGGAATGACGGAAACCGGCATGTCCCTCGGCACCCCCACCTACATGTCACCGGAGCAGTTGGGCTACGGCAGCGGCCAGGTCGACGCCCGCTCGGACGACTACTCGTTCGCGCTCGTCCTGTTCGAGGCGGCGACCGGACAGCAGCCCTACGGCACCGGCCACCAGGCGATCGCGGGGCATCTGGGCGGCAAACCGCTGCCACGGGCTTCGGTGCTCAACCCGGCGCTGCCGGCGGCCGTGGACGGTGTCTTCGCCCGCGGCCTGGCTCGGGATCCGGCGGCCCGCTACCCGCGTGCGGGCGACCTGGCGGGCGCGCTGGCGCAGGCTTTGATGGGGCCACCCCGCACCTCCTGGTCGCCCCGGCCCGCCGGTCCCGATCCCCACCCGCGTCCCGCCTGGACCGGCGCCGGTGCCGCCCCCACCACCCCCGCGTACCGGGCGCGGGCGCGCGCCTCCACGCCGGCCGCGTCGCGGGTGCGCCCGCCGGGCGCCGGCAACGTCCGGGTCAGGGCGTCACGCCCGGGGCGGCAACAGATACCGGGCGCTCCCCGGACCGCCGGCACGCCCTCCGGCGGTGTCCCGGCGCCCGGATTCGGCGCCGGCTACGGCCGTCCGGCGCGCCGCCGCGACCCCCTCCTGCGGGCCTTCGTGATCCTCGGCGTCATCACGGTGGCGATCCTGCTCCTGCTTATCATCATCCGCGCCGTCGCCGGCGGTTCCTGAGGCGCGCGCGCAGGAGATGGAGATGGAGGACACGATGCCGGGAGCGCTGCGGGTCACCCTGCCCAACGGCGGGGGCGTCATCCAGGAGACGACGATCGTCGGCCGCGGCTCGCGCGCCCAGCTCGACTGTCCCGACCAGCGGGTGTCGCGGCGTCACCTGGAGCTGCGGCCAGAGGTGCGGGGATGGATCGCGGTCGACCTGGAGAGCCGGTTCGGCACCTGGCTCGACGGGTACCGCGTGGACGAGATCGAAGTAGTGGAGCCGATCACGCTTCGTCTGGGTGACGCTGAGACCGGCTTTCCGGTGCAGTTGACGCCCCTTTGAGGCGGCGGCCGCACGCCGGCGGTCGGGACGCCCCGCGCGGATGAGGAGGTGACGCCGCCGCCGCCACCCGCGGAGTGAGGGAGCGCTCGCGGCCACTTGACACGAGTGTGTCGGCAGGCTACTTTGCGTCGGCGGGCTGAGGCTGCGGTCCGCACGGCGCTGGCTGCCGTGGTCCCAAGTTTCCCGGGGTGAATGGGAGGTCGTCATACATGTCACGGAACCGCTGGGCCTACTGGATCCTGCTCATACCCTTTGCGGCGCTGCTGATCACGCCGATCTACATGTACAAGAACCCCGAGATCCTGGGCGTGCCGTACTTCATCTGGTGGACGTTCCTCTGGGCGCCGCTGACCGCGCTGTGCACCTATCTGGTCTATCGGCTGCAGCGGCCGGCGCGGGCGCCTGGCAGGGAGGACGGCGCGCGATGAACTGGACGACACTGACCATCTTCATCCTCATCGGCGCCGGTGTCACCATCATGGGGCTGGTCGCGGCACGCTGGATGCGCGGCGACCTGCGCGAGCTCAACGAGTGGGGCCTGGCGGGACGCCGCTTCGGGACCGTCATCACCTGGTTCCTGCTCGGCGGCGACCTCTTCACCGCCTATACCTTCATCGCGGTCCCTTCGTTGGTGTTCGCCTCCGGCGGACTCGGCATGTTCGCGTTCGCCTACGCGAGTCTCGGCTTTCCGTTCGCTTTCATGATGATGCCGCGGCTGTGGCGCGTGGCCCGAAACCGGGGCTACGTGACCGCCGCCGACTTCGTCAAAGACCGTTTCAACAGCCGCACTCTGGCGCTGCTGGTCGCCATCACGGGAATCGTAGCCACCCTGCCCTACGTGGCGCTGCAGATCTACGGCATCGCGGTGGTCATCGCCGCGATGGGCGTCAACGTCGAGGTGTCCCTGGTGATCGCCTTCCTGGTGGTGGCCATCTTCACCGCCGTCTCCGGCCTCAGGGCTCCGGCGCTGATCGCCTTCGTGAAGGACACCCTGCTCTGGTTCGTGGTGCTCACGATCGCGATCGTGGTCCCGATCAAGCTGGGCGGGTACGGCGCCATCTTCGCCAAGGTCCCGCAGGAGCTGCTGATCCCCAAGCCCTCGCTCTGGCTGGGGTACTCGACGCTGGTCCTGGGCTCCACCTTCGCGCTCTTCCTCTATCCGCACGCGGTGACCGGCACGCTCGCCTCGAAGTCCGACCGCGTGATCCAGCGGAACGCGGCGCTGCTGCCCGCCTACTCCTTCATGTTGGGACTGATCGCGCTGATGGGCTTCATGGCGCTCGCGGCGGGCGTCAAGCCGCATCTGCCCTACCTGACCAGCAGCGCCCTTCCAGAGTTGATCCAGATGGAGTTTCCGGCCTGGTTCACCGGCATCGCGTTCGGAGCCATCGCGATCGGGGCGCTGGTACCGGCGTCGGTGATGTCGATCGCCGCCGCCAACCTCTTCAACCGCAACATCTGGCAGGAGTACATCCGGCCGCGGGCGAAGATGAGGGCTCGGGAGGAGACGATCGTCTCGCAGGTGGTGTCCTTCCTGGTCAAGCTGGCGGCTCTGATCTTCGTCGCGGCCGGCGCCGCCAAGCAGGCCATCAACCTCCAGCTGGCGGGCGGGGTGTGGGTCATGCAGACGCTGCCGGCAGTCTTCCTGGCCAATGTTCGTGCCCTGGCTGGATCGGTGGGCCGTCCTCGCCGGCTGGGTCGCCGGGATGGCCTTCGGCACCTTCTGGGTGGTGCAGGACAACTTCAAAAGCTCCCTCCATCCCTATCCCGTCGGCGGCCCCCACGGGACGCCGCTCTACGGCGGGTTGGTCGCCTTCGCCATCAACCTGGCGGTGGTGCTGGTCTGGACCGGGGTCGCCCGGCTCGTACGTGGGTCGAGTGCAGCCTCACAGAGCCGGATTCCGAAGGACGACTACGAGTACGCGGCGGAGCGGGAGGGCGCCCTGCCCACGGACGCGGTCCAGAGCTAGCTCCGGCGGTTGCCTTGGGGGCGGTGGGGGGAACCACCGTAGACTTCGCGGGTGCCTCGAACCCAGCCGATTCGCGCCGCCCGTGGCGTCCGCGACCTGCTCCCCGACGCGCTCCCGACCTGGCGCGAGGTGCTGCACGCGGCGCGCGCCGAGGCCGAGCGGTTCGGCTACCAGGAGATCGAGGTCCCGGCGGTCGAGCCCGAGGTCCTGGTCGAGCGGGGCGTGGGGGGCGACACCGACGTGGTCCGGAAGGAGATCTACCGCATCCAGCCGATGGCGGAGGGGGGCAGCACTCCCCTCGTCCTCCGGCCCGAGGCGACCGCGGGTATCGTCCGCGCCTACTTCGAGGGCAACCTCAACCAGGGCCCGCAGCCGGTCCGGCTCTGGACCGCGGGCCCCATGTTCCGGCACGACCGTCCCCAGGCCGGCCGGTACCGCCAGTTCCAGCAGTTCGACGTAGAGGTGATCGGTGATCCCGGGGCCGCCTTCGACGCCGAGGTGATCGAGCTCACCCGGGACTGGTATCGGCAGCTCCGGGTGGAGGGACTGAGCCTGGAGCTGAACAGCATCGGTGATCCCCGCTGCCGGCCCGCGTACCTGGAGCGTCTGCGCGACTACTTCGCGCCCTACCGCGACCGTCTGGGGCCGGACGATCAGCGGCGGCTGGAGACCAATCCGCTGCGCCTGCTGGATTCCAAGGAACCGGCGCTGGTCGAACTCCGGGAGGGCGCGCCGCGCATCGGCGATTCCCTCTGCGAGGAGTGTGCCGCCCACTGGGCGGAGGTGCGGGCGCTGCTCGACGCGGGCGGCATCGAGTACCGCCTCAACCCGTACTTGGTGCGGGGCCTGGACTACTACACGCGGACAGTGTGGGAGTACCAGCACGAGTCGCTGGGGGGCGCCCAGAACTCGCTCGGCGGGGGCGGCCGGTACGACGGGCTGGCGGAGGCGCTCGGCTACCCGCCGACTCCCGCCGTCGGGTTCGCGGGCGGCCTGGACCGGATCGTGATGGTGCTCGACGCGCAGCGCGGGGGACCCCGGTCGAGACCGGCGGCGGAGCTGCTGCTGCTGCCCGACGGCGATGGCCTCGAGGTCGCCGCGGCGGCGGTCGCTCGGTGCGCCCGCACCGCGACCTCGGTCGCCGCCGACTACTCCCGGCGGAGCCTGCGGGCCAAGATGCGCGCCGCCGCTCGCAGCGGCGCCCGCTGGGTCGCGATCATGAACCCCGACGAAGCCGGTCGCCGCGTGGTCCAGCTGCGGGAGCTGGAGTCCGGCGAGCAGCGTGAGGTGGGCTGGGCCGACCTGCCGGCCGCGCTCGCGCCCCCGACCTATCCAGGAGATCCAGCATGAGCGGATACCGATCACCCCACTGCGGGTCGCTGCGCGCCGGGGACGCGGGCCATGAGGTGGAGCTTTACGGCTGGGTCAACCGGCGTCGCGACCACGGGGGGCTGATCTTCATCGACCTCCGCGACCGGTGGGGCCCGGTGCAGGTGGTCTTCAACCCGGAGGTGGCGCCGGCTGCTCACGCCGCCGCCGAGGGGCTGCGGTCCGAGTACTGCGTGCACGTGACCGGTCGGGTCGAACGGCGTCCGGAGGGCGCCGAGAACCCACACCTGGGGACGGGCGAGGTCGAGGTCTTCGCCAGCCGGCTCGAGGTGCTCTCGCCCTCCCTGACGCCGCCCTTCCCGATCGACGGGGAGCAGGAGGCCGACGAGCAGACCCGCCTTCGGTTCCGCTACCTCGACCTGCGGCGCCCACCCATGCAGCGGATCATGCAGGTCCGGCACCGGCTGAACCACCTGACCCGGAACTACTTCAACGATCACGACTTCTGGGAGGTGGAGACCCCGATCCTGACCAAGTCGACGCCGGAGGGGGCGCGCGACTTTCTGGTGCCGTCACGCCTGCAGCCGGGCGAGTTCTTCGCGCTCCCTCAGTCGCCGCAGCAGTTGAAGCAGCTGCTGATGGTGGCGGGGGTACAGCGGTACTACCAGATCGCCCGGTGCCTGCGCGACGAAGACCTGCGGGCGGACCGCGCCGCCGAGTTCACGCAGCTCGACCTGGAGATGTCCTTCTGCGACGAGCAGGACGTCTTCGAGGTCTCCGAGGGTTGGATCGGCACCCTCTGGAAGGACATCCTGGGCGTCGACGTCCCGCGGCCCTGGCAGGTGATGTCGATGAACGACGCGCTGCTTCGCTACGGCACCGACAAGCCCGACCTGCGCTTCGAGCTCGAGATCGCCGACCTGGGCGACGTGCTGGCGCGGACGCAGGCGCGCGTGTTCCGGCAGGCGCTCGACTCGGGCGGTGTGGTGCGCGGGCTGGCGGTCCCGGGCGGGCGCGACCTCACCCGGCGCGAGCTGGACGAGCTGGGCCAGATGGCGCGGGGCGCGGGGGGCGGGGGACTGGCCTGGCTGCCCGGGGGCCCGATCGACAAGTACCTGGACGCGGAGGAGATGGAAGGCGTCAAGCGGGCGACCGGAGCGGGCGCGGATGACGTGGTCCTGGTCGCGGCCGGCCGCCGTCGCCGGGCGGAGAAGGTGATGGGGCTGATCCGGACCGAGATCGCGCGGCGGCGGCGTCTGGTCAGAGAGGGGGAGTGGCGGTTCCTCTGGATCTACCCCATGAACCTGTTCGAGGAGGACGGCGAGGGGAACCTGACCTACGGGCATCACCCCTTCACGCGGCCGATGGAGGAGGATCTGGGTCTCATCGAGACGCGGCCCTACGACGTGCGCGCGCACGCGTACGACATCGTGTGCAACGGCTACGAGCTGGCGAGCGGCAGCCTGCGGATCTATGACCGGGGGCTGCAGGAGCGCGTGTTCCAGATCCTGGGGCTGCCCGACCGGGAGATCCAGGATCGATTCGGTCACCTGCTGCGGGCGTTCGAGTACGGGGTACCGCCCCACGGCGGCATCGCGCCCGGCCTCGACCGAATCGTGATGCTTTTGGCGGGGACCGACAATATCCGGGACGTGATCGCCTTCCCCAAGACGCAGTCCAACCAGGACCTGCTGATGGACGCCCCCTCGGCGGTCGACCCCCGGCAGCTCGAGGACCTCCACCTCCGGCTCCAGCTCCCCAAACCCACGCCCGCCTGACCCGCCGGCACACCCCACCCGCCCCACCCGCCCCCTTCCCCCA
Organism: Candidatus Dormiibacterota bacterium; assembly: GCA_963808785.1. GTDB lineage: Bacteria > Chloroflexota > Dormibacteria > Dormibacterales > Dormibacteraceae > CAVTSA01. The sequence continues at coordinate 532,010 of CAWEGH010000004.1, read as the reverse complement.
CAAAAGGGGCCATCTGTCGACAGATGTCACGCCTGGGACCCGAAATCCGGGCCATCCGTCGACAGATGGCCGGTGCGGCTGGGGGTGGGGGTGGGGGTGAGAGGGTGGTGGGTGAGTGCGGCCCGGACCTCGGCGACGATCTGGTGCGGGCGCTCGCTGAGGTCCGAGGCGGTGTAGCGGAGGAGCGAGACGCCGACCTGCTGTAGCCGGTTCTGGCGCCGGTTGTCCGAGACCAGACGATCTCGGTGGTTCTCGCCGTCGTACTCCAGGCCCAGGTGGGCGTCCGGGTAGTACAGGTCGGGCCGCGCCACGAATACACCGTGGTCGTCGAAGAGGGGGACCTGCGCCTGAGGCCGGGGCAGCCCGCCACCTACGAGCAACATCCGCAGCCGGGACTCCATCGGTGACTCCGACTTCGGTTCCGCGTGCGCTAGCGTCCTTCGAGAGCCGGCGACACCCTTACGACCGCGGTGGGCGATCACGTACGAACGCCAGCCCTCGAGATCGATGAGGCCCGCATGCAAGGCCATGTCCACGATGACGACCGCCTCCACCGGGGAGAGACGGCCGGCGAGGTCGAAGCACGTCCGCAGCGGTGTGGTGACCGGCAGGCCGCGCCTGGTGGTGAGGTCTTCTCGAGCGATGATCACGCGCCGCACCGTTGCACGCGCCCGGACTGCTATACCGACCTCAGGGGCCACGATCACCTCCGGCCGCTTCGGCACCGGGACATCCAGGCCGAGGACGCGCGCGGCGCTGAAGCCGGACAGCGCGGCTCCTTCGGGCAGCGAACTGAGCAGGATGGTCAGCGGGAGGTATTCGTCGATTTCCAGCGGAGCCCAGCGGTAGCGGTTGTACGCGACGTGGCGCCACCTCGGTGTCCTCAGCTCCCGCCGCCCGACGCCCAGCGCGCGCGCCTCACCCAGAGTAAAAGTGCCGCTCAGCAGTTCGTCCGGAACTCGTCTCATCCCACCCGGACCTTGCCGCCTTCGGCACCCGAAGTCGACCCCCTCCGTTAATCCTCGCGCCAGACCTCCCCGCGCCGGTAGCCATCTGTCGACACTTGGCCGCAAAACGGAGCCCTACACGGGCCATCTGTCGACAGATGGCCGAGAGAGTGGGCGCGGGGGAGGCGGTGCGGTAAGCTGGAGAGGTCCGCTTGAAATGGGGCCATATCGTGCGCGTTGCCCAACAGCAAACACGACGGGACCCCGGAGTCCAGGTGTGGACGGCATGCCCGCCGGTGCGGGACGTCGGTAAGCGCCGAGCAGGGGACCCACCTGGGAGAATCAGGACAACCCACCGGCTCCATTTCGGCGGCATCCCCTTCCCGGGGTGTCATGGGGACCACGCCACAACGTGCATCTTGCAAACGTCACCGGACTGCTCCGCCCCGGCTTCCTGCTGGTCGTCCTGCTGATCCTGGCCGTCTCCACGCTGTGCTACGCCATCCTTCCCTACCGACGGCGCCGCTACCTGCTGGTGCTGCTCCTCGCCGCGGTCGGCATGCTGCTGGGCCAGTCCTGGGCCGCGCTCGGCTTCCCCGCGCTCAACCTGGGGGACGCCAACCTGGTCCCGGGCATCCCGCTCGCCTTCCTGCTGCAGGTGTTCGTGGACCGGTTGCAGCCGCGCCGCGCCCGCTCCGCCCCGGGACCGCGACAATAGGACCCACGCCCGTCACGTATTCCGTGCTCGTTTCCGAATCGCCCGAGGAGGGTAGATAGGTGTTGAACGTCCTCTGGATCGCCCTCGGGGTGGCGGCTCTGCTGGTCGCGCTGACGCTGTGCAGCGTGCTCCTCCGGATGCACCGGACCCTGGGAGTGATGGAGCGGACGCTGGAGACGGCGGACGACGCAATGCAAGAACTGGTTCCCGAGATGCGCGGAAGCCTGGGCAACGTGAACGACATCGCGGCCGGCGTCAACCTGGCGCTGCGGACGGCGGAGAGCGGCGCCGGCCGCGTCTCCGGGGAGGTGTCCACCGTCGCCCGCTCGGCCTCGCTGTCGGCGGCGGCCACCGCGCACGGGATCCGGGTGGGCTGGGCTGCGCTCTGGCGCGGCGTCGGCGCCCGCATTCGCTGACCGGCACCACCAGAAAGCACCAAAGCAAGAGCAGCAAGGAGACGGAGATGGCAGACCAGGGACGAGGAGGCGGCGGATTCTTCTGGGGCGTATTGCTGGGAGGAGTGGCCGGGTTCTTTCTCGGCTCCTACCTGGCGACCGAACAAGGCCGGCAGACGGTGGCGCAGCTGCGCCAGCGGGCGGAGGAGCTGGCGAACGATCCTGAGCTGCGCCAGCGGGCACAGGACGCGCTGGGCGTCGCCCGGAACGCGGTCGGCGACGCCGTCCGGCAGGGCGTGACCGCGGCCCGCGAGCGGCGGGAGGAGCTGGAACAGGCGGGCGCCCCCTCGATCGCACCCGGGGGCGGCCCCACCGGGCCGGTCGCGACCACGGAGGCCGGCGGCGATGGCTGAGCGGTCGGTCGACCGGGGCTTTCTGGCGGAGCTCAAGATCCCGGTCCATGAGGATTTCATCCCGGTCGCCAAGATGGTCGCGGCCTCCCTGGGCGGCATGCTGGGCTTCAACCTGGAGGAGATCGACGAGCTGAAGATCGCCGTCGCCCAAGCGTTCGACTCCATCCAGGAGGAGGTAGAGCAGCTGTGGGGCTCCGAGGACACGCTGCTGCGGTTGGTGTACGGCTCGACCGGCGACGGCATCACCGTGGACGTGGAGGCGATCGGACCCTCCGCCGTGCGTTTCCCGGCCCTCCCGCGCCCCAAGGTCCGCCCGGCGACGCCACGGCTCCCACGCCCCGCCGTCTCCACCGCCTCGGTGGCCGAGAAGGCGCTTCAGCGCGAGATGATCCGGCTCTTCGTCGACGACTTCCGGCAGCAGGTGGACAGCGGCAGCGGTGAGGTCCGCTTCCGCATGGTCAAGTACCTGATCCCGTAAGGCCGTTGAGCTCGGAGCCCCGAACAACACCATCCCGCGAGGAGCTGCGGGAGCTTCATCGCCGCTTTCACGAGAGCGAGGACCCGCGTGAGCGCGACCGCATCAAGGACGAGTTGGTGCGCGGGTACGAGGGCCTGGTCTACTTTCTCGCGCGCCGCTTCCAGAACCGGGGCGAGCCGCTCGACGACATCGCGCAGGTGGGCTTCCTGGGCCTGATCAAAGCGATCGACCGCTTCGACCCCGACCTCGGCAACGAGTTCACGACCTTCGCCACGCCCACCATCGCCGGCGAGATCAAGCGCTATTTCCGCGACAAGGGCTGGTCGATTCGCTTCCCCCGCCGCCTGCAGGAGCTCCACCAGCAGGTCGTCCGCACCAACGAGGAGCTCAAGAACCAGCTGGGCCGGCAGCCGACGGTGCAGGAGCTGGCCGACCGGCTGGGGGTCGAGACCAACGACATCCTGGAATCGATGGAGTTCGGCGCCGTGCACACGCCGGTCTCCATCGACAGCGCGGTGGATCGCAACGAGGGCGGTGAAGGCCGCCTGCTGGCCGAGACCGTGGGCGGCGCGGACGAGAACCTGGACCGGGTCGAGATGCGCGACGTGCTGAAGCGGGCGATGGCGCACCTGTCGGAGCGGGAGCAGAGGATCCTCGCCATGCGCTTCATCGACGAGATGTCGCAGGCCGAGGTCGCCAAGCGCCTGGGCATCTCGCAGATGCACGTGTCGCGGCTCCAGAGGGCGGCGACCGAGCAGCTCCGCGAACAGATGGCGGCCGAGGCCCAAGAGGCGCTCGACTAACAAGCCGCGGGAGGCTCCGCGTGTGTAGTCCTTCAGGTGGCCATAATCCGAGCGAGAGCACGCACGAACCGCTCAACCCACCTTGAGGTGGCACTCATTCATGGCCACCTGACCGCGGCGCCAGCCGCGGGGCCGAAGGCCAAACAGATAAATGAGTCGTCTTCCCTCGGGGGGTGCGCGGGGGGGCGCCCCCGCGTCCTCCGCTAAACTCCCTTCGACTCCCGTGCACGGATCAGAGATTCGCCGACGTTTCCTGCAGTTCTTCCAGGAGCGGGACCATCTCCTCCTGGAAAGTGCGCCGTTGCTGCCCGAGGACGACCCCACCACCCTCTTCATCTCAGCCGGTATGCAGCCGCTGCAGCCCTACTACCAGGGGGTGCGGACGCCGCCCGCGCCCCGTCTCGTCTCCTGCCAGCGCGTGGTGCGCACCTGGGACATCGACGAAGTGGGGAAGACTGACCGCCACGCCACCTTCTTCGAGATGCTGGGGAACTTCGCTCCCACCGGCGCCTACTTCAAGGAGACGGCGATCCCGCTCGCCTGGGAGTTCTGCCTGAACCCCGACCACGGGCTGGCGGTGGACCCCGATCGGCTCTGGGTCACCACCCACCCCAGCGACGAGGAGGCCCGCCGCCTGTGGTGCCGCCAGGGCGTGCCGGAGAGCCGGATCCTGCAGGTGGAAGGGAACTGGTGGGGGCTCGGCGTCGGCCCCGCCGGACCCGACTCCGAGCTCTGGTACGACCGGGGACCCGCCTACGCCTGTGGCGACGCGATCTGCTACCCCGACCACAAGGAGGACTGCATCCGCCACCTCGAGTTCTGGAACCTGGTGTTCCCCTCCTTCGACGAGCAGCGGGACGGGACGCGCCTGCCGCTGCCCCACCCGGCCATCGACACGGGGATGGGGCTGGAGCGCATCGCGAGCCTGATCCAGGACGTGCCGTCCATCTTCGACACCGACCTGATGCGGCCCCTTACGGGCTGGGCCCATGAGAACGCGGACCGGCCGACGGTGGTCGTGGAGCGGGTGCTCGCCGACCACCTGCGAAGCATGACCTTCATCATCGCGGACGGGGTGCTGCCGTCCAACGAAGGACGGGGGTACGTGCTCCGCCGGCTGATCCGCCATGCCGCGCTGGAGGCCCGTCGTGCCGGGCTCGGGGTGTCGCTGGCGGACGGGGTGCCGCTGGTGGCAGCGGCGATGAGGGACCAGTACCCGTATCTGCTGGAGCGCGAAGCGGAAGTTCGCGGGGCGGTGGCGGCCGAGGCGGACCAGTTCGCGCGCACGCTGGACCGCGGGCTGGAGCTGTTCGAGAGGATCGCGTCTGCGGCGACCGATGGCGTGCTCCCGGGCGACCAGGTGTTCCGGCTCCACGACACCGAGGGCTTTCCCGTCGAGCTGACGCGAGAGCTCGCCGCCGAGCACCACCTCCAGGTCGACGAGGAGGGCTTCGAGCGTGCGATGTCGGAGCAGCGGGAGCGTTCACGCAAGACCGTCGTCTACAGCTGGTCCGACCTCCGCTCTCTCCCACCTTCCGAGTTCGTCGGGTACGACCGGCTGGAGACCAACGCCCGGGTGATTCTCCTCCGTTCGGACGGGCGCGACGTCGAGGAGGCGGGGGAGGGGCAGGAGGTGGAGGTCTACCTCGACCGCACGCCCTTCTACGGCGAGGCGGGCGGTCAGATCGGCGACACCGGGACGGTGACCGGACCCGAGGGCACGGTGCAGGTGGAGGACACCAAGCACCCGCTGCCGGGAGTCACCGCGCAGCTCGGGCGTGTCACGGTGGGCCGGCTGCGCAGCGGGGATCACGTGCAGGCCTGCGTCGACGGTGAGCGGCGGCGCCAGACCATGCGCCACCACTCGGCGACGCACCTGCTGAACCGGGCTCTGGAAGAGGTGCTGGAACGGCGCAACCTGCAGCGCGGCTCGTGGGTGGGGCCGGATCACACGACGTTCGACTTCCCGCTCGATCGGGCCCTTACCGAGGGGGAGCTGGGGCGGCTGCTGCACCGGATCAACGAGCAGGTCCGGGCCGCGCTGCCGCGGCGGGTCGAGATCCTGCCGCGAGAGGAGGCGCTGGCCGGCGGCGCCACCCACCTCTTCGACGAGAAATACGGCGACGTGGTCCGCGTGGTGTCGTTCGGTGACTGGAGCTCGGAGTTCTGCGGCGGTACCCACGTCGAGACGTCGGCCGACTGCGGTCCGGTCGCCATCCTGAGCGAGAGCAGCGTCGGTCAAGGTCTGCGACGCATCGATCTGGTCGCTGGCACCGCCGCCGAGGCCGCCATCGCCCGCCGCTGGCAGGTGTCGACGGATCTGGCGCGCGCGCTGGGCGCCGGCCCCGAGCGCGTGCCCGAACAGGTGGAGGCGCTGCGGCGGGAGCTCCGCGAGTCCCGCCGCGAGTCGGAGCGGCTGCGCGACGAGCTCCGGACTCAGGCGGTCAGGCAAAGCGCGGGTGGCGGTGCGGCACCCGAAAAGCGGAACGCTCGCGTCCCCCTGATCCTGGAGGAGGTGCCGGCCGGCTCGATGGACGACCTCCGCGGGTGGGCCGATCGTTACCTGGAGGTTCTGGGTGGCTCCGGCGTGGTGGGCGTCGCCAACGACTCCAGCTTCGTGCTCAAGGTCTCGCGCGACCTGGTATCCGAGGTCCAGGCGAACAAGCTGGCGCCGCTGCTGGGCCGCGGCGGAGGCCGGCCCGAAATGGCCCAGGGCCGCCTCGACCATCCGGCTCTGAAGGCGTTCCAGGCGCTCGAAGAGGCGCTCCGATAGATGCCGCGGGTTCAGCTGCTCCGCCGGCGCGATGACTACGAGCGTCACTTCTCGGTCCTGGACCTGGGCACCGATCTGATCAAGGTGCTCACGGTGCGGCGGGACGGAGGAGAGGCGATCGTCCTCGGCGTGGGCCGGGAGCACATGCCGGTGCAGGCCCTGCAGGGCGGCGCGGTGGTCGACGTGGATGGGGTCATCGACGCCTGCAACCGGGCCCTGGAGGCGTCCGAGGACATGGCCGGCGTGGTCCCGGGCCAGGTGGTGGTAAGCCTCGGCGGGGAGCTGGTCAAAGGCTTCAGCTCCACCGTCTCGTATCCACGCGACCGCCCCGACCAGAAGGTCCGCGACCAGGAGCTGCGCAGCCTCCTCCAGCTGGTGGAGAAGCGTGCTCTGCGGGAGGCCCAGAATCTGCTCGAGGAGGAGCGCTCCTACGGGGAGCTGGAGGCGCGCCTGGTGCACTCCTCGATCACCGGGGTGCGCATGGACGGCTACCCCATGATCAGCCCGATCGGGTTCCAGGGGCGCAACCTCGAGGTGACGGTGTTCAACGCCTTCGCTCCGCAGTCCCAGGTGGGGTCGGTGGAGACCGTCGTCCACGAGCTGGACCTGGAGTTGATGGCGGCCGTGACCGGCACCTACGCGATCGCCCGCGCCTGCGCCTCGGAGGAGACCTGGGAAGCGGGCGCGATCTACGTGGACGTCGGCGGCGCCTCCACCGAAGTCGCCCTCTTGCGTGGCGGTGGCGTCGAGGGCACCCGGATGTTCAACCTCGGCGGCCGCATGTTCACCCGCCGGCTCTCCTTGGCGCTGGGGATCTCCCCGGCGGAGGCCGAGGCCCGCAAGCTGCGCCACGGCGACGGCATCCTCAGCCCGGAGCAGGACCGTCAGGTCCGGCAGGTGCTCATCCCCGACGTCGACGTCCTCCTGCAGGGGCTCAACCTGTGCCTGCGGGAGCTGGGCCGGGGCGAGGAGCTGCCGCTCGAGCTGTACTTCGCGGGCGGTGGTAGCCTGCTGCCGGAGTTGATCGGCCGCGCCGCCGAGGGTGGATGGACCCGCGGCCTCAACTTCACGGGCCAGCTCGCCGTGGGACGGTTGGAGCCGGAGGACGTGCAGGGAGTCGCCGATGCCTCGGGCCAGGTCACCTCGCCGCAGGACGTGGCGCCGCTCGCTCTCGCCAACCACGCCCTTCGGACCGAGGTCGAGGAGCGCGACGAGGTGAACGGCGTGATGGCCGGAGTGCTCCGAGGTATGCATATGTGAGCCACTCGCGGCCTCACCGGCCGCGGCTTCTCACGCACCGAACGAAGAAGATGCCGGAACCCATCCTGGTGCAGCACGAGGAGGATGTGAGCGATGTCCTGGCGCGGCTGCGCGGCCGCCCTCGGGCAGAGATCCATCTCGTGGTGCCGCCGGGCGCCGCGCTGGCCGAAAGCCGGTTCAACTTCCAGCTGCTCGCCATCCATGCCGAAGAGAGGGGGCAGCGCCTGGTGGTGGAGAGCGACGACGAAAGTGTGCTGGCGCTGGCGCGGGGTGCCGGCCTGGTGACGGCGGGGGCGCGCAGCGCGGCCGCGGTGGCGCCTCTGGCGACCGCACCGTCCCTGTCCGCACCCGCGGCCGGGCAGGCTCCTCCCTTCGAGCCGGTGCCACCCTTCGAGGAAGTCGACGACGACGGGCCCGAAGATGAAGACGAGGGGCAGCCCCCCCAACCACCACCCTCTCCGCCGCAATTGGGCTCCTGGCGTCCCCAACCCCTCGGCTCCGGAGCCCCGTATGGCCGCTCGGGGACCGACCGCCGGCGCCTGATCTTCTACGCGCTGGCGGCGGCGCTCCTGCTGATCGGCATGGTGGCGGTAGCGGTGCTGGTGCCCTCTGCCACGGTCACGCTCACCACCTCCTCGGAGCAGTTCTCGACCCCGGTCGACCTGGTCGCGCAGCCGGGCTCGGCGGCGGCCGGCATCACGGTGCGCGCGCAGACCGCAGAGAAGCAGGTCTCGGGCGCCTTCCAGGCCACCGGCGCCAAGGACACGCCGGGCGCGAAGGCCACCGGCACCATCAAATACCTGTCCAACTGCGGTCCGCTCGCCCTGCAGGTCAACCAGGGGGCTGTCCTCACCTCGCAGTCGGGCGTGGCCTTTGTGCAGCAGCAGACGGTGACCGTGGACCCGGAGAAGAGCCAGACCGCCCCCATCCAGGCTCAGTCGGTCGGCAGCAACGGCAACGTGGCGGCCGCTCAGATCAGCACCATGCAGAACGCGGGGATCTACGCCTCCTGCTTGAAGATCACCAACCCGCAGGCGACCAGCGGCGGCCAGGACCCCAAGCACCAGCCCATGGTCACCCCGCACGATTTGCAGGCGGCGCAGGCCCAGCTGCAGCAGCAGGCGGAGCAGTCGATCCAGTCGCAGCTGGCCGCCGACGTGCGCCCGGGCGAGAAGCAGAGTGACCAGAGTCCGGTTTTGTTCGGAACCGCCGACTTCTTCCCCGATCACGCCGCCGGCAGCACGGTCGATCACTTCAACGCCACCCTGACGCTGCAGGGAAGCTCGACCTACTACCGGCCCGCAGAGGTCAGTTCCGCCTTCCGGGCCGCCCTCGAGGCTCGCGTGCCCGCGGACCGGCAGCTGACGCGGGACGATTTCGTCGCCCAGTACCAGACCGCGGCCGCGCCCGGCGGTGGGCTCGAGTTCAAAGGCCAGGCGACGGGACGGATCGCCCCCAAGCTCGACCTGGACGCGATCCGCGACCACCTCGCCGGACGCTCGACGGGTTCGGCCGAGGCGTACTTGCGCAGCCTGCCGGTGTCGAATGCCTCCATCTCGCAATCCCCGCTGCCGCTGCCGCTGCTGCCCTTCCTCGGAAGTCGCATCTCGGTCGACTACGTGATCCAGCAGCCGGCGGTGCCGGCTCCCTCGCCGGGAGCCCCTCCCGCCACCACCCAGCACTGATCGATGGGCCGCATGATGGCGATCGACCCGGGGACGGTGCGGGTCGGAATCGCGGTCTCGGATCCGCTCGGGATCGTGGCCCAGCCGCACAGCGCGGTGGCGGCCGAACCGCGCTCGACGCTGGCCGGAAGACTGGTGACCCTGGCCCGGTCGCTCGAGGCCGCCGAGTTGGTGGTCGGACTTCCCTACCGGATGGACGGGTCGGAAGGCCCGGAGGCGAAGGCGGCGCGCGACCTGGCCCAACAACTCCGGCGTGGCTCCCGGCTGCCGGTCACCCTGGTCGACGAGCGGCTGACCAGCGTCGCCGCCGAGCGCGCCCTGGTGGCCGGCGGCAGGCGCCGCCGGGACCGGCGCCGGCTCAGCGATCAGGTCGCCGCGGCCCTCATCCTGCAGACCCATCTGGACCGCGTGCACCGTCCCTCGTAGGGAGAGGCGGATCCGGCGGTCGCGGAGGCGCGTGCGGTAGCCTTCTTCACGACAACTTGAGCTGACGAGAGTGCACGCGTTCGCCGGCGGCCCGTGAACGGGTGTCAGCGTGGAGGGTTCGGGCCATGGACGACGTGGGGCAGGTTCTGACCTTGATCGACGATGCCGGTCGGGCCCGCCGCTTCCTCGCGCATGACGCGCTCGACCGTGACGGGTCCACCTACTATTTGGTGGAAGCGCTGGACGACCCAGAGCAGGTCCTGGTGCTTCGGGAGGATGCCGGGACGCTGGAGGCGGTGGCCGGCGAGGAGCGCGCCCGGATCCTGGATGCCTTCGAGGCGGACGACTGACCGGGGTCGGCGAGGCCTGCAGGTTCGGCCGGAGGATGCATGAGAAAAGGGCTCGCGATCGTGATCGCGGTGCTGGTGGTGGTGGGCGCGGCAGGTGCGGCCGGCTATGGCTGGGTGCGCTGGCAGGTCGCGACCCCGGTCTCGTCGCGATCGGAGCCGGTGACACTGGCGATCCAACCCGGAGAGTCGCAGTCGCAGATCGCGGCCACCTTGCAGGCGAAGGGCGTGATCCGCGACCAGCGCGTCTTCGAGGCCTACCTGCGACTGACCGGTACCGGCACGCGGCTGGAGGCCGGCCAGGTGACCGTGAACCGGAACATGTCGATGTCGCAGCTGGCACAGGCGCTCTCGCAGGCGCAGGTGCGCACCCTCGAGATCCGGCTCGGCGAGGGGCTGACGATCGCTCCCATGGCGCGGCAGGCGGCGGCGCAGGGGGCGGGGACGGCGGCCGACTACGAGGCCCTGGCCGGTGATCGGGGCGCTTGGGCCGGTCAGTTCCCGTTCCTGGCCGGGCTCCCTTCCGCCGCCCCCAACACCCTGGAGGGGTTCCTGTTCCCGAACACGTATCAGATCCTGCCTTCGGATGGGCCGAAGGGGCTCATCCAGCGGCAGCTGCAGACGTTCGAGCAGTCGGTGCGGCCCCTGGTGCCGGGCCTCGGGCAGGCAACCGCGTCGCGGCCGGCCGAATCGCTCTACTCGATGCTGATCATGGCCTCGATCACGGAGAAGGAGGTGAACGCGGGTACGGATCGATCGGTCGTCTGTGGCATCTTCTACAACCGCCTGGCCCAGGGCATCCCTCTGGGCTCCGATGCCACCGTCCTCTTCGCGCTCGGGCGCACCAGCGGGTCGCTCTCCGCATCCGACCTGCAGGTGAACTCGCCCTACAACACCCGCCTCAACCCCGGACTGCCGCCGGGGCCGATCTCGAATCCGAGCCTGGATTCGATCACGGCGTGCGCCAACCCGCAGCCGTCGAATTACCTCTACTTCTTCACCGATCCCAAGGGGGTTGCACACTATGCCGCGACCTACGCCGACTTCCAGGCGCAGCAGCAGCAGTACGGAGTCGGTAGTCCATGAGGGTGGGGAGGCGACGACGCTGACTGCTCCCAAGAAGCCGGCTTCCAGGCGGAAGGCGACCAGCCGCCGCCGTGTCGTGCTGCTGGGTCACGGCATCGCCTACTCGGCCAGCCCGGCGATGCAGTCCGCCGCCTTCGAGGCGGCCGGCCTGGACTGGGGCTACGCGCTGCTCGACGTGGCCCCGGACCAGCTGGCGGCCGCGATCGAGGAGGTGCGCGGAGAGGACGTGGCGGGCGCGAACGTGACCATCCCCCATAAGGTGACCGTGATGCGGCTCCTCGACGAGCTGGAGGGGGACGCCCTGGCGGCGGGCGCGGTGAACACGATCCGCAAGGAAGGTGACCGCCTGATCGGCTCCAACACCGACGTGGACGGGGTGCGAGCGGCACTGGCTGAGGTGGGCGTGGACCCGGCCGGCGCCAACGTCCTCATCCTTGGCGTGGGCGGCTCGGCACGGGCGGCGGCGGTGGCGCTGCGGGGCGCTCACCTGACCTTTATCGCTCGCCGCCCCGAGGCCGGCGCCGGGCTTCCCGGCGAGGTCCTGAGCTGGGACGACTCGGACTGGATGTCGGTCGGGCGCCAGGCCAACCTGGTCCTCAACACGACACCGTTGGGGCGTCGGGGCGACCTGCCGATCCGGCCCGCCGCCCTCCCGCAGCGAGGAGCGCTGATCGACCTCGTGTACATGGAGGGAGGGACGCCCCTGGTGCGCCGGGCGCGGCAGATGGGCTTGCGTGCGGTCGACGGCTGGGGCGTCCTGCTCGCTCAGGGCGCTGCCTCCTTCACCGCCTGGACCGGGCAGGCGGCCCCGATGGAGGCGATGCGAGAGGCCCTGAAGGGCTCGGAGGGTCTTGCCTGACCCCACCTTCGTGGGGGCGTCGAACCTCCTCACGAGGCCCGGCGCCGCGATCGCGGGCGGTGCCGCCGGGGTCGTGATCGGCCTCGGGATCGCCGAAGTCAACCGGTGGCTGGAGAGGGCCGAGCAGGTTGAACCCGGCCGGACCCGGCTCCAGCGCTGGGGCCCGCCGGCGCTGCTGGGCGCGATCCTGGCGGTCTTCGGAGTTGAGCTCGGCTGGCAGGGGGTGCTGCTGGTACGGGCGCTCTGGGCGGCGGTACTGGTCCAGGTGCTGTTCTTCGACCTCGCGCACCGGTTGATCCTGGATCGGGTGCTGTTGCCGGCGGCGGTGCTGGCGTTTCTGGCCAGCTTCGTCACGCCCGGGGTCGGGTGGGAGTCCTCGCTCGCCGCCGGGGTGGGCGCGGTGGCCGTGTTCGGCGGCTTCGCGCTGCTGGGACGCCTGGCCCTGCGGGGCGAGGCATTGGGCATGGGCGACGTCAAGCTGGCCGGGTTCATCGGCCTCGCGCTGGGCGTGCAGGGAACGGTGGCCGCGCTGGTCCTGGGCGTCCTGCTGGCGGGCGTGGCCGCGGCGGTCCTGCTGGTGACCCGCGTGCGCTCTCTGCGCGACAGCATCGCCTACGGCCCCTTCCTCGCGATGGGGGCTTTACTGGGGCTCTTCCTGCTCGGCCTGCCGGGCCGCTAACATCGTCCGTCGGATGACCACCTACCTCCTCCCCGGAGAACACCTGCGCTGCCTCGCACGTCCTCACTGGATCGTCCTGTTCCGGTCCTCGTGGTGGGTCTTTTTCGTGCTCGGGGCGGCCGCCGTCGCCGCGCTCGGGCTCCGGGCGGCGCCGTTGCCTGCGGGCGTGGGGGCACTGGCGGCGGCCGTCCTGCTGTTCGCGTTCGCGGCCGGCACCACCGCGGCCGGCGCCGCGTTCCTCTCCTGGTCGAGCCGGTTCGTGGTGGTCACGGACATGCGCGCGATCCAGCAGTCGGGGGTGGTGCGGAAGCGGCGGACCATGATCCCGCTGGATCGCATCCAGGACGTGACGACCGAGCGGGGTCTGTTCGGAACGCTGCTCGACTACGGGGACATCATCGTCACCACCGCCGGCCTGCCGGTTACGGCGGGGTCGCCCAGGAAAAAGTCCGCCCACGAAGGGCTGGTGGCCCGCCCCTCCCTCGTACTCCCCCGCGTTCGCTCCCCGGAGCAGGTCGCCCAGTCCCTCTTCAAACAGCCGTTTCGCACGAAGGGGGCGTTATGGGAGGGGGAATGAGCACCGTTCCGTGCGAAACGGGGAATTGAGGCATGCTTGACGGCCTCATGGGAACCCGCCGACCGCTGGTCCTGCTCGGCTTCATGGGCGCCGGCAAGTCGACCGTGGGGCGCCGGGCGGCGGAGCTGGCGGGCGCGGACTTCATCGACCTCGACCAGGTCATCGAGGGCGAAGCGGGGCGTCCCATCCCGGACATCTTCCGGGTGCAGGGCGAGGCCGCCTTCCGAGCGCGTGAGGCGGCGCGGCTGCGCGCGGCGCTGGCGGAAACCGCCCTCATCGCGGTCGGAGGCGGGACGCCGATGGACGACGTCAGCTGGGGTTTGATGCGCGAGCGCGCGCTCACGGTGTGGCTGGACGCTCCCCTCGGCGAGCTGCTGCGCCGGGCCGACGCCACCACCCGCCCGATGCTCCACGGGCGCACGCCGGAGGAGGTCGAGGAGCTGTTTCGGCTGCGGGCGCTCCGCTACGGTGAGGCCGATCACCGGCTCGACGCCACCGAGGCGGTCGAAGATCTGGCCCGGGAGGTGGCACGGCTGTGGGACGGGTGATGGTGCGAGCGCCGGGCGGGGCCTACCCGGTGGTGATCGGACAGGGGGCCCTCTCCGCGCTCGCCGAGACGATCGCCGGCCTGTCGCCCTCGCGGGTGGCGGTGGTCACCGACGAGAACGTTTTCCGGCTCTGGGGGGAAGGCGTGGTGGAGGCGCTCTCGGGGGTGGGCATCGACGCCCCCGTGCACCTGGTCGCGGATCGCGAGGAAGCCAAGACCCTGGCGCAGCTGGAGGAGGTGCTCGGCTTCCTGGAGCGCGAGCACGTCGACCGCCGGGGGGTGGTGGTGGCAGTGGGCGGCGGCACGGTGGGGGACGTGGCCGGCTTCGCGGCCGCGATCTGGCTGCGCGGCGTGCGCTGGGTGGGGGTGCCGACGACGCTCCTGGCCATGGTCGACTCGTCGGTCGGGGGCAAGACCGGGATCAACACCGGGGAGACCAAGAACGGGGTGGGCGCCTTCTGGCAGCCGGCGGCGGTGGTCTCCGACCTGGCCGCTCTCTCGACGCTCCCCGAGGGCGAGGTGGCCTCCGCGTTCGGTGAGATCGTGAAGTACGGTGTCGCGATGGACGCCGGGCTGGCGGAACGGCTGCAGCGCGAGTCGACCCGGCTTCAGGCCCGCGAGGCGGTGCCGCTGGAGCAGGTGGTCGACCGCTGCGTCGAGCTGAAGGCGGAGGTGATCGCGGCCGACGAGCGGGAAGCGGGCGGCCGCGCCATCCTCAACTACGGCCATACCGTGGGCCATGCCATCGAAGCCGCCTCCGGCTACCGGGCCACGCACGGACGGGCGATCTCGCAGGGGATGCGGGTGGCCGCGCGGCTGGCGGTCGCGCGGCGCCTCTGCGACCCCGCGGTGGTGGAGGCGCAGGAGGAGCTGCTCCGGGCCTACCGTCTGCCGGGCCCGCTGCCGGCGGTGAGCGCCGCCCAGGTCCTGGCGGCGCTCCCGCGGGACAAGAAAGCGACCGGCGGGCGCATCGGGTGGGTGCTGCCGCGCCGCCTGGGGCGCTGCCAGGTGGGGGTCGCGGTGCCGCCGGAGGCCGTCGAGCGTGAGATCCGGGCCGTGTTCCCACCCGGGGCGGCGGGATGATCGAGCCCTCCGCCGCCCGACGGCGCCTGCTGCTGGTGCACGGTCCCAACCTGAATCTGCTCGGACGGCGGGAACCCGCGATCTATGGCAGCCAGACGCTGGCCGACATCGAGCAGTGGGTGCGCGAGGAAGGCGCGGCGCGAGGCTGCGAGGTGGAGTGCCACCAGTCGAACCACGAAGGCGTGCTGCTCGACGTCCTCCAGGAGCGCGCACCCGGCTCGAGCGGGGTGATCCTGAACGCGGGTGCGCTGACGCACGGCTCATACGCGCTCTACGATTGTCTGCGGGCCCTCGAGGTACCGGTGGTGGAGGTTCATCTGTCCAACATCCATGCCCGCCCGGAGCCGTTCCGGCACCAGAGCGTGACCGCCGCCGCGGCGCTGGGCGTGATCGCCGGACTCGGGCCGCGGGGATACCTTTACGCGATGGAGTACTTGATTGATCGAGACCAATGACTTCCGGACCGGCACCGCCTTCGAGATGGACGGCAAGCTGCTGACCATCGTCGACATCCAGCACATCAAGCTGGCGCGGGGCTCGGCCGTGATCAAGGCCAAGCTTCGAGACCTGCAGTCGGGAGCGATCTTCGAGCAGAGCTTCCGCAGCGGGGACAAGTACAAAGCGGTCCGGATCGAGAAGTCGGAGGCGACCTATCTCTACAGCGACAACGATCTCCACTACTTCATGGACGGCGGGACCTATGAGCAGTCGGCGCTGAGCCGCGACCAGATCTCCGACGTCCTGCCCTACCTGAAGGAGGGGAACCCGGTGAAGATCCTCCGCTATGAGGACACGGTGATCGGCATCGAGCTCCCGATCACGGTCGAGCTCCAGGTCGCGCAGACCGAACCCGGCCATAAGGGGGACACCGTGTCGGGCGCCACCAAGCCCGCGACGCTGGAATCGGGGGCCACCGTCCTGGTCCCGTTGTTCGTCAACCAGGGCGATCGGATCCGGGTCGACACCCGCACTGGGAACTACCAGGAGCGCGTCTAGGACGGCGCCCGGCGGCCCTCAGGAGCCGCCGGCCGGCTCCTGTACCATCACCCGCATGGAGGCCACGCAGCCCATCGGGTCGGTGCGCGTCGCCAACGAGGTGATCGCCAGCATCGCGGCGATGGCGGCACGCGAGATCGACGGGGTGGACGGGCTCGACGAGGCGGCGGCGCGGCACCTGGGTGACTGGCTGACCCGGGCGGCGGTGCACCGAGGGGTCCGGGTGGCGGTGGATTCGGACCGTCAGATTCACCTGCAGGTCTTCCTCACCGTCGAGGCACACGCGCGGCTGGTCGAGGTCGCGGACCGGGTCCAGGCGAACGTGGTCGAGGCGGTAGAGCGCATGCTCGGCCTCCAGGTCGCGGAGGTCGACGTCTTCGTGTCCAGCGTCGCCTTCGTGGACTGACGTTCGCGGTTCCCGCCCGAGCACCCACCTTGGCACCTCGCGGACGCCGCCACCAGGCGCGCGAGATCGCGCTGCAGGCCCTCTTCCTCCTCGAGAGCGACCCCGACCAGGATTCCGGAGCGGCCCTCGACTACCTCTCGACGGAGGCCGGGGCGACGGGGCCCACGAGCGCGTTCGCGCGCGAGCTGGTGGACGGGGTGCTCGCCAACCGGCAGGAGCTCGACGCCACCATCCGCGAAGCCTCCACCAACTGGAGCCTGGAGCAGATGGGCAAGGTCGACCGGATGGTCCTCAGGATCGCGATCTACGAGATCGCGATCGCGCGCAACGTGCCGGTGCGGGCCGCGATCAACGAATCGATCGAGCTGGCGAAGACCTACGGCGCGGCGGACTCGGGCCGGTTCGTCAACGGCATCCTGGGCCGTGTCGCCAGCACGGTTTGAGCCGGACGGTGGGGAAGCGGACGGGAACCCGGCGACGCTGGAGCAGGTGCTCGAGCAGCTGGAGGGAACCGTGCGCCGGCTGGCCGATCAGTCGGCGCCGCTGGAGCGGCTGGTCGCGGACTGGGAGCGTGCCCAGGCGCTGGCCCTGGACGCGGAGCGACAGCTGGAAGAGATCGAACGCAAACTGCGCCCGACAGCGCGCGAGAAGGGGGATGCGGAAGGCCGTCCGGGGCGGGACGGCCCCCCCTCATGACCTACCTGCTGCCGCCTTTTCTGGCCTGGTTCATCGCGCAGACGGCGAAGCTGGCGAATACCTCGATCCGGGCGCGACGCCTGATGCTGCGGTCGCTCGCCGACCCGGGCGGGATGCCGAGCTCCCACGCGGCGCTGGTGATGGGTTTGACGACCGCGATCGCGCGGATCCAGGGCCTCACCTCGCCACTGTTCGCGATCTCGGTCGTGTTCTCGTTCGTAGTCCTCTACGACGCCCAGGGGGTGCGGCGCGCCGCCGGGCGCCAGGCGGAGGCGCTCAACCGGCTCATCGAAGACGTCTTCCATTCCCGGGGGGTTCGCGAGGAAAGGCTGCGCGAGGTGCTCGGCCACACGCCGTTTCAGGTCGTGGTGGGCGCGGCCCTCGGGATCGCGATCGGACTGATCCCGTTTTGAGCCCGACGTTGCGGTGCCACCGCCCAGGGTGAAGATGCTCGGGGTCGCGGAACGGGCGTTGAGTATGCTGCCCGGCGTGTCGGTTGCCATGAGCGTCTGCGCGGAGGCCGCGCCGTTCCGGGTCCGTCGCCGCTCACCGGAGGCTCGATAGTGGCCGAGCGCGACGTGGTCGCCGTCCTCCGTCATCCACTGGTGGGGGCGGAGTCGCAGACCGTGAGCGTCATGCGCGGGGTGCTTGACGGGACCGGACTGCGTCTGGTGGAGCTGGACCGGGAGACGCTCGACGGCTCGCCGGCGCCGCTCCAGCAGGCCCGGATCCTGCTCACCCTGGGCGGCGACGGCACCCTGCTCCACGCGGCCCGCGTGGCGGCTCCGCTGGGCCTCCCGCTGCTGGGGATCAACCTGGGCCGGCTCGGCTTCCTGACCGAGCTGGAGGCGAGCCAGGTGGCGGAGGGTCTGCGCCGCTACCTGGCCGGCGACTACCGGATCGATGAGCGGACGCTGGTTCAAGTCACCGTCACGCGGGCCGGCTCGGAGGTGGCCGCGCAGCTCGGGCTCAACGAGGTGGTGCTCCAGCGCGACGCCAGCCAGGCCATGCTCCGGCTGGGCGTCATCGTCGACGGCCAGACGGTGGGAGTGTTCGACGCCGACGGGGTGGTGGTGTCGACCTCCACCGGTTCCACCGCCTACGCCCTGGCGGCGGGAGGACCGATCGTCGATCCGCGCATCGAGGGGCTCTTGCTGGCGCCGCTCAACCCGTTCGCCCTCACCGTGCGGCCGATCCTCTTCCCGCCCGGCCAGGCGCTGACCCTGCAGCTGGTCCGCAACGGCGGCCTGTTCTCGGTGGACGGCGGCAGCGCGGTCCGCCTGGAGCAGGGCGACCGGCTGTGCGCGGCCGCCAACCCCGAGCGTCTGCAGCTGGTGCGCTTCAGCCCTCCGGAGCGCTTCTACACGCTGCTCCGCATGAAGCTGGGGTGGGGCCTGCCGCTGGTGCCGACGGTGCGGCGAAGCGACGGCGAGGGCGAGTTCGTCCCGGAAGACAGGTGATCGGCCCACCGGGGAGGGGAGAGCGGGCGCGGGAGAGCGCGGCTATCATTCGGCAGCGATGGAGCAGGTCCCCGGCCCCACCGCCGGGCCGCCGCCGCCGCTCAACCGGCGCCCGCGCTTGCCCGTCTCCACCCCCGTCTTCGCGGGGCCGCTCGAGCTTCTGCTGACGCTGGTCGAGCGGGAGGAGATCGACCTCTTCGAGATCCGTATCTCCGACGTCACCGACGCCTACCTGACGGAGGTGGCCGCGCTCGACGAGCCCGACCCGGGCGAGATGGCGGAGTTTCTCTGGCTCGCCGCCCGCCTGCTGCTGCTCAAGTCGATCCGGCTCCTGCCCGGCGAGGACGAGGAGCCCGAGGAGGCGGAGCTGCTGGGCTGGGAGGAGGAGGTCCGGCTGCGCCTCATCGAGTACCGCCACGTGAAAGAGGTGGCGGAGCAGCTGATGGAGCGCCAGGAACAGGATCGCCGCAGCTTCCCGCCGCCGGCGCGTGAGGTGGCGGCGGCGGGCCAGGAGCAGCCGATCGAGATCTCGGCCCTGGTGATCGCGTTCCAGAGCCTGCTCGAGCGCTTGCCGCCGCGGCCGGTGGTGGTCCAGGGCAACGCGTGGACGGTGGAGGACAAGCTGGAGCACCTCTCCAGTCGCCTGCGGGGCGGCGCCTTCGACCTCGCGGACCTGATCCTGGAGTGTGAGGACCGGCTGGAGGCCGTGGTCACGTTCGTCGCGCTGCTCGAGCTCCTCCGGCGGGGCGCCGTCCGTGTGCGTCAGACCACCGCCTTCGGGTCGATCCTGGTCGAGCCCGCGCCCGGCCGGCCCGACTCGACCGGTGCCGCCCGGCCGCGGGCGTGGACATGAGCGGCGATCGGGAACCCACGCTGGCGGCGGTGGTGGAGGCGATCCTCTTCACCTCCCACCGGCCGCTCAAGGTGCGGGAGCTGCAGCAGGCGACGGATCAATCGCGAGGAGCGGTCGAGGACGCGCTGCACGAGCTCGAGGCCGGGCTCGGCGGTCGGGGCGTGATGCTCCAGCGTCTCGACGACCAGGTTCACCTGGTGACCCGCCCCGAGGTTGCCTCCTACGTCCGGCGAGCGCTGCGCCCGGAAGTCTCAGGGCGGCTGTCGGCAGCCGCCCTGGAGACGCTCGCGATCGTCGCCTACCAGCAGCCGGTGACCCGCTCCCGCATCGAGCACGTGCGCGGAGTGAACTCCGACAGCGTCCTCGCCAACCTGGAGCTTCGCGACCTGGTGCGGGAGGTGGGACGCGAGCGCTCGCCCGGGCAGCCGCGGCTCTATGGCACCACCATGCGCTTTCTGCAGGTGATGGGGCTCCGGTCGCTGGACGACCTGCCGCCCCCACCGCCGGCGCCGTCACGGCCGGACGAGACCGCCCTCGAGGGCCCACCCCGCCCCGAGGGGGTGGAGGGATGACCGAGCGCCTCAATCGCTACCTGGCCCGGGCCGGGGTCGCCTCCCGGCGGGGCGCCGACGAGATGATCGCCGCCGGCCGCGTGCGCGTGAACGGCCGGCGCGTACCGCCCAACGGAATCGAGATCGACGTCGGGCGGGACCAGGTGACCGCGGACGGCGAACCGGTGGTCCCTCCCGCCCGTCACCGCTACCTGGCCCTCAACAAGCCGCTCGGAGTGGTGGTCTCGGCGGAGGACCCGCAGAGGCGGCCGACGGTCTACGAGCTGCTGCCCCCCGATCAGCGGCCCGATGCCGCCGGCACCCGCCTCTTCGCCGTCGGCCGCCTCGATATGGACTCCTCGGGACTGCTCCTGCTGACCAGTGACGGCGAGCTCTCCAACCGTCTGCTCCACCCTCGGTGGAAGGTGGCCAAGGAGTACCGCGTGCGCGTCGCCGGCCGGCCTCCGGAGCCGGACCTGCGACGCCTGAGGCGGGGCATCACGCTCGACGACGGCCCCACCCAGCCGTGTCAGGTCGACCTGGTGGGCTTTGCGGGAGGCGTCGCCGAGCTGCGGGTCGTCCTCACCGAGGGTCGCAACCGCCAGGTGCGCCGCATGTTCGACGCCATCGGCCACCCGGTGCGACGTCTCCAGCGGACCCGCGTCGGCCCCATCGGCCTCGGACGTCTCCATGAGGGCCACGTGCGCGCGCTGCGCCGGGACGAGGTCGCCGCCCTGCGCCGCCTGACCGGCATCGCACCCCGGGAGGCTCCGCCAACCCCCGCACGCGGAGGGGGCGGCCCCGAACCCGGCGGGAAGGAGGCATGATCGTGGCCATCGACGGGCCGGCGGGCTCGGGAAAGTCGGCGGTGGGGAGACGGGTCGCGTCGGCGCTCGGCCTGCCCTTCGTGGACAGCGGGCTGATGTACCGCGCAGTCGCCTGGCTGGCCGCCGACCGCGGGATCGGCTACGACGACGACTCCGCGCTGACCGAGCTCGCCCGGGGCACGCGCATCACGATCGACGGTCCCCGCGTGCACGTCGACGGCGAGGACCTGACCGGCCAGGTCTACGGCCCTCAGGCGTCCGAGGGCGCATCGCGCGTGGCTCAGGTGGGCGGGGTCCGCGAGGCGCTGGTCCGCCAGCAGCGCCGCCTGGGGGACGGTGGAGTGGTGATGGCGGGCCGTGACATCGGCACCGTGGTCTTCCCCGACACGCCCTACAAGTTCTTCCTCACCGCGAGCATCGAGGAGCGGGCGCGGCGGCGAGCCCGCCAGATCGAGGCGCGTGGCGAGAGGGCCGACGAGCCGGCTCTGCGCCGGGAGGTGGCCGAGCGTGACCGGCGCGACGCCGGGCGGGCGATCTCTCCCATGCGCCCCGCGGTGGACGCGCGATCCGTCGCGACCGACGGGCTGGACCTGGACCAGGTGGTGGAGGTGGTGCTCCACGAGGTCAGGAGCCGCACGTGAGCCGCCCGCCGGGTCCGGCCTGATGTACGGATTGCTGCGCTGGGCGATGCGCTTCCTCTGCCGCGCCTACCTGGGACGGAACTTCCATGTCGAGGGCCGGGAGTGCATTCCTCCCAGCGGTGGCTATCTGGTCTGCGCCAACCACATCGGGACCATCGATCCCGCGATGGTGCCGGCCTGGGTGGACCGTGACGACAGCTGGAGCCTGGCCAAGGCCGAGGCGCTGGAGGGACGCGGCATCGGCACCGCCATCCTCCGCGCTTACCACGCGTTCGGCGTCGTCCGCCACACGCCCGACCGCCGCGCGCTGCGGCGGGCGCGCGAGATCCTCGACGGCGGCGGCGTCCTGGTCGTCTACCCGGAGGGACATCGCGGCTGGGACGGCCGCCTGCAGCGTGCCGAACCGGGCGCCGGGTTCCTGGCTCGCCTGAGCCGGGTGCCGGTCCTCCCGGTCGCGATCCTGGGGACGAATGACGTGATGGGGGAGGGCCACAGGTTCCCCCGCCGCCGCCCGGTGACGCTTCGCTTCGGTCCGCCCTTCCGGCTGCTCGACCACCGGCTCGACGGGTCCAAGTTCACGAATCAAGAAGCGACCGACGCCATCATGCTGCGCATCGCGGCCATGCTCCCGGATCGGATGTGGGGCGAATACGCGACCCGGCGTGACGATCCCCGCCTGAAGGAGCTGACCGTGCCGGCCGGCGACCCGGTGGCCACGTCCTCCTAACATCGCAGCCATGCCCTCGATGCAGGCCTCGACCTTTCCGATGCTCGACGTGGCCGACGCCGCGGCCCTGGTTCTGGACCGCACGGAGCGGCTGGGAGTGGAGCGTGTGCACGTGGGCGATGTCCTGGGGACGGGTCCTGGCCCAGGACCTGGTGGTGACCGACGACCTGCCCCGATTCCCGGCCAGTGCCGTCGACGGCTACGCGGTGCGGGCGGCCGATGGGGGCGGCCGGCGCCGGGTGGTGGGTGAGTCGGCGGCGGGACGGCCCTTCACGGGTAAGGTCGGCCCCGGCGATGCGTGCCGGATCCTGACCGGCGCGGTGCTGCCGGGCGGTGCTGACAGCGTGGTCATGGTGGAGGACACGGTTCAGGGCCCGGACTGGGTGGAGGTACCGGACCGGCTGCGAGAGGGTGCCAATTTCCACCGGCCGGGATCCGACGCGCGGGCGGGCCAGGTCGCGATCGCCGCCGGCACCGCGCTGGGTGGGGCGGAGATCGGGATCGCGGCCACCCTCGGCCACGCCCACCTGACCGTGATACGGCGGCCGCGGGTGGCGGTTCTCTCCACCGGGGACGAGTTGGTCGAGGTGGGTACGACGCCGGGCCCCGGCCAGATCGTCGACTCCAACCGCTGGGCGCTGACGGCGGCGGTCCGGGAGGCCGGCGGCGAAGTCACCCTGCTCGGGATCGGCCCCGACGACGAGGAGGCTTTGCGTGCCCTGGTGGTGGGGGCCCTCGAGGATCACGAGGTCCTGATCAGCTCGGGAGGCGTCTCGGTCGGCTCGCACGACCTGATCAAGCCGCTTTTGGCGTCGCTGGGCGAGGTGCACGTGGGGCGGGTGCGTCTGAAGCCGGGCAAGCCGTTCACGTTCGCCACCCTGCCCACCGGCCGCCGGGCCTTCGGGCTGCCCGGCTTCCCGGTCTCCTCGTTGGTGACGTTCGAGGTCTTCGTCCGGCCCGCGCTCCGCAAGATGCAGGGCTTTTCGTCCCTGCAGCGGCCTCGCCTCCCGGTCCGGCTCGGGTACGACGCCCGGCCCGCGCCCGACCGCACCGAGTACCAGCGTGTGGTGCTGCGCCGGGAGGGTGAGGAGCTGGTCGCCGGGACCACCGGCTCGCAGAGCTCCTCGCGCCTGCTTTCCGCGGTGGGAGCGCAGGCCCTGGTGCGGATCCCACCCGGGGACCGGTCGATCCCGGCCGGCACGGTGGTGGAGGCGATCATCCTCGACCTGCCGGCGTAGCGTCCCGTCTCGCCGCGGTTGGTCGCCAAACGGCTGTTCGACGTAGACTTTGAGCGTGGCCTCTCCCTTCCGGATCGACGCGCCCTTCGAGCCTCGCGGCGACCAGGGCCCGGCGGTGGACCAGCTGGTGGCCGGCCTCGACGCCGGCATGCGCGAACAGGTCCTGCTGGGCGTCACCGGGAGCGGCAAGACCAACGTCATGGCCTGGGCGATCGAGCGTCTGGGGCGCCCGGCGCTGGTCCTGAGCCCGAACAAGACGCTGGCCGCGCAGCTGTGCGCGGAGTTCAAGCGTCTCCTCCCCGGCAACGCGGTCGAGTACTTCGTCAGCTACTACGACTACTACCAGCCGGAGGCGTATATCGCGCAGTCGGACACCTACATCGAGAAGGACTCGAGCCGCAACGAGGACATCGACCGGATGCGGCACGCGGCGACGTCGTCGCTGCTCACCCGCCGCGACGTGGTGGTGGTCGCGAGCATCAGCTGCATCTACGGCATCGGCGCCGTCGAAGACTACGTGGGGGAGTCGCTCGACCTCCAGGTGGGGCAGTCGATCCGCCGTGAGATCCTGCTTCGCAAGCTGACCGAGATGCTCTACGAGCGCAACGACTACGACCTCGGACGTCTGCGTTTCCGGGCGCGCGGCGACATCGTCGACCTGGTGCCGGCGGGCGAGGAGCAGGTCTACCGCGTGGAGCTGTTCGGCGACGAGGTGGAGCGGATCCGCCGCCTCGACCCGGTGACCGGCGAGATCCTGGGCTCCCAGCCGTCGCTCAAGGTGTTCCCGGCCTCCCACTACGTGACTCCCCGCCAGAAGCTGGAGCTCGCGATCAAGGACATCGAGTCCGAGCTCGAGGAGCGCTGCGCCTGGTTCGACGAGCACGACCGGCTGCTGGAGTCGCAGCGCTTACGGCAGCGCACCAACTTCGACCTGGAGATGATCCGCGAGACCGGGACCTGCGCCGGCATCGAGAACTACTCCCGGCACCTGCAGCGGCGGGGACCGGGGTCGCCGCCCTCGACGCTGCTCGACTTCCTGCCCGACGACGCCGTCATCTTCGTCGACGAGTCCCACATCGCCGTCCCTCAGATCGGCGGCATGCTGGGCGGTGACCGGGCGCGCAAGGCGTCGCTGGTGGAGTACGGGTTCCGCCTCCCGAGCGCGTTCGACAACCGGCCCCTCAGCTTCGAGGAGTGGGAGGAGCGGATCGGGCAGCGGATCTACGTCTCCGCCACGCCGGGCGAGTTCGAGCTCCGCCGTGCCGCGCAGACGGTGGAGATGGTGGTCCGGCCGACCGGCCTCGTCGACCCCTCGGTCGAGGTCCGGAACACGGAGGGCCAGGTCGACGACCTGCTGACCCAGGTGCAGGCCCGGGCGGCCCGCGGTCAGCGCACGCTGGTCACCACGCTGACCAAGCGTTTCGCGGAAGACCTCACCGACTACCTGAGGGAGCTGGGGGTCCGGGTTCGCTACATCCACTCCGACCTGGACGCGATCGAACGGATCGACGTGCTGCGAGACCTCCGGCTGGGCGAGTTCGACGTGCTGGTCGGGATCAACCTGCTGCGGGAGGGTTTGGACCTCCCGGAGGTTGCCTTGGTCGCGATCATCGACGCCGACAAGGAGGGTTATCTGCGCTCGTTCCGGTCCTTCATCCAGACCATCGGCCGCGCCGCCCGCAACGTCGAGGGGCACGTGATCATGTACGCGGACCGGGTCACCGACTCGATGCGGGAGGCGATCGACGAGACCGAGCGCCGGCGGCGGAAGCAGATCGCCTACAACGAGGAACACGGCATCGAGCCCGAGAGCGTGCGCAAGGCGATCTACCAGCTGGAGATCGAGGAGAAGGAGACCGAGGTCGAGGCGGTCGAGCTGATGGCCGGCGCCGGGTTGCCACGCGCGGACCTGCTGGCCATGGTGCGGGACCTGGAGAAGGAGATGCGCCGGCTCTCCAAGGAACTGCAGTTCGAGGATGCGGCTCGTGTCCGGGACCGCATCATCGCGATCCGCAAGCGCCTGGCCGGTGAGAACGGGGACGGCGAGGCCGACGACGACGTCGCGCTCGCGATCGCGGCCGCCCCCCGGGCGCGGGCCCCGCAGCGCAACTGGCGGCGGTCCCGGCGCGGCCCCTGAGAGCTTGCGGCGTCTTACGGGCGGAGAATGCGTGACGTGACGAATCTGGAGCTGCTCCGCCGCGGCATGGTGGGCAAGGGGCCCCGGGCGGGATGGGCGGAGACGATCGGGGCGCGCATCGCCGATGTCGGGCCGGGCCGGGCGGTGGTGGAGCTGCACGCTTCGGCCCAGCACCGCCATGACGGCGGCGTGGTGCAGGGCGGCGTCATCACCCAGATCGCCGACGCCGCCATGGGCATGTCGCTCCTGAGCCTGCAGGAAGAGGGGATGGCGAACACCACCATCGAGCTCAAGATCAACTTCATGCGCCCGGTGGTGGAGGGGCTGATCCGGGCCACCGGAAGGGTGGTGGAGATGCGTCCCACGCTCCTCTTCAGCGAGGCCGACGTGACCGACGATCAGGGCCGCCTGGTCGCCCACGCCACCAGCACCTGCCTCGCGATCCCCCAGTCCGCGCCCGCCCCCGCCCCCGCGGACCCGAGCGCGTGAGGCGCCACCTGCTCTCCAACGCGGAAGAATCGCCGGTCAACGCGTGGGTGGGTCTGGAGACGGTCTCGATGGCGGACGGGGAGGCGGTGCTCCAACTCCCGACCCGCACCGAGATGACCAACTACCAGGGGACGGTGCACGGCGGCGTGATCGCGCTCCTCGCCGATGCCGCCATGGGACGGGCGGTCGCGAGCACCCTTGCCGACCGCTCGCGCCAGGCGAACTTCGACCTCAAGATGAACTTCATCGGCGCCGCCCGGGTCGGATCCGTCCTGCAGGCGCGCGCCCACCTGCTGCACCGGGGCCGGCGGACCGGGGTCGCCGAGTGCCGCATCGAGGACGAGCGGGGCCGGCTGATCGCGACCGCCACCGCCACCTTCGCCTACCGCGACGCCGCCGAACAGCCAGACGACTAGAGGAGGCACCGTCTGCTCGCAGGTGGGCCTTACCGGCGCCCGGAAGGCCCCATCTGAGCACAGACGGCGGCACGCCTTTGTGCAAACGGGCGTTCGACGGCGAGGCCGCACTCCTCCTTAGAATGAAGTACGTGCCCACGGATAGCATCGTCATCCGGGGGGCCCGTGAGCACAACCTGAAGGACATCAGCCTCGCTCTCCCCCGCGAGCGTCTGATCGTGTTCACCGGCCTCTCCGGCTCGGGGAAGTCGTCGCTCGCGTTCGACACCATCTATGCCGAGGGCCAGCGCCGCTACGTGGAGTCGCTCTCCGCCTACGCGCGGCAGTTCTTGGGGCAGATGGACAAGCCCGACGTCGACGTCATCGAGGGACTCTCGCCCGCGATCTCGATCGATCAGAAGGGGACCTCCCGGAACCCGCGCTCCACGGTGGGCACGGTGACCGAGATCCACGACTACCTGCGGCTGCTGTTCGCGCGGGTCGGCGTGCCGCACTGCCCGGTCTGCGGGCGCGAGATCCACCGCCAGACCGTTGACCAGATGGCCGACCGGGTCGAGCAGCTGGGCGAGGGCAGCCGGCTGCTGGTGCTGGGACCGGCGGTGCGCGGCCGCAAGGGCGAATACCACCAGCTTCTGCAGGAGATCCGCAAGCAGGGCTTCAACCGGGTCCGGGTCGACGGCGAGATGTACCTGCTCGACGAGGACCCCGAGATCCCGATGGAGCGCTACAAGCAGCACGACATCGACGTGGTGGTGGACCGCCTGATCCTGGGGCCGGAGCAGCGGACGCGGCTGGTCGACTCGCTGGAGACGGCGGGCAAGCTGGGGCAGGGGACGGTCCTGATCGTGGACGCGGCGGGCGAGCGCGAGGACCTCCTGATGTCGCAGGCGTACGCCTGCCCGTACGACGGAACACAGGTCGCGGAGCCGGAGCCGCGGAACTTCTCGTTCAACAGTCCCTACGGCGCGTGCCCCACCTGCACCGGGCTCGGCACCCAGCTGGTCGTCGACTCCGACCTGGTGGTCCCGGATCCGGGGCTCAGCCTGCGGAACGGGGCGATCGCGCCCTGGAGCCGTTCCCAGTTCTTCTACCCCGAGCTCCTGGAGGCACTGGCGGAGACGCACGGCGTCGACCTCGACACCCCCTGGCGGGACCTTCCCCGCAAGGAACGGGACCTGGTCCTGCACGGCAGCGGGCGGCAGAAGCTGTCGTTCGCGTACCGCAACCACTACGGGCAGCGGCGCCGCTACCAGTCGACGTTCGAGGGCGTGCTCGACAACGTCCAGCGCCGGTACGACGAGACCGAGTCGGACTTCCTCAAGCAGGACCTGGAGAAGTACCTTGCCGAGCGGCCCTGCCCCGCCTGCCGGGGGACGCGGCTCAAGCCCTCCTCGCTGGCGGTGACGGTGGCGGGACGGTCGATCGCCGACGTCTCGGAGCTCACCGTGACGCGCGGGCTCGAGTTCTTCGCCACGCTGCGGCTGAACGAGCGCGACACCACGATCGCCCGCGGCATCCTGAAGGAGATCAGTGAGCGCCTGCGCTTCATGCTGGACGTGGGGCTCGACTACCTCACGCTGTCGCGCGCGTCGACCAGTCTCTCGGGCGGGGAGTCGCAGCGGATCCGGCTGGCGACTCAGATCGGGTCCAAGCTGGTGGGGGTCCTCTACATCCTGGACGAGCCTTCGGTCGGGCTGCACCAGCGCGACAACCACCGGCTAATCGAGACCCTGGTCCGCCTCCGCGACCTCGGCAACACGCTCGTCGTGGTGGAGCACGACGAGGACACCATCCGCGCCAGCGACTGGGTGGTCGACGTAGGCCCGGGTGCGGGCGAGCACGGCGGTCACGTGGTCAGCTCGGGACCGCTGGACGAGCTGCTCCGGCATCCGACCTCGGTGACCGCAGCCTTCCTGCGCGGAGACCGCCAGGTGGCGGTGCCCACGAGGCGCCGGCGCGGCAACGGCAAGCGTCTGACCGTGCGCGGGGCTCGCGCCAACAACCTGAAGGACATCACGGCGTCGCTGCCGCTGGGCACCTTCATCTCGGTCACCGGTGTGTCCGGGTCCGGGAAGTCCTCGTTGATCGCCGACATCGTGTCACGCAAGCTGGCCCAGCACTTCTACCGCGCCAAGGAGAGGCCGGGACCACACGACAGCTTTGAGGGCCTGCAGTACCTCGACAAGGCGATCGACATCGACCAGTCGCCGATCGGGCGCACGCCGCGGTCCAACCCGGCCACCTACACCGGGATGTTCACGCCCATCCGGGAGCTCTACGCGGCGCTCCCGGAAGCCAAGCTGCGCGGCTACAAGGCGGGACGCTTCTCGTTCAACGTCAAGGGCGGCCGCTGTGAGAACTGTCAGGGTGACGGGATCATCCAGATCGAGATGCAGTTCCTGCCCGACGTCTATGTTCCCTGCGAGGTCTGCCACGGCAGCCGGTACACGCAGGAGGTGCAGCAAGTCAAATTCCGGGGCTACTCGATCGCCGACGTGCTCGACATGACGGTCGACGAGGCGCTGACCGTGTTCGAGAACGTACCCCGGATCGCGGCCAAGCTGCGCACGCTGCGGGACGTCGGGCTCGGATACATCCGCCTCGGACAGCCGGCCACGCAGCTCTCGGGCGGTGAGGCGCAGCGCGTCAAGCTCTCAACGGAGCTGTCCCGCCGCGACACCGGGCGGACCATCTACGTGCTCGACGAGCCCACCACCGGCCTTCACTACGCCGACGTCGAGCGGTTGCTGCTGGTGCTGCACCGGCTCGTCGACCAGGGCAACACGGTGGTCGTCATCGAGCACAACCTGGACGTCATCAAGACCGCGGACTGGATCCTCGACCTGGGCCCGGAAGGCGGGGACCGGGGCGGCGAGGTGGTGAGCGAGGGCACGCCCGAGGAGGTCGCGGCCGACCCGGCGAGCTACACCGGTCACTACCTGCGCCCGATCCTGGAGCGCGCCGGCAAGCGCATCGTCGAGCCGGCCCCAGCGCGCGCCGGCGCCCGGCGCCGCAAGCCGGAGAAGATCCCGGCGTGAGCACCCATACGGTTCCTGAGAGCGCGCCGATCAGCTCTCCCGCCTGGAGCCGACCCTGGAGAGAACGTTGCGGGCCGCCAGCAACCCATAGCGGGGGGTGGGCAGCCCGCGCCGCAGCGCCTTCGTCGCCCGACCTTCGAGCGCCGCGCGAAAGTCGTCGGAGCTCCTTCCCACAAAGGAGGTGCAGCAGGTCCCGATTGACTGGCGGAGGTGCGCATCAGATCCCCCGGTGACCGCCCGATCGCCGAAGTCGCCGCGCCGGGCGCGCCGGTTGGCCAGCATGGTAGTGGGGGCGGGCGCGCCGTTCAGCACTTCGATCGCGTCGAAGGGCAGCGACTGTGCCAGGTCCGCGACACCGCTGCGCCCCGGCCGCCAGAAGGGATGGACGGCGACCGCGATACCGCCGGCCTCGTGGATCGCCTGGACCGTCTCGGCCGCGCTCAGCCCGGGCGGGATCGACCTCGAGATGAAGAGCGCCGCCACGTGTCCATCTCGCGTCGAGACCTCCTCGCCGACGATGACCGAGACGCGGGCCTGGATTCGAGCCGCGTGTTCACGGGCCCGCAGTGCCCCTTCGACGGTGTCGTGATCTGTCACGGCGAGGACGTCCAGCCAGGGGAGGCGATCCGCATAGTCGACGAGGGCCTCGGGCTCGTCCGCTCCGTCGGAGCAGCGCGTGTGGACGTGCGGATCACAGATGCCCGGTCGGGCCACCGGCACGGTTTCGGTGGGAGCGCCCTGCGGGGCCGAGTCCAGCAACTCTTCGGGCCTCACCGTCGCCTATCCCTCGTTCCTGCTCGTCACCGCCTGAATCCGGCGCTCACCGTAGCATGCCGCCGAGCGATGCCCGCGTTGCGGTTTCGGCATTCTTCCGGCCGCACCTCTCGCCGGTCGGCGAGGCGGTGCGCCGACGCCGGGTGAGCGGACCGGCGAAGATGCGCGCATGCAGAAGCGAGGAGAGGCCGGGCGCGCCCGCCGGAGGTGCTCCCAGCCATGACCGCTCTCGAGGAGTTGAAAAGCGTCCTCGGCGAGGTGACCGACCTGCAGCGGGTGGCGGGGCTGCTGGAGTGGGACCAGGAGACGCAGCTGCCGCCCGGCGGGGTGGCGGCGCGGGCACGAGAGTCGGCGCTGATCAGCCGCCTCGCTCATGAGCGCTTCGTGTCGGACCAGGTGCGTTCGCTGCTGGAGCGCGCCGAGGCCGAGACCCAGGCCCTACCCGAGGACGGCGACGACCGGAGCCTGGTGCGGGTGACCCGCCGCGACTTCGACGACGCCACCAAGCTGCCCTCCGCGCTGGTGGCGGAGATGGCGCGCGCCCAGGCGGAGTCGCAGCCGGTCTGGGTGGAAGCGCGCCGCACCTCGGACTGGGCGCTCTACGCACCCCGCATGGAGGTGACGGTCGACCTGGCGCGGCGCGTCGCCGAGGCCTTCGGATACGACGACCGCCCCATGGACGCCCTCATCTCGCAGCAGGAGCCGGGGCTGAGGGCGGCCGACGTGGATCGCATCTTCGCCGAGCTGCGGAGCACGATCGTGCCGCTGGTCCGGGAGATCGGGACCCGGCCCCAGCCGCCGGATCTCCTCGACCGCCCCTTCGAGCCCGCGGACCGGCAGATTGAGTTCGGGCTCGAGCTGGTGCGGGACCTCGGGTACAGCACCGAGCGCGGCCGCCTCGACCTCTCGGCGCACCCCTTCACGATCGGGCTCGGCCGCGGAGACGTGCGGATCACGACCCGGGTCGAGCGTGGCCTGACCAGCCTCTTCTCGACGATCCACGAGGCGGGGCACGGCATGTACGAGCAGGGCGTGGCGCCCGAGATCGACCAGGGACCGCTTTCGGGTGGCGCCACGGCCGGGGTCCACGAGTCGCAGTCACGGCTGTGGGAGAACCAGGTGGGCCGGAGCCGGTCCTTCGCGGGCTGGATCCTGCCCCGGCTCCAGGAGACCTTTGGCGAGTCGGCCCAGGGGATTGACGCGGAGGGTTTCTACCGCTCGGTCAACATCGTGCGCCCCTCCTACATCCGCGTCGACGCCGACGAGGTCACCTACAACCTCCACATCATGCTGCGGACCGAGCTGGAGGGGGAGCTGCTGGACGGGAGGCTACGGGTCGCTGACATACCCGAGGCGTGGAACCAGAAACTCGGCGACTACCTGGGGCTGGCGCCGCCCCCGACCACCGCCGAGGGCTGTCTTCAGGACATCCATTGGACCTTCCCGGTGCTCGGCTCGTTCGTCGGCTACACGCTCGGCAACGTGATCGGCCCGCAGCTCCTGGCCACCGCCGAGCACGCGATCGGCGACCTGGGCGACCTGGTGGCGCGCGGCGAGTTCGCGACGCTCCTGGGGTGGCTGCAGGAGAACGTGTACCGGCACGGTCGCAAGTTCACCCCCAACGAACTGCTGACCCGGGTCACCGGCGAGCCCATCAACGCCGCTTACTGGACGCGCTACATCCGGGACAAGTACGGGGCGCTCTACGGCCTCTGAGGGGGCGCCGGCTCTGAGGGGTACGCCGGGCGTGGTCAGAAGAGGGGGCGCAGGCGCTCCGCCACCTCCTCCGGGCTGACGTCGATCATCGCCTCCCCCTGCAGGCGTTCGAAGTAGGTGACGTCGCTGCGGTAGACCGGGTCCGGGTTCGACCTGCTCACCACCTTGAGCAGCACGTCGAAACCCTGCTCGGCGCCCCGCGGACCACCACCGCTGAGGGCGAAGTTGAAGGAAGCCAGGTTCCACTCCTTGTAGGCGCCGAGGACGCGGGAGAGTCCCGTTCCGAGGGCGGCGCAGTCGTCCTCCGTCAGATGGACCAGGTCGGGCGCGCCCCGGACCACCGCCCACACCTCGTCGAACCCGGTGGGGGCGAACGCGGTCAGCCATGCGACGCGCCCGGTCCGCCCCACCCAGCGCGGGCCACCCTCCTCCTGCTCGACCAACGTCCCCCAGTAGGGCGCGCCGTTGAGCTCGGACCAGATCCCGGACCGCTCCACCAGGAGGCGCTGCGCGGTGACTCCGCAGGCATCGTGGGCGGACTGGAGGTGGGGATGCACGAGCGAGGACCCGGAAGGCGGCAGGTAGTTGGCGTTGATGGAGCTCCAGACGGCGCCCGGGTCGAGCTTCCGCACTGCCCGCGCGTGCCGGAGCATCGCCGCCAGGGTGTCCGCGATCAACTCCGGAGTCAGCTCGTCAAGGTCGAGGAAATGACGCGCCGGGTCGTAGATGCCGACCGCCGTGTGGGTCGCGTATGCCAACACGTTGGGCACCACCACCGCGCGGCCCTGACGGATCCGGCCCTCGGAGGTGAGCTGGGGCGGAAACGGGAACGTGACCTGCTCCAGCACGTCGGCGTCGAAGGGACAGAAGCCCCCGGGAGCGGTGAGCGCGGTCAGGTCCGTGCGCTCCGTGGGCTGAAGCTTCTCCCCGGTGACGATGCGGGCGCTGGCGCCGGTGAGGGGATCGCGCCGCCAGCGCAGCGGCACCTGGCGCCACTCCCCACCCGCCGACCGATCCGGCACCCGTGCCTCCAGGTCCCGCTCCTCGAACACGATCGTCATCGCCTCAATCTAGCCCCGGGCACCCCACCCGGGCCCCCGGCCGTCTGTAGACAGATGTCGCGCTCGCGGCCCTGAATCCGGGCCATCTGTCGACAGATGGCCTCCGGGGGCGGGGACGGTTGAGGAGCGCGGGACCGAACGTAGGATCAGAGGGTCATGGCACAGGAGGTCGCCGCCGACCGGACCGAGGAATTCCGCCAGCGTCTGCGCGCGGTGCCCGACGAGCCCGGCGTCTACCTCTTCCGCAACCAGGGCGGCACCGTCATCTACGTGGGGAAGGCCGTGCGGCTGCGGGACCGGCTGCGCTCCTACTTCACGCCCGGCTACGCGCTCCTCAACACGCGCATCGCCGACCTGCTCCGCAACATCTGGGACTTCGAGTTCATCCGCGCCGGGAACGAGGTGGAGGCCCTGATCCTGGAGCAGAACCTGATCCAGCATTACCGGCCGCGCTACAACGTCCGGCTCAAGGACGACAAGAACTACCTCTACCTGAAGCTGCCGGTCCAGGACGAGTTCGCGCGGGTCCACTACGCGCGCCGGATGCAGAAGGACGGAGCGGTCTACTTCGGCCCCTACACCTCGGCCCAGTCGCTGCGGGAGACGGTGAAGTCGATCCGCCGGCTGCTGCCTTTCCGGACTTGCTCCGACGACATCTTCAAGCAGGGGAAGGTCTGCCTCGACTTTCACATTCAGCGCTGCCCCGGACCCTGCGAAGGCCGCATCTCGGGCGAGGCCTACCGGGCCCGCATCCGCGAGGTGGCCTATCTGATGGAGGGGCGTTCGGACGAGCTGGCGGGCGAGCTGCGGCGCCGGATGATGATGGCGGCGGAGGCCCTCGACTTCGAGAACGCGGCCGCGTACCGGAACCAGCTGCAGGCGATCGAGAAGATCGCGGGCCGCCAGAAGGTGCGCACCTCGGGGAAGGACGACCTCGACCTGGTCGCCTACGCGCGCCAGGGACGGGACGTGTACGTGGAGCTGGCGTACTTCCGCGAAGGCCGGATGGTCGGGCACGACGGGTTCGCGCTGGAGGGGGCCGAAGAGGCGAGCGAGCCCGAGCTCCTGCGCGGGTTCGTGGTCCAGTACTACGGCAGCGCCACCCACGTGCCCCGGACGTTGCTGCTCCCGGGCCCGATCGAGGAGCCGGAGCTGCTGCGCGACTGGCTGGCGCAGCGGCGCGAGGGGGCGGTCGCGCTCGAGGTGCCCAGGCGGGGGCGGAAGCGGCAGCTGCTCGATCAGCTGGGGCAGACGGCGGAGGAGGAGCTGCGCCAGCGGCGCATCCAGGCCGACTACGACCGCAGCCGGACCGAGCCCATGCTCCTGGCGCTGGCGGAGGCGCTGGACCTGCCCCAGCCTCCCCACCGGATCGAGTGCTACGACATCTCCAACATCCAGGGCGCGTCGGCGGTGGGCGCGATGGTCGTCTTCGTCGACGGACGGCCGGCCACCGACCACTACCGGCACTTCAGGATCAGGTACGCGCCCGGCCCCAACGACTTCGCGATGCTGCAGGAGGTGATGCGCCGGCGCCTCGATCACCTGGAGGCGGCCGAGCGCCGGGAGGGTGCCGAAGAGGTGGGGGACCGTTCGTTTTCCAGCCGCCCCGACCTGATCATCATCGACGGGGGCAAGGGCCAGCTGTCCGCGGTGATGGAGGTGATGGAGGAGTTGGGGTACGCCGACATCCCCACGTTCGGCCTGGCCAAGCAGCAGGAGTGGCTGTTCGCGCCCGGCGCCTCCGACCCCATCGTCCAGGAACACGATTCGCCGGGCATGTTCCTGGTCCAGCGGATTCGCGACGAGGCGCACCGGTTTGCCATCACCCATCACCGCAAGGTGCGGTCGCGGCGCGCGCTCACCTCCCCTCTCGACTCGGTGGAGGGGATCGGCCCCGCCCGCAAGCGCCGGCTGCTGCGCGAGTTCGGCTCGTTGCAGGCGATCCGCGACGCGCCGATCGAGGACCTGACGTCGCGGGGAGCCCTGCCGGCGGGGGTGGCGGCCCGCGTCAAGGAGCTTCTCTGAGGCGTGGCCCGCCTGGTCGTCCTGGGAGGCCCCGAGGCGGCCGGGGCCGAGCCTGCGTTTCGGGCGGTGGGCTGCGAGGTGGAGGTTGTAGAGGGCGCGGGGGCGGCCCGGCTGCGCGCGCTCGACCGGGCCGGCGTGCGCTACCACCTGGTCCACGTCGGGGATGGCGACGAGGAGCCGGGCGGGAGCTTCGAGCGTGCTCACGAGCGGATCCGGGTGGCCGAGGCGGCGGCGGCGGCGGAGCGGGTCCGCCCGCTGGCCCGGCCCCGGCTGCGCTGCCTCGCGTTCGCCTACAAGGAGGGCGCGCCCGCGGATGCCACCTGGCTGGTCGACGTCCGCTTCCTCGACAACCCGTACTGGGTCCCCGAACTGCGCGCGCTGACGGGGCTCGACGAGGCGGTGCGGCGCTACGTGCTCGACCAGCCCGCGGCGGGACAGCTGCTCGACCGGCTGGAGTCGGACGTGCGCTGGTCGGCGCCGCTCTACCAGCGCGACCGCCTCACGCTCGCCGTGGGCTGCACCGGCGGGCGCCACCGGTCGGTCGTGATCGCGGCGGAAATGGCACGCCGCCTGCGCGACCTGGAGGGGTTCGAGGTGGTGCTGGAGACGCCGGGGATCACGACCGAGGCTTGATTCGGACTGGCGTCCGAGCGCTTCGCGCACGAGGGCGTAGGGACCGGGGATATCGGTTGGGCGGTCCGATTTGTCTTACCCAGGGAGGGCACGGCCCCCCTGGACCCCCCCGGCGGCACTCGCCGCCGAACCCTGCCGGGCCAGCAGAGCGGAGTGCTCGTGTGAGGTTGGACCGAGGGCTTGTTCGGGCTGGCGCCCGAGTGCTTCGCACCCGCTCGAGAGGGTCGGGCACGGCGCGCGACCTCGCCGAGTGCCGGCGCCGGCGATCGGGTGGCAATCGGGGGAAGCGGCGCCGGAGACTGTCAGGCGAGGGCTTCGCCGAGCGCGTCTTCGAGCGTGGGGTAGCGGAACTCGTAGCCGTGCTCGACCGGGACCTCGGGGACGGCGCGGCGCCCGTGCAGCACCAGGTCGGCCTGCATGCCCAACACCAAGCGCAGCGCCGGCGCCGGAACCGGGAAGACGGAGGGTCGGTGCAGGAGCTCGCCGATCTCCTCCGCCACGTCCTGTTGGCGGCGCGGGTCCGGCGCCACCGCGTTGAATGGGCCGGAGAGCGTCTCGTCGTCGATCGACAGGCGGTAGAGGCCGACCAGGTCGGTGAGATGGATCCACGACACCCACTGCCGGCCGCTCCCCAGCCGGCCCCCGACGAAGAACCTGAAGGGCTGGACCAGCCGGGCCAGCGCGGGTGAATCGCGAGACAGCACGAGCCCGGTGCGCAGTCGCACCACCCGCACGTCGAGCTCCTCCGCGTGGGAGGCCGCCGCCTCCCAGGCGGCGCACAGCAGCGCCAGGAACGTGGTCCCGTGCCCGTCTCGCCAGGTGACGGCGTCGTCGCCGCGGTTCCCGTAGAAGTCGATACCGGAGGCGTTGGCCAGCACCTTTGGCCGGTCGTCGCCCTCGAGCCCGGCCAGCGCGGAGACGAGGAGACGGGTGGTGGCGACGCGGCTCTCCATCAACTCCTGACGCCGGGGATAGGTCCAAGGCCGGGCGCCGATGTTCTCGCCCGCCAGGTTGACGACCGCCGACGCGCCTGCGATCGCTTCCCCGAGCGCCTCGGGACCGCGGGAGGGCGACCAGGTCACCGCTTTGGCGCCGGGAGGTAGTCCGCCCAGCCCTGCGCTCCGGGTGAGCACCCAGACCGGCACGCCGTCGGCGGCCAGCGCGGCGGTGAGCGCACGGCCGAGGTAGCCGCTGCCCCCCAAAATGGCCACCGCGCCCTGCCCGCTCACCGCCGCACCATACCCCTTCGGACTCAGCTTTGGTACAGCGGATGGTCCCGAAACGCCGCCATCCAGAACTCCGAGACCAGGCGGCCCTCGAGGAAGTGGTGGCGCCGGCGCTCCGCCTCCACCACGTACCCGGACTTCTCGTACGCGCGCCGCCCACGCTCGTTTCCCTCGTAGACCGCGAGCCGCACCTTTTCCATGCCCAGGCGGCGGAAGCCGAAGCGGGTCACCAGGCGCACCGTTTCGGTCCCCAGGCCGCGGCTGAGGCGCTCGGGCGGGCCGAGGGTGATCGCGAACCAGCAGTTGCGGTTCAGCCAGTCGATCTGGAAGAGCGCGGTGTTGCCGAGGACCGAACCGTCGGCGGCGTCGACCACGGTCCAGCCCACCGCGTCGGGCAGGGGGGTGGCGCCGGCCTCGATCTCCCGCCGCCGGTCCTCCGCCGTCTCCGGCAGCAGCAGCCCGGGCCCGGTGTAGCGGGCGATCTCGGGAATCGAGAAGATGGCGGCCAGCGCCTCCGCGTCCTCCACCCGGGCCCGTCGCAGCCGCACCCGCTCGCCGATCAGGTCCATGCGCTCCGCTCCACCCAGGGCGCCTCGTCGGCGAATGCCGCCACCAGCTCCACGTCCACCAGCACGCCGTCGTGGAGCCGGTTCCGGCGCAGCGTGCCCTCGGTCTCAAAGCCCGCCTCGCGCGCCACCGCCCGCGCCCCCGACCCCGGCGTTACCGGGACCTCGGCGGAGACCTTGAGCAGGCTCAGGTGGGCGAAGGCGAACGCGGTCGCGCGGACCACGGCCTCGGTGCCCAACCCTCGCCCCCAGCGCCCGGGCGCCATCAGGACCTGCAGATCGGCGTGGCGGTCCCGGACGTCGATGTTGCCGAGCCAGACCATCCCCGCCAGAACGCCGTCGGCCCGGTCCTCGATCCCCCAGCGGACGAGCCCCGGTCCCGCCGGCCCGAGCAGCGCCGCCACGTCGGGCCTCCCGATCGGGCGCAGCGCCCACAACGCCAGCCCCCCGGTCGCCTGCGGATCGGAGAGGATCGTGATCAGGGCCGCCTCATCGCCCGGGACGAGCCCTCGCAGCCGAACCCGCTCCCCTTCGATGATCACGACGAGGGAGCATTCTCGCACGATGTCGTTCGCGACCGAGGTCAAGGGGGAGCTGGCGGGAATCGTGCCCGCCCGCGACTCCGCCTGCCTCCAGGAGCTGCGCGGGCTGGCACTGGGCAGCCGTGCGGCGATCGTGCGCGGCCCCGGCGGTGGCGGGCGCAGGCTGCGCCTGGCCCCGCTCCGCAACCAGACCGCCCGGACCGCCGTCAAGCTGGGGCGCCGGCTGGGCGCGGAGGCGCGGGCGACTCCGGTGGCGGGCGCCACCGAGCGCACCCTGGCGGTGGAGCTGCCGCTTTTGCCCCGCCTGGCCCGCTGGCTGCGGCCCGAGCCGCGACTCCCCGCCGCCCCCGGGGACCGCCGCGCCCTGCTGCGCGGTTTCTTCCTCGGCTGCGGCTCGGTCAACGCGCCCAGCGCCCGCTACCACCTGGAGCTGGTGCCGTCCACGCTGCCGTGGGCGGAGGCACTGCGCCAGGTGCTGGCCGACCACGACATCCACGCCGGAGTCACCGAGCGCGCCCATCAGCCGCTGCTCTATGTCAAGGATGGCGACGGGGTGTCGGCGACGCTGTCTCTGCTCGGCGCCTCGCGAGCGGTGATGGCCTTCGAGAGTGCCCGGGTGGTACGCGAGATGTCGGCGCAGATCAACCGCCAGCTCAACTTCGAGACCGCCAACCTGGAGAAGGTGGCGGTGGGCGCCTCGCGGCAGGTGGCGGCGATCCGGAGTCTGCAGCGGTCGGGACGCCTGGCCCAGCTGACGCCGGCACTGCGGCGGATGGCGGCGGTCCGCCTCGCGGAACCGGAGTTGAGCCTGGAGGAGCTGTCCCTGCGGCTGGGCCTCTCCAAGTCGGGGGGCAACCACCGCCTCCGGCGGCTGATGGCCGAAGCCCGCGTGCTCGACACCCGGCACCCGTAGTGCCGGTCTCACGCGAAGACGGCACCAGGGATCGCTCCTTGCCGCCGGTTTCGCCTCGAGACGGGCCTCAGGTCGCACCGCCTACGATTGGGCGGTCGGTTCCAGCTTCCATCGAGGAGTCGTATGTCGATCAAAGTCGGAGTCAACGGTTTCGGCCGCATCGGTCGCAACATCTTCCGGGCCGCGCAGCAGCGCAACCCGGAGGTCGAAATCGTCGCCGTCAACGACCTCGGCGAGCCCGCCCTCTTCGCCCATCTCCTGAAGTACGACACCGCCCTCGGGGTCCTGCCCAATCACATCCAGGCCCAGGGCTCCGACATCGTGGTCGACGGGCGGCCCACCCACTTCCTGTCCCAGCGTGACCCGGCCGACCTGCCCTGGCGTGAGCTGGGCGTGGACCTGGTGGTGGAGTCGACCGGCCTCTTCACCGACGCCAAGAAGGCCGCGGTCCACATCGAGAAGGGTGGCGCCCGCAAGGTGGTCATCTCGGCGCCGGCCAGCAATCAGGACCTGACCGTGGTCCTCGGCGTCAACCAGGACGCCTACGACCCGGCCCGGCACCACGTGATCTCGATGGGGAGCTGCACCACCAACTGCCTGGTGC
The DNA here is from genome assembly GCA_963808785.1 of Candidatus Dormiibacterota bacterium. GTDB lineage: Bacteria > Chloroflexota > Dormibacteria > Dormibacterales > Dormibacteraceae > CAVTSA01. The sequence continues at coordinate 492,399 of CAWEGH010000004.1, read as the reverse complement.
CGGTGGTCAAGGTGCTCGACGACTCGTTCGGGGTCGAGCACGGGATGATGACCACCATCCACGCCTACACCGCCGACCAGCGGCTGCAGGACCTGCCGCACCCGGACCTGCGCCGGGCGCGGGCGGCGGCGGACAACATCATCCCCACCTCGACCGGCGCCAACCGCGCGGTGGCGGAGGTGCTGCCGGAGCTGGCCGGGCGCTTCGCGGGGATCTCGTTCCGGGTCCCGCTGCTCGACGTCTCGGTGATCGACCTGACGGTGGAGCTGGAGCGGGCGATCACGGTCGACGCGGTCAACCAGGCGCTGCGTGCGGCCGCCGACGAGGGCCCGCTGGTGGACATCCTCGGCTACTCCGATGGGCCGCTGGTCTCCTCCGACTACAAGGGCGATCCGCGCTCATCGATCGTGGACGGGCTCTCCACGCTCGCGCTCGGAGAGCACTCGGCGAAGGTGGTCAGCTGGTACGACAACGAGTGGGGTTTCAGCTGCCGCATGGTCGACCTGCTGGCCTTGCTCGACGCCCGGCGGTGAAGGCTTCCTACGAGTCGGTCGACGTCGAGGGCCGGCGCGTCCTCCTCCGCGAGGACTTCAACGTGCCCCTCCGCGATGGCGCGATCACCGACGACACGCGGATCCGGGCGGCCCTTCCCACGATCGAGCAGCTGGTCGATCGGGGCGCCCGGGTGGTGGTCACCTCGCACCTGGGACGTCCCAGGGGGAAGGTCAACCCGGACTTCTCGCTGCGTCCGGTGGCGGATCGCCTGAGCGAGCTGCTGGACCGGTCGGTGACGTTCGCCCCGGACAGCGCCGGGCCCGAGGCGGAGCGAGCGGTGGCGGCACTCGAGCCGGGCCAGGTGGCACTGCTCGAGAACGTCCGCTTCGAGGCCGGGGAGGAGTCCAACGATCCCGCCTACGCCCGCGCGCTGGCCGCGCACGGCGACGTCTACGTCAACGACGCGTTCGCCGCCTCCCACCGGGCTCACGCCTCCGTGGTGGGGGTGGCGGACCACCTCCCGGCCTACGCGGGTGCGCTCATGGAGGCGGAGTTGGGAGCGCTTTCGCGAGCGCTCGACGACCCCCGGCGCCCACTGGTCGCGATCGTCGGCGGCGCCAAGGTGTCGACCAAGGCGGGAGTGCTCCGCTTTCTCCTGGAGAAGGTGGACGCGCTGCTGGTGGGGGGCGCGATGGCGAACACCTTCTTCAAGGCGCAGGGCCTGGAGGTGGGCACGAGCTACACCGAGGACGAGGCGCTCGAAGAGGCGCGCGAGGTCATGCGCCTGGCCGGCGAGCGGCTGGTGCTGCCGGTGGACGGGGTCGCGGTCCAGAAGCTGGAAGCGGGGCAGGAGGTGAAGGTCGTCGACGTGACCGCCATCCCTCCGGGCTGGATGGTGGTCGACGTCGGGCCCCGGACCCGAGAGCTGTTCGCGGCCCGCGTCCGGGACGCCGGGACCGTGGTCTGGAACGGCCCCCTCGGCGTCTTCGAAATACGCGACTTCGCCGCCGGGACCCGCAGCCTTGGTGAGGCGATCGCCCGCTCCTCCGCCTTCTCACTGCTGGGTGGGGGCGACACCGCGGCGGCGGTCGAGCAGCTGGGTCTGAAGGGGCGCTTCTCGCACATCTCCACCGGCGGTGGCGCGACTCTGGAATACCTGGAGGGCCGTGAGCTGCCGGGGGTCGCGATCCTGCGGGACGGGGCGGGATGACCCGGCAGCCGCTGGTGGGCGGCAACTGGAAGCTCAACCCCACCAGCACGGAGGCGGCCGTCGACCTGGCCCGGGGAGTGGCGGCCGCCGCCGGAGCCGGCCGGGGCCGGGTGCAGATCGCCGTCTTCCCGCCCACGGTCTGGCTTCACTCGGTCGCGCTCGAGCTGCGGGAGGGGCCGGTCGAGGTAGGTGCCCAGGACTGCTACTGGGAGCCGTCGGGCGCCTTTACCGGCGCCACCTCGGTCGCGATGGTGGCCGGCTGGTGTCAGTGGACCCTGGTCGGTCACTCCGAGCGCCGTCAGTACTTCGGGATGACGGACGACGACGTCGCGCGCGCGGCGGCGGCCGCGGTCGCCGCCGGGCTCCGGGCGCTGGTCTGCGTGGGCGAGCACGAGGACGACTATCGGGCCGGAAGGACGCGGCAGGTCGTGGGGAGCCAGGTTCGAGCGGCCCTGACCCGGCTCGGAGAGCGGTCCGCCGAGATCGCATTCGCCTACGAGCCGGTGTGGGCCATCGGCACCGGACGGACACCGGTTCCGGAGCAGGTGGAGGAGGTGCTCGACCTGGTGCGCGAGGTGGCGGGCGGGATTCTCGGTGGAGACGCCCCGGCCACGCTCCGCGTGCTCTACGGGGGCAGCGTCAAGGCTGACAACATCGCCTCGTTCACCGCCCTTTCCGGCTGCGACGGAGCGCTGGTGGGAGGCGCGAGCCTGGACGCGGCCGAGTTCGCGGCGCTGGTCGGCACCGTCGCGGAGGAGACATCGAGATGACGCGCAGCCTGATCCTGCTCCGTCACGGCGAGTCGGAATGGAACGCGCTCGACCTGTTCACGGGCTGGGTCGACGTCGGGCTCAGCGAGCGGGGGGAGCGGGAGGCGGAGCGCGCGGCCGAGCTGCTGCGCGAGCGCGGCCTGCTGCCCTGGATCGTGCACACGTCGGTGCTGACCCGGGCCATCCAGACCGCGGAGATCACGTTGGCGGGGCTGGACCGGCGGTGGATCCCGGTCCGGCGGTCGTGGCGGCTCAACGAGCGGCACTACGGCGCGCTGCAGGGCAAGAACAAGGCGCAGATCCGCGAGCAGTTTGGGGATGAGCAGTTCATGACCTGGCGCCGCTCCTATGACGTGCCGCCCCCGCCGCTCGACCCCGAGGCGGAGCACTCCCAGTTCTTCGACGAGCGGTACGCCGGCCTGCCCCCGGACCTCCGACCCCGTACCGAATGCCTGGCCGACGTGGTGGTGCGGATGCTGCCCTGGTGGTACGACGCGATCGTGCCCGACCTGGCGGGCGGGCCGGTGCTGATCGCCGCGCACGGCAACAGCCTGCGGGCCCTGGTCAAGCACCTGGACGGCATCTCGGACCAGGAGATCCCGGGCCTCAACATCCCGACCGGGGTGCCGCTGCTCTACGAGCTCGACGCGTCGATGCGGCCGGTCAAAGCGGGCGGCGAATACCTCGACCCGGAGGCGGCCGCGATCGCGATCGAGGCGGTCAAGAACCAGGGGCGGACGCCCGCCTGAGCCCTTGGATAACCCCCGTTGGTGCACCTGCGGGGCCTATTCCGCCCGTTTAACACCCGTTGGTGCACCTCCGAGCCTTATGGCGCCGGCGAGCCTCGTGCCTGACGGGGCCAGGATGCGGGGCCCAGGGATGGAAACCGCGGTCGAGAGGGTGGTGGCAGTCGGCGCACCCACCGGGCCCGGTTGCGCGTTTCCCGGACCCGGCGGTGGACCAACGGGCGCCCGTTCTTAGGGACGGGCTTCGTAGACGATGTTGAACGGCGTCTCCGTCGCTCGCCGGAACTGTGAGAAGCCGGCCTCGGTCAGGACCGAGCGAATGGCCGCTTCTCCTGCCTGCGCGCCGAGGGCCAGGCCCACGTTCTCGGAGCGAGAGGCCGGCGTGCAGAGGAAGGTCGAAAAGGAGTAGTAGACGCCGCCGACCAGATTGAGATTCTCTTCCAGCTTGTCGCTTGCGAACGGTTCCACGACCATCCAGGTGCCGTCCGGCCTGAGTGCAGAGCGGACGTGGATGGCGGCGCCCACCGGGTCGCCCATGTCGTGGAGGCAGTCGAAGCAGGCGGCGAAATCGTAGTCGGTGCCGCCGAACTCCTGTGCTGATGCCACCTCAAAGGTGACGCGGTCGCTGACACCAGCCGCCTCGGCACGCCGCCGCGCCTGGTCGATCGAGCCGGCGTGATTGTCGAAACCGATGAACCGGGAACGCGGGTAGTGCTCCGCCATCAGGATGGTGGAGGCTCCATGCCCGCAGCCGATGTCGGCCACCCGAGCGCCGGCCTCGAGCTTTTCCACCACGCCGTCGAGGGCGGGCAGCCACTCGGTGAGCAGGTGTCCGACGTAGCTGGGACGGAAGAACCGCTCACAGCCCTCGTGGACCCCCGAGTCCTGCTCGCCCCAGGCCATCCCGGCGCCGGACCGGAATGCCTTGGCGATTCTGGGCTCCGCCTTGACGGTGCCGAGGGCCAGCTGGAACGCGCCCGGAAGGTACGCGGGCCCTTCAGCGTTGGTGAGCGCGAAGGCCTGCTCCGGGGTCATCCAGAAGCGTTTGTGCTCGGCGTCGTAGTTCATGTAGCCGCTGGCCGCCTGTGCCGCCAGCCACTCACGCACGTAGCGCTCGTCCAGTCCGAGACGGCTCGCCAGCTCGGTCGACGTCGCCGGGCCGTCGTCGGCCAGGCTCTTGTAAAGACCCAGCTCCTCGCCCAGCACGACCGTGGCCGCGTGGACGGTGGCTCCCACGTCTCCGATCCCTTTGACCATGAACTCCATCAGCTTGGCCTCGTCGATCGGGGTCGTTTGAACGCTCATCGATAACTCTCCTTTGCAATTGCCTCGAGATCACAAGGCAGCGGACAGCGAACGAGACATCTCAGACCGGCAGGACGTAGCGGGCCAGCCCGACGGCGGTGCCGTTGGGAACGGAGACGCCGCCGGCCACGGTCAGCACGTGCCCCTCGGGGTCGTAGACGGCAGCGGTGGCCTGGCCACCCCCTTCCGGGAGCGCTGATTCGACAGCACCCCGGGGGCCGGTCGACAGCGTGTCGACGTCCCCGTCCCCAAGGAAGCGCGTGATCAGGAAGTCGCCCTGGAAGGCATCCGAGATGCGCGTGCCTCCGATCGCGACGATTCCCTCGTGCGCGCCGGGCTCGAGCACCGCGTCGTTGACACCCTCGTGCCCGATGCCGGGAACGTTGTTGATGCTCCAGCCCAGACGGTGCCTGACCCCGGGGTAGCGGTTGGCCGGCTGTCCATAGGTCCCGGGAATCAGCTGCCCGAACGTCGGGTCGAGGTCGCCGTTCGGCAGCAGCCGTGCGACCACGATCGCGGTGGAATCGCTGTCCAGGCCGGTAGCGGTCGGGGAGCCGACCGTCGCGACGAGGACGATGCGACCGTCCGGCTGCACCAGGAGCGTGGATCCGCTGACATAGCCGAAGCCGAGTGTCAGCAGGACTAACCCACCCTGGCCGAATGACGGATCCAAGCTCCCGCCGGCGGTCAGCCGCGCGACCAGGAACTGCGCGCCATAGCTTCCACCGACCAGGATCCTGCCGTTCTCCTGCATCGCGAGGCAGAGGAAGGCGGTGTCGGGGACCTGGCCCCAAAGGTCGCCGGGGGCGTCGAGCGCGGGGTACAGGAGCCGTCCCTGCCGGTTGTTGAAGGTGGTATCCCGACTGCCGTCGAAATGCAGGCGCACGATCGCGCCGCGGGAGCCGTTGGGCTTGACCGCCCAGCCGGCGGCCAGGATTCCCACCCCGGGCTGGATGGCCAGCGCGGTGACGGACTCGTCGTCGCTGTCCGCCGGCCCGTCGATCGGAGCGACGTCCACCAGCGCCGAGCCGCCGGCGCCGAAGTGCGTGTCCAGCTGCCCGTCGAGGGTGTAGCGCTGCAGCGCGAAGACGTTGTTGCCGGTAGCCGGGTCGCCGGCCTGGCCCCCGATCAGAACCATCTCCGAACCGGCTCGCTCCAGCGGGTGGGGGGGAGCTTCGGGGCCGGCTGCACCGCGAGCGCTGAGCCGCTCGCCGCGAGCACGCTCACCGCCTCGCCGTTCTGGCCGAACCCGCGGTCGAGCCGGCCGTCGGAGTCAAAGCCGGCGAGGTAGAAGTGCTCGGTCTGCCCGGTCACCCCGGTGCCCCCGGCGATCAGCTTGCCGCCTGTGACCTGAACCAGGCCCACGCCGGCGAACTCGAGTCCGTCTACCGCCGACGGAGTCGCAATCTCGAATCCGCCTCTTCCAAACCTGGTGTCGAGGTGAATCTGTGTACCGAGGTGAACGTGTGTCATCTGCTTTACCTCTCGCAGCGATGTGGAAGTCTCCACAGCGACGTCAGTGCCCTTGCCAGGCGACATGACAGTCGGTGAAGACCGGCTCGATCTCACAAAGGCTGGCCAGCCTGCGGTACCAGGCGTCCTGGTCGCCGTCGTGCGCGTTCGCCCGGGCGGCGGCCTCCGACTCGAACCGCGCCACGCTGATGAAGGCGCGAGGGTCGTCGGCCGAGTTCAAGAGCTGCCCGTCGACAAACCCGACAGCTCGCTCACGCCGCGTTCGCTGCCAGTCCTCGTGCAGCGCGACGACGGCGTCCTCCTCGCCCGGCCGGGCCCGGTACCTGAAGACGGTCACGAACATGCTGACCTCCTCGTGACCTCGGGGCCTCCTTCTTCGCCTCGAGGTTTCGACGGAGATCAGCCTCTCCGACCGCGGTCCTCCTCCACATCGGGTGAAGCTCCCGATTTCACAGGGAATGTCGGGAGCGGCGTGAGGCCAGGTAGGAAGAACCTCCCGGGTGGCCCGGCCCGGCGAGAGCGGCCGGCTCTCCTGGACGACGGTCTCAGACCAGCCCGTGACGCACGGCAAACGCCGCCGCCGCGGCCCGGTTGTCGACCTCCAGCTTGGTGAAGATGCTGGTCAGGTGGTTCGCCACCGTCTTCTCGCTCAGAGCCAGATCTCTGGCGATCTCGGGGTTGCGCCTGCCCGCCGCGACCAGGCGCAGGACGCTGACCTCGCGCGCCGTGAGCCCGCCCGGGAACCGCGGGCCCATCTGGTGCACCGCCTGCAGCCGGCTTTCGGCGGCCGCCAGGTCCCCGGCCATCCCCAGGGAGCGGAAGATCCCGGCCGCCTGCTGGAGCAGGTCCTCGGCCCGGGCGGCGCCGCCTTTCTTACCGCGTGCCAGCTCCAGCTCGGCCAGCCCCACCAGCGAGCAGCCTCGCTCGGGGAGGAGACGCTCGTGGGTGGCGATCTCCACCGCCATCGAGAGGTGCGCCGCGGCCGGGTCCCATTCCCCGCGCGCCAGGTCGACCATGCCCAGCACCCGATCGACCAGAAACCAATGCAGCTCGCCCTGCATCGACAGCAGCTCGGCGTAGTGGGCCGCGCACCGATCCACCTCGCCGAGGAGGCTCCAGCCCAGGCCGGCGCAGGTCACGGCCGCCGCGTGCGGCCAGGCCGGTGCCGGCTGCGCCGCGAGGATGCCGTCCTGCTGCGCGAGCGCGCCGCGGGCCTGGCTCACGTCGCCGGTTCCCAGCTGCGCCAGCGCCAGCAGCCCGAGCAGGCCGAGCAGGGCGGGGCGCCAGGCCTGGAACTCGGGCTCCGTCTCTCCGCTCAGCATGGCGGCGCTCTCGAACTCACGGACCGCCTGCTCCCAGGCTCCGCGGCGCAGGGCGATCAGGCCGCGCAGCTGGCGGAGGAACGAGAGCTGTTGAGCGCCGGCCAGCCGTTCCGTCATCGGGCGCGCCACCGCGAGCAGCAGTTCGACGTCCCGCCACTCGCCCTGCAGCGCGTGCTGGATGGCCCGCCAGGCGTAGGCGCGGCCCAGGTCGGCGTCGCGTCGTGTCTGGTTGTGCTCGACCAGCCGCATCGCCTGCTCGATCTCGGCTCGTGCCGACGGCAGGGCACTCAGCTTGCCGTGGCCCAGCCTCTGCGCGTGCAGCGCCTGGGCGGCACCGACCGGATCGCCGTGGAGCTCGTACCAGGTCTGCGCCTCGTCGTACGCGGCCATCGCGCGCGACTGGTCGCCGGCGAGCAGCGCCGCCTCGCCCAGGTCCCGAATCAGCTCCCCGCGGCTGGGCGCGTCCTCGCCGACGAGCGCCAGGGCGGTGCGAAAGTGCGCCATCGCCTCGGCCGGGGCGTAGGTGTAAAGAGCCTGCTCACCCGCGCGCTGGCTGTACAGCGCTCCCTTGGCCCGGTCTCCGCTGCGGACAAAGTGAAACGCCAGCGCCGCCACGTCATCGTGCCGGCTGGGGTCGGCTGAGGATTCGAGCGCTTCGCCGATGGCACGGTGAAGCCTTTCCCGGCGCGACTCGCTGACCTCTGTGTAGAGGCATTCACGCGTCCGGTCGTGACAGAACGCGAACGTGTGGGCGTCCTCGCGGCGCACCAGCCGTCTCTCCGCCGCCAGGCTCAATGAGTCTTCGATTGCGGCCAGGTCCTGCTCCCGGACCGAGGACAGCAAATCGGTCTCAAAGGAGCGGCCCACCACCGCCGCCGCGCGCAGGGTATCGACCACGGGCTGCGGCAGCCGGGTCAGACGCTGTCTGATCACGCCGATGATGCCGGCCGGGAGAGCGGGGTCAGGATCCGGGCCCAGCGACCAATCGCCTGCCACCCGTGTGACGGAGCCACGGTCGACCCATTCCTGGAGCAGTTCCTCGGCGAAAAACGGGTTGCCGTCGCTGTGGGTGTGCAGCTGCTCCGCGAGCGCAGGCTGAACCACCCCCTCCAGTCGCGCGGCGGCGAGCTCCCGCAGCTCGTCCACCCGGAGCGGGCCCAGCGGGACCGCCGTGAGCAGCCGCTGGCGATGGAGCTGAAGAGTCGCCCGGACCAGCGCGGCCGCCGACGCGGGGTCGTCGTCACGGTGGGCGGCCACGATCAACAGGCGTTCGTCGCGCCGGTGCGACGCCAGGTGCACCAGCAGATCCAGCGTGGCCGGGTCTGCCCATTGAAGGTCGTCGAGGACGAGCAGCACGGGGTGATCGGCAGCGATCGCGGCCAGAAACGCGCCGAAGGCTTCGAACAACCGGAGCCGGGCCTGCTCGCTGGGCAGGTCGCGACCGGCGGGCGGGATCTCGCCGAGCCGCTCTTCGAGCTCCGGGAAGATCATGGCGAGCGTGTGAGCCACGGGCGCGACCTGCGCCGTCAGGCGGTTTTTGGGCGCGTCGCGGATGTAGGAACCGAGGGCCTCCAGGAACGGCAGATAGGCGGGCATGCCGTCCGCCTCTGAGGCGCCTCCTCGCAAGACGGTCGCGCTCCGCTTCCGTGCCCTGTCCGCCAGCTCGTCGAGGAGGCGGGTCTTACCGATGCCGGACTCGCCAGTCACGAGCGCGACGCCGCCACGGCGGCGGGTGGCACGCTCGAACCGGTCCAGCAGGATCCTCATCTCGGCCTGCCTGCCGGCCATCGGGGACGCGCCGTCACGACCGGAGAGATCGACCCGGCCCATCGCTGCAGCGGCATCATAGCCGCGCCCCGGGCGCCGTGGGCGAAAGTCGAGACAACTTGGGACAACTTGGGACAAACTGGGACACATTGCGTCGGTTCCGAGGGCCGATTCCCCGCGCTGCGGGGGGTGCCGGTGCTGCCCGCGGCTCCCACCACCGAGCGGCGAGCGTTCTGGTCGGGTACTGTGGCGGGGGACGAAGTTCCTTTCAACGTCATGCCACACGGTCCCAGTTGGGTGGTAGATGTCGTCAGACCGGGCCCGGGCACGGGCGCGGTGCCGTGGCGCCGGATGGCGCGGGCGGCTCTCGCGGTCGGAGTCCCTCTGACGCTGGGGTTGACCACCGGCGGTACGGTGCCGGGGGTTCTGGTCGCCCTGGGAGGCGTGGCGGGCGCGCTCTCGGACCGGCCGGGACCTTACCCGCAGAGGATCCGTGGAGTTGCGCTCGCCGGCCTGGGAAGTGCCCTGGGGGTCGCGCTCGGCATCGCCGCCCACGGGCACGGCCGGCGGGAGGTCCTGGTGCTGGTGCTGGTGGCGGGTGGCTCGGCGCTGGTGAGCTCGTTCGGCATCGACTGGTCCCCGGCCGCGCTCTGTCTCCTCGTCTACGCGGTTCTGGGGTCCGGCCCGCTCGGAGTCTTCGACCCGCGGTGGCTGCCGGTACCGCTGCTGCTGGCCGGCGCCGGTTGGGCGCTCGTGCTTCTGCTGCCGGAATCGGTGCTCGAGTCGAGGACCGTGCGTCTGCCGGGGTGGGCACTTCGGTCGAGGATCCTCCGCCTGCCGGAGTGGGGGCTCCGGTCGAAGACGGTGCGCTGGCCGGAGCCGGTGCTGCGGTCGAGCGGCGTGCGGCTGCCTCGGTTCGTGGCCCCCGCGGGGACCCTCCGGGTGCCCGGATGGGTGGTCCGGTCGAGGACTGTGCCGTGGCCGGAGGTGGCGGTGCGATGGCGGACCCTGCAGTTACCGGGGTGGGTGGTCCGATCGGCGAACGTCGAGCCGTCTCCGATCCCGGGGTGCCGGGCCGCCCGGCGCGACGGCCCCGCCGCCCGGGGGCGGGGGTGGTGCGCTGCGACGGCTGGTGTCCCCCCTGGTGCGGGAGGCACGACTGACCTTCAGCGCCGTGTCGTGCCTCCGGCTGATGCTCTGCGTCGCCGTCGCCGCGGTTTTGACCGAGGTGCTCCCGCTGGGTCGCTCCTACTGGGTGGTGCTGACGGTGGCGATGGTTTTGAGGCCCGGCCTCGGTTCCATCTTCGGCCGCGCCTTGCAGTCATCCGTGGGCATCCTGATCGGCGCCGCGCTGGGGGGACTGATCGTGGTGGTGGGGCCCCCGGAAGCGGCCTTCCTGGCTCCGGCGGTGATCCTCGCCGCGCTGCTCCCGTTCGGCAGCGGTCGCAACTACGGGCTGTTCCTGCTCTTCCTGGCGCCGTTGCTCATGGTGCTGATCGACATCCTCAGCTCCGGCGGGTTGAGGGTCCAGGAGAGCCACGTCGTCGACGTCCTGCTCGGCTGCGCCATCGTGCTCGCCATCGGCTACGCGCCCTGGCCGGGGACGTGGCACGCCAACCTTCCGCGGTCCTTCGCGCGAGCCGTGGACGCGGCCGCCGATTACCTGGTCTCGTTACTTCCGACCTCCACCGAGGCCTCGACGCCAGCCGCGCAGGCTCGCGCCTACCGGCAGGTGGACGCGCTGCGGACGGAGCTGCGGCGTGCGATGACCGAGCCGGAACCCACGCGCGGGCAGGCCCTGGCGTGGCGGCCCGCCGCGGACGCCCTGGAGCGGCTGCTGGACGCGGTGACCGCGATTCGCACCAGCGGCCGGCAGCCGCCGTCCCCCGCCGAGGTGGCCGTGGTCAACGCCGAACTGCGACACGTGGCGACGGCGGCGTGCTCCGGGCGGTCCGCGCCCCAGGACCAGACGCTGACCACGTCGAAGGCGCTGGAAGACGTCACCGAATCGGTCCGGAACCTTGAGCGTGCGCTCGAGAGCGGGGTCCTGCGGTGACGCCTCCCTCGGTCCGACGACCGACGCGCCCGGCTTGCCGGGGGGAGTAGGTTTGAACTCACGGAGCGCGCTGGGGCGTTCCGCGGAAGACCGGATCCGTAAACACCACCAAGGAGTTGTGACCTATGGCGTTCGAGCTTCCCCCGCTGCCGTACGCGTACAACGCGCTGGAGCCCTACATCGACGAGCAGACGATGCAGCTCCATCACGACAAGCATCACCAGACCTACGTCACGAACCTCAACGCCGCCATCGAGAAGCATCCCGAGCTGTCGAGCAAGAGCGTCGTCGAGTTGATCTCGGACCTGAGCGGGATCCCGCAGGACATTCAGACCGCGGTCAAGAACAACGGCGGCCAGCACCACAACCACTCGCTGTTCTGGGAGCTGATGGGGCCCAACGCGGGCGGGGCGGCGACGGGAGCCGCGGCGGAGGCGATCAACGGCGCGTTCGGTGACTTCGACAGCTTCAAGACCGCCTTCACCCAGGCCGCGACCACGCAGTTCGGCAGTGGCTGGGCGTGGGCTTACCTGGAGGGGGGCAAGCTCCAGGTGAAGGGCTTCGCGAACGGGGAGAACCCGGTCATGGTGGGGGGCGTCCCGGTGCTCGGCATCGACGTCTGGGAGCACGCCTACTACCTGAAGTATCAGAACCGGCGCCCCGAATACATCGGCGCCTTCTTCAACGTCATCAACTGGAACAAGGTCTCCGAGCTGATCCAGGCCGGCTGACCCCGAACGCGCGCGATTGGTGCACCAACGCCCCTCTCCGGGCGGTGGGAGAGGGCGATTGGTGCACCAAGTCCACCCTCCGCAGGCGGAGGACGGAGTAATCGGGGCGCCGCGTCCCGAGTCACCATCAAGTGCCCTGCGACCTCAGCGGCCTCGAGGCGGTGCTCATCGGCGGCGCCCCGAGCGAGCGCCTGCGAGCCCCGACACATAGGGAGAATCGTCTTCCCTCGGGGGGAATGCGGGGGGCACCCCCGCAGGCGTCGTAGACTCCGGCACCGAGCTCCGATGGAAAATCTGAAGAACGCCGTCGTCATCATCGAGGTGGTGGTGGCCATCCTGCTCGGCGCCTGCATCCTCGCCCAGACCCCGAAGGCGAACGGCCTCGGCGGCACGCTGGGAGGCGGCGACAGCGGCTTCGGCGGGGGATATCGGACCCGGCGCGGCCTCGAGCGTCAGCTTTACTACACGACCTGGGTGTTCGCGGGCGCGTTCCTCGCCTGCGCGATCGCCTACATCTACCTGGCCGACCACACGCACTGAGCGGTCGGGGCGTGGCCATGAGCCCGTGTCGCGGTCGACCGGGCCACTGCTAGCATCGGCTTGAGATGCGCGAAGCCGCCTCCGGGGGGTCCGACATCGAGCGCATCCCGCGCGAAGAGCTGACGCGCGAGGGTTTCCAGACCAGGACCGGCGGACGTCTGGTCGCGACCGCGGAGACCGCGCGGGCGGCAGGCGCCTTCTCCTCCTTGCGAAGCGCCCTGAAGGCGTTCTTCCTGGGCCGTGCACTCGACACCGAGGCCCAGGAGACCGAGCGCCTGTCAATCCTCAAGGCGCTGCCCATCCTCAGCTCGGACGCGCTCTCGTCGGTCGCCTACGGCCCGGAGGCCGGCCTGACGGTGCTGATCGTGGCCGGTTCCTCGGCGCTGCTCTGGAATGTGCCGATCGCGATCGCGATCGCGGCGCTGATGATCATCGTCACCGTCTCCTACCGCCAGGTGATTCGCGGCTACCCGCACGGCGGCGGGTCATACGCGGTCGCCAAGCACATGTTGGGGCCCATGTTCGGGCTGGTGGCGGCCGGCGCGCTGCTCGTCGACTACGTGCTGACGGTCGCCGTCAGCGTCTCCTCGGGCGTGGACGCGATGGCGTCTGCGTTTCCGGCCCTGACCGCCTGGGTGGTGCCGCTGTGTCTGCTCTGCATCGTGGTGCTGGTGCTCGCCAACCTCCGCGGGATGCGTGAAGCGGGCAACATCTTCGCCGGGCCGACCTACCTCTTCCTGGTCGCGATGCTGTTCCTGATCGTGGTCGGCCTCGCCGACGCCCTCATCACTCACCGTCCCGTCGGCCATTACCCGCCGCACCCGGCCACGCAGAGCGTGACCCCGCTCCTCCTCCTCACCGCCTTCGCCTCCGGCGCCTCGTCGATGACGGGGATCGAGGCGATCTCGAACACGGTCCCCAGCTTCGAGAAGCCGGAACCCAAGAACGCGCAGCGAACGCTCACCATCCTGGGCGCGCTGCTGGTGGTGCTCTTCCTCGGCATCACCGCCCTCGACCTCGTGTACGGCGCCGTGCCCCAACCGAGCGGCAGTCCCACCGTCCTCTCCCAGCTCGCGGGCTCGGTCTTCAGCGGCCCGTTCTCCTTCGTCTACTACATCATCCAGTTCTCGACGCTCCTGGTCCTGGTCCTGGCCGCCAACACCAGCTTCAACGGGTTCCCACGCCTGGGGGCGATCCTGGCCCACGACCGCTACCTGCCGATGCGGTTCGGATATCTGGGTGACCGCCTCGTCTTCTCGACCGCGGTCGTCTTCCTCGCGATCGCGGCCGCCATCCTGATCGTGGCCTTCGACGCCCGCACCGACGACCTGATCAACCTCTACGCGCTGGGCGTGTTCACCGCCTTCACGCTCGCGCAGTCGGCGATGGCGCGTCACTGGTGGCAGTCGCGCGAGCAGGGGTGGCGGCAGGGTCTGGTCATCAACGGGACGGGGGCGCTGGTGACGCTGCTGGTCGACATCGTCATCATCGTCACCAAGACCCCGCGCGGCGCCTGGGTGGTGCTGGTGGTGGTCCCGCTGCTGATCCTGCTCTTCGTGTCCATCTCCCGCTACTACCGTGGCGTGGAGAGGCGCCTGGCGGCGGCCCGGCCGCGCGGGCGGGCGCAGGTCAGGTCCTGGGTGGTGGTGCCCTTCTTCCGGTTCGACCGGGCGACCGAGGTCGCGATCGCCTACGCCGCCGCCATCTCCGGCGACGTGCGGGCCCTCCATCTGGTTCACGGGGCGGGCGAGGCGGAGGCCCTGCGGGCTCGGTGGGAGAGCCACTGGGAAGCCCGGGGTGGCCCCAAGCCGACGCTGGTCCAGGAGCGCAAGGGAGCGATTCTGCTGCGCTCCGGCGCCGTCGCCCTGCTGCGAGCCCTGAACCGTCTCGAGGAGGAGCTGCCGGGGCCGCCACCGGAGACGATCGGCTGGATCACGACCGTGGTGCTCCCCGAGTGGGACCCGGGACACCTGGCCCGGACAGCGATCAACCGGCCTCAGACCGCGCTCATGAAGTGGGTCCTGTATCGCCGGTTCGGCACCGCGGTCGCCAGCCTCCCCAGCCCCCGATCCGCCGGCATCAGCAACGACCTGCTGCAAGGAGAAGCCGGAGGGCGGCGCGAGAAGCGGGTCGCCATGGTACCCGTCCTTCGTCTCGAGGCCCCGTCCATGCGGGCCCTCGACTACGCCCGCGAGACCGCCGACCTGGTGATCGCGCTGCACGTGGAGTCGCGATCGGCGCCGGAGGAGGAGGGGCAGGACGACGTCCAGCACCACCTCGAGAGCTGGCGGCGGGAGCGCGGCGCCGACAACGTTCGGATCGTCATCATCGAGTCGCCGATGAGGCTGATCGTGGAGCCCCTGCTGGCCTATGTCGACACCTGGCGGCGGGCGCACCCGGAACCGATCTGCACCGTCGTCGTGCCCGAGCTGTACGACGCGCGCTGGTGGGCGGTCCCGCTGCACAATCACCGGGGGCTCTGGCTCCGGGCGGCCCTCCTGGTCCGGCAGACGGTGGCGGTGGCCGACGTCACCTTCCACCTCCGTTACCGCGGCGCCCGGACGCTCGAGGAGCAGCCCCAAGTAGGCTAGCCACCCATGGACTTGAAGCTGCGCGGCCGGCGCGCGCTGGTCACCGCGGCCAGCCGTGGGCTGGGCCGGGCCTGTGCCCAGGCGCTGGCGGTGGAGGGAGCCCAGGTCGTGATCGTGGCGCGGGGCCTGGAGGCGCTGGCCCGGACAGCGGATGAGATCGGGGCGGTGGGACGGAAGGCGCTGAATCTGTCCGAGCCGGCCGCGCCGGCGGCGGCGGTGGAGGCCGCCGTGGACACGTTGGGGGGCCTCGACATCCTGGTCGCCAACGCCGGGGGCCCGCCGCCCGGGACCTTCGCCTCGACCCCTGCGGAGGCCTGGGACGTGGGATTCCAACTCACGCTGCAGAGCACGGTCCGGCTGCTGCGGGCGAGCCTGCCGCACCTGCGCGCCTCGTCTCAGCCCCGGGTGGTGATCGTGACCTCGGCCTCGGTCAGGGAGCCGATCCCCAACCTGGTGCTCTCCAACGCCTTCCGCTCCGCGGTGACGGCGACCGCCAAGACGTTGTCGCGGGAGGTGGGGCCGCTTGGGATCACGGTCAACTGCCTGGCGCCGGGACGCTTCGCCACCGACCGCGTGCGCGAGCTCGACGAGGCCAACGCGAAGCTGGAAGGGAGGACGCGGGCGGAGGTGGAGGCCGCCAGCGTGGCCGCGATCCCGGCCCGCCGGTATGGCGAGCCGGCCGAATTCGGCGCCGTCTGCGCGTTCCTGTGCTCAGAGCAGGCGGGATACCTGACCGGGCAGACCATCGTGCTCGACGGCGGCGCGTTGCACGCCACTCTGTGAGGAGCACAAGATGACGATTCGATTCGCGGAGCGCATGAGCCGGCTGGGCACCGAAAGCGCCTTCGAGGTGCTGGCCCGGGCGCGGCAGATCGAGGCCACCGGGCGTGACGTCGTCCACCTGGAGATCGGCGAGCCGGACTTCGCCACTCCCGACAACGTGGTCGAAGCCGCCGTCTCGGCGCTGCACGGAGGGGCCACCCATTACACGCCGGCAGGAGGGATTCCCGAGGTCCGGCGCACGCTGGCCGCCTTCGTGAGCGGCCGCACCGGCGTCGAGGTGATGCCCGAAGAGGTGGTGCTGGTCCCGGGGTCCAAGAACGTCGTCCACTTCACGCTGCTCTGCTGCGTGGAGCCGGGCGACGAGGTGCTCTACCCCGACCCCGGCTACCCCGCCTACGAGTCGCTGGCCCGTTTCGTCGGCGCGCGCCCGGTGCCGGTGCCCCTGCGGGAGGAGCACGACTTCCGGATCGACCTCGAGCGCCTGGCGGCGTCGATCACCGACCGCACCCGGGTCCTGATCCTCAACACCCCGCAGAACCCGACCGGCGGCATGCTCACGCGCACCGACCTGGAGGAGATCGCACGCCTCGCCCGCCGCCACGACCTGATCGTCCTCTCCGACGAGATCTACTCGCAGATCGTGTACGACGCCGAGCACGTGTCGATGCTCTCGATCCCGGGCATGAAGGAGCGCACGGTGCTGCTCGACGGGATGTCCAAGGCCTACGCCATGTGTGGCTGGCGGCTGGGGTACGCCGTCGCCCCGATCGAGCTCGCGCAGCGGTTCGAACGGCTCATGATCAACACCTCCTCGTGCGCCGCCGCGTTCACCCAGCTGGCCGCGATCGAGGCCTGGGACTCTCCCGAGTCGGGCCGTGCCGTGACCCGCATGGTGGAGGCGTTCCGCCGCCGCCGGGACCTCGTGGTGGAGGGTCTGAACCGGCTCCCCGGGGTACGCTGCCGGCTCCCGCAGGGGGCGTTCTACGCCTTCCCCAACATCGAGGGCACGGGCCTCGACGCGCGCTCCCTGGCCGCCGGGCTGCTGGAGGAGGCGGGGGTGGCGGTGCTCGCCGGCACGGCGTTCGGGGCCGGGGGCAAGGGCTTCATCCGGCTCGCGTACACGCAGGGGGAGGCCGATCTCGAGGCCGGTCTGGAGCGCATGGGCGCCTACCTGGAGACGCACCGTCAGGCCGCCGTCTGAGCCTCCGAAGTGGCAGAGTGTCCACACTGTGGCGCTACACCGGCGGCTGTAGGGTCGGAGTGGGGACACTCTGGCATTTGGAGAGGCACCATATGACGTCGAACAAGATGACCGGGCCCGCCATCGAGACGCTGGAGACGGAGTCCCGCACCTATCCGCCACCACCTGAGTTCGCCGCGCAGGCCAACGCCAAGCCCGACATCTACGAGCGGGATCCGGACGATTTCTGGCGCCGCGAGGGGGAGACCCGCGTCAGCTGGTTCGAGCCGCCCACAGACCTCAAGCGCTGGGAGCCGCCTTACGCGAAGTGGTATCTGGGCGGCAAGCTCAACGTTTGCTACAACTGCGTCGACCGGCACGTGGAGCGGGGCCAGGGCGACAAGGTCGCTTATTACTGGGAGGGGGAGCCGGACGACGACCGCCTGGTCATCACCTTCGCCGACCTGCAGCGCCGTGTCGCCCACTTCGCCAACGGACTGAAGGAGCTGGGGGTCAAAAAGGGGACGCCGGTCGGCATCTACATGGGCATGGTTCCGGAACTGCCGGTGGCCATGCTCGCCTGCACCAGGCTGGGCGCGCCGCACACCGTCGTCTTCGGCGGCTTCAGCGCCGACTCGCTCTCGGGCCGGCTCAACGACATGGGCTGCGAGTTCCTGATCACGCAAGACGAGGGCTGGCGCAAGGGCAAGCCGGTGCCGCTGAAGAGGATCGCCGACGAGGCGCTGGCCGCCGCCCCGGGCGTCAAGCGGGCCCTGGTCGTGCGCCGGACCGGTCATGACGTCCCCTTCGAGGCGGCTCGGGACGTGTGGTGGCACGACCTGGCGTCCCGGGTCTCCGACGACCCCGAGTCGTGTCCCTGCGAGCCGATGGACTCGGAGGACCTCCTGTTCCTGATGTACACGTCGGGCACCACCGCCCGACCCAAAGGGATCGTGCACACGACCGCGGGGTATCTGGTGGGGTGTGCGACCACCCACTATTACGTCTTCGACGTGAAGCCGGACACGGTCTACTGGTGCGCGGCGGACATCGGCTGGATCACCGGGCACAGCTACATCGTCTACGGACCGCTCTGCAACGGGACCACCGGCATCATCTACGAGGGGGCGCCCGACTTTCCCGACTACGACCGCTGGTGGGCGATCGTGGAGCGGTATCGGGCCACCGTCCTCTACACGGCGCCGACCGCCATCCGCTCCCACATGAAGTGGGGACCGCAGCACGCGGCCAAGCACGATCTGAGCTCCCTGCGGGTGATGGGCACGGTGGGTGAGCCGATCAACCCCGAAGCCTGGATCTGGTACCGCGAGCACATCGGTGGCGGCAAGGCCCCGGTCGTCGACACCTGGTGGCAGACGGAGACCGGGATGCAGCTGATCATGCCTCTGCCAGGGGTGACCACGTTGAAGCCGGGGTCGGCGACCAGGCCCTTCATCGGCGTCGATGCGGCCATCGTGGACGAGCAGGGGAACGAGGTCCGGCCAGGGGGCGGGGGATACCTGGTCATCCGTCAACCCTGGCCCGCCATGCTGCGCGGCATCTTCGGCGACGACGCGCGCTACCGGGAGACGTACTGGTCGCGGTTCGGGCCCGCGACCTACTTCGTCGGCGACGGCGCCCGCCAAGACCGGGACGGCGATTTCTGGCTGCTGGGCCGCGTCGACGACGTGATGAACGTGTCCGGGCACCGCATCTCGACCATCGAGGTGGAGTCGGCGCTGGTCGACGACCCGAACGTGGCCGAAGCCGCGGTGTGCGGCCGCGCCGACCCGATCACGGGCCAGGCGATCGTCGCCTACGTAACCCTGAAGGCGGGCGTCGAGGGCACCCCGGAGCGACTCGGGGAGCTGCGCGCGCACGTCGGGGAGCGGATCGGCAGGTTCGCGGCGCCGGCCAACATCGTCTTCACCCCGGAGCTGCCCAAGACCCGGTCGGGCAAGATCATGCGCCGCCTGCTGCGGGACGTCGCCGAACACCGTGAGCTGGGCGACACCACGACGCTGGCCGATCCTGCCGTGGTGACCGAGATCGCCGAGCGGGCGAAGACGGAAGCGGCCAAAGAAGAGGCGTGAGCCACGTCACGACCTGGTTCCTGGAGATGCGGGAGCGGGCGGCGCTGCGACCGGCGGCGCCGCCCGGCCGCCCGTTGGAGCTGCGCCCGGCGGTGGTGCCCAGTCCCGAGTTCTCGCGCTTCCTCTACACGGCGGTGGGGGGCGACTGGTACTGGACCGACCGATTGGCCTGGACCTACGCCGACTGGCAGCGCTGGCTGGAGCGGCCGGACCTCTCGACCTGGGTCGCCCTCCAGGAAGGGACCCCGGCCGGCTACGCCGAGCTGGAGGTGCAGCGGGGGGCGGGCACGGCGGGCGAGATCGAGGTCGAGATCAGCGCCTTCGGCGTGCTCCCCCGGTTCCGGGGCGCCGGTGTCGGGGCCTGGCTCCTGACCGAGGTCCTCCGTCGCGCCTGGGCGCTCGACCCGCGCCGGGTGTGGGTCCACACGTGCAGCCTGGACGGCCCGGCGGCACTGCCCAACTACCAGGCTCGGGGGCTGGCCGTCTACGATCAGCGCACCGAGGAGAAGTCGTTGCCCGCACGCCCGCCGGGACCGTGGCCGGGCGCGCGCGGCTGAACAGGGAGGCACGGCATGGCGCGGACGCTGCGTTTCGGGATCTGCACCGATCAGAACATGACCTGGACCGAGACGGTGGAGCGCTGGCGGCACATCGAGGCGCTCGGGTACGACAGCGTCTGGGACTGCGATCACCTGGTCCAGCCCTCGCGGCCGGAGGGACCCTACTTCGAGGCCTGGACGCTGCTGGCCGGCCTGGCCGCGGTGACCGAGCGCGTCCGCATCGGAGTGCTGGTGACCTGCAACACGTTCCGCTACCCGGGCGTCCTGGCCCGGCAGGCCATCACCGTCGACCACATCTCGGGAGGCCGGCTCGAGATGGGCCTGGGCGCGGGCTGGTACGAGCCGGAGCACCGGATGTTCGGCATCCCGTTTCCCGAGACGCGTGAGCTGGTGGACCGCTTCGAGGAGGCGGTGGAAGTCGTCGACCGCGTCATCAGCGAGGACACGAGCTCGTACGAAGGCCGCTACTACCAGCTGCACGACGCGCAGTCCCGCCCGGGACCCGTGCAGCGACCGCGGATCCCGCTCACCCTGGGCGCGTTCGGCCCCCGCATGCTGCGCATCGTGGCCCGCCGGGGCGACACGTGGAACGCGTTCGGCACCCCGCAGGAGATGCTGGAGCGCAATCAGCTGCTGGACCGCGAGTGCCAGAAGCTGGGGCGCGACCCCGATTCACTCCAGCGGTCGCTCTACTACTGGAAGATCTCCCACGACGCGATCGATCCCTGGGAGTCGGAGGATTCGTTCGAGGCCATGGTCCGGCAGTACATGGAGACGGGCGTCAACCAGTTCGTCATCGACCAGCCCGACGAGCCGCGCCTCGACATGCTGGAGCGGGTGGCGCGCACGGTGGTGCCGCGCCTGCGTCAGGAGACCACGTCGACGCCCCCGGAGCCGGCCGCCGTCCCCGGCACCGTCTGGCACAACCCCAAGGACTACGTCTCTCCTAGGGCACGGCGTCCCTAGGTTCACCGACGTCGTTCCAGGCCCCCAGGGTCGGGGGTCGGACGGGTACTTTGGAGCCCGTAATGGAAGACAACGCGCGGATCCTGCTCATCCCGGGGCCGGTGAGCGTCGGCGACGACGTTCTGGAGGCGCTGGGACGGCCGGTCCCCGCGCACTACAGCGAGTCCTGGGCCCCCTTCTACGCCCGGGTCCAGGAGCGGCTGCAGGCGATCGCCCGCACCAGCGGAACCGTCTACCCGGTGTTCGGCCCCGGCACGGCGGCGATCGAGATGGCGCTGGCGAGCGTCCTCGCTCGGGGTGACGAGATCCTGGTCGGCAGCAACGGCTACTTCGGAGAGCGCCTGGCCATGGTCGCTCGCGGGATCGGGCTGGTCCCGCACGTCATCGAGTCGGCGCCCCGCCGGCCGCTCACCGTGGAGCAGCTGCGCCAGGCGCTGGACGACCATCCGCGGGCGAGGCTGTTCGCGGTCGTCCACGACGAGACCTCATTGGGCCTGCTCAACCCGATCGAGGACCTGTGCCCGGTGGCTCGCGAGCGAGGGCTGCTCAACCTGGTCGACGCGGTCGCCTCCTTCGCGGGCGTCGAGCTGGAGATGGACGCCTGGGGAATCGACCTCGTGATCGGGACCATCAACAAGGCGCTGGCGGCGCCGGTCGGATTCGCCGTCGTGGCCGCCGGCGAGCGGGCCTGGGCGGCGGTCGACGACGGCCGCGAGAAGGCGGCCGGGTGGTACCTGAACCTCGCCACCTGGCGAGCGGCCGCGATCGAGGATCCCCTGCACCCGAGCCCGACCACCGTCCCCTCCAACGTGTTCGAGGCGCTGGGGGCGGCGCTCGACCGGATCGACCGGGAGGGCGGCGTCGCCGCCCATCGCGAGCGCTCGGCGCGGGCCGCAGATCGTGTTCGGTCGGCGATGCGGGAGCTGGGGTTCGAGCCGGTGATGACCGGCGGCGCGGCGGCGCCGCTGCTCACCACCTTCTGGGTGCCCGAGGGCTTTCCGTTCGCCGACTACGCCGCCTTCCTGCGCGAGCGCCACGGGATCCGGATCGGCGGGGGGCTGGAGCCGTACGAGGGGCAGATGTTCCGGATCGGCCACATGGGGCGGGCCGCCGACCCCGAGGTCATCGACCACTTCCTGCGCGCGACGTCCGAGTTCCTGGAGGAAAAGGGCCTGCAGCCGCGGGCGACGACGGTGACCGCGACCGGCTGATCCGCCCGGTCAGAAGCGGTCAGCCACCGAGGGTCTGGAGTGCCGCCTGCAGCTGGGTGTCGGTCTCGTCGCCCCGCTGCGGCGTCGCCACGTCGAACATGTTCTGCGGAGCGGGGAGCGGCACCACGCGGCCGGGCTCCAGGCCCCGACCCCGGTCGACCGACTGCCCGTTGGACAGGGCCCAGTGCTGCACGGTGACCTGCAGCGCGCCGCCGTCGTGGAGCGGGAACGTGTTCTGGACCGACCCCTTGCCGAACGTCCTGACGCCGACCAGCTCCGCCCGGTGGTGCACCTCCAGGGCGCCGGCCACGATCTCCGACGAAGAGGCCGTGCTGCCGTCGACCAGGATCAAGAGCGGGATCGTGGGCGCGACCGCGTCTCCGTCGACGTCCGTCACGTGGGTAGAGTCGCGCGACTGCGTCTGGAACACCTCACCGCTCCCTAGAAAGGCGCTGACCACCGTCACCGCCGCGCTCACGAAGCCGCCTCCGTTCTGCCGCAGATCGAGCACCACGCCGCGCGCGGGCAGACCCGACTTGAGCTCGCGCGTGAACTCTTCCGCGGTGGTGGTGCCGAACTGGTAGATGCGCAGGTAGAGGACATCGCCGGGCAGCTGCGTCGAGACCACGGTCGGGCTCGTGAAGGGACGGCGGTGCATGGAGACCGTGAGCTGGGAGTCCCCGCGCTGCACGAGCAGCGTCACCTCTGAGCCGGGCGCGCCGCGGATCAAGGCCGACACCGCCTCCGCGCCGAGGCCGCCGGCGGGGTGACCGTCGACCGCCAGGATCGCGTCTCCCGCCTGCACCCCGGCTTCCTGCGCCGGGGAGCCGGGCAGCATCCCGCTCACGATCGGGTGCCCGTCCTCCAGGACCAGGGAGACACCGATCCCGGGCGAGTGGCGACCCTGGTTGGCCCGCTGCTGGGCTTCGTACTGTGCCGGCGTCAGGTAGCGGGTGTTGGGGTCGCCGAGCGCTTGCACCATGCCGCTGACGGCGCCCTGGCTGAGCTCGCCGTCGTCCAGGTCGCGGCTCCAGTAGTGCGCCTGGATGAGCCGCAGCGCCTGCAGCTGCGCGGTCTGGTCGAGCAGCGTGCGGCTCTGCCCGAATGCCGGCACGTACTCGGGAAAACGCTGGTCGGTCCACGCGCCGGCCCCGAACGCGAGGACCGCGACCAGCAGGAGCGCGGTCGCGCCCACCACCAGGCGCGCCCCGCGAGGCATGCGACTCATGAGGTCCAGAATGCGCCCCCGGCGCCGGATCACCCCGCGCGCACGGCACCGTCAGAGGCCGGGCGGGACGACGTCGATCCCCGCCCCACGCAGCAGCGCCGCCGCCTGGTCGGTGTCGCACCGGAGGCCCCGCAGGTCGTCCAGGGACGCCCGGAGCCCGTCGATGCGGGACCCGCGGATGTCGCAGCCGTCCCAGGACCCCGCCATCAGCACCGCCTCGCCAAGGTCGGTGTCGCGCAGCTCGGCCCCGTCCAGCCGGCAGTCCTGGAAGGTGGCCTCGCGGAGCTGACAGCCGCTGATCAGAGCCCCGCGCAGGTTGACCTCCTGGAATAGGACGTAGAGCCCCGGGCAGTCGGTCAGCACCAGCCCCGAGGCCCTGCTCCTCTGGACCTGCGCTCCGGTCAGGCGGCAGCGGAGTGCCTCCACCCGCTCCAGGCGGCAGCGCTCGAAGGTCACGCCGGAGAGGTCGCAGTCCTCGAAGCGGACGTCCTGCAGATGCGCGAAGCGGAAGCCGGTGTTGACCAGGGACACGCGGCGCAGGCGCCCGTTCTGGATCGTGACCCCGCGAGCCCCGTCCAGCTCGCCGCCCTCCAGGTCGAGGTCGGGGTAGATCTCATCCTCCGCCATCCGCATGGACGGCGAGCATAGCGCCGGCGGCACGGTCCTATGGCCGCGCGGGCACCCGTCGCCTATCCTGGTGCGATCCAGAAGGCCGGCGGTGATGACGGGAGGGCAGACGTGGCGACTGGCCAGATCACGATTCCGGGCTCCGTGCTCGGCCACGCGGTGCGCCGCGTGGAGGACCCGCGCTTCATCACCGGGCACGGGGAGTACTGCGACGATCACCCGGTCGCCGCCGACGGGCTGCACGTCGCCTTCGCGCGCTCGCCGCTGCCGCACGCGAAGATCCTGAGCCTCGACACCGAAGCCGCGGCAGCGATGCCAGGCGTGGTCGGCGTGTTCCGGGACCAGGACCTGGGGCTCCCCGCCGACCTCGGCATGGACGAGCTCGACCCCGTCTTCAGCCGGCCCTACCTGGCGCGGGACGTGGTGCGCTTCACGGGTGAGCCGATCGTCGCCGTGGTGGCCACCGACCGCGCGACCGCGGAGGACGCGGCGGAGGCGGTGCTCTTCGATTTCGACCCGCTGCCGGCGGTCGGCCACATGACCGACGCGCTCGACGACGGCGGCCCGCTCGTGTTTCCCGAGCACGGCACCAACCGCGCCTACCACGTCCGCAACGGCAGCGAGGACGAGGACGTGCTGGCCGGCGCCGAAGTCACCGTCAAGGCGCGGATCGTGAACCAGCGCCTGGCCCCGATTCCGATGGAACCCGACGTAGCGGTCGCCGAGCCCGACGGCGAAGGCGTAAAGATCTACGTGTCGTCGCAGAACCCGCACCAGGTGCGCGACAAGATCGCCGCCCGGCTGGCCCTGGATCCGGGACGGGTGCGTGTGATCGCGCCCGACGTGGGGGGAGGTTTCGGCGCCAAGATCCCCACCTACCCCGAGCACGTGATCCTGGCCGCGCTCGCCCACCGGCTGCACCGGCAGGTGCGGTGGGTCCAGTCGCGCAGCGAGAACCTGCTCGGCATGTACCAGGGGCGCGCCCAGATCAACGACGTCGAGGTAGGCGCCACCCGGCAGGGCAAGATCGTGGGCCTCCGGGTCCACGTGCTGCAGGACGCCGGCGGCTACCCGACGGACGGCGCCTGGCTGCCCACGCTGACGGGCTGGATGAGCTCCGGCGTCTACGATCTGCGCAAGATCGACTTCCGCGCCACCTCCGTGGCCACCAACACGACGCCGACGGGAGCCTATCGCGGGGCGGGACGCCCGGAGGCGGCGCACCTTCTGGAGCGGACGATGGATCTGCTCGCGGCCGAGCTGGGGCTGGACCCGGTCGAGGTGCGGCGGCGGAACTTCATCCGTCCCGACCAGTTCCCGTACCAGACCGTGACCGGCATCGAGTACGACAGCGGTGACTACGACAAACCGCTCCGGGAGGCGCTCGAGCGCGTCGGGTACGAGGACCTGCGGCGGCAGCAGAAGGAGCGGCGCGACCGGGCCGACCGGCGGCTGCTGGGCATCGGCATCTCCACCTACGTCGAGGTCACAGGCCTCGGCCCGGAGACCGAACACGGTGCCGTGGAGGTGCACCCCGACGGGGAGATCCTGGTGCTGGCCGGCACCTCGGCCCACGGACAGGGCCACGCCACCACCTACGCGCAGCTGGTCGCCGAGCAGCTGCAGGTCCCGATCGAGCAGATCAAGTTCGTGCAGTCCGACACCGCCCGGGTCCCGACCGGTGGCGGCACCGGTGGCTCACGGTCGATGCAGATGGGCGGGATGGCGATCCACAACGCCTGTGGCGAAGTACTGGAGCGAGGGCGCCAGCTGGCCGCCGAGGAGCTGGAGGCGGACCCGCAGGACCTGGAGCCGGCGCCCGGCGGCTTTCGGGTTCGCGGCGTGCCGGGGTCGGTGGTGACGTGGCAGCAGCTGGCGGTCCGCGAGGGCAGCCCCAAAGGGGTGCACAGCGCCATCGACTTCCAGCAGGGTGGACTCACCTATCCCTTCGGCGCCCACGTGGCGGTGGTCGAGGTGGACCGGGAGACCGGCGATGTCCGGCTCCTGCGCCACGTCGCGGTCGACGACTGCGGGCCGATCATGAACCCCATGCTGGCGCAGGGCCAGCAGCACGGCGGCATCGCGCAGGGGGCCGCGCAGGCGCTGTACGAGGAAGTGGTCTTCGAGGCCGACGGGTCGCCGCGCACCGCCTCCTTGATCGACTATCAGATGCCGACCGCGAACGAGCTCCCCGCCTTCGAGACCGCGTTCACCAACACGCCGACCCCGCACAACTCCCTGGGCGTGAAGGGCATCGGGGAGGCGCCCACGATCGGCTCCACCCCGGCCGTTCACAACGCGGTGGTCGATGCGCTCAGCCACCTCGGGGTCCGGCACGTGGACATGCCGCTGGCGCCCGAGAAGCTCTGGCGGGCGATCCGGGAGCACTCGACGTGACCATCCGCTGGACCGGCCGGCCGGAGGCCGACCAGCTCCTGGAGTCGGACCCACTCGCCCTCCTGATCGGGATGCTGCTCGACCAGCAGGTGAAGATGGAGAAGGCCTTCAGCGGCCCCTACGAACTGCAGGAGCGCCTGGGTGGCCCCCTGGACGCGGCCGCCATCGCGGCCATGGACCCCGACCGGCTGGACCGCGTCTTCCGCGAGCGGCCCGCGCTGCATCGCTTCCCCGGCAACATGGCCAGGCGCGTGCAGGAGCTCTGCGGGGTGGTGGCCCGGGACTATGGGAACGACGCGGAGGCGATCTGGCGGGACGCGACGTCGGGGGAGGACCTGGCGCGCCGGCTGCGCGCCCTGCCCGGCTTCGGAGAGGGCAAGACCCGCATCATGATCTCCGTGCTCGGGAAGAGGTTCGGCGTCCGTCCGCCCGGCTGGGAGGCGGAGTCGGCCCACTGGCACTCGATCGCGGACGTCGACTCGCCGGAGACCATGGCCCAGGCTCGCGAGGTGAAGCGGGCCATGAAGAAGGAAGCGGGTGCCTGAGCCGGGGGCGGTCGCCTTCCCCTTCCTGGACGGCCAGCTGCTGCTGCCCGAGCGCTGGGAGGGGGGCGAGCTCCCGCGGTGGGCCGACCTCCGGGGCCGGGAACTGCTGGGCCCGCACGACGCGGGTGTCTTCCGGGGCCGGCCGGCGGTGGCCCTGACTGTGGAGGAGGCCCCTCCCGGGTACACGCCGCTCCCCCTGCGGCGGGTGCTGATGGTGGGTCCTCACGACCTGGCGGCGGCGGCGGCGCTGGCCTCGCAGGTCAACGAGTGGGCCACCGCGCACCGCTTCTGCGGGCGCTGCGGAACGCCGACCGTGTGGCGGCCGGAGGAGCCCCGGGCGATGACCTGTCCCAACTGCGGGGCCCTCCACTTCGCGCGAATCAACCCGGCCGTCATCACGGTCGTGCACCGTGGCGACGAGATCCTGCTCGCGCACAACCGCTCGATGGCGCCTGGCTACTTCGCCTTGATCGCGGGCTTCGTGGAGCCGGGGGAGACGATGGAGGACACCGTGCGGCGCGAGGTTCGCGAGGAGGTGAAGCTGGAGGTCGGCGACCCGGTCTACCAGTCGAGCCAGCCCTGGCCCTTCCCGAGCCAGCTGATGGCGGGCTTCTTCGCGCCCTATCGAGCGGGGCAGATCGAGGTGGACGACTTCGAGATCGGGGAGGCGGCCTGGTTCCACCGTGACCGCCTCCCTGACACCTCACACCGGCCGCCGCCGTATACGATCGCCGGACGCCTGATCCAGCGCTGGCTCGAGACCAGCGGGGAGGAGGTAGGGCGATGGGTGCACCAACAGCCCAATCCGAGCCGGGAAACAGGGCGATTGGTGCACCAACGGCCCAATCCGAGCCGGGATGGAGGGGCCTGAGGAGAGGAGAGCATGTCGGACACGATCGGACAGACCAACGACCGGTACCTCATGCCTCGTCAGCCGAGCGAGGTCAACCGTCTGGATCTGCAGCATTTCGCCCTCCGAGAGCTGCTGGGCACCAACCACCTGGCGCCGATCGCCAACCCTCGCTCGGTGCTGGACGTGGGCACCGGGACCGGGCAGTGGGCGGTCGAGATGTCCGAGGAGTTTCCCCAGGCCTTGGTGGTGGGCGTGGATCAGGGGCCGCAAGCCGTCCGCCCCGCCGCCGCCGGCTACATCTTCACCAGGGTCAACCTGCTGAGCGGCCTGCCGTTCCCGGACGGGACGTTCGAGTACGTGCACCAGCGGTTGCTCCGGGCCGGGATCCCCGCCGCCGCCTGGCCGGGCGCGGTGCGCGAGCTGGCCCGGGTGACCGCACCCGGAGGCCTGGTGGAGGTGGGCGAGTCGGGCGAATACTGGGGCAACGCGGGACCGGCCGCGACGCGGTTCTTCGGGCTCATGCGTGAGCTCGGGGCGCGCTTTGGGATGGACACTCAGGGACCGCCCGGGCTGGGGCTCCCGCGCCTCCTCGCCGAGGCCGGCCTGGACGAGATCGGCGAACGGCAGGTCACGGTCCCGATCGGGGAGTGGGGCGGCCGGGTGGGCTCATTCAACGCTTCCAACCTGAGGACCATCGGGCGGTCCTTGATGCCGGTGTTCGCCTCCGCCCTGGACGTGCCCGAGGAAGAGACGGCGGCGCTCGTCTCCGAGATGCTGCGGGAGATCGAGGTGGTCCACATGACGGGTGAGGTCTGGTACGCCTGGGGCCGCAAGCCGGCCTGAGCGGGCGGTCACCGGCCCGCGGCGGGTCGCCGATCTCCTAACCACCTACGCTCCGCCGCCACCATCGGGATCATGAGCAGCCACACGAGTTGCGCGCTCCCGGGACCCAGTACCGGGGTCAGGAGAATGCCAAGCACGCAGATCGGGACGGCGCCACTCGCGACCACCACGGAGCCGATGTTCCGGACCTCCTGCCAGCCGCCGTGAAGGCCGGCCCGAAGCCGCGAGGCACCTGGTCCGACGAGCGAGACCAGGGCCCCGATCGCGCCGAACGCGGCAAAGAAGAACTGGTTCCCGAACACCGTGTCGTTCCAGGCGTCGAAGAAGTCCAGCACGAAGGGCACCAGGCAGACCACGAAGAGGAGGATCAGGTTCCGGCGCCGGATGTTGTGCTTGATCGACGTCACGGCGCGCAGCGAGCGGTGGTGGGCGGTCCAGTAGATGCCCACCACCGCGAACGTGATCCCGTAGGCGATCAGCTGGCTCTTGTCCTGGTGGAGCAGGGCCAGCGCGTGCGTCTGGTCGTCCACCGTGCCCCGCGCCGGAATGGCGATATTCAGGACCAGCAGCGTGAGCGCGATCGCGAAGACACCGTCGGACAGCGCCAGCATCCGGCCCACCCCGTAGGGGTCGGGATCTGGCGACGGCTCTCGCAGCCCACGCATGAGGATCCAGCCCACGACCGCCAAGAGGATCACCAGCCCGAGGACGATCAAGGCCGAGGTGCCGGGGATCCAGGTGGCGAGCACGAATCCGAGCGCGAACACGGGCAGGTCTCCGACCTGATCGAGATAGATCGCCGCCGCGTGCCGCCCGCCTTCTGGTCCCCTCGCCGCGCTTCGCGCTCGCTCTCGCCAGGGGACCATGAGCGCGGAGAGCAGACCGAGGAGGAACAGCGCGCCCAGATAGACCTCGTTGCCGGCGGTGGTGTTGGAGAAGCGCTGGAAGAACGCGGTCGCGAACGGCATCAGGCAGACCAGCCCGAGCAGCGCCAGGTTGCGCAAGAGCACCGCGCGGGTGGCCACGCGCAGGGTGCGCAGACCCTCGTGATGGTTGAGCCAGTAGACGGCGACCATCACGAAGCTGAACGCGTAGATGCCAAGATTGGGAAGCTGCTGCTGGAAGGCCAGCCAGGCCTGCTCGCTGGTCGGGTGCGGCGGCGCTGGCGGAACCTTGATGTCGACCACGAGCAGAGTCATGGCGACCGCGAACACCCCGTCGGACAGCGCCAGGAGGCGGCCCACCCCATAGTCGTCGCGCGGAGTGGCGGCACCCGCCGTCTCCGCTACCGGCGCCTCCTTCCGCTCCCCCGCAGCCTCGTCGTCCTCGGCCATCGGACCGTACCTTGACATCCTCGCGCTCTCCTGCGTGGCCGTTGGCCGGCGAACGCCCCTCCCGGAGGCGGTCTTGACCGCGCCTTGCCGGCCAACGGGCACCTGCTAGACTCGCGGTCCCGACGGCGACGGGAGATGGAAGGGACTCGAATGACGCAGACGGAGCCGAGCGCGGGCGCCACCGCGGCGCTCGCCGACCAGTACCGGTTGATCCCGGTCCACCGCGAGCTGCCGGCCGACCTGCTGACGCCCGTCCGCGCCTACCTCTTGCTCTGCGATCCGGACGAGCCCGGCTTCCTCCTCGAGTCGGTGACGGGGGGCGAGCAGCTGGGCCGCTACTCGTTCATCGGCTACCGTCCGACCCCCATCGAGCTGGGCGACGGTGACCCGCTGGACCGGCTGGCCGACGTCCTGGCGGAGGCGCCGGCGCCCCACCACGGGCTGCCCCGGCTGATCGGCGGCGCGGTCGGCTATCTCGGCTACGAGACGGCGCGGCACTTCGAGCGCCTCCCGGCGCCCGCAGGACCACCACCGCCGATGCCGGAGGCGGCGTTCTTGCTGGCCGAGAATCTGGCCATCATCGACCACCTGCGCCAGCGCCTGCATCTGCTGACGCTTCACCGCCCGGAGGTCGAGGAGTACCAGGCCGCGGTGGCCAGGCTCGACGAGATGGAGCACCTGCTGGCCGCCGATCAGATCCCGGCCTCGCGCCGCCCCGAGGCCGGCCGCGGTCCCGAGACCTGGACCTCGAACGTCACCCGCGAGCGCTACCAGGAGATGGTGCGGCGGGCCAAGCAGCACATCTTCGCCGGCGACGCCTACCAGATCGTCCCCTCGCAGCGGTTCCGCAAGCGCTGCCTGGCGCGTCCTTTCGACGTCTACCGGGCGCTGCGCTCGGTGAACCCCTCCCCGCACCTCTACTACCTCAACCTGGGGGAGGGCCGGGTCATCGCCGGCTCGTCTCCGGAGCTGCTGGTGCGGGTCGAGGAGGGCGTGGTCACCGTCCGTCCTCTGGCCGGCACGCGGCGGCGCGGCGACACGGCCGAGGAGGACGAGGCGCTCGAGGTGGAGCTGCGCGAGAACCCCAAGGAACGAGCCGAGCACGTGATGCTGGTCGACCTGGGACGCAACGACGTGGGGCGCGTGGCGGTCGCCGGCAGCGTCCACGTCGAGAGCCTGATGCACGTAGAGCGCTTCAGCCACGTCATGCACCTGGGCTCGACGGTGAAGGGGACGCTGGCGCCCGAGCACTCCTCGCTGGACGCGATCCGTTCCTCGTTCCCCGCGGGGACCGTCTCGGGCGCTCCCAAGATCCGGGCGATGGAGATCATCGCGGAGCTGGAGCCGGAGCGACGGGGCGTCTACTCGGGCGCGTTCGGCTACGTGGGCTACGACGGCAACGTGGACCTGGCGATCACGCTGCGCACGGTGGTGATCGCGGGCGGCCTCGCCTATGTGCAGGTGGGCGCGGGGGTGGTCGCCGATTCCGACCCCGAGCGGGAGTACGACGAGACCCTGGAGAAGGCGGGGGCCATGTTCCGCGCCATCGAGATCGCGGAGGCCATGTGAACCACCCCACGAAACCCGGCAACCACCGTTCCATCCACCCCACGAGACTCCGCAGGCTCCCCACCCCACGAAGCCTCGCAAGCTCGGCTTCGCGGGGACCCCGGGTCCGTCTCGCGGGGACCCCGGATGTGGGGGCCCCGGGGTGAACCACCCCATGGAACTCCGCAAGCTCCGTTCCATCCACCCCACGAGACTCCGCAAGCTCCGTCTCGCGGGGACCCCGGATGCGGGGGCCCCGGGGTGATGCCGGGCCGCTCGCTGCGGGTCGCGGTGATCGACAACTACGACTCCTTCACCTACAACCTGGTGCAGTACCTGGCCGAGCTGGGCGCGCGCTGTCGCACCTATCGCAACGACGTCGTCTCGCTGGGCGAGCTGGCGGACCACGACGCGCTGGTCATCTCGCCCGGCCCCGGCACTCCGGACCAGGCCGGTATCTCGCTGGAGGCGATCCGCGAGCTCAGCGGCCGGCTTCCGATCCTGGGCGTCTGCCTCGGCCACCAGGCGATCGCGCAGACGTTCGGCGCCCGAGTGGTGCCGGACGAGCCCGTGCACGGCAAGACCGCGCTCGTCTCGCACGACGGCAACTCGCCGTTCGAGGGCATGCCGGACCCGTTCGAGGCGACCCGGTATCACTCGCTGATCGTGGAGCGCACCACCGTCCCCTCCGACCTGCAGGTCTCCGCCTGGACCGAGGACGGCATCGTGATGGGCCTCCGGCACGCGTCGCATCCCACCCTCGGCGTCCAGTTCCATCCGGAGTCGGTCCTCACCCTGGGGGGCCGCCACCTCCTGAACAACTTCCTCCGACTGGCCGACCCGCCCCGCGGAACTCCGCAAGCTCCGTTCCGCGGGGGCCCCGGGAAGGAGGGGTAGGCCGTGGTCGGCTACCTGGAGAAGCTGATCCGGGGCGAGAGCCTGGACGAGGAGGAGGCCTCCACCGCGATGGAGATGATGCTGCGCGGTGAGGCCACGCCGAGCCAGATCGCCGGCTTCCTGATCGGGCTCCGCGCCAAGGGGGAGTCGATCAGCGAGATCACCGGTCTGGCCCGCACCGCGCTCGCCATGTCGACCTCGGTCCAGGTCCCGGGCCAGGTGCTGGACGTGGTCGGCACCGGCGGCGACGGACTCGCGACGTTCAACATCTCCACGCTTTCCGCGATCGTGAGCGCGGCTTGCGGGGCGCGGGTGGCCAAGCACGGCAACCGCGCGCAGTCGTCCATCTCCGGGTCGGCCGACGTGCTGGAGGCCCTCGGCGTCCGGATCGACCTGGGACCGGAGGCGGTCGCCCGCTGCGTCAACGAGGTCGGGATCGGCTTCATGTTCGCGACCCGGTACCACCCCTCCTTCCGCTACGTGGGGCCCATCCGCCGGGAGCTCGGGATCCGTACCGTGTTCAACATCCTGGGCCCGATCTGCAACCCCGCCCGTGCCGGCATGCGCGCGATCGGCGTCGCCGACGTGGAGCTGGTGGAGCCCGTGATCCAGGTGCTGACACGGCTGGAGGTGCCCCGGGTCCTGGTCTTCCACGGCGCCGGGGGGATGGACGAGCTCTCGACGACGGGTCCCTCCAACGTGATCGAGGTTCTCGACGGCCGGCGCCGGCGCTACCCGCTGGATCCCGCCGACCTGGGCCTGCGACCCGCCTCGACCAGGGAGATCCAGGGTGGCAGCCCGCAGCACAACGCGGGCATCGCCCGACGCGTGCTGGCCGGGGAGCACGGCCCGCAGCGGGACATCGTCCTCCTCAACACCGCGGCGGCACTGCGCGCGGCCGGCATCGCCTCCGACTGGGAGGAGGGGATCGCGCTCGCCGGCGAGGCGATCGACGACGGCCGCGCCGGAGGGCTGCTGGAGCGCTGGGCCGAGGTCTCGCAGGAGGTGGGGGTGGCGTGATTTACCCCACGGAAGTCCGCAGGCTCCCCACCCCGGTCCGTTCCGCGGGGGCCCCGGGATGAGGGGCACGCCTCGCGCCAGCTCCGACCTGCTGGCGCGGCTCGTCGAGGAGGCGGAAGCGGAGACGGCGCGGCGGCGTGCCGTCCGGTCGGAGGCGGACCTGGAGGCGGCGCTGGCCGGGGCGCCCCCGGTCCGCTCGCTGGCCGGCGCGCTGCGGCAGCCGGGACTGGCGCTGATCGCCGAGACCAAGCGGCGGACCCCGACCATGGGGCTGCTCGCCGAGCCGTACGATCCGGCCCGCCTGGCCCAGGCCTACGTCGACGCCGGCGCGGACGCGATCTCGGTGCTGTGCCAGGAGACCAGCTTCGGCGGAGAGCCCGCGCATCTGGCCGCGGTTCGGGAGGTGGCGGGGACAGCGCCGGTGCTGCGCAAGGACTTCGTGACCAGCGAGCACCAGCTGCTGGAGGGTCGCGCGCTGGGGGCGGACGCCGTGCTCCTGATCGTGGGTGCGCTCATGCCCAACCGGCTGGAAAGCCTGCTGCGGGCGGCAGAGAGCATTGGCCTGGAGGCGCTGGTCGAGGTCCACGACGAGGGCGAGACCGAGGTCGCGCTCGCCGCCGGCGCCGCGATCATCGGCGTCAACCATCGCGACCTCACCACCTTCACGGTCGACCTCGGTATCACGGAGCGGCTCCGCCCCCGGATCCCGGACGACCGCGTCCTGGTGGCGGAGAGCGGCATCCACGGGCCGGCCGACGCCGCCCGCCTCCGCGCCGCCGGCGCCGACGCCATCCTGGTCGGCGAGCTGCTGATGCGCGCGCCCGACCCGGGGGCGATGGTGCGCTCTCTGGCCGCGGTGGGGGTGGCCGGATGACCGCGGTCAAGATCTGCGGCATCGGCGAGCGCGCCTCGGCGCTGGCGGCGGTGGCGGCGGGCGCGGACCTGCTCGGCTTCCACTTCTGCTCCTCGCGGCGGCGGATCGCGCCCGAGGCGGCTCGCGACATCGCGGCCGAGGTGCGCGCCCTACCCGGCCGGCCTCCCGAGATCGTGGGGGTCTTCATCGACCCCACCGAAGACGAGGTGGAGTCGGTGGTGCGGCTGGTGGGCCTCGATCGGGTGCAGCTGCACGGGAAAGAGGAACCCGGCTTTCGCGCCTCCCGACCGATCCTGAAGGTCCTGCGGGTGCGCGAGACGGGGGTCGAGGGCGACGGCAGCTGGCCGGACCCGATCATCCTCGATTCGTGGTCGGCCGACGGACGCGGGGGTACCGGCCGGACCTGGAGCTGGGATCTGGCGGAGGCGCTGGCCCGGCGGCGAGCCGTGTTCCTGGCCGGCGGGCTGAGGCCGGACAACGTGGGGGATGCGGTACGAGCGCTGCGGCCGTTTGGGGTGGACGTCTCGAGCGGGGTGGAGGCGGGAACCCCGGGGCGGAAGGACCCGGCGCTGATGGCGGCGTTCGTGCAGGCCGTGCGGAGGGTCGATGTCGCGGTTCCCCGCTGAGCAGATGCGCGGCCGGTTCGGTCTCTACGGGGGTCAGTACGTTCCCGAAACGCTGATGGTCGCGGTCGACGAGCTGGAAGCCGCGTGGCGGGAAGCGATGGCCGACCCGCGCTTCCTCCAGGAGCTGCGCGACCTGCAGGCCACCTTCATCGGCCGGCCCACGCCGCTATATCTCGCGCAGCGGCTGTCGGAGCGGCACGGGGTCCGCGTCTACCTGAAGCGGGAGGACCTCTGCCACACCGGCGCCCACAAGCTCAACAACGCGCTCGGGCAGGTGCTGCTCGCGCGGCGCATGGGCAAGCCGCGCATCATCGCCGAGACCGGGGCCGGACAGCACGGCGTGGCGACCGCGACCGTGTGCGCGCGCTTCGGGCTCGACTGCGTGGTCTACATGGGCCAGGAGGACATGCGGCGGCAGGCCGTCAACGTGCAGCGCATGCGGCTTCTGGGCGCCGAGGTGCGGCCCGTGACGACCGGCTCCGGCACGCTGGCGCAGGCCACCTCGGAGGCGATCCGGGACTGGGTCACCAACGTCCGCGACACCTACTACATCCTGGGCTCGGCCGCGGGGCCGCATCCGTACCCCTCCTTGGTGCGCGACTTCCAGCGGGTGATCGGGGACGAGGCGCGCGACCAGATCCTGGCCGTTGAGGGGCGGCTGCCCGAGGTCGTGGTCGCGTGCGTCGGCGGCGGGTCCAACGCGATCGGGATCTTCACCGCCTTCATCCCCGATTCCGAGGTCCGGCTGGTGGGCGTGGAAGCCGGGGGCCGGGGCACCAGGCTGGGCGACAACGCGGCGACCCTGGTCCGCGGGCGCCCCGGCATCCTGCACGGGGCCTTCTCCTACCTGCTGCAGGACGACGACGGACAGGTCGCGATCACGCACTCCATCTCGGCCGGCCTCGATTACCCCGGCGTCGGCCCGGAGCATGCCCTGCTGCGGGACGAGGAGCGCGCCGAGTACCGCTCGATCGACGATGGGGAGGCGGTGGCGGCGTTTCTGGAGACCGCGCATCTGGAGGGCATCGTGCCCGCCCTGGAGTCGTCGCACGCGCTGGCCGAGGTGGGGAAGCTGAAGGAGGAGCTGGAGCCGGGCGCGCTGGTCCTGGTCTGCCTCAGCGGCCGCGGCGACAAGGACCTGGCTTCGGTCGAAGCCTGGCTGGCCGAGCATCCGCGCGGGAATGGCTGAGCGCCTGCAGCGGGCGCTGGCACCGCGTCCCCGGGGTGGGGTGCACCTGGTCCCGTACCTGATGGCCGGCTCCCCCTCCGCGGAGGGTTCGGTCGAGGTCGGGCGCGGGTTCGCCCATGCCGGGGCCGGCGCCATCGAGGTGGGGGTGCCGTTCAGTGACCCCCTCGCAGACGGGCCGGTGATCCAGAAGGCGGGGCAGCAGGCGCTGGCGGGCGGCATGACGGTGCGCGCGTCGATCGAGGTCGCGGGCGCGATCGGGGAAGCGGGCGCGCCGGTGGTGCTGATGACGTACGTCAACCCGGTGCTGGCCTACGGCGTGGAGGCGTTCGCGGGCGACGCGGCGGACGCCGGGGTGGCGGGCGTCATCTTCCCCGACCTCCCGGTGGACGAGGCAGAGCCGTTCCTGGGCCCCTTCCGGGCCCAAGGCGTGGACACGGTGTTCCTGGCGGCGCCGACGTCGACGGACGCACGGATCTCGGAGATCGCGCGCCTTTCGCGCGGCTTCGTCTACTGCGTCGCCGTGACCGGCGTGACCGGCGCCCGCCGCGGGTTGAGCGACGAGGTGTTCTCTCTCCTGGCCCGCATCCGGCAACGCACCTCGCTTCCGGTCGGGGTCGGCTTCGGCATCTCGGAGCCCGCCCACGTGAGCCGCCTGCGGGGTCATGTCGAGGCCGCCGTGGTGGGGTCGGCCCTGGTCCGCCAGGTCCTCGACGGCCACGACCCGGTCCCGCTGCTCCGAACCCTGATCGAAGCCGGCGCCTGACCACGGCCGGCACGGACGTTTGTATACACGGGCACCCCATTTCGCGCCCGCAGATGTGCGTCCGTATACAAACGGTCCGGGCTCGGGCGCGCGACCGGGCCTCAGGCCGGTCGGGCGCGGGCGGAGAGGACCAGCCCCAGGAACGCCACGCCGGCCAGGATCAGGTCCAGGGTGGCGACCGCCTGGCCCAGGCTCAACACCGCCACCGTGGACGCCGCGACCAGCGTTCCCTGCAGCGCGATGCCGAGGGAGCCGCCGGTGCCGTCGGCGATCTGGAGGGACGCGGTGTTGGTGCCCCGCTCCTCGGGCGGCGAGTAGTCCAGCACCATCACCGACACCACCGGCATCGCGGTGCCGATGCCGGCGCCGCCCAGGATCCAGATCGGGAACGCGAGCCAGGCCGGGGTTTCCGGCCAGCCCAGCAGCGCCATCCCGGCCGCTGACACGGCGATCAGCGCGAAGCCGATCCGCATGCCGATCCGCCGCCGCTCCTCCGGTTGCCGGCCGATGGTCCAGGCCGCCGCCGACCAGCCCAGGGAGCCGACCATCAAGGGCAGCCCCACCGTCGCCGGCGACCAGCCGTGCACATGGCTCAGGGTCAGCGTGACGGCTGATTCGACACCGAAGAAGGCTCCAGCCATGATCGCGCGCAGGACGACCAGGGTGGGAACGCCGCGAGCGAACCGGAGCGCGCCCGCCGGGAGCAGGCGCGGGAGTCCGAGCCCGATCAGTGCCAGGCCACCGGCCAGCGGCAGGAGGGAGATCAGAGTCAGCCGCTCGCCGGCGAACTGCAGCAGCGCGATCCCGGCCGCCAGCGCGACCGCGGCCGGCCAGCGCCACCGATCGTGCTCCCCCGGCCGGTCTCCGGCCGCCGGCCGCCGCAGCCGGCGCAGCGACGGCGCCACCAGCGCCAGCCCCAAGCACGCGAGGGGCACGATCACGAAGAAGACGGAGCGCCAGGAGAGGTACTGCGTGAGCAGACCCGACGCCACCGGTCCGATCAGCGTCGGGATGACCCAGGCGGCGGAGGTCGCGGCAACCGCCCGCGATCGCAGGTCGGGCGGGTAGACCTCCGCGATCACGACGTAGATCGCGACCATGACCAGGCCCGCTCCCAGTCCCTGCACGCCGCGCCCGAGCACGAACTGGCCCATGGTGGTGGCCGACCCGGCGACCAGCAGCCCGGCCACGAAGATGAGGACGCCCGTGACCGTGGGCAAAGCCGCCCCCCGGCGATCGCAGAGCGCCCCTCCCATCACGCTGCCGACCAGCTGCACGATGACGAAGGCGCCGAACCCCCAGCCGTACCACCGCAGCCCGTGGAGGTCGGTGACCGCACGCGGCATGGCGGTCGAGACCGCCATGTTCTCGAACGCGAACAGGGTGGTCAGGAGCAGCGTACCGATGGTCGCCTGGCGCAGCGGGCCGCGCGAGAGCAGGCCGGCCGGCCGGGGCTCCGGACTCTCCGGAGCGCGCCGGACCTCGCTCGCCTCAGTGCTCACCCCCGCCACGCTACACGCAGCGATGGCGACCGCCATCGGCCGAAGGTCCCATCCCCGTTTCGCACGGAACGGCCGCTATCGCAGCCGGGATGGGAACCGTTCCGCGCGAAACGGGGAGAGGCGGGCCGCGGGTACGATTTCACCTGCCATCCTCCGGCACCCGCTACGCCTCCCCACCGTGCGACTGCGCGAGTTGCGTGCCGACGACGCAGGCCTCATCGAGCGCCTCGGGTCGCGTGAGGTCTCGGGCCCCTTCGATTACTTCGACGACCCACCTTCCGACCTGCTGCGCGGGCAGGACTACGGCGGCGGCTGGCGGGTGGTCGAGGACGAGCGCCGGCAGGCGTTGGGATCGGTGAGCTTCATCCAGATCCCGTACGGCCCCAACCGGATGAGCCTGGCCTGGCGGATCGGCATCACCGTCTTGCCTCAGTACCGCCACCGCGGCTACGGAGCCGCGGCCCAGCGTCAGCTCGCCTCCTTTCTCTTCACCACCACCTCCGCCAACCGCGTGGAAGCCGACACCGACATCGAGAACCTGGCCGAACAGCGCTCGCTGGAGCTGGCCGGCTATCAGCCCGAGGGCGTCCACCGCGGCGCTCAGTACCGGGACGGACGCTGGCACGACCGGGTTCTTTACGCGCGGCTCCGCAGCGATCCCTGAGCGCCCTCCGCCGACCGGTCCGGCGGCCGCGGAGCGAGCAGGGTCATGACCGCACCACCGGCGACGGCGACGACGACCAGGAGCAGTGCCGGCTCGTAGGCCTGCCTGAGGTCGTACAGGGCGCCCACCACCAGCGGGCCCGCCGCCGAGCCGCCCAGCACGGCCAGATTCTGCACCGCGGTGATCGCGCCGTACGCGCGCCGTCCCACCTGCCGCGCCATCACCGTTCCGCGCAGTGGCGTCGCCGCCCCGTACCCGGCCCCGTACAGGAGGGCGTACACGAAGGTGGCACCGGAGCCCGTGGTGAGGAGCAGCACCAGGACGCCCAAACCCATGCCGAGCATGGCCAGCGCCAGCAGCCGCTGCGGGTGGAGGCGCTGCCCGGCCAGGTTGAGGAACAGCCGGCCGGGCACACTGGCCAGGCCGACGAGCCCGGCCACCGAAGCGGCCGTCACCGGCGAGAGGCCGCGCTCGATCAGATAGGGGATCTGGTTCACCTGCAGGGCGCTGGCGCAGAACATGGTGGCGACGCCGCCCAGCGTGATGAGCCAGAAGGCGGGCCGGTGGAGCACCGCGGGCAGGCTGAGACCGGTCCCGGGCCCCGGCCGCGCCTCTCCAGCCCCGTCCGGCGTCAGGCCCAGGTCCTCCGGTCTCCGCCGCACGAGGACGAGCGCGAGCGGGACGGTGAGCGCGGCCGGGAGCGCCAGCAACGCGACCGCCGTCCGCCAGCCGTGGGTCTGCACCAGCCACCCCGAGAGCGGGATCATGAGCGGAGACGACAGGCCTCCGATCGTGGTCAGCAGCGCCATCGCGGCCGGGCGTCGGTGGTCGAACCAGTTCGCGACCACCACGAACGTGAGTGGGTACTGGGTGAGGGCCATCGTCACGCCGCAGCCGGTCGCCCAGACCCCGGCGAAGGCCGGCAGCGAGCCGGCCTGAGAGAGGAGGAGGAGCGTGGCGACGTTGACCACGCCGCCGAGGCAGAGCAACAGTCGGGCGCCGATCCGGTCCACCACCCGACCCACCCCGAGGCCGGCGACCGCGGCCACCACCAGGGCGATGGAGTACGCCGAGGCGATCTGGGCCCGGCTGCCACCCAGCGTTCGCGTCACCGGGTCGACGAGCACGCCGAACAGGTACTGGGTGGTGCCGTAGCTGACGATCGTGATGAGCCCCAGCGCGGTCACGATGGGCCAGCCGCGATAGATCCTTCGCTCCACTGCCCCTCACTCTATCGGAAATTCGGAGAAATCCGTACACTTGGCTCGTGAAGAGTGCGGAGCTTCGTCCCACCCCGGCCGAGGCGCGGGCGGTCCCAATGGTGCGGGCACTGGCGAATCCGACCCGCTTCCGGATGGTGCAGGTGCTGGCCGAGCGCAAGGACGCCACGTTCACGCAGCTGGCGGCCGCCCTTCCACTGGCGCCCTCGAGCGTTCATGAGCACCTGACCGCGCTGCGGCGGGCAGGCCTGGTCCAGGCCGGCGGCGCCGCCGACGGGCAGTCGATCTACTTCTGTCTCGACCCGGCGGCGTTCGACTTCCTGGCCGCTCTGGTGGGCGGTCTGGGCGGTGAGGCACGCGAGTGGAGCGAGCTGGTCACGGCGCAGGAGGAGGCGGGGATGCGGATCCGCGAGGCCACGGCCGGCGACGCGGCCGCGATCGCCCGGATCTACAACCAGGGCATCGAAGACCGGGTGGCGACGCTCGAGACCGAGCTTCGGACGCCGCAGGAGCGTGCCGCCTGGCTTGCCTCACACGACGACCGGCATCCGGTCCTGGTCTGTGTCGACGCCCAGGATCGGGTTCTCGGCTGGGCCTCGCTCAACGTCTTCAACCCGCGCGACGCGTACCGAGATGTGGTCGACTTCTCGGCTTACGTGGCGCGCGAGGAGCGGGGTCACGGGGTCGGCGATCTCCTGCTGTCCGCGCTCGAGGTGCGGGCGCGGGAGTTGGGCTACCACAAGATGGTGCTCGCCGCGCTGCCCGTCAACGGGCCCGGCATGCGCCTGTACGAGCGGCATCAGTTCCGCACCGTGGGCGTGTACCACGAGCAAGGTCTGCTCGACG
This sequence comes from Candidatus Dormiibacterota bacterium, assembly GCA_963808785.1. GTDB lineage: Bacteria > Chloroflexota > Dormibacteria > Dormibacterales > Dormibacteraceae > CAVTSA01. The sequence continues at coordinate 451,624 of CAWEGH010000004.1, read as the reverse complement.
GCGCCTGGGTCGACACCATCGTGATGGAGAAGCTGCTGCGCTGAGGCTGGGGGCTGGGCGATCGGGGCACCAACGGCTGCGGGTGGTGCCTGCATACTGCCCGGATGCGCGTCGGGATCGTGGGTTTGGGCCTGATCGGCGGCTCGCTGGCCCTCGCCCTGCGGGAGCGCCGTCCCTCTTGGGAGCGGCTGGGCCAGGACTCTGACCCGCGCGTCCAGGCGCGGGCCCTGGACACCCGCTTGATCACGCCGGGCGACGTCCATCAGGCCGAGCTGGTGGTGCTCGCGGCGCCGATCCCGGCGCTGCCCGCGCTCTTTCACGAGTTCGCCGCCCACGCCGGCGTGGTCACCGACGTCGCCAGCACCAAGACCACCGTCATGGGCTGGGCGCGGCAGGCGGGTCTCGACCTGGTGGGCGGGCACCCGATGGCGGGGCGGGAGCAGGCGAGCCTGGCGAACGCGTGCGCCGGCCTCTTCGAGGGGGCACCGTGGGTGCTCACCCGGGAAGACCAGTCGGTCCAGGAGCTGGCGACCACGGTCGGGGCGCACCCTCTGGTCATGAGCGCCGAGCGGCATGACGAGCTGGTGGCGGGCGTCAGCCACGCCGCGTTCGCCGTCTCTGCCGCCTATGTGCTGGCGCTCGGCGAACGGCCCGACTGGCCCCAGATGGCGGCCTTGGCCGGACCCGGCTTCCGCGATCTGAGCCGCCTCGCGGGTGGCGACCCCCGCCTCCACACGGCGATCGCGGCCACCAACCGGGAGGCGCTGCTGAGGGTGCTGGATGACGTCGAAGAATCCCTGCGACGGGTCCGGGAGGCGGTCGGCGAGGACGATGAGCTGACCCCGCTGCTGGAGCGGGCGCGGGCGATCCGCGACGGGTGGGCCGGGGAGCGCGGTCGGTGATCGCGGTCCTGGGCGGTGGCGTCGCGGGCGCCTTCCTGGCGCGCGCGCTGGGCGCCCTGGGGCGCCGCGACGTGGACGTCTACGACCCGGCGCCGACCGGACAGGGTTCGACCGGAAAGGCGCTCGGTGGCTTCCGCACCCAGCATGGGAGCTGGCTCAACGTGGAGCTGGCGCTCGCCTCACGAGACTACTTCGCGCAGCGCGCAGACCGCATCGACTTCCGCACCGCCGGCTACCTCTACCTGGCCACCTCGGAGACGGGTGCGGCGACGCTTGCCGAGCGGGCTCGCCGCCAGGTCGAGTGGGGCCTTCCGATCGAGCATCCGCCGCTCCGGACGCGCGTCCCGTACGCGCGAGAGGACGACGTGGTGGCGACCAACTTCTGCGCGCTCGACGGTCTCTACCTCCCTCCCAGGGTGCTTGAGTGCGCGATCGAGGAAGGCCGGGGGATGGGTGTCCGCTTCCACTACGGATGTCCCGCGCCGCGCGAAGCTCTGGCCGGCGCCGAGGCGGTGGTGATCTGCGCCGGTGCCCGCTCGGCGGAGGTGGGCCGCGGGCTGGGGGTCGAGCTGGCCGTGCGCGCGGACCGCCGCGGGGTCTTCCAGGTCGGGCCCTTCCCGGCGGTCACCGGCCGGGGGCCGATGGTGCTCGAGGTCGAGTCCGGCTTTCACTTCCGCGAGCGCGACGGGCGTCTTTTGATGATGGCGCCGGCGCCGCCGGACGACTGGGCGACTCACCGTGCCGCGCTCGCGCACCGGGTTCCCGCCGCCGCCCGCGTGGCGGAGCCGGAGGCCCACTGGACCGGCGACTACGAGGTGACGTTCGACCACCACGCGCTGGTCGGTCCCACCGGCCGCGCGGGGGTGTGGGCGATGTGCGGGTTCTCCGGTCACGGCGTGATGCAGTCGCCGGCGGTGGCGGCGTCACTGGCCGCGATGCTGGTCGGCGCCACGCCGCCGGTCGACATCACCGCCCTCGATCCGCGCCGCCGTGCGCCGCTGGTGGACACGACCCAGCTCTGATGCCTGGCGCGTTCGACGAGGACGTCCTCTGCATCCAGCGGGTGGACGCGTGGCCGCGGGCGCCGGAGCCACAGGGGCTGGTGGCCGAGGACCTGGAGCGCCTGCAGGCGGTGATCCGGGAGCGCTCCTTCTTCATGCCGCGCCGGGAGGTGGAGGACGACCCGACCTACCTCCAGATCATCAGCTTCGTCGTCTTCCGGCACCAGGATCGATACTTCCTCACCCGCCGGCTGCGCGCCTCCACCGAGCGCCGCCTCCGGCAGCGATATTCGCTCGGCATCGGTGGACACCTCAACCGGCGAGACACCCAGGGCGGGGATGTCATCGACCTCGGGATGCGCCGGGAGTGGGAGGAGGAGGTCTCCTATCGAGGCGACTTCCAGGCGCGGCTGCTGGGCGTGCTCAACGACTCCTCGGCGCCGGTTTCCCGCGTCCACCTCGGCCTCGTGTTCCTGGTCGACGGATCGACCCCCGAGATCCAGGTCCGGGAGGTGCGAAAGCTCTCCGGCGAGCTGCTGACCCTGGACGAGATGCGGATCTACTACCTGGACATGGAAGGCTGGTCGCAGCTGGTCTACGACCGGCTGGCCGCGGGCGGCGCCTGAGCCCGTCTCCGGCCGAGGTACCACCAGGCACCGGCGCCGAGCGCGGTCGCGCCCACCACCAGGAGGAACAGTCCATATGCCTCCAGCCAGGTTTGGGCTTGGGCGTAGGTATAGGGATCGCTCGGTTCGACGTAGAGGGTCACCTCCTGACCGTCACTGCCGCCGACCCCGGTCACGGTGTAGGTGCGACCGCCCAGCGAAAAGGTCGCCGCGCAGCCGTTCTCCCCGCAGCGGGAGAGCGTGGCAAGGACGTGGGCGAAGGCCGGGTTGTGGGCGTCGGAGAAGGCCGCGTAGGCACGGAATCCGGTGAGGAGCCAGACGCAGGCGACGACCACGCCGATCATCGCGAACCCGGCCCGGCGTGCGTGTGCCGGCCCTGCGATCACTCTGGCAAGCTACGCGCCATGGCCCAAAAGCAGCAGCAGCAGCAGCCTGCGCTCGATCCCCGCTGGGTGACGACGGCGTTCGAGATCCGCGGGGCGCGCGTCGCCCGCTCGCTGGGGGTGGTGCGCGGCGTCACCGTGCGCTCGCGGAGCATGTTCGGCAGCATCGGCGCCGGGTTCCAGGCCATGGGCGGCGGCAACATCACGCTCTACACCGAGCTGGCCGAGCACGCCCGGCAGGAGGCGTACCTCATCATGTGTGGCCACGCCGCCCAGATGGGCGCAAATGGGATCATCGGTATGCGGTACGACGCCACCGAGATCCAGCAGGGGATCACGGAGGTCCTCGCCTACGGGACCGCGGTCGTCTTCGAAGCCGACCCCGACGCCAAGTAAGGAGCACGCGACCCAGGGATGCGCATCTTCTCCGGCATCCAGCCCACCGGACAGAAGCATTTCGGCAACTACGCCGGCGGCTTTCGCCAGTATCGACAGACCCAAGAGGAGGGGGAAGCCTTCTTCTGCATCGTCGATCTGCACTCCATAACGATCGAGTACGACCCGGCCGAGCTCCGCTCGTCTTCGCTGGATCTGGCGGCGATGCTGCTCGCCACGGGGCTCGACCCGGAGCGGTCGACCATCTTCCTGCAGAGCCAGAACCCGCATCATCCGGAGGGCGCGTGGCTCCTCGGGGCGTCCGCCTCCTACGGGGAGCTGACGCGGATGACGCAGTTCAAAGACAAGTCGGAGCATCAGGAATACATCTCCGCGGCGCTGTTCAACTACCCGGTCCTGATGGCGGCCGACATCCTGCTCTACCAGACCGACCTGGTCCCGGTCGGCGACGACCAGACGCAGCACGTCGAGTTGTCGCGCAACGTCGCGCAGCGGTTCAACAGCCGGTTCGGAGAGATCCTGAAGCTGCCCCGCGGCCAGTACCCGCAGGAGGGCGCGCGCGTCATGGACCTGCAGGTGCCGACGCGGAAGATGTCGACTTCGATCGGTCCCGATGCCGGCCGCATCCTCCTCGTCGACGAGCCGGCGGCGATCCGCAAGAAGATCATGTCGGCGGTGACCGACACCGGCAACGAGGTCCGGCAGGCACCTGACAAGCCCGGGATCACGAACCTGATCGACATCATGTCGGTGGCGACCGGGCAAACCGCTGCCGAGATCGAGAGGACCTATGACTCGGGCGGCTACGGCGCCTTCAAGCGCGCGGTCGCGGACGCCGTGATCGAGCTGGTGGAACCGATCCAGCGGCGATACCACGCCGTCCGTGACGACCCCGTCGAGCTCCAACGGGTCCTGACCCGGGGCGCGGAAAAGGCGATGGCGACCTCGGCCCCCACGCTCCGGGCCATCTACGATGCGATGGGGTTTCTGGAGAGCCCGCGCTGGGGGTGAGCAGGTGCGCCGCGCGGCGCCGGCGGAGCCCTGAGTGCGGGCACTCGGGGTTCGATGACCATCCCCGAGGAGCACCGATGAGCGAAGTGGAAGGCGGAACGGCCGCGAGGTGGCGGCTGGACGGAAAGGTGGCGCTCGTGACGGGCGCCTCGGCGGGCCTGGGGGCGCGGTTCGTCCGCGTCTTGCACGGGGCCGGCGCGCACGTCGTCGTGACCGCGCGTCGCGCCGACCTCATGGACGATCTGGCCCGAGAATGTGGGCCCGGGATCGAGGCACAGCCCGGGGACATCGCCGACCCGGGTCACCGGCGGCACCTCGTCGAACGCGTCCGTCGCCACGGTCGGTTGGACGTACTCGTCAACAACGCGGGCATCTGCGACGGGGGGCCGCTTGAGCAGCAATCCCTGGACGATCTGCGGCACGTGATCGAGGTCAACCTGGTCAGTGTGATGGACCTCTGCCGCCTGGCCGCGGATCTTCTGCGCGCCGCGCCGGCAGCCAGTGTGATCAACGTCGCGTCGGTGTATGGGCTGGTCGCCTCCCGCAGTCCGATGGCGGCCTATAACGCCAGCAAGGCCGGCTTGATAAACCTGACGCGCCATCTGGCGGCGGTCTGGGGTCCGGCCGGCGTGCGCGTCAACGCTCTCGCGCCCGGTTACTTTCCGACCGAGCTGACGGGGTTTCTGGCCGACCCCGACTTCGCCCGGTCGGTCCGGGACCAAACGCTGTTGGGCCGCATACCCACTCTCGACGAGCTCGACGGGCCGCTGCTGTTCCTCGCGACCAGTGCCTCCAGCTACATGACCGGGCAAGTTCTCGTCATCGACGGGGGTTGGACGGCGGTCTGAGCGTGTGGCAGAAGGGGCCGTAGGTGCACCAATCGCCCTGTTGCGCTGCTCGGAATGGGCCGTTGGTGCACCAATCGCCCTTTACGGCTCGGGCGCCGGGACCCGCTCACGAAGCGCAGGCCTTCAGCAGTTGGTCCTGAGCGCCGGAGCCGCGCCCGTCGTCGTTGCTCGTGAGCACCAGCAGGCAACTCGAGTTGGCGATCGGCAGCGCGTCCCGCAGGCGGCCCTGCCCGCTGATCACGTTGTAGGTCGCCGTTACCAGGGACGGGTTGTTGGGATCCACGATCACCTGCATCAGCGCCTGGCCCAGGAGTTCGGCGACCAGCAGTGACGGCTGCACGTTCGCCGCCGGCGCCCACCAGGCGATGCCGGACGGGGCCCAGGTGGCGCTGTCGCCGCTGCTCAGGATGGGCGGAGTGTACTGAGGGAGCCCTCCCGGGTCGGCGACTGAGGTGCGGGTGGTGGCGGCGTAGAGCGGCCACCCGTAGAAACCTCCCTTCTGGATCACCTCCAGCTCGTCCCGATGATAGAGGCCGAGGTCGCCGGTGGGGCCGTTGACGGACGCGTACATTACCCCCGCCGCGGTCCAGGCGATGCCCTGCGGGTTGCGCAGCCCGTAGGCCCAGATGGGGGAGTTCGGGAACGGGTTGTCGGCCGGGATGCCGCCGGTGGGCGTTATGCGCAGGATCTTTCCGTCCAGGTTGGAAAGGCTCATCGCATTGGTCGGCACGTACGCGTCGCCGGTGGTGATGTAGAGGTCGCCATCGGGCCCGAACGCGATCCGCCCGCCGTAGTGGCAGCACTGGGTCGCGGGGTTGCCCTCGGGGATCGTGAGGAGATTGGTCTGCCCGCCCAGCTGGATCCCGTCCGGCCCCCCTTGGGAGATGGTGAAACGGTCCACCTGGTCGTTGTTGTCGGTGGCCGTGTAGTCCACGTAGAGGTAGGGCTGCCCGGGGTACTGGGGGTCGAGCGCGAGCCCCAGGACGCCGCCCTCGTCGCCCGGCGCGGCGTGGACGGCGAGCGTGATCAGCGGGGCCGAATCGAGCGTCCCGTCGGCATGCACGCGCACGATCGGGCCGTATCGCTCCGAGACGATGAAGCCGGCGTCGGGAAGCTCCACCGCCGACCAGGGCGCCACCAGGCCGGACGTGAAGGTGGAGACCGTGAACGACTCCTGCGTGGCCGGCCGCAGGGGGGTGGGGCTGGGAGTGGGAGTGGGGTTGGGGGACGGCGTCTCCGTGGCTCGTGGCGATCTCGCCGGGGAGGGGGTGGGCGAGTGCCTGGCGGTGCCACCTCCGCAGGCCGCCGCCAGCATCATGGCGGCCAGCAGGAGCACGGCGAGGCGCGGACCGCGCATGATCACCGCTTCAGTCTCTCCCTTCGGTCCTCGCCGGCCTCCAAGTAAACTCGCACCGATGTCCTCCGCTCCCCCGCTCGACCGCACCATCGGCGGGGCCCGGCGCGTGGTCGGGCTGCGCTGCCGGGAGTGCGGCGCCGAGTATCCGCTGCTGGCGACCCACGTCTGCGAGCAGTGCTTCGGCCCGCTCGACGTCGCCTACGACTACGACCAGATTCGCCGGACGATCTCACGGGAGCGTGTCGAAGCCGGTCCCAAGTCGATCTGGCGCTACCGCGACCTGCTGCCGGTGGAGGACGACGTCGAGCCGGTGACGCTCGGAGAGGGCCTGACCCCGCTGGTCCGTGCGACCCGGCTGGGGGCCGAGCTGGGCCTCGACAACCTCTATCTCAAGAACGACGCCATGAACCCGACCGGCTCCTTCAAGGACCGTGTCGTCTCGGTGGCCACCACCTGGGCGCGAGCCCGCGGCTTCACGACGCTGGGCTGCGCGTCCACCGGCAACCTGGCCCACGCGGTGGCCGCGTACGGCGCTCGCGCCGGCCTCGACCGGTATGTCTTCATCCCCGCCGAGACGGAGGAGCAGAAGATCGGTGCCACCTCGGTGTTCGAGCCCAACCTGGTGCAGGTCAGGGGCAACTACGACGAGGTCAACCGCCTCTGCAGCCAGCTCATCGACGAGGGGTACCCCTGGGCCTTCTGCAACATCAACGTCCGTCCTTACTACGCCGAGGGCTCGAAGACGCTGACGCTGGAGACGGCGGAGCAGCTGGGCTGGCGGCTGCCGGACGAGATCGTGATCCCGATCGGTTCCGGCTGCCAGTTCGTGCGTCACCGGCGGGCCGCCCAGGAACTTCTTGACCTGGGCCTGGTCGATGGCCCCGGCCTCCCGCGCTTCACCGGTGCGCAGGCGCTCGGGTGCGGGCCCGTGTACAACGCCTGGCAGGCGGGCAGCGAGCGCGTCGACCCGGTGCGACCGGACACGATCGCGCGGTCGATCGCGATCGGAAACCCGTCCGACGGGACCTACGTCGTTCGCATCGCGAGGGAGACGGGGGGCACCGTGGAGGCGGTCACCGAGCAGGAGATCCGGGACGCCATGCGGCTTCTCGCCCGAACCGAGGGGATCTTCACGGAGACCGCCGGTGGGGTCACGGTCGCGGTGCTCGCCAAGCTGGCCCGCGCCGGGCGCTGGCGCGGGGACGAGACGATCGCCGCCTACGTCACCGGCAACGGCCTCAAGACCCCTGACGCGGTCGCCGACGTCGAGGCCGCTCGCCGCTTCGAAATAGATCCGAGCCTGCGCGCGTTCCGGGAGCAGGTTCGGGCAGCGAGGTAGGCGCCCGGCGTGACAGTTTGAGGAGTTGAGCATGGCCACGTTCCGAATTCCCGGTCCGCTGCGCAGCCTGAGCGGCGGCGTCGCCACCGTCGAGGTCGACGCGACCGACGTGCGATCCGCCATCGACGCGCTGGATGCCGCCCATCCTGGCTTCAAGGGCCGCCTGCTCGATGACAAGGGCGAGCCCCGGCAGTTCGTGAATCTGTTCCTCAACGACGAGGACGTCCGGCTCGGTGAGGGCATGGACGCGAAGGTCTCGGACCGGGACGAGATCGCGATCGTTCCCGCCGTCGCCGGGGGGCGCCTCTAGGGTCGCTCCCGGACATCGGGTCTGGGGGCGAGTCGGGTCGTTCCGGCTGGGCCCTCTAGGGACGGCCGTGCCCCTAGACTGGGCCGACCATGCGTGTGGCGGTGGCCCTCTCGGGCGGTGTCGACTCCAGCGTCTCGGCGCTGCTCTTGCGGCGGCAGGGCCACGAGGTGGTCGGCATCACGCTCCAGCAGTGGCCCCGCGCCGACGAGCAGGAGGCTCTGCGCCACGGAGGCTGCTGCTCGCTCTCCGCGGTCGAGGACGCGCGCCGGGTCGCGGCGCTGCTCGGGATGCCGTATTACGTGTGGAACCTGGAGCGAGAGTTCGGAGAGCGGGTCATCGAGCCCTTTCACCGGGCCTACCTCGACGGCCGCACCCCCAACCCGTGTCTCCGCTGCAACACGTTCGTGCGCTTCGACCTGATGCTGGATCGGGTCCTGGGCCTGGGCTTCGACGCGATGGCGACCGGCCACTATGCGCGAGTGCTGCGCGGCCCGGACGGCGAGCCGGAGCTGCACCGCGGTGTCGACGCGCGGAAGGACCAGTCGTACGTGCTCCACCGCCTGGGCAGGGAGCGGCTGCAGCACCTGATCTTCCCGCTCGGAGAGCTACACAAGTCCGAGGTTCGCGCCCTCGCCCAGGAGGCAGGGCTGCCGGTGGCGGCGAAGCCGGACTCGATGGAGCTCTGCTTCGTGCCTCGAGGCGAGACCGCGCGGTACCTGGAACGACGGCTGTCGGTCGCCGCGGGCGAGGTTCGTGACACCGGCGGCCGGACGCTCGGTAGTCACCGCGGCGCCGCCCTGTACACGGTCGGACAGCGCACCGGCCTGGGGGCGCTCTCGGCTCCCGGGCCCTGGTACGTGGTGGCGATCGACGCGGCGGAGAACCGCCTCACGGTGGGGCGGCGGGACGATCTCGCGCGCGGGCGGATCGTGGTCGAGGACATGACGTTCGTCGGGGACCAACTCGATCGGCCGACCGCCTGTGACACACAGCTCCGCTCACACGCCGCCGCCTGCCCCGGCGTCTTCCACCCCGGTGACGCACCCCGCATCGAGCTCGAGGAGCCATTCCTGGGGCCTGCTCCGGGCCAGGCGGCGGTGCTCTACGCGGGAACCCGGGTCCTCGGCGGGGGGACCATCGTTGGCTCCGCGTGAGGGCGAGGTCGTCTTCGAGACCCCGCGGCTGCGCGCCCGCCTGCCGGGTGAGCGCGATATCGGGGCGATCCTCAACTATTACCGCGAGAACCTGGAACACCTGCGTCCCTGGTCCCCTCGTTGGCCGCCGGACCTCCTGACCCCTCAGTTCTGGCGCGACCAGGTGGTGCGCCGTCAGGCGGAGGCGGCGGCAGGCATCGCCTACGCCACCTTCCTGTACCGGTGTGAAGACGACCGGCGGGTGGTCGGAAACCTGTCCTTGACGCAGATCGTGCGTGGTGCGGCCGAGTTCTGCGCGCTCGGGTACGGGCTGGCCGCCGACGCCCAGGGCCATGGGTACATGGTGGAAGCGGTCCGGGGGTCGGTCGAGTTCGCGTTCCACGAGCTGGGCCTGCACCGGGTCCACGCCAGCTACATCCCCCACAACCGGCGCAGCGCCCTGGTCTTGCGGCGGGCCGGGTTCCGGGTCGAGGGCTACGCGCGGGACTACCTGCGCATCGACGGCCGCTGGGAGGACCACGTGATGACGAGCGCCATCAGCGACGACTGGGATCCCAACCCCGCGGCGAGGTAAGGGGGGATATGGTTGGACAGGCGGGGCGCCGATCGAGCTCCCCCCAGGAGGAGGACACGACGATGCGCGTGGCACTGTGCCAGATGGAGGCGGGAACGGACAAAGCGGCCAACCTGGCCCAGATCGAGGACGCGACCCGACGGGCGGCGGCGGAGGGCGCGCAGCTGATCGTGTTCCCGGAGTCGGCCATGCTCTACTCGCGCGAGCTCGACGCCCGGCAGCTGCTGGCGGCGGAACGCCTGGACGGGCCCTTCGGGCGCCGCCTCGGGGAGCTGGCGTTGCAGCACCGGATCACCGTCGTCTGCGGCGTCTTCGAGCAGGCGGGCGGCGACAGCGTCTACAACACGGTGGTCGTCTACGGGCCTGGCGGCCGCCGCCTCGGGCAGTACCGCAAGATCCACCTCTACGACGCCTTCAACCGCCGCGAATCCGACCTGGTGGAGGCGGGCGAGGGGGATCTGTTGACCTTCACGCAGGAGGGGCTGACGTTCGGCGTCATGAACGCCTACGACGTCCGCTTCCCGGAGCTGGCGCGCGAGCTGGTGGTGGATCTCGGAGCTCAAGTGCTGCTGCTGCCCGCGGCCTGGGTGCGCGGCAACCTGAAGGAGGACCACTGGGAGATCCTGGTGCGGGCGCGCGCGATCGAGAACACGGTCTACGTGCTGGCGGCCGACCAGGTGGGGCAGGACTGCTGCGGCTTGAGCATGATCGTGGACCCGATGGGAGTACCTCTCGCGCGCGGCGGGGAGTCGCCTGAGCTGGTGCAGGGCGAGGTCCTGGCGGAGCGGGTGCAAGAGGTGCGGCGGATGAATCCCTCGCTCGAGAACCGCCGGCTGATCTCGTTCGTGCCCGACCTGGTAGGGGGCAGCTGAGCTCGCCGCCGTCACCGCTCCCCCCGCTGGCGGGGGAGCACCACGCGTGTCCGGTATGCGGCGTGGCGTACGCCGAGCTCAGCGTCGAAGAGGCGATCTCGCTGATCGAGCAGCTGCCCCGGAGATACCGGTCGGCACTCGGACGGGTGCCGGAGGGCGGTCTGCGCCGGCGTCCCGCGCCCGACGTGTGGTCACCGATCGAGTACCTCTGCCATGTCCGGGACGTCTACATCAGCCACCTGATCCGGCTCTATCGGGCGCGCACCGAAGACGACCCGGCGCTGGAGCCCATGTTCAACGAGCTGCGGGCGCGGCGGCTTCGCTACGCCGAGCGAGAGGCGGCGGCCACCCTGGACGAGCTGGACGCCGCGATCGCGGGGCTGCTCGAGGAGGTCAGCCGCTTCAGGTCCGGTGACTGGTCACGGCCGGTGCACCGCCTCCCCGCAGAGCGGCGCACCGCTCTCTGGCTCCTGCGCAACGCCGCCCACGAAGGCATCCACCACCTGGGCGACCTCGCACCTTCGCCATAGGCCGTCCCCGCTCCCACCCAACGAGACTCCGCAAGCTCCGTTTCGGGGTGCCCGGGAGGTGCACCAGCGCGGCTTATCCGGGGCTTTTAGGACCCGCTGGTGCACAGTCCACCCCCCGGGGGCTTAGCCGCAGCCGGTGGTGGCTCCGCAGTTCAGGCACTTGTAGCAGGCGCCGCTCCGGACGGTGATCGACCCGCACTCCGAGCAGGCGGGGGCGTCGGCGTCGGTGGCGAAGGTGAAGCGGGCCGCGCCCGGGCCGGCCGGTGCCTGCGGACGATCGTCGCCGTGTCCGTTGGTGCCGCCGGGCGAGGCGGTCGCCGGAGCGATCAGCGTCGAAGTGCCGGCCGCCGGACGGGGAGGGTCGTCGTCGCGGCGGATGACACCGACCGCGTCCCGCGCCTCCTCATCGAGGAAGCGGCTCGCCAGCCACCGGAAGATGTAGTCCACGATCGACTTCGCGATCGGGATCTGCCGGTTGCGCGTCATGCCGGCGGGCTCAAAGCGCATATGGCTGAACTTGTTGACCATCACCTCCAGCGGGACACCGTACTGGAGCGCCACGGAGGTCTGCGTCGCCAGCGCGTCCATCAGGCCCGAGATCGTCGAGCCTTCTTTGGCCATCTTGATGAACACCTCGCCCGGCTTCCCGTCCGGGTAGACGCCGACCGTGATGTAGCCCTCGTGGCCCTGGATCTCGAACTTGTGCGTGATGGCGCCCCGCTCGTCGGGCAGGCGACGCCGGTAGGGCCGCGGCTCGACCGGGAGCGGCGCCGGCTCACCGCCGGCCTCCCGCCGGGTCCCCGGCTTCGACTTCTCCGAGGTGGAGAGCGGCTGCGAGCGCTTGCACCCGTCACGGTAGATCGCGATGCACTTGAGGCCCAGCGCCCACGACTGCCGGTAGACGTCGGCGATGTCCTCGGCGGTGGCGTCGTTGGGCAGGTTCACGGTCTTCGACTGCGAGCCGGAGACGAAGGGCTGCACGGCGGCCATCATCCGCACATGGCCCATGGGCGCGATGGAGCGGCTCCCGTTCAACGGCCGGAACGCGCAGTCGAACACCGGCAGGTCCTCGGCACGGAGACCGGGCGCCCCCTCGATGGTGTCATTGGCGTCGATGTAGGCGACGATCGCGCGGACCTCATCCTCGCCGTACCCGAGCCGGGCCAGGGCGGTGGGGACGGTGGCGTTGACCATCTTCAGGCTCCCGCCTCCGACCAGCGTCTTGTACTTGACCAGGGCCAGGTCGGGTTCGATGCCGGTGGTGTCGCAGTCCATCATCAGACCGATGGTCCCGGTGGGGGCGATGACGGTGGCCTGGGCGTTGCGGTATCCGCTGCGTTCGCCGAGCGCGATCGCCTCGGCCCACACCTCCCGCGCCGCTTCCGCCAGCGGGACCGCGTCCCCCGTCGCCGGCAGCTCCCTCGCCGCCGCCTGGTGCTTGCGCATCACGCCCAGCATCGGATCGCGGTTCTTCCCGAACTCCGCGAACGGCCCTTTCACCGCCGCCATCCGGGCCGACTGGGCGTAAGCCTCGCCGGTCATCAGCGCCGTCACCGCACCCGCCACGGCGCGCCCGTCGGGCGAGTCGTAGGCGTGGCCCATCGACATCAGCAGCGCGCCCAGGTTGGCGTATCCGAGCCCCAGCGGCCGGAGGCGCTCCGAGTTGTCGGCGATCCGGGGAGTGGGGTAGGAGGCGTTGGAGACGAGGATCTCCTGCGCGGTGAAGCAGATGTCGATCGCGTGCTTCATCCGCTCCACGTCGACCGTCGCGTCTTGGTTCTGGAATTTCCTCAGATTGAGACTGAGCAGATTGCACGAAGTGTCGTCGACGAACACGAACTCGGCGCACGGGTTGGTCGCGTTGATGCGTCCGGTGTTGGGAACGGTGTTCCAGGTCTGGATCGTGGTGTCGAACTGGACCCCGGGGTCGCCGCAGACCCACGCCGCCTGCGGCCATCTCTTTCCACAGGTCGGCCGCCTTCATGGTCTTCAGGGGGCGACCGCCGGTCACCGCGTGGGTGGTCCAGTCCGCGCCTTCCTCGAGCGCGTGCATGAACCCGTCGGTGACCCGCACCGAGTGGTTGGCGTTCTGGAACTGCACCGAGTCATAGGCGCCGCCGGGCACGTTGAACCCGGCGTCGTAGCCGGCCTCGATCAGCGCCCAGGCCTTCTTCTCCTCCTCCGCCTTGCAGCGGACGAAGTCCAGGATGTCCGGGTGGTCGGCGTTCAGGATCACCATCTTGGCCGCGCGCCGTGTGGTGCCACCGGACTTGATGGAGCCCGCGAAGCTGTCGTAGCCACGCATGAACGAGACCGGGCCGGAGGCGGTGCCGCCACCCGCCAGCGCCTCGCTGGAGGAGCGCAGCACGGAGAGGTTGGTTCCGGTTCCCGAGCCGAACTTGAACAGCATCCCCTCGGTCTTGGCCAGGTCGAGAATCGACTCCATCGTGTCCTGGACCGAGTTGATGAAGCAGGCCGACGCCTGCTGCGCCCGGCCCGGGATGCCGATGTTGAACCACACCGGGCTGTTGAACGACGCGTGCTGCGTGACCAGCAGCCAGCGAAGATCCTGAGCCCAGTTCCCCGCATCCTGCTCGGTGGCGAAGTAACCACCCGCCCGGCCCCAGCCGGAGAGCGCGTCCACGACGCGGTCCACCAGCTGCCGCACGCTGGTCTCCCGCTCGGCGGTCCCCAAGCCGGCCCCAGAAGTACTTCTGGGCCACGATGTTGCTCGCCAGCTGGGACCAGCTCCGGGGGACTTCGACGTCTTTCTGCTCGAAGAAGACCTTGCCCGCGGCGTTGGTGATCGCCGCCGTCCGCCGCTCCCACTCGACCATTTCGTAGGCCTGAGAACCGTCGGGCGTGAAGAAGCGGTCGAAGTGCAGGCCGGTGGCACTCGCGGGGTGCGTGGAGCCGGCCCGAGACGCTGCGGAGACGTCGGCTGAGATGTCGGGCATCGGGTGAAGTCTCTCCAGTTGCGATCAGCGTGCCGAGCCGGCCCGGCACGGGCGGGGAGAACAAAAAAGGCCTCCGAAGCATGCCCGCCGCTCTCTGCCTCAGGGCCCGACCTACACCTCCAAGGTTACGCCGATCAGTGGCTCCTGTCAACCTCAGAAACACCAGCGGTTGTACCTTCGCTCGGAGGCGCCCACAATATCTGGAGAATCGGAGGAAAGCCTGTGCGGACCGTGGGGACAGCCGGTGCGTCGCCGGTGGAAAACGCCGCGGAGCCAGCCTTGATGGGAACGCATGTTCGATCTCGCCACTCTAGCACGCCGGCCGGGCGATGGCAAGCGCTCGCGTAGCATGCCGTCGTGATGGCCCTTTCCGCCCTCCCCGAGACTCCGCCGCAGCCTGACCGCATCCCGCTCGAGGAGGTCTACATGCGCATGGCGGAGGAGCTGGCGAAACGTTCCACCTGCGCTCGCAACCAGGTCGGCACCGTGATCACGACCGCGGACCTGACGCAGGTCCTGGGCATCGGGTACAACGGCAACGCCCGCGGCCTGCCCAACCGCTGCGATTCGGACCAGCCCGGCGGCTGCGGCTGCGTTCACTCGGAAGCGAACGCGCTCCTCAAAGCCGGGGCCCAGACCCCTGGCAAGCGGATGTTCGTCACCGTGGCACCGTGCGTCATGTGCGCCAAGATGATCGTCAACTCGAACGTCGAACGCGTCTACTACCGGCGCCCCTACCGGGTTACGGACGGGATCCAGGTGCTGCAGGTGGGCGGCGTCGAGGCCGAGCAGTACGACCGCTGGCAAGACCTCTGGCGCTGACCGGCAAACACGGCGACGGGTGCACTGTGCACCAAACGCCGATTCTTGGGCCGGCGCCTCAGCGTTCCTCCGGGCGCAGGACGCGACGGACCAGCGGCGGCTTCGTGTGTGTGAGCCGGTCCACGAGCCGGGCCGGGTCCGTCTCCACCAGCAGGAGCTCTCGGTGCTCGGGCGCCAAGAACCCCTCGGCGACCTCGTGGTCGAGCAGTCGCAGCAGCGGCTGATAGTAGCCCTCCACGTCGAGCAGCCCGATCGGCTTCCGGTGCAGCCCGAGTTGGGCCCAGCTGAGCACCTCGACCAGCTCCTCGAGCGTCCCCAGCCCGCCGGGCAGCACGCAGAACGCATCCGCCAGCTCCTCCATCAGGGCCTTGCGCTCGTGCATCGAGGAGACCACTCGGAGCTCGGCGTGAACCTGGGCCAGTTCCTCCCCAGCCGCCAGCTCCACCCCCAACAGGCCTCGCGGGATGATGCCCACCACCTCGCCGCCGCCGTTCCGGACCGCGCCTGCCACGGCTCCCATCAATCCGTGGTCGCCGCCGCCATAGACGAGCCCAAAGCCCCGCCGGACCAGCCCTTGGCCCAGTTCCAAGGCCGCCTCGCGATAGGCGGGGAGCCGGCCCCGCGCGGCGCCGCAGAACACGCAGATGCGGGTCATCGAAAGAGGGGCGCCGCGTCGTCGAGCACCGTTCGCCGCCCCAGCTCCTCCACGATCCGGGGCCTGACCGGTGGCCGCTCGACACGCCCCCGCAACCTCCGCAGGAGCACTCCCGCGTCCGGGATCGGGGCCACCAGCTCCAGGATCCGGCGCGTCGCGTAGACGAGCTCGCCGTCGGGGGCAGCCAGCGCCTCGGCCGCCGTCACCCAACGCCATCCTGAGACCTCGCCGGGGCCGGGCACCACCCGCTGCCGGGGCGCCCGCACGGCGTAGAAGCGGGTGTCGAACCGGCGCCGCACGCCGATCGGCGTGATCCAGCGGGTGACCGGCACCAGGCGCTCGGTCGCCGCCGTCAGTCCCACCCCGGCGAGCGCCGGCCAGAACCCGAGACCACCCTCCACCGCCGCCCGGACGCGAACCGCATCGGCGGTGCCGGCGAAGCGCCGCCGGCCGCCGTCCCGGGACCTCCAGGCGAGCAGCAGGCCGAGCTCCTCCCAGAGCTCGCGGACGGCGGCGCCGCGGATCGGATCCGGCTGCATCGCGTCCTCGGCGCCGGCGCTGCCGCCGGGGAAGACCCAGGCGCCAGGCGCGAACTCGGCCCCGCGCGGCCGCCGCATCATCAGCACCCGCCACGGGGTGGTGGTTCCGTCCAGCACCAGCACCGAGGCGCTGGCGCGCGGCGCCGGACACCGGTCTGCCGGCACCAGGGCGGCCGCGAACCCGGCGGGCAGGCCGGACCTCCCGGACGCCACTCAGTCGACGCTCCGGGCCACCGGCGTGACGATGGTGTCGAACTCGAGCGCGAACAGGTCGGAGAGCTCGCGGGCCGCGCGCAGCGCCGACTCGGGCTCGTCGCGTGCCTCCAGCTCGAGGTCGAAACCGTCGACGGCCGGCACCAGCGTGGCCCGCTCCACCAGCTGGTAATGATCCAGGTCGAGCGCGTCGGCGAGGCGTAGGAGCGAGCCCAGCCGCCGCACCAGCCGCCGATCGTCGTCGCTCAGCGCCATGTATTCGCTGTGATGGCCGGCGGGGAGCGCCTTGCGGTGGTAGCGGGCGATGTTCGCCATCAACCGCCGATCACGCTCCGTGAACCCGGCCAGGTCGCCGTTGCCGATGATGTAGAGGGAGTGCTTGTGGTGCGCCGACTGGGCGACGGCGGCCCCCACGTCGTGGAGCAGACCCGAGAAGTAGAGCAGCTGGCGCTCCTCGTCACCCAGCCCGTGGAGCGGGCGTGTCTGGTCGAAGAGCGACACCGCCAGGTCGGCGACCAGCCGGGAGTGGGGCTCGTCCCAGCTGTAGCGGCGGCAGAAGTCGAGCACGGCGGCGTGCCGGAGCGAGTGCGGCGCCTCGTCGGCGGCGGGCGCGGCCCCCTCCTGGCGTCGCAGCTGCTCGATGATGATGCCCTCCCGCAGCGCCCAGGGTGCGAGCACCAGGTGGGAGAGTCCGAACGCCTGCATCGCCAGCGCCGCCAGCTGCGACCCGGCGACCACGTTCTCCGCCCGCAGCCGGGAGACGCCGTGCATACGCGACCGCTGCCGGCGCGTGGAGCGCGCCAGCCGGCCGGCCAGGACGTTGATCGTCTCAGCGGTCAGCACCGGCGCCGTGCGCCCGTCGACACCGGCAAACCCGAAGCGG
This sequence comes from Candidatus Dormiibacterota bacterium, assembly GCA_963808785.1. Taxonomy (GTDB): domain Bacteria; phylum Chloroflexota; class Dormibacteria; order Dormibacterales; family Dormibacteraceae; genus CAVTSA01. The sequence goes on along the minus strand of CAWEGH010000004.1, from coordinate 434,252 downwards.
TCGGACGGGCTCTCGGTCGCCGGCAGCTCCTCCGCCACGCGGGCCAGCGTCCGGAACGTCTTGGACGTCGCGCAGACCAGGTCCCACGGGCGCTCGCGCACGCGGTCGGCCACCTCGCCGAGGAGGTTGAGGCCGTGCACGCGCAGCGCGACCAGCCCCGACTCGGCGGGCGGGTCATCGTGCAGGAAGCGGCGGGTCAGCCGGGTCACCCCGAGCGGAAGGCTGGCGATCAGCTCCGGGCGTTCCTCGTCACCACCCGCGATCTCGAAGCTGCCTCCGCCGATGTCGAGGATCAGCAGCCGCCGGCGGCCGGCGCCGGCCCAGGCGCGCGCGGCCACATAGGTGAGCCGGGCCTCCTCGACGCCGGGAAGCACCCTGACCGGCACGCCGGTGACCTCGCGGACCCGGCCCAGCGCCTGCATGCCGTTGGAGGCCTCACGGATCGCGGAGGTGGCGAAGGCGACCAGGGCATCGGCCCGGTGCTGAGTGGCGAACCGGCTCAGGGCCGCCACCGACGAGGTCAGCCCGTCGATGGCGCCCTCCGGCAGCTCCCGGCTGGGGAAGGCGGCCTCGGCCAGCATCAGCACCTCGCGCTCCTCGGCGACTGGCGTGAAGGAGCCGTCAGGCCGGCCGTCGACGACCACCACGTGCACCGTGTTGCTCCCGATGTCGAGGACCGCGAGCCGCGTGGTGGTGGCCGGCTCGCTGACGTCGGTGGTCCCGCCGGGCGGCCGCTCGAGGTCCGCGCCGGCTGCGGGGGACACCGCCGGCGCCTGCTGGGACTCAGCCACCCACCGAGGGTACCGGCCGGGACCTGGCCGCTATCGGGCCGGCGTCTGCCCCCCCTGGTACGTCTTCTCGATCGGAAGCCCGACCGCGTTGCCCCACTCGGTCCAGCTGCCGTCGTAGTTGGCGACGTTCTCGTATCCGAGCAGCTCGTGGAGTACGAACCAGGTGTGGCTCGAGCGTTCCGCGATCCGGCAGTAGACGACCACATCGCGGTCCGGCGTCACGCCCTCGCCGTCGTACAGCTCGCGCAGCTCGTCCGCGGTCTTGAAGGTCCCGTCCGGGTTCGCGGCCTTGCCCCAGGGGATGCTGGCGGCGCCCGGGATGTGGCCGCCGCGGAGAACGCCCTCCTGCGGATAGGCGGGCATGTGCGTGACCTTGCCGCTGAACTCGTCCGGGCTGCGGACGTCGACCAGCGCCGCCGATCCGTTCCGCACCTGAGGCAGGATCTGCAGCACCTGGTCGCGGTAAGCCCGGATCACCTGGTCGCGCTGCCCGACCGGGTGCTCGACCGGCCTCACCTCGGGCGCCTCCTTGGTCAGCTCGCGCCCGTCCGCCTCCCACTTCATGCGGCCTCCGTCGAGCAGCTTCGCCCGGGGGTGCCCGCTGTACTGGAAGAACCAGTAGGCGTACGCGGCCCACCAGTTGGACTTGTCGCCGTAGAGGATGACCGTGGTGTCAGCGCCGATGCCGAGCCGCCCCAGCAGCTGCGCGAACGCGGCCGGAGAGACGAACTCGCGCTCCACCGGGTGCCAGAAGTCCCGCTGCCAGTCGATCTCGAGGGCGCCCGGGATGTGCCCGGTGCGGTAGAGAAGCGGGTCCTCGTCCACCTCCAGCAGACGAAGATCCGGATCGTGCAGGTGCTCCTGCACCCAATCCGCGCTGACCAGTACATCCTTTGCGTATCCCATCGGTTCCTCCGTTTGCGCCTGTCACGGCGGCGAGATCCTACCCTAGGCAGATGGCGTCACCACCCCTGCCGGAGAAACTGCAGGAGGTCGTCGATCTGTTCCGCGAGACCCCGCCGCAGGAGCGGCTCGATCTTCTCCTGGAATACGCCGAGTCGCTGCCGGAACCGCCCGCGCGCCTCGATGACCCCGAGCTGCTGGAGCCCGTGCCGGAGTGTCAGTCTCCGTTCTTCCTGGCGGCCGAGATGGAGGACGGCCGGGTCGCCCTGTACTTCAAGGTGCCGCGTGCGACACCGACCGTGCGCGGCTACGCGGGGGTCCTCCATGACGGGCTCTCGGGCGCGATGCCGGAGGAGGTCCTGCAGGTGCCCGACGGGTTCTACCTGGACATGGGCCTGGAGGACGTGATCAGCCCGCTCCGTCTGCGTGGGATGGGCGCGATCCTGGGCCGGCTCAAGGCCCGCGTGACGCGGCTGATGGCCCCGCAAGCGTGAGCGCTAACGTCGAATTCGCGACGCGGCCCGAACTGGCGGGCACCTTCGGAATGGTCGCCTCCACCCACTGGCTGGCGTCGGCGGCGGGGATGTCGATCCTGGAACGCGGCGGGAACGCGTTTGACGCCGCGGTCGCGACCGCCTTCGTCCTCCATCTCGCCGAGCCCCACCTCAACGGTCCTGGGGGCGAGGTGCCGGTGATCGGGTACGACGCTCGGCGTCGAGCCCCGTTCGTGGTCTGCGGCCAGGGTTGGGCGCCGGCCGGGCTGACCGTCGAGCACGTGGCCGGCGAGGGCCTGGACATGGTCCCAGGCAGCGGCCTGCTCGCGCCCGCGGTGCCGGGCGCGGTCGGCGGCTGGCTGCTCCTCCTCCGCGACCACGGCACCTGCACCGTGCGTCAGGTCCTCGAGCCCGCGCTCGGCTACGCGCGCCGCGGCGTCCCCTTGGTTCCCCGCGTGGCCTCGACCATCGCGCAGATGGCGGAATTCTTCGAGCGTGAGTGGCCGACCTCGGCCGCGCTCTGGCTGGACCAGGGACGCGCACCGGCGCCGGGCAGCCTCCGACCCAACCCCGAGTGGGCGGCGACGCTGGAGCGGCTGCTTCAAGAAGGGGAGGCCGCGGGCGGGGATCGCGAGGCCCAGATCGAGGCTGCGCGCCACGCCTGGTACCAAGGCTTCGTGGCGGACGCGATCGACTCCTACCTGCGGCGGGCCGAGGTGCTCGACAGCACCGGCCGGCGCCACCGCGGCGTCCTGGGCGGCGATGACCTGGCGGCCTGGCAGGCCACCGAGGAGCGACCCCTCAGCTTTCCTTACGGCGGCGTGGAGATCCTCAAGACCGGGCCCTGGGGTCAGGGGCCGGTCTTTCTCCAGCAGCTCTCGCTGCTGGCCGGTCACGACCTGCGGAGCCTCGATCCATGTGGGGCGGACCTGGTCCATCTGGTGGTCGAAGCCTGCAAGCTGGCGATGGCGGACCGCGAGGCGTGGTACGGCGACCCGGCGTTCACGCCCGATCTGACGTCCGACCTGCTGGACCCGAACTACGCCGGGGAACGGCGCCGGCTGCTCGGCGAGGACGCGGCCGCAGAGCTGCGCCCGGGTGCGCCCGGTGGGCGCCGGCCGCGATTACCGCGGATCGGGTACGCGCATCATCTCGGGGCCGTCCGCGACCCCGCCACCGGCGACCCCACGTTCCAGCCCTCGGGAGGCCCCGCCGTGCGCGGCGACACGTGCCACCTGGACGTGGCCGATCGCTGGGGCAACCTGGTCTCGGCGACACCCTCGGGAGGGTGGCTGCAGAGCTCGCCCGCGATCCCGGGCCTCGGCTTCTGCCTCGGGACCCGCGCCCAGATCTTCACGCTCGACGCCGGGCTTCCCAACACGCTGGCCCCGAAAAAGCGTCCCCGCACCACGCTCAGCCCGAGCCTGGCGCTGCGCGACGGAGAGCCCTGGCTCGCGTTCGGCACCCCCGGCGCCGACCAGCAGGACCAGTGGTCACTGACGTTCTTCGTCCGGCTGCTGGCGACCGGCTGGGACCTCCAGCGGGTGATCGACCTGCCCATGTTCCACACCAACGCCTTTCCGCGCAGCTTCGCGCCCCATGACTGGGAGCCGCGAAGCCTGCTCCTGGAGGACCGCTTCGAGCCCGGGGTGGTCGGGGAGTTGCGGCGGCGGGGACACCAGGTCCAGGTGCAGGGTCCGTGGTCGCTGGGGCGACTCTCGGCGGTGGCCAGGGACAACGAGACCGGTCTGCTGCATGCGGGCGCCAACCCTCGCGGCATGCAGGGCTACGCGGTGGGAAGGTAATTCCAGGAGGTATCCGATGCTGTTGCGCTGGGTCGATGCGTTCGCCGATCACCGCCCGTTCTCGGGCAACCAGGCCGCGGTCTGCCTCTGCAAAGAGCCGCACCGCGTGCCCTGGATGCAGGCGTTGGCGGGTGAGCTGGGCGCGCCGGCGACGGCGTTCGTGGGCCCGCTCGGCGAAGGCTTCTCCTTGCGTTGGTTCACCCCTCGTGCCGAGCTCGAGCTCTGCGGACACGGGACGCTGGCCGCGGCCCACGTGCTGTGGGGAGAAGACTGGCTGGACCCCGCGCGCCCGGCGCACTTCACCACCCGTGCCGGGCAGCTGGTGGCACGGCGGGGGCCGGAGACGATCGAAGTCGATCTGCCCGCCCGCAGGCCCGTGCCGGCGCACGCGCCGGCGGCCGTCCTGCACGCGCTGCGGGTGCCCGAGACCGCGATCCGGCAGGCCGCGGTGTCCCGTTCCACCCTCCTTCTCGAACTGGACGGGGAAGAGCGGGTGACCGGGGTCCGGCCCGACTTCGAGGAGCTGCGGCGGGCGGACGCCGACAAGATCATCGTCACCGCGCCCGCGCGCACGAGCGGCGCCGACTTCGTGTCCCGGGTGTTCGCACCCAGGGTGGGGGTCGACGAGGACGCCGTCACCGGTTCCGCGCACTGCCTGCTGGGCCCCTACTGGGCGCCGCGCTTCGGACGCCCGGAGCTGGTCGGACGGCAGCTGTCGGCCCGTGGCGGGCGGGTCCGGGTGGTGGTGGGCGGCGATCGCGTCGCCCTCGGCGGCACGGCGACCACCGTCTTCCGCGGCACGTTGTTGGCCGACCCCGTGCACGCGGGCGAGCTCACGCTCATCCGCTGATGCCGAAGCTCGCAATCGAGGGGTTCGGCGCTCTCCCCCGCGTCAACGGCCTGCTGCTCTCTCCGGACGGCAGCCGTGTCGTCCTTCAGGTGCAGGCGCTCTCCCCCGACGGGACTCGCTTCCGGACCTCGCTCTGGGGCGCTCCCGCCGACTTCGCGGAGCCTGCCCGGCGGCTCACCTTCTCGGAGCAGGGAGAGGGCGACGCGGCCTTCCTGCCCGGAGGCGACCTGCTCTTCGCCTCGGCGCGCTTGGACGTGGCGGCGAAGGAAGATGCCGGCGCCGGCCGCCTCTTCCTGCTGCCCCGGGCGGGCGGCGAGGCCCGGGCATTGATCACGCTGCCCGGCGGTCTGGGCACCGTCGCGTGCGCCCGGCAGGCGGATGCGGTGGTCGTGGCGTCGCCCTTCTTCGGGACCTCGGACGGTCTTGAAGCGGACGAGAAAAAGGAGAAGGCGCGCAAGGAGGCGGGCGTCACCGCGCTTCTCCATGAGGCGTTCCCGGTGCGCTTTTGGGACCACGACCTGGGGCCGCGGCGAGCGCGCCTGCTGCGCCTGCAGCTCGAGGTCGACGCCTCCGGGGAGACGCCCTACCGGCCGGTCGGGGAACCCGAAGATCTGACGCCGGACGCGGGCGGAGCGCTGCTCGAGGCCTCGTTCGAGGTGTCCCCCGACGGCACCCGGGTGGTGACGACCTGGGCGACCGACATCGAACCCGCCCTCTCCGAGCGGCAGCTGGTGCTGGTCGAGAAAGGGGCGCGGCGCGTGCTGGGGTCGGGCGCGGACTTCGGCTCGCCCGCCTTCTCCCCCGACGGGGCGCGGATCGTGGCCCGACGGGAGGAACGGGGGACGACGGAAGGACCCGGCCGCGTGACGTTGTGGATGTTCGACCTCACCACCGGCGAGGACCGGGACCTGTTGCGGGACTTCGACCGCTGGCCCGGTGCCCCGGTCTGGTCGACCGATGGCGAGACCATCTACTTCGTCGCCGACGACGGAGGGCGGGCGCCCATCTTCGGGGTGCCGGCGACCGGTGGCGTCCCCCGCCGGCTGACGCAGGAGGGGTGCTTCGGCTCACTGCAGCCCGCACCCGACGGGAGCGTGTACGCACTCCGCAGCGGTTACGACTCGCCGAACGAAGTCTCCCGCCTCAATCCTGACGGGACGGTGACCGCGTTCCCGACCCCCGGGCTGCCGATCGAGCTGCCCGGAACGCTGACCGAGGTCGCGGCCCCGGCCGGCGACGGCACCCCGCTGCGGGCCTGGCTGGTGCTGCCCGAGGGGGCGTCGGCCGAGCGTCCGGCGCCGCTCGTTCTGTGGGTCCACGGCGGCCCTCTCATGAGCTGGAACACCTGGTCCTGGCGCTGGTGTCCATGGCTGCTGGCTGAGCGTGGCTACGCCGTGCTGCTGCCCGATCCCGCGCTCTCCACCGGCTACGGGGAAGCCATGATCAAGCGCGCCTGGGGGACCTGGGGACCGCGGGTGCTGAGCGACCTCGACGCGATCACCGACGAGGCGCTCCGCCGTCCCGACCTGGACCCGGCCCGCACCGCCGTGATGGGCGGCTCTTTCGGGGGCTACATGGCGAACTGGATCGCGGGGCACACGACACGGTTCCGCGCCATCGTCAGCCACGCCGGCCTCTGGGACCTCCTGCAGTTCTACGGGACCACCGACACCGGCCCGGCGTGGGAGGACCAGATGGGCGACCCCCGCCGGGAGCCGGAGCGCTGGGTGGCGGCCTCTCCCGCCGGGGCCGGCGCCGCCATCTCGACGCCCATGCTGGTGATCCACGGCGACCGTGACTACCGGGTGCCGATCGGCGAGGCGCTCCGCCTCTGGACAGACCTGAGCCGGCGCGGGGTGGACGCGAAGTTCCTCTACTTCCCGGACGAGAACCACTGGATCCTGACCCCGGGAAACGCTCGGATCTGGTACCAGACGGTGCTCGCCTTCCTCGCGCACCACGTGCTGGGCGAGCCCTGGGAGCGTCCGGACCTCCTCTGAGCGCCGCCCCGACCCGGACGGGGATGGGGGACCGAACGCCCGGGTTGACAGCCGGGCTGGGCGGCGGTTACGATCCGTCGCCGGTCGGGTGATCAGGGTGTCAGAGAGAGAGTCCCCCACTGTAAAACCCCTCCGGAGCATCGCCCGGGAAAGCCTGGCCGAGCAGGCGGCGGCGGCGCTCCGCGACTACATCGTCGCCAACCGGTTGGAGCGAGGAACCCAGCTGCCGGCGGAGACCGTCCTCGCCCAGCAGCTGGGCGTGAGCCGGAACGTGCTGCGGCAGGCGGTGGCGTCCCTCCAGACGATGGGGTTCCTGCGCGTCACCCACGGCAGCGGCACCTTCGTCGCCGACCCCTCGGAAAGCGACGTCTTCCAGCAGCTGGCGACCTGGATCGGGAAGAAGCCGGTCAGCGAGGAGGACTACTTCGAGGTCCGCGCGATCTGGGAACGCGGCATCTACGAGCTGGTGATGCGCTGCGCCTCCGACGCCGACCTCGACTTTCTGGAGTCGCTGGCGAAGGACATGGAGGCCGCCACCGGAAGGGAGGAGACGGAACGGCTTCACGACGCCTATCACGAGGCGCTGCTCGGGGTGACGGGCAACGAGTTCCTGGTCACCATGGGGATGATCCTGCAGCGCTTCTTCTTCGACTTCGTGTATCGGGACGCCAGTGCGCGCAAGCCGCCGGAACCGAGGCTCTGGACGAGTCATCGCGAGATCCTCCGGCTGCTGCGCGACCGCGACCCGGCGACCATCCCGCGGATGGTCGAGCTTCATCTCGCGCCGCACCTGACCAGCGATGAGCACCGGGCGGCGGGCGAGGCCGTCGGATGACGGTGGGTGAAACCGCCGTGATGTATCGGGAGGGTTCGGATCAATGACTCAGCGGGACATCGACTGGGGCAAGCTGCCCAATCTGTCGCGCCGCAATTTCCTCGTCGCCACCGGAGCGAGCGGGGCGGCACTCCTGCTCGCCGCCTGCGGCTCGAACGGCAACTCCAGCGGCCCCAGCGGAGCCGGGACCAAGAACGCGCTCGGGGCCACGCTGCCCTCGGGTTCCGCACCCGCCAGCGCCCAGTTCTACGTGACGCCGAATGACTCCACTGGTGCCAGCTACAAGGCGCTCGATTTCTACGAGACGGTCTACTCGCGCGCCCCGCTCGCCGACAACTTCAACTTCTCGCTGGTCCGGATCGACCAGGATTTCAACATTCAGCCGGGCACGGCCACCAGCTGGCAGCAAGCGTCCGACGGCCTCTCCTGGACGTTCAAGATCCGGCCCGGCATCATGTGGTCGGACGGTCAGGAGCTGACCGCTGCCGACTACGTGGAGACCATGCGCTATTCGGCCGACCCCAAGCATGCCTGGGATTTCACCTGGTACTGGTCCGGCGTGATCAAGAACTACACCGAGGCGTCGAAGGGGACGATGCCGGTCGAATCGATCGGCGTCACCCAGGGAACTGACAAGTACACCGTCGTGTTCACGACCGATGGCCCGATCGCCTTCATGCCCTCCGCCGCCCTCTACACGCAGGTGATGTCAGCCGCCGCTCTCAATAAGTACGGATCTGGCAGCTACAACATCGATCCCTCCACGGTTGTGACCTGCGGTCCCTACACCTTGACCAAGTTCGACCCCACGGCCGAGGTGATCCTGGGGCCGAACAAGAAGTACACCGGGCCCTTCAAGCCCTGGATCGAGAACCAGGTGGGCAAGATCTACGCCGGCGGCGACATGCTGCCGCGATTCCAGACCGGTGAGATCGACACCATCGGCCTCACGCCCTTGGACCTTAAGACTGCGAAAACGAACTCGAAGACGAAGAATCTCCGCCTGTACAAGAACGCGAACGACTTCGAGGTCCAGTACGCGTTCTTCGACGTCACCAAGGAACCGTTCAGCAACATCAAGGTTCGCCAGGCGCTCGCTCACTCGGTCGACCGCGATACCATCATCAAGAGTCTGCTGGCCCCGCTCGCGATCCCCGCCTACGGCTTCATGATGCCCGGCTACCCGTTTGCGGTCACAGACCCCCTGAAGCCGCTGACCAACTACGACCCGCAGAAGGCTACAGTCCCTCCTGGCCGAGGCCGGATATCCCGGCGGCAAGGGCTTCCCGCAGGTGACCTTCAACTGGTGGCAGTTTGCGCAGGGGAACTTTGAATCGGTGGTCCAGGCTTTGACAGCAAACTGGAACAAGGTGCTGGGCATCAACATCCAGCTGCAGCAGCTGGACAAGACGACCTTCTACACGCGTATGAACGCCAAGCCGACGCAGATCGCGATGGGCTTCGTGCAATACGGCATGGATTATTTCGACGCTTCGAACATGATGAGCGTCTACAAGGGCGGCGGCCGTCACAATTGGGACAATGCGCAGTACGACCAGTTGCTGGCCCAGGGCGCTGCAGAAAGCGACAGCGCCAAGCGGGCTCAGATCTATACCGAGGCACAAACCCTCCTCACCGAACAAGCACCGGCTGTGTTCGTCTTCCACCTCCTCTACGGCTACTACTACCAGCCCTACATGGACGGAAAGGCGCTGCAGCAGGAGAAGTACGGCTACGACGGGATCCAGTGGCCAGGCTTCACGGCCGGTTCGACCTCCCTGGAGCAGCTCTTCGTCAACAGCAGCGTAAGCAAGTCCAGCCGGCCGAGCCAGAGCGGGCTCGGCTCGTGAGCGCCGCCTGAGAGAGCGCCATGGTCTTCTACCTCGCGCAGCGTTTCGTGACGCTGCTGACCGTGATGCTCGTCATGACGATGCTCATCTTCGCGCTCATGCACGCGGTGCCGGGTGGGCCGTTCGACATCACGCAGCAGCCGCTCCCGCCCTTCGCGATGCACAACATCGAGCACAAGTACGGTCTCGATCAACCGATCTGGCGCCAGTACCTGAACTGGCTCTGGGCGCTGCTCCACGGCGACTTCGGCATCCCCTTCGAGCAGCCGACCATGTCCGTCACGCAACTGATCGCGAGGGCGTGGCCGATCACGCTCACGGTCGGCATCCTGACGATCCTGGTGTCCTATATCTTCGGCATGGCGATCGGGTGCATCGCCGCGCTCCGGCACAACACCTGGATCGACTGGCTCCTGACGTCGGTGGTCTCAACGGCCGGGATCGCGCTGCCCAATTACGTGGTCGGATATCTGCTGATCACGATCTTCGCGGTCGAACTGGGCTGGCTCCCCAGCGGAGGCTGGGGCCAGCCCCAGGACCTGATCCTGCCGGTGCTGGCGTTCGCGCTCTACCCGATGGCGCTGATGGCGCGTTACACCAGGGCCAGTACGCTGGAGGTCACCTACACCGACTACGTCCGAATGGGTCGCGCGCGCGGGCTCCCGGAGTGGCGGGTCACGATCCGCTACATCCTGCGGACGTCGTTGATCCCGCTGATCACGATCATGGGCCCCAACATCCCCAACATCCTCACCGGCTCCATCTTCATCGAGGCGACGTTCGCGCTGCCGGGCCTGGGCAGCTACTTCACGACCGCCAGCCTGCACCGCGACTACCCGCTGATCCTGGCCCTGGTCCTGATCGTGGCCGCGCTCTGGGGAACCTGTTACATCCTCAGTGACATCGCGTACACGGTTGTCGATCCCCGCGTGCGCCTCGAGGGATTGTCGCAATGAGCGTCACCACCGCCGCGCCGCAGCCCCTGCGCGCCCGCCGCTCCCACGCCGGGTACTGGTGGGCGGCCTGGTACCGCTTCCGTCGGAATCGTCTGGCCCTGGTCAGCGGCGTGGTCGCGATCCTGATCCTGGTGGTGGCGCTGCTGGCGCCGTTGCTCGCTCCTTACGGCTACGCCGAGACCAACCTCAGTCAGTCGCTGCAGTCGCCCGGTCCGGAGCACCTGTTCGGCACCGACCAGTTGGGACGGGACCTGCTGAGCCGGGCCATGTATGGAGCGCGGACCTCGATGCTGATCGCGATCGGCGCGCCTCTGATCGGCCTCGTGATCGGCCTGCCGATCGGCATCCTGGCCGGCTGGTTCGGCGGGATCTTCGACTTCATCACGCTGCGGTGGTTCGAGATCTTCACCATGATCCCGACGATCCTGCTCGCCCTGCTCCTGATCTCCCTTTTCGGCAGTGGGCTCCTCAAGCTGATGCTCTTCCTGGGCGTGCTCGGGTGGGTGGGATTCGCCCGCCTTTCACGAGCTCAGTACCTCATGCTGCGAGACCGCGACTTCGTCCAGGCCGCACGCGCCCTGGGGGTTCCCAGCCAGCGGATCATCTGGATTCACATCCTGCCCAACGCCATGGGCCCGATCGTCGTCTTCTTCGTCCAGCAGATCCCGGCCACCATCTTCGCCGCGGCCGGGTTCAGCTTCCTGGGCCTCGGCGTCCAGGATCCCCTCGCCGACTGGGGCAAGATGATCAATGACGGTGAACAGTACCTCGCCGTGGCGCCCTGGGTGGCGCTGGTTCCGATCTTCTGCATCGCGCTCGCGACGCTGAGCTTCAGCTTCGCCGGCGACGGTCTGCGCGATGCCCTCGACCCGACCTCGAGGTAGCGGCGGTGACTCCTGAAGCGGCCGGACGATCGGTGGCGACGGTCTCGACGCAGGCGGACGTCGCGGCCGGCATCGGCGCCGGCAGAGCGCCGCTGCTCGCCGTCCGCGACCTGCGGGTTTCGTTCCCGCTGCGGCAAAACACGATCTACGCGGTGCAGGGTCTCACCATGCAGGTGGAGGCCGGCGAACGGCTGGGAGTCGTGGGGGAGAGCGGCTCGGGCAAAAGCGTGACCGCACTTTCGATCATGCGCATGGTCCCGTGGCCCGGGCGGTACGACGGGGGCCAGGTTCTCTTCGACGGCGATGATCTCCTCCACCTCCCGGAGTCGCGCCTGAGCCACGTTCGCGGCCGGCAGATCGCCATGATCTCGCAGAACCCGCTCGCCTCCTTGAACCCCGTGCTCACCGTGGAGGCGCACTTCCGGGAGGTGCTCTCACTGCACCTGGGCCTCTCAGGCGCGGCGGCACACGCGCGCATTGTGGAAGTGCTGCGCTCGGTCGGCATCCCGGACCCGGCTACGCGCATGCGCGAGTATCCGCACCGGCTGTCGGGCGGCCAGCGCCAGCGGGTGATGATCGCTCTCGCGATGGCCTGCCAGCCGCGGCTTCTGATCGCCGACGAGCCCACCACCGCGCTCGACGTCACGATCCAGGCCCAGATCCTGGAGCTGATCGACGGACTGGTCCGGAGTGCGAATCTGGGCGCGATCCTGATCACCCACAACCTGGGCATCGTCGCCGGCCACTGCGACCGGGTGGTCGTGATGTACGCGGGACGGGTGATGGAGGCGGCGGCCGTCGACGACCTGTTCGCACATCCAACGCACCCGTACACGGTCGGGCTGCTGCGATGCATCCCGCGCCTGAGGCGGAAGCGGACGCGTTCGTTCTATGCCATCCCCGGCCTGCCGCCTCAGGTGACCCGCCTCGTGACAGGGTGCCCGTTCGCCCCCCGCTGTGAGCGAGCCACCGACCGTTGCCTGACCGAAACACCTCCGTTGGCGGAGATCGCGCCCGGCCATCCGGTTGCCTGCTGGCACCCGGTGACGGACGGAGCGGCGACGCCGTGAACACCGCCGCGGCGCCCGGAGCCGCTGCCACCGCGTCACCGGCCGTCCCGATCCTGGACGTCCGTGACCTGATCGTCCACTACCGTATCCGGGGCGAAGGCGCGATTATCCGCAGTCGAGAGACGGTGCATGCCGTCGACGGAGTCAGCTTCACCCTCGGCAACCGGCAGACGCTGGGCCTGGTCGGCGAGAGCGGCTGCGGAAAGAGCACCACCGGGCGCACCGTGCTGTTCCTCGAACGCCCGACCGGGGGCACGGTCCGGTTCGAGGGCACCGACCTGGGGGAGATCCCCGCTCGGGAGCTGGAAGCGCTGCGCCGGCGTATGCAGATCGTCTTTCAGGACCCGGTCGGCTCACTGAACCCGCGGCTCACGGTGGGCGCGCTGGTCGGTGAGCCCCTCCTGGTGCACCAGATCCTTCCCCGGTCGAAACGTCAGGAGCGAGTGGCCGAGGTGCTGGAGCTGGTCGGACTCCCCCCGGACGCCGCCGGCCGGTATCCGCACGAGTTCAGCGGCGGACAGTGTCAGCGGATCGGCATCGCCCGGGCACTGGCCGGCGAGCCGGCGCTGCTGGTGCTCGACGAGCCGGTGTCGGCGCTCGACGTCTCGATCCAGGCGCAGATCCTGCAGCTGCTCAGCGACCTCCAGGACCGCCTCGGCCTCTCCTACCTGTTCATCGCGCACGACCTCGCCGTCGTCGGTGAGATGAGCGACCAGGTGGCGGTGATGTACCTGGGCCAGATCGTGGAGCTGGCGGATCGGGACGAGCTCTACGCGACACCCCACCATCCGTACACGCAGGCGCTGTTCTCGGCGGTGCCGGTGGCCGACCCCGAGGAATCGCGCAAGCGGGAGAGGGTGGTGGTGTCGGGAGAGGTCCCGTCGTCCCTCGCACCCCCCTCCGGCTGCCGTTTTCACACCCGGTGCCCGCTGGCCCAGGACCGCTGCCGCACCGAGGCCCCGGCCCTGCGCAGCGTCGCCACCAACGGTGCCCTCCACACCGTCGCGTGCCACTTCGCGGAGGATGCGGTGCGCGAGAACCCGTTCCGAGTGCCCGAGCTCGAGTAGTCACACCTGAGATGTGTACAACGTCCACATAGCTGTGCTAGCATCGCTTCCCGACACGACGATGGTCTGGGAGGCGCGCACATGGTGACGTTGTTCGTAGGGACCAGCAAGGGCCTGTTCCGGATGGAGGGCGATCCTGCCCGCACCACCTGGCAACTGCAGGACCCGGTGCACGGCGAGTGGGAGGTGTATCGCGTCTGGGCCGACACCCGCACCGATCCGCCGACCTTATGGGCGGGGCTTTCCAATCCCTTCTTCGGGGCTCACCTGGAGCGGAGCACCGACCTGGGCAGGACCTGGGAACCGGCCCCCAGCCCGGCTTTTCCCGACGGCTCCGAGCGGCGGCTGCTCCAGGTCTGGTCCTTCGCCCCGGCGCCCGACGGAGGCGTGCTCGCCGGGGTGGCGGAGGCCGCCCTGTTCGCGAACCAGGACGGCGGTGAGTGGAAGCTCAACGAAGGGCTGGAGGGGCATCCGACGCGTCCCGGATGGGCACCCGGCGCGGGAGGGCTCTGCGCCCACTCGATCGTCCCCGACGCGGTGCAGCCTGATCGTCTCTACGTCGGGATCTCCGCCGTGGGGGTCTTCCGGAGCGACGACGGTGGCGCCACCTGGGCGGTCAAGAACGAGGGCGTCGGGTCGCCTGACCCGGAGGAGGCCCCCAAATATCCCGAGATCGGGCGGTGCGTGCATTCACTGGTGCAGGACCCGGTCGACCCGAGCCGGCTCTACCAGCAGAATCACGTGGGCGTCTACCGCTCGCTGGACTCCGGTGACCACTGGGAGCGCATCGAAGAGGGATTGCCCAGCCACTTCGGCTTCCCGATGGTGGCGCACCCGACGCGCCCGGGCACGCTGTTCATCGCGCCGCTGGCGGCGGACTCGAACCGCACCTTTCCGGGCGGGCGGGCAGCCGTCTACCGCACCGACGACGGCGGCGATCACTGGCAGGCGACGACCAAGGGCCTGCCGCAGGAGTCCTACCAGGGGGTGCTGCGCAGCGCCATGGCAGTCGACCAGGAGCGGGAGCCGGGGATCTACTTCGGCACCACCGGTGGGAACGTCTACGCGACGCTGGACCTGGGCGAGCATTGGCAGGCGCTGCCGGGGCGGCTCCCCCGCGTGCAGTCGGTGTACGCCCTGGAGACGTGACGCCGATGGCTTCACTCACGCTTCCCCAGACGCTGGCCTCGTTCTGCGACGGCGAGCGCCGGCTGAGCGCGGACGGGCCGACGGTCCGCTCCGCGCTGGAGGCGGCGTTTGAGCGGCACCCGATGCTGCGGTCCCAACTGGTCGACGAGGCCGGCGCGCTGCGTCCCCACCTGCACCTCTTCCTCAACGAAGACGACGTCCGGAACGCGCTCGACACCCCCCTCACCCCGGGCGACCGCCTCCTCGTCCTGCGCGCCACCAGCGGGGGCTGACCCCGGCCGAATCGCCGTTTGCTAGCAGGTGGGGCCTACCGAGGCGCCGGTAGGCCCCATCCGCGCCCAGACGGCGTCTCGAACCTCGGCGACGATGGCGGCCGGTCTCTCCCGGAGGTCGGGGGCGGTGTAGCGGAGAAGTGAGACACCGATCTGATGGAGGCGGTTCTGCCGGCGGTTGTCGGCAGTCATGCGGTCGCAGTGGTTCTCGCCGTCGTACTCGAGGCCGAGTCGGGCCTCCCGGTAATAGAGGTCCGGTCGGGCGACGAACCCGCCCTCCTCGTCGTACAGCGAGACCTGGGCTTCGGGGCGGGGAAGTCCCGCCAGCACCAAGAGCATCCGGAGTCGCGACTCCATCGGGGACTCCGCCTTCGGGTCGACGTAACTCGAGGACGCGGCGGGCATTGACGACTCCTTTGACGTGGTCGTGGGCGAGCACGTACCGCCGCAGATCGTCGTACGTCAGCAGCTGGGCCTGAAGGGCGGCGTCGATCGCTACCACCGCCTCGGGGGGGCGAAAGCCGACTCGCGAGGTCGAAGCACGTCCGGGCCGGGCTCGTAACGGGGAACCCGTCCTTCATCGAGATGTCATCAGGTCGCAGTTCGATCCGATGAACGACGGCGTCCACCCGCTCGGTGACGATGGAAGGTGGTGGGACGATCACCTCCGGTCGCTTTCCGGGATGCAAGCCCAGGCCGTACAGGATGGCGGCAGTGATGCCCGAGAAGGCAAAGACTGGCAGCATTCCCAGGGCGATGGTGACGAGGCGAAGGTCATCGCTTCCGGGATACCCCACCCAGCGGTACCAGCCGTAGGAGACGCGTCGCCAGGCCGAGCTCCGCAGCTGATCGCGGCTCAAACCAGCGTCACGGGCCTGCTGCACCGTGAACACCCCGACTTCAATGTCTCCGGCACATAGGTTCGTCGTGGCACGGGCCCAGGATCGCTTGCCCGCAGCATCCCGGCCGTTTCCTTAACCGGAGGCGCCGTTTGCTAGCAGGTGGGTCCTACGGAGGCGGTTTTAGGCCCCATGTGCTAGCAAACGGCCAAGGTTCGGGGAGGGGGTCAGACGCTCTGGAGGACCCGGCGCGCCTCGTGGACGATGTTGCGGAAGAAGGGGCCGCCCCAGACGCCGATGGAGAGCAGGCCGCCGAACGTCACCACCGCGTCGACCGAGGTGCGGCCCTGCTTCGCCCAGTAGACGTCCCGCAGGTTGAGCCAGAGCGCGAACTCATCCAGCGTCAGCGCGGACGCCAGGCCGAACATCCCGGCGGTGATCCGCGACAGATTGCGCCGCTGCATGTGGTCGGTGCCGACCAGGAGGAGCCAGAGGTAGCCGATGCCGAGCAGCCCCCCGATTCCGAACACCATATGGTGGAGGTGCCGGCCCCCGACCTCCATGTTGTGGAAGGGCCCGACCTCGGCCCGGATCATGGTGGTGACGGCACGGGCGGCCCCGAACCCGAGGAAGAACGCCACCGACGCGATGAACATGCGCTCGTAGCGCGGGCTGCGCCCGAAGTGGTCGCGGTAGGCGCGCCGGAGCGAGAACTGGCGTCGCGCCTGCGGATCGCTCAGCGCGTCGACGACCCTACCCGGGGTGACCGATTCATTCATGGGTCGCTACCTCCCCGCGAAGAGCCCGGCGCCGGCGCTGTAGATGGCAGCCGCCAGGAGCAGGGATGGATAGATGCCGAGCGCCAGCGACAGCGCGCCCGAGACGACCACCGTCCCCACGGCAGACCGGGCCGCCGGCACCTCCCGCCTGCCCACGGCGGGCGACCACACGTGCAGCACCACCCGCAGGTAGTACGCGACCGAGACCACGCTGGCCAGCACGGCGATCACGACCAGCCAGGTGAACCCGCCCTGGATCGCGGCCTGGAACAGGAAGACTTTGCCGAAGAAGCCGACGAAGGGCGGGAACCCGCCGAGCGACAGCATGAAGACCGTGAGCAGCAGCCCGAGCAGGGCATGCCGGCGCCCCAGCCCGTCCAGGTCGCTGAACCGGTCGACGTCCGCCTCCGGCCCGGAGAGGAGGATCAGCACCGCGAAGGCGCCGAAATTCATGAACAGGTAAGCGGCGAGGTAGAACAGCACCGACGAGAACGCCCGCGGCCCGCTCCCGACCAGGCCCACCAGCACGTACCCGGCCTGGGCGATGCCGGAGTAGGCGAGGAGCCGCTTCAGACTCTGCTGCACCAGCGCGGCCAGGTTGCCGAGAACCATCGAGACCACCGCCACGAAGGCGAGGATCGCGCGCCATTCGTCCGCCGCCCCCGCCAGCGCGTCGTTGAAGACGGTGAGGATCATGGCGAAGGCGGCCGCCTTGGTCCCCACCGACATGAACGCCGTCACCGGCAGCGGCGCCCCCTGGTAGACGTCCGGCGTCCACTGATGGAACGGCGCCCCCGAGATCTTGTAGGCGAAGCCGATCGCCATCAGCGCGATCCCGATCGTGAGCAGCGGGTTGCTGAGCGGGCTGCCCAGGGCCGCCACCGAATGCACCAGGTTCGCCACCTGGAGCTCACCGGTGGCCCCGTAGGTGAGCGCCATCCCGTAGAGCAGGAACGCCGAGCCGACGCTGCCCACCAGCAGGTACTTGGCGCCCGACTCCTGCGAGTGAGAGTCCCGGCGCGCCCACCCACAGAGGATGTAGAGCGCCACGCTGAACGTCTCCAGCGAGAGGAAGACGGTGACCAGCGAGGTCGCCGCGGCCAGCCCCATCATGCCCACGGTGGCGGCCAGGATCAGGATGTGGAACTCGGGCCCGAGCAGCCTCCGGCGTCGCAGGTAGGGCTCCGAGACGATCACGGTGAGGATGCCGAGCACGCAAAAGAAGACCTGGAAGTAGACGGCGAAACGGTCGCCGGAGACCATTCCCTGATAGGCGAGCCCGCCCGTTCCCATCGCCCAGCGGACACAGGCCACGATTCCGGCCACCAGGTAGCCGAGGAGGCAGATGCCCGCGACGGCGGCTGATCGGTACCCGCGCGGTGTGACCAGGTCGGCCAGGATGCCGACCAGGATCGCCACCGTCAGGATCGCGATCGGCAGGATCTGGGAGAGGTCGTGCCAGGCCTGATTCCAGGAGTAGGTGGGCGCGGCCACCGCGGCGAGTTCCAGCACCGTCATCGCCGCCCTAACTCCATGGGAAGTGAAGCACGAGACCGAGCGTGGTCATGGCATGGGTGAGGATGATCGGGAAGAGGCCGATCAGGAACATGACGGCGATCAGCGGCGCCATCACCCAGCCCTCGGTCCAGCTCAGGTCGGGCAGCCGCTCCGGGGCCAGATAATTGGATGGCGGGTGGCCGGCCGGGGGATCCTGTCCGGGCGGTGCGTAGACCGCGCCCTGGAACGCGCGCAGCAGGTAGAGCGGGCCCAGCACCAGGCCGAGGGCGCCCACCGCCGCCTCCCAGGGCGCCTGCTGCCAGGCTCCGAAGAGCGTCATGAACTCGCCCACGAAGCCGGAAAGACCGGGCAGGCCGGCGGCGGCGAACGTGACCACCAGGAAGACCCCGGTCAGGACCGGGATGCGGGGGGCCAGGTTCCGCAGCACCGACCGGTCCCGCGTCCCGACGCGCCGCTCGATCCAGTGCACGATCAGGAAGAGGGCGGCGATCGTCAGGCCGTGGGAGATCATCAGGATCACCGCACCCTGGGCCCCCTGCTCGGTGAGCGAGAAGATCCCCAGCAGGATGAACCCCATGTGGGAGACCGAGGAGTAGGCGACCAGGAGCTTGAGGTCGCGCTGGGCGAGCGCCATCAACGCCCCCCAGAGGATGGAGAAGATCGCCAGCGCCGGCATCACGTAATGCCAGTTCCACCAATAGGTCGGGTTCGGGAGCAGGGGCAGCACGATCCGCAGGAGCGCGTAGACCCCGGTCTTGCCCATGACTCCGGCCAGCAGCACCAGAAAGCCGATCGGCGCCGCCCGGTAGGCGGCCGGCAGCCAGGAGTGAAAGGGCGCGATCGGCGCCTTGATGACGAACGCGAGCGTGAACACGAAGAAGAGCGCGAACTGGATCGGGGACGAGGGTGGGTGCGCGGCCAGGGCGGCGAGGTCGAACGTGTGGGTTCCGTTCCCGGCGAACACGTACTCGCCGATCACCCCCACCAGCATCAGGAGCGACCCGATGAGCGTGTAGATCACGAACCTGAGTGCCGCCCGGTCCGGCCGCCTGCCTTCGCCCCAGAGCCAGAGCAGGAAGTAGGCAGGGATCAGCTGCGCCTCCCAGAACACGTAGAAGAGCAGCAGATCGGTGGCCAGGAAAACGCCTGCCATCGCCCCCTCCAGCGCCAGCATCAGCGCCACGAAGGCGCGCAGGCGCTGGGTGTCGACCGGCGTTACGGACAGCCCGACCAGCGTCAGGAACGCGTTCAGGACGAGGAGCCACACGTTGAGCCCGTCGACGCCCAGCGTGTACGAGATCCCGTATTGCGGAACCCACGGCAGGTCGACCACGAACTGGAAGCCGGTGCTGTGCGGGACCAGCGCAATGGCTACGGCCAGCGTCAACGCGAGCTCGATCACCGCGACCGCGATGCCGGCCCGGCGCGCGTAGCCCCGCGGCAGCAGGTCCACGAACACGGCGCCGGCCAGGGGCAGCAGCCAGATGGCGGTCAGTAGCATCGCCCTACAGCCCCGTCAGCGTGATGAGGACGGCGATCAGAGCACCGAGCACGAACACGACCATGTAGCTCCGGAAATAACCGTTCTCGAGCAGCGAGAACCGCGCGGCGCTGCCGGTCGCCGCCTCCGAGACCGCGGTCGAGGCGCCGTCCAGCAGCGGGATCTCGATCGCGCCGTCCCCACCGCGGGCGAGGTCGTCGGTGGTGCGTACGAAGAACAGGTCATAGGCCTCGTCCGCGTAGTACTTGTGCTCCAGCAGCCTCTGCGCCCAGGGCAGCGCGCGCGACCAGGTGGGCCAGCGGCGGGGGGCCACATAGAAGAAGTAGGGCAGGATGAACATGATCGCGGCCACGATCAAGATCCCGATCGTGATCGGGTCTTCGAGCGGGCTGTCCGACCAGCCGACCACCCCGACCACCGGCGCCAGATAGGTTGAGATGTCCTGGGGCCCGGCGGTCCCGAAGAGCGCCGTGACCTGGGTGAAGCCGGCCACCGTGGTCAAAACGGCCAGGATCACCACCGGCACCACCATCACCAAGGGCGCCTCGTGCGGATGCTCCACCGGCCGCTCCGCGCTTGGCTTTCCCATGAACGCGATCCACCACAGCCGGCCGGTGTAGAAGGCGGTGATGAACGCGGTCACCACGCCCACCGCCCAGAGTGCCATGTACAGCGGGACGCTGCGGCTGAACGCCTCGCCCAGGATCATGTCCTTGGACCAGAAGCCCACAAACGGGAGGATCCCGGAGAGGGAGAGCGATCCGATCAAAAAGCAGATCGAGGTCAGGGGCAGCTGGCGGAGCAGCCCGCCGTACTTGCGTATGTCCTGCTCGTCGGCCATGGCGTGGATCACGTTGCCGGCGGCCAGGAAGAGCAGCGCTTTGAAGAACGCGTGCGAGAGCAGGTGGAACATGCCGGCCGAGTACTCGCTGAGGCCGACCGCCATCACCATGTAGCCGATCTGGCTCATCGTCGAGTAGGCGAGCACGCGCTTGATGTCGGTCTGGACGATGGCGATGGTGGCGGCGAAGATCGCGGTCAGGGCGCCCACGATCGCCACCGCGTCGTGGGCGTAGACCGCGACGTCGTAGAGGGGGTGCATGCGGGCCACGAGGTACACGCCGGCGGTGACCATGGTGGCGGCATGGATCAGGGCCGAGACCGGCGTCGGGCCCTCCATGGCGTCGGGGAGCCAGGTGTGGAGCGGCAGCTGAGCCGATTTCGCGATCGCCGCCACCAGGAGCAGGAAGCACGTCACCTCCAGCCAGGGCTGGTCCAGATGAGGGATGGCGGCGAACACGCCGTGGTAGGTCACCTGGTGGGTGTTGACCCAGATCGAGAAGGTGGCCAGGATCAGGGCGGCGTCCCCGATCACGTTCATGATGAAGGCCTTGCGCGCCGCCACCACGGCGGCGTGGCGCCAGTACCAGAATCCGATCAGCAGGTAGGACGACAGGCCGACGCCGGCCCAGCCGACGATCAGGAACGCGAAGTTCCCGGCCAGGACCAGCAGCAGCATGGACAGGATGAAGACGTCCATGTAGCAGAAGAAGCGGGCGTAGCTGGCGTCGTCCTCGTGCGCCACGTAGCCGATCGAATAGGTCACGATCAGCCCGCCGACGCCGGTCACGATCAGCGTCATGTAGACGGAGAGGCGGTCGACGTAGAGATCGAACGGCACCACGAAGTGCCCGCTCGAGATCCAGGTCCAGTAGGTGAAGTCGAGCGGGGTGCTGTGCGACAGCGAGTCGAAAAAGAGCCCGACCGCGCACAAAAACGCGACCCAGACCACGCCCGGACCGATCAGGCTGACCACGACTCGCGGCAGCCGCCTCCCGAACAGCGCCAGGACCAGACCGCCCGCCGCCGGCAGCGCCAGGACCAGCGCAGCGAGTGCTTGCATCGACGCTCCCCTAGCCCCTCAATTCGCTGAGATCGTCGACGTCATCGAGATCGCGGGTCTGAAAGATGTTGACCAGGATCGCCAGCCCGGCCACCGCCTCGGCGGCGGCGACCACGATCACCATCAGAGCGAACAGCTGGCCCTGCAGATCCTGGAGCTGGCGCGCAAACGCGACCAGGGTGAGGTTGACGGCGTTCAGCATGAGCTCGGTGCAGAGCAGGATCACGATCGGGTTGCGGCGCACCATGACGCCCAGCACCCCGATCGCGAAGAGGCAGGCCGCGAGCCCCAGGAACCAGGAGACCGGGATCGACCCGATGACGCCGATCTCGATCGTGTCCGGGCCGGACAGCAGCAGCGGCTCAGCCATCCTCGCCATCCTCGACGGGGCTCGCACCAACCGGCTCCTGCGGGCGCCGCGGCGCCAGCTGCTCGGTCTCCGGCTGCGGGGGAAGCGGCGTCGCCGGCGCGGCCGGGAGGGGCGGCCCGCCGCTCACCTCCGTCCGCCCCCGTCCTTGACGGGCCTCGCGCGGCCCGCGACCGCCGCGGCTCAGGTAGATGGCACCCATGGCCGCCACCACCAGGAGCACCGAGGTCAGCTCGAAGGGGTAGAGAAAAGGCCCGAAGAGGCCGGCCCCGATCGACTCTACGGAGCCGAAAGTGGACAGGTCCGCGTGTTTGGCGGCGTGGTAGGTGACGCTGCCCAGGATCTCGTACAGCATCCCGAAGAAGACGAGCGCCAGCACCAGTGCCAGCACCAGGTGCCACCGTCCGAGGCGCTGCGTGATGCCCTCCCGCAGCGGCCCCAGCAGTGCGACCACGAACAGGAACAGCACCATCACGGCCCCGGTGTAGACGATCACCTGGGCGATGAAAACGAACTGGGCCTGGAGCAGGAGGAACAGGATCGCCAGCGTCAGCATGACCACGACCAGCGCCAGCACCGACTTCACGGGCTGCCGGAAGGCCACCACGCAGACGCCGGCGACGACCGCGATCGCTGCCAGGACCAGGAAGATGAGCTCCGCCAGGTTCATCCCGGGCCCCCCGCCAGATGGAACCTGCGGACTTTCGTGGGGCGGCTCACGAGTGCCCGCTCTCCCGGTTCTTCTCGGGCGTGCCGGCCGGCGAATCCGACCCCGTCGGATCCGGCTCCAGGAGCCGCTCCTTGGTGTAGATGAACTCGTCGCGGCTGGTGTCGGACAGCTCGTACTCGGGGCCCAGGACGATCGCCTGCACCGGGCAGGCCTCCTCGCAGTAGCCGCAGAAGATGCAGCGGAGCTCGTTGATCTCGTAGACCTTGGCGTAGCGCTCGCCGGGGCTGACGCGGTGCTCGACCGTGTTCTCGGCCGCGATCACCAGGATGCAGCCGACCGGGCAGGAGGCCGAACACAGCTGGCAGCCGATGCAGCGCTCCAGCCCGTTCTCGTAGCGGCGAAGGTAGTGCCGGCCCCGATACCGCTGGCTGACCGGCACCTTCTCCTCCGGGTACTCGATCGTGATCGGGTGGGCCATGGCCTGACGCAGCGTCGTGCTCATGCCGCGGGCGAGCCCCCGGATGTCATCGAACACCGACTGCTCGCTCTCGGGGTTGGTGGGGCGGTCGTCGGTCATCAGCTTCCTTACCCTCCCACGGCGACCAGGACGATGGCGGTCACCGCCACGTTGATCAGGGCCAGCGGGAGCAGGATCTTCCACCCCAGCCGCATCAGCATGTCGTACCGGAGCCGCGGGAACGTGCTCCGGAGCCAGAACATCAGGAACAGGACCGCCAGCACCTTGATGAGGAAGGGGATGAAGGCCGGAAACCAGGGGAAGGTGGGGTACCAGGCGCCCAGGAAGATCACCGTGATCAAGGTCGACGCCGTGACCAGGTTGATGTACTCCCCGATGTAGAAGCAGAGGAACTTGAGCCCCGAGTACTCGGTGAGGTAGCCGCCGATCAACTCCTGCTCCGCCTCCGGCAGGTCGAAGGGTGCTCGGTTGATCTCCGAGATCTGCGACATCACGAAGATGACGAAGGAGAGCGGCGCCAGGATGAGGAGCGGGATCGGCCCTTCATAGGGGCCCCAGTGAACGGTGTAGGTGGCGATCGCCTGCAGCGTGACCGAGTGCGCGATCATGAACACCGGGACCAGCGACAGTCCCATCGCCATCTCGTAGCTCACCAGCTGCGCCGCCGCCCGCAAGCCGCCCAGCATCGAGTACTTGTTGTTGGAGGACCAGCCGGCGAGCAGGATCGCGTAGACGTTCATCGCCGCGACCCCGAAGATGAACAGCATCCCCACGTTGAGGTTGGCGATCCAGTAGGTCCAGCCGTACCAGAACCCGACCGGGATCACGGCCCAGACCAGCAGGGACGCGCTCACGATCAGTCCCGGCGCCAGCAGGTACAGCGTGCGGTCGACGTTGTAGGGGGCGAAGCTCTCCTTGGTGATCATCTTCACCGTGTCGGCGGGAATCTGGAGTGAACCTCGCGGACCCACGCGGTTGGGGCCGGGCCGGAGCTGCAGCCGGCCCAGCGACACGCGCTCGTACCAGACCGTGTTCGCCACCACCGTCAGCACGATCACGAGCAGGATGATGATCCCGACCACGACCAGGATCCAGTAGCCGACCGGGTTGCTGTAGACACCTCCCGGGTTGGGTCCCTCGTACCCGGCGGCCGATTGGAGCAGGAGCGCACCCAGCGCGGTCAACTCGCGGTATCCCCCCTCGGACCAGTCATGGACGCGCGGGCCCCTGGAGCACGGCCCGCTGCGCCTCCTCGGGAGCCGGTGGGTCGGCCAGCGCCGCGAACTCGGGCACGGTCTGGGCGGCTTCGCGCTGAAGCGGAAAGATGCCGATGAATTCGGGGAGCGTGCTGCCCAGGCGGACACTGAGCTCCTGCAGGACGTCCCACGTCTCACGCAGAGGCGGCTCGACGGGGAGCACCGGGCGCAGCCACTGCACCCGGCCTTCGAGATTGGTCAGGCTGCCTTGCGTTTGCGCGAAGCTGGGAATCGGGAGCACGACGTCCGCCCGTTCATGCTCCGGGCGGGGCAGGTGGTCGAGCGCGACCACGAAGTTGACGGACGAGGGGATGGCCGCGGAGGCCGGTCCGACCGTAAGCAACGCCTGCGCGCCGGCCAGCTCGTGCGGCTGGGCGCCGAGTCCCAGCGCCAGCGCCCCGCGCTCGTTGGTGCCGCGGTAGAGCGGCATCACGCCGGCTTCAGTGCCCCGCGCCAGCTCCTCCACCGCGCTCGCGATGGCACCGGCGTCGTCGGCTCCCTCAAGGTCGCCGTACAGGATCGCGATCGGTCCGCTGCCCGCGGCGAGCCAGCGGTGCCCGGCCAGTGCGCGCACGGCGGCGGCCGTGCCCTCCGGCCCCGGGCGCACATGATCGACGCGATCGCGGTGGCCGCGGTCCAGGTCGAGGTCCCGAGGGTGGACCAGGATCAGATTCGCGAAGTGCTTGGTCGAAGCCTTCTTGATCCGCAGGTTGAGCACCGGCAGCTCCCGCTGCGTGTCGCTGCCGACGACCACGATCGTCTTCGCCGCGTCCAGATCCCGGATCCGCAGCGTCCTGCCAGCGGGCGGCGCCAGCTGCGTTCGACCCTCGAGCGTCACCCGCGCCCCGCGCAACGGGCCCCCCAGCAGCCGCTTGATCAGGAACAGCTCCTCGTTGGTGGTCTCGCGGCGCAGCCAGACGCCGACGCGCTTGCCGCGCAGTCCCGCGGCGGCGGCCGCCAGGGCCTGCTCCCAGGTCGCCGGCCGGCCGCCCAAGGTCGGCACCTGGAGCCGGTCCTTGTGGTTGACATCGGTGTACTCGAACCGGCCGCGATCGCAGATCCAGCCGTCGTCGATGTCGTCGTTCTGGTGCGACGTGATCCGGACCAGCTCACCGCGCCGCTGCCACATCGTCACGTTGCAGCCGACCGAGCACCTGGTGCAGACCGACTCCGTATGGTCCATGTCCCAGGGCCGCGACTCGAACCGCCAGACCCGGGAGGTGAGGGCGCCGACCGGGCAGAGGTCGATGATGTTGCCGCTGACGTTCGACTGCAAGGGCTGGTCGAACTGGCTGGTGATGAAGGAGCGGACGCCACGCTGGTTGACGGTCAACTCCTGCTCCCAGGTGATCTCGTCGTAGTAGCGCGTGCAGCGATAGCAGAGCACGCAGCGCTCACGGTCGAGGGCGATCCGCTCCGAAAGGGGGATCGGCTTCTGGAAGTGGATGCGCGGCGCGTCGATCTGGCTCACCGGGTAGGCATGCCGGAAGGTGTAGTCCTGGAGCGGGCACTCGCCGCCCTTGTCGCAGACCGGGCAGTCAAGCGGATGGTTGGCGAGCTCCATCTCCAGCACGTCGGCGCGGGCGGCCACCGCCATCGCGCTGTTCGTCAGCACGTTCATGCCCGGCGCCACCGGGGAGGTGCAGGCGGTCTGCGCGCGGGGAGGACCGGGCGTGATCTCGACCACGCACATGCGGCAGGCGCCGACCGGGTCCATCTTGTGGTGGTAGCAGAAGACCGGGATCTCGATCCCCAGACGCTTGGCCGCCTCGACCACCAACGTGCCCTTGGGCACCGTCACCGACCGGCCATCGATGGTCAGCGTGACGTCCTGGGCAGGTGCGTCAGGCACTCGCCAGCACCTCCGTGTTGCGCGGCGTCGTGTGCGGCCATTTGACGGCCGCCTCGAACTCGGGCAGGAAGTGGCGCAAGGCCCCGTTCAGGACCAGCCCGATCGAGTCGCCGAGCGCGCACAGGCAGCGTCCACCCTGGGTCGCCACCTCCACCCGCCGCAGGATCTCGATGTCGGCCGGCGTCCCGTCCCCGTCCAGGATCCGTTTCACCGTGCGCATCGCCCAGTTGCCGCCCACCCGGCAGGGGGTGCACTTGCCACAGGACTCCCAGGCGTAGAACTCGAGCAGGCGGTAGGTCGCCTCCACGATCGACCAGGAGTCGTCCACCACGATGACACCGCCGGAGCCCGCCATCGACCCGGCCGCGGCAATCGCCTCCGCGTCAGTGGTCAAGCCCAGGTTGGTGGCGGGGACGATGGGCGCCGAGCTGCCGCCCGGGTAGTAGCCCTTGAGCTTGCGCCCGGGCAGTGGACCGCCCCCCAGCTCCATGATGACGTGTTCGAACGTCACGCCGAACTCGATCTCGTACACGCCCGGCCGCATGACCTGGCCCGACACCGTGACCAGACGGGTCCCCTTCGAGCGTTCGGTGCCGAGCTTGGCGTACTCGGCGCCCCCGTGCTCGATGATCCAGGGCACGGTGGCGAGGGTCTCCACGTTGTTGATCAACGTCGGCCGGCCCCAGGCTCCCTGCACCGCCGGAAACGGTGGCTTGGGCCGGGGCTGAGAGCGCTTGCCCTCCAGCGACTCGAGCAGGCCCGTCTCCTCGCCGCAGATGTAAGCGCCATGGCCGTGGTAGAGGCGGATGTCCAGGGGGTGGTCCTTTCCGAACGGCCGCTCCCCGATGATGCCCTCCTCGCGGAGCTCCTCGATGGCCGCTTCCAGCATCCGGTGGGGGAGGTCGTACTCCCCGCGGATGTAGATCCAGGCCTGGTGGCTGTCGACCGCGTACTGGGCGATCAGAACCCCCTCCAGGAACATGTGGGGCGAGTTCTCCATGATGTAGCGGTCTTTGCTGGTGCCCGGCTCTGACTCGTCGGCGTTGACCACCACGTAGCGCGGGCCGCCGTCCGGAGGCGCCATGAACGACCACTTGAGGCCGGTCGGGAACATGGCTCCCCCACGCCCGCGCAGCCCCGAGGTCTTGACCTCGTCGACGAGCGCGGCCTGCTCCATCGAGAGCGCCTTCTCGAGCGCCTGGTACCCGCCCACCGACCGGTAGCCACTGAGGGTCTCGAGACCGGGGGTGCCGAAGTGGGTGGTGAGAACGATCTTCTCGCCCGCGCCATGAGACCCGCGGAGCTCGGTCGGCAAGCTACTTTCCCCCTCGGTCGGGCTGCGTGGTGGATGGGCCCGCCTGCGAGGCGCCGTCCTCGTGGGCACGGGCGGCGCCGACCAGCTGGTCGAGCTTCTCGTCGGTCAGATCGTAGTGGTACGCCTCCTCGTAACGCAGCATGGGCGCGTACTCGCAGGCGCCCAGGCACTCGACCTCGCTGACCTGGAACTCGCCGTCGGGGCTGGGCTTGCCCCGCTCCGTCGCTCCCGTGATCTGGCGCAGGTGCTTGACGCGGTCGTAGGCGCCGCGCAGCGCGCACGAAAGGTTGGTGCAGACGTAGAAGTGGTGGCGGCCCTGGGGCTCGAGATGGAAGAGCGTGTAGAACGTGGCCACCCCTTCGACGTAGCCGGGGTCGAGGCGCAGCAGGCCGGCCACCTCCTCCATCACCGACCGTGGCAGCCAGCCCACTTCTTGCTGCGCCAGGTCGAGCGCCGGCATCACCGCGCTGCGAGCCTGGGGGTACCGGGGCGGCATGGCGGCGATCTCGGTGCGCGCCTGCTCGGAGAGGGAGATTCGCTCGCTCATCTTCGGGGCCCCCGGGAAACGGAGCTTGCGGAGTTTTGTGGGGACTTCACCGATCGACGTCTCCCAGGATGGTGTCGGTGCTCCCGATGGTCACGATCATGTCGCCCACCATCTGGCCCACCGCCATCCGCTCCAGCGCCTGCAGATGAACGAACGAGGTGGAGCGGAACTTGACGCGCCGCGGCTTCATGGTCCCGTCCGACACGATGTAGCAGCCGTTCTCTCCGCGACCCGACTCGACCGCCTGGTAGACGTCCCCGGCGGGCGGCGAGTAGCCCTCGGTGAACAGCTTGAAGTGGTGGATCACCGCCTCCATCGAGGTCTCCAGCTCCTCGCGGGGCGGGGCCAGCAGCTTCCGGTCGTCGATGTTGACGGGGCCGCCCGGCAGCCGGTCCAGCGCCTGGCGGAGGATCTTGGTCGACTCTCGAAGCTCCCCCACGCGCACCAGGTAGCGGCCCCAGGAGTCGCAGGAGTCGGCGGTCACGACGTCGAAGTCGTAGTCGTCGTAGCCCGAGTAGGGGCGGTCCTTGCGCAGGTCCCACTTGACGCCGGCCGAGCGGAGGATGGGCCCCGACGCGCCCAGGCGCAGGCAGTCCGCGGCCGAGAGCGGGCCGGCGCCCATGGTGCGGGCGCGCCAGATCGGGTTATAGGTGAGGATCTCCTCGTACTGGTCGACGTGCGCCGGCATCGCCTCGATGAAGGCGTCGAGCATCTCCAGAAAGCGAGGGGTCGCGTCCGCGAAGACGCCACCGGGCCGGATGTACGAGGTGTGGAAGCGAAAGCCCGAGATCTCCTCGTTCATCTCCAGGATCGCTCTCGCGCTCGCGGAAACAATAGAAGTAGAGGCTCTGCGAACCGACCTCGAGCGATGAGGTCGCGAGCCAGACGCAGTGCGAGGCGATCCGGGTCAGCTCGGACATGATGACCCGCAGTGCCTGCGCGCGGGGAGTCGCCTCGACCCCCATCAACCTCTCCACCGCGAGCGCGTAGCAGAGGTTGTTGATGGGCGGCGACAGGTAATCGTGCCGGTCGGTGATGACCACGCCCTGCTGCCAGCGCAGCGCCTCCATCTGCTTCTCGATGCCCGTGTGCAGGTAGCCGATCACCGGCTTCACCGAGAGCACCGTCTCCCCGTCGAGCTCGACGATGAGGCGCAGCACCCCGTGCGTGGAGGGGTGCTGAGGGCCGAAGTTGACGACCATGTCGTGCCGGCCGGTCTGTTCCCCCGACTCGTCGGTGAGGGTGATGCCCTGACCCGGCGGAATGGTCGAGTGGAGCGTCTTGGTCGGTCATGCTTGGGGCGGGGCCGTCTGCCACTTCTCGTGCTCCTCGCTGAAGTCGACCGGCTCCCCACCCACCGGGTAGTCCCTCCGCAGCGGATGACCGACCCAGTCGTCGGGCATCAGGATGCGACGCAGGTCGGGATGTCCGTCGAAGACGATCCCGAAGAGGTCGTAGGTTTCGCGCTCGTCCCAATTGGCCGGCGGATAGAGGTCCTGCACGCTCGCGATGTGCGGGTCCTCCTCGGGCAGGAAGGTTCTGACCCGCACCTCCAGGTGACGCTCCACGTCGCGCAGCTGGTAGACGAGCTCGAACCGCTCCGGCGGCGGGTCGGCGACCGGTGTCGCCAGGTGGTCGACCGCGGTCATGAAGAGGATGTTCTTGAAGCCCTGGTCGTAGAGCGTCTGCAGCGCCTGCCGGAGCTGAGTCCGGGGCGACGCTGATCCAGGCGTCGCCGGCGACCACGCCCGCGTCGAGGGCCCAGTCGGGGCGGGGCGCGAGCGCCGCCGCCGCGTCGGGTTCACTCATGTCGCGGCGCGCGCCGCGGATTTCGGGGTGATTCATAGCTGGGGCTTGATCCCCTGCGCCTTGATCTTCTCCTGCAGGATCATGATCCCGTTGAAGAGATCCTCGGGGCGGGGGGGACAGCCGGGCACGTAGACGTCCACCGGCACCACTTTGTCCACACCCTGCAGGATCGCGTAGTTGTTGAAGACACCGCCGGTGGATGCGCAGGCGCCCATCGAAAGGACCCACTTCGGCTCCGGCATCTGGTCGTAGATCTCCCGCAGCACGGGCGCCATCTTGTGGGCGACACGGCCGGCGACGATCATCAGGTCGGCCTGGCGCGGCGACGCGCGCAACGCCTCCGACCCGATCCGGGCCAGGTCCAGCCGGGGGCCGGCGGTCGACATCATCTCGATCGCGCAGCAGGCGAGGCCGAACTGGGCCGGCCAGATCGAGTTGCCACGCCCCCACCCGACGATCCGGCCCAGGGTGGTGGTGAGGACGTTCTCACCCAGCAGGTCGTAGAGCTGCTCTACTCCCACTCGAATCCACCCTTCTTCCAGATGTGTGCCAGCGCGACCGCGAGCACCCCCATGAAGATGAACATCTCGATCACGCCGTACCACTTGAGCGCGTGCAGCTCGACCGCCCAGGGATAGAAGAAGACAGCCTCCACGTCGAAGATGATGAACAGCATCGCGGTGAGGTAGAACCGCACCGAGAAGCGCTGGCGCCCGGGTGTGTCAGGGATGATGCCGGACTCATAGGTCACCAACTTCGAGCGGTGCGGCTTCCTCGGTCCGGCGATGAAGGAGAGGCCGAGCAGGACGCTTACGAGCGCCAAGATGAGCGCCAGAAAGATGACCACCGGGACGAACTGTCCGAGCACGCAACCTCCAATTCCGGGCTGAGCCCCGCCGGGCCCCGAGGGGAGCGACGGGCAACATCTTAGTCGCCGGGTGCGGCGCGGTAACGATGAGTGATCGGCACCCCGCCGGACAGTGTGGCGTGGACCGGACAGTAGCGCTCGCAGCTGTCGTCGAGGGCACGGTTCACCTTGGCGGCTTCCGGTGCGAAGCCTTCCTCCCAGGTGATGACGAACGTGATGCGGATGGCGATGAACGCCTTCGGCCATTCCTCCGCCTGATCGCCCTCGACCTCCACCGCGAGAGCCCGGAACCGTTGCCGGTACTTCTGGAGCAGCAGCACCGCGTTGACGCCGGTGCAGCTGCCGAGCGCCGCCAGCAAGGCTTCCGTGGGCCGCGGTCCGGTGTCCTCGCCGTAGGGCTCCCCGTCGTCGAGGCGGAAGCGGTGGTGGGTGCCGGAGTCGGCGTCGAAGGCGACACCGCGACCGCTCCAGGTGAGGGTCGCGGTGCGTTTGGTCACGCCGGCCCGAGCATAGGCCCGCACGCGTCGCTGAACGTGACCACGCGACGCACGGTGAACGGCTGCTCCTCGGTCTGGCGCAGCGCGCTGTCGATCCCCTCCGCGCGGAAGGGGCCCGGCTCCTGGATGCCGGGGTCGGCGAGGGCGGCCGCCGCACGGGTCGCCAGGCGCGGCGTGTCGCCCTCGTCGCAGGTCGCCACCGTCAGGTGCGGGATGACGCGCGGGTGCTTGCCGGCGTACGGGGGGAGCTCGGCGAAGGCCCCCGCCACCGCCTCGTACACGGCCTGCACCGCCTCCCACGGCTCGGGCCGGAGCCAGACGAAGCCGGGAAAGGTGCCCACCTCCCGGAACCTGATCACGAAGGGCGGCAGCTCCCGGGTGGCATTCCACACCCGTGCCCGGTCCTCCACGGTCGGCTCCCGGTCGACCCAGGGGTAGAGCACGCTCAGGTGCGGTTGAAGATCCAGCCGGGAGCCGGGCAGCGCGGCCAGCCGCCAGGCCTCGACGCCGGCCGGGAGGCCGGGGACGGCGAGGATGAGGCCGGTCTGCATCGGCTGATTGTTGGCGTCCCCACCCGCCGAATGCCGGCGCTCGGCTTCGTGAGGAGCCTTCACGGCCCCGACTGCCGCCCGTCGGGGTGGGGGCGGCGGGGTGGGCGGGCTCCTAGACTCGGCCCGCGGATGACTCCCTTCGAGCCGGGCGACGAAGTCCTGCTCCACGACCTGCGGGGCCGCCGCTACCGGCTCCGGCTGGCGGCCGGCCAGGTCCACTCGCTCCACTCGGGCGCGATCGCGCACGACGCCCTGCTGGGCGAGGAGGAGGGAATGGTCGTCACCACCAATCGAGGTGGGCGCCTGCTCGCGCTGCGCCTGACCTACGCCGAGCAGGTGACCGAGCGGCGCCGGCGCGCTCAGCCCATCTATCCCAAGGACTTGGGGGCGATCTTGCTCGGCGCCGATCTGGCTCCGGGGCAACGGGTCCTGGAGTCCGGGACCGGGACCGCCGCGCTGACCATCGCGGCCTGGCGTGCGATCTCGCCAGGCGGCCACCTGATCAGCTACGAGGCGCGCGACGACTTCAGCCGGCTCGCCCGGGAGGCGGTGGAGGACACCTTGGGCCGGGTTCCCGACACCCTCGAGCTGCGGGTGGGGTCGATCCCGGACGACGTGGGCCCGGACGACGTGGGCCTGGTGGACCGCATTCTGCTCGACCTACCGGAGCCCTGGACGACGGTCCCGCTGGTACACACCCTGCTCCGGCGGGGCGGGATCGTGTTCGCGCACTGCCCCAACGTGAGTCAGGTCCAGCGCTTCGCCGACACGCTGCGCGAGGGCCGGGGCTTCGGTCTCATCGAGATCACCGAGCTGCTGGAGCGGCACTGGACCGTGCGCGGCCGCTCCTTGCGCCCCGGGCACCGCATGGTCGCCCACACCGGCTTCCTGGTCTTCGCCCGGCGCATCGCCGACGGCGAGATCTTCGAAGCCGAGCGGGAAGGCTTCTGATGCCAGGGCCGGGCTGGCGGTTACACGGCGAGCGCACGCTCTACCAGAGCTCGTGGCTCTCCCTCGGCATGGCCGAGGTGGAGCTGCCCGACGGCTCCCGTATCGACCACCACCTGATCCGCTTTCCCCGGGTGGCGGCGGCGGCGGTCGTGACCGATCCGGCGCGCGGCGTGCTGCTCATCCACCGCCACCGGTTCATTCCCGACGTCTGGGGCTGGGAGGTGCCGGCAGGGCGGGTCGAGGCGGGGGAGGAGGTCGTGGAGGCGGCGGCCCGGGAGGCGCTGGAGGAGACGGGCTGGCGACCGGGGCCGGGCGTCCGGCTCGGCGGTGGCTTCGCGGCGCCGGGCATGACCGATCTGCGCCACGAGATCGTGCTCTTCGACGGTGCGGACCGGGTGGGTGAGCCCGAAGACGTCAACGAGGCCGACCGCGTGGAGTGGCTCCCGGTCGATCACCTTGTGCCCCTGATCGAGGCGGGCGAGATCCCGGACGGTTTCACGCAGCAGGCCCTCCTGCTCGCGCTCGCGCTGGGGCGGCTGCCCGGAGTGCGGCGGCCGGCGCCGGAGCGCCCAGAATGACCGGTGAGGACCCGGCCCGGAGCCAGGTCCTGTCTTCTCCCGCAACCCAGCTCAGGAGGACCGAATGGCTCGGTACAAGGTGACCGTCGTCGGCGCCGGCAACGTGGGGGCGACGACGGCGCAACGACTGGCGGAGCGCGACTACTGCAACGTGGTCCTGGTCGACATCATCGAGGGGATGCCGCAGGGCAAGGCTCTGGACATCGAGGAGGCAGGCCCGGTCTATGGCTACGACTCCCACGTGGTGGGCGCCAACGAGTACGCGAAGACGGCGGACTCGGAGATCGTCATCATCACCTCGGGCATCGCGCGCCGGCCCGGCATGAGCCGTGACGACCTGCTCGACACCAACGCCAAGATCGTCACCTCGGTCACCCAGGAGGTGGTGGCGAGCTCGCCGGGTGCGATCCTGATCGTGGTCGCGAACCCGCTGGACGCGATGGTGACGCTGACGCACCGGGTGTCCGGCTTCCCGCGCGAGCGGGTGGTCGGGATGGCGGGCGTCCTGGACTCCGCCCGCTACCGGACCTTCATCGCGCACGAGCTCGGGATCTCGGTCGAGGACGTGCACGGGTTCGTGCTCGGCGGCCACGGCGACACCATGGTCCCGCTGGCGCGCTACACCTCGGTGGCGGGCGTCCCGCTCCCGCAGCTGGTGAGCGCGGAGCGGATCGACGAGATCGTCCAGCGCACCCGCGACGGCGGCGCCGAGATCACGGCGCTGCTGAAGACGGGGAGCGCCTACTACGCGCCCTCGGCCGCGGTGGTGGAGATGGTGGACGCGATCTTGCTCGACAAGAAGCGGGTGCTGCCGGCGGCCGCCCTGCTGCAGGGGGAGTATGGGATCGACGGCATCTTCCTGGGCGTCCCGGCCCTGCTCGGGAAGGGCGGCGTGGAGCGGGTGATCGAGATCGAGCTGACGGCGGAGGAGAAGGCCCAGCTCGAGCACTCGGCGGCCGCCGTGCGGGAGATCTGGGCCGCCACCGAGCGGGTCGCCGGCCTCACCTGACCCCCAATCCCAACCCACCCCCGAAGCCCCGTTTCGCACGGAACGGGTCGTGAGCGGCCCCGAATGACAACCCTTCCGTGCGAAACGGGGGTTATGAGGAGGCAGGGAGTGAGGGAGGAGGGAGCGGGGAGTGAGGGAGGAGGGAGACCCTAGGAGAGCTGCTTCCAGGCGTCGTCGACCAGGGCGGCGGCGGCGCGGGCCGATCCCACGTAGGGTGGCGTCCCCTCCACCGCCACGGTCAGCGCCTTCTGTGGGTCGGAGCGGATGCACAGGACCGCCAGACTCCCGGAGACCGCGCACTGATCCGACCCCACGGTCGTGAGCGTCACCTTGTTCGCGCCCACGCTCCCCAGGAACTGCTTGGGGTCGGCGTAGCCGGAGCTCGCGACCAGCAGCACCGGCAGGACCTGGAAGGTGGCGGAGCGGCCGTACTCGGCGGCGATCGCGGGTTTGCCGGTGGCCTGGCGCAGCGCATCCCGCTGGCTTCGCAGCAGCTCGACCTGGGACGGCTGGGTGACGGTCAGCCGGTCGAGCTCGTTCAGACGGTCGGGCGCGTTCAGCGTGCCGGCGCTGTAGGTTCCGGGGTCGAGCGGACGCTGGCTGGGGATGGGGCCGGCGCCGGCGCTCCCTGCCGAGGCCGGGGTGGTGAGGATGTGGAAGCCGCACACCGCGATCACGATGGCGGCCACGACGCCGAGGGCGATCCCACCCAGGACCCCGCCGAGCAGCGGGATGGGTCCGACGTGCGCTCGGGGCGGGGCGGAAGCCTGCACTCCCATGCGCACATGGAACCGCATCCGGCGACCCGTTGCCGTTTCCCCTCTCGACCCGGCTGGACGGCGCCGGGCCGGAACGTATCGTGAGGCGGTGATCGCCGATCTGCGCCCGAGCTACCCCTTCAGCGCGATCGTGGGGCAGGAGCGGATGAAGCTGGCGCTGGTCCTGAACGCGATCAACCCGGCGATCGGCGGCGTGCTGATCCGGGGCGAGAAGGGGACCGCCAAGTCGACCGCGGTGCGTGCCCTGGCCCGTCTCTTGCCGGAGCAGGAGGTGGTGCAGGGCTGCCGCTTCGGCTGCTCCCCACCCCAGGGGCCCCCGCGAAACGGAGCTTGCGGAGTTTCGTGGGGTAGGGAAGGGGACCTGTGCTGGGAGTGCGTGGACCGTCTGGAGGCGGGACCGCTGCCCCGGACCCGGCGCCGGATGCGGGTGGTGGAGCTGCCCATCAACGCCTCCGAGGACCGGGTGGTGGGGACCATCGACCTGGAGGCGGCGCTGCGGGAGGGGGCGCGGCGCTTCGAGCCCGGGGTGCTGGCGGAGGCCAACCGCAACATCCTCTACGTGGACGAGGTGAACCTGCTCGACGACCACATCGTGGACGTGCTGCTGGACGCGGCGGCGATGGGTGTGAACACGGTGGAGCGGGAGGGGGTGTCGGTGTCGCATCCCGCGCGTTTCATCCTGGTCGGGACCATGAACCCGGAGGAGGGTGAGCTGCGGCCGCAGCTGCTGGACCGCTTCGGGCTCTGCGTGGACGTGGAGGGCATCCGCGACCTCGACCAGCGCGTCGAGATCTCGCTCCGGGCCGCCGCCTGGCAGCGCCAGGACCCCCACTTCCTGGAGCGCTGGCAGCGCGAGGACGCCGTGATCGCCTCCGAGCTGGCCACCGCGCTCGCGCTCTTCCCGTCGGTTCAGCTCGGCACCCAGCAGTCACGAATGATCTCGAGCATCTGCCTCCGCGCCCGAGTGAAAGGCCACCGGGGGGACGTGGTGACGGAGCGCACGACGCGCGCGATCGCCGCCTGGCGGCAGCACCCCGGCCCGGACGGCGACGACATCTTCGACGCCGCGTCGCTGGCCCTGGCCCATCGCGCCCAGGCGCCGATCGAGCGCGGCGACGAGCAGCCGGTCACCGCCGAAGGCGAGCAGCAGCAGCAGCCGGGCGACCCCTCCGCCGAGCAGGTCGCGTCGGCCGATCAGTCGGGCGCTGACGCCGGCGAGGAGGCGGGCTCCGAGGCCGAGCCCAGCGACGCCGAGGGTGGTCAGCAGGCGGCCGGGACCGACCAGGGGACGGCGAGCGGGAGCGAGACCGGAGGCGAGGGTCCTCAGGACGCCGACGATCCCTTCCAGATCCGGAAGCTGGAGCTTCCCAAGAAGCGCCCGCCCCGCCGCCAGACCGGAAAGCGCGCGGTCAGCAAGTCGAACGACCGGCGGGGCCGCTACGTGCGCGCCCAGACCCAGGAGCGCGTCAACGACCTGGCGGTGGACGCGACCGTCCGCGCGGCCGCGCCCCACCAGCGCAAGCGGGGCCGGCTTCACGGGCAGCCACTGCGGCTGGAGCGCGCCGACCTCCACCAGAAGATCCGCGAGCGCCGGGTCGGAAACCTGATCGTCTTCGTGGTCGACGCCTCCGCCTCGATGGACGCCGAGCAGCGGATGACCGCGACCAAGGGCGCCATCCTCTCGCTGCTGCAAGACGCTTACGTGCGGCGCGATCGGGTGGCCGTGGTCGTCTTCCGCAACCGCTCCGCCGAGGTGGTGCTGCGGCCCACCTCGTCGGTGCAGCTGGCGCAGCGGCGGCTGGAGCGGATGCCGGTGGGCGGGACCACACCCCTGACGCACGGCCTGATGGCGGGTTACCAGATCATCAAGGCGGAGCTGACCCGGGATCCGTCGGTCCGGCCGTTGCTGGTGCTGATCTCCGACGGCCGCGGCAACATCTCGCTCTTCAAAGAGGAGCCGCTGGTGGAGGCGCAAAAGGTGGCGGCGCTCATCCACACCGAGCACATCGACTCCCTGGTCATCGACTCGGCACGTGACTTCTCGCGCATGCCCTCGGTGCAGCACCTGGCGCGGGTGGCGCCCATGTACCAGACTTACGCCATCAACGCCTGCAGCGACCTGGCGGAGCGGATGGGGGCCCAGTACTACGGCCTCTACGACCTCTCGCGCGAGGAGATCGCGACCGCCGTCGACCGGCGGCTGGGCCGTCGCCGCTGAGGGGGCAGGTCGTGCAGGTACTGACGCGGGACGAGCGGGGACGCGGCGCTCGGCGTTGAGAGAGCGCCGACCGCTAGGTTCTAAGGGAGGGCGGCGCGCCGGCGCTTCACCCGGATCCATCGATCAAGCACGCCTGGAGGGATGCCAATGACGCCGCCGATTCGGGTCACGATCTGGAACGAAAACGTGCACGAGCAGCGCGACCAGCCGGTCCGCGAGATCTACCCGCAGGGCATGCACGGCGCGATCGCCGAGGGCCTCCGTGAGCGTCTCGGGGCGGCCGTCGAGATCCGGTGCGCCACGCTCGCCGAACCCGAGCACGGCCTCACCGAGGAGGTCCTGGCCGGTACCGACGTCCTCACCTGGTGGGGGCACGCCGCCCACGGGGCGGTCGAAGACCACGTCGTCGACCGGGTGGTGCGGCACGTCCTGGAAGGGATGGGATTGGTCGTCCTCCACTCCGCACACATGTCCAAGGTGTTCCGGCGGCTGATGGGCACGCCCTGCACGCTGCGCTGGCGTCGCGGCCCCGAGGGTGAGCGCGAGCTGGTGTGGACGGTGGCGCCGGGCCACCCGCTCACGCGCGGCGTACCCCACCCGCTGGTCGTCCCGCACCAGGAGATGTACAGCGAGTTCTTCGCGATCCCGGAGCCGGATCAGCTTGTCTTCGTCAGCTCCTTCGAAGGCGGCGAGGTCTTCCGCAGCGGGTGCTGTTTCCGCCGCGGGGCGGGCCAGATCGTCTACTTCAGCCCCGGCGACCAGGATTTTCCCGTCTACCACCAGCCCGAGATCCGGCAGGTGATCGCCAACGCGGTGGTCTTCGTGAACGGGGGGCGCGAACGGATGGAGATCTCCCCGCAGCCGTCGCGGGCGGAGCGCGACTGGTTCCTCACGGCCGCGCCATGACGGGCAGCACCAAAGCCCCCGCGGGCACCCTCCGGCTGGTCCAGGCCGGACTCGGCGGATGGGGACGGGACTGGGCACGAACCGTGCTGCCGGCGGTGGCGGAGGTGGAGCCGGTGGGGTGGGCCGACCCCAGCGCCGCCTCGCTCGCGCTCGCGCAGCGTGAGGCGGGTGTGCCCCCGGACCGCTCCTTCGCGACGCTTCACGACGCGATCGCGGCCGGGGACGGCGAGGTGGACGCCGTCCTCGTCACCACCGACCTCCCTCATCACGGGGAGACGGTCCGGGCTGCGCTCGAGGCGGGTCTGCACGTGCTGGTCGAAAAGCCGTTCGCGGCCTCCGTCGTCGAGGGCCGGGCGCTGGTCGACCTCGCCGAGCAGACCGGGCGCACGCTGATGGTGAGCCAGAACTATCGATTTCACGGTGTCGTGCGCCAGGTCGTCGAGCTGGTGCGAAGCGGCGAGCTGGGCCCCGTCGACGAGGTCGCGATCGACTTCCGCCGACTTTCGGAGCCTGTCGACGGCGTCCTCCGGCGACATCATCGGGAGGAGCAGCCGCTCCTGGTGGACATGTCGATCCATCACTTCGACCTGCTCCGGCTGGTGCTCGGCTGCGAGCCGCGGCGGGTCGACTGCCGGACCTGGCAGCCGCCCTGGTCCTCCTTCAGCGGTCCCCCCAGCGGCGCCGCCATCATCGAGTTCGTGAACCGGTCGGTCGTGAGCTATCGCGCCAGCTGGTTGAGCCGCGGCGAGGCCACCCCCTGGTCGGGCGAGTGGCGCCTGCAGTGCGAGCGGGGCGAGATCTGGTGGGCCGGGCGCGGCGACCGCGGGGCGCGGCAGGAGCGCCTGCGGGTGCGGCGGCGGGGCGGCCCGGGGTCGGGCTTCGAGGAACAAACGGTGGACGTGACGCCGGTCCGGTACCGCGACCGGGCGGGGGCGCTGCATGAGTTTGCCGAGTCGATCCTGCGAGGGCGGAGCCCGGAGACGTCGGGCCGCGACAACCTGGGCACGCTGGCGCTGATGGAG
Source organism: Candidatus Dormiibacterota bacterium (assembly GCA_963808785.1). GTDB lineage: Bacteria > Chloroflexota > Dormibacteria > Dormibacterales > Dormibacteraceae > CAVTSA01. The sequence goes on along the minus strand of CAWEGH010000004.1, from coordinate 395,113 downwards.
GGTGCGGTGACCTCGGCCGCGCGCGGCGCACCGGTCGACCTGTAGGGGGGCGCGCCGTCTGGAAAACGGGCCCCACGTACCCTGAGATCGTGGCAGTCGAGCGATACACCTATCCCTTCAGCGCGATCGTGGGCCAGCAGCGGATGAAGCTGGCGCTGGTCCTGAACGCGATCAACCCGGCGATCGGCGGCGTGCTGATCCGGGGCGAGAAGGGGACCGCCAAGTCGACCGCGGTGCGTGCCCTGGCCCGCCTCTTGCCGGAGCAGGAGGTGGTGGAGGGCTGCCGCTTCGGCTGCTCCCCCGAGGGGGACCTGTGCTGGGAGTGCGTGGACCGTCTGGAGGCGGGACCGCTGCCCCGGACCCGGCGCCGGATGCGGGTGGTGGAGCTGCCCATCAACGCCTCCGAGGACCGGGTGGTGGGGACCATCGACCTGGAGGCGGCACTGCGGGAGGGGGCGCGGCGCTTCGAGCCCGGGGTGCTGGCGGAGGCCAACCGCAACATCCTCTACGTGGACGAGGTGAACCTGCTCGACGACCACATCGTGGACGTGCTGCTGGACGCGGCGGCGATGGGTGTGAACACGGTGGAGCGGGAGGGGGTGTCGGTGTCGCATCCCGCGCGTTTCATCCTGGTCGGGACCATGAACCCGGAGGAGGGTGAGCTGCGGCCGCAGCTGCTGGACCGCTTCGGGCTCTGCGTGGACGTGGAGGGCATCCACGACCTCGATCAGCGGGTCGAGATCGTGGAGCAGCGTGCAGCCTGGGAGGACAACCCGTCCGGCTTCGCGGCCCGGTTCGACGAGGCGGAGGAGGCGGTCCGGGACCATATCGCGCGCGGCATCGGGACCTATCCCGAGGTCACCATGCCGCGCGAGATCCTCCGACTCATCGCCCAGGTCAGCATCGCGCTCGAGGTCGACGGGCACCGCTCTGACCTGGTCTGCGCGCGCGCCGCCCAGGCGGGCGCCGCCTATGCCGGCGACGGCGCGGTCGAGTCGCGCCACGTGAGCGAGGTGGCGGAGATGGTCTACTCTCACCGGCTGCACACGGTCCCGTTCGCCAAGGGGGCGCCGAACCTGGGCGAGGTGATCCGCCGCATGGTGGTGCCCGCCTGAAACCACCGGCTTACAAGTAGCGCAGGAGACACCCCCACTCCGGGCCTGCACGGGGCCCGGTAGCGGCAGACCGTGGACACTCGCGCCTTTCTGCCGCCCCCGGTCCTTTTAGGCTTGGGGCGATGACCGACACCGCAGCCCCCGCGCAGGACCCCGAGGCACAGAAGGTCCGGTGGGACCTGACCGAGCTCTTCGCGTCGCCCGACGATCCCCGCATCGAGGAGTCGCTGAAAGCGTCGCTCCACGCAGCGCAGCGTTTCGAGCAGAGCTACCGCGGCCGGGTGGCAACGCTCGCGCCCCCTGAATTCGTCGAGATGATGGAGGCGATCGCCGGCTACTACAGGCAGACCGCGCTCAGCGGCGTCTACGGCTCGCTGCTCCACGCCCTCAACTCCAACGACGCGGCCGCCGGCCGGCTGCTGGCGCGCCTGCACGAGGCGGGCGCCGAGCAGGGCCGGCACCTCGTCTTCTTCAGTCTCGAGCTGGCCGCCCTCACCGACGAGCAGGTGTCACGCCTCTACCAGGACCCGGCGGTGCTGCCCTACAAGCACACGATCGAGCAGGAGCGCCTCTATCACCAGCACCAGCTGACGGAGCCGGAGGAGCGCCTGCTCACCGAGTTCAGCCCGGTCGGCGGCAGCGCCTGGACGCGACTGTTCGGCGAGCTCTGCGCCGCCATGACGGTGAATCTGGATGGGACCGCGACCCCGTTGATGGCGGCGCTGGCCAGGCTCTACGACCCCAGGCGGGAGGTTCGCGAACAGACGACCCACGCGGTCACCACCACCCTGGCGGATGACATCAAGACCCGCGGCTACATCCTCAACGTGCTGCTGCAGGAGAAGGCGATCGCGGACCGGCTGCGCGGCTATCCGACCTGGATCTCCGCGCGCAACCTGTCCAACGAGACCTCCGACGAGGCGGTTCAGGCGCTGGTCGACGCGGTCACCGGCCGCTACGACATCGTCGCGCGCTACTACACGCAGAAGCGGCGGCTGCTGGGGCTCCCCGAGCTTCACGAGTGGGACCGGTACGCGCCCCTCGAGACCACCACGCGTGCGGTGAGCTGGCAGGAGGCGAAGGACCGGGTGCTCAGCTCCTACCACCGCTTCTCCCCGCGAGCCGGGGCGATCGTGGAGCGCTTCTTCGACCAGCCCTGGATCGACGCCCCGGTCGAGGAGGGCAAGCGCGGCGGAGCCTTCTGCGCCGGAACCATCCCCGAGCTGCACCCCTTCGTGATGCTCAACTTCACGGGTCAACTCCGGGATGTCCTGACCATGGCGCACGAGCTCGGCCACGGCCTTCACGACGTGCTCTCCGGCGAGCGCAACAACATCTTCGACTACCATCCGCCGCTCACCCTGGCGGAGACCGCGTCCGTCTTCGGGGAGCAGCTCACCTTCGACGCCATCCTGGCCTCGGAGCAGGACCCCAAGGTGCGGCTCTCGCTCCTCTGCCAGCAGGTCGAGAACGCCTTCGCGACCATCTTCCGGCAGATCGCCATGAACCGGTTCGAGAACGCCGTCCACACGGCGCGCCGCAGCCAGGGCGAGCTCTCACCGGAGCAGATCGGCGAACTCTGGCAGGAGCAGATCCAGGCCATGTTCGGCGACTCGCTCCTGCTGACCGACGCGCACCGGCCCTGGTGGAGCTACGTCGAGCACTTCGTCCACACGCCGGGCTACGTCTACGCGTACGCCTACGGCAACCTGCTCGCCCTGTCCGTGTATCGCAAGTACCGCGAGGACCGGAGCCCCGAGTTCGCCGACCGCTACCTCTCCTTCCTCGCGCTCGGCGGCTCGCAGGCCCCCGACGAGGCGGTACGGGCGGTGGGGATGGACATCACCGACCCCGGCTTCTGGGCCGCGGGCCTGCGGATCCTGAGCGGGATGGTCGACGAGGTGGAGCGCCTGGCGGGGGAGCTTTCGACCGCCCCTCAGGGGTAGTTGACGAGCGCGAAGCCCGTGAACAGGAGCAGCACGCCCAGCCCGACCAGTCCGCACGTGAGGGCCGCGATCTGTCCGCCCGCGCGCGGGCGGATGGAGGGGGCCAGCGCCAGCATGACGGCCAGGACGCCGGCGACGAAGCCGGCCAACACGACGAGGGCGAGGACGATGTCGTCCACCCGGTTGACGGGGAAGGTGAAGCTGAAGAACCAGACCGCGACGCCGGCCACGATCGCTCCGATGCCCAGTACGAGGGCCAGGCCGGAACGCCCCCCGCCGGCCTGGCTCGCGGGCTGGGCCGGCGCTGATGCGATGTCGCGCGGCGGTTGGATGACCGCGGAGTGGCCGGCATCCGGGACCGGCGTCCAGCGCTGCCCATCCCACAACCAGCGGCCGTCGGGCGAGTAGCGGGGCCCCGCGCCCTGGGGAGGGGCGGAGTGCGGCTCGTTCATGGGGACAATCACACACCGGGCGGGTCCGCTGCGCAACCGTTATCCGGCGCCGCCGCCTCCCGCAGAAGAGTCAGGGCAACGGCCGGATCCGGGTCGCGGTGACCGACCAGCCGGGCCGGCGCCAGCGCTGGAGACCCGGCCAGTTGGGGTCGACCACCAGGCGCTCGCCCCCCTTCCCGGCCGCCGCCACCACCACCGAGTGGCCACCGTTCGCGTAGGTGCTGGGGCGCAGCGGGTTCCAGCCCCAGGTGCCCCAAACGCCGGGCCGCTCCTGCCCGTAGGCAAGGTTCGCCACCAGGCAGGACTCGGGGCGGGGCCGGGGGGCGGGCCAGGGCAGGCGGAGGCCTGGTGCGGCAGCGCACTGTCAGCCCACCCTTGGCGGCCAGCGCCTCCACCGCACGGTCGAGCGGCGCCGCCGGCCGCCACGGCCAGCGCAGGTACGCCCGGAGCGGCGGCGGGCCGTAGGGGGCCGCCGCTCCGAGCCGCAGCGTCGCCCCGGCCAGGTCGGGAAGGCCGCTCGCCCCCAGCGCCCGGAGCACCGTCATGATCGCCGCGGTGGTGCAGGCGGCGCCCCGGTTCGGCTCCCGGGCGGCCGCCAGTTCCTCCGGGCCGGGGAGCGTCCGCGCGATCTGAGCCGCGGAGTTCACGCCCACGGCATCGTTATAGTCGTCCCCGGTTTTCGCCTTGGCAACTGCGACGATCATCGATCAGACCGACCCGCCGCTGCTCAAGCGGGCCCGCCGCTACGAGCGGGAGGCGCTGCAGGACCTGTTCGACCGCAACGTCGACCAGGTCTATGCCATCGCAGCGGCGCTCAACGGCGACCCCGCGGACGCCGAACAGCACACGCGGAACGTGTTTCGGCACATCCTCGAGCGCCTCGACAACTTCGCCGGCGACGCTCGCGCGTTCGAGGCCTGGGCCTGCCGGCTGGCCGCCACCGAAACGCCGCCCAAAACCACCCCCGACGTCCTCCGGCGCGCCTACCGCAACCTGGAGCCGGGGCTGCGCGAGATCGTGAGCCTGCGCGTCATGACCGGGCTGGAGACGGGGCGCGTCAGCCACGTCCTGCATCTCAGCGACCACGAGATGCTGTCCGGACTGGTCCGCGCGCTCCGCACCATCGCGGGCGCGCCGGGCCGCGGCTCGTCGCCCATCGACCTCACCCCGTTCGACACCGCGCTGACGCGGGTGCAGCGGGGCGACACGCCGGAGGCGGCGGCTCAAACCGTGACCGCGCCGCCCGACGCGCACCTGCTGCTGGCGACGGCCGCCCACTGTATCGCGCTCGAGGGCGGAGGGGTGGACCAGGCGACCCGGAGGCGGCTGCGGGCGGCGTTCCTGGCCGACGCCGGCGAGCGGCGGGCCCGCTGGGTGCAGCAGCATCGAACCACGCCCGGGGTGGCGGGTGTGATCGTCAGGCCCGGCACCAGTCACTTCACCTCGGGCGCCTTTCTTGCCTTCTTCATCGTTCTCGCCGTGGTGGTCGGCGCCGTGCTCGGTGGAGTCAGCATGTTCTCCGACCCGGACTCGCCGTTCTACAACACCAAGCTGACCGCCGAGGACGTGCTGGTGGCGGTGCAGATCTCGTCCGCCAGCAAAGCCAACCTGCAGGTCCAGTTGGCGGCGACGCGGCTCAGCGAGGCCGAGGACATGGCCTACGCGGGGAAGGGAACGCTGGCGGTGGGGGCGATGCAGAGGCGCTACCAGCTGCTCGAGGATGCCGCCGGCGAGCTGGCCGGGAGCTCGAACCACGACGCGAGATGGGAAAGCGCGGTCTCCAACTGGGAGTCGGCCTCGGCGATCTCCGCCGAAAACATCGAGAACGACCTCCGGTCGGGGCACGAGACGGCGGCGGCTCAGCAGGTCCAGGACCTGGCGACCGCGTTCCAGGCCCAGCGCAAGGCCTACCTGCAGCAGCTGAACGGGAAACCATCCCGGGGCACGCTCCCGAGTCCGACACCCACCCGCTGACCAAATCCGCCTTTTCCTGGACTCCTTCTCCTCCTCTCGTGTCCCATCATTGAAGGGAGACGAGTTCACGAATCCAAGGAGAAGTGCCATGGCAACCGTGACCAGCAGCAGGCTCTCGGCCGGGCAGCAGAGCAAGCTGCTCGAGCTCGCGGCGCAGTTGCGCGTCGACTCGATCCGGTGCAGCACCCACGCCGGTTCGGGTCACCCCACCTCCTCGCTGTCGGCCGCCGACCTGATCGCCGTGCTGCTCAGCCGGCATCTGCGGTACGACTGGAAGAAGCCCAAGGCGGACACCAACGACCACCTCATCTTCTCCAAGGGCCACGCCTCGCCGCTCTACTACGCGATGTTGAAGGCGGCGGGCGCGATCGACGACGACGAGCTGATGACGTATCGAACGTTCGGCTCCAGGCTCGAGGGCCACCCCACCCCGGCGCTGCCCTGGACCGATGTGGCGACCGGCTCGCTCGGTCAGGGCCTGCCGATCGCGGTCGGTGTCGCGCTTGCGGGCCGCTACGTCGACAAGCTGCCGTACCACTGCTGGACCCTGTGCGGCGACTCCGAGCTCGCGGAAGGCTCGATCTGGGAAGGCATCGACAAGGCGGGCTTCTACAAGCTCGGGAACTTCACCGCCATCTTCGACGTCAACCGGCTGGGCCAGCGCGGCCCCACCGAGTACCAGTGGGAGACCGAGGTCTACCAGCAGCGCGCGACGGCCTTCGGCGCCACCGCGATCGTGATCGACGGACACGACCTGCGGGCGATCGAGACCGCGCTGACGCAGGCGCGAGAGGCCACCGATCGGCCCACCGTGATCGTCGCCCGGACCATCAAGGGCAAGGGCGTGCCCGCGGTCGAGAACAAGGAAGACTGGCACGGCAAGGCGCTGCCCCCGGAGATCGCGGAGCCGGCGATCGCCGCACTCGGCGGCCGGCGGGACGACGTGATCGAACCGCTGCTCCCGGAGCCGGCGAAGACGTCCCGCGCGCGAGGCGGCGGGCGCGTGAGCCTGCCCACCTATGAGATCGGCCAGAAGGTGGCCACCCGGAAGGCCTACGGCGACGCGCTGGCGGCGCTCGGCGCGCGCCCCCGGGTGGTGGCGCTGGACGGGGAGGTCGGCAACTCGACCTACTCGGAGGAGTTCGACAAGAAGTATCCGGGCCGCTACTTCGAGATGTACATCGCCGAGCAGATGCTGATTGCGGCGGCGGTCGGCTTCTCGGTGCGCGGCTACGTGCCGTTCGCGTCCACCTTCGCCGCCTTCTTCTCGCGGGCCTACGACTTCATCCGGATGGCCGGCATCTCGGAGGCCAACCTTCGCCTGGCGGGCTCGCACGCCGGCGTCGAGATCGGTCCCGACGGCCCCTCCCAGATGGCGTTGGAGGACCTGGCCTCGCTGCGCGCCGTTCACTCCTCGACCGTGCTCTACCCAAGCGACGCCAACGCGGCGGCCAAGCTGACCGAGGTGATGGCGGACACCGACGGCATCGTCTTCATCCGCACGACCCGCGGGGCTTATCCCGTCCTGTATCCGGCGAGCGAGCAGTTCCGGATCGGAGGCTCGAAGGTGCTCCGCCGTTCGGCCGGCGACCAGGTCACCCTGATCGCCGCCGGCATCACGCTCTATGAAGCGCTCGCGGCGGCCGACACCCTGCGCGAGCGGCACGGTATCTCGGCCCGCGTCATCGACCTCTACAGCGTCAAGCCGGTGGATGTCCGAACGCTGCGGCGGGCGGCCGAGGAGACGGGCGCCATGGTGGTGATCGAGGATCACTATCCGCAGGGAGGCGTGGGCGCGGCGGTGCTGGAGGCGCTGACCGACCGCACCCCGGCCTTCCAGCACCTCGCGGTGCGAGGCCTGCCGACCTCCGGAACGCCGGCGCAGCTGCTCGACGCGGCCGGCATCTCGGCCCGGCACATCGTCCGGGCGGCGCAGCAGGCGATACGGCAGAAAGCGGGGGCGACTACGCTGAGAGGGACGGCTCCGAACGGCGCCGACGGGGCGGTCGCGGCCGGGGCCGGCGGGAAGGACGGAAAGGCGGAGAAGGCCTCGAAGTCGGGCGGAAAGAAGAAGTCTAAAAAGGGGAAATGACGATGGCAGACAGCCCACTCCTGCAGCTGCAGGCGGCCGGGCAGAGCGTCTGGCTGGACAACATCTCTCGGGGTCTCATCGAGTCCGGCAAGCTCAAGGAGCTGATCCGGCGCGGCGTCAGCGGGGTGACCTCGAACCCGACCATCTTCGACAAAGCGATCGGAGGGTCGAGTGACTACGACCAGGCGATCCAGGAGCTTCGCGGCCAGGGGAAGGACCCGGATGGAGTCCTCTGGGAGCTGATCCTGGGTGACATCCGGGACGGCGCCGACATTCTGAAGCCGGTTTTCGACCGCACCAACAGGGCGGACGGCTTCATCTCGATCGAGGTTTCCCCCAAGCTGGCCGACGACACCGAGGGGACGGTGGCGATGGTGGCCGATCTGCACCGCCGCGCCGGCAGAGAGAACGTGCTGGTCAAGATCCCGGCCACCAAGGCGGGGCTGCCCGCGATCCGGCGCAGCATCGCGGCCGGGATCAACGTCAACGTGACGTTGATCTTTTCCGTCGAGCGCTACGACGAGGTGGTCGACGCCTACCTGAGCGGGCTCGAAGACCTGAAGGAGAAGGGCGGGGACCTGAGCAGGATCGCCTCCGTCGCCAGCTTTTTCGTGAGCCGCGTCGACACCAAGGTGGACAAGCTGCTGGCGGGCGTGGAGGGCGACAAGGCGGAGCAGGCGAAGGCCCTGCAAGGAAAGATCGCGATCGCCAACTCCAAGGAGGCGTACGCGCACTGGAAGCAGCACTTCAGCGGCGAGCGGTGGGCGAAACTGGAAGCCGCCGGAGCCAAGAAGCAGCGCTGCCTGTGGGCCTCGACCTCGACCAAGAACCCGAACTACGCGGACACCATCTACGTGGCGGAGTTGATCGGGCCGGACACGGTCAACACGATGCCGGACGCGACCATCGACGCCTTCGAGGACCATGGGGTCGTGGCTCGAACCCTGGACGCGAACGTCGAGGAGGCGCGGGCCCAGATGCAGGCCCTGGCCGGCCTCGGCATCGACATGGCGCAGGTCACGTACGAACTGGAGCGGGAAGGCGTGAAGTCGTTCGACGACTCGTTCGACGAGCTGCTCGATACCGTGGCCAAGCAGGTCGCCGCGGTCGCCGGCTGACCGGCCGCTGGAATGAGTCTCAACGCGAAGGTCCTGGCGGACCCGGCGGCCGTCGCCCAGGCGGCCGCCGGGCTGGTGACGTCGGCGCTCGAGGGCGGGGCCGAGAGCCTCGTCCTGGCCGGCGGCACCACACCCAAGGCGGCCTACCAGCTGCTCCGTCCGGGCCCGGTCTGGGGCCGGGTCTCGGTCCTGTTCGGGGACGAGCGGTGCGTGGCGCCCGACGACCCCGAGAGCAACTATGCGATGGCGCAGCAGAACCTGCTCGCCCGGGTCGGCCCCGCCGGCGTCTTCCGTATGCCGGGGGAGCTGGGCGCGGAGGAGGCGGCGCGCCGGTACGACGCGGTCCTGCAGCGCGTGGGACAGCTCGACCTCGTCCTGCTCGGGATGGGCCCCGACGGCCACACCGCCTCGCTGGCGCCCGGTTACGCGGAGGACCCGGAGGCGACCGCGCTCGCGATCCCCGTCCACGACTTCCCCAAGCCGCCTCCGAACCGGGTCTCGCTCACGTTTCGGGCGCTGCGCTCGGCCCGGCGCGTGGTTTTCATCGTGTCCGGCGCCGACAAGGCCGATGCCGTGCTGCTGGCCTCGGAGGGGAAGGTGCCGTCAGGACAGATCCCGGGCGCCGAATATCTCCTGGATCGGGCGGCGGCGGCCAAGCTCCCCGCGTGAATCGGGCGTGAGCACCGGCCGGATCGAGGTCGTGCCCTCGATTCTGTCCGCCGACCTGACCAGACTGGGCGAGCAGGTCGAGGAGGCCGTCCAGGGCGGCGCCGATCGCATCCAGGTCGACATCATGGACGGCCACTTCGTCCCCAACCTGACCTTCGGACCGGACACCGTCAAGGCGGTGCGCCGGGCGGCGCCAACGCTTGTCATCGAGGCGCACCTGATGATCGAACGCCCGGAGCAGTGGGTCGAAGCGTTTGCCCAGGCCGGCGCCGACTGGGTCATCCCGCACGTGGAAGCGATGGGCGCGGCCCACCGGACCCTGGTCGCGATCCGGGAAGCAGGCGCCCATCCCGCCGTCGCGCTGCGACCGGGAACGCCCCCGGAGGCGGTGAGCGAGTTGGTGCCTCTCGTCGAGATGCTGCTCTGCATGACCGTGGAGCCGGGTTTTGGGGGCCAGGCCTTCATCCCCGAGAGCCCCGGCAAGCTGCGCCGCCTGCGCGCGCTGGCGCCGGACGTGCCGATCGAGGTCGACGGCGGGATCGATGCCAAAACGGCGCCCTCGGTGGTCGCAGCGGGGGCTACCCTCCTCGTCGCCGGCAGTTCCGTCTACGCGCATGGCGCCGGCGTGGCCGGGGGGATCAAGGAGATACGCGATGCCGTCGGAGGCTGAGATCGAGGCCGAAAAACGGGCGGCCGCGGTGCGGGCGGCGGCTCTGATCGAGGACCGCATGCTGCTCGGCGTGGGCAGCGGATCGACGGTCGCCTACTTCATCCAGGAGCTGGGCAAGCTGGTGGCGGGGGGGATGCGACTGCGGTGCGTCTCCTCCTCGGAGCGGAGCGCGGCCCGGCTGAAGGCGGCCGGCGTCGAGGTGCTGGACCACCACGAGGACCGGCTTCAACTCTGTGTCGACGGCGCCGACGAGGTGGGACCGGGCCTGGCGCTGATCAAAGGTGGGGGCGGTGCGCTGCTCCGGGAGAAGCTCGTGGCGCTGGCGGCGGAGCGGTTCGTCGTGATCGCGGACGCGACCAAGGTGGTTCCGGCGCTCGGCCATCACGCTCTGCCGGTCGAGGTGGTGCGGTTTCTGTGGGCCGACACCGCACGGCGTCTGAGCGCGGTGGGGCTGACCTGGGAGCTGCGCGGCGGGGAGGCGGCCCCCTTCGTCACCGACGAGGGGCACTACATCCTCGACACCCACGTCGGCGGTGACGGCCTGATCCACGACCCCCACACTCTGGCGCGAGAGGTCAGTCAGGTGGTGGGGGTGGTGGAGCACGGGCTGTTTCTGGACCTGGCCCGCGCCTGCCTGGTGGGTGAGGCGGACGGAGTCCGGGTGCTGGGCGAGCTCTGAGCCGGGAGAGGGCCCGGCCCCGGCGCGGCGAGGTTCCGGTACAGAAAGGGAGGACCTGATGATGCGCATCACCGATTTGCGCTGCCTCGAGGTGCGGGGCACGATGGAGAACCCGGACGCCTTCTGGGAGGAGCGTCTGATCCGGCCGGTGGACATCTATCCGCAGTTCCGGGCCGCGGGGCCCGAGTTCCTCCCCCGCGCCGGGTCGGGCGCGTACGCCATCCGTTCCATCTTCGTCATGGTGGACACCGACGACGGCACCCCCGGCATCGGAGGTCCGATCACCGAGGAGCAGGCGTTCATCGTCCGGCGTCAGCTCCGGCCTTTGCTGGTGGGAGCCGACCCATTGGCGACCGAGTGGTGCTGGGACGTGATGTACCGGGCCGCGGTGCACGGCCGCAAGGGCATCGAGATGATGACGATCTCCGCGGTCGACTCGGCGCTGTGGGATCTCAAAGGCCGGCATTTCGGGGTCCCCGTCTGGCAGCTGTTGGGAGGCCCGACGCGGGAGCGGATCCCGGCCTATGCCTCGGCGCTGGGTTACTCCTTGGAGCCGGAGCGGGTGGCGGAGACGGTCCGGCGGCTGGCGGGCGAGGGGTACACCGCCACCAAATGGTTCCCCCGCTGGGGGCCCGCCGATGGCCGAGAGGGGTTCGCCCGCAACCTGGCCCTGGCACGAGGACTTCGCGAGACGGCCGGTCGTGAGGTAGAGGTGATGATCGACGCCTGGATGTCGTGGGACGTGCCGTACGCGCTGCGATTCGGGGATGCCGTGCGCGAGCTGGACCTGACCTGGCTGGAGGAGCCGGTGCAGCCGGACCGCGTCGACGCCTACGCCGAGATCACGCGGCAGATGCCCCGGCCGACCCGGGTCGCGGGCGGCGAGCACGAGTACACGCGCTTCGGACTGCACCACCTGATGGCGTCGAGGGCGATGCAGATCTTCCAGCCCGACACGTACTGGGCGGGAGGGATCACGGAGATGCTCAAGATCGCCGCCCTCGCCTCCTCCTACGGGGTGGTGCTCATCCCGCACGGCCACTCGGTGCCGGCCAACGCTCACCTTTCGTTCTCCCAGCCGCCGCCGCTGGTGCCGCTGATCGAATACCTGATCAAGTGGAATGCCATCCACCAGTTCTTTCTGGCCCACCCGGTCCACCCGGTGGGGGGCTACATCACGCCGCCCACGGAGCCCGGGCTGGGGATGGACCTCGAGGAGTCGAAGATCGAATCGCGGCAGGAGTTGGCGTTCGACTGATCCGCCGTTTGCTAGCGGAAGGGTCTCAGTCGGGCGCCGGTAGGCCCCATCCGCTAGCAGACGGGCAAATGGAGGAAGTCCCGTGAAAGTGAGCCCACCCCGCTTCGAGCACTTGGCCGCGCCGCTCGGGATCGGCGTGCCCCGACCCCGGCTGAGCTGGGCGACCGAGACCGAGCGGGAGGGCTGGCGGCAGGCCGCGTACCAGGTCGAAGTGGAACGCGAGGCGGGGCCGGCCGCGGCGGCGGTGTGGGTCGAGGACGGCGACTCGGTGCTGCAGTCCTGGCCGTTTCCGCCGCTCGCCTCACGGGAGCGAGCGACGGTGCGGGTCCGGGTTCGCGGTGCCGACGGCGAGACCTCCCCGTGGAGCGAGCCCTCGACCGTGGAGGCAGGCCTGCTCTCTCCCCGGGATTGGTCGGCGGAGATGGTCACCCCCACCTGGGAGGAAGACCGGTCGACGTCGCCGCCCGCCCCGCTGCTGCGCCGCGCCTTCACGCTCGGCGAACGGATCGCGCGTGCCCGCCTCTACGTCACCGCGCACGGCGTGTACGAGATCCATCTCAACGGAGCCACGGTCGGCGAGGACGTCCTGCAGCCGGGATGGACGAGCTATCACCACCGGCTCCGCTACGCGGCGCACGACGTGACCGACCTGGTCCATCCGGGCGCGAACGCGGTGGGCGCACTGCTCGGCGACGGCTGGTTTCGTGGCAACCTGCCCGCCGGCGTCCGCAACCTCTACGGGGAGCGACTGGGGCTCTTCCTCCAGCTCGAGATCACCTACCGCGACGGCAGCGTGGAGCGCGTGGCGACCGACGCGAGCTGGCGGGCTGCGATCGGGCCCATCCTCGCCTCCGACCTCTACGACGGCGAGAGCTACGACGCCCGCCGCGAGCAGCCCGGCTGGGACCGGCCCGGCTTCGACGACAGTGGCTGGAGCGCGGTCTCGGTCGAGCGCTTCGACCCCACCGTGCTGGTCGCGCCCACGGCGCCGCCCGCGCGGAGGGTGGAACTGGTGCGCCCGGTCGCGGTCCTGACGTCGCCGAGCGGCGCCACGGTGGTGGATTTCGGGCAGAACCTGGTCGGCCGAGTGCGCTTCACGGTCTCGGGCGAGCCGGGGACCGAGATCACCCTGCGGCACGCCGAAGTCCTGGAGGGTGGCGAGCTGGCGACCCGACCGCTGCGCGCGGCGAAAGCCACCGACCGGTACACCTTGCGGGGCGGGGAACCCGAGACCTGGGAGCCGCGCTTTACGTTCCACGGGTTCCGCTACCTGGAGGTCGGCGGCTGGCCGGGAGCGCCGGACGCCGGCGACCTGGTCGCCGTGGTGTGCGCGTCGGATCTCGAGCGCACGGGCTGGTTCGAGTGCTCCGACCCGCTGGTCGAGCAGCTGCACGAAAACGTGGTCTGGAGCCTGCGCGGCAATACCCTGGAGATCCCGACCGACTGCCCGCAGCGCGACGAACGGCTCGGGTGGACCGGCGACATCCAGATCTTCGCGCCGACGGCCGCGTTCCTCTGTCAGGTGGGCGGGTTTCTGGACTCGTGGCTGGCCGACCTCGCCGCCGAGCAGGCAGACCATGGCGGGGTGGTTCCGTTCGTGGTGCCGAACCCTCTCAGGACCGTCCGGCCCGCCGCCGCCTGGGGCGACGCCGCCGTGGTGGTGCCGTGGGTTCTGTACCAGCACCTCGGCGATCGCGGCCTGGTGGAGCGACAGTTCGAGAGCATGCGGGCCTGGGTCGACACGGTGGCCGCGCAGACCAGCCCCTCCGGGCTCTGGGACCGCGGCTTTCAGTTCGGGGACTGGCTGGACCCGGCGGCACCGCCCGATCAGCCGGGCGCGGCGCGGACCGACAAGCACCTGGTCGCCACCGCCTACCTCACCCGCTCGGCGCGGCTGGTGGCCGAGGCGGCGGACCTGGTGGGGGACGCCGGAGCCGCCGCCCGCTACCGGACGCTCGCCGAGCGGACCGGCGACGCGTTCGCCCGGGAGTATGTGACCCCGGCGGGCCGGCTGGTCAGCGACGCTCCGACCGCGTACGTTCTCGCCCTCTGCTTCGATCTCCTCCCCGATCCTTCGCAGCGCGAGCGCGCCGGTGCGCGCCTGGCCGAGCTGGTGCGGGAGGCCGGGTACCGGATCGCGACCGGCTTCGTGGGCACGCCGCTCATCTGCGATGCCCTGACCCGGTCCGGCTACCTCGACACCGCCTACCGCCTGCTCCTGGAGCGGGGGTGCCCGTCCTGGCTCTACCCGGTCATGATGGGGGCGACCACCATCTGGGAGCGGTGGGACAGCATGCTGCCCGACGGCAGCGTGAACCCGGGGGACATGACGTCCTTCAACCATTACGCGCTGGGGGCGGTCGCCGACTGGCTCCACCGCACCGTCGCCGGGCTGGCGCCGGCGGCACCTGGCTACCGCCGGCTCTCCATCCACCCCCGTCCGGGCGGAGGTCTGACTCGCGCCGCGGCCCGCCACCGCACCCCCTACGGCCTGGCCGGGGTGAGCTGGGCGCTGCGCGACGGCTCCCTGGCGGTGGAGGCGACCGTGCCGCCCAACACCGCGGCGACCATCCACCTCCCGGGCCGCCCCGCGTTCGAGGTCGGCTCCGGCCGTCACGCCTGGACGGTCCCGTTCACGGCCGGTGGCGGCGGCTCCCTCGGGTAGGCTTTCGGGCATGGTGCGCACGGTCCGGACGATGTGCCCCATGAACTGTCTCCCGACCGTCTGCGGGATGCGGGTCGAGATCGAAGACGGCGGGGTGGCGGGCATCCACGGCGACCCCGACAACCCGGAGAGCAAGGGCTTCCTCTGCATCCGCGGGCGGGCCGCGCAGGAGATCGTCGACAACCCCGACCGCATCCTGCGACCTCGCCTGCGAGAGGGCCGGGGCGACGCCTGGCGTGAGACGACGTGGGAGGAGGCGGTGGATCGGGTGGCGGCCGCGATCCAGACCACCACACCGGAGCGGGTCGCGATCTGGGCCGGGCACGGCGCGATGACGAACGGCCTCGGCGGCCCGCTGGCGTGGCGGTTCGCCCACCAGCTGGGGGCGCAGTGGTGGAGCCCCGCGATCGTCTGTTGGGGGATCGGTGCTTTCGGGGCCTGGCTGACCGGAGTTACCGCCGTCAACACCGCAGATGACCTGGCCGCGAACTCGGATCTGATCGTGCTCTGGGGGGCCAACCTGGCCAGCCAGCCCACCACCGCACCTCGCGTCGTCGCGGCCCGCCGCCGTGGCGCCCGGGTGATCGCGATCGACGTCCGCCGGACGGAAGCGTTTCAGCACGCCGACCTGGGCCTGGTCCTGCGTCCGGGGACGGACGCCGCGCTGGCGCTGGCCATGCTCCACGTGATCACACGCGAGGGTCTCGCCGACGAGTCCTTTCTCCGGGAGCACACGATCGGCTACGACGAGCTGGCGGCGCACGTGGCACCGTTCTCCCCCCGCTGGGCGGCGGGGGAGACCGGGCTCGACGAGGTCGCCATCGAGGAGCTGGCCCGCGCCTACGCCCGTTCCCCGGCGGCGGTGATCCTGCTCGGGGGCAGCTCGATGCACAAGTCGAGCGCCGGCTTCGAGGCGGCACGGGCGATCACCTGCCTGCCGGCGGTCACCGGCAACCTGGGGCGGCCGGGGGCCGGGATGGGGCCGCGACACGGCGCCGGCACCGGCTCCAACGCGCTGGCCGGGATCGTGCCTCCGACCCGGCTGCCGCCCGAGCGCGCCATCGCCGGCGAGATGTCGACCATCCTCCGGCACCTGGAGGAGGGAGACGTCGATGTGCTGGTGCTGCCGGGGACCAACATGCGATCCTCGTTCACGGGGGGCGAGCGGCTGGACCGGGCACTGCGGCGGACTCGCATGGTGGCGTGCGTCGACCTCTTCATGAGCGACACCGCCCGCCGCCACGCGGACCTCGTGCTGCCAGGTACATCGTGGCTGGAGGAGACCGGGTTCAAGCTCGGACCCACGCACATCCACCTGATGGACCGCGCGCTCGCTCCACGCGGCGAGGCCAAGCCGGTGTGGCACCTGTTCCGGGAGCTGGCCGCACGTCTGGAGATGACCGACTACTTCCCCTGGGCCGGGGCCGAGGAGGTCATCGACGCGATGCTCGCCGGCGACCTCACGCGGCGGCGGACGGTTGGTGAACTCCGTCGCGAGGGGCCGAGCGCGCGCACCTCGGCGCCCGATTTCGCGTACGAGTCGCTTCGATTTGACACGCCCTCGGGGAAGGTCGAGCTGCGCTCGAGCGAGGCGGCGCGACTGGGCCTGCCGGAGCTTCCCGCCTACACGCCTCCGGTGCGGGACGTCTATCCCCTGCAGTTCACACAGGGCCGGACGCTGACTCACTTCCACGGCTTCTACGACCACGGTCGGGCGTTACCCACCCTGGCCCGGACCGACCCGGAGCCCCGTCTCTGGATGGCGCCCGCCGACGCCGGGGTGCGGGGGATCACGGACGGCGACCCGGTCCGGCTGCACAACGGGCGCGGGGAGATGGACGCCGTCGCCTCGGTCACGGATCGGGTGCCACCTGGGACCGTGTGGATGCGCGACGGGTGGCTGGGGATCAATGACCTCACCGATCCCGGACGGACGGTGCCGGACGCCGTCCTGCACGCGTACGCACCCGCCGGATCGGCCCGCTTCGACTCGCGCATCGAGGTGACCCGTCGCGCGACCTGAGGAGCGCCGGCCGGGGCGCTGGCGCGCCACGCTCGCCCGGGTCTCGGTCGACGTGCGCCCCCTCCGCGCGAGCGTCCCGTTCCGGGCCCTCTTTCTGAGCCGCGGGTTGGTCCAGTTGGGAAGCCTGGCCGCCGAGACCGCCCTCTTGATCCAGGCCAAGGAGCTCACCGAGTCACCGTTTGTGGTCGGGCTGCTGGGCGTGGCGGAGGTCGCCCCGCTGGTGGTGTTCGGCCTGATCGGTGGGCATCTCGCTGATCGCTGGGACCGGCGGCGCCTGGCGCTGGGCTGCGAGGCGGGGCTGCTGGTGGTCGCGCTCGTGCTGACCGTCAACGCGCTGCTGCCGCGGCCCCAGGTCGCGGTCCTTTTCGTCGCCGCCGCGCTCACGATGGGCGTGTCGTCCCTGCAGCGCCCTTCGCTGGACGCCGCCGTCCCGCGCCTGGTCGCCCGGGACCAGCTGGCGGCGGCGGCGGCCCTGGACAGTCTGTTCGGCAACGCGAGCCAGATCGTCGGGCCGGCGCTGGGAGGCCTGGTCGCCACCGGGCCCGGGCCCGCCGCGGTGTATGGGTTCGACGCGTTGACCTTCGCGGTCTCGATCGGGCTTCTGTTCCGGCTGCCGACCCTCCGGCCGCGCGCCGGTGATCCCGCCGAGGAGGTGCCGATCGGAGGTCTGCACGGTCTGCTGGAGGGGTTCCGGTACGCGGTCACGCACCAGGAGCTGCTCGGCTCCTACCTCGTCGATTTGGGCGCGATGATCTTCGCCTACGCGGTGCCTCTCTACCCCTTCATGGCCGGCCTCCTTCACGCCAATTGGGCGGCCGGCCTGCTGTTCTCGGCCGAAGCGGTGGGGGGACTGGTGGTGTCGGCGACCAGCGGGTGGCTGGGGCGGGTCCGGCGCTACGGGCTCGGTATCTCGCTCGCCGCCGCCGTCTGGAGCGCCGCCATCGCGGCTCTCGGGGTCGCGCCCGACATCGTGGTCGCGCTGCTGTTGCTGGTGGTCGCCGGCGCCGGCGACATGGTGAGCGGCGTGCTGCGGGACGCGCTCTGGAACCGGGTGATCCCGGACCGGGTGCGAGGCCGGATGGCGGGGATCGCGCTGCTCAGCTACGGGCTGGGGCCGTCGCTTGGTCAGGTGCGGGCCGGGGCCGTCGCGAGTCGGTACGGCGTGAGGCGGGCGATCACGATCGGCGGCGTCTCGGCCCTGCTGGCGGTGGGGGGGCTGACGCTGGCGCTGCCCGGTTACCGGCGTTTTCGGGTCCCCGAGCCCGGCGCCTCGGGCTGACCGGTCGCCGCCCTCACCGCCCGCAGCGCGGGAGTGGCCCCGCACGTAACGTCGCAGTGTCCACACTCGGGCCCTATCCCCGCGCTCTTAGCGCCAGAGTGTGGACACTCCGGCGTTTGCCCGGCGGCGCCGGTGCCTCGCGTGCTTGGGTGCGACAGGCTAGCCGGTGGGGGCCGGCGTGGACTCCACGATGCCCGGCTCGACCCTGGACTGGGACAGGACCCGGTGCATGGATTCGAAGAGCAGCTTCAGTGCCTGCCGTTCCTGGTCCAGGATGCGCACGATCACCGCCACCCCCTTCGGGTTGCCGCCCGCTTCCGCCAGCGCCCGAAGCACCTCGTAGCGGGCGATCTCCGCGTGTTCGGCGGCGGCCGCGGTGGCGACCACGGCCAGCACCCGCTGATCGCCGGGTGTCTCCTTCATGAGGGCCCGGTGCCCCGCCAGCAGTCCCTCGAGGAGCGGATCCGCCGCGGCGATCGGCTCCCGGCCGAACGTCCGGAACACCGCTTCCACGCCCTGGACGTGCTCACGGGTCTCCTCCAGGTGTCCCTCGAGTTCCTTGCGCAAGATCGGGTCGATCGTCTCCGAGATGAGCCCGGGGAGCGATTCCACCAGCTTTCGCTCCATCCAGAGCGCGGTCGACAGCAGGGAGCGGAGCGGCTCCTCAAACGTGGGCTGGGTCTCTTGGTCGTTGGTCTGCACCATCTTCTCCATCGCGTCAGGCCTGCGATTTCACAGCTTGGGGTTGGCCGGGAGCATCCTCACGGCGAGGCGCGGTGACAGGGGGGACCTCGGGTGGGGTCTGCGGAGGCGGGTTCTCCTCCGGCACTCCAGTGGGGACCGAAGGACCGGTTGGCGAGGGAATCTCCGGCCGGTCCGGAGTCGGGTTTACCTCGGGCTGCTGGGGAACCTCACGTATCGCCCGTGGCTGCTCTCGATCGATGAGCAGGACCTGGTTTTTCGGTGCCGATCGGTAGGACATGTCGTGATAGTAACGCGCCGATGGCGAGCCGGCGGCGCCGCAGCTTCCGCAGCCGGAGAGGGGCACTGTCATCCCGCTTCACGGTGGCAGCGGGCCATCCAAGGACGTCCGGGCCATGGTTCGATCGGCGCTGGTGATCCACCGCCGGGAACCTAGACTCGAGCGCATGGCAAGAGCCCGGTTCGGAGTCTTTGGTCTCGCCGTCATGGGGCAGAATCTCGCCCGCAACGTCGCCCATCAAGGGGTGCCGGTGGCGCTCTACAACCGCACCGCCGCCCGCACCGACCGCATGGTCGACCAGTACGGCTCCGAGGGCAGCTTCGTCCCCTCGCACGAGGTCGCCGCGTTCGTGCAGTCGATCGAACGCCCCCGCTCGATCCTGCTCATGGTGAAGGCGGGAGAGCCGGTGGACGACGCGATCCACGAGGTGCTGCCACATCTCGAGCCCGGCGACATGCTGATCGACGGGGGCAACTCGTTCTTTCAGGACACCCGGCGGCGCGCTCGGGAGGTAGAGGCGAAGGGATTCCGCTATATGGGCACCGGTGTCTCAGGTGGGGAGGAGGGGGCGCTGCTCGGCCCCAGCATCATGCCTGGGGGCACGCCCGACGGCTGGCACCAGGTGGAAGACATCTTCGAGAAGATCGCGGCGCAGGTCGACGGGACGCCCTGCGTCACCTACATCGGCACCGACGGCGCCGGGCACTACGTGAAGATGGTTCACAACGGCATCGAGTACGCCGACATCCAGCTGATCGCCGAGGCCTACGACCTGCTTGGATCGGCACTCGGGCTGGGTGCCGCCGAACAGGCGGAGATCTTCCGGACCTGGAACCAGGGCGATCTCGACTCCTATCTGATCCAGATCACCGCCGAGGTGCTGGCCAAGCAGGACGCCGCGACCGGAAGGCCGCTGGTGGACGTGATCGTCGACGAAGCGGAACAGAAGGGGACCGGCAAATGGACGTCGCAGGACGCGCTCGACCTCGGGATCCCGGTCACGGCGATCACCGAGGCCGTCTTCGCCCGCTTCCTCTCGGCGCAGCGCGGGCAGCGCGCGGCGGCGTCGAAGGTCCTGTCCGGGCCCCGCGGCCAGGCCTCGCGGGATCTCGTCGATAACGTCCGTGACGCGCTCTACGCCTCCAAGGTGGTCGCCTACGCGCAGGGCTTCGAACAGCTGGGCTCGGCCGCGCGCGAGTTCGGCTGGGACCTCGACCTGGGCGCTATCTCGACCATCTGGCGAGGCGGCTGCATCATCCGCGCGCAGTTCCTGAACCGGATCAAGGAGGCGTACGACGAGCATCCCGACCTGCCCAGCCTGCTGGTCGCACCCTACTTCGTGGAGGCGGTGGAGCATGGTCAGGAGGCGTGGCGTCGGGTGGTTCGGACCGCCATCGAGGTGGGCGTCCCGGTACCCGCGTTCAGCTCCGCGCTCGCCTACTACGACGGCTACCGGCGCGAGCGCGGCCCGGCCAACCTGATCCAGGGCCTGCGCGACTACTTTGGCGCCCACACCTACCGCCGCCTGGACAAAGAGGGATCGTTCCACACGCGGTGGGGGCAAGACGGGGCCGAGATCGACGCCTGACCGGGCGGGTAGACTACCGGGTCGCCGCGGAGAGGTCGCCTAGTCCGGTCGAGGGCGCGGCACTGGAAATGCCGTATCGGGGCAACTCGATCGTGGGTTCGAATCCCACCCTCTCCGCCATTTTGAACTCGAATTTTCTTCGATTCCAAGACCCAATGAAGGCGGAGACACCGAGTTGACGGCAACGCTGACGGCAACGGGGTCACCGCCCCAGCGGTGCCGCCCCGTCCGGGTTCCCTCAGGCGGCGAGCCACTGCGCTGTTGCCTCAAGATCGGGGCACCGGCCCGCGATCGCTGGGAGACGCCACCTCCAGCCCGGAGAGTGGCTTCCTGGAACGGCCAGCGCCGCGCCCCTGCGCAGGGCACCGCTGGGGTAGGCCGTCCCTACTTGGACCGCAGTGCGGCATCTACCGCACGAGCGGCTTCCCGCTGCATGGTCTGGGTGACGTGGCTGTACAGGTCAAGCGTGATCGCGATCGTGGAGTGGCCAAGCATTTCCGACGCGACCTTTGGGTGCACGCCGCGACTCAGCATCAGAGTCGCGGCCGTGTGTCGGAGGTCATGAAAGCGAACGCGGGGCAGCCCCGCCCGATCGAGAACTCGGCGGTACGCCATGTAGAGGTCGTTGACCCTCAAAAAACCACCCGTCCTGTTCGTGAACACGAGATCCATGTCCTTCCAGAAAGGCCCCGCCGCAAGCCGCTCAGCGGCCTGAGCCGTCCGATGCCGCAGCAGCGCTTCCACGGCCGTCGCAGTCAACTCCACCCCTCGACGAGACTTCGCGGTCTTCGGGTTGGTGACCGACATGCCAGCACCGCGAGCACGAGCGAGCGAGCCCACCACGCGAAGCCGGTTTTGATCGAGGTCGAGGTCCGCCCACCGCAGCGCGAGCAGCTCCCCGCGCCGCAGGCCCGCCGTCACGGCGACGGCGAAGAGGGCCTCTAAACGCAATACCGTTAACTTAAGGCCACAAGCTGTGGTACTCTGGTCCCCGAGGGACCACGAGCAGTGCCACGAGTGGGCTGGCGTAAGCCAGAAACCGAGCAGCGGCTCTCGGATCACATCTCGATCGGGGTTCTGACACGTACCTATCCGCCGGAGCTGGTGGATCGGGTGGTGGCGGAGGCGGGCAGGACCGAGGAGCGACACCGGCTGCTGCCCGCGCGCGTGGTCGTTTACTACGTGATGGCGATGGCGCTCTACGCCGAGGCTTCCTACGAGGAGGTCATGCGCCATCTGGTGGAGGGGCTGTCGTGGCTGACGCACTGGCATCAGAGCTGGCAGGTGCCGAGCAAGGTTGCCATCTTCAAGAGCCGCGGGCGGCTGGGGGTGGAGCCGGTCCGGGATCTGTTTCGGGAGGTGGCGAGGCCGCTGGCGGAGCCCGGGCTGCCGGGCGCCTGGTACCACGATTGGCGCCTGGTGGCGATGGATGGGACCTGCTTGGACGTGGCCGACACGGAGGCCAACGAGAGGGCCTTCGGCCGCCCAGGAACCGGCCGCGGGCGGACGGCCTTCCCCCAGCTGCGGATGGTCGGGCTGGCCGAGTGCGGGACCCACGCGGTGATCGCGGCCGAGCTTGGCCCCTGCTGGCGCGGTGAGCAGAGCCTGGCCGAGGATCTCTGCCACAACCTGGGGCCGGGCATGCTCTGCCTGGCCGACCGTGGCATCTACAGCTTCCGGCTTTGGCAGATCGCCAGCGGCCAGCGCGCCGAGTTGCTCTGGCGCGTCGGCAACCTCCGCCTGGAGCCGGATCAGGTGCTGGAGGACGGATCCTGGGTGACGCGGATCTACGACAGCAGCGATCAGCGGCGAGAGCGACCCCAGTCCGTGCGAGCGATCGAGTACACGATCGACGATCCCGGCCGCTCGGGTCTCGAGCGCTACCGACTGTTGACCACCATCCTCGATCCCGAGCGGGCGCCGGCTGCCGAGCTGGCGGCTCTCTACGCCCAGCGCTGGGAGTTCGAGAACACGATGGACGAGTTGAAGACCCATCAGCGGGGGTCCAAGATGGTGGTGCGGTCCAGGCAACCCGAAGGCGTCTATCAGGAGGCCTACGGGTATCTGCTCACCCACTACGCGATCAGGGCCCTCATCATGACGCCGCTGTCCAGGCCGGGCTGGACCCGGATCGCCTCTCCTTCCTGCGCAGTCTGCGCGTCGCACGACGCAGCACCTCCGCTCCCGGCAGCGCTTTTTCCCCCTCAGCACTTGGCGCTGGCCCGTCGGCGAGCGATCGATGAGATCCTCGACCTGCCGCTCTCACCTCGCCGGCTCCGCGCGAACCCGCGCGTTGTCAAGCGGAAGATGTCGAAATACCACGTCAAGCGCGCAGAGCACCGCGAGTGGCCCCAGCCGACCCTCGCCCGCCCAGAGCCCATCCTCTACCTAAGTTAACGGTATTGTGTTTAAACGGCCCATCGATCAGGTCGAGCCGGAGCAGCCGCTCCACCTGGTCGAGGGCAGGATCGATTCCGACGGAGTGCAGGAACGCCGAGTGCGCCTGCACGAGCACCGCCGGGAACTTGGCCGATCGCCCCACCATCACTTCATAGTCCGGGGACGACAGCCAGTAGGTGTACCCGCGCCACCCGTAAGGGCGGCACTCGAAGTCCTCCTCGGTGATCGGGAACGACAGCGGCGCGACGTCCTCATTCGCCCGAGCTCGCTGCTGGACCTCGGCCAGGAGATCCCAGACCGCTCCCTGATCGTCCCCTTCACTGACAGGTTCAGCGTGTCAATACCACTCGCAAGCAGCCTCATATCACCCCTCCGCGATCTCACGCAGGGACAGATAGGGCACGGTGAGACACGCCCCGTGCCAGACACTCACGGACCCTCGTTCCGCCCGTGGGACGTCGGATCCATGCGGACCGACGTCCCTGATGGGCCAGGGTGAGAGCGTGCAGTGCACCGGGCCGTCAAGGCTTCCCGTTGGCGCTTCGCGGCCTTGACCGCCCTCGCTCGGCAATGAGCCTGGTCGTGGGTGGCAACCGTTACGCAGCATCCGCCCGACCCTTCGGAGCCGCGGCGGCATCGAGCACACTTCCGTCGACCGACACCGGGTACCGCTCCGCCAACAGAGCCCGCGCCTCCGCCTTCTCCAGCATCGGAAGCTGCACCTCGACCTGGTCCTCCCACTGCCAGATCGCACGACCAGGTCGGGGGGCCAGATCGGCGGCAGCAGAGTTGTCCAGCAGCACTCTCGAGTTCGTGTCCGTTACGCAGTGGAGGGCCACCGTCGCGGGAAGCTGGGCCTGCAGCTGCGGCGTCACCGTGTCTGCGTCGGGCCGCTGGGTGCACACCACCAGGTGAACGCCGACCGCCCGACCGATGCGACCCGCCCTGGAGATCAGAGCGTGTACGGCGTCCCGCCTCCCACGCTCGGGGCTCTGGCGGGGGACATCAGCGGCCCGCAGCTCCCCGAACTCGTCCACCGCGACCACGAGCCAGGGCAACTCCTCACCAGCGTGGCTCGCGTTCCACTCCGAGAGGTTCTCCACGCCGGCAGACGCGAACTTCGCCTGCCGCCGATCCATCTCCTGCCCGACCAGACCGAGCGCGATCTCGCAATCCTCCAGCTCGGTCACGACCGGGTACAGGAGGTGCGGGACATTGCGGAACAGGTTGAACTCCATCCCGCCCTTCAGGTCGACCAGCACCACTCGCAGCCGATCCGCCCGTAACGCAGCACCAGGGCAGTCACCGCCTGGCGCAGCAGCACTGACTTGCCGGCTCCCGTCGTCCCCCCGATGAGGAGATGGGGCGATGCCTCCAGGTCTGCCCAAAGAGGACCCACCTTCGACTCCCCCAGAGGCATGGGCAGCGCGAGCCGCTCAGCCGCCGACCGGGAACGCTCGCAGAAGCGCCCGAAGTCCACTAGTGGACCGTAACACCCATTTCTGGTGTACAATGTGAGGCGTGTTCTCGACGTCCCAGCCCCTCGTGCTGTCCGATCAAGAGCGCGCGGAGTTGACGGTCAACGCCCGCTCTCGAAGCCTGCCTGCGTCCGATGTGCAACGCGCTCGTGTCATCCTCCTGCTCGCCGAAGGCAACTCCTATCGCGTCGTCGCTGACAAGTTGGGATGCAGTCAGACCACCGTTGGACTGTGGCGTCGTCGCTTCCTGGAGGAAGGGCTGGAAGGACTGTATGGCCGCCATCAGGGCAGCCGCAAGAGCTCGGAGTCACAGCGCTTGGAGGCTAAGATCCTGGCCCTCACCCAGAAGAAGCCGTCGGATGGCAGCACTCACTGGAGTACCCGCAGGTTGGCTCAGGTGCTCGGGGTCAGCCACATGCGGGTGGCCCGGGTCTGGTCGCGTGCCGGTCTGAAGCCGCATCGTCTCGATCGCTACGTGGCCTCCAACGACCCCGATTTCGAGACCAAGGCGGCCGACATCATTGGCCTCTACGTGAACCCGCCCCAGCACGCGGCAATCTTCAGCGTCGACGAGAAGTCGGCGATCCAGGCCCTCGATCGCACCCTTCCAGCACTGCCCCTTTCCCCCGGTCGCGCCGAACGGCATGGGTTCGAATACATCCGCCGCGGCACGCTCTCGCTCTATGCCGCGCTCGACACGCGAACCGGCCAGGTGATCGGGAAGACGGTCCTCAGCCACACCAGCCAGGAGTTCGTGGCATTCTTGAGCGCCGTCGTAGCGAGCCGCCCGAGGCAGGAAGAGATCCACATCATCGCCGACAACCTCTCGGCACACAAGACGACGCGGGTCAAGGAGTTTTTGCATCTTCACCCCAACGTCAAGCTCCATTTCACGCCGACATACTCGAGCTGGCTCAACCAGGTCGAGCTCTGGCTGAGCAAGATCGAGCGAGACCTCATCGCCCGCGGCATTTTCACCTCAACTGCCGACCTCAGTCGCAAGCTTCTCCGCTACATCCGCGAGTACAACAAAACGGCTCGACCGATCAAATGGAAATACACCGACGTCTCACGACGGATTCGTGCACCACATCCCACCGTTACGGTCCACTAGGTCGGGGAGCCGGTTGGTCCCCAGCTCAACCCAGAGCAGCCCCCGGTCGTACCAGCAGCGTGCGGAGCAGTCCAGAGCCTCCTGGATCGCGTCCAGCTTCGACCGCAGATCCGCCACGGTGGCTCCCACCGGCATCTTCCAGGCCAGTCGCCACACCGACCCCTCCTTACAGATGCGGCGCAGCTGTGGACGCTCGTCCTCCAGCTGCATGATCCGCGCTAGTACCCGGGTCGCCTTCGACGGCAGCGTCCCACTCCAGACGAGCCAGACCGCCAGACCGACCACCGTCACCGTTGGGATCACGACCATCAGCGGGTGCGCGATCGCCCCCACCGCAGCGAGCAGCTCGACGACCGCCCCAACGCCGACGGCGCCGCCGAGGCCGACGACCCGGTCCCGTGCGAAGGCCTTCTTCTCCTTCTTGCCCGCCACGGCTCAGCCTCCCTGCCCATTGACTCGCGCGAGCAAAGTGTTGCCCGCATTCAGCACGTCGGCCGTCAGCACGGCACTGTGGCCCCCGAGCCAAGCCACGATCGTCGAAAACCCCGCTGCGACCACTGCGAGGAGGATCGCCGCGAAAAGCATCCCGTGCGCGTGGTGCCGGGTGAACGGGATGCACAGCATGATCAGCGCCGCGAGGCCGGCAACCACCGCGACCTTCGGCGCCACCGCGAGCAGTACCGTGGTGGCCTCGTCAAGTGCGCCGCCCACCATCGAGCCGAGGGTGGGCAGCATGGCGTACGCGAGGAACAGCACGATGATCCCGACAAGCAAGCTCTCCTTCTTCGCCATTTCTCCGCAACCTCCACACGATCACGCGGCCGACCGCCGCCCCTGAGCCGGCGGTGGTTCTGACGACGGGTCAATGTGCCCGCCCGTGGCCTGGAAAGGAACTGCACCTGGTCGGCGACGACCTCCTGACCGAGGCGGGTCTTGCCGTCCTTCGAGTCGTAGAAGTCCCCGCGCAGCCGGCCCATTACCTGGACGCGAGCCCCCTTATCCAGGTACTGAGCTGCAAGCTCCGCCGTCTTCTGCCAGCAGCGGACCCGGATCCAGTCGGTGCCGTCCTCCCGCTTGAAGCCGCGAGAAACGGCGAGCAGCAGCTCCGCGTTGTACTTCCCGGTGGGCGTGGCCAGGAGCTCAGGCTTCCGCGTCACGGTCCCCATCACGCTCACGTAGTTCTGTGCGTTCGGCATCGATCAGTCCTCCGTCGTCGGGATCCAGAACATCCGGACCTCGACCACCACGCGCCTCATGGCCGGTCCGCGAGGCCGAGCTCCCTCGCAATGCCCCGCGCCGCACCCAACAGGCGTCCCGCCTCCTGCAACAAGTGGGTCCACTCGACCTCCCACTCGGGCTCATGCGGCCGCAGCAACCGGAGCTCGAGAAGCGCCAGCTCGATTCCGCCCACCGCGATCGACGCTGCCTCGGCACCTTCCTCGACCGGCTTCACCGGCACCGGCTTTTCGCTGCGACCCCTTGCCAGCCGCTGAACCGTCGTACATCACCGCTGACATTCAAAGCTAAGTTGTAAGATCAGAACTTAGCCTAGTACCGTTTCTCATGGCCGTCAACCCCAAGTCTCGAACTCGCAACCTCGCCAAGAAGCGCCCTAGACTCGCCGGCACGGTGGGGAATCGCATCCGCGCCATCCGTGAGGAACGCGACAAGCTCATCCCCGGCGAGTACACGCAAGCTGCGGTAGCCAGACGGCTGGGCGTTTCCGCGAACACCGTCCGCTCGTGGGAGTTGGACCGAGCGCGACCGCGGAAAGCTGCTGCGAAGCGCCTCGCTAAGGTCCTCGGGGTGAAAGTCGAGGACCTCCAGGTGAGCGACGAACCGGAACCCGGCGGCCATGACACCGAGCCTGCAGTGTCCAAGGAGGCTTGACCGGATGCCTGCTGCCGGAAATTTCCTTCCGGTTTTCCGCCTCTCTGCACCTCATCGTCGAAGGGGTGCCTGAGCCATGGAAGATCCCACCTACGGAATCCGCATCCGTCAGCTGCGAACCCGCCGTGGCATCTCGCAGGAAGTCCTGGCGGACTTCGTCGGCAAAACCTCCCGGTGGCTCCGCGACGTCGAAAACGGCAGAGCAACCCCGAGCATCGCGGACATCGGCCGAATGTCGCTCGCACTTCGGTATCCCGAACCCGTCATTGCCGGCTGGGCACCGATCGACTCCCAACCAGACGTGAACCGTCGCGACTTCCTCAAGCTGGGGACGATCGCGGCCACCGCTCCGAGCGTGATCATCGACGATGCCCTTCGAACGACCCAGCTCGCCAACCCCAGCGACCTTTCCTTTACATGCGCTGAGTTCACTCGTAAGCTCCGCCAGCTCGACAGCCAGCTCGGCGGTGGATATGCCCGAACGGTCGCCGCCGACTATCTCAACGGCCGGGTACTGCCCAAGCTCCGTGAACTTGGCGAGCCGACAGAATCAGCGCCGAAGCTCTGGATCGCGGCGTCCCAGCTCGCCCACCTGGTCGCTTGGATGGAATTCGACGTCGGGCACCATGACGCCGCCGATCAGCACCTCGGAACGGCCCTCACCCTCGCGACCTACGCACACGACGATGCCTTCAGCGCCGAGGTCCTTGCGGCGACGAGCCACCACGCACCACACCTCCGCAATCCTTTCCTCGCCATCGAGGCGGCCCGAGCAGCTCAGCAATCGGCTCAAAGGACCAGCATTCCCAGCCTCACTGCCGAGGCGTATCTCGCGGAGGCGCAGGGTCACGCCCTCCGTCAGGACAGTCGATCTGCGGCCACAGCGCTGCACAAGACCCAAGTTCACTTCGACAAGTCGTCCGGAGTGGCACGACCGGAGTGGCTGCGCTACCTTGATCGGCCCTACGTGGCAGCCCGTTTTGCACACGCGCTCCGCGACCTCGGTGACTGGTCGCAGTGCTCCTCCTTTGCGGAGGATGCGATCCGCATGACCCCGGACCTCAGCCGGGCACGAGCCTTTAACACCATCATTCTCGCCGAAGCCAAGGCAGGTACCGGCAGCGTACACCAGGCATGCCAGCTCGCCGTTGATGCTTCAGAGTTGGTTCGCAAGCTCGACTCGCAGCGCGCAACACTCTACCTTTTAGATCTCCAGCGCATGCTTAACGGCATTGCACCGCACACGCGTCCGGTGAACGAGTTCAACCACCATATCACAGAAATGCGAAGTCTCAGAGGATTCACACATGACAATGATCTATCACCTCGCATATAGGAACGACTGGGACCAGGGCCAGAGACTTGGCGAGTATCGGCAGTCAACCAAGGGCCGTACCCTGGAACAGCAAGGCTTCATACATGGGTGCGCCAAGCCCGCCCAGGTAGACCAAGTCGCTAATGCCTTCTATCAAGGTGACTCCAACCTAGTCGTGCTCGTCATTGATGAGACGAAGGTCCGGTCAGAAGTGCGCCACGATCCCGTCCCTGGCTTCGACACCCCGCTCCCACATATCTACGGGCCACTCAATCCGGACGCAGTGATTGATGTCGTGCCGCTGCAAGCCGGGCCCGACGGTCAATTCCGATTCCCAACGCAGCACTGACGAGATCACCAGGCCTACCACAGACAGGAGGCTTGCCCGTGCCAGAAACGATCCCCGACTACGCTACAGGTAAGCCGGTCACACTCAGACCCGAAGAGTACGTGAGACAGCAGTTCGAGCACATATTAATCGATGACCTGGCCGACGTGGGCTGTACACGACGACCCGACCCAGCACCCGGGCCAAGGCCGACCTGGCTCGGCATCGGATGCGCCGACCGGACGACTGGCGGCGCGCCACGTCGGACAGCTCATGCGCCCCGCGACAGCTCGGCTCGAATGATCACCTTTTCCCGAGACACTCCTGAGCAAGGCGGCGATGTCTCAGGATCGACCTGCGCGCGCTACCCTGACCACTGGGGAAACCGGGGAGTATCCGGCCCGACCCAGCGAGTCACCCGCTGTGACGCGAGTGCCGGCGTACGTAACTCCGGGCTGCCCGCACGCGGTTGCCGCAGCGCTCCGAATGCCAGCGCTGACGGGGGTCGGCCCGCCTGAACAGCACGACGCAGTCGTCGGCCGCACATTCGGCGAGGGCTTCATCGCCAGCGCCGAGGACCGCGACTGCCGCGGACGCGAGGCCTCCCAGCACCGCGGGAAGTGAGCCCGAGCGCGCGTCAGATCGCTCGACCACGATCGTCTCGCGGCGCCAGCTGCCGCTCAGCCGTTCGACCTTCGGTACCCGCTCGCGTAGGCGTTGAGCAGGTACAGGTCGTCGGGATCGGGTACAGCACCGCCTATCCGCGCGCGCAGCAGAGCGCGGAGCGCACATCGGAACTCGGCGATGATCTCCAGATCACCGGGAGAGAGACGTGGAGCGCCGCGCCAGCCGAGTCTGATCCGAAGCCAGCGTCCGGCCACGTCCACGTCACCGAGCAGCTCGACGACCTCCTTTCCTGGCCGCTCCAGGCGCGTGTTGACGAACGCGAGCACCTCGTTCGATCCAATCACCGATCTCACGGTACCAGTTGACAATTGCCGTGAGGCGTTTGTAGGCTAGTCTCATGGAACATCCATTGATCTGCCGTGAGAAGAGACCGCTTGCGATCGGCGTCGTCGGCGGCTCGACCGTCGTCCTCGACATCGGCGGGCTGCGCTTCCTGACGGATCCGACGTTCAACGAGCCAGGTAACTACGGCCCGTTGACGAAGACCGAGGGTCCTGCGATCTCGGCCGACGCACTCGGGAACGTCGATGCCGTCCTGCTCAGCCACGACCAGCATCAGGACAACTTCGACGCTCGCGGACGGGAGATCACACACTCGGCGGGGCGCATCATCACGACACCAGGTGCGGCGATGCGACTCGGCGGCACCGCAGTCGGGCTCGCGACGTGGGAGACGGTCACCCTGGCGAGAGCCGACGGAGGGCGTGAGATCACGATCGAGGCCGTCCCGGCGATCCACGGGCCGCTCGACGGAGCGCGAGACGAAAGCGGAAACGTGAACGGTGAGGTGACAGGCTTCGTGCTCTCTGGGGAAGCGCTGCCGACGATCTACGTCAGCGGTGACAACGCGAGCGCGATGCCAATCCTTGACATCGTGGCCCGGCATCCGCACATCGACATCGCGGTGCTGTTCGCCGGGGCCGCTCGCAGACCGAGCAAGCTGGAGAACCGCCCCCTCACCCTGACGAGCGAGCGTGCCGCCGACGTCGCCATACTGCTCGGCCCCGCTCGCATCGTCCCGGCCCACTATCAGGGCTGGTCCATCTATTCCGAGCCTCTCGACCGCCTCACTCTCGCGTTCGAGGATGCTGGCATCCGTGATGCGCTATGCCTCGCCCCCCTCGGCAGCTGGTCGATCGACGAGGGGGTCGAGTGTTGACAACTGCAAGGTCAATGCCAGACGGTCAAGCCAGCAAGATGAGGCTCCGAGGTCAGACTTGAAGACATACCATTACGGAGATCGATTGGTATTTCCTTGAACAACGCCTGGAGGTAGCCATGCGCACTAACGATGTAGACACCGCGGAGAGGCGGCCACATGCGGAGAAGGTCGACATGAAGTTCGAGGTCCAGATCATCGCCGTGTCCGATGTCGATCGGTCCAAGGATTTCTATGAGCGTTTGGGTTGGAGGCTCGATGACGACGTTGCCCCGCTGGATGGCCTTCGCATCGTCCAATTCACCCCGCCGGGCTCCGGGACCTCGGTCACGTTCGGCCAGGGGCTCACCACGGCGGCGCCCGGCTCTGCCGAGGGGACGCTGGTTGTCTCCGACATCGAGGCCGCCCATGACGAACTGGCCCACGGTGGCATCGACCCAACTGACATCTGGCACGGACCTCCATTCCCGATCGAGGCGCGGCAGCCGGGCACCCACCCCGATCGCACCAGCTACCAATCGTTCTGCTCTTTCACCGACCCCGATGGCAATATGTGGATCGTCCAGGAAGTCACGAGGCGGCGTCCAGGTCGATGAACGTCCCTATTCGTACCCCAAACGCCCCGGACCACCTGAGACCGGGACCGACCAAAGGCCGAGTCCATCGACACCTGAGGAACTCGGTGGACCCTCCGGACTCGCGATCAGGACGACTGTTAACCGCAAGGTCCCCACGGTTGGAGCCTCGAGCGGGCGTCCCGGCTCGAAACGCAGCATCGCCAGAGTCCACGCTTGTGTCTCTGGACCGCGAACTTCGACTCCAGCGGCGCCATCCACCGTCATGATCGGAGGCCCAGTCCGAAGTCCTCGTGCGGCTAGTGCGGCCGACACCAAGAGTCCAGGCACGACGAACCTCGGCCTGTCGAACGCGAGCTTCAGCACCACCGGCTGACCGGCACGCTCGCCACGCCAAGCCCGTCCGGCCAGACCACCATGACTCATTTCGCCAAGCACCATCGTGACTGGTTGCCCCCAAGCTTCCAGGGCTGGCAGAAGCGCTGTCGGGAAGCTCTCAGACATCGGTTCTCACCCAGCGTGCCCGCCTCCAGGCGCTCGCCGATCCGTCGTCACAACCATCGACGCTGACCGTACAGGTCAACTTACAGAAAGCCGATTCGGCCCGGGCAAGCGTCCGCGCACCGACGCCAACCCTGGCGGTTCGCGGAGAACGTTGGCGGACAGGACAGCCAATTCGCCAGGTTCGTAGTTTGCAAACTCCGCGTAATCCACCCTGAGCGCCGCGAGGCATCACTGAGTCCCATCGTGGCCCCAGCGGGCATCCACAGGTCACCGGCGCATCGGTCCTGCCCGACACGACCCCCAAAACGACCTGGTCCTGGTCCTGGTGGCCGCCGGCCCCCCTCGCGTGTGCCGCACGCGTGCCATACCGAACGACACCACCCGTCACCCCAACGACCAGCCCGTACCTCGACCCGCAGCCCGCGAACTTCGCAGCGGCCCTGCCGTTACCCGGCGATACGGCACCCGGAATCTGTAAAACCTCTCAGGTCCAAGGACCGTCGGGCGGCCCGAGATCCGCCGACAGCCACCGCTCAGGGCGCAGATAGATCCCTAGGTGTTCGCCAAAGTCCGCCGTGGCGTACTCGACGTACGCCGCGGCCTTCTCGAGCGACAGGTAGCGCCCGGCGATCTCCCGCACCATCTCCTCCGTTCCCGGCACCGTGCGCGAGACCGGTCCCTCCACCGATACGTACCGGGTGGTCGGCTCGACCCGGTCGACCATCAGCGTGAAACGCCCGGCTGCTTCGATCAGCCGGACCTTCCGCGACGCCGCAGGAGTGAGCACCCATGCCTCCCCACCAGGCGCGTACTGATACCAAATGGGCATGGTCAGCGGGCCCCGGCCCGGGCCGGCCGCCACCGACAAAGCAGCGATATGCGGCTCGGCCAGGAACAACTCCCGGTCGCGCCTGGTCAACGTCGCCATGAGCGCGAACCTATACGCTTGCCGTTCGACCGTGTGACCGCCCGGGCAAGCGGGTGCCGGCGCGCGAGCTCCTCGTCTTTCACGTAAACCTGTGGGGACGCGACGACGAGTGACCAGGAAGGTCCGATCGCCCGCGGCCGTACTGGGGCGCATGGAGAAGCATCAACGCATCCACTTATCGTCAGGAGTAGCAGCGGGTGTAGCAAACCCAGACGAACGATGCCGGATGCCCGAGGACCCGCGCGACAGCCGCTGGGACTCGGGAAGTGATCCCCGAGTACGCGCGCCGGGGGCTGTTAACCGCAAGGTCCACGCGAAGGCTCGGCTTCTAACCCGGCAACAGCCCGGGGGTCGGCCACCAAGACTTCAGTCGCCAGCATCGGCAAGTCGCATGAACTCCCCGAGATGATCAGGCGCGCGTGTTCCCAAGGTCGCTGATCTGCGATGAACTCGGCCTCCTCCGCCATCCATGCGTCGTAGTCCTCTGGGCCAATCTCCCCGGCCGCGACCCTGACCCGATCACGCGCCGGCGTCTCATCCAGGTCGGTCTGAATCCACAAGGCACCATCGAGCAAACCGCGCACCTCGCGCCGTGAGGCGCCGACTCCCTCCACGAGTAGAAGCTTGGTATCGGCCGGAACCTCTATGGAGCCACTGCGGCCCCTTGCATCCCAGGCCGGAGGACGGAATGAGACGAGCCTGCCGGAACGAGCAGGCTCCAGAACCCCCTCCACCAGCAGATGCGCCCAGTCGAACGCGGAATAGTGCCATGCAATATCGTCCGTGTGGACGATTGAGGCATTCGCCAACAACGCCAACGCCCGTCTCGCCAGAGACGTCTTGCCGCTCGAGCTCCTCCCGTCGATCCCCACGACTGCGATCCCCGAGTGCCTTGCGGTCCCGACGGTCTGCTCAAACACCTCGACGAGCTGCGCCACACGCCAGGGGCCGGCCGGGGGTTCCTCCGGAGGCAACCGCATTGCCCTGAGTTTGCCGCAGTCCGAGATCGAGTCAGGTACGGGCAGCGCGGACGGTCATCCTTCCGGAAGGTGGGGGGTCACGAAGGGGGTCACGAACGGCGCGGTATGCCGCGGCCCGGTGGCACCCCCAGGCGACATTTGGAACCGCCATCCTGAGATGAGGCCAACATCCACCGGCACGTGGCGACCGCCCCCGGGGCCCCGCCTCATGTTTCGGGACCGTGAGCCCCCGGGTTCGAATCGGGGCCGTCGGCAAGATCATCGCGCCTGCAGGCGACGATCGGGGAGCCGCTCGATCAGCTCGCGCTCGCTCGGCGCAGTATCTCGACTTCTGCCCGGTTATCCCCGCCCGGCGTCCGACGTCCACCGCTCTGCCTGGCGACCCCAGGTCGCGGAGCGCCTGCAAGAATCGCCGGTCCCGCTCGCCAAGTTCGGATTTCCGGAGGCGCTGGCGCTCGATCCTGCGCCGGTCCCTCGCAGGGACCGCAAACAATATCGGGCAGTCGCCCACCATCTGAAACGCCGTGATTCGTCCCGGCCCGCCATCGCCGTCCTCCTGCGGTCGACATCGCTCTCCACGTGGAACTCCCACATCCCCGTGGCCTCGGGGTGCCGATCGGAGCAGGGATCGTAGGCTCTCTCAGTCGAGCAGCGGGAGCATGTCGCCGGGAAAACGGACGGGACCAAGGTCATCGCCGCAAAGGGGACACGTCATGTGCACGATCAGCGCGTCGGCGGCCATCGCCGCCAGGCGAGTAAGAGTCGGCTCCAGCGACCATCCCCGCCTCCCGTATACAGCAACGAGTACAGCAAATAGCTCGGGACTGAAGGCTACGGGCCGGGACAGGTTGAACTCGCGGACCCCCCAGTGGACCAGTCTTTACCCGCTCGGATGGTTTCCGATGCGCCAGCCGGTGATGGTTCGGGTCATGTACGTGCTGACGCTGGCCACGACATCGGTCGTCGGGTCGAGGAGCCATTGCAGCCCAATACCGTCCAGGACCGCTGTGACCAGGTGCACCTCGATCCGAATCTCGGCTGGGCTGAGCGGCGCCACGTCGCGGGTGTCGACCGCTTGCTGCAGGTGCGTAGCGAGGGTGTCCAGATTCTTGCTGTAGCGCGCCTGGATAAAGGTGTGAGCCGGGTGGGCGGGGCTGGATGCTTCGGCGGCGATAGTGGTGAACAGCTCGAGCAAGCCGCGGTTGCCCAGGTGCGCGCCCATGACGACGGGCAACCGGCGAAAATAGTCGAGGCCGTCGACACCAGCGAGGCTGGCTTCAACAGTTTGGCGGTCCCATTCTTCCAGGACCGCGGTGAGCAGCCCCTCCTTGCTGCCGAAGTGCTGGAGCAGGGCGGCGTGCGAGACCCCGACCCGGTCGGCGATGGTGCGAATTGATCCGCCGGCATAGCCGTGCTCGCCGAACACCCCGATAGCGGCGGTGACGATTTGTTCGCGCCGGCGAATCCCGGTCCGGTACGGGCCCCGGCTGATGGTCCCAGCGGTACGTGACATGGTTCGTCCCTCTCCGATAACTACTTGACCAAATCTTACCGTATGGTTATATTTGAGTCTAGAGGTAGCCGAAAGCCCGACCCCGCAGGCGCAGCCGACCCCTACCGCCGTGCTGTGGCTGTGCAGCCCCGGAGCCAATTTCACCAACGCCGTCGCGCTGCCGTATCGACGGCGGCCAAACCGCCCGCTAGCCCGCGTGCTCAGGCCACGGAAGACAAGGAAGTTTGCCCATGAAGTACTTGGTACTCGGTTCGACTGGAGTCAAGGTGTCGCGGATCTGTCTGGGCACCGCCACCTTCGGCGTCGCTCCCACCGCCCACGACGCTGACCGAGTCGTCGGCGCGGCCCTGGATCTCGGCATCAACTTCGTCGACACCGCCGACACGTACGGCAACATGCCTGTGTTCGACCGGCCAGGCGCTCCCGCCGCAGCCGATCGTGAACCGGCAGAGTTAATGCTCGGCCGCGCCCTCTGCGGCCGCCGCGAGCAGATGGTGATCGCCACCAAGTCCAACGGGTTGGTCGGGCACGACATTAACGACCGCGGCTTGTCTCGCCGTCACATCATCCGCCAAGTCGAGACCAGCCTGCGCCGGCTCCAGACCGATTACATCGACCTCTATTACGCGCACGACCCGGACCCGGACACACCCTTGGAGCAGACCTTGGCCGTCTATGACGACCTCATTAGGCTGGGGAAAATCCGTTACGTCGGCCTGTCCAACCATCCCGCGTGGCAACTCATCCACGCCCTGTGGATCGCCGACGATCGGCGCCTGCAGGCCCCGGTAGCCGCGCAGGTGAAGTACAACCTCATCGACCGGGCCGCCGAACGCGAACTCGGACCCGCCTGTCAGCACTTTGGGGTGTCGATCGTCCCCTACGCCCCGCTGCACGGCGGCCTCCTCGCCGACCTGGCCGTCCTCGATCGCGACGTCGCAGGCGACCAACGCTTTGGGAGAGCTGCGTTCACCCCCGCCGAGATCGTTCTCGCCCGACAAGTCGACGGCTACAGCCGCGACTGGGGCTTGCGCCCGTATCAGATCTCGCTCGCCTGGCTGCTATCCCGTCCAGCCGTCGCCTCCGCCATCGTGGGCGCCGAAACCCCCGACGAGCTCAACGCCAACGCCAGCGCCATCGACGTCGAGCTCGAAGCGGCACAGCTTGACGCTCTCACCGCACTGGGCAACGAACCCGCAGCCTTCCACCACCACGCCGGCGACGGACCGCAACGGCCACCCGCCACAACGGGCCCAGCCAGGACCGACTGAGACCGACCCTTCATCACCAGCTCGTGTTGCATCCGTGTTGCACACGGCTCCGAGACCGCCCTAGCTGAACCCCACGACACCACCCCACACGGACGACCCTGCATTCGGCGCAGCCCTGAGCCACACCATCCGGCTTGCCTTCCGAGAACTCGAAAACCGTTATCCCAGGATGTGATGTCCACATCGACCACAGCGGAACCTGATGTCACCCAACTCGTTGTGGACGCCGACCACGACCTTCGTGATCCAAGGCACGAAGCGGCGGTCGATGTGCCGCGAGGAGGAAAGGGATCCCTGGTTGGCCGGTCGATCGGTCGGCGAGGCTGGTGAAGGTCCGCCCGTCATCGGTTGAGCGCGAGTGCCCATTTCGCAAATGATGGATGGCATCGGAGGACGGGTCATGGTGCCGCTGCTGCAGGTGTTGTTGTCCCCCGGTGGGGGGATAAATGTCCCTTGATCGACCGGCGAATTCTGGCCTATAAGCGTGCTCAACGGACACGACGCTGAGCGGGGTACGGTGGTGCCCGGCCCAAACTTGATGGCGGGGGTCCGATGGTCATCGTATCCGGCTGGGCCGGGGAGGTTGTGACGTCTGTAGATTTTTCGTGCTCCGGTCGTTCTCGCCGCGTGTCGCACTTCGGCGACCGTGAGCAACGGCCCGCGGGGGGCAGGGGTCGACTATCACGACGGCGCCACCGTCGACGCCGGCACATGCCCCCGCGCCGAACGCTGCTCCTACGGCCGTGGTCCTCGCTTGATCTACAGGACCAGCTGTGGATCGACGGTCGGCGTTCATACGACGCGCTGAGCGATAGTCGCTGCCGTCATTTCGACCCCCGGAGGCCGTACCCGTGACCGACCCGTCCTATCGCCCGCGACCGCCGAAACCGAAGATTCACCGCCCGGTCGCGGTCGGTTTCCTGTGGGCGTACATCGGCCTGTGCCCTGCTCCTTAGCCTGTTCGCGCTCGGCCTCATCGGCAACGCAGTCGCGCCGTCGCAGCCACAGGCCAACACCCCCACGCCTGCGGCCAGCCAGAGCACACCGGTCCCTACGCTGGCTCCCACGCCGACGGCCCCGCCGACCGCGACCCCCACGCCCACTCCTCCTCCGACCCCGAAGCCGACCCCGGCCCCCACCCCGCCGCCCGCGCCGACCGTCCTCGTGACGGCGAGCGGGTCGGGGAGCGGCGAGTCCCCGGCCTTCCACCCGACACCCAGCTACAACGTCGCCTACGCCTTCGGCTGCACGTCGTTGGGCATGAGCGGCAACTTCATCCTCGAGGTGGACAACGACAACGGAGAGCCGACCACTGGCGGCGCGACCGTCAACCGCCTAGCCATGAGCGGTAACGGCACCGCGAGCGGGATCAACTTCGGCGACTATACCGTCCACATTCAGGTCATCACCGAGTGCGATTGGTCGATCAAAGTGATGAGCGCATGAGGTCGCAACAGAACTTCCACCTGTTTGAAGAAGGTGAGGCGTGGCCGAGTCCTCGGTACAGCGAGCCTTTATCCGACACCCTTCCCGGCCCTGCCCGAACTCAGTCCTCCAATAAGGCTGAGGTTCATCGCTGTTGAGCCGGAGCTGCAGCGTCACGGCGTCGGAAGCGCCCTGATGCACTCGATCGTGCGTGACCTCGAGAGTCTGGGCGTGCAGATCCCCTGGGCGACCGCGCGAGATGGCGCGATCCCGTTCTCCGGTCGCTTCGGGTTCCTCGTTGGGGCCCGTCTCCTGCGGCACCAGGTCAGCGGCCCCGTCACTAGATCCATCTCGCGATAGCAAGTGACAGCAGCTAGGGCGGTACTGACGGGGACGCGCCGGGACACATTCAACTCGGGGACCACCGGTTGACAGCTCGCGAATTGACCCCGCCACACCCTTCCAATCCGTTGGTCGGCAGTTCGAATCCGTCCGAGGGCACCACCGTCAGACGGGCCTCCTTGCGCTCCGTGTCGATTCGACGCTGGCACGATCGACGGTCTGGTGAGGGCACTGGCCCTCCGTGCATCTGCCTCAGACCATGAACCGACTGGTGTGGGTACGGGCGGTCAGGATTCGTCTCAGAAGGAGCGGAACGTTGGCGAGTGAATTGATCGTCGATCTGTTCGTTTCCGTCGATGGCTGGGCCGGCGGGGACGGGTTGCCGGGCTACTTCGGCTACTTCGGTCCCGACCTTGCGGCATGGATCAAGGCCGAACGCGAGCAACCGGAAGTCATCATCTTGGGACGGCGCACCTACGAGGCTTTCCGGGCGTTGCCGGACGAGGCCTGGACCGACACCCGCGACGACTTAATGGCGACGGCGAAGGTCGTCCTGTCCCGGACTCTCGATCGTGTTGCGTGGCCGAACACGCGGATCCTCGATAGTCTGAAACGCCTCGAAACGCTCAAAACCGAGAGTGACGTCCGCCTGCGTGCGTGGGGGAGCATGTCGGTGGTTCGGCAGCTTCTGAGTGCGAAGCTCGTCGACCGGCTCCGGCTCATGACGTTCCCGCTCGTCGCCGGTGAGGCGGGTAGGGAGGCCGCGCTTGCAGGCGTCGCGAGCGCCGATCTTCGCCTCATGGATCATCGCGTTCTCGACGGCCGAATCGTTCTCACCGAATACCAGCCCACCGGCAGCGACATCCCGCGGGCCTAGGAACGTCGTGCGACCCGCTGCGACCCCACTCGCCTACACCCGGAGCTGCCAGCAGAATCAAACGACACCCCACGAGTGATGCCGGGCACCTGCCCGCATGTTTCGGGACCGTGCGCGAGCCGCTTCACCGGTCGAATGACCGCCACAGTCCCCGGTGGCCGGCTCCGTGTCGAGCTCTAGGTCCTGGGCGACGAGAGCGGGCAGCCCCGATGCGCCAGTGCAGCAACCGGTACAGCAGCGAGCTCGGGAGCAGCCGGTACGGCCAGGGACCGGTTGAACTCTCGGAGCCCACGGGCGCCCACCTGAAATTCGGTCTGCCAGGCACTCATAATCCTGGTTCGAGGCCTGCCAGGCCTAGGACCTCGACCACGACCCGGCGGGTCCCATATCGCAATGTCTAACGTTACTGAGAGTGCATGACCCTCCGGCGGGGCTGACCGCAACGCAGGTGTCGTCCGCGCTTCACCACCACTGGGGGATCGACGCCGAGATGGCCTACACGCCACTTGGTGACGGAAGCTACAACTGGATCGGGAGCGTCGCAAACATTCCTCGATGGTTCGTCAAAGCCAACCCCGCCGGTGACGATTCAGCATTCTTGCGCACCACCTACCGCACGGCGCGGGCTCTGCATGACGAGGGCTTGACGTTCATCAATGCCCCCCTGCCCGACCTCCAGGGGGAGTTGCGACGCCATATCTCCTCGGCGTGGGACCTCGGCGTCTTCCCGTTCATCCCGGGGCGCAGTCCGGATTTCCACGGCAGCCTGCACGAACGGGCGGGAATCGCGCACGTCATCGGGCGCCTTCACGCCCTCGCGCCGGTGACTACCGAGGCACTGCGATGGACCCCGGGCTATCGCCGGCGGGAGCTGCGCGAACTCCTCGAGGCGGGCCTCGACGGACCCTGGGACCAGGGTCCGTTCGGTGACCGAGCCCGTTCGTTGTTCCGCGCATCGGTGTCGGGAATCCGTGCTCTCCTGGCCGAGCACGATCGGCTGTTCGAGCTGCTCATGGCTTCCCCGGATCCATGGGTGATCACGCATGGCGAGCCGCACGACGGCAACAGCCGGCTAGACCCTCACGGATGCATCCATCTGATCGACTGCGATGCGATGATGCTGGCGCCCCGTGAGCGAGATCTCAAGCTGTTGCTCCATGCTGGGCACCAGCGGCCGCTCCCCGTCGTAAACGGTCCTGTGCTCGCCGCCTATCGCGCTGCAGTGGCTCCTGTAGACGTACGACCGTTGGTCCTGGAGCTGTTTCGGGCCGAGTGGCACCTGATGGAGATATCGGCGTACGGACAGCAGTTTCGCGGACAGCACGAATCCACCGATGGCGCAACGGCGCACTGGCTGAGTCTCAACAACTACCTCCCCGTGAGCCAGAACTGGCCGGCCCTCACCACCTGACCGGGGCGGACCGTCGAGACTCGCTGAGCAGCATGATCTCCCAAGTTCATCGCTACCGATCGGATGACAGCAGTCAGGGCGGGACCGAAGCGTACGTCCGGGGATGCTTTGAACTGACGGGCCCCAGTCTGCCCCGCCGCGAATTGGCCCTGCCAGACCCTTTTAAGCCTTTGGTCCGCGAGCCGATCCATGCCGCCCATCGAGAGCCGGACGCACGCGATCCCGCAGAGCTGACGGCAACCTTGACGGCAACGCCGACGGTACTCCAACGACGATGACGGTCCTGCGCGTCCAACGTACCAACCAGCCGATCTCAGGCAGACTTCAGTGGACCATCCAGTGCCGAACTGGAAATGCCGTATCGGGGCAACTCGATCGAGGGTTCGAATCCCTCCCTCTCCGCCATGTCCCTCTCCGCCATTTTGAACTCGGATCCGGCCGGGGGCGCCCGCAGAGGGCGTTGGCGGCAACGGAGCCGCCTGGCCCCTCCGCGGGTGCTCGTGTTGGGGGGTCAGACTTAGGATCGTCCTGTGCCAGAAAGTCCAGATCCAGACCCCGTCGAGGTTTGGAGCCGGCGGCGTCAAGCGGAAGGTGCCGGTGTCACGCTCACGGACCGCATGCCAACTGGTCGAGGCTGACGATCAGCTGGCACCCCGAGCGGCAGGCGCAGCGCGTGCTTGCCCGGCTCGCCGCACTCTGAGACCTCAGGCTCGGGCTGGCCGCCCTCGGTGCCGGCAAGTTGCCGCCCATTGCCCGGCCGAGCGTGCCCCGTGCGGACCGACCCGCGCCCCTCGGAACCGTCGTCGCAAAAAGCGACGCACCTCCTAAACCCCCGTGGCCGTCGGGGTGCAGACCTCGAAAACCGTAAGTCGCCTTGAAGGACTCCAGTTCGCGACCGACAGAGCCCAGCCTCCTCTCAGCGCGGGGCTAGTTTGGTTACCGTCCTCGCGCGCTCACTGAATGTGCGTGATTGCGAGTCGAGCAGCGCACGGAAGGCGCGCACTACCGCATCCGCCTCAGCGACGAACGCCAAGCGCTCGTCTGCTGTTGCGGAGTGCAGGTCGCCACCCCTGTCGTCAGTCCAAGCCCGTCGGACCTCCGCGTCGAGCGCGGCCCTGTCCCGGATCAGGACATCCCGCCGGGTCCCGTCGGGCAGCCGCGCGGTGGACGCCCGATAGCATGGGCCTCCGCCGCTCAGGGTCGCCCGTTGTGTGAAGCGGCCCGGGCCGAGCAGCCCGGGGTCGATCTCCTCCAGCCCCGTGATACCGACCACCACGAGCACTCCCGCCTGCGTGAGCGACCCCATCTCCTCGACCACGTCGCGTATCACGTCCCCCGAGGGGTCGACTTCCGAGACACACAGGACGCAAGGAGCCTTGGCGCGAGCCCCAGCTAGAGCCTCGGCCAGGTCGTCAGTGGACAGGTCCGGTGCGACGAGCTCGACGCCCGCCTCCTTGGCAATGAGAGTCGGGACGAGCAGCTTCCCGGTACCCGGCACCCCCGTCAGGAGAAGTCCACCCGCAAACGGTGACCCCGACTGTAGGTCCGCGATGGCCTGCCTGAACACTGTGACCGCACCCTCGTCCACCCCACGGAGATCCGCCAGACCTGTCACCGGACTCGCGGTCCTGGCCTCGGCCAGCCACCGGCCCACCACGACCTCATCACCACTCCGGAGCTGCTGGCGGATCGCCTTCGCCACCACGCTGGTGGCCTCGATGAGGTCACCGGCACCCTGGCGCCGCCTCTCCGCTGCCCGACCGAGAGCCACGATCGATTGAGCAAGATCGCCCATTTCGACAACCTCCGATATTGAGGGCTGCAGTGCCCCACTGAGCTCAACGGGCTGCAATGTCCGTCGGCATGGCGATCTTACGATCAGGTCGGGCTCGGCGCGGATCAGGTGGCCGCGGCGGTTAGCCGGGGCGCCCACCGCAACACCGCTCGCGATTACCGCGCGAGCCAGCCGGGATTGACCTTGGACCCCCGAGTGCCGAAGTGGGTTGGGCTCGCGTCGCCACCCTGAGCATCACCTGGGCCGCCTGGCCTGCCAGCCGCTCACCGCAGCATCTGAGGCACCCCAAAGGAGTTCTTCACAAGTCCACAGGTTGTAACCCTCGCGCCCCCTCCCATTTACGACGACGACGTACCGTTACAAACCCGCGGGGGCTGGGCCTCGATCCTCCCGAGCACAGCCGCCTTCGCAAGCTGGTCAGCCGCGCATTTACACCTCGCCGGATCGAAAATCTGCGACCTGGAATCGAGCGCCTGACCGGGCGGCTGCTCGACGAGATGACCAGGTCCCGTACCCATTCGATCTGATGGCTCGTGGTGGCCAAGCTGAAAGCAGGCGCTTCACCAGCCGGTGGAAGCACCCCCACGATATCGGCCTCCCGACCTGCGAGCGAAAGCGTCCGCTTGCGGCCGCCCGCGAGGAGCAAGGGGGGTGCGGCCGCTGGAGCGGCTTTGGGGTCCCGTCCAGTCCGGTAATCGTGTAGTAGGTGCCGGAGAAGTCAAACGGAACATCCCCGAACAACCCCTTGATAACCTGGACTGACTCGGTGAGCCGGCTGACCCGTACGCCTCCTGGCTCCAGCGCGATTCCGAGCCGCGAGTAATCCGCACCAAAGGCACCACCGCCGGCGCCCAGGCCCAATTCAAGACGGCCCTCGGTAAGGACGTCGAGCGTGGCTGCCTCCTTGGCTAGCACTGCGGGATGTCGAAAGTCGTTGGCCAGTACATAGGTGCAGTTACGCAGCGTGGGGGAGGCCTCGGCTGCCATCATCAATGAGGTCAGCGGTCCAAACGACCTCGTTTCGATAAAAGCGTCTGGGCACCACAGGTTCGAGTAGCCGAGCTGCTCGATTCGTCGGACTGCGTCGACGTATTCAGTACGTGATCTGGACGCTGTCTGGCACCCCGCACTAAACCTGAACGGCCTCCGCTTGGCCATATTGGTCCGGGCCTCCCGATCGTCGCCTAAAGTGTCGCGTCCTCACCTCGGGCGACACCACAACCGGACAATCGTACGAATCCGGCCGTCGCCGGGCATCCGGGAAATCCCCGGGCTCCGTCTAACCCGTTCTGCTCTCAGCCGCGGAGGGCGGTGTGTAACCCTGTCCCGCGCGCGTCGCGGCGCGGCACCATTCACGACCCCTGCGTGGAATACCGTAGCCGTGGCGCGCCGCATGCCGATCTCGCATACAGCGAACTCGAAAACCGTTGCTGGCGGGAGGGCTCAGGGACGCAACGATTTGATCGCTTGTCGCGCGAGCCGCTCGGCGAAGTCGGGACGCCATCGCGTCCACCCCTCCTCAAGGGTCGGTGTGCGGCCGCTACGCACGATCATCGCGTATTCGAAACACGCCAACCAGAGCGCGCGCATATTCAAGACTCCGGGGAGCCTGCCCAGTTCCTCGTCGGTGAGCTGGACATGCTCGCGGTATCCGCGTGCGACCGCGTCGAC
Organism: Candidatus Dormiibacterota bacterium; assembly: GCA_963808785.1. Lineage (GTDB taxonomy): Bacteria > Chloroflexota > Dormibacteria > Dormibacterales > Dormibacteraceae > CAVTSA01. The sequence continues at coordinate 350,940 of CAWEGH010000004.1, read as the reverse complement.
ACAATCCACGCCGACCTCCGCCGCCGTCCTCAGTAGCCACGCAAGTGCGGGCAGTCGCGGTCCGCGTCCGGACCCCGCCCAGCCCACGATAACGAGGTTGCCGGGGGCGCCGACTGCAGACCAGACATGGTAGTTGCCATGAGTGAGGGCCTCAGGCAGGCCTTCAGCGTCATCGGCGTTCTCGACCTGGTCGCGGAGCCATTCGAACTTTTCCCGTGCCTCAGGGGCCACATCCCCCTCGACACTCGCCAAGAAACTCATCGCCGCTGCGAGATCCTGCTTCGGTCGACCGATGTAGAAGCCGCCGTCGTGTTCCTCTGACCCTCCATCCCGGGCAACCGCACCGCCCGCCGCGGGCAGCGTGTGCAGGCGCCCGAGCAGGTTCGCCAGCTCGTACAGGACCGCCGGCGACTCGACACGGCCGTGCTCGTCGGTGGGCCGTCCGCCTTTGACGAAGTCCGTCACGATAACGGCACTGCCGTCAAGCACCGTCACGGGCTCGTGGTGTGCGAGCCTCTCCGCCGGAAAGTCACGCGAGGCCAGAAACTCGAGGATGTCGGCATCGCCCTCCACTCGGCTGACCTTGTCTGCGGGGGAGGAGAAGATTCGGGCGATCCAAGGCGGACCGTCCTCGCGCGCGACGACCAGCGTCGAGGGGTAATGACCCTTCCAGGAGCCGCGTGGACGCGTCCGAGGGTGGTCGATGGGCGCCATCCACCTGATGCCAATCCCGTAGCGCGCTTCCAGGTGCGCTTTCAGCGCTGCCGGTTCGAAGGGCCGCGTCGGCCGCTCTGCTGACTTACCCATGTCCAAAGCGGCGCGCGCCTCGGTATATCGCTGACCGGACTCGCGTGCGCGCCGGCGCACCGCGCGCTTGAAGCTTCCCTGCGCGGTCATGGCAAACCTCCTCGACATGCCCCCGTCCCCCAGCGACGCAGCACTCGAACAGGTCTGTGCATCAAGGACCTTGAGGGCAGATTCCCCTTCGCTATCTGAAGTCCGGCTGGGGCAGGCCCTCAGAAGCTCGGCATCGGCCCGACGCCGTGAACCGAATGATGCGGGCTCCGTGCGAGGGTGTCAAGGGAACTCCGTCTCTTCGGTCAGGCGGGCCGCCCGGCACCCCCCGGACACCAGCCGTGACACCAACGCGGATGCCACCCAGTCGACGAATCTGGACGAACGGAGGCATCGCGCCCATGCGGGCGAACTCCCGCGTACCCCCGCTGGGACCCGGATACGCCAAACTGGGAATGCCGTATCGGGGCAACTCGATCGAGGTTTGAATCCCTCCCTCTCCGCCATTCTCGAGCTCGCATTTTCTTCGGTTGCCAAGACCCCGTGAAGGCGGACACCGAGTTGACGGCAACGCTGACGGCAGCGCAGCCAGGCCGCCACCCAGGCCATGCGGCTACTTTGCGGCTGGGGCGCGGACCGGATGGCCGGGCCGCCATCTGCCGGAACCGACGGATCAGCTGGGCGAACCGGCCCAGACGGCCGTGGCGCATCAGCGCCGCTGAGCTGGTCGACGGGGTGCGCGGAGCGCGCGCGGCCTGGGATGGCGGACGGCTACGAGGAGGTGTACCGGGCGGCGCTGGACGGCTCCGGCGGCTCGTAGCCTCCCTGCCTACCGCGGCCCCCGCCGTAGCCGGATCCACCGGTAGCCCCGCGGTCCCACGGTGAGACCTCGCAGGTCGGCGTCCGGCTGCTCGTACTGGCGGTCCGCGAAGACCTCGAACACCGCGTCGGAGGCGCCCGGCTGGGGGCCCAGGTCGGCGCGGACCTCCTCGGTGCCCAGGTTGTGCAGGAAGAGCATCTCGCCGGCCTCCGACTCGGAGCGGTGGGCCAGCACCGCCGGGGGCAGGTGCCCGTCGACGACGGAGCACTCGCCTGAGCCCACCTCCGGGCACTCGCGGAGCGTGCGGACCATCCGTTCGAACCAGGCGAGTAGCGAGCCGGGGTCGTGGCGCTGGGCCGCGACGTTGACCGTCTCGCAGCCGAACGGGCCGCCGGCGATCACGGGCCGGACCAGCCGGTCCGGCGGCGCTGACGAGAAGCCCGCGCTGCCGCTGCCCTCCCACTGCATGGGCGTCCGGATGGCGTCTCGGCCCCGCAGCGACAGGTCCTCCCCCATCCCGATCTCCGCGCCGTAGCGGAGGACGGGCGTGCCCCGCAGCGTGAACTGCAGCGAGTAGGCCAGCTCCATCCGGCCGCGGTCCCCGCCCAGCATCGAGGCCAGGCGCCGCCGGATGCCGCGGCCGTACAGCCGCATCTTCGGATCGGGCGCGAAGACCGCGAAGACGCGCTCGCGGTCGCGATCGCTGAGGCGGCTGAGGTCGTCCTCGTCGTGGTTCCGGAGGAAGGTGGTCCACTGCGCGAACCGGGGGAGGCGGGGCGTGTCGCGCAGGGTCGCGACGATCGGCGCGGCCTCCGCCGTCGCCAGCGCCAGCATGAGGCTGTCGTTGAGCAGGAAGTCGAACAGGAGGTGGAGGCGGTTGGACGAGCGGCCCTCGTCGCCGACGTAGGCGGGCAGGGCGTCCGGGTCGACGTTGGCCTCGGCGAGCACGACCGCGTCGCCGCGTCGCCACTGCAGCAGCTCGCGGAACCCGGTCAGCAGGCCGAAGTCGTGCGGGGGGTTGGGGTCGCCGGGCCGGGTCATCTCGATCACGAACGGCGCGGCGTCCATGCGAAACCCAGACACGCCCAGCTGCAGCCAGAAGCCCATGACCTTCTCGATCTCGTCCCGGACTGCGGGGTTCGCCATGTTCAGGTCCGGCTCGAAGTCGTAGAAGCGGTGGTAGTACCACGCCCCGGCGTGCTCGTCGTACGACCACACGCTGCGCTGCTCGCCCGGGAAGACGATCCCCTCGTCCGCGTGGGCCGGCTTCGTGTCGGACCAGATGTACCAGTCGCGATAGCGCGACTCCCGGCTGGAGCGGGCGTCCTGGAACCACGGGTGCTGGTCCGAGGTGTGGTTGACGACCAGGTCGATCATGACGCGGATGCCCCGGTTGGCGGCCTGGTGGATCAGCTCGGCGAAGTCGCCCAGCGAGCCCAGGCGCGGGTGTACGCCGTAGTAGTCGGTGACGTCGTAGCCGTCGTCGCGCAGGGGCGAGGGGTGCACCGGGTTGAGCCAGAGGCACGTCACGCCCAGCCGGGCCAGGTAGTCGAGACGGCCGATCAGGCCCGCCAGGTCGCCGACGCCGTCGCCGTCCGAGTCCTGGAAGGTGTCGACCTCCAGGTTGTAGAGGACCGCCTCCTGGTACCAGCGCTCGGCACGCGTGCTCATAGCGTCAGGGTAGACGGGCCTGGACCACCGAGAAGTCCTCGGGCGGGCGCACGCGACGCCCCAGGCTGCCATCAGGGCCGCCTCCTCGCGGGCCTGCTCCGCCGCCTTGCCGGCGGCCGCGCGGACTGCGGCGCGGATCCCAGGCGCGGCGGCCAGGGCCTTGGCGGCCGCCTCGCCGGCGGCGCCGAGATGGCGAAAATCTTCCGCGACCATCAGCAGGTCGTCGCCGCACCATCGCCAAAGCGCCGCTGCTGCGCCCGCTTCGGGACCTCGGGGTCAGGCCCTGGCTGCTCCTCGACGACCCCTCAGCACCTTCCTCCGTTTCGTCGCCGGACGGGGGCCGATCACCGCAGGCGCTCTATGTGGACTGCTACCGCCCACAACCGATCGACCAGCCGATCTCCGATGGGACCGAACTGGCGCGCCGATCTAAACGCTCTCTATCAGCGGCGAGCCGAAGCGGATCACGTTGCCGTCCAGGTCAACCATGGCGCCTTCGTGCTGGCCCCACGCGGTGTCTTCGGGGGGACGGACGTCAACACCCGCGGAGCGCCACTCGGCGGCGAGGTCGTCGGCATCATCGACGAAGAGGTAGGCCCCGCCGGACCGCCCGTGCTCGGGGCGTACCACGCCGAGATGGATCTCGATGCCGTCCCGGGACGCGAAACCGTACCCGACACCGCCGGTGTAGGTGCGGACCGTGAAGCCCAGGCGGTGGTAATACTCCAGTGCCCTATCCAGGTCACGCACGGCGAAAGTCGGCGCTATGCGCCGCAGGGTGGCCATGTCTGCAGTGTCGCATGAGGCTGGGTTACGAAAAGGACCTCCGGTGCTCCGGGACACCATGCCGTATCGGGGAAGCTGGACGCACTTCGCGCTAGCGATCTTCGACGAACACGGTCCAGACCTCGCGAGCAGCGTAGAGAACGAGCACGTACGCCGCGACTGGATCTGCCCACCACCAGCCAAGCGCCGCGTTCAGAACCAACCCAGCGAGGACCGCCACCGCAAGGACGCCGTCGACGAGGGTGACCTTGCCCTCGGTTTGCAGCACCGGATTCCGGAGCAACGCGCCCGTATGCGCCTTGCCAGCGGCGAGACCGAACATGGCCAACGCAGTGACCGCTGTCCAAGCGATACCGAACGGGCTCGGGGCCGGGTGGTAATGAGCGATCAGCACCACTGTGGATTGCACCGCCAGGTAAAGGCCGAGCCCGGCAAAGCCGGCTCCGATAAGGCGGAGAGCGCGACGCCGGCGCTCCTCGCCCCTGCCCGAGAGTTCCCAGATCACCACGATCGAGGCGCCGATCTCGATCAAGGAATCCAGGCCGAAGCCGGCCAATGCCACCGAGCGCGCCGCTATCGCGGTCACGGCCAGGACCACGATGCCGACCACGTTCCAACTCAGCGTGGCGTATTCGAGCCGGAACCCACGCCGGAGCAAAGTCGAGCGACGTTCCGGAGTTAGTTCAGCGACCGTCATGTGAAAGTGTAACGGCCGTCAGATCAGGGTTGATTGGCGTCCGCGGTGTATACCCTCTGGGCGAAGCCACATGGGCGCTCTCCAGCGCAGCGTTCACAGGCCTCCTCGGAGCGGGACGCAACCCAGCAAGTCTCGGGCGCGCATCTTGTCGAACCAGTTGCGCAGCTTGGTCAGGTCCTCGTGGTTCTCTTCCAGGCAGGACGGGCCAGGTCAGGACGGCTCCCCGCAGAGCGGTGACTGAGGCAGACTCAGTGGCAACGCAGCACCGAACAGCCGCTTGGGTCGCCAGTTACTTCGATGTGCTGTTTGCCGGGAACCGGATCCTCCACCCGGGTGAGAAGAGATTGATTGCATTTGCGCAGCGTGAGTGTCCACGCCTTCCCGAGCGCTTCAAGGAGGGTGTGTCCACGCTCGTGGAACGGTCTGTAGGAGGCCGGGACGATTTGATCCCCCTGGCAGAGGCGATGCTCGGCCACCTCCACGCCTCCGGCTTGCTGGCCACAAACAGCCGCTGACGAACGTGGGGCCAGCCGTGTCCGGGGTTCGAATCCCCGCGCGGCCATCACCGGTTGAACTCGAATTCGTCGCAAGCGACCTGCGCAGGAGCGGGGCTCAGCAAACCACGGAGTTGTCGACTCTCGCGAGTGCGGTTCTGTCTCGAATCCAGGTACCACCGCGAGGTCACCCGAGCCGGGGTCCGGCGTCTGCCGGCGCCGGCGGTACGCCGGTAGCCCGGCCACCGCAAACGGGAGCATGCACAATGGAGCGGGATCAGTGAAAACGCCCCGTGACCGCATATGAGCATTCCCCTAACCATCGGCGTGGTCGCCTTCGTTGCCGTCTTCGCCACCGTCGTGGTGGTGATTCTCTATGGCTTTCTGCTCGGCGACAGCACGACCACAGCTCCCGACAGGAGCAGGCGGCGCAGGCCGGTGCCGCAACGCCCGGCCGCCTCGCCACCTTCGAAGCCGAGGCGCCTGGCCCCATCCTTGCCCCCGGATGCGACGGTCACGTTCGCTTCCGAGCGCCGGGATGCGGGCATCGACGAGGTCCTGGACGCGCTTGACGCCGACATGGTGGGGCTGGTCCCGGTGAAGAAGAAGGTGGAGGAGGTCGCGGCGCTGCTCCTGGTCGACCGCGCGCGGAACCGGTTCGGCCTCGAGGCCCCCCGGCCGAACCTGCACATGTGCTTCACCGGCCCGCCCGGCACCGGGAAGACCACCGTGGCGCTGCGGATGGCCGACCTGTTGCACCGGCTCGGTTACCTGGAGCAGGGCCAGCTTGTGCACGCCATGCGCGACGACCTGGTCGGCGAGTACATCGGGCAGACCGCGCCGAAGACCAAGCGCACCCTGGAGCGGGCGATGGGCGGGGTGCTGTTCATTGACGAGGCGTACTACCTCTACCAGGGGGCGGACGCCAAGGACTACGGCCAGGAAGCGATCGAGATCCTCCTTCAGGTGATGGAGAACAATCGCGACAAGCTGGTGGTGATCCTCGCCGGTTACAAGGACCGGATGGACGACTTCTTCGGATCCAATCCCGGCATGGGCTCCCGGATCGCGCACCATCTCGATTTCGCGCCCTTCGACGTGGGCGAGCTGACGGACATCGCGCGGCTGATGCTGAAGCAGACCCGCTACTACCTCTCCCCGGAGGCGGAAGAGGCGTTCCGCCACTACATCACGCGCCAGATGGAGGACCCGCTCTTCGGTAACGCCCGCACCGTACGCAACGAGCTGGAGCGCGCCCGGCTCCGTCACGCGCACCGCCTGACCTCCGACCCGGACCGCGCCTGGACCCGGGATGACCTGATGCGGATCGAGCCCGTTGATATCAGCGTCGGGTTACCGGAGCTGGTGACCGAGCCCCAGCCGTTCCTGGACAGCCTCAGTGTGGATGCAGGCAGGCGGGAGCGTTAAAAGAAGGGCTGCGGGGTGCGACCGCGTAACGCTGGGCGGTGGGCCTGCCGTCGATCGCCGACGGCAAGGCCCTTTTCACTTGGCTGACTACGAGGGGTCGCCGTCGTCGTTGATCTCGCTCTCAAAGTCGGGGGGCGACGCTCCCGGGACTACCACCGACTGCACGTTGGTGCTGCAGCTGGCCTGACCCGGGCCCACCGGCGTCGCGGTCTGGGTGGTCACGTCCTCATCCATGATCGTGCCGGCGATGTCGATCGTGAAGCCGCCCGAGATCAGCGTCGGGAAGGGCAACGAGGTGTTGTCGGTGACCTGGGTGCCGTGGATGAACACCGTCGTGCCTTGCCCATCCGTCGCGTGAAGGGTGACACGGCCAACCGCGCTCGTGCTGGTCTCTCCACCGTTCTTCACGGTCGCGGTGCCATTCATCGAGATGGTTGGGAAGGGAAGCCCGGACCCGGCGGTCGCACCGGTCAGGCTGATCGAGTCCGCGTGGATGTCACCGTTGGAGGCGATGGAGTGGTTCCAGGCGCACTTGACGTTCAGAAGCTCTGGAGTCCCCGTGACGTGGTCCTGGCCGTGGCCGGGCTTGCCGGTCGAATCGGACGGAAGTGGAGAGAAGCGCCACACGGTCATGTCGGCGAAGGCCAGCTGGGACAGATTCCCGGTCGGGGGCAGACAGGCCGTCCCCCCGCCCTGGCAGTAGTTCGTCTTGGCTTCGATCTCGAAGACATTGACCTCAGGGTTCGGCGGTGGACCTTGAGCCGCCGCCGGCGCCGCGAATAAGAAAAGTGCCGACCCCATGCCCATCGCAGCCGCCGCCAGAACTCGGAAGAGCCACTTCATGGACCGTCCTCCATCCGCGAATTGCGCTGAACTAAGGCGGCGCAGCTTAGTCATCGGATGCAACCCGCTCCATGGGACAAATGTCCCAACGAATGTCGCTCGTTCGCCCTCGTAAGCGCGTACGTGAGGGCAGCGCCGCCCCGGCGCGTCAGCCGTAGACGAGTTCGACGATGTCGACCCGCTTTCTCGTGCTCAGTTCGCCCGGCTCGCCGAGGTAGGTGCCGGAGGTGGGCGCCACGTCCGAGTAGTCGGCACCTACGGCGACGGTGACGTACCGGGTGCCGGCGGGCCGCCCGTGCGTGGGGTCAAAGGCGCGGACCTCGGCGGCCGCCGGCCCGTCCGCGGTGAGACCGTCAGCGGCCGGCAACAGCACCTCGACCCAGGCGTGGGTTCCTCCTTCGCCGAGCAGGTGCCCGGAGACGTACCGTGCCGTCAGCCCCAGTGTCCGGCACACGGCCACCATCACATGTGTGTAGTCCTGGCAGACGCCGCAGCCGAGCCGGAGTGCGTCCTCGGCGCTGGTGCCAACGGACGTGACGCCGCTCTGATACCGCAGTGACTCATGAGTCCAGCGGTTGATGTGCTCCGCCAGCTGCAGGCCGGAGAGTCGCTGCCGGGCGATGGCGGTCGCCGCCGCGCGCACCCGCACGCCGGCGGCCGTCAGCCCCTGACAGCATCGCAGCCGGGGATCGCGCAGCCACCGCGGGTCCTCTTGGACCGATCTTGGTTCGTGGTCCCGTTCCACCTCGATTCGCGCTTCGAACTCGAGGTCCGGGCCGGCCTCCTCCGCCCGCACCTCGATCACGGTGTTTCCGAAGTCGTCGAGACGGCGTGAGACCACCGCGCCCGGCGCCGAGGTTCGGAAGCGGGAGCGGCGGCCCCACTGACCCCCATGGCGGTGCGGCGGTTCGATGACCAGCCGCTGGCGGAGGCGGGCGATGGGCGTCGGGTATCGATAACGAAACGTCTGATCGATGAGGTAGCGGCAGCGCAGGACGCGGGTCCAGTCCACGTCCGCCGGGCCGACCAGGCCCGGGATCAGCTGCTGCACCATTCGCTGGTCGCGGCTTTTGGTCACGGGACCACGACCTCGTCGGCCCACACCAGCAGCCGCTCGAGGCTGGCCGGGCCCCAGGTGGTGATCATGGCCACGTCCGACGCATCGCGTCCGCGCCCGACGCGCACCCTGCCCACGCGGCGGGCGTCGTTCCGGGGGTCGAAAACCCACCACCGGCCGCCCAGATACGCTTCCGCCCACCCGTAGAAGTCCATCGGGACCTTCAGTGGCTCGACGTCCATGTCGGGCAGGTAGCCGAAGACGTAGCGCGCCGGGATCGCCATCCCCCGGCAAAACGCGATGAAGAGATGCGCGAAGTCGCGGCAGACTCCCTTGCCGGCCGCGAGGGCATCCTTGGCGGAGGTCAGCCAGTCGCTGGCGCCGTACTCGAAGCGGAGGTTCTGGTTCACCCAGGTACAGATCGCCTGCGCCCGGGGCCATCCCGGCTCGGTCCCCCCGAACAGCTCCCAGGCGGTCCCGGAGAGCGCGTCCGATTCCGCGTAGCGCGACGCCAGGAGATAATGCAGCACCTCATCCGGCAGCTCCTCCACCGGCTGCTGCGCGGCGTGGGGGTCACAAGGATCGGGCACGCCCGGCACGTCGACCTCCGAGTCGTAGGAGATCGAGGCCGCGCCGCGGCCCAACACCGCCCGGCGATTGAGGTTGCCGTAGAGGTCGGAGAAGGTGTTGATCGGCGATTCTGGAGAGAGGGTCCAGCTCTCGCTTACGACGCGCTCCACCGCCCGCGGATCGACCGCGATCTGGATCATGGCCGGCGTGGGTGCGGCCACCTGGTAGTGGAAGGTGCAGCCGACCCGCAATCGGCGCGTGCCGGGAACCACCTGCGCCATCGTGCTCATCAATGTAGGTGCCGGCACCCGAGACGCAACCGTGGGTATCGCACGGTGGGCAAAGCGGGCGCCTGGGCGCAACCATACAGGGAGCACTTCGCCGGCGTCGCCCTAGACTGCGGCTGGCGATGACGCAGCTGGAGGCGAGGGGCACCGTCGGGCCGAGCACGACCTACGACGAGATGACGGCACCGGACGGCACGCCGCGGCCCGAGTATCTGCGTCTCTGCCAGACCCTCCAGGGGCTGGGCCGCGGCGCGCTGGCCCGCCGGCACCTCCTCGGCCGGCGCGCCTTTCGCGACCACGGCATCACCTTCAGCGTGAGCCAGGACGAACACGGGATCGAGAAGCTGTTCCCCTTCGATCCCATCCCCCGCATCGTCGACGCTAGGAGCTGGGGCCGGCTGGAGCGGGGACTCAAGCAGCGGACGCGGGCGCTCAACGCGTTTCTGGAAGACGTGTACGGCGAGCAGCGCATCCTGCGCCAGGGGATCGTCCCGCACGAGGTCGTGCTCTCCAGCTCCGGCTTCCGGCGCGAGCTCATGGGGCTGCAGGCACCGGGCCAGGTCCGGGCCCATATCGCCGGGATCGACCTGGTTCGCGACCAGCTTGGCCAGTATCTGGTCCTGGAGGACAACCTGCGCACGCCGTCCGGCATGTCGTACGTCCTCGCCAGCCGCCAGGTCTTGCGGCGGACCTTTCCCGAGCTTTTCGAGGGCTACTCGGTGCGCCCGGTCGAGATGCTCGTGCACCAGCTGCTGCAGAACCTGCGCCGGCTGAAGCCGGCCTGGTGCGACCAGCCGACCGTGGTCCTGCTCACCCCCGGGATCTTCAACTCCGCCTACTTCGAGCACCTGTACCTGGCCAAGCAGATGGGCGTGGAGCTGGTCGAGGGCGCTGACCTGGTGGTGGACCAGGATCGAGTGTTCATGCGCACGACGCAGGGCCTGCAGCCGGTCCACGTCATCTACCGGCGCATCGACGACGACTTCGTCGACCCCCTCTATGGCCGGGCCGACTCGCTGGTCGGGGTGCCCGGCTTGATCGACGCCTACCGGGCCGGCGGTGTCGGGATCGCGAACGGGTTCGGCAACGGCGTCGCGGACGACAAGGCTGTCTACCCGCTGGTGGGGGACATGATCCACTACTACCTGGGAGAGGATCCGATCATCCCCAACGTCCCCACCTATCTCTGTTCGCGCCCAGTCGAATGTCGCCACGTGCTCCTGAACCTGGAGCGACTGGTGGTCAAGGAGGTGGATCAATCGGGCGGCTACGGGATGCTGATCGGCCCCGCCTCGACGGTGGCGCAGCGGGAGAAATGCGCGCGCCGTATCAAGGCCAGCCCGCGTTCCTTCATCGCGCAGCCCGTGATCGACCTCTCCATGGAGCCGGTGCTGGTGGAGGGCCGCCTCACGAGCCGCCATCAGGACCTGCGGCCCTTCGTCCTCAGTGGTGAGACCGAGTGGGTGACCCCCGGTGGATTGACCCGGGTCGCGCTGCGCCCCGGCTCCTTGGTCGTCAACTCGTCCCAGGGGGGCGGCTCACGCGACACCTGGGTGGTGGACTGATGCGCGCTCGGTTGCCGCGCTCCCCACGCGGTTCATGGTGCGTTCGCGCCGGACAGACGGCCGTACAGCGCTGGCGAACGGGCGCGGCCCTGGGGACTTGACGGATGGCGCTGCTTTCGCGCGTCGCGACCACGCTCTACGTGTTCGGACGCGAGCTGGAGTGGGCGGAACACCTGGCCCGGGTCCTGCGCGTCCACGCCGAGGTCTCCCTCGATCGATCTCTGCCCCGGGATCGCGGCTTCTGGGCTCGCTTCCTCGCCGTCTCCAACCTGGTGGCGGACGGCGTTCCGGCGCAGCCCGGCGGCGGGGCCGCCATCCGCATCGCCGCCGAGGGACACTCGCGGTCCATCGCCCGCTCCATCGAAAAGGCGCGCCGGGCCGCGCAGTCGATCCGGCCCCAGCTGTCGACCGAAGTCTGGGAACAGATCAACCGGCTCTACTACATGGCCCGCGAGGAGTTGGGCGCGGACACGCTGACGCGCGGCGGCGGGCTCTACCAGCACCTCCACGCGATCGAGCTCTCGACCCAGCTGGTCTCGGGCCTGGTGGACGGAACCATGTCTCACGACGAGGCCTGGCAGTTCGTGCGACTGTCCAAATACCTCGCCCGCGCCCTCAACACCACCCACCTCGTGGTACGCGAAGCGGTGGAACTGGAGTCGCTCGGCGACGACGCGGTGACCTGGTCGTCCGTACTTCGCTGCTGCAGCTCGTTCGAGAGCTACCGTCAGCGGTTCGCGGAGCCCGTCGACCGCTCCCGCGTGGTCGCCCATCTGCTCCTCGATGAACACAGCCCGCGGGCGGTTGCGTTCTGCCTCGACCAGGCCTTGGCCGCCGTTCGCAACATCGAGAGCGAGGGCCGGCCGAGCGCCCCTCACCGTGCCCTGGGCCGGCTCCAGTCACTCGTCACCTACGCCGACCCGGCTGAGCTCACCGCCGATCCGTCGGCCTTCGGAGGGAGGTTCGACCACGAGGCGGCAGGCGTCAGCCAGGCGCTGCGCGAGAGCTACTTCCAGCCCATCGAGACCGTGCACGCGGACGAGGGCATCGCGGTGCAGCCCCAGCAACAGCAACAGCCGGAGGGGACGGCGTGAGGTTCGAAGTCACCCATACCACCCGCTACGACTACTCGGCCCCGGTCCGGGAAGCCCACATGGAGCTTCGCGTACGTCCGCTCGACGGCTGCGGGCAGCGCGTCGAGGACTACCGGCTCGACGTCCGCCCCGCGGTCCGGCTGGGCAGCTACCTGGACGGGTTCGGCAACGTCGTCCACTATTTCGACCGCCTGCCGCCCCACGAGTCGCTGCAGATCCGGAGCGCCGCGATGGTGGAGACCGGCATCGACGCCGGCCCCGCCCTGGAGGCGCTGCCGCCGCTCGATCTCCTGCTGTTCGCGCCACCGGTGATGGACTGCGCGGGCGGACGCCGCCTGGCACGCAGAATCCGGCTCTCCGAGGGGGCGGACGCCGAGGGGACCCATCAGGCCATGCTCGCACTGGCCCGCCTCATCGGGCGCGAGTTCGAATATCGCCCGCTGTCCACGAGGGTGCAGACCGCGGTCGATGAGGTCATCTCGCTGGGCAGCGGCGTCTGCCAGGATTTCGCGCATCTGTTCATCGCGATCGCGCGCACGCTCGGCGTCCCGGCGCGCTATGTAAGCGGGTACGTGCACGACTCCGCGCAGCCGGTGGTCGAGGGCGCCTCGCACGCCTGGGCGGAAGCGTATCTCCCCGAGCGCGGGTGGACACCCTACGATGCCACCCACCCGTATACCCAACGCTCGCACTATGTGCGGGTCGCAGTGGGACGGAACTACCGGGACGCGGCGCCGACGCGTGGGGTGTTCCTCGGCTCGGCCACCAGCGCGCTTGACGCGCGAGTCGTCATACGGATGGTGGACTGACTCGCAGGGGGTCGCGTTGCCTCAGGCAGCCCGACCCGATGCCAGCTCGGTGTTCCTGCGGTACCGCCCACGTCGATCCGCACCGGTGCCGCTCGACGTATCCACAACCGACCACAGCTGGAGGAGGCCAATCATGGGAACGATCGCGGTGCACGAGTTCATCAGCCTGGATGGTGTCTTCGAGGACCCCTCCTGGACCTTCGAATACGGGTTCGATCCCAGGATGGGGGAGGCCCTGGCGAGCATCATGGGTGGCAGCAAGGCCATCCTGCTCGGTCGCCGGACCTATGAGATGTTCGCACCCGCGTGGTCGAAACGGACCGCCGCCGAGGACCCCGGGGCACCCTTCATGAATGACAGCCCCAAGTATGTCGTCTCCTCGACCCTTCGAGCGGCCGACTGGAGCAATTCGACCATCCAGGGGCCCTACAGCGCCGACGCGATCCGTGCCCTCAAGGAGCGCGTCGACGGAGGCCTCTACGTCAGCGGCAGCGGCACCCTGGTGCGGGCCCTCCTCGCCGATCACCTGGTCGACGAACTGCACCTCTTCGTCTACCCGGTGGCGCTCGGCGCCGGGCGCCGTCTGTTCGGGGAGGGCGCAGGCCCCACCAAGCTCGCGCTCGCGGGCCACGACGCTTACGAGAACGGCGTCTTGCATCTCGCCTATCGAGCGGCGGGGTGATCCTCGAGCAAGAGGCAGGTCGACCCGTCAGTCACACTGCGGCAGCTCAGGGAGGACTACAGGGCATCCTGGGCCGTCAGTGATCAGATCATCAAGGGCGTGGGCGACGGCGATGCGCCGGTGGAGCGCAACGGCAAGAAGCACAATCTCCGGTGGGTGCTACTGGCCGTGCTCGGGGAGACGAAGCAGCACACCGGGCATGCCGACATCATTCGCGAACAGATCGACGGCAAGACCGGTCGCCAGGTCTGTGCTTCTCACCGCCCAAGATGATCCCTGAACGCCCAGGCCCACGCGACCGTGGCGGCCGGGTCCGACATCCCAGCCAACTTGTGTCCGTATCCGCACATTGCCGGCGCCGGCACGAATGAGCGACCAGGTCCGGGCCCGGAGCCTACCCGAGCGTCGCCAGGCCGCGATGAGGTCTCTTCAGTCGCCCGGCAATCTCTGGCTGGCAACGGCGAGCGACGGGCGGGGACCGCATCTGATTCCTTTGTCTTACTGGTGGGACGGTTCCCGGCTGACGACGGCCACGCTCAAGAACAGTCGCACCGTGAAGAACATCCGGGTTCAGCCGAAAGTCCGGGCCTCGATCGGAAGTCCGGGTGATGTTCTCATGATCGATGCCAGAGCGGCCATCGTGTCCAGTGCCGGCATCGGCACAGAAGCGGCTGAAGGGTACGCACGAGTGTCTGGAAACGAGCCGCGACTGGATCCTTCGTTCGCGTACATCCAGCTCACACCGGAGCGGGTGCAAGTGTGGAGCGGCGTCGCGGAATTCACTGGCAGGACGGTCATGCTTGACGGCGTATGGCTGGACACTCCGATCGACTGAATGGGACCGGCTCCCTCGCAGCTCGAGTTCCGGGCGAGCCGCGCGGTGACGCCGCGTAGGAAACCATTCGGGGCCGAGGCGCGAGTCGTCATATCTGCACCGTCACCAGCACCGGGCGCCAGGACGGCCCCGACCGTTCCATCCGCGCACATCACCGGTACGACAATTGGTCGGTGTCAAGGCCATTCGGATACACATCAATGCATGTCGCGGATTTACGTCTCCTGGAGAGAGGCGTCGCCCTCCACCGCCTTTTCCAAGGCAACGGCGCTCCGAGCCCCAAGAAACGGGAACATTCGGTCCCATCCGATCTGGCCCCATCCGAATGGCATTGTGGCCTCATAATGAAGCCCATGGTGAGCACCCCCGGGGGGCTGCCGCCGCCGGCGCAATCAATGCGACAGGAGTCTGGGGTCGAAAGAGGGGGCCGCTTGCCGGTTACCACGCAAGCCGTTAGCTCGGGCATCAATTCCATTGCCGTGACTGTAATCATCGCGCACCGGACCTGCGGAAGGCGCCGCGACCGGAGATCATGAATCCTCTGGGCTGGGTGGAGGCCCTGGGAGGGGTGAGCCTCCTCACGATTGTGTGCGTCCTCTTGCTGCTGGAAGAGATAGGGGTCCCGCTCCCGTTCGCTCCGGGTGACCTGGTCCTCGCCGTGAGCGGCATTGCCATCGCGGCCGGGCGGGTGAACCCACTGTTGATGGTGGTCTGTGCCCTGGCCGCGGTGGTGGTCGGCGCGATGCTCGGGCGCGAGCTGTTTTCGCTGCTCGGTTGGGCCCGGGTGGAGCGGTTCGCTCGCGTGGTCCACGCCGAGGTTCCACTGACCAAGGCCGGGGACATGATCGATCGCAGCGGCTGGCGCGCGGTCTTCCTGGCGCGCCTGATCCCGGGACTTCGCGTTTACTCGACCCAGATGGCCGGCGTACGGAACATGCCGCGGCTGAGATTCCTGGCCGGGCTGGTTCCGGCAGCCGTCGTCTATGTGGCGGCCTTCATCGGCCTCGGTACAGCCTTCGGCCGTCCCATCCTGGCCGCGATCCACCGAGTCGAGCACGAGGGGCTCGTCATCGCTCTCGTACTGGGCATCGCGGTCGCGTTCGTGCTCCTCTTGAGAGCTCCGGCGCGCAGGGCTTTGCAGCGCGCCGGGGGCTGGGACGGCTTGCTCACCGTCCGTCCCACGCGGACGAACGTCGTCCTGGTGCCGGCCGCCATCGGTCTCGACTTCGCCGGGCACGCCTTGGCCGTCGTCCTCCATCTCCCTCTCTTCCTCGACTCGATCGGCACCGTTCTCGCCGGCATCGTCGTAGGACCCTGGGTAGGCGGGAGCGTGGGACTGCTCAGCGATCTGCTGATCGCCGGCACCATCGATCCCGCCTCGGCCGCGTACGCCGGGGTCGGGTTCGCCATCGGCTTCGCCGCCGGCCTCACCAACGCGGTCGGACCGACCGCCTCCAGGTATGGATGGGTCACGCTCTGGCTGGTCACGTTTGGGGTGGCGTCAACGCTGGCGACGGTGATCGACCTCGTCTTCATGGGAGGCCACACGGGCTTCGCTCTCCTGGACCTGATCCACAGCCGGCTCCAGCATTTCCGCGTACCCGGTGGGCGGCTCCCGGCCGCCGTCCTCGTCTACATTTCGCAGGCGGCCATCGAGCTGCCCGACAAGCTGGTGACGAGCCTGGCGGCGGTGGCGATCTACGCCGCCCTTCCGGGACGAATGGCACAGCCCGCGAGCGACGGCGGGGCGCTCAACATCGGCAGCGCGTTCACCTTCGTCTTCAAATCCCCGGGATGGGTGCGGAAGCTCGCCGTGGGGGCCGCGTGCGTCGCGCTGTCATGGCTCCTGCTGGTCCCGTTCCTGTTCTTCGTGGGCTATCTGGTCGCGGTCGCCAGGGAGGCCCGGATGGGTCGATCCCGGCTGCCGGCCTGGGACCGGTTGATGTCCAAACTGGGCGATGGCCTCGGGCTGACAGTGGCTCTCCTGATCTGGATGCTGCCCGGCCTGGCCCTCAGCACGGCAGGCGCGATCGCCTTCGATTCATCCTCCGCGGTCTCCCGCCTTCTCGATGCGACGGGCACGATCTGGATCGTTCTCGTCCTGCTGTTCCAGCCCGCGATCTGGGCTCAGCTCCTGGACTCTGGCTTTTCCTCCACCCTCAACCCGGTGGCGGTGGTGAAGAGAGTGGTGCCTGCCGTCGGCGTGACCGCGGTGGTCGGGATCATCGTGTGGGCCCTGGCCGGTACCGCCCTGCTCGGATTTGCTGTCCTCATCGTCGGCGTCCTGATCACCCTGCCCTACTGCAGTCTGGTGGCAGCTCGATTCTTCGGCGACTATGCGCGGCTCACGGACCGGAGCCGAACCGGCGTCTCGCTTGGGGCCGACTACGAGGACCGCGCCTCACTCGGTTCTTAGAGGTCACCGCTGGTCAGCGGTCGCCCGGTGCGGTCGCATCCTGACCCTCCGCCGGCTTGCCTGCCACCTCATGCCCGGCAGCGCTCGCGGGCGTCACCCCGGTGGTGGCCCCGCCCGCGCCCAGCAGTGAGAGCCCGAGGACCGGGAAGATCAGAACGGAGAGCAGCCCGGCGCCGACGAGCGCCGCCGCGTTGTCGGGCCGCATGCGGCCGGTGGCGACGCCGAGAGTCGTGATCACCACGATGAGCGGCAGCCCGGTGGCTGAGAAGAGTGCGAGGGGTACTCGCTCCCGCAGGGGAAAACGACGGCGGTAGAGCAGTATGGCCGGGACTCCCCGCACGATCAGGAACAGGAGCAGAAACAGCGGGACTCGGAGCAGCGTGGTGGGTCGTGCAATGAAGGCGTGCAGGTCGAAGTGCATCCCGCTGACGATGAAGAAGATCGGAACCAGCCAGCCGAACCCGATCGCCTCCAGCTTGCCGCGGATGATCTCACTGTCCTCACCGGCGGCGAACAACCGGACTGCCACCCCCGCCGCGAACGCGCCCAGCAGCACATCCAGGCCGAGCCTGAACGCGATGTAGACGAGCACCAGAATCAGCACCACCGCGACCCTGACCGGCAGCTGCGCACTTGTTCGCAGGTGGCGCCGCAAAAGCGACACGAAGGCGGGAGGATGTGCCTGGGTGGCGAGGAGGGCGGTCGCGACGGCGATCACCAGGAAGACGACCAGCAGGGCGCCGATGACGAGAGGGTCCTTGCCGGTGAGGAGGACCGCGATGGCGACGATGGGGCCGAATTCACCCAGGGTCCCGATGGCCAGGATGTGACGGCCGAACTCGGATTCCAGGACGCCTGCGTCGTGCAGCATGGGCAGGATGGTGCCGAGGGCGGTGGTGGTGAGCGTCATCCCGATCACAAGGGTGTCGAGGGCAAACCCGGTCGACACCATGGTGAAGGCGACGATCATCGCCAGAACCAGGGAGAGCAGCCATCCCGCGGTGGCCCTGCGCAGAGGATCGCCATTGATACGTGCGAGATCGATCTCGTAGCCGGCCAGGAACATGAGGAAAGCAAGGCCGAGGTCTGACAGGGCGTTGATCACGCTGTCCGGATGCGCGTGCCCAAGGACCGCAGGCCCGACCAATATCCCCCTGCAGTGGCCTCGCATCCGCGCCCGCCGGCTCACCGCGTCAGCCGGTGACCCTCGGCGACAAGCGCGTCGTAGAGCGATTTGGTCCACACCGCTGAGTCGTGCCCACCTGGCATGGGTTCGGCGTTGACGGTGTAACCGCTGGCTTTCAGGGCCGCCACCAGCTGCTCGCTGTTGGGGGTGGCAGCCGGGTCCGAGGTACCCCAGGCGACCCAGAAGACGGGTGAGGTCTTGGTCGCCGGCTGGTGCGCGAGCAGGAGCGGGTTGTTGGCGTTCTGCTGGGCAACGTCACCACCGAAAGAGTCCGCGGGCGGCACCATCGGGTCGATGCTCTCGACGATCGAGAGGCTGAAGACGTCCGGGTGTCGAAGTGCCAGGTTGGCCGCGCCGTACCCGCCGGTCGAGTAGCCGGCGATTGCCGTATGAGTGCGCCCGGTGAGCGTCCTGAAGTGACGATCGACCGCCGGGATGGGGCTGCCGATGATATCGCTCTCGATGTTGTCGCCAGGGGTGTAGCCGTCGGCAAACGAGTTGTTGGAACCGCCGCGAGGGCCGTCGCCGTTGACCGCCGCCATGATGAGCGCGGGCGCACCCGAGACCTGCGCGCTGGCCTGGATCTGCACGGCCCCGAACGTCACCCAGTCGGGCATGGAACCGTGGAGCAGGTAGACGACCGGATAGCGCTTGGTGGGGCTGCTGTCGTAGCCGGCGGGGAGCAGCGCGATCGCCTGCTGCGTGCTGCCGAGCGCCTGGCTCTGGTAGTCGAACGTAACCTGGCGCGCGGCCGAGATCGATGCATTGGAGGGCCCCGCGGTTCCTCGAACCACCCCACCCAGGGGCCGTTGAGCAGACCGTTCGAGCTGGCGGAGAGGCCGTAGAGGGAGACCGCCCCCAGCAAAACAAGAGGTATGACCAGGATGAGGCGTTCGCCGGCACGCCCAAACGAAGCCGCCAGAGTGCCGCCAGGCCCACTCTCAGGGCTCGCCCGGCGCCCGCCCCCAAGCCCGCCGCGCCCACGCCGATGGCGATCAGGACGACCACCGCGACCACCATGCGCCCCTGGTCGATGACCTGGTGGGGGAGCGGCTGCGGTCCGAGACGGCCGGGGAGCTCGATCGCGAACAGGACCGCGAACGCCGCGCCTCCGGCGGCCCAGGAGACGAACGGCCGGCCGAAAAAGAGGACCGCCACCAACGTGAGCAGGGCGGTACGGCCTTCCTCCATCGGGTTGCTCATGGCTCCTCCTCTCGTCGCTGTTCGGGTGACGCCAGGTTACTTGTCGTGGGCAGGACGCACCGCGTCTTTCATTGACAGGACGATGTCACAAGACGCGCTGGATCCGGCGCGCGGCCCAACTGTCGCCACAGCCTCAGGAGGCGGAGGCAGCGGCCCGAATCAGCCGCAGCGGACAAACAACGAAATGAGTGCTCCGATGGCGAGTACTGTCAACACCGCGCTCCGTACGCCCATCAGCACCGGAGCGGAGTGGGCGCCCAGCGATTGTGTAAGGACGACTAGCACTGTGTTCGTGGCGCGCGGCCGCGTTCGTTCCCCTCACATATCATCGTGGCACCCAACTCTACGGGCTCCCCGGTGGGATCTTGTGGCGTTTTGTCCCAGACCACCCCGCGATTCCGCGATTCCTTTGTCTGGACTCGCGGGAGGCCGGAGTTATGACGGCGGCTGGCCGATCTGCAGCCTGTTGCCGTCCGGGTCGGCGACGATGGTGTGGCGCACGCCATTCCCCATGGTGTCGACCGGGCCGCTCTGGAGGCCGCGGCCGGCAAGCCCGTCCAGGAACCCATCGATGTCGTCGACGAGGACGGTGTGGAGCGCAGATCCGGCGCGGGCCGCGTCCACGACGACGTAGATCCAGGCCGCTTCGGTAAGACGCCACGCGGCTTCGTCGTCGTTCGGGATCAGGTCGGGCGGGCGCCCGGCGAACCGCTCGTACCACGCGACTGCCGCATCCCGGCCGGCGACCGGAATGCTGGCGAAGAGGTGGGCGATGGCCACCGGCAGACGATACTTCAGCCGGCGGATCCCTCAGTCCTTGCGTCCGCTCGCCACCAGGCCCACTCCGACCCCGATCATCGCCAGCCCCCCGACACCACCGACCAGGGCCAGCCGCGGGGGCGAGCGGGCGAACCAGTCGCGCGCGGCCCGGCGCCGAGCGCCCAGCAGCTGTCGAGGGCGACCGCCAGGACGGGGAAGATCGAACCGAGCACCAGCATCTGGAACGGCACATGACCCAGCGAACGGTCGACGAACTGGGGAGGATCGCCGCGAAGAACACCGTCGTCTTCGGATTCGTGAGGCCGACCACGAAGCCCTGCCGCAGCGTGCGTCTGGCCCGTGAGGGCGTGGTCATTCCCGGCAGGGCCTCGCTCACGGAGCCACGGTGAGGGATAGCATGTACGCCCAGGTACACCAGATACAGCGCGCCGGCGATCTTGAGGAGCGAGAAGAGCGTCTCCGAGGCGGAGATGAGGGAACCCAGACCGGCCGCCACCGCGACGACCTGCACCGACTCGCCGGCAGATGGGGGTCATCGCCGCGCACACCGGACCGGCCCATGGGCCACCATGAAGGGCGGTGCAGCACAGCGACCGCCCGTTCGTCGTCGTCTCCGGCCCCCCGGGCAGCGGCAAGACGACCCTGGCCCGCCCGCTCGCGGACGCCCTCGGGCTGCCCCTGGTCCGCAAGGACACGATCAAGGAGGCACTGGGCGAGGCGCTCGGCGCCCCCGACTACGAGTCCTCGCACCAGCTGGGCGCGATCTCGCTGCAGGTTCTGCGCGCGCTCATGCGTGACATCGGCTTCGGCGTCTACGACAGCCCCTGGCGGGCCGAGTTCGACCTGCCCGATCTGAGCCGCCTGCCACCCCCGCTGGTCGAGGTCTTCTGCGAGTGTGCTCCCGCGGTCCGGCTGGCGCGCATCCGCGACCGTCGCGGGACCCGCCATCCCGTGCACTTCGACCTGGAGCACGCCGCCGCCGTGGCCCAGGACGACCCCACCGACCGGCCCCTCGCCGGCCCCTGGCCCCTGATCCGGGTCGACACCGCCGGGCCGGTCGCGATCGACGACCTCGCCGGCGAGGTCAGGCGCGCTGCCAGAGGCGCTCGTAGATGATCGGCAAACCGCTCTCGTCGACCTCGACCTGCGCGGTGAAGCCCGTGCCGAGACCCGTGTAGCGGTAGGTCGTGGAGGCCAGCCGCTCGTAGCGCTGCGGGGCAGCTTCCACTTCGAGCTGGGGGAAGTGCACCCAGGCGGCGACGATCTCGGCCACGCCGCCCTCGGGCAGCCGGAGCCGGTTGACAGGGAGGGCGTTGGTAAGCGGGGTCACTTCCAGGTCGACGTCGAGGCAGCCCGCCAGCGCCGGCTCAAGGCTGCCGTCACGCCGCCAGACGCCGGCGCCGTCGTGCTCCAGACGCAGGCCCGCCCGGGCACCGGAGGCCAGCAGGTCCACCTGGAGCAGCCGCGTCACCCACTCCGCGTCGACCTCGATCCGGTAGTCGACCGAGAGGTGCAGCGAACCCTCGAGCAGGAGGACGCGGCCCGCCAACACCACGCCGTCCGCCCCTGGGTGCCAGGTCGCCAGCTCGAGGCCGGGGGTGTCGAGCCGCCGCCAGGCGCAGGTACGCATGTAGATAGGTTGCCAGAGGCGTTTGCGGTAAGAACCGGCCCCTGCGCGCTCGATCGGTGCTCCGGGAGAATGGACGGGTGAGCAGCCGCCGATGAACCAGGCCGCGCCGGGGGTTCTGGAGCAGGAGCTTGCCGCTCGGTTCGGGCAGGATGCGCTGCGCCGCGGTGCCGCCCAAGAGCCGTACCTCCACGACTCGACCGAGATGCAGGGGCTCCAGGGTCGTGCCGCCGCGGTGCTGGCGCCGGCCCATCGCGAGCAGGTCGAGGACGCGGTCGCCTGGTGCTATGAGCGAGGGATCGCGATCGTGCCGCGCGGAGGGGGGACCGGGTTCGCCGGCGGCGCGGTCCCGACCGACGGCTCGGTGGTGCTGTCGTTGGAGCGCCTGGACCGGATCCGCCGCCTCGACCCGGAGTACTGGCGCGTCGAGGTCGAGGCGGGGGTCACCACGGGACGGCTGCACGAGGCGGCCCGCGAGAACGGCCTCTACTTCCCGGTCGACCCGGGTGCCGCCGAACAGTCGCAGGTGGGTGGAAACATCGCCTGCAACGCCGGGGGGCCGCACTCCTTCAAGTACGGCGTCACCGGGGACTTCGTCCTCGGCCTGGAGGCGGTGGTCGCCCCGGGTCGAACCGCGCGCCTGGGTGGACCGTTGCGCAAGGATGTCGCCGGGTACGACCTGAAGCGTCTGCTGATCGGCTCCGAGGGCACGCTGGGCATCGTCACCTCGGCCTGGTTACGACTCTTACCGGCGCCCGAGGCCCAGATTCCGGTCGCCGCGGCCTATCCCACCGCTGCCGCCGGCGTGGCGGCGCTGGGACGGGTCCTGGGGTATGGGCTCCAGCCGGCCACCCTCGAATACCTCGACGGCAACGCGCTCGCCACCACCCGTGCCGCGTTCCCGAGCCCTCTGCCCGAGCCGGCGGCCTTCCTGGTGGTCGCCGAAGCGGACGGCACCCGGACCGCCGCTCAGGTCCTGGCTCAGGAGCTGGAGGAGGCGCTGGGTGAGGACGCGCTGGTGGTCGAATCGTTCGCCGCCCCGGCCCGCCAGCGCGCGCTCTGGCGGTGGCGTTCCGGCGTCAGCTTCGCGGTCGCGGCCCGGCACGGGGGCAAGATGTCGGAGGACATCGCGGTTCCCTTCGACCGCCTGGGCGAAGCGATCGAGCTGATCGCGGAGCTGGCCCGCGAGACGGGACTCGAAACGTGCAGCTGGGGGCACGCCGGAGACGGCAACCTCCACGCGACGTTCATGATCGACGCCAACCAGCCGGAGGACGTGCGGCGCGCGGCGCGGGGGGCGGAGCGCCTGTTCGAGCGCACCCTGGCGCTGGGCGGGACGGTCAGCGGAGAGCACGGCCTGGGCCTGGTCAAGCGGGCGCAGCTGGGCCGCCAGTTCGGCCCCACCGAGCTCGCCCTGCAGCGAGACCTGAAGCGTCTTTTCGACCCTCGGAACCTGCTCAACCCGGGCAAGAAGGTCGACCTTAGCTCCGAAACAGGAATGGGTCGTTAGTGCACCAATCGCCCACTCGGGCCACCAGGAATGGGTCGTTGGTGCACCAATCGCCCCTTCGGGCCACCAGAGGGAGCTAGCAGCTGCCGCTTCCGATCTTGAGCGGGGCCGAGGCCGCGACCGCCGGCGCGGTGGTCTTGGCGATCAGCTCCTGATTGCTGCCGGCGGGGATCGTCACGGTGGAGTCCGCGTACACGTACTCGGGGTAGGGTGAGTCCTCGCTCCCGGAGCCGATCTGCGAGACCTTCTGGGTACAGAGGTTCACCACGTAGAAGCTCCAGGCCGCCGCGTAGGAACCCCCCGAGAAGTTGACTTTGACCTGCACCTGGCAGGCCTGGCCGGGAGAGCAGCTGCCGACCTGGTCCGTGGTCAGGATGACGCTCGAAACCGGCCCCGCGGTGGACGGGGCGAGCGGCGGCACCGGCGTGGGCGCGGGCGTGGGCGTGGCCGCGTGAGGACTCGGGGTCGTAGCCGCCTGCAACTGGTGGCGCTGATAGACGGTATAGGCCGCGAACACCACCACCAACAGCAGCAGGCCGATCAGAGACGAGACGAGCACGGTCGACGCCCTGACCGCACCCGCCGCCCGGTGCCGGGGCGAAGGCTTGGCGTTCCAGGCCGACTGCTCGGACATGCGGGGGCCGATGCGGACCGGGGGTCCCGCGGGCGCCGGAGCGGGAGCCGGACCCCCGGCCGGTGGCGGACTGGCACGGCGGACGCGCGCGATGGGACTCCGGGAGCCGCCCGCCGAGCCGGGGGCGAGCAGCCATTTGACCCGCTCGGCAAGCGATCTCTGGCTGCGCGCGATCTGTGGCGGCGCGGCGAGCGCACCGCCGGACTCCTCGAGCAGCGCGCCCGCGGTCGCGGCGTCGATGGCCGAGCCGCCGGCGATCCCGCGCAGGGTGGCGACCAGCCCCGGCGCCTGGCGCTCCGCCAGGCTCAGCTCGTCCGCGGGCCGGATCGCGATGCCAGCCGCCTGGGCCAGCGCCTCGCCGAGCGCACTCACCTGGCCGGCGCGGGCACCCGGCTCGACCGGGAGCCATGGTCCGTCCAGTCGCGCGCTGCCCTCGGCATCGATCAGGATCGTCCGCGAGACCGCCAGCTGGCCCAACCCGATCCGGTGGAGCGTCGCGAGTCCACGGAACAGCAGCTGGCCCGCCGCCACCGTCTCCGCCGGGGTCAGCGGCTGGGCCGCGCTGATCGCCCCCAGGGGAGAACCCGGAACCGGCCGGAGCAGCACCCAAAGGCCCTCGGGGTTGGTCGCGGCGCCCCGAATTGGCAGCAGACCGGTGAGGTCGGACTCGGAGAGCGCGCGCAACCGGTCGACCACGGAGGTCTGCTCGCTCTCGGACACCGGGAGCCGGCGTGCCAGGACCTCCTCACCGGACTTTGTCCGGGCGCGCCAGTCGTCTGGGCCGTGGGGCGCGTCCAGATGCGCGACCAACTCCGGCATCCGATCCAGAAACGAGGTCGCGGGGCGACTGGCTGTGACGACTGGCGCCGGGTTCTGCGGAGGAATGGCCACACCATACCTCAGGGCGCCTCGATTCACCGTCGGTGGAAGCGGGGTGGCGGGTAGAGTGAGAGGACCGTGGCCTACGTCATAACCCAGCCGTGCATCGGCGTGAAGGACGCTTCGTGCGTCGAAGTGTGCCCGGTCGACTGCATCCACACGGACGATGACGCCGACATGTACTACATCGATCCCGAAGAGTGCATCGACTGCGGCGCCTGCGTCGATCCCTGCCCGGTGGACGCCATCTTCCCGGAGGATGAGGTCCCCGGCGAGTGGTCGAACTTCACCAAGATCAACGCTGACTACTTCCAGAAGTAGGCGGCCCCGACCGCCCAGGGAGGTTGTGCTTTGTCGCGTCACGCCGTCACGTTGATACCGGGGGACGGGGTCGGGCCCGAGATCGCCGACGCGACCGTGCGAGTGCTGGAGGCGGCCGGCGTCGACTTCGACTGGGACGTCCAGCAGGCGGGTGAAAACGTGATGGCGACTTACGGCACGCCGCTCCCGGAGCCGGTGCTGGACTCGATCCGGCGCACCGGAGTGGCGCTCAAAGGCCCCATCACGACCCCCGTCGGCACCGGCTTCCGGAGCGTCAACGTGGGGCTCCGGCAAGCCCTCAACCTCTTCGCCTGCGTCCGGCCGGTGAAGGCGTACGCCGGTGCCCGCAACGTGCGTGACGACGTCGACCTGGTCTTCGTCCGGGAGAACTCGGAGGACCTCTACGCAGGCATCGAGTTCGAAGAGGGGACGCCCGACTGCCTGGCGCTGATCGAAGAGATCTCCGCCCGCGCCGAGAAGCCCATCAAGCCGGACTCGGGGCTCTCCATCAAGCCGCTCTCGATCTCGGGGTCGCGGAGAATCGTGCAGTTCGCGTTCGACCACGCCCGTCGTTACGGCCGCAAGAAGGTGACCCTGGTCCACAAGGCGAACATCATGAAGTTCACCGACGGGCTCTACCTCCGGGTCGGGCGCGAGGTGGCGGCCGAGAACCCGGACCTCGAGTTCGAGGACCGGATCGTCGACAACGTCTGCATGCAGCTGGTTCTGCGGCCTCAGGAATACGACGTCCTCTGTCTGCCCAACCTCTACGGCGACATCGTGTCCGACCTGGGGGCGGGCCTGATCGGCGGCCTGGGCCTGGCGCCGGGAGCCAACATCGGCACCGAGGCGGCGGTCTTCGAGGCCACCCACGGCTCGGCGCCCAAGTACACGGGCCAGAACAAGGTCAACCCGATGGCGGTCATGCTCTCCGGCGTCCTCATGCTCCACCACTTCGGCGAGGACGCCGCCGCGGACGCGTTGGAGGGCGCGATCGCGGACGTCCTTCGCGAGGGCAAGTCGGTGACCTATGACCTGAAACCACGTCGCGATGACCCCAGCGCCGTCGGCACCAGTCAGGTCGCCGACGCCATCGTGGAGCGTCTGCGGGCCGGAGCCTGAGCCACCCGGGGTGAACGCCGGTGAGCCGACCTCCCGACGGGCGCTCGCCACTTTCGCCTCCGGCCCGGCGCCTGGCGGTGCTCTGGGCCGAGCACCGCGGGGTGCCGTTCCCGGCGGCCGAGGCCGACTCTCCGGCTCGACAGGAGATCGCGTTCTTCGACTCCTGGCTGGGGACGATCGTGGACTCGACGCTGGCCCACGGCGGACACCTGCTTCCCGCGCACCGGCAGCTGCTCGACGCCCGTCGCCAAGAGAGCGACCCCGCGGTGTGGCGGGCGGCGGCCGAGCTGGGCGGTCCCTTCCGTCCCTACGTTGCGCGCCTCCTCGCGATGGAGGAGGTGCTGGCCTCACTGCCGGACCAGCGCTGAGCGAGATGCGGGCTCTCCCTGGAGGTTGAAGCGTGACCGACGACTGGGCATCCCTGCTCTCGGCTCGGATCATCGACCTGTCGGTGACCGTCTCCGCCGACCTGCCTGCGGCCTGGCCTCTGCACATGCCGTTCCAGGCCAAGGTCTGGAACTACTTCGTGCCGCTGCACGAGCTTCAGGGCGCGATCCCTTCCAGCGCGCCCTACCAGACGCGGTTCTGGGTGATCGACGAGCACACGGGTACGCACTTCGACGCCCCCACGCACTTCGTCCCGCCGCCCGACAGCGGGCTGCCCTGGGCGGGCCCGGCGGGTACGGAGACGGGGGACAAGGTTCCGGTCCGAGACCTGATGGGGCCCGCGGCTGTTGTCGACGCCACGTCGCTCGCCGGTCAGGGTGGGGACGGCGAGAGCCCCTGGATCACGCGCACCTTCCTGGAGGCCTGGGAGCGGCGAGAAGGTTCCTTCGTACCCGGTGAGGTGGTGCTGCTGCGCACGGGCTGGGACCGCCGGTACCGAAAAGGTCGGGACGGGGACTCGTACGCCCGGGAGGCGCTGCTGCGGGGGCGGGGACCAGGATGGCCGGCGCCTGAGGTGGCCGCGATCGTTCTTCTCCACGAGCGCGGGGTGCGCTGCGTCGGTATCGACGCGCCCAGTATCGGTGCCGCACATCTGGGCGCGCCCGCCCACCAGGAGGGGTTGAGCCGCCGTATGCGCTATGTCGAGGAGTTGACGGCGCTCGACCAGCTTCCCACCCGCGGCGCGTTCTTTCTCTTCCTTGGCCCCAAAGTGGCCGGTGCCACGGGGGGCCCGGGCCGGGCGATCGCCCTCCTGCCGGGCTGACCGAAAACGCCGGCACCCTCCGCCGGGGGCCAGGCCCGAGTTGGAGGGCTTGATGGCACTCGCTTCCAGCTAGCCTGAGGGCGATGAATCGGGACCCGGGCGGGCGCAGGAGGCCGCTGTTCCGGTGGTGGGGGTCATGGCCGGCGCCGCTGACGTCGGCGCTGGCGGTCCTGCTGCTCCCGGTGCTGATGATCGCGCTCCTGATCGGCGCCGCCTCATTCCGGCCCGGCCCGGGCGCGACCGCCGAGCAGCTGCGCCCATCCATCGCCTCCCGGGGACGGGAGACGCCGACACCGTACCCGGCTGCCACACCGTACCCGGCCGCCACGGCGATCCCGTCACCGCCGCCACCGGTCGCGTACTTCGTACCGGGCCCAGCCGCCCCCTCTCCAGCGGCGGCGGCCACGCTCCACGACCAGGCCGCGATCCTGGTCGACCTGACCGGCAAACGCGTGCTGTATCAGAACAACGCCCTCCTGCTCCTCCCGACCGCCAGCCTGGCGAAGCTGGTCACGATCCTGGTCGCGCTCCAGCACGTGTCGCTCCAGACGGTCCTGACGGTCCCTGCCGCGGCGACTCAGGTGGAGCCGGACGCGACCACCATGGGCCTGACCGCGGGCGAGCAGCTGACCGTGCAGGAGCTGATCGAGGGCATCCTGCTGGAGTCGGCCAACGACGCCGCGGAAACCCTGGCCCAGGGGATCATGCCGGAGCCTGCGTTCGTGGCCGACATGAACACGCTGGTCGCGTCCTGGGGACTCGCCGACGCCTCGTTCGCCAACCCGACCGGACTCGACGCCCCCGGCGAGGTGGCATCCGCCTATGACCTGGCGGTGATCGCCGCCCATCTCGTCACCGATCAGCCCGAACTGCTCCAGATCTCCGATCAGAAGGAGATCCAGATTCCACCGACGCCCGCGCACAAGGCCTATGACCTGAACACGGTGATCGGGCCCGTGCTCCGAGGCTTCCCCGGCGCCGACGGGCTCAAGACCGGGTACACGGACGACGCCGGCTACTGCATCGCCCTCACCGATCGGCGCGGCGGCCTCACGCTGCTCGCGGTCGTGCTCGACTCGCCCACCGACGAGGCCGACGCCGAGGCGCTGATCAACTACGGCTTCTCTCGGGATTCCTCCTGACCGCCTCGTTCCGGCAAGGCCGGCGGCAGGCGCGCGTCACCGCGGTTCGGTGAGGTTCCAGCGCCCCGGGCCGGCGCCGGTGTCGGGAGCCCGCTAACTACACTGGCGGCGTGCTACCGATCGAAGACATCTCCGCCCTCGAGGTCCTGGACTCGCGCGGCAATCCGACCGTACGAGTTACCGTTCAGACCTCAGTCTCGTCAGGGACCGCGACCGTGCCCTCGGGAGCTTCGACCGGTGCACACGAGGCGGTGGAGCTGCGCGACGGTGACTCGGGGCGCTATGGCGGTAAAGGGGTCCGGCAGGCGGTCGCCAACGTCAACGGGGAGATCCAGGAGGCGCTGGAGCACGCGGACGCCTCCGACCAGCGGGGGATCGACCAGGCGCTGATCGACCTCGACGGCACCGAGCAGAAGAGCCGGCTGGGGGCGAACGCTCTGCTCGGCGTCTCGCTGGCGGTCGCCCACGCCGCCGCCCAGGCCTTCGAGCTGCCGCTTTACCGCTATCTCGGCGGGGCCATGGCCACCGTGCTGCCCCTTCCGATGTCGAACATCCTCAACGGGGGCGCTCACGCCGACAACAACGTGGACGTCCAGGAGTTCATGGTCTGCCCGGTGGGGGCGGCGACGTTCGCCGAAGCCACCCAGGCGGTGGGCGAGACCTATCACGCGCTGCACGCCCTGCTGTCGTCTCGGAAGCTGGCGAGCGGGATCGGGGACGAGGGCGGCTTCGCGCCCAACCTGGGCTCCAACGAGGAGGCGCTGGCCCTGGTGGTGGAGGCGATCGAAAAGGCGGGCTACGAGCCGGGCGGGGAGGTCGCGCTGGCCCTGGATCCGGCCGCCAGCGAGTTCTACCGGGATGGCGCCTACCACCTGGCGGGCGAAGGCCGCACCCTGACTCCGACGGAGCTGATCGACCTCTACGCGGACTGGGTCGGGCGCTACCCGATCGTCTCCATCGAGGACGGCCTCGCCGAGGACGACTGGGACAGCTGGGCGACGCTCACCGAGCGCCTGGGGCGACAGGTGCAGCTGGTCGGGGACGACATCTTCGTCACCAATGTCGAGCGGCTGCAGGAGGGAATCGACCGGGGGGTGGGGACCTCGGTGCTGATCAAGGTCAACCAGATCGGGACCCTGACCGAGACCCTGGCCGCGATCGAGCTGGCGCGCTCCAACGGCTACAGCTCGGTCATCTCACACCGCTCCGGTGAGACCGAGGACACCACCATCGCCGACCTCGCGGTGGCCGCCGGCAGCGGCCTCATCAAGCTCGGTGCGCCCGCCCGCTCGGACCGTGTGGCCAAGTACAACCGGCTCCTGGAGATCGAGGCGGACCTGGACGACGCGGCCCGGTACGCGGGAGCGAGCCGCCTCGCGCGCAAGCGCTAGCACAGCCGCTGGTCGCCCCCTGCCCTTTGCCGGCGATGGACCGCCAGGGCCGCGGACCCAGGGCCGTTGGTGCACCAATCGCCCTGTTTTGGGGTCGAGATGGGGCCGTTGGTGCACCAATCGCCCTTTTGTTGGGCCAGGGGTGAAGCGAGTGCGGCTCTACACCCTGGTGCAGTTGGGGGAGGTGGTGCTGTTCTGCGCGGTCCTGATGGGCGGCGTGCTTTCTCACCGGCCGAGCGTGGTCGTCTTCGGCGCAGGCCTGCTGCTCGGCAAGGCGGTGCTCAACATCCTGGCCCCGGAGGGCGGCACCGTCCTCCGCCGGTCGCTGATCGGGTACGGGCTGGGCGCCGCCTTCACGCTGCTCGGCCTGGCCCTGATCCACTCCATCTGAGCGCCCCGGGGAAGGGAGGTCAGAAGGTCTGAACGTCGGGCCCCGAGGTCTGTCCCCAGCCGGCGTGGTGCCAGCCCCCGCCGCGCCGCCCCCAGACTCCCCCGAACGCCCACGCACGTCCTCTCCATCCGGAACCCCCGGGGTTGAACCGCTTGGTCACGCCGCCCAGCCGGGCACCCCAGGTGACGTACCTCCCGAAGCGCTCCTCGGCCTCGCGGGCGATCGCGATCCGCTCGCCGCGGGTCTGCTCCCGGAACCGGGCGATGCGACCCGCCGCCGCGCTCTCCACGAACTCGGGTGTGGCGCCGGGAATCGCGTCCATCTCCGGCAGGGACCCCATGACCACGATCTGATCGTCCTCGATCGTGACCTCCGTGCCGGTGAACCAGCCCTCGGGCAGGCGACCGGCGAACCATCCTTGTACGGCGTCGAGTTGGCTTTGATCCATGATTACAACATTACACGCACTCGTGGCGCCTCGCAAGGCGGAGTCAGCGCTCGGCTCCAGGAGCGGTCAGGGCGGGGGCGAGGAAGCGCAGCAGGTGGGCGCGGTGGCGCTCGGGGGTGGCGGCCTCCGCACGCTGGGGGTCGAGTGACAGCTGGTCCGAGATGAGGAGGAGGTTGACGAACCGGGCCAGCTCCGCGAGCGGAAGGTCCCGCCGCAGCTCGCCCCGGGCGCACGCCCGCTCCAGGATCTCCCGAATCAGATCGCCCTCCTGACGGGCGGGCGGCTGGTCCGGATGCCGGACCTCGCTCAGCACCGCCTCTCGCAGGCCCCCGCGCAGATCGGGGAGCGAGAAGACGTGCCGCTCCATGCTGTCGAAGGTCACGTCGAGGGCCGCCAGCAGGCCCGGCCAGGGCTCCAGCGCGGCTTCCACCTCCGGCCGCACCCGGGTCTGCACCAGCTGCCCGGCGAAAGGAAGGAGGAGAGACTGCTTGCTGGGGAAGTAGTTGAACAGGGTCGCCCGGCTGACGCCCGCCTGCTCCGCCACCGCCTCCATCGTGGTCCCGGCGAACCCGGCGCTCTGGAACAGGTCGCGAGCGGCGGCGACGATGTGCCGGCGGGTGTCCCGGCGATGCTGCTCTCGCAGCGGGATCACGGGCGACCGGTCCGCGTCCGTCATGGCGTCCAACCCAGGATGATAGACTGAGTCTAAGTTATCGACGCAGTCTAAGTGCCCGTCCCGCACGTTCGATGGGACGGCCACCACCTCACGTGACGGAGAATCTCACCGCGATGTCCTGGTTCACCCGGCTCTCGATGCGCTCGGGTCCGGTCGTGCTGATCGCGATCCTGCTCGTCTTCGGCGCCGGCATCCTGGCGGCGACCCAGCTCCAGCAGGCGCTGCTGCCCAACATCACCGTGCCCGAGTTCGTGGCGGTGATCAGCTACAAGAACGCCTCGCCACAGATCGTGGACCAGCAGGTCACGCAGCCGGCGGTGGCCGCCGTTCAGGAGGCTCAGGACGTCAACACCGTCCTCTCGCGCTCGAGCGCCGGTGTATCCATCCTGCAGGTGACCTTCAACGACGGCACCAACAGCCAGACCGATCAGCAGAACCTGGCCGCGGCGCTCCAGAAGGCGCAGGCGGAATTCCCACCCACCGCGGGCGCGCCGTCGATCACGGCCTTCTCGACCGCGCTCCTCCCCGTCCTCACCTACTCGGTCTACGGCGACACTTCGTTGGGCAACCTCGCAACCAGGCTCAACCAGGTCGCGGTGCCCAAGCTGCAGGGGCTCTCCGGCGTCTCGGCGGTGCAGGTGGCGGGCGCGCCGACCGAGCAGGTGTTGGTCACCGTCGACCCGGCCCGGCTGGCCCAGCACGGTCTCACCGAGCAGGCGGTGGTGGCGGCCATCCAGCAGGCCTCGCTGGTGCAGTCGGTGGGAAGCGTCAACGACAACGGAACCTCGATCCCGGTGCAGGTGTCGGGCTCGCTGACCAGCGTGCAGCAGATCGAATCGATCACCCTCACGCCCGCGGCGGCGAGCACCGCCGGCGGGTCGAGTGCGACGGGCGGAACCGGCGGCACGGGCGGCTCCGGCGCCACCGGCGCCACCAGCGGGTCCGGCACCGCCAGCGGGTCCGGCGCCACCAGCGGGTCCAGCGCCACGGGCTCGAGCACCCCGGCGCCGATCCCCCTCTCCCAGGTCGCGTCGGTGCAGCTGGTGTCGATCAGCGAGGGGACGCTGACCCGGACCAACGGCAACCCCAGCATCTCGCTGGAGATCCTGCCCACGCCGACCGCGAACACGGTCGACGTGGCGAACGAGGTGCGGGCGGCGATTCCCTCGATCCGCAACAGCATGGGCGGTGACGTCACGTTCAAGGTCATCGAGGACGCGGCGACGCCGATCACCAAGGCGATCGCCTCCATCCTCCGCGAGGGGCTGCTGGGCGCACTCTTCGCGATCATCGTCATCTTCCTGTTCCTGCGCAGCGTGCGGGCCACGCTGGTGGCGGCGATCTCGATCCCGACCAGCCTGCTGGCGGCGCTCCTGGTCTTGTGGGCGGCCGGGATCACGCTCAACATCCTCACGCTGGGCGCGATGATGGTCGCCATCGGGCGCGTCGTCGACGACTCGATCGTGGTGCTCGAGAACGTGACGCGCCACGTGCGGGAGGGCGAGCACCCGGTCGCGGCGGCGGTCGCCGCCTCGCGGGAGATCCTGGGCGCGGTGACCGCCTCCACGCTGACCACGGTCGCCGTGTTCCTGCCCATCGTCTTTTTGAGCGGCATCGCCGGCGACTTCTTCAGCCCCTTCGCGATCACGGTGGTGGTCGCGCTGCTGGCCTCCCTGGTGGTGGCGGTGATGGTGGTGCCCCTGGTGGCCTCCCGGTTCATCCCCAAGCCCAGGAAGGTGGTGGCGGACGCCGCGCGCGGGCTCATGCAGCGGGTCTACGTGCCGACCCTCGACTGGGCCCTCGGGCACCGGCTGCTGACGGTCCTGCTCGCTATCCTGCTGCTGGCCGGCTCCTTCGCGCTGGTGCCGCGGCTGCGCGTGAACCTGCTCGACCAGTCCGGCGGCTCCACCTTCACCGTCTCGCTCGCGATGGGCAAAGGCGCGACGCTCGAGCAGACGAACGCCCAGACGCTTTCGGTCGAGAAGCTGATCAAGGGCGTGCCCGGCGTCTCCGCCTACCAGGCGGTGGTGGGCACCGTGATCGATCCGTTCGCGCCGCCGGGCACCGTGCCCCCCGATCCCACCACCGCCAGGGTGACCGTGGTGCTGGCGCAGAACGCCGACTACAACACCGTCAACGGCGACGTCCAGAAGGCGGTCAAACAGGATTACCACGGGCCGGCCCTGGTCCAGGTCGAAGGCGCGTCCAACGCCGGCACCGAGAGCCAGATCACGGAGACGATCCAGAACAGCGACCCGCAGAAGCTCCAGACCGCGACCAACGAGGTGGTCGGCGCCTTCAACTCGATCCACGGCCTTTCCCAGGTGACCTCCAACCTGGCTCCCGATCAGCCCCAGATCAACCTGGTGCCGACCCCGCAGCTTGCCTCGTCAGGCCTCACGCTCCAGCAGCTGGCGGCGCTGGTGGGCGCCGCCGTGTCGGGAACGGTCGCAGCCCAGGCGCGGCTCCCGCAGGGCACGGTCGGCGTCTCCGTGGTACTCCCGCCCGGGACCGCGGACACGCCCCAGGAGCTGAGCTCGCTGCCGGTCCCCACGCAGCACGGAGTGGTACCGCTTTCTTCGCTGGTGACGCTGCAGCGGGTGAACGGGCCCACCTCCATCGACCGCAGCGGCAACACGCAGGCCGCGACCGTGACCGCGACCGTGACCGGTGACAACCAGTCCGCGATCCAGAAGGAGGTCACGACCAAACTGAACGCGCTCTCGCTGCCTTCGGGGACGACGCTGGGCAGCGCCGGCACGCTGGCGGATCTCTCCACCGTTCTGCGGCAGTTCGAGCTCGCGATCCTGGCCGCGATCGGGCTCGTCTATCTGATCATGGTGGCCACGTTCCGCTCCTTCTTGAAGCCGTTCGTGCTGCTCTTCTCGATTCCCTTCGCCGCCATCGGCGCCATCGTGGCACTGACGGTCACGCAAACCGCGCTCTCGCTGCCGGCGCTGGTCGGGCTCCTGATGCTGGTCGGCATCGTCGTCACCAACGCCATCGTCCTGCTCGACCTGGTGGAGCAGTACCGGGACCGGGGGCTCGCGCTGCATCACGCCCTCATCGAAGGAGGCCGGCGCCGGCTGCGCCCGATCCTGATGACCGCGGTCGCCACCGTCCTCGCGCTCACCCCGCTCGCGGTCAGCGGCAACAGCAGCGGCGGCGGATTCATCTCCGCTCCCCTTGCCATCGTGGTCATCGGAGGTCTGTGCAGCAGCACCCTGCTGACGCTGGTTCTGATCCCGGTCCTGTATTCGCTGGTTTCGCGTTTCACCGGGGCGCGTCGCGACCGGCAGCTGGAGGCGTTGATCGACGCCGGCATGGAAACCTCTGGTTCACCGGCGTCCGCGAGCCCGCCGGTGGCCGCCGCCGGGGCGGTGGTCGCCATCTCCGCGGCGCCCGGCATCGAGGCCGCGCCGGTCGCGGCGCAGGTGGCCGCGACCCTGGGGCTGCCACTTCACGACCTCACCTCCCGGCTCGATGGCTGGGTCGGGACGCTCGACTCGGTGCTGGACGACGAGACCCGCTCGCCCCGCTGGCTGGAGCGACTGGCGGGACGGCTCGACGGCGGCAACGGAGCCCGCAAGCCGATCACGCCGGCGTGGCTCCTGGGCAGCAGCCTGGAGCTGATGACCGCCGGCGCCGGGGGCGTGATCGTGAGTCCGCTGGCGGCGCCGGCGCTGACCGACCGGCAGGTGCTCCGGGTCCGTCTCGACGCGCCGGTCGAGCGACGCGCGGCGCTGGCGAGGGTCGATGGAGAGCCCTTGTCGGTCACCAGCGCGCGGCTGCGTGATCAGGACGCCGAGCAGCAGGCCGCGATCTCAGGCATGTTCGGGGTCGATACGCGGCCGGTCTTCGGCCTCACGCTCGATCCGACGGCGCTGACGGCCGACCGGGTGGCGGCGCTGATCGTCGCGGCGGTGCCGCCAAACGGCGGGGAGGCGGCCGTCGAGGGAGCCCGTCCGGCCGCCGCCACCGCGGGCTGAGGAACAGAATCCCCGGCCCGGTCGGTTTGACCGGGCGTATGGCGATCGAGACCAGGAGCGCCGGCGTCACCGCGCTGGTGGGCAACACCCCATTGGTGCAGATCCACCTCTTCGACGCGGTGAATCCGGACCTCCACGTGTACGCGAAGCTGGAGTGGTTCAACCCCGGTGGCTCGGTCAAGGACCGGGCGGCACTGGCCATGATCGAGGACGGTGAACGCCGGGGCGCACTGCGGCGGGGGAAGACGATCATTGATTCGACCTCGGGCAACACCGGTGTTGCCTACGCCATGGTGGGAGCCGCCACGGGCTACCCGGTGCGGCTGGTGATGCCCGAGAACGTGAGCCCCGAGCGCAAGGAGTTGGTGTTCGCGTACGGCGCCGAGCCGCTGTACACCGACCCCATGGAGGGCTCCGACGGCGCGATCCGGCGGTGCCGCGAGGTGGTGGCTGCGGACCGCGACCGCTACTTCTACCCCGATCAGTACAACAACCCGGCCAACCCCGAGGCGCATCGCACCGGCACCGCGCAGGAGATCCTGCGGGAGGTGCCGGGTCGGATCACCCACTTCGTGGCCGGCCTCGGCACCACCGGCACCTTCACGGGCACCGCCACCGGGCTCAAGGCGGCGGTGCCGGACCTGGTCGCCATCGCGGTGCAGCCGCGGGAGTCGTTCCACGGGCTGGAAGGACTGAAGCACCTGCCGACCGCGATCGTCCCCGGCATCTGGCGCCCGGACTTGGCCGACGAGCTGTGGGGGGCTCCCACCGAACCCGCGTACGAGCTGGTCGGCCGTCTGGCCGGGGAGGAGGGCTTGCTGGCCGGGCACTCGTCGGGTGCCGCCCTGTGGGCGATCGAGCGGCTGGCCCGGCGCGGCGACCGGGGCGTCGTGGTGACGGTGTTCCCGGACGGCGGCGACCGCTACCTGTCTTCGGGTCGTTACCAGGCCGCGCGGTGAGAATCGAGCGGGCCGCCCTCGACGCGGTCCGCGCGCATGTCGCCGAGGGCTACCCAAACGAGGTCTGCGGGATCCTGGCGGGTCCGGACGCCGGTGCTCTCGTCACCGAGGCCCACCGGGTACGCAACACGAACGTGGAGCGCGCGCGTGATCGGTACCTGATGGATCCGCGGGACCAGATGCGGATCCAGCGTGACCTCGACGAGCGGGGGATGGCGCTACTCGGCTACTACCACAGCCACCCCGACAGCCCGGCACGGGCGTCCGTCACCGACGCCGGCGCGTCCTGGGCCGGGCCCGGTTACCTGATCGTCTCCTGCTACCAGGGCGAGCCGCGGGACGCGAACCTGTTCGTCGCCGAGCGGGACGGCGGCCCCATGCACCAGGAGTCGTACACGGTCGTCTGAGCCCGGTTCGCGGGAGGTGTCCGGGGAAGCGCGTCCGTAGCATGGGCGCGTTTGTGCGCCGCCTCCTGCTCGCGCTGATCGCGATCCTCGCCGCCCTCGTTGTCGCCGCCGCCGCCTTCACGGGGGTGACCGCGCACCGCGTCTTCCAGGTGTCGCACGAGAATCAGCTGCACCGCGCGGACGTGATCGTAGTGCTGGGCGCCGCTCAGTACGACGGCACACCCTCCCCGATCCTGCAGGCGCGGCTGATGCACGCGCTCGAGCTGTACCGCGCCGGCCTGGCGCCGGCCATCATCACGACCGGTGGTCGTCAGCCAGGCGACGACTCCGGCTACACGGAAGCCTCGGTGGCGGCGCGCTGGCTCCTGGAGCAGGGCTTCCCTCCCGACCATCTCTATCTGGAAGACACCGGGCGCACGACCTGGCAGAGCATGTCCAACGTGGCGGCGATCGGACGCGCCCACGGGTTCCACACCGTCATCCTGGTAACCGACCCGCTGGCCTCGGCGCGGGCCCAGCAGATGGCGCTCAGCCTCGGTTTTCGGGCCGCCTACGTGAGCCCCGATTCCTACCTGGAGCTGAACTGGACCAACCGGACCAAGATGCGGCAGTGGGGGTCGGAGACGTTTGCGCTGATGCTCTATCAGGTCGGCCTGGACCGCTGGTGAAACCTCGTGCCGCCGCGCACCCTACGGGGTGGGGGGGCGGCGGGCGGTGACGATGTGGGCCGGGAAGTAAGGACCGCCGTACCACATCCGCCAGCCCGCGTCGCGGCGGCGAACGTCGACCATCCCCGCCTCCCGCAGCCAACGGGCGTAGCTGCGCGTGAAGCCGAGGTCGACCAGTACCACTCGACGTCCCGGCCGCAGCACCCGCGCCGCCTCCTCGACCGCGGCGCGGCGGCCCTCGCCCGCCAGGTTGTGGAGCGCCAGGTTGCTGAGCACCACGTCGAACGCGCGATCGGGGAAGGGAAGCTGGGCTATGTCCGCGGTCAGCAGCGAGACCGCCGGGGCGACACCCTCCAGCACGGCGTTCTTTCGCGTCGCGGCGGGCGAGTTGCCGGACTGGTCTGCCTGCCAGAGGTCGACGCCGATGGCGTGGCCATCTGTCAGCCGCCGGGCCGCGGTCATCAGGACCGCTCCCCGGCCACATCCGAGATCGAGGATGCGCTCGCCACCCTCCAGCGCCAGATCGTCCAGCAGTCGCTCCCAGACCACGAACTTGCCCGCCAGGGACGCCTGCAGGAAGAGCGCGATGGTGCCTCCGAGGACGGTCATGACCAGACCGGGAGCGAGCGCCTCCAGCGACCGCCGCCGGGCGATGCCGTGCGCGGTGAGGCCGGCCAGCCCGGTCATCACCATGGTCCAGAACGCCACCTGCCAGGGCAGAGGGGCCAGCTCGAAGGAGCCGTCCACTCCGTAACGGCCGCGGCGCCACCTCACGGCGCCCAGCCTAGGACCGGAGAAGAAAAGCGAAGCGGAGCCAGACTCCGCTTCCCGTACACTTGGATGTGTGAGCGACACACCGAACTTTCGAACCGTCGGAGCGCCGGGGGCCACCGCCAACCTCGCCGGACACCGGGTGGCGCGAGTCGGCTATGGCGCCATGCAGCTGCCGGGTCCCGGCGTGTGGGGACCACCGCGCGACCGCGGGGCAGCCCTCGCGGTGCTGCGCCGGGCGGTGGAACTCGGCGTCAACCACATCGACACCGCCGAGTACTACGGGCGCGGGGTCGCCAACGAGCTGATCCGCGCCGCGCTGCACCCATATCCGGCCGACCTGGTGCTGGTCAGCAAGGTGGGGGCCGACCGCGACCAGGAGGGTGCATGGGTGCCGGCGCAGCGCCCGGAGCAGCTGCGCGCGGGGGTGGAGGCGAACCTGCGAACGCTCGGCGCCGAGCGGCTGGGCGCGGTCAACCTGCGACTGACAGGCGAAGGAGCTCACGGCGCCGCGCAGACCGCCCCCGCGGACGGCGTCGATCTGGACAGCCAGCTGGCGGAGATGGTCAAGCTTCGCGAGGAAGGGAAGATCGACGGCGTCGGCCTCAGCAACTGCACGGTCGAAGAGCTGCGGCGCGCGCTGCCGGCCGGGATCGCCTGCGTGCAGAACGCGTACAGCCTGGTCGACCGCTCGGCGGAGCCCCTGCTGGAGATCTGCCGGGAGCACGACATCGCCTGGGTGCCCTTCTTCCCGCTGGGATCGGCGTTCCCCGGCTCGCCCAAGGTCGGGGAGCAGCCGGCGGTGATCGAGGCGGCCGCCACGCTCGGACTCACACCCGCCCAGGTCGGCCTGGCGTGGCTCCTGGCACACGACGCCAACACGCTGCTGATCCCCGGCACGTCGAGCATTCAGCACCTGGAGGAGAACCTGGCCGCCGGCGAGGTGCGCCTGGACGCGGTCACCATCGCCAGGCTGGATGCCCTGAGCGGATAGGGGAGGGGCCACCACTCCCGAAAGGGCGATTGGTGCACCAACGGCCCGGTCAGGGCGCTGGAAGTGGGCCATTGGTGCACCAACGGCCCTACCCGGACTCCGGATGCTTGAGGTACTGGTCGAGAAACGCATAGGAGCGCTGCCGGAGGTGCTCGGGAAAGGCGTGACCGCCGGGAAAGAGGATGGCCTCGAACCTGCCGGCCCCGCCGGCCCCCCGGTACGCCTCGCCAACGCGGGCCACGAGCCGGCGCACCCCCGCGATCGGGAAGATGCGGTCCTCCTCACCCGAGGTCAGCAGGAACGGGCGGGGGGCGAGGCCGGCGACGACGTCCTCGATGTCGCCCACTTCGAGGAGGCCGGGGATGTACATGGCCTGGTTGTGATTGATCCCCGCGCCGAGGATGTCCCGCAGGGGAGCGAACCCGCACGAGGAGACGCCCACCCGGACCCGGGGATCGAACCAGGTCAGCCAGAGCGCCTCCTGGCCCCCCAGGGAATGGCCGATGGTGGCGATCCGGGTGGCGTCGACCTCGGCCAACCCCGCCACCAGGTCGACCGCCACGCGGAGATCGTGCAGGTATTTCGCCTGCAAGCAGGAGCCCCGCAACAGCCGGCTGGTCAACTCGAAGCGCTCGTACTCCGCGTCTATCAGATCCGGGCTGTTCGCCAGCAGGTGGGCGGGGGTGCGCCGGTCTTCGAAGCAGAGGTGATCGGGACAGATGACCACATAGCCTCGCCGGCAGAGCTCCAGCCCGTAGTGATACATGGGGTCGGGCGTGAGCCCGGCCGGCTCCGACTTCCCCCATGCGAAGTTGCCTGCGTGCTGGTGGCAGGCCACGATGGCGGGCCACCCGCTGGTAGGGACGAGCCCTCTCGGACGAAGGAGCCAGGCCGTGATCCGCTCGCCGGCCTCGACCGGATAGCTCACGAGGGCCCGGACGTGGTCTGGCGCCTCGTGGACCGCCTCTTCGCGGACCTCCAGGGGCACCGGCTGGGGAAACCGCCCCAGCCGCTCCAGGATGTGAGGCCGAAGCGTTAGGTTCGTCACCCTTTTGCCGCCTGGGAACCTAGACGTACGCCTCGGCGCCGCTCACCAAGTGGCGTGCGATGACGGTCCGCAGGATCTCGATGGTGCCTTCCCCAATTGCCATCAGCGGGGCGTCGCGATACAACCGCTCGACATCGAACTCTCCCGAGTAGCCATGCCCGCCATGAACTCGCATCGACTCGAGGGATGTCTGCAGAGCGACCTCTGAGGCATACACCTTCGCCATCGCGGTCTCCATGTCGGCGCGCTCTCCGCGGTCCAGGGTGGACGCCGCCCACCAGGTCACCAGACGCGCGGTCTGCACCTGGGTCGCCATGTCGGCGAGTTTGAGCTGGATCGCCTGGAAGTCCGCGATCGGCCTCCCGAAGGCAGACCTCTCGCGCGCGTAGGCGAGAGCGAGGTCGAGTGCAGCCTGAGACACGCCCACCGCACGCCCCGCGATATTGCAGCGACCGAACTCCAACGCCGACAGGGCCTGCTTCAGGCCCCTCCCCTCCACTCCGCCCACCAAGTTCTCCGCCGGGACACGGCAGTCCGCCAGGATCAGCTCACAAGACTCGGGGCCCTGATGGCCGAGCTTAGGCAGGTCCTTGCTCACGGTGAGGCCCGCGCTGCCTGCCTCGACCATCAGGATCGACATGCCGCGATGGGGAGGAGAGGCTCCGGCATCCGTTTTGACGAGGACGGGGAGCAAGCCCGCCTGGCGCGCGTTGGTGATCCACGTCTTCGTCCCGCTGACGACGTATTCGTCGCCATGACGGCGCGCCACCGTGCTGATCCCCTGTAGATCGGATCCGGCGCCGGGCTCGCTCAGGGCGAGGCAGCTTCGGATCTCGCCCGAGGCCATCCCCGGCAGCCAGCGGGATTTCTGGTCCTCGGTGCCGTGAACGGCGAGCACTCGCGTCGCCATCGTGTGCGTTTCCCAGCACCCCGGCGACCCCGGCCCACGCCCTCGAGATCTCCTCGAACACGATCGAGTACGAGACCGCGTCCATCCCGGTCCCCCCATAGGCGGTGGGGACCAGCATGCCGAACAGCCCCATCGCCTTCATCTCCTCGACGATCTCGGTCGGGTAGCGCCCGGAGCGCTCCCACTCGCGGGCGACGGGTGCGATCGAGCGGCAGGCGAACGTGCGCACGAGGTCCCGGACCGCCAGCTGTTGTTCACTGAGCTGGAAATCCATCCCCACTCCTCACCCGGCGCGCTTGACCGGAAGGTGCACCAGCGGGTTCACACGTCCAGGATGTAGCGCGCGGCGGGACTGATCCGGTCCCACGTGCGCTTGCGGATGAACTCGCCCTGATCCGTCTGCTGCGGAAATTCGCGGGCCGTGAAGTAGCAGTGGAGAGCCCGGCGCGTCCCGTCCGTCCGGTTGGCGGTCCCGCCATGCCAGACGTGTGCGTTGAAGACCCCGACCGTCCCGGCGGGGCCGGTCAGCAGCACCTGGTCGGGATGGGGCGCCCCCCGGTCCGCCACGTAATCGCCCGGGGCTCCGGCCAGCCGGTGTGTCCTGGGCACCACCCGGGTGGCTCCGTTGTGATCGGTGAAGGCGTCGAGCATCCAGATCGAGTTGACGACCGCGAAGGGTTCGTCCTGGCCACGCGCGCGCCAGTCGGCATGGAGTGCCTGGTTGCCCTCGCCGGGCAGCGCGTCCCGGGCATTGAGCGAGCTCAGCTTGAAGGGCCGCTTCAGCACATGGGCGACGGCCGCGAGCACCTTCGGCTGGGTGTAGACGCCGTCGAAGACATCGCCCTTGTTGACCAGGTCGGAGAGGCGTCGCGCCCCTCGCTCCTGGCTGAACTCACTGCCGGCCGCGGCTCCCTCCTGCTCGGCGAGGAGATCGAACCGCGCCCGGAGCCCCTCCAGCCAGGCGGGATCCACGAGCGCCCCGAACACCACGTACCCGGATTCGTCGAGCGAGGCCCGTTCGCCGTCGGTTAACGCTCCGGGATCGGCTCCCAGCGCCTCCAGAGCCGCCGTCCATTCCCTCTCTTCCTGGCTCACCGACATGCCTCTTCAGCCCTCCAGGGCCAGCCGGTAGAGCCGGCTCGCGTTCCCGCCCATGATGGCTCGCTCCAGCGGCGGCTCCAGAGGCACCGGAATCGAGGCGTCGGGCGCGTCGAAGTCCCAGTGCGGGTAGTCGGTGGCGAACATCAGACGGTCGTTCATGTCCAGCTGCCGAAGAAGCCGATGAAACTGCGCCGGCCGCGGCGGCTCCTCCATCGGCTGCGTCGTGAGCCAGAAGTGCTCGCGGATGTAGGTCGACGGCGGTCGTCGCACGGCCGGGACCTCGGCACCCAGGCGCCGGTGCGCGTCGTCGAGCCGCCACATCAGCGGCGCCAGCCAGGCGAAACCACCCTCGATGAGCACGACCTTCAGCTCCCGAAACCGTTCGAAGACACCCTCCGCGATCAGGCTGATGACCTGCGACTGGTACGCCATCGGCCAGCCGGTGTGATCTTCGATGTAGAAGGAATGGAAGCCGGCCGCACCGGCCGGATGACCGCCGGCGCCCCCGACGTGGATCGCGACCGGCAGGTGATGCCGGACGGCGGCCTCGAACAGCGGCCAGTATTTGCGGCGCCCGAGTGGCTCCGCGGTACGGATCGAGATCAGGACATGACCGAACCGGGGGTCGTCACCCACCCGGTCGATCTCGCGTGCCGCCAGCTCACCATCCTCGTAGGCGACGTTGATGGAGCCTCGCAGGCGCGGCTCCGGTTCC
Source organism: Candidatus Dormiibacterota bacterium (assembly GCA_963808785.1). Classification (GTDB taxonomy): domain Bacteria; phylum Chloroflexota; class Dormibacteria; order Dormibacterales; family Dormibacteraceae; genus CAVTSA01. Next base: position 308,009 of record CAWEGH010000004.1, on the reverse strand, counting down.
AGCCACTCGTCCAACTGCCAGTCGTTGACCGCGCTCGCGAGCGCGGCGCCGTAATCCAGGTTGCGTTCGGTGCCGGCGCCAAGGAGGGGGTTCAAGATCCCGTAGGAGACGTCCCAGGCGTCCAGCAACTGGGCGCGCAGGAAGGCGAGATCGGAGCCGGGCGGCTTCCCGCCGGGCGGCCAGGAGTCGGTGCGTGCGGCGTACTGGCGAGCCCGCGGGTACGCGATCCCGCTCGGCGCCCGGGATCCGAACGTGGCCTGATAGTCGCGCCACCGCGCCGGCAGGTACGACCGCAGCACCCCGGCGCCGGCGGGCTGCACGTGGATATCGCAATCGATGATCCCGGTCTTGCCGACGCCGACAATGGCCGGCCGGCCTGCTACTTCCGCCACGGCGTTCCTCCCCTCACAGCCCGTAGAAGGCGCGCGCGTTGTCGGCCAGCACTGCCTGCCGCGTGCCCCTGGGCAGCCCGCTCGGGATCGCTTCCTCCAGCGTGTCGAAGTGCCAGTGGGGGTAGTCAGACCCGAAGAGCAGGAGCCGGTCCGAACCCAGATCATCGAACACCGACGCCAAGGCGTCCTGCTCAGGCGGTAGGTCGAGGGGGCGGATCGTAAAGCGCAGGTGGGCGGCGACATACTCGGACGGCAGCCGGCGCACCCAGGGCACGTCCCGGCGCAGCCCCTTCCAGACCTTGTCGAACCGCCACAACAGCGCGGGGACCCAGCTGAAGCCGCCCTCGGCACAGACGACGCGAAGGTCGGGGAAGCGGTCGAACACGCCCTCCGCGATCAGGCTCAGCACCTGAGCCTGGAAGACCTGCGCCATCCCCGCGTATTCCTCGAAGTAGAACGACGGCCAGCCGCTCGAGGTGGGCGGGTTCCCCGGCGCGCCACCGAAGTGGAGCGCAACCGCCAGGCCATGTCTCTCCGCCGCCGCCAAGAGGGGGTGGTGGTTGCGGTTCCCGTAGGGCGTGGCGGACCGCACCGGAAGCAGCACCTGCACAAAACGGCGGTCACCGGCACAACGCTCGATCTCCCGGGCTGCCATCTCGGGCTGACGGCTCGGCACGACGACGGAGGCGCGCAGGCGCGGCTCCGGGTCGAGCCACTCCGCCACCTGCCAGTCGTTGACCGCGGACGCGACCTGGGCCGCGGTGTCCGGATTGTGGATGCTCTCGACGCCGTAGACGCAGTTGAGGATGCCCAGGCTCACGCCGAGCGGGTCGAGCAGCTGCTCGCGCATCCTGGCCACGGTGCCGCCGGCGAGGCCGCCGCCGTCGCGCCAGAGCGGGGCGACCGTGGTCGGGGCGCCGGCCGGATACGCCGTGTCGACCGGACCGTTGAACGCCGACTCCCGGCAGTAGTCCACCCAATGCGCCGCCATGTACGGGAAGAGCGCGTCGATGCGGGGGACGGTGTTGTGCAGGTCGCAATCGATCAGGCTCACCGCCTGCGTGGTGTCCGTCACCCCGAGCAACGTACCCCATCAGCCGGCCGGCCAACGGTGTGGAGGCGCCGGATACCACCCGTCGGAGCACCTCTGGGACGTCACGCGGCGCCGGGTCAGGGATGCGAGGCTGCCGCCGGTGGGCTCGTCGTGGCCGTGGGCGACACGGTGACGGCGGGGGTTGGGGTCAGGTTTCCCGGCACCGGCGTGTTGGTGTAGGTGAGGATCCCCCAGACGAAGACGAGACAGGCCGCGACCGCGAGCAGGAGACCTCCCACGACCAGGCAACCTTTCCCCACGCCTGTTCGAACGTCGGAAGGCGCCGGCAGGTCACGCCGCGCCCCCACGGGAGCCAGTCGGGGGCTCAGCGTGGGCCCGTGCTCATCCCTCCGGCAGCCGCATCGCCAGGCGGCTGGTCACGATCCCGGTGTTGAGCCCGATCGTTCGGAGCCCACCGAAGAAGCGGGCATGCTCGATCTTGCAGCACCGGTCCATGACCACCTCCAGACCGGCCTTTTGGGCCAGCTCCGCCGCCTCCTGGTTGATCACGCCCAGCTGCATCCACAGCACCCTGGCGCCGATCTCGATCGCCTGCCGGGCGACCTCGGGCACCTCGTCCGGCGGCCGGAACACGTCCACGATCTCGATCGGGCAGGGATGGGCGGCGGCGGCCTCGCGCAGGTCGCGGTAGACGCGGCGGCCCAGGATCTCGCGGCGCCCCGCGGCCCCCGGGTTGACGGGCACGACGTCGTACCCGTTGGCATCGAGATAGACGCCCGCGAATGAGCTGGCGTTGTAGAAGTTGGACGACAGCCCAACCATCGCGATCGTCCGGTAGGTGGTCAGAATGCGGTACCGGTCCCAGGCGGTGAGGCCGAGCTGGTTGCGTTCCCCGACGGCAGTCATCGTTGTCCCCTCACCTCTGGTAGGGCGCCCCGAACGCCTTCGAGAGCACCGAATGGCCGAGCCCGTCGTGCCGGGTCTCCACCGGCTCCACCCGCTCCCGGCGCTGGGACGCGGCCAGCGCCTGGTCCAGGTCCCAGAGGATGTCGTCGACGTCCTCGATTCCGATCGAGAGCCGTACCAGCTCCGGCCCCACGCCCGACGCTCGCAGCTCCTCGTCGGTCATCTGCTGGTGGGTGGTCGAGGCGGGGTGGATGCAGCACGACTTCACGTCGCCCAGGTTGGCGAGGTGGCTGAACAGCTGCACCGCTTCCACAAACCGCTTGCCGGCCTCGCGACCGCCCTCGATCCCGAACGTGAAAACGGGCGCCACCCCGCTCGGCATGTACTTGCGGCCCAGGTCGTGGAAGCGGTTCGAGCGCAGGCCCGGGTAGTTGACGTAGCCCACCGCCGGATGCGCCTCCAGGAACTCCGCCACCCGCTGCGCGTTTTCGACGTGCCGCTGCATCCGCACATGCAGCGTCTCCAGGCCCTGGAGCAGCACCCAGGCGTTGAAGGGAGCCATGGTCGGTCCGTAGTCCCGCAACATCTCGGCCCGGCACTTCATCAGCCAGCCGAAGTCACCGAAGTACTCGAAGAACCGGAGGTTGTGGTAGGCCTTGGAGGGCTCGGTCATGCCCGGGAACCGGCCGTTATCCCATGGAAAGCGGCCGCCGTCGACGATCACGCCGGCGATCGTGGTGCCGTGTCCGCAGAGCCACTTGGTCGCCGAGTGGACCACGATGTCCGCGCCCCACTCGAGCGGGCGGCAGAGATAGGGCGAAGGAAACGTGTTGTCGACCACCAGTGGCACCCCGGCCTGGTGCGCGACCGCGGCCAGTGCCTCGATGTCGATCACCTCACACGTGGGGTTGCCGACCGCCTCGGCGAACAGACACTTGGTGTTGTCGCGGATCGCCGACCGCCACCCCTCGAGGTCGGTGGCGTCGACGAACGTCACGTCGATGCCCATCTTGCGGAACGTAACGTCGAACTGCGTGTAGGTGCCCCCGTAGAGATTGCGGGCGGAGACGAAATGATCCCCGGCCTGCATGAGCGTGAACAGGGTCAGGTGCTGGGCCGCCTGCCCCGACGCGGTGGCGATCGCGCCGATGCCGTTCTCAAGGGCCGCGACCCGCTCCTCGAACACCGCCGTGGTCGGGTTCATGATCCGCGAGTAGATGTTTCCGAACCGCTGCAGCGCGAACAGGTTGGCCGCCTGGTCCGAGTCCTCGAACACGTAGGCGCCGGTCTGGTACAGCGGTACCGCCCGTGCGCCGGTCACCGGATCCGGCCGCTGCCCGGCGTGCACCGCCAGGGTGTCGAACCCGAACCGTTTCTCACCCGACATGAGAGGAGTCTATGGCGAGCCGGCCCCAGCCGGGGGGCGATCAGCCCGGATGTTCGTCCGCCCCCGGATCCCGCCTACGATCTGGCGTTGTGCCCGCTTCGACCACCACGGCTCCAGTGGCGTCGGTACGCCTCCATCCCGCCATCCGCGCGTGGTTCGAGAGGCGCTTCCCGGAGGGTCCGACGGCGCCCCAGGTCGGCGGCTGGGCCGAGATCGCGGCCGGCGGTCACACCCTGATCGCGGCTCCCACCGGCTCTGGCAAGACCCTCGCCGCCTTCCTGGTCTGCATCGACCGCCTGTACCGGCGCCAGGAGACCGGCCCCGCCCTTTCCGACGGACCCGAGGTCGTCTACGTCTCTCCTTTGAAGGCGCTGGCGGTGGACATCCATCAGAACCTCGACGCGCCCCTGGGTGAGATCGCGGCCGTCGCCCGCGAGCTGGGCCTGGAGGCGCCGCGAATTCGCGTCGCGGTCAGGACCGGGGACACCGCCGCCACCGAACGGGCCGCCATGCTTCGCCACCCTCCAGACATCCTGGTCACGACTCCAGAATCGCTGTATCTGCTGGTCACCGCCGAGCGCTCGCGGGGAATGCTGGCGGGCGTGCGGACGGTGATCGTGGACGAGATTCATGCCGTGGCCGGCAACAAGCGTGGATCGCACCTCGCGCTGACCCTGGAGCGGCTGCACCACCTGGCCACCAGCGCACCCCAGCGGATCGGTCTCTCGGCCACGCAGCGCCCGATCGAGGCCATGGCCCGGCTGCTGGTGGGTGCCGGCCCCGACCGCTCGAACGCCGACGGGACCCCGCGCTGCGCCGTCGTCGACGTGGGCCACGAGCGGTCGCTGGATCTGGCCCTGGAGGTGCCGGACGACGAGCTGGGCGCGGTTGCCACCCACGAGCAGACCTCCGAGATCCTGGACCGCATCGCCGGGCACGTCGGCGCCCACCGCACCACCCTGATCTTCGTCAACACCAGGAACCTGGCGGAGCGGTTCGCCCACCAGCTGGGTGAGCGGCTGGGTCCGGACCAGGTCGCGGCGCACCATGGAAGCCTTTCGAGGGACCGCCGGCAGAGGGTGGAGGCACGTCTGCGCGCCGGCCACCTGCGCGCCCTGGTGGCCACCGCGTCCCTGGAGCTCGGCATCGACATCGGCCCCGTCGAACTCGTGTGTCAGGTCGGGTCGCCCCGCAGCCTGGCGACGTTCCTGCAGCGGGTCGGCCGCTCCAACCACACGCGCTTCGGCACGCCCCGGGGCATCCTCTACCCGACCAGCCGCGACGAGCTGGTGGAGTGCGCGGCGCTGCTCCGGGGCACGCGCCGCGGCCGTCTGGACGCGATCGTCCAGCCGGTGGCGCCGATCGACATCGTGGCTCAGCAGCTGGTGGCCGAGTGCGCGGCCGAGGAATGGTCCGACGACGAGCTGTTCGACCTCGTTCGCCGGGCGGCGCCGTTCGAGCGGCTTTCCCGGCAGACCTTCGACGACGTCGTGGAACTGGTCTCGGAGGGGATCGTCACCGGCCGGGGCCGGCGGGCCGCCTACCTCCATCACGACCAGGTGAACGGGCGGCTCCGCGGCCGGCGGGGGGCCCGGCTGGCCGCCCTCACCTCGGGCGGCGCCATCCCCGAGCAAGGGGACTACCGGGTGGTGGCCGAGCCCGACGACACCTTCGTGGGCACGGTCAATGAAGACTGGGCCGTCGAGAGCGCGGCCGGCGACGTCTTCCTGCTCGGGACCACCTCCTGGCGGATCCGCCGGGTGGAACCGGGGACGGTCCGGGTGGAGGACGCCCGGGGTGCGCCGCCTTCGGTGCCGTTCTGGCTCGGGGAGGCCCCGGGACGCACCGAGGAGCTGTCCGACGAGGTGTCCGAGCTGCGCGCCCGGCTGAGCGAGCGGCTGGCCCGGGGGGACGCCGCCGGGGCTCGGGAGTGGCTTCAGGTCGAGTGCGGCATCGAGGCCGGCGCCGCCGACGCCATCGTCCGCTACCTGGGTGCGGCCCTGAGCCAGCTCGGCGTCCTCCCGACCAAAGAGACGCTGGTCCTGGAGCGGTGCTTCGACGAGGCGGGGGCCATGCAGCTGATCGGCCACTCTCCCTTCGGCGCCCGCCTCAACCGCGGCCTCGGTCTGGCCCTGCGCAAGCGCTTCTGCGTCACCTTCGACTTCGAGCTGCAGGCCGCGGCCAGCGATGACGCCATCCTGCTCTCGCTGAGCCTTCGCCACAGCTTCCCGCTCGAGCAGGTGCCCCGCTTCCTGGCTTCCAAAACGGTGGAGGACGTGCTCCGCCAGGCGGTGCTGAACGCTCCCATGTTTCCCGCCCGCTGGCGCTGGAACCTGAATCGCGCGCTGGCCGTGCTCCGGATGCGCGGGGGCCGCAAGAACCCGCCCGCCATCCAGCGGATGGAAGCGGACGATTTGATGGCGTCGGTCTTCCCCGAACTGGCGGCCTGCCAAGAGAACGTCGCCCCCGGTCCCCTCGACATCCCCGACCATCCGCTCGTCCATCAGACGCTCGAGGACTGCCTGCGGGAGGCCTGCGACGTGGACGGCCTGAGGGACCTGCTGGCCCGGATCGAGTCGGGCCAGGTGCGGGTGGTCACCCGCGACACCGTGGAGCCGTCGGTCCTCGCCCACGAGATCCTGAACGGGCGGCCCTACACGTTCCTGGACGACGCGCCCCTGGAGGAGCGGCGCAGCCGCGCGGTCCAGCTCCGGCGCGGCCTTCCGGTGGAGCCCCACGAGTTGGGGCGGCTCGACCCGGAGGCGATTCAACGGGTCCGGGACGAAGCGCAGCCCGACCCGCGCGATCCGGACGAGCTTCACGACCTGCTGACCACGGTTACCGGACTGCGGCCGAACCCGCTGTGGCGGCCGTGGTTCGGGGAACTGGTGGAGGAGCGCCGCGCGGGCACCCTCCGGGCGGCGGGACTCGAGCTGTGGGGCACGGTCGAGCGGCGGCCGGCCCTCGAGCTTCTCTTCCCGGAGGGCACCTTCGACCCGGATCACCGCTCGCCCCTGGCGCCGCTGCCGCTGGACGGTGACGTGGCAGCCGCCGAGATGCTGCGCGGACACCTGGACTATCGGGGACCATCGACGGCACAGGACCTGATCGAGGCCACCGGGCTGCCCGAACGCACGGTGCTGATCGCGATCGCCCGCCTGGAGAGCGAGGGGTTCTGTTTTCGCGGTCATTACACGTCGCCCGACGGCCCCGAGGAGTTTTGCGCCCGGCGCCTGCTTAACCGCATCCACAAGTACACGCAGGGCCGGCGCCGGCGCGAGATCGAGCCGGTGACCGCCCGCGATTTCATGCGGTTTTTGCTGCGGTGGCAGCACGTCCTGCCGGGGACCAGGCGCGAGGGCCGGATGGGCATGCTGGCGGTGGTCGAACAGCTGCAGGGCTTCGAGCTGGGGGCCGGCGCCTGGGAGTGGGACGTCATCGGGGCCCGGGTCCAGAGCTATCGACCGGAGTGGCTGGACGACCTCTGTCTCACCGGTGAGGTCACCTGGGGCCGGCTGTCCATCCGGGACAGTGCGGCCGAGGATGAGGCCCGGCGGGGCGGCATGTCACCTTCGCGAGCCACTCCGATCACGTTCGCGGTCCGCGAAGACCTGCCCTGGCTGCTGCAGTCGGCACGGGGCGGCCGAACGCCGTCCGAGCCGGGCCCGGGACGGACCGGTGACGTGCTGCAGGCTCTGCGCGCGCACGGAGCCCTGTTCACCGCCGACCTGATGACGCTGACCCGCCGGCTGCCGAACCAGGTGGCGGAGGCGCTCTGGGACGCGGTCGCCCGGGGACTGGTGACGTCCGACGGGTTCGACGCCGTGCGCACGCTGCTTCACGGCCGGGCCTTCCCGCCGCCCGTCCACCGGGGGCTGCGCACCGCCGGAACCAGAGCCGCGGTGCGGGCGGCGGGGCGCTGGAGCCTGATCCCGGCGGCGCCGGCCACCGAGGACGCCGACGAGCTGGCCGAGGCGCTGGCCGAGCAGCTGCTCGCACGCTGGGGGGTGGTGTTCCGCGACCTGCTGGTCCGGGAAACCTTCACCGTGCCCTGGCGGGAGGTGCTGTGGGCGCTCCGACGCATGGAGGCTCGGGGCACGATCCGGGGCGGGAGGTTCGTGACCGGCTTCAGCGGTGAGCAGTACGCGCTCCCGGACGCCCTCGACGTCCTGCGCGCGGTGCGGAAAGAGGAGCACGACGGCCGGACGGTCATCCTCTCCGCCGCCGACCCATTGAATCTGGTGGGAGTGGTGGTGCCGGGACCTCGCGTGCCGGCGGTGGCGACGAACCACCTCACGCTGGTCGACGGCGCTCCCGCCGACGCCATGGCCGCGCCTGCCTGAGGCGGCGAGTTGGAGGAGGTGATCACGTGCGCGTGGTGGTGATCGGCGGCACGGGCCACATCGGCACCTACCTGGTGCCGCGCCTGGTGCAGGACGGGCACAGCGTCATCAGCGTCAGCCGGGGCCGGCGGGACCCATACCGGCCTCACGGCGCCTGGGGCAGGGTCGAGAAGGTCGCCCTGGACCGCGTCGAGCTGGAGACCGGCGGCACCTTCGGGGCGCGGATCGCGGATCTGGAACCGGACGTGGTGATCGATCTGACCTGCTTCACGCTGGAGAGCGCGAAGCAGGTGGTCGGCGCGCTGCGGGGGCGCATCCAGCATTTTCTCCACTGCGGCACCATCTGGGTTCACGGGCCCAGCGTCGAGGTTCCGACCACAGAGGAGCAGCCGCGCCGGCCGTTCGACGACTACGGCCGGGCCAAGGCGGCGATCGAGGGGTATCTGCTCGGAGAGGCACGCAGGGAGGGCTTCCCGGCCACCATCCTGCATCCGGGCCACATCGTCGGCCCCGGCTGGCCGATCGTCAATCCGCAAGGCAACTTCAACCTGGAGGTTTTCGCCACGCTCGCTCGCGGCGACACCCTCACGCTCCCCAACCTCGGGCTCGAAACGGTGCACCACGTGCACGCCGACGACGTCGCGCAGGCCTTCATGCGAGCGATGGCCCGGCGAAGCGTGGCGGTGGGCGAGGCCTTCCATGTCGTCTCGCCCGCCGCCCTCACCCTGCGCGGCTACACCGAGATCGCCGGTGGCTGGTTCGGGCGGGAGCCCTCGATCAAGTTCATGCCCTGGGAGGAATGGAAAGACACGGTGTCGGAGGAGGACGCCGAGGCCACCTGGAGCCACATCGCGCACAGTCCGAACTGCAGCATCGCCAAGGCCCGCGACCTGCTCGGCTACCGACCGCGGTTCAGCTCACCCCAGGCGGTTCACGAGGCGGTGGACTGGCTCCTGCGGGAGAGCCCGACCCCGCTGAGTGCCGGCGCCGGCAGTCGGATCTGATCCGACCCCGCGGCAGCTCAGGCCAGCGACGCGTCCATCTCCTCGACCAGCGCGTCGACCACCGAGACCAGGTCTCCGTCGTGCTCGGCCGCCACCCGCCGCTGGCGCTGGTAGGAGACGCCGGCGCGCACGATCTCCGGGATCGCGGCCAGCTCCTGAGCGCAGTCCAGCCGCCGGGCCAGGGGCAGCAGGTCCTCGACCAGGTCTTCGATCGACCGGGCGACGGGGCGTGTCGTCCCCTTGCTGTCGACGATGAGCTCGGCGTCGAGGCCGTACCGCGCCGCCCGCCACTTGTTCTCCCGCACCAGCCAGGGCGGCGGCATAGGCAGCGTGTAGCCCTGGTCGAGCTGACGGTCGAACCGCTCGACCAGGCACTGCGAGAGCGCGGTGATGGACGCGATCTCGCGCAGCGTGGAGACACCGTCGCAGATCCGCAGCTCCACCGTCCCCACGCCCGGGTGGGGGCGGATATCCCACCACACCTCGCGGATGGAGCTGATGGCGCGCGCGCTGATCAACGCGCTCAGGTACGACTCGAACGCCTCCCAGCCCGCCAGCTCATACGGGAGCCCGGCGGTCGGGAGCCCCTCGAAGAGTTTGCTCCGGAACGACGCCAATCCGGTGTCGCAGCCGACCCAGAACGGGCTGGAAGCGGAGAAGGCGAGGAGATGGGGGAGGTACTGCAGCAGCGCGTTGACGATCGGGATCGCCTTGTGGGGCGAGCGCACGCCACAGTGCACGTGGACCCCGAAGATCTGCAGCTGGCGGGTCATCCACTGGTGGTGCTCGATCAGCTCCGCGTAGCGCGCGTTCTCGGTGAACGGCTGCGTCGTCCAGTCGGTGAAGGGATGGGTCCCGGAGCACATGATCGCCGCGTCGTAGGCGGCCGCCGTGTCGCGCACCACCCGGGTCGTCTGGGCGATGTCCTCGGTCGCCTCGCCGACCGTCTGGCAGATCCCGGTGATGACCTCGACGCAGGACTGGAACAGCTCGTGCTTGATCTTCGGGTGGACTCCGTCGCCATCCTCCGAGATCTCGGCCAGGATCGCGTTCGAGACCGGTGTCAGCTGCCGGGTGCGGCGGTCGACCAGCTCCAGCTCCCATTCCACGCCGAGGCTGGTCCGCGCGGACGACGAGAAGTCGATGTGCACGTCAGGAGCCTACCTTGTCACCCCACGAAACTCCGCGGTCGCCACCCTCAGGCCAGCTCGTTCAGGTACTGGGGGAGCATGACCCACCAGGTGGGCCAGTCGTGCTCGTAGCCGGACCCCCAGTCGTCGACGCGGTTGGGCACCCCCCGTGCGCCGAGAACGGCCGCCGCGCGCCAGGATTCTCCGACATTCTCCCAGGCCCCGGACCCCGACGCGAGCACACAGAAGCGCCGGCGCAGCTGGTCCAGCCGCGGGCCGTCCAGCCCGGGCAGGAACTGCAGCGGCGACGCGTAGTAAAGGTCCTCCGATCCGCCGCCCACGAAGCCCTCGATGTCGTAGGTGCCGCTCATCCCGATCGCGGTCCGGAACAGGTGCGGGTACCGGCAGAGCAGCGCGAGGGCGTTGAAAGCCCCGATCGAAGCGCCCGCCACGATCACCTCCTGGGGGCCGTCGCAGTCGGCAAAGATGGCCGGCACCACCTCCTCCGCGACCGCCTGCTGGAACTGATTGAACAGCCAGCCGCGAAACCCGGCCGAGCCTTCCTTCAGCGTCATCGCCTGCCCGGCGGTGGAGTCGCAGGAGTAGACCTTGATCCGTCCCGCCTCGACCAGGGGCCACAGGTGGGCGACCAGCTGGCGCTCCTCGATCTCCTCCGCGCCGCCCCCGGCGGTGGGGAACACGAGCACCGGGGCTCCGTAGTGTCCCCAGCGGGCGAGTGTCAGCTCGCGGTGCATCCTTGGCGAGTACCAGTGTTCGGCGGTCTTGATATCGCTCATAGTTTCGTGGGGTGATTCACGGCTGCGCGCCATTGTCGGCCACCGCGGGGCCGGGATGGAGGAAGGTCAGCGCGTCGCGCAGCCGGTCGCGCCAGCTGACCCACTGGTGTCCGTCGAACGCCTCCCGGTACCGGACGTCGATGCCCGCGCCGCGGAACACGCCGGCCATGACGCGGTTGGGGGCGATGAGCGGCTCGAAGACGCCGCAGGAGAGGTACATCCGTCGCACCACTGGCTGCGGGTCGGCCCGGTACGCGTCCACGAAGCGGACCACGGGCGCGAACGCGGAGTCAGGGCGAAAGGTCCGCGAGGGGTCGCTGAACACGAGCGAGGCCGACTCCAGCAGCAGCGACCCGAACCGGCCCGGATAGCGGACCGCGGTGGAGAGGGACGCGATCGCCCCGAAGCTGGAGCCCATCAGCGTCCGCTGGTCCGGCCCCTGCAGGAACCGGAACCGGCGGAACAGCGTGGGCAGCAGCTCTCGCACCAGGAACACGGCGTGCCGGGGGTCGTCCGCGTACTCGACCAGACGCCCGGGGCCGGCGGAGACGAACGCGCCCACCAGCGGCGCGACCTGGCCGCGATGGATCAGGTTGTCGAGGATCGCTCGGGCCGCCGCGTACTGCAGGAAATCGCTTCCGTCGTGGACCACCAGGAGAGGCCACCGTCCGGACCCGAAGCCCGCCGGGAGATAGACCTGAACCTCGACGTGGCGGCCAAGCGCCCGGCTCTGCAGGCCGGCGTCGACGAGCGCACCCGGCTCGGCTTCCGGGTCCGGCTCCGCCCACTCGGGATCGACGTACCCGCTCGCCGCGCACACCGACTGGGCGCCGAAAGGACCCCACCCCAGCCGGGGGTTGAGCGGATCGTTGAAGCGGTGGCCGGCCCCCGAGGGGCTGACCGATTCGAGCTGGTATTCGAGCCGCGACCCGCGGGGAAGGGCGATCGTCTTGGCCCAGAGATCGGTGCCGCCCACCAGCGCCATGTCGAGCGGGTTGGGGAAGCCGACGACGGCGTGGCGGATCAGGACCTTATCCGCCTCGCCGCGCCAGAGGAAGGTCGCGTAGGGCCCCTCCACGATCGGCGAGGTGTACCGGGCCAGGAAGGCGTCCACGTCGGCGGCCTGGAGCGGCCCCCGCGCACGAAGCCGGCTGATGGCGAGCCACGAGGGCGGGACGGTGACGTCCTGCGGGGCCGCCATCGCGACCGCGCGCGCCGCCCGGGTGGGATGGGGTTCGCGAGTGCCGGACGCCGGACCCAGGGCCTCCGGCAAGCCGAGCCGGCGAGGCTTGATGGGGTCGGGAGCCCTATCCGGCGTAGACATGCACCGTCCGGCCCACGAAGTCGAGCAGCTCGCGGGCGTGGTCGTAGTCGGGGTCGCGCAGCCGCACCCAGGCGTTGGCCATGTAGCCCGCCTCCACCGGCTGGGTCGGCGTGCCGGCGGGGGGGAAGTGGGTGTCGATGATCGACTCGCCCGCGCGGGCCCACATCTCGTCGACACCGCTGTAGCCCTGGATCTGGCCGTCGTGATCGGGACGGAGCGCCACGATCCCGGCCGAGTACCGGCGGGAGAGGCTCTGGTCGGGACGCCCGTACACGATGGCGTGCGCCCACTCGCGGTAGACGTCGACGTCGTTGGCCGCCGAGTAGAGGTCCCAGGCCCCCACCCCCGGGGGCCGGCAGCCGATCTCGCTGAAACGAAGCCCCTTGGGGCCGTGGAACCACTCCATGTGGGTCGCGGAGGTACCGATGCCGAGGGCTGTGATCACCCGCCGGCCCAGCTCCCGCACCTCGTCGTAGAAGGGCGACGCGTCGAGCCGGTTGGTGGTGATGAACTGGGGTGAGATCCAGCGGTGACGCATGGCGTCCAGCACGTTGGGGTAGTAGTGCGTGATCCACTCGTGGACCGGATTCGCCTCCACGCTGATCGTGTCGTAGAACCCCTCGTGGCCCTCGACGAACTCCTCCATCGCGATCGAGTCGGCGTCGCCGAAGGCATAGAGGGCGCCGTCCAGCTCGCCGGCGGAGTTGACGCGCGTCGTGCCCAGGGCCCCGGCCGCCGCCCGGGGCTTCAAGATCAGGGGGTACCCGACCGAGTCGGCGAAGGCGTGGGCCTCGCCCACGTCGTGCACCGCCGCCGACGCCGCGGTGGGCACCCCGGCCTCGCGCAGCACCTCCTTCATCGAAGGCTTGTCCCGGCACAGCCAGGTGGTGCGCACCGACGTGCCGGGGATGTTCCGTGCCTCACGCACGCGGGCCGCCGGCAGCTGGTGGGATTCGATGGTGGTCTCGAGGCGGTCCACCCACCAGTTCGACTGGGCCCAGCGGAGCGCGTCGTCGAGCTGGCCCTCGTCGGTGATGTTGGTCACCCGGTAGTAGCCCGCCAGCTGCGCGCGGAGCTCACCGTCCAGCTGATCCTCCGGGGTCTCGCCGACCCCGATCACGGCCGCGCCGACCTGCGCCAGCCCGGCCACGAACTTCCGCTGGTTGGCCGGGAAGGACGGCTCCACGAAGACCACGTTCACGCCCGGGAAGGGTACCGGCCGGGAAACGCGCGCCGGAGTCGGAGCGCATCGCCGCCGCGCTCCGACTTGGTGCACCATGGGGCGGTGATGAGCCGGATCGTGGCGTTGTCGCGGGAGAGCCGGGGAGGGCGGCGATGAGCGAGCACCTGGTGGGGTTGCTGCTGGGGATCGAGGAAGACTGGCCGCGCACCTTCGAGGCGCTGCTCGGGCTGCTGGGGCCGATCCAGGGCGAGGACGGCGGGACCCACACGTTCAGCTCCGAACGCCTGACCATCGAGCCTTTCAAGCTGACCGACCGGGTCCGGTCCGACCTCGTTATCGACCGCCTCGCCTACTGGTACTACCACCCCCGGGAGTGGCTCAAGAAGGCGGCGTTGATGAACGACACCTACCTCCTCAACAACCCTTTCACGTTCCAGTCGATGGAGAAGCACTCGGCTTACTGCGCGATGCTCCGCCTCGGGCTGCACATCCCGGACACCGTGCTGGTGCCCTTCAAGAACCCGGTCGATAACGTGCGGTGGGCCTACACCTCGGCGAAGTACAACCAGCCTTTCGACATCGACGCGCTGGCGGACGAGCTCGGCTATCCGCTCTACATGAAGCCCTTCGACGGCGGCGGCTGGCGCGGCGTCTCCCGGATCGAGAGCTCAGAGGATCTGCACCGCGCCTACGACGAGTCGGGCCAGATGCTGATGCACCTGCAGGCGACCGTCGACTACGACAAGTTCGCCCGGGCGCTGTCGATCGGTCCCGAAACCATGGTCATGGACTTTCGCCCCGAGCTGCCGATGCACGACCGGTACGCCGTCTCGCACAACTTCCTGAGCGAGCGGAGCGGGTACCAGGTGCGCGCCATCAACCGCATCGTGAACGCGTTCTTCGGCTGGGAGTTCAACTCCGCCGAGATGCTGGTCAAGGGCGACGAGGTCTATCCCATCGATTACGCGAACGCCTGCCCCGACATCGCCGTCACCTCCCTCCACTACTACTTCCCGTGGGCGCTCTCGGCGCTGGTCAAGTGGACCGCCTACTGCCTGGTGACCGGGCGGCGGTACTCCCTGGACCTGGAGACCCGGCGCTACTTCGACGTCGCCGACGACACCACGCTCTCCTACCGCCAGAAGCTGGAGCGGTACCTGGCGCTGGCCGACGAGCGCCTCGACGCGGAGCGCTACACCGAGTGGTGCCAAACCCGGCTGCGCGGCTTCGACGAGCGGGCCCTGGAATGGTTCGCGGGACCCGACTTCGACGCCGTCCTGGTCGACACCGTGCGCGCGACCTACCCGGAGTGGGAGCAGGAGCAGTTCCTGACCCACTTCCGGGGGCTGATCGGCATGTGGGTGCGAGACCACGACCGCGATCCGACCTGGCAGCGCAGCGCCGGCTGACCCCGGAAACCGTCAGCGGAAGACTGCCAGCGAGAGGTAGGCCGAGACACCCCAGTTCGGCTGGTCAACGATCTGGCTGATCTTGAGATCGGCGGCCAGGCTGCAGAGGATGTAGGCATCCTCCGGGGAGAGCCCCTTCTCCCGGCCCAGCCAGGCGATCGCCTGGCGGACGGCGTTCTTGGCGTCCGTCATCAGGTCCGGCCCGAGTGCGGTGAAGGCCTGATACCCGGCGGTGTCGGAGCGGGCCTGCAAGGACCCGGGCGGCGTCGCGAACGCGTATTGCCAGGGCCCGGGCGAGGCCTCCTTGACGACGTTGAAGCGGAGGCTGAACCGCATCGGGCACTCGATCCCGGTCACGCAGACCTCGCCGTCCCCCTGCGCGGCATGGCAGTCGCCGGCCGAGAACATCCCTCCCGGCAGGTAGACGGGGAGGCGCAGCCGGGTCCCCGCGGTCAGGTGCCTGGTGTCGATGTTGCCACCGCCCTTGGTGGGTGGCAGGATGTCGTGCCGGCCGGGCTCGTCGGTGGCCACGCCCATGGTGCCGCAGAAGGGCTGGATCGGAATCCGGATGTCCTCCCGCAGCGTCGTGCTGTCACCGCCCGAGAGGTCGAAGTGGCGGAGGTACGGCTCGGTGAAGTCCTCCGCCAGCAGCCCGAGGCCGGGCAGGATGCCGGCCCAGCCCCACTCCAGCGGGCGCAGGTCCAGGATCTCGACCTCGAGCGCGTCGCCCGGTTCGGCGCCGCGGACGTACACCGGCCCGGCCAGCGGGTAGAGACGGTCGAAGTCGACGGAGGTGAGGACCGAGGCCGATGAGTCGGGCCGGATCTGACCGTCCGAAACCTCCTCGGTCTCGAAGTGGACGGTATCGCCGGCTTCCACCTCGATCACCGGCGGCAGCGACCCGTCCCACTTGTAGTGGACCCGGCCGCGCTCGAGGACATGTTCGGTTGCCATCGTGCCCTTCACCTCCAGCGTCATCGGTCAGCGCGCCCCGGCGAGCCCGGTCGCGGTCTGCGCCGAAGGCTAACCGCCCGCCCGGTCGCCGTCAATCAGCCGGCGCCCGCGCGGACTACGCTGGCACGGCATGGGAGATGGGGAAGGCCCCGAGGTGGTGAACGGACCGTTCGAACTGGAGCTCACCGGCCGGGCGGCGCTCGTCACCGGCGCGGCGGGCGGCATCGGCCGCGCGGTGGTGACGGCCCTGGAATCGGCGGGCTGCCTGGTCACCGCCACCGACCTCCCCGGAGCGGACCTGGAGAGCCTGGCCAAGGAGCCCGGGACGGCCCCCGCGCGCCGGGTGCTCGCGCTCGACGTCGGCGACCCGTCGGCGATCGCGGAGGTGGTGGGGCGCGTCGTGAAGGACGGTGGCCGCCTCGACCTCCTCGTCAACGCGGCCGGCATCTCGACTCGAGAGCCGGCGCTGGAGGCCACCCTGGAGGAGTGGGAGCGCGTCCAGTCGGTCAACCTCCGGGGCACCTTCTTCGCCTGTCAGCAGGCCGCGCGGACGATGGTCGCGGCCGGCCGCGGCAGCATCATCAACGTGGCCTCCGAGCTTGCGATGGTGGGGGACACGAACCACGCCGCCTATATCTCGAGCAAGTCCGGGGTGGTCGGGCTGACCCGCGCGCTGGCCGTCGAGTGGGGGCCGAAGGGCGTTCGCGTGAACGCGGTGGCGCCCGGCCTGACCGCCACTCCGATGACCGCCGGCCTCGACCCCGCCGTCCGCGAGGAGTACCGCACCATGACCCCCAATCGAAGGATCGGTCTGCCCGATGACATCGCGGGGCCCGTTCTCTTCCTGGCCTCCGATCTGAGCCGGCACGTGGTGGGCCAGGTGCTGGTGGTGGACGGCGGCTTCACGATCGCCTGAGGATGGACGGCATCTGCGACTGTCATATGCACGTGTTCGGACCGCCAGACCGGTATCCGGGGAGCCCGAACCGCGCCTACACGCCGACCGAGAAGGGGCTGAAGGACTACCAGCCGCTCGCGTCACGGGTCGGGATCGAGCGGGTCGTCATCGTCCAGCCGAGCGCGTACGGCCTCGACAACCGCTGCACGCTCGACGCACTCCAGCAGCGCCGGGCGGGGACCTGCGCGGTGGTCGTCGTCGACCCGGCCGTCGCCGCTGACGAACTGACGACGCTGGACCGAATGGGCGCCCGCGGGGTCCGGCTCAACGCGGTCAACCCGGGGGGTGTGGCAGCGGAGGGCCTGGACACGCAGGTCCGAACGCCGGCGCGACGCATCGAGCACCTGCTGGCCGCGCTCGAAGGATGGATGGGGAACGCGACCGTGAGGCGGCGCATCCTGGTCGACAATGCAGTTCGTCTGTATCGTTTCTGACGTGCCGTGAGTCGGCGGAGGTTGCGTGCGGTCGCGCTGGTGATGTCGGTGGCGGTTGCCTCCCTGCTTGCGGGTTGCGCGCCGTTTCTGCAGACCAGCCCGACCGCGGTGACCACCCCGAGCAGCTACACGGTGAAGGTGGACGCGGCGCGGACGCTCGCCACGCGGGAGGTCCGGGCGGAGGGCCGCAACGACTGGACGACCATGTACGACGACCGCAAGGCGAGCACCTGCTTTCGCGATCACTGGCCGACACTCGGAACCTACGAGGACTGGTGGCTTAACAATTGGGGCGCGCTGAACAACGGCCCGGGTGAGGAACCGAGCCCGTCGGCTCCCCTCAAGGTGCTGAGCGGGACCGGGGACGAGCAGCACCAGATCGTCGTCGTTGAGGCTCTGGATCCGACGTTCGTCACCCCGCCCATGGACCTTTACCTCTTGCGCCAGTTCGCCACCGGTTGGGCGATCCTGAACTGGCTTCCTTACAACGCCCTCGAGGTGACCAACGGCAGCGCTCCCTATCGCGTCCCGAGCAAGGCCTGGGATCCGTGCGCGGGCGCCGTCGCCTACACACCCGACGACGGCCCACCATGACACCCCGAATGCCGGCACTCGGCCTGCCGGGGGCACGCTGGGGCCCCCCGCATGCCGGCAGTCGGGAAGGTCAGACCGGCGCCGGCTCCGCCTGGCGCGCCGCCACGTACTCGGGCAGGGTGATCATGGGCGGCCGCTCCCAGTCCTCGATCTCCTTCACCTCCAGGAAGAACCGGTCCGCCGAGTAGTGGATGAGCTTCATGGAGCGGTTGACCTCTTCCAGCAGGTGGACACGGTGGCGGTCGCCGAGCCGCTTGAGCGCGACCTGGATGATCGCGAACGACATCTTGGAGAGGTCGAAGAGTTCCTGGTTGCGGTGGATGCGCACGCCCAGGTCGGACTGGCCGATGCAGTTGAGCCCGAAGTTGTCGAGGATGTCGATCAGATGCCCGATCTCCACCCCGTAGCCGGTGAAGAAGGGCAGCCGCTCGAGCAGCTCGCGGCGCCCGGCGTACTCGCCCGACAGCGGCTGCAGCAGCCCTGACAGCTCGGGGTAGAACAGGTTCAGGACGGGCCGGGCCATGAGCTCGGTGACCCGACCGCCGCCGGCGGTCTGCACCTCGCCGCCAAAGTTCAACGGCCGGCGGTAGAAGCCCTTCACGTAGCCCAGACGCCGGTCGGTCAGGAGAGGCCCCACGATTCCATAGATGAACTGCGGGTGGATGTTCGAGATGTCGGTGTCGCACCAGGCCACGATGTCACCACGCAGCAGGTGCAGGCTCTTCCAGAGCGCCTCCCCCTTGCCCGTGAAGGAGCCCAGCTCGGGAAGGATCGAGGGGTGCTCGACGACCGGGACGCCGTGTGCGCGCGCGACCTCGACGGTCCGGTCCTCGGAGCCGGAGTCGATGACCACGATCTCGTCGATCAGCGGTACCTCGTCCATCAGTGCGCCCTTCAGGGTCGAGACCACCTCGCCGATCGTTCCCTCCTCGTTGAGCGTCGGAAGGCCGACCGAGATGGTGTGGCCCTGCTGCTGCTTGAGCCGCAGCAGCCGCTGCACATCTGAGAACTCGCGCGCGTGGAAAGTGTTCTCGGCGAACCAGCGGTCCACCAGCGCCTGGACCTCGGCGTGCACCCGGGGCTGCGGCGCCGCCAGCGAAGGGGGCGGGGGCCCTTCGATCCGGGGCAGGCGGCTCTTGGCCAGGATCACGGTGGATGAGAGGTTGCGGACCGTGGACTCCAACCGGGAACCGACCAGCGTCGGCGTGCGGGTGTCGCCGTAGGCGCCGAGCACCACCACCGAGTGCTCCGCGGCGGCGGCGCTGATCGCCTCGCTGGGGCTCATCGCCTGTAGCTCGAGCACCCGCAGACGGTCCTGGTCCACCCCGCGCAGCAGCCGGCGGAACCGCTGCTCCTCACGGTGCCGGCGCTCGCCGACCTCGGCCGCGCCATACACGTGCAGCGCTGTCACGTGCGTTTCGGCGGCCTCGGCGATCGCGAACGCGACCCGCAGCGCGAGCGCGGCGCTGGGGCCGCCCCGCAGCGGCACCAGGACCCCCACCCGCCCGGCGGCCTCGGTGTGCGGATGCACCATCAGCAGGTCGGCCGGCGGGTCGGCGACGAGGTCGACGAGATCGGGGTCCTCGGCCCGCTGCGAGTCGGGGCCGGGCCACTCCAGCACCACCAGGTCGCTGGCGTTCTCCACCGCCGCCTCGCGAATGCCCTGCGCGATCGTGTACGCCACGCGCACCTGCACGCTGAACGCGCTCGGCATCCGCGCCCCCAGCTCGGTGGTCCGGCGCAGCAGCTCCCGGTAGCGCCGGGCCACGGTCACGTTCTGCGCGATCGGCCGCTCCGCCTTCATCTCCACCACGCCCAGGAGCTCACCGCCTCCGTGCTCGGCCCCCGCGATGGCGTTGGCCACCCGGAGCAGCTGGTCCACGTGCCGGGCGCGGCTGATAGGGACCAGGAGCCGGAGCCCGCGGCGCTCCGCGCTCACGTCCGCGTCTCTCTTGGTTCCGGGGCGGGGAGTGCCGCCAGGGTGTGCGCGATCACGGCCGGCCAATCATGACGGGTGAGCACCCTCTGGCGCAGGCGCGCCGCCGCCGTCGTCAGGCCCCGGTTCACGGCTCCCGCCACCGCGGCGGCGTCGCCTGAGCTGGGGAAGGTGAGCAGCCCCTCACCCCCGGTGACCTCCTCCAGCACCGGCAGGTCCGGGCTCACGATCGGCGCCCGGCTCAGCGCCGCTTCCAGGACCGGCAGCCCGAAGCCCTCGGACTCGCTTGTGAGCAGGATCAGGTCCGCCAGCCGGTAGAGCTCGGCCACCATCCCCCCGCTCACCGGATGGGGCGCGCCCGCCGGTGCCGCTTCGAACAGGAAGTGGACCGCCTGGTCGAGATGGAGCCGCGCCCGCAACTCGAGGAGCCTGGCCGCGTAGCCGGTGTTGGCGCGGTCGTGCGGCCCCAGCGGGCCGGTGACCACGACCTGGAGCTCCGGGTGGCTGCCCCGCAGGAGCGCCGCCGCCTCCACCGCGAGTTCGAGCCGCTTCCGCTGGGTGATGCGGACCGGGACCAGGAGCAGGGGACGGCCTCCCGTCACGCCCGCCCGCTGGAGCACGTCGCGGGTCTCGGCGCGGAGGCCGATGAAGCTCTCGGCGTCGATGCCATTGGGAACCACCGGCACCTGGCCGGCCGGCAGACCGAGCGTGCGTTCGATCTCACCGCGACGCACCTCGGAGATCGCGACGTAGCGGACCCCGGGCTGTGCGGTATGCAGAACGTCAAGCAGCGGGCTCGGACGCTGGAACGGCAGGTAGCGAGGGTTGATCCAGGCCAGGTCGTGGGTCCAGGCCACGAGGGCGCGGGAGACCCGGGTCAGCGCCCGCGCCAGGGCCAGGTTGAAGGGCATGGTGAGGACGTTGTGCGCGATCACGCAGTCGCGGTCCGCGAGGTGGGGACCGAGCGCGGCCACCAAGTCAGTGGTCAGCGACTCGAGCTCCGCCGCCGGCTCCTCACCGGCCGCCAGCGCCTGGGCCAGGGTCTCCACCCGGGGATGCCGCGAGTCGACCAGAGGTATCACCACGCCCTCCCCCCGGCCGGTCACGATCTTGACGTCATGCCCGAACCTTCGCAGCCAGCGCGCCTGCTCGCCCATGATCCCCTCCACCCCTCCGAGCACGGGGGCCGCGGTGTAGTGGACGAGGGCCAGCCGCCGCCGAGTCGCGCTCATGTCGCGGCTGCCGTGGGTGCGAGCCGGTGCGGCGCCGTGCCCGGGATCACCCGGGACCCAGGTGGATCGACTTGATAGCCGCCGGCCGGCGGCTGACGGATACCTGCGGCGTCCCCTCTTCGTCGTAGCGGACGGTGAAGTCCAGCGTCCCGTCCGCCACGCGCATGCCGTTGATCTCGACCTCGTGGAAGAGCGTGGTCGGCACCGGGTCGATGCGCACCCGGCCGTTGAGCACGTCGGTGTCGACGCCGAGCAGCGTCTGCACGAAGTGGAAGAGCGAGCCTGCGCCCCATGCCTGCGGGCTGCAGCTGATCAGGTACTGACCCGGCGCCGAATTGAAGCGGAGGTCGCGGATGAAGCCGCAGAACAACTCGGGAATTCGGTCATCGCTGAAACGCATGCAGCCCTCGATGACGCCTCGCGCCACCTGCTCCGCCTCCGCCGCGTAGCCGTAGCGGCGCAGGCCATGGGCGATGATCGAGTTGTCGTGCGGCCACACCGACCCGTTGTGATAGCTCATCGGGTTGTAGAAGGGGCTCGCCTCGGAGAGGGTCCGCACGCCCCAGCCGCTGAACAGCTCGGGGCTGACGAGGCGAGCGACGACGCGCTCCGCTTTCTGCGGGTCCACGATCGATGACCAGAGGCCGTGGCCGGGATTGCTGGTCACCGAGGGAACGTGCCGCTTATCCCCGTCGAGCGCCTGTGCGAAGTACTGGGCCTCGGGCATCCAGAACTGGCGGTTGAACCGCTCCCGCAAGAGCGCCGCCTCTTCCTCCAGACGCTTTGCGAGCCCGCTGCGTCCGGTGCGCCGGCACCAGCGCGAAAGCCCCGCCTTGGCCTGGTGCACGTAGCCCTGCACCTCGACCAGCGCGGCCGGCAGCCGGGCCGGCTCACCCGCGGGGGACATCAGCGATGCCGCCGAGTCCTTCCAGCCCTGGTTGCGTACGCCCCAGCTCCGGTTGTATCTGCGTTCCGGTGCTCGCTCAGCGTATTCGACGAAGCCGTCGCCGTCCTGGTCGCCGTAGCGGTCGATCCACTCCAGCGCCGCCTCCAGGTGAGGCCAGAGCTCGGTGAGCAGATCGACGTCGCCGGTCCAGTCGAGCAGTTCGACCAGGAGCACCAGGAAGAGCGGGGTCGCGTCGACGGTGCCGAAGTACGGGGTGTGGGGGACCTGGTGGAGGTGCGCGAGCTCACCGAACCGGATCTCGTGCATGATCTTCCCCGGCTCCTCCTCGCGATCCGGGTCGACCCCAGTCCCCTGCTCCTGGGCCAGATAGCGGAGGCTGCCGTAGGCCAGGTCGGGGTTGAGGCTGAGCGTCTGCAGTGAGGTGATGAGCGCGTCGCGGCCGAAGGGAACGGCGTACCACGGGATCCCAGCGGTCGGCAGCAGCCCGGTCGGCCGTTCGTCGGCGAGGACGCGCAGGTCCTGCTGGTTCCGCCACAGCAAGGCTCCGTCGAAGAGCTCGTTGTCGGTGCGGATGGCCGTCGACTCCTGGTTCCAGCGGTCGTACGTGTCCTCCAGTCCGGTCAGCGCGCGGTCGAAGTCGGGGACTCGCGCGAAGTCGCCGTTGAGCACCGCGTGGATGCCGACGATGCAGACGAACACCTCCTGCGCCTCGAGCGTGACCCGGATCGCGATCCGGTCCTCGTGGATGGTGGGCGTGGGGCTGACCACGATCCGGGTCTGCCGCCGGACGTGATCGAGTCCCTGGTAGCCGAGAATCAGCTGCCCCCGGTCCTTTCGAGGCTGGGCGACCTGACCGAGCGGCTGCGGAGCGACGTACTTGCGAACCACGAAGATGTCCTGGAAGTCGGCGCCAAAGCGCAGCTCGATCTCGACCTGCATGGGGCGGGCGGTGCAGTTCTGCAGACCGATCCGGTCGTGCAGCCCGTCGTGGACGAAGCGGCTGCGGCGGATGCTGAGCGTCTGCTGGGCGATGGTCTCACCGTCGAGGCCGACCAGCTGCGGATTGACCATCTGGAAGGTGGCGACATAGGCCCGGTCGATGCTGTGACTGAGCAGGATCGGAGTCTCCCCGTTGACACGCAGCTCGTAGGTGCTCAAAAAGCGGCAGTCCTGGCGGTAGAGGCCGAAGCCGCGCTCGTCGTCGCCGGGGAAATCGCCGTGGTCGTCGGAGGCGCAGAAGGTGTCGTTCTCCTTCAGGACGACCCGGTTCTCGAGCACGCCTGTCATTGTGCGCGACTCGCTGCCGGCAACCTCCGGTGGGCTTCGGACTCAGGGACAATGGACGTCATGGCCCGTCCCCTGGTTGCCCTGGTGGGGCGGCCCAACACCGGCAAGTCGACCCTCTTCAACCGCCTCGTCGGCCGGCGCCAAGCGATCGTCGACAAGGAGCCCCGCCTCACCCGCGACCGCCTCTACGGCACCACCGACTGGGACGGGCGCGAGATGACCGTGGTCGACACCGCGGGTCTGGACGCGGTGGAGGGCCTGCAGGCGTCCGACCCGGCGGAGCAGACCCGTCTGGCGATCGAGGAGGCGGACGTGATCGTGCTGCTCCTCGACGCCCGGCAAGGCCTGACTCCCATCGATCGCGACATCGCCGGGCTGCTGCGGCGGTCGGGACGTCAGGTGGTGGTCGCCGCCAACAAGGCCGACCAGCACGGTCAGCCCTACCTGCAGCACGAGCTCTACGAGCTGGGCCTGAACCCGGTGGTCCCGCTGTCGGGCCAGCATGGGATCGGGGTCGACGATCTGCTGGACGCGATCATCGAGCGTCTGCCGCCTCCCCCGCCGGAGGAGGACGAGGAGGACGAGGTCGCCCGGATCGCCATCATGGGGCGGCCCAATGTCGGGAAGTCGTCGCTGTTGAACCGGCTGCTCGGCGACGAGCGGGCGCTGGTCGCGGAGACGCCGGGCACCACGCGCGACCCGGTGGACACCCAGGTCGTGTTCGACGGCCTGCCGATGACTCTGATCGACACGGCCGGGATCAGGCGGCGCGCGGCCGCCCGGGACCGGGTCGAACACTTCTCGCTCCTGCGGGGGATCAACGCGATGGAGCGGTCGGACTGCGTGCTGCTGGTGCTCGACGGCTCCGAGGGGGTGCTGCGCCAGGATCAGCACGTCGCCTCCTACGCGCTGGAGGCTGGGAAGGGGCTGGTGGTGGTGGTCAACAAGCTGGACCTGCTGGAGGGGGAGGAGCGCCAGCGCCGGCACTGGCTGGCGGTGGTCCAGCGGGAGCTGCGGTTCGCGCCCCACGTCCCGGTGGTGGTGGCCTCGGCGCGCACCGGCCGGGGCACGCATCAGATCCTGCCCACGGCCCTGGAGGTGGTGGGACAGCGTCACGTCCGTGTTCCGACCAGCCGGCTCAACCAGGTGCTTCGCGAAGCCTTCCTGGAGCACCCGCCGCCGTCGTTCCGGGGGAAGCGGCTGACGCTCAAATATGCCACCCAGGCTCGCTCGGACGCGCCCACCATCGTCCTCTTCGTGAACGACACCGAGCTCCTGCACTTCTCCTACCGGCGCTATCTGGAGAACCGGCTGCGGGCGGAGTTCGGATTCGCCGGCAACCCGCTGCGGCTGGTGCTGCGGGCCTCGTCGCGGGAGGGGGAGCGCGCCCGCCGGTCCGGATAGAAGGCGCTCTTTCTCTACAAGCCGGTGCTACGGCGCGCGGCGTAGGCCCGGAATGTAGAGAAACCGACCCTTACCCGAGGGCCTGGAGGGTGCGGCGGGCGGTCGCCTCCAGGCTGACGAGGTCGCGGCGCCAGGCGTTGTAGACCAGATGCGAGACCCCGATGCGGAGCTCGTAGCAGCGCAGGCGGAGGTCGGCGTCGGTGAGGTCGACGGCTCCCCGCCGCCAGCGCTCCAGGGCACGCTCGCGAAGGCCGGCCGCGGCGATCCCGGCATGCCAGGGGGCCCAGAACGTGAACCAGGCCAGCTCGAAGAGGTGATCGCCGTACAGCGCGCACTGCCAGTCGATCAGCGCGCTGACCCTGGGCCCCGCGACGAAGGCGTTGCGATTGAGCAGGTCCGAATGGACGACACTCCGCCGGTTGGGGCAGCGGGGGGCGAGCGCTTCCAGTTCGCGCCTGCCGGCCCGGAAGGCGCCTTGGGCCAGGTCGGACCGGGCCAGATCCCGGCGCCAAGTGGAGCGGAACGCCGGCGGGGTCCCCGCGTCGATGTCGAGGAGGAACGTGGCCCAGTCCGGGTAGCGCCCGTCCCCCCGCCGATCCCAGGCGCCGAATCCCTTCGTATCGGAGGTGTCGGCCGTGCGCAGCGCGTCGAGAGTGTCGAGGAGAGACGGTACCGCCGCCTCCATCCGCGCCGGCGGCAGCTCCTCCAGGAAGTCCCCGAACGCGCGCTCCGAGATCGCGAAGTAGCCGCCGTCGTACTCGCCCACCTCGAGGACCGCCGGGATGGGGAGATCCGGCGCCCGAAAGCGGAGCGCCAGCAGGTCGACGTCGAAGGCGTGCCGAGCGGGGTTGAACCGGACCACCAGGTCCCGGCCATCGTGGCGGAACGCGTACGCGCGCGACCACTCCCCCTGGGGGAGGTCCTCGCCCATCTCGACGCCGTCGCCATACCGCCGGCGCAGGAACCCCAGCGCGGCGGCGGCGTCTCCGTTCTCACGCGAAATCGGTGCTATGGGGCACATCATGGGCCCGGCTTCGCGTGAACAACGGGAATGGGGGGCGGGGGCAGGGTCAGGCGAAGACGGACAACGCGGTCGCGACGATGAGCGTCGCCGCCAGGCCGAGGTTGAGGATCCGGGCCCGGCGCGGGGTGCTGAAGAGGGGAGCCACCGCGCGGCCGGCCACCAGCCAGGTCACGCAGGCGGCACAGACCATGACCGCCACCACGCCCACGCTGGCGCCCCTCGCGAGGAGCCCGGTGCCGGCCCCGCGCGCCGTGGCGAACACGGCCCCGAGCGCGAACCAGGCCTTGGGGTTGGCGACACCGAGGAGCAGGCCGCCGGGCCAGGACGGAGCCTCGCCTTTTCCTCCCGGCGACCGGGCGAGAGGCGGCGCGGTGGCGATGTGGTAGGCGAGCCAGAGGATGTAGAGGGCGCCCGCCACCAGGGCCACCGGCATCAAAGCCGGCACCGCGCGAAGGGCCGTGGTGACCCCCGCCGCCACCGCCCCCAGGACGACCAGGGTGCCGGCGATGATCCCGAGGAGGTAGGGGCGGCAGCGGCCGATGCCGTAGGTCGATCCCGCCGCCAGCAGGCTCAGGTTGCTGGGGCCCGGAGTCCCGGTCACCGCCGCCGACGCCAGTGCCAGGCCCCCCAGAGCGTGCCAGCCGACCATGCCAGGGACGGTAGGAAACAAAGCCCGGCCCGTCTTGAACATTCGTGCGGGCGCACCACCCGCGGGACACGGACCCGAGGGCCGGCACTCGGGGCTACGCGGGCGGGGAGAGAGGCCCGAGTGCCGGCGCCGGCAGTCGGGGATCGTGGACGACGCCCGAGGTCAGGCCGGCCCAGCGAGCTGGGGTCAGCCCGTAGGTCCGTTTGAACTGCCGGGTCAGGTGACTCTGGTCCGCGAAGCCCGCGTCGACGGCGACCCCGGCCAGAGGTTCCCCGCGCTCGATCGCCTCCCGTGCCCCCTGCAGCCGGCGCTGGGTGCGATACCGGTCGGGACTGGTGCCGAACGCGGCCCGGAACTGCCGCGCGATCGAGTACCGGTCGGCGCCCACGATCGACTCCAGGTCACGCGAACGGACCGGGGAGGCGGCGTGCGCCGAGAGATACGCGCGCACGCGTTCCATGGCCGGGCGGTCGACGGTCCGCGAAGGTCGCCGCGCGCCCCGGTCGCCGAGCGCCAGGAGCAGATCGGCGACCGTGGTGAGGAGCGTGTCGAGCGCCAGCTCGTCGAGCGGGTGGCCCGGCAACAGGAACGGCAAGAGAGGACGCACCGC
Organism: Candidatus Dormiibacterota bacterium; assembly: GCA_963808785.1. Taxonomy (GTDB): domain Bacteria; phylum Chloroflexota; class Dormibacteria; order Dormibacterales; family Dormibacteraceae; genus CAVTSA01. The sequence goes on along the minus strand of CAWEGH010000004.1, from coordinate 281,091 downwards.
CGCGGTCACCGGCTGTACGGCGCCCGGGACAAAGGGGAGCGGGCCGCCGTCCAGAGCGGCTCCGATCAGCTCCGGCGCCAGGTACAGGATCCGGTAGCTGAACCCGTCCGGGGTGCCGGGCCCGCCGTCGTGCACCTCGTCGGGGTGCAGGATGTGCACCTCGCCGGGCAGGCAAACCTGACGGGCCCCGCGGTAGCTGAACACCTGCACGCCGGACGTCGTGATCCCGATCGCGTAGGTGTCGTGCCGGTGCGGCGCATACCCGAGTCCGCGGAGACGTACCTGCGCCCGCTCGACGCCAGGGGCGGGCTGCTGCCGGGCGATGTGACCGGCGCCCCCAGAGGCCGCCAAGTCGCCGGGGTCGAGGCCGCGGAAGCGCTGCACGACACGCCGACGATACGAACCGGCGAGCCGCCCCTCGCCCCCCGACCTGACCGCCGTCGGTCCGAATGAGCGCGAGCACGGCGGCCGGGCCGTTGTACGCTCAGCCGAGATGGCGCAGAAGGTCCTGGTGGTGGACGATGAGGACCACATCGTGGAGCTGGCGCGGCTCTACCTGGCCCGGGAGGGCTTCGACTGCGTGGGCGTCGGCGACGGCGCCGAGGCGGTCGACTGCTTCGCGACCGTGCGTCCGGATCTGGTGGTCCTCGACATCATGCTGCCCAACAAGGACGGCCTCACCATCTGCAAGGAGATCCGGCGCCAGAGCCAGGTGCCGATCATCATGCTCACCGCGCGCGACGAGGTCACCGACAAGGTGGTGGGCCTGGAGTTGGGGGCCGACGATTACCTCACCAAGCCGTTCCACCCCCAGGAGTTGGTGGCCCGGACCAAGGCACTCCTGCGCCGGGCCCAGGTCGAGCCGGACGAGCCCAAGGTCGTCCGCACCGGAGGGCTCGAGATCGACATCGAGCGCCACGAGGTGCGCTATGGCGAGGCTCGCATCCAGCTCCGCCCCAAAGAGTTCGACCTCCTGACCATGCTGGCCCGCCACCCGAGCCGGGTCTTCCAACGCTCGGAGCTGCTCGATCTGGTCTGGGGGTACGACTTCGCCGGCTACACCCGCACGGTGGACGTGCACGTGCAGCAGCTCCGGGACAAGCTGGCCCGCGCGGGTGTGGACCGCGTCGCCATCACCACCGTCTGGGGTGTCGGCTACAAGTTCGAGACCAGGGAAATGCCCGGAGCAGGGGATGAATAGCCTGCGCGTCCGGCTGCTGGTGGCGTCGGTCGGCCTGGTCCTGGTCGCCCTGGTGGTGAGCGGGGTGCTCTCCGTCGTCCTCGTTAAACGGCTGGAGATCAGCAACACGCAGGGCCAGCTCAACAACGCGGTCGGCAACATCGCGACCCAGGTGGTGACGGCCGACACCCAGGCCTCGGCGGGGAACGCCTGCGGATCCGAGAGCTCGAGTGGCTCCGGGGCACCCGGCGCGCACAGCTCCAACGACTACTACTGCTCGCTGGCCAGCCACCTCGACAACGTGACGCTGACCGGCCAGCAGGGCCTGATCGTGCTCTCCGACAACCTGACGGTCCTCTACTCGTCGGGCGGTGACCTCTACCAGACGGAGGCGCTTCCCCACGGCACGCTCGGGTTCCCGCACCGGGCCCGAGTCGGCGACCCCTCTCTCTCCGGGACCGGTGATATCGACGGCCAGTCATACCTCTACGCAGCCACGCCGATCGCCGGCGTGCGTGCGAAATGGGTCGTCCTCACCGTGCCGCTCGCCAGCGTCAACGCCCAGGCCGCCGGCGTCGTCATCCAGCCGGTGCTGGAGGCGGCCGGCGCGGCGCTGATTCTTGCCATCGCGGTCAGCCTGCTGCTCAGCCGCGCGCTCACCCGTCCTTTGACCGAGCTGGAAGGGGCCGCCGGCGACATCGCGGCCGGGAACTACAGCCGGCGGGCGAAGGTGGAAGGGCCACGCGAGGTGTCGGCGGTGACGGAGTCGTTCAACCGCATGGCGGAGGCGGTGGAGACGGCGCGAGCCCAGCAGCGCAACTTCCTGGCCGACGTCTCGCACGAGCTGAAGACCCCCCTCACCAGCCTGATCGGCTTCAGCCAGGCGATGACCGACGGCAGTCTGCCCGACGGCGAACCCCAGCGCCGGGCGGCGTCCATCGTCAACGAGGAGGCGCAGCGGGTGCTCGCCCTCTCCCAGGCGCTGCTGGACCTGGCCCGCGCCGAATCCGGGCAGCTCGAGTATCACCTGGGCCCCGTGGACCTGGGGGCGATGCTGCAGCAGGCGATCACGATCGTGCAGCCACGCGCCGCCGCCCGCCACCTGCAGCTCCAGCTGCGGCTGGCGTCGCTCCCGCCGGTCGCCGCCGACCACGACCGGCTGGTGCAGGTGGTCGAGAACCTGATCGACAACGCGATCCGCTACGCGCCCCCGGAGGCGCGGATCGAGATCGCCGCCAGCGCGACCGCGGACCAGGTCGTGGTCGACATCTCGAACCCGATCGGCGAACACCGGCCGGACCTGGACCGCATCTTCGACCGTTTCTACCGGGCCGACCCCTCCCGCTCCTCGGCACTGCGCGGCGCCGGCCTCGGGCTCGCCATCAGCCGCCGGCTGGCCCGCGGCCAGCGGGGGGACCTGAGCGCGTGGATCGATCGCTGGGACCGGCTCCACCTGACGCTGGTCCTCGACCGCAGCACCGGGACCCGGCTCACGATCGAGGCCCAGAACCCGCTGGTGGACGAACCGGCCAGCCCCGCGGCCGCGGTCGGGGCAGCCGCCCGGACCCCCTACGCCGAGCGGCCGGCCACCGCGAGCAGCCAGTTCACCGACCCCTGGAGGTAGTCCGGGGTGAGCGGCAGCAGCCGCACCCGCAGGTGGGTCGGGTCGACCACCTCGGCGTCCCACCACCGCCACCGCCGTTGGTCGGGCTGCAGCCAGTGCAGCCAGGCGCGCAGCGACCAGCGGTCGAGCACACAGTCCCGCTCCTGACGATCGTCGACGCACGCGTCCACAAACCAGCCCGGCAAGAGGGCCGGCCACTCGTCGAGCGAGGGCCACCTGCCCTCCTGGTGGTCGAGGACGGGGGCGAGCGCCTCCCGTACCCGGCCCAGGGCGCGTTCGGCGCCGCCCTCGCACTCCACCTCCAGCACGTCCAGCCTCGCCGAGGCGGCGTCAGGGGAAGCGCCCTGGGTCAAGCGCCGGCGCTCCTCCTCCAGGGTCACGCGGGCGGAGTCGGGGGGAGCGCCAGGATGAGCGGCTTCTCGAGCAGGGAGCGGACCTCGCCCAGGAACTGGGCCGCGGTCTGCCCGTAGAAGACGCGGTGGTCGCAGGAGAGCGTCATCCGCATCACCGAACCGATCACCACCTGGCCGTTTTCGACCACGGGCACTTCTTTGATCTGACCGACCGCCAGGATCGCGGCCTCGGGCGGATTGATGATCGCCTCGAACTCGTCCACCCCGTACATGCCGAGGTTGGAGATGCTGAAGGTGCCGCCCGACAGATCGGCGTCGGAAGGCCTGCCGGCGCGGGAGCGCTCGATCGCCTGACGGGTGTCGAGCGAGATCTGGATCACGTCCTTTTGATCGCAGTCGTGGACCACGGGGACCAGCAGTCCCATGCCTTCGGCGGGAGGAACGGCGATGCCGATGTTGGCCGCGCCCTTGCGCTCGAAATGGTCTTCGACCCAGCTCGCGTTGACCTCCGGGAAGCGTGTCAGCGCGATCGCGACCGCCCTGGTCACGAAGTCGGTCACCGTCACCCGCTCGGCGGCCGGGACCGATTCCTTGAGCTGACTGCGAACCTTGATCAGGTCGTCGACGCGCGCCTCCACGGTGACGTAGAAGCTGGGGACGGTGCTCCGGCTGAGCGCCATTCTGCGGGCGATGGTGGTCTGCATGCGCGTGGGCTGGACGACCTCGGCGGCCTCGGTGGGCCGGGGGGTGGGGGTTCGGGCGGGCGCCGCCGCCGCGGCCGGCGCCGCCTTGGCCTGCTCCGCCGCCCGCAGGACGTCCTCCTTCACGATCCGGCCGCCGGGCCCGCTGCCCCGCACCGAGGTGAGATCGACACCGTTCTCCCGCGCCAGCCGGCGAGCGAGCGGTGAGGCGCGAACCCCGCCCGGGAGCTGCTCCTCGGCGCCCCCCTGGGTGGCGGCCGTGGTGTCCGTGCGCGGTGCCGGCGCGGGCTCCTCGGCGCCGGTCTCGCCGTCGCCCGCCGCCGGTGTCGCTGCCGCCTCGGTCTCCTGCGCCTGGGCCTTCTCCGCCTTCGGCTTCTCGGCCTGCGGCTCCTCCGCCTTCGACTCCTCCGCCTTGGGCTCCTCCTCCGGCTGCTCGGCCCCCTCCGCCTCGCCGCCGGCGGATGGCTCGGCGGCTTCCTTGGAGTCGCCGATGCGGGCGATCAGATCTCCGACCGGGACCGGCTTGCCCTGGTCGACGACGATGTGAAGGTACCCCGCGGCCTCGGCCTCGAGGTCGAAGCTCGCCTTGTCCGACTCCACCTCGGCGAGCACGTCGCCCCGCTTCACCTGGTCGCCCTCGTGGACCTTCCAGGTGAGCACCGTGCCCTCCTCCATGGTGTCGGAGAGCTTGGGCATGTTCACATCGGCCATCGACAATCTCCCAACTGACGCGCGGCTCAGCGCAGAGCCCGCTTGCAGAGCTCCAGGATCCCGTCCACCGAGGGGATCGCCGCCTTCTCCAGGTACTGGTTGTACGGCATCGGCACCTCAGCCCCGCCGAGCCGCAGGATAGGGGCGTCCAGGTGGTCAAAGCAGCGCTCCTGCAGGCCCGCCACCAGCTCCGCGCTGACCCCGTAGGTGGACCAGCCTTCCTCCACCACGACGCAGCGGTTGGTCTTCCGCACCGAAGCCTCGAGCGTCTCCCAGTCGATGGGCCGGACGCTGCGCAGGTCGATCACCTCGACGTCGACGTCGTCCTCCGCCAGTTTCCGCGCCGCCTGGAGCGCCTGGACCGCCTGCCGGGAGACGCCGATCAACGTCAAATCACTTCCCTCACGGCGGCGGGCGGCCTGGCCCAGCGGGGTCAGGTGGTCGCCGTCGGGCACCTCGCCGCGCGTGTTGTAGAGCGACATCGACTCCAGGAACACGACCGGGTTGTCGTCGCGAATCGACGCCTTGAGCAGCCCTTTGGCGTCGGCCGGGGTGGTGGGTGCGACGACCACCAGGCCCGGGATCGCGCCGTAGAGGTTCTCGAAGCTGTGCGAGTGCTGCTCCGAGAGCTGGTGACCGGCGCCGCCGGGCATGCGCAGGACGAGCGGGACGGTCACCTCGCCGCCGAACATGTAATGGATCTTGGCCGCGTTCTGCACGATCTGGTCGAACGCCACCAGTGAGAAGTTCACCGTCATCAGCTCGGTGACCGGACGCAGTCCGCACATCGCCGACCCGATGGAGGCGCCCACGAACCCCTCCTCGGAGATCGGCGTGTCGACCACCCGCATCGGCCCGTACTTCGCGAGCAGGCCCTCGGTGACGCGGTAGGACCCCCCGAAGGTGCCGATCTCCTCGCCGATCAGGTAGACGCGGTCGTCGCGCGCCAGCTCCTCGTCGAGCGCCTCACGGAGGGCGACCCGGTAGAGCGTCTCAGGCACGGGAACCTTCCTCGGCATCGACGTCGGGACCCTGGTCGGAGTCGACGCGGGAATCCTCCCGGGTGTCGAACTGGCCCGTGTAGAGGAACCGGTAGAGCTCCTCCACCTTCGGATTCTCGCTCGCGTCGGCGAGGCGCACGATCTCGTCCACCTCGGCCAGGGTGTCGTCGTCGATCCGCTCCAGCTCCTCGCGACTGGCGATCCGGGCCTGCTCCAGGCGGTGCTCGAAGGAGATCACCGGGTCCGCGTCGCGCCACTTCGCCTTCTCTTCGTCGGACCGATAGCGGTCGGGGTCGATCACCGAGTGCCCGAGGTAGCGGTAGGCCACGGCTTCGATCAGGCGCGGCTGCGAGTCCTCGCGTGTCTTGCGCACCACCTCCGCCGTCTTGCGCAGCACCTCCAGCACGTCCATGCCGTTGACGCGCACGGACTCCATGCGGTAGGCGCAGGCCCGCTTGTAGATCTCCGGCTCGGCCGAGGCGCGGTCCACCGGGGTGCCCATCCCGTACTGGTTGTTGACGCAGAACCAGACCACCGGGAGGGCCATCACCTTGGCCAGGTTGAGCGACTCCGAGAAGGCGCCAATGTTCGTGGACCCGTCGCCGAACATGCAGAAGACGATGTCCTGACCGTCCTCGGGGGGTGTCTCCCCCAGCACCTCCTGGTTGTACTTGAGGGCGAACCCGGCGCCCACCGCGAGCGGAAGCTGTCCACCCACGATCCCGTAGCCGCCCATGAAGCGGCGCTCGTAGTCGAACATGTGCATCGATCCGCCGCGGCCGTGCGAGGTGCCGTCGACGCGTCCGAACAGCTCCGCCATCACGGCGCGGGGATCGACCCCGCGGGCGATCGCGTGGCCGTGCTCGCGGTAGCCGGTGTAGAAGAAGTCGCTCTGCCGAAGCGGGAGGATGCCACCGGCGACCGTGGCCTCCTCACCCAGGTTGAGGTGGCAGTAGCCCCCGATCTTGGCGTGGGTGTACTCGACCTTGGCCCGCTCCTCGAAGCGCCGCACCAGCAGCATCAGCCGGTACAGGCGCAGCAGGTCCTCGCGGTCCTCGGTCCGGAGCTCGATCTCCTCCGGCGGCAGTTGCAGCCGGAGGCGGTCGTCCACCGACGGTGACGCACCCTCCCGCTCTCGCACCTCATGTGCCACGTCAGGCTCTCCTCTAGGGCGTGACATGCGCGTCCGCGCGCGCCACTCCGCGATCGTCGTCGCTCCCCTGATTGTGCCGCCCGGCGAGCGCGTCGCCGGTCTTGGGTTGGTCCACGACTCCCGCGCCACCGCGGGTCGGAGCTTGCGGAATCCCGTGGGGTAGGAGCCGCAATCCGTCAGGACGATACCGGTTCACGATCGGCATCCGGCGATCGCGCCCGAACGCCCGCGGCGTGACTTTGATGCCGGGAGCCCCCTGGCGTCGCTTGTATTCACTGTGGTCGACGAGGGCGATCACGCGCCGGACCTGATCGGGCTCGTGGCCGGCGGCGATCAACTCCTCAACCGAACGGTCCTCTTCGACGTAGCCCTGCAGGATGGGGTCGAGCTGGGCGTACGGCGGCAGGCTGTCCTCGTCGAGCTGGTCCGGACGGAGCTCCGCCGAGGGCGCCTTGACCAGGACGTTGGCTGGGATGACGGGCGCGGGGGGCAGCGTGTTCCGGTACCTGCTGAGCTCGAAGACCAGCGTCTTCGGGATGTCCTTCAGGACCGCGAACCCGCCCACCATGTCGCCGTAGAGGGTGCTGTACCCGGTCGCGAGCTCGGACTTGTTGCCGGTGGTCAGGACCAGCCAGTCGAACTTGTTGGAGAGCGTCATCATCAGCGTGCCCCGGATCCGGGCCTGCAGGTTCTCCTCGGCCAGGCCTGGCCCCCGGCCCCGGAACGCCTCCGCCAGGGTCTGCGTGAACGCTTCGCGCGCGGGCTCGATCGGAAACTCCAGGGTCTGGATCCCGAGGGTGCGGGCCAACTCCCGCGCGTCGTCGGTGCTCGACCGCGACGTGTAGGCGGAGGGAAGGAGCACCCCGACCACGCGCGCCGGACCCAGCGCGTCCACCGCCACGGCGGCGGTCAGCGAGGAGTCGATCCCGCCCGAGAGCGCGATCAGGACCTTCTCGAAGATGCCGGTCTTGCGCACGTAATCGCCGGTCCCGAGGACCAGTGCCTGGTAGACCTCGGCGGGACCTTCGAGCGGCGTCGCGAGCGGACGGCGAGGGGGTTGGGCGGGCCGGGACCTCGGGTGGCCGCCGACCAAGATCTCCTCCACCTCGAGGTCGACCTCCACCGGGCCCAGCGCCTCGCGGCGCAGCCGGGTGTCGCGCAGGCGCTCGCCGAACACCGCGCCGACGTCGATGTCGGCCACCAGCAGGTCCTCCGCCATCGAGGGCGCCCGGGCCACGGCCGCGCCCGAAGGGTCGAAGACGCAGCTGTTGCCGTCGAAGATCAGCTCGTCCTGGCCCCCCACCGTGTTGACCCAGACCATGAAGGCGCGTGCGTCCATGGCACGGGTCGCGATCATCTGCTCGCGCGAGATCCGCTTGCCCGCGTGGAAGGGGGAGCCGTTGATGTTGACCAGGACCTCGGCACCCAGCTCGGCCTGAAGGGAAATCGGGCCTGCCGGATACCAGGCGTCCTCGCAGATCGACACGCCGAGCCGCACGCCGTCCACGGTGAAGATCGGACACCGCCGGCCGGCGCGGAAGTAGCGCTCCTCGTCGAAGACGCCGTAGTTGGGGAGATACACCTTGTGGTAGACGCCGCGGAGCTCCCCGTCCCGCGCCACGAAGGCGGCGTTGTAGATGTCAAGCTCGAGGTCCACGAACCCGCCGATCACGGTGATGCCTTGAGAGGCCGCGACCAGCCGGTCCCGCTGCCGCAGGTTGTCGCGGATGAAAGACGGCTTCAGCACCAGGTCTTCGGGCGGATACCCGGTGAGCGCGAGTTCCGGGAAGACGACCAGGTCGGCGCGCTCCCCCCGGGCCCGCTCGATCCACTCGAGCATGCGGTCCGCGTTGCCGTGGAGATCGCCGACGGTGGCGTTGAACTGCGCCAGCGCCACGCGCAAGGTCCGCGGTACGTCGGTTTCCACGGGCCTCTATTCTGCGCCCGCCCCTCGTCTTGGTGAGGGGAGCCGCGTCAGCGAACCGGGAAGGCGACGTCGCAGGGCTCGTCGCCCGGCGCCGCACACTCCGGGACCACATGGTCGCGGTACACCTCTCGGGGCGCACCGATGCCGACCCGGCCGCGCGCGTCGATCCACCGTTCGACCGCGTCGTACGCCGAGAGAATGTGTGGCCACTCCAGCTGCCCTCGGGTGACCCTGACATAGGCCTCCCGGTGAGCGGGTTCGGTGCGCGTTGCCGGCGAGGGAGCCGCCACCGGCAGGCAGACCTCGACCGGGCCGTCGCTGTCCTCGTTGACCGCGCCGTGGAACACCACGAAGAGCTCCCCGGCCGCTCCGCCTTGGTTGCCGGCCACCTTCCGGAGCCGGGCCACGGTGCCGATGATCGTTGCCGGCAGCCTCTGCACGTCGGTCGCATGCTGCTCGGTCAGGACGATCTGCTCCGGCACCTCGCGCTCCTGGACCTGGAGACCCTCGACGCTGACCGTGCCCCGCTCCAGGCTCTGCCGCACACGACCGGCCAGCTCGCGCTGGGAGGCGACGCGCCGTTCCACCGCGTCCCAGTACGACGCGACCAGCCGGGCGCCGGCGTCACCAGGGGTGGTGATCACGCGGGACACGTCCGAGAGCGGCATGTCCAGCCCGCGCAGCGCGACGATCAGCCGGGCGGTGAGCAGCTGCTCTTCGCGATACCACCGATAGCCGTTTTCGGGATCTACCCGGGCCGGAGAGAGGAGGCCCAGGCGCTCGTAGAGGCGCAACGCCTTCATCGAGAGCCGCGACCGGCGCGCGAAGGCGCCGATCGCGAGCATCTTCTGGCCGCTCTCCGTCACCCGGACATCATGGGGCCGCGCTCCTCTCGTCAGCGAGCCGGAACGCGAGCTCTGTCTCCCACGCGTTCATGTCCGGCTGCACCTGCGGATCGGTCAGGTAGATCTCAAGCCGGGCGGCCCAGCGTTCGCCCTCGGGCGAGGGCGAAACGTCCCACTTCAGGCCTTGCGCGTCCGCCCAGCGCAGGAGCCGGGCGGTGGCGTCCATCAGCGTCATGGGGTGGCCGGCGTGGCGCAGCGTCGCGTACCGGCCGGCCGGCAGCACCCCGGCATGCACCCGCTCGTCACCGGCCACCGGCTCCCGGGTGGTGACGCCGGCTTCGATCTCCATGCCCCGCTCCATGTCGATCACGTTGTACTTCCAGAACGGCGCCCCCGACGGCTCGCCGCCGTGCGCGGCGAGCCACCCGAAGACCTCCGCGTTGAGCGGCGGCACCACCTCGCCGAGGTTCTGCATCGTGGCCTTCGTCGGGATGGCGACGTAGGGCTGGGCCGGCCGTTCGATGATCGTGGGCTCTGTGCTCATGGGGGACAGCCTGAGCCCTGCCCCTGGGACAAGGTCAAGCGCGATCTCCGATTTCTCTTCGGGCTTCAGCCGCGGTTCGGTGCGGGAGGGCGCCGGCGCCCGGGAAGCGAGGACCAGCCCTGGCTGGTGAGCGCGTAGAAGACCGCGATCGCGAGATAGAGGAAGGCGGCGAGGTAGGGCGAGACGAAGCTCAGCGCGCCGCAGCCCAGATAGGCGAACACGCCGACCCAGGCCCGAGGCCCCTCACTGCGGGCGAAGGCGGCGTCGAAGGGGGGCCGGAAGAGGTGGGGAGCGCGCGCCAGGTGGCGCCACAGGGCGACCCAGGGGAGCGTCATGAGGACGCCCGCCAGACCGTAGAGCGCCGCCGCCACCCGGCCGTTCCACCCCGGGTCGCTGACGTGGGCCGCGAGCACCGAGGTGGGGAAAGGCAGGACGGAGACGAACAGGAGCAGCGACAGGTTCGCCCACTGCAGCACCCGGTCGGCGGCCCGGAGCCGCTGGAAGAAGGCGTGGTGGTTGAGCCAGACGATGCCGATGGTGAGGAAGCTGGTCAGATAGGCGAGGTAGGACTGCCACTGACCGACCAGGACGTGGAACAGGGACCCATGCGGCGGCACGAAGGCGTGGAGGTCGAGGACGAGCAGCGTGATCGCGATCGCGAACACGCCGTCGCTGAAGGCCTCCGTGCGCGAGGTCGAGGAGAGGCGGGAGCCGTCGTCGGTGACGGCCGCCGGCTCGGGGAACTCGTCGTCGTCCATGACCCTGGGCCAAGCATCCCACGCCGGCACTTCCCCGTGGCCCCGCCGCCGCCTCCGCTCCCCGAGCGCCGGCACTCGGGTGGTTGCGTGTGCTGGGGTCAGTCGAGGTTGGCGGGCAGTCCGAAGGCCTCGAACGCGGCCGGGTCCAGGAACGAGGTGATGTCGTGGACGCGATCACCGCGCAGCGAGAGCACGTCGATCGACCAGGCGCGGTAGGACGGTGAATCCTTCGAGCGCAGATAGGAGGCGGCGGCGGGCTGGCCGTTGGCGCCGATCGCAAGGTGACGCCAGGCCCCGCAGCTGCGCAGAGGCACCTGCACGGCAAAGTCCATCACCGCCGGCCGCCCGCGGTACCAATGGGGGAGCGGTGGCATCGACCAGGTCGCGTCTTCGGTCAGCAGCGAAACCAGCAACGAGGCGTCACCTTCCTCGAGGGCGGCGCAGTACCGGTCCACCACCGTGCGAAGGCGGGCGTCCCCGAGCTCACGCAGCGTCTGCTGCTGGGTGGGCTCGGGAGCACGGGCGGCCAGTGCCTTGCGCGCCCGCTCCAGCGCGCTGTTGACGCTGGCTACCGACGTGCCCAGCATGGCGGCGATCTCGGCCGCCGAGAGTCCGACCACCTCGAACAGGAGCAGCGCCGCGCGCTGGTTCCCGGTCAGGTGCTGCAGCGCGGCGACGAACGCCAGCTCGACCGCTTCCCGCTGTTCGTAGCGGGCTTCCGGGCCCGGGCTGCCGGTGGCCACGTCGGCGTCCGGGTAGGGACCCAGCCAGGCCACCCCTTCCAGGGGGGTGTCGCCGGTCACGGCGTGACCGCTGGGAGGCCCGCAGTCGGCCGGCAAGAGGTGCCGGGCCCGGGTGTCGATCGCGTCCAGGCAGGTACGCGTGGCGACGGTGTACAGCCAGGAGCGCCAGGACCCACGCCCTGCGAACCCGCGCCGGCCGCGCCAGGCTCGGAGCATGGTGTCCTGCACCGCGTCTTCGGCGTCATGGACCGACCCCAGCATCCGGTAGCAGTGCGCGCGCAGCTCTGGCCGCAGGGGCTCCGCCAGCCGTTCGAAGGCCGCGGCGTCGGGCGCCGCGCGCCCCGAGGGCGCAAAAAGATCTGTCACCGGCGATGAGTATGCGGCCCACGCGGCGTCTTGTCTTCCGATGTCACCCAATGATCGCGGCAGCACCGAGGCCGACAAGAAAGCCTTGCTCGAGTTCCTCTCCGCGCAGCGCGAGAGCGTGCTCGCCATCGTGGACGGGCTCGCGGAGCCCTTGTTTCGCACTTCGGTGGTGCCCTCGAAGTGGACACCGCTCGGGCTCGTCGAGCACATCACCGGAGCCGAATACTTCTGGGTCCAGGTGGTCCTGGGCGGGAAGGCGGATCCCCAGCCACCGGACGAATCCACCGTGGTCGGGGAGTGGGGGCCTTTCCTCACGGATCGTCCGGTCTCGGAGGTGATCGAGGAGTACCGGCAGGTGTGCGGGCTCACCGATGAGACGATCCGCGATCTGCCGCTGGAGACAGCTCCCCGCTACCGGCCCCCGTGGGTCGGCCCCGACGAGGCGACCGACCTGCGCTGGATCCTGCTCCATCTGATCGAGGAGACGGCCCGCCACGCCGGCCATCTGGACATCGCCCGCGAACTGCTCGACGGGCGTACCGGGCTCGGGCCGCGGTAAGTCCGTCGGCGGGCCTCCGGCATTCCCGGCGTGCGCCTCAGATAATGGAGGCATGGTCACGGTCACGATCCTTCCCGACCGCGCCGTGCGCGAGGTCGAGGCGGGAACCGTCGCCGAGACGCTGCGCCGGCTCGGGCTGCATCAGGACGCCCACCTCGTGGTCCGCGGCGAGGACATCCTGACCGGTGACACCCGCCTCAAGGACGACGATCGGGTCGACGTGCTCCCGGTTATCTCGGGCGGACGCTGATGTATTGCCATACCTGCCGCCGGCCGGCCAACGTCGAGATCCGGCGCAGCCGCATCGCCTTCTGCGCCGCCTGCTACCCGGACTGGTTTCGCAAGCAGGTCCAGGAGCGCATCGACCACGACCGCATGTTCCGGCGCGACGACAAGATCCTGGTCGCGGTCTCGGGCGGCAAGGACAGCCTCGCGCTCTGGCACGCGCTGATCGAGCTCGGTTACCAGGTCGACGGGATGTACATCCGGCTCGGGATCGGCGCCTACTCGAAACGGTCGCAGGAGAAGTCGGAGGCGTTCGCCGCGCGACATGGCCTGAAGCTCCACCAGGTCGACCTGGAGGGTGAGCAAGGCTTCGACGTGCCCGACCTGCGGGACGCGCGCAGCCACAAGCCGTGCGCGGCCTGCGGCGCCGTCAAGCGGTACCACTTCAACAAGCTCGCGGCCGACCTCGGGTACGACGTGGTCGCCACCGGGCACAACCTGGACGACGAAGCGGCGACCCTGTTCGGGAACATCGTCCACTGGAACGTCGACTACCTGGGGCGCCAGGGGCCCGTGCTGGAGAGCACGCACCCGGGGCTGGTGCGCAAGGTGAAACCGCTCTACCGGCTTTCGGAGCGGGAGACCGCTGCCTACAGCGTGATCTCGCGGATCGACTACATCCTCGAAGAGTGCCCGATGGCGAAGGGCGCCAAGTCGCTGGCGTACAAGGACCTCCTCAACGGGCTCGAGGAGCAGCAGCCGGGCGCCAAGCACCGCTTTCTGGTCGGCTATCTCAAGGGCGGCCGGAGTGCGGTCGCGCAGGGCGCCTTCGATCCCGCCACCGACCTGCACCCGTGCGAGCGTTGCGGCCAGCCGGCGACGGGCCGGATCTGCTCCTACTGCCGCCTCGCCGAACGCGGCCGGCAGACGCGGGAGCGCCTGGCCGGCAAATACGCGGCGATCCCGATCGCGAAGTAGCTTGACCTACTTCGAGCGGCTGCGGGCCGGGATTGCGCGTACCGGCTCGCATCTCTGCGTGGGCCTGGACCCGGACCAGGACCGCATCCCGGGCGGTGCCGAGGGCGCCTACCGCCACTGCGCCCGGGTGATCCGCGAGACGACCGACCACGCCTGCTGTTACAAGCCCAACTCTGCCTTCTGGGAGCAGTACGGTCCCGAGGGCCTGGAGGTGCTTCGCCGGCTCCGGCGGGAGACACCCCCAGAGGTGCCCTTCCTCTACGACGCCAAGCGCTCTGACGTCCCCAACACGATGGCGCGCTACGCGGAGGCTGCGTTCGGAGCATTGGGTATGGACGCGATCACCTGCCAGGGCTACCATGGCGCGGACTCGCTGCGGGAACTCACCCGCCACGCCGAGCGCGGGATCTACGTGGTCTGCCGGAGCTCCAACGAGGGCGCCTCCGACCTGCAGCACCTGGACGCCGGCGGTGTCTCCTTCTATCAGCGCGTGGCGGCACTGGCCGCGTCGGTGAACGAGGCTGGCAACGTGGGGCTGGTGATGGGCGCGACCGCGCCGGCCGAGATCGCGGAGATACGCCGCGCCACCGATCTCCCCTTCCTGATCCCCGGCGTCGGGGCTCAAGGGGGCGACCTGGAGGCGTCGGTCCGGGCCGCTCTCTCCAGCGATCCCGCCTCCTGCCTGATCTCGTCCAGCAGATCGGTCCTCTACGCCGAGTCGCCGCGGACGGCCGCGGCACAGCTGGCCGGCGCCATCCGGACCGCGCTGGCGACGGCGTGATCCTACCCTTACCCCGAGCAGCCGTTCGCGCGCTCCTGCTCGACCCCTCCGATCGCCTGCTCCTGCTCTGCGGGCGCGACCCCTCGCGTCCGGAGCGGGGCCGGTTCTGGTTCACGGTCGGTGGCGGCCTCGATCCCGGTGAGTCGCCGGAGGTCGCGCTGCGCCGCGAGATTGCCGAGGAGGTGGGCATCCACGATGTCCAGGTCGGCCCCTCCGTCTGGCTGCTCCGCAACCGCTTCGTCTTCAACGGACGGGCGATCGACCAGGAGAACACCTTCTACGTGGTCCGGACCGGGGATGCCACCATCGACCGGAGCGGACAGGACCAGGTGGAGCGGGAATCGATCACGGGCGCCCGCTGGTGGAACCTCGAGGAGCTGCGTGCGACCGCAGACCAGCTCTACCCGGTGCCGCTGGAGCCGCGGCTGACCACGCTGCTCCGCGACGGGCCGCCCCCCTCACCGATCCGCCTGCCCGACGAATAGGCGCCGGAAACGGGGCCATTGGTGCACCCACTGCCCACTCCGGGCATGGAAACAGGGCCATTGGTGCACCAACTGCCCGCTCCTGGGGACCTCAGGCGATGCCCGGGTTGTCGACCACCCAGCGCCAGCTCCCGTCGGACTGACGCCGCGCGATCTCGGCCGTGGTGCCGGTCGCGATCACGGTCGAGGTGAGCGCCAGTTCTCCGCTGCGCAGGGTCTCCTGGATGCGGCCGGGGTGGAAACGCGGCCGCGAGGCGAGCAGCTCGGCGTACACGGCCCGGATCGCGGCGTGGCCGCGCGCGACGTTTCCGGGCGGGAACCGGAGCACCGCCTCCGGCTCGTAGAGGGCGACCAGACCCTCGAGGTCGCCGGCGTTGGCCCGCTCGACGAAGAGTCGAGGCAGGTCCTCAGGTGTCCGCGCGGGGTCGGTCATCGCTGCCACTCTCAGTACGCGATCGCCGGGTCGTCGACCACCCAGCGCCAGTTTCCGTCGGGCTGGCGCCGCGCGACCTCGGCGGCCGTCCCGGTGGGGAGGACGGTGGCGGTGAGGGCCACGTCCCCCGCGATCAGCGTCGGTCTGGCCACCCCGGGCGAGAATCGCGGCTGCACCGAGAACAACTCCGCGTAGGCGCGCCGGATCTGCTCGTGCCCGACCGCGCGGAGCCCGCTGGGAAAGGCGACCACCGCCCCCGGCTCATAGAGGTCGACCACGCCCTCCACGTCACCCGCGTTGGCGCGGTCCAGGAAGATGAGGGAGAGGGATTCCGGAGTGGGAGCGAACATACGTTCCATTTTGAGCCTCGAGGGAGGGTTGCGCAAGCCCTGCGCGGGCCTCGGTCAGATGGCCGACGCAAGCGGGCGGTCGCAACCGGCACGATAGAGGTATGCAAATCATCTCGACCTCCGCCTCGGCGGCGCCGGCCGAGCCGAAAGGCGCCTCGTGAGCGATTCCGGCGGGCTCCGCCTGTTGTGCGTCCACGCCCACCCCGACGACGAGTCCAGCAAGGGCGCGGCGACGATGGCGAAGTACGCGCGGGAGGGGGTCCGCGTCATGGTCGTCACCTGCACCGGCGGCGAGCGAGGCAGCATCCTCAACCCGGCCCTGGAGGGCGACGAGAAGCTGGCCGCCAACATGGGCGAGGCGCGACGGCGCGAGATGGAGCGGGCGGTCGCGATCCTCGGGGTCGAGCATCGATGGCTCGGATTCGTGGATTCCGGCTTCTCGCGCGAGGATGGCGGCGAGCCGGCGCCGCTGCCCGAGGGGTGCTTCGCGCTCCAACCGCTGGAGGTCACTTCTGAGGCGCTGGTGCGGGTCATCCGGGACTTCCGGCCCCAGGTCATGACGACCTACGACGAGAGCGGGGGCTACCCGCACCCTGACCACCTGATGACCCACCAGGTCTCGATGGCGGCGGTCAGGGCGGCCGCCGAGGCGGAGCGATTCCCGGCGGCCGGGGAGCCGTGGCAGGTCTCGAAGCTTTATTTCAACAGCGGAAGGTGGGGGAACCTGGTCAAGATCCATCAGGCGATGCTCGACCGCGGCCTCGAGTCGCCGTTCCAGGAGATGCTGGACTGGATCGCCAAGCTGCCGGTGCGGCTGCGCCCGCCGACCACCACCGACATCGACTGCGCCCGCTACTTCCCGATCCGAGACGCCGCCCTCAAGGCGCATGAGACCCAGGTCGACCCCGACGGTCGTTGGTTCAAGGTTCCGATGGACCTGCAGCAGGAGCTGGCGCCCAACGAGGAGTTCACGCTGGCGGGCACCACGGTGCCGGCCACGCTCCCCGAGACCGACCTCTTCGCCGGTTTGCGCGAGCCCACATAGGACCCGTTTCGCACGGAACGGTGCCTATTCCGCACCCCATAACGCCCCTTCCGTGCGAAACGGGGCTCAAGCCGGGCGAGCGGCGTGCCAGGCTTGGCGGGCCCGGAGCCAGTCCTCGCGCGTCACGTCGAACAGATGCTGATCGATGTAACGGCCGCCCTTCACGTCCTGCCATTTGAGGGCTCCCGCGCGCCGGTAGCCCTGTTTCAGGAGCGCCGCGGCGGAGCGGGTGTTGGTTTCCGCCACCTCGGAGCGGAGGACGTGGAGACCCAGGTGGTCGAAGCAGTACTCGAGCAGCAGGTGCTTGGCCTCGGTGCCGTAGCCCTTCCCCCGGATCCCGGCCGGTCCCAGCCCGCTGAAGGTCTCCCCGTTCCGGTGCACCCAGTCGATCCCGAAGACCCCGACCACACCCAGCAGGCTGTCGTCCTCACGCCCGCAGACCGCGAACGCGACGTGGTGGGGGGGTCGGGGCTTGTAGTCCTCCTGGATCTGTGCCACGTGCTCGAGCGGGCTGGTCGGGAGGCGCTGGCGGTACATGAACGTGTCCTCCTCGACCGCGTCCAGGCGCGCCAACGGCTCCGCGTCCGAGGGTTCGAGCGCGCGCAGATAGACTCGCTCACCAACCAGGACCGCGTTACGCATCCCGCACCACCCAACCCGGGTTCAGCGCTTCGTAGACCAGCGCGTCCACGCGGCCCCCGGGTCGCGTGAACCACTCCCGCAGCGTGCCGTGGCGCTCCATGCCGACCTCCTCCGCCGCCTGGATCGTGGCCGACTGGTCAGAAGCCAGCGTGACGCCGACCACCATCGCCTCGAACTCGTCGCGCAGCCAGGGGACCACGATCCGCAGCGCGGCGGCACGCAGAGCGTCGGCGTCGGGCTCTGAGCGGGCCATCGAAAACCCCAGAGAACACCGCCGCGCCTCCGAGCCCCACCAGATCCGGACCCCGCCCGCGACGGTATCGCCCTCGCGTCTCGCGATCACCAGGCGCAGGCTGGCGCGCTCCCAGAAGGGCGCCCGATGTTCCTCTTTCAGGACCTGCTCCGCCGCCGGGCTGTTGATCGGGAACGTGTCGTCGAGCCAGGCCGCCGCCTGCTCCTTGTCGCCGTCGACCGGCGCGCGCAGATAGACCGTGGGCCCGGTCAGGTAAGTCGCACGCAGGCTGGATGGTTCCACGGCGTCGCAGCCTAGGCTCTCCGCGGCCTCCGCGCGTTGGGACGCAGGGCCCGGGACCGAGAACGCGACCGGCTCTAATCCCAGGCGTCCGAAGACATGACGCCCATCGCGGTGAGCAGGGCGCCGAGCCCCGCCACGATTCCGCGTACGTCCATCGGCTGCGGGTCGTCCCCGGCGGGTCGGGCGCTGGTGCCGTGGCTCCAAAGCCACCCGGGTATGGCGGGGCTGCCAGCCTCTGCTTCCGAAATCTCCGACAGTTGCTCGGTCGGCATCGAAACTCTCTCCTGGGCCTGAGCGCCGGTCTGACTCGTCGCCCTCGATTCTGCCGCTGCCGGTCCGCTGCCACATCGGGGGGTTCCCGGCCTTTTGGTCGGGGCTTCCCCTGCTTTTTCGTCCCGCAACAGCGAACACCTGTTTGCTAGAATGGTAGACATGCGGACCTTGATGACGCAGATGCGGGTGCTGCGGCTGGTCCGCATGCACGGCGCCGAGGTGGCACGCCTGCGGAGTCGCCCGTTCGACCGCGCTCAGCGCGAGACGGCGGTCCGCAAGCTGCTGGAGCAGGCCCGCAATATCCGCCGCGGCTGGCTCGCGGAGCTGGCGGCCGAGCCGTCGGTCGCGCCCGGCGCCGCCGCCGAGCGTCAGGTGATACGCCGGATCGTCGCGCTGGAGGCCGCGATCGCGCTCTTGACCCAGCCGAGCGCGGACCTGGACCGGTCGCGCGCCGAGTTCGAGGACGCGGCGGTGCCGCTGCTGCTCATGCTGCGCGGTCTGGACGGTTTCTCGGAGGCGGCGCTGCTCGCGGCCGGGCCGGCACCGCTGGCCAGGAGCGCCTGAGCCTGAGCGCGGGACCTCCCTCCTCCGCGAACGAGAATGCTCCTGTAAAGGGTGATTATCGACAGCATTGCACCCTTTGCGCGCCCGCCTCCTACCCGCTCCCCCGGCGGCGGTGCCGGGGAACGCAACGTGGTGGCGGCGCCCGACCGACCGCTTCCGGGCCGCCGTGCGTTGTCTTGGTCAACGTGCTCCAGCTGCCGGCATCGATACCGCAGCGACCTGCGCCCAACCGGGGTAGGGTCTCGGTCATGGCTTCCTGGCCCGAGGACGACTCCGGAGCCGCTCAATCGCCGGTGGGACTCCAGGGGGTGATGGTGACGGCGTCCCGGGGCCAGGCGGGCCCGGGCGAGGTCGAGGTCCAGATCCGCGGCGGGTCCGAGGTCTTCATCGCCCGCTCCGCGCAGCCCATCGGCCGCGGCGTCTCCGTTCTTTGCGTCCAGAGCCTGGCCCCCCGCACGGTCTTCGTCGCACCCTGGGACGAGGCCGCCTGGGTCCAGCCCACCCCATAAAGAGAGGTTTGCACCATGTTCGGCTATCGCGTTCCCGCACCCGACCAAGCGATGTTGGTCTCCGGGGGGCGCGGCTCCGGTGACACGCCGTTCCGGGTGGTGACCGGACACGGCGCCTTCGTGATGCCGGTCTTCCGACACGTCCGGTTTCTCACGCTGGCCATGTTCGAGGCCGAGGTGAACGAGCCCTGCGTCACCCGCCAGGGCATCCAGCTCCTGGTCAAGGCGGTGATCGCGGCCAAGGTGGGCAACGACCAGGCGAGCGTCGTCAACGCGGCCCAGCGGTTCCTGTCGGATCAGAGCCAGATGCCGACGTTGACCGGCCGCATCTTCGCCGGCCACCTGCGCTCGATCATCGGCTCCATGACGGTGGAGGAGATCATCACCCAGCGGCAGACGCTGGCGACCCAGGTCCTGGACGCCTCCAAGGAAGAGATGGCGCGCATGGGCCTGATCGTCGACGCCCTGCAGATCCAGTCCATCGACGACGGCAACCTGGGCTACATCCGCGCCTTCGCGGCGCCGCACAACGCCGCCATCCAGCAGGCGGCCCAGATCGCGCAGGCGCAGGCGGCTCAGAACGCCGCCAAGGCGCAGCAGGAATCCCAGCGCCAGCAGGCGCAGTACCAGCGCGACACCTCGATCGCGCAGGCCGGCTTCGAGGCCGAGACCCAGGCCGCGCAGCAGAAGGCGGCCCAGGCCGGGCCGCTCGCCATGGCCCAGGCCCAGCAGGACGTGATCCGGGAACAGACCGCCCTCGCGCAGCGACAGGCGGAGCTCCGCCAGCAGCAGCTGGTCTCGGAGGTGATCAAGCCCGCGCTGGCGGACGCCGAGAAGACCCAAATCCTGGCCCAGGCGGACGCCCGGGCGACCGAGGTCAGAGCCGCCGCCGCCGCCTCCAGCAACCGGGTGACGCTGGACCAGGCTCTGATCCAGCAGCTGCCGTCCATCGTCGAGAAGGCGGCCCAGGGCCTGTCGGGGTCCAACCTGACCGTCCTCAACGGATCGGAGGGCCTGACCGACATGGTGGCCTCCCTGGTCAGCCAGGGCGTGGCGGTCTACAAGTCGGTCCGCGACAACATCCAGGAGAGCGCGGAGACGGAGAAAGGCGCCGGCGCCGGTCCGGCGGCGCCCCAGCTTCCGGAGCGGCCCTCCGTCGTCCAGCAGCAACCCCCCACCCGGCCCTGACGCCAGGGCCGTTGGTGCACCAATAACCCACTCCTCACGCCCAAACAGAGCCGTTGGTGCACCAATGGCCCCCCTTTGACCGGGCTCAGTCCAGCAGCGCCTGCGCGAGCGCCCTCCACTGCGCGGTCGGGAAGGCCTGAGGCGTGTCGGTGAGGACCTGGACGGTGACGTGCGAGGCGCCCGCGTCGAGATGGCTGCGAATCCGCTCGGCGACGGTCTCGACGTCACCCCAGGCCACCAGCGCGTCGATCAGCCGGTCGCTGCCCCCATCGGCGAAGTCGGCGTCCTCGAAGCCCAGCCACCTGAAGCTGTCCAGGTAGTTGGTGAGCTCGAGGTAGCGCTCCAGGTTCGCGCGGGCGACCGTCCGCGCCCGCCCGGGGTCAGTTTCCAGGACCACTCCCTGCTCGGGCGCCAGCAGCGCCCCGGGCCCCAGGATCTCGCGGGCGCGCGCGGTGTGTTCGGGCGTGGTCAGGTAGGGGTGCGCCCCCAGCGAGCGGTCCCGGGAGAGCCGCAGCATCCCCGGCCGCAGCGCCGCCAGCGCCCGGCGCGTCACCGGGACCGGGTGCGCCGCCCCGTCGAGTCCGTCCAGATAACGGCGCATGGTTTCCAGTGGCGGCCCGTACTGTCCCGGCGACAGCGCCTGCGGGTGGCCCACGCCGAGCCCGAGCAGGAAGCGGTCGGGGTGCGCGCGGTCGATCTCGGAGAAGACCTCCGCCGTGCGCCCGGGGTCGGTCTCGCGGTAAACGTTCAGAATCCCGGTCGCAACCCGCAGCGTGCTGGTGCCCTCGACCAGCGCCCGCACCCGCTCCAGCTGGCCGACCTCGCCGCTCGAGAGCCAGGCGGTGGTGAACCCGAGCGACTCGATCTGCCTCGCCGCCGCGACCGCCTTCGCCTCCGGCGCGCTGCGCAGGAGGCCGCTCCAGATGCCGAAGGTGCCGATGTCCATGACCAACCAAACTACCTGCTCCCCCCCACCCTGCTGCAAACGGTCCCCGCAGGACGCGAAACTAGAGCGCGAGGAGGCGCGAGCGAATGGCAACCCGCCAGGCCGTCCAGCTTCCCGACGCCAGCCCGGGGCTGACGCGGGGGCGCATCAACCTGATCTTCGGCGCGCTGATGCTCGCCATGCTGATGGCGGTCCTGGACCAGTCCATCGTGAGCCCGGCGCTGCCCACCATCGTCGGCGACCTGCACGGACTGCAGCAGATGCAGTGGGTCATCACCGGCTATCTGCTGACCTCGACGATCGTGGTGCCGATCTACGGGAAGCTCGGTGACCTGATCGGCCGCAAGGGCCTCTTTTTGTTCGCCATCTCGGTCTTCGTGCTGGGGTCGGTCCTCAGCGGGGCGAGTCAGAACATGAGCGAGCTGATCGCGTTCCGGTCCCTCCAGGGCATCGGCGGGGGCGGCCTCATGATCTCCGCCCAGGCCGTCCTGGGTGACATCGTCTCCCCGCGTGAGCGGGGCCGGTACATGGGGCCCATGATGGGAGTTTTGGGGATTGGAACGTTCCTCGGCCCCCTGGTCGGCGGCTTCTTCACCGACACCGCCAGCTGGCGCTGGTGCTTCTACGTCAACGTGCCGATCGGCATCGCGGCGCTGGCGGTCGTGTCCATCGCTCTCAGCGGCAGCGACCGGCGGGGCGCCACGCCGCGGCTCGACGTCCTGGGCACGTTCCTGATCGCGAGCGCCTCCGCGCTGCTCGTCTTCCTCACCAGCTGGGCGGGAACCAAGTATGCCTGGGGGTCCTGGCAGGTCGGGCTGCTGGCCCTCGGCGTGGTGGTCGCGGCCGGCCTCTTCGTGGTCGTCGAGCAGCGGGCCGTCGAGCCGATCATGCCGCTCCGCCTCTTCCGCTCCCCCACCTTCGCCATCGTGGTCGCGGTTGGGCTCCTCACCGGCTTCGCGATGTTCGGCGCGCTCGCCTACCTGCCGACCTTCATGCAGATGGTGAAGGGTGTCTCGGCGACCGCGTCCGGGCTCCTCTTGCTCCCGCTGGTGGTGGGCATGATGCTCACGTCCGTCACCGCTGGAGCCATCATCTCCTCGATCGGTCGCTACAAGCTCTTTGCCGTCGCGGGCTCCGCGATCGCCGCCTTCGGGATGGTGTTGCTCTCGCAGATGAACGAAAACACCGGCTACCTCGAGAACAGCGTCTTCATGTTCATCTTCGGAGGCGGCATCGGCCTCTTGATGAACGTCCTCACGCTCGCGGCTCAAAACGCGGCTCCGGTCCGTGACCTGGGGACGGCGACCTCGACCTCCAACTACTTCCGCCAGATCGGACAGGCGATCGGCGGCGCCGTGGTGGGTTCGCTGTTCACCAACCGGCTGACCGCCAACATCAAGGCGGACGTGCCGCACACGGTCACCTTTCACGTGCCCGATACCAGCGGCCTCACCCCCGCCCTGGTACACGGCCTGCCGGCACCGCTGGAGACTGCCTTCATCCACGCCTACGCGAATGCGCTCACCCCCCTCTTCCTCTATCTCGCCCCGCTGCTCGGGATCGCCTTCG
Source organism: Candidatus Dormiibacterota bacterium (assembly GCA_963808785.1). Lineage (GTDB taxonomy): Bacteria > Chloroflexota > Dormibacteria > Dormibacterales > Dormibacteraceae > CAVTSA01. The sequence continues at coordinate 258,103 of CAWEGH010000004.1, read as the reverse complement.
TCCTCACGCTGGTGATGCCCGAGATCCCGCTGCGGACCGCGAGCGCGACGCGGAGCACGCTGGCGCGCGAGGAGACCGAGCCGCCCTCGATCGACGCGGCTGCCCCCTGACCCGCCTCCCCGACGCCGGTCAGGCTGCCGCCCCCACCGGACGGCAGTGCCGGCAGGGCGTATAGCCGGCGCTCAGCGCCTCCGCCGCAGACCGGAACCTGACCTCGTGGCGGGGCGTGATCCGAACCGCGTCGGCACAGGACGGCGTGCAGAAGACATGGGTGCTGTCGCTGCCCAGGAAGCGCACGCCGGCTCCCGCCAGGCGCTCCAAGCGGTCCACGTCGAGACCCTCGAAGAGGAGTGCCTGGCGCTTTTGCTCGGGGCCGCCGCAGCTGTACCGGCCCAGTTGAAGGTCGGAGGGGACGACCCGGTGGCAGGGGACCACCAGCGGGATCGGGTTGCGCGCGAGCGCCGTGCCCACCGCCCGCACCGCCGCCGGATGCCCGATCTCGCGCGCGACCCAGCCGTAGGACCGCACCTGACCGCGCGGGATGGTGCCGGCGGCGTGCAGCACCGACCGCTGGAAGTTCGAGCGTCCAGCGAGATCGAGCCGGACCGCGCGCCGCCGTCCCGCCAAACCGGCCTCGAACGCCGCCAGGATCTCCTCCGGCAGCACCGGCTCGGGCCTGACGACCACGCCCCGCTCGGCCCGGAACCAGGCCTCGAACGCCTCGGCGCCGTCGGCTGCCAGGCGGATGCCGGCGATGCCGTGCGGGCCGTGACCGATCAGGACCGGGCCCAGGGGGCTCGGCGCCTGGGCATACCAGTAGCCGGTGCCGGTCTGGGTCAGCACCTCCACCAGGAGGCCGTCGGGTGCCGGGGTGCGTCCCAGGGCGGCGAGCCGCTCCAGCGCCGGGTCGCGTGCGGTCATGGCTCAGCATCCTCCTCGTCCAGCGCTCGGCGCAGGCGGGCCAGGCCGCGGTGGACGTGTGACTTCACGGTGCCCGCGGGGAGGCGCAGGATGTCCGCCACCTCCTCGACCGGCAGGTCCTCGGCGTGGTGCAGCAGGATGGCCGCCCGCGCCGGGCCCGGGACCCGGGCCAGCGCTCGCAGCAGCCGCTCCTGCTCGCCGCGCCGGAGCGTGTGCGCTTCGGGGTTCCCGTCCACGCCGGGGTCGGCCTGCTGAGGCGGGTCCGGGACCAGGGCGAGCCCGACCCGTCTCGGGCGCACGGCGTTGCGCTGCGTGTTGAGCGCGATCCGGCGCAGCCAGGGCCCCACCCGGAGCTCCGCCACACGTGCCGCGGGATACCGGCGCAGCGCCCGGTAGGCCTTCCAGAACGTCTCCTGCGCCAGGTCCTCGGCCTGCCCCCCATCCCGCGTCATGCCGAGCAAGAAGGCGTAGACGCGGTCCTGGTGTGTGACGACGAGCTCCTCGAACGCGCCCTCCAGGTCCACCGCCAGGCGGGCCGCCAGGTCGGCCTCCGCCGGCGGCCGCGGGACCTCCATCATCGCCAGTGCCACATCGGATCAACACGCAGGGCGCGGTTCCGGTTGCACCTCTCCGGTGCTCGCGAGGCGTTCGTTAGCCGCATCTAACTGTCCGGTTACCGTAAGCTACGCTGACGGCTCAGGAGGCCCTCAACAAGAACCATGTCGAGATGCGGATAGCGATAGGCAGTACGGAGAACGGGTCCCGATCGGTGGGGCGGAGCATAGGCCTGGGCCTCCTCGGCGTGTCGGCCCTGCTCCTGCTGGCCGGCCTCACCTGGGCCGCGCTCGCCTTCGCCGGAAACCCGAACCCCACCGCCCCGGGCGCCGCGCACCGCATGTCGCGCGGCGCGGTCGTCATCGGCGCCGGGATCCTCGTCTTCCGAGAGGGCCTGGAGACGATCCTGGTGCTGGCCGCCATCACCGCCAGCATGGCGGGGGTCAATGCGGGCCAGCGGCGCCCGGTCGGCACCGGTGGCCTGTTCGGGTTCGCGGCCTCGATCGCGAGCTGGTTCATCGTGGTCGCCGTCCTCAACGCGGTGAACGCGCCCGAGCTGCAGATCCAGGCCGCGACCGGGCTGGTGGCGGTGATCGTCCTCTTGGTGGTGATGAACTGGTTCTTCCACAAGCTCTACTGGACGGGCTGGATCCAGACGCACAACCGCGCCAAGCGCCGGCTCTCCCTCCCCGGTTCACCGCGCCAGCGCCTCCTCTTCGGCCTCGGGCTGGTGGGCTTCGCCTCCGTCTACCGCGAGGGCTTCGAGGTGGTGCTCTTCCTCCAGACGCTGCGCCTGCAGTCGAGCGCCTGGACCGTCCTCCTGGGGGTCATGATCGGGCTCTATCTGACCGCCACGATCGGGGTCCTCACCTTCGTCGTCCATCGCCGGCTCCCCTACAAGCGGATGCTGACGCTGACCGGCGTGCTGCTGGGAGCGGTGCTCCTGGTCATGGTCGGCGAGGAGATCAACGAGCTGCAGCTGGCGGGCTGGATGACGACCACGGCGCTTCCCCTCGGGATCCAGTTCCCGGCCTGGATGGGCACCTGGTTCTCGCTCTTCGCCAACTGGGAGACGCTGGTCGCGATGGCCCTCGCGGCCGCCTTCGTGATCGGCTCCTACTACCTCGCGAACTACGTCAAGGTGCGGCGCCCCCGAGCCCGCGGCCGGCGGCCGGCCGTCCGAGCGGACGCGGCGCCCGCGCGGCAGACCTGAGGGGCGGAGGGCCGGCGGTTCGACGCCGTGTACGGTTGTCGGAATGCGCCGTACACAGCTTTTGACCCACACCGATCTCGACGGGGTCGGCTGCGCGGTGCTCGTCCAGGGTGTCGTCGAGAACGCGGCGCCCGCGCAGCTGGTGGACAACGGCAGCATCGACGACCGGGTGCGGACCGCCATCGCCGAGCGTCGGGCACAGCCCGACCGGCACCGGATCCTGGTCACCGATCACGGCGTGGACGCCACCACCGCGGCCCTGATCGAGGAATGGCTGGCGGCGGGGGGTGACCTGCACCTCCTGGACCACCACCGGAGCTCCGACCACCTGCGCGAGCGTCCCTGGGCGACGATCGACGAGGCGCACAGTGCCACCGGCCTGCTGTTCGCCTACCTGGGTTGCCCTCCCCGCTTCCACGACTTGGCCGCCCTGGTCGAGGACCACGACCTCTGGCGCCACCAGGATCCTCGGTCCCAGCGCCTCGCCACGCTGGTCGGACTGCTCGGGTCGCAGCGGTTTCTGGCCCGGTTCGTGGCGCGGCCCGAGGTCGAGTTCACCGAGGGCGAGCGGCTGGTGCTGGAGCTGGAGGAGTCGCGGCGGGAGAGCTACCTCACCCGCAAGGTCGAGCAGGCCATACTGCGCGACCTGCGCGGCGTGACGTGGGCGATCTGCTACGCGGAGGCCTTTCAGTCCGAGGTTTCGGAGCGCCTGATGTCTCGTTTCGGGGCCGACGCGACCGCGGTCGTGAACACCAGCAAGCGCACCGTCTCGCTGCGGGGGCGGACGGTCGACGTGGCCGCGATCGCGCAGCGGCAGGGCGGCGGCGGCCACGCCCGGGCGGCCGCGTTCAGCTTCCGGAGCGCCCCACTGGAGTTGATGCTGGAGCGCTTCGAGGAGGGGCTGCAGGACCTGCTCGGGTGACATCGGGGTCGTCCAGCTCGACGTCCAGGCGCACCACGCCGCCGCCCGCGAACAGGTTCAGCGTCGATCCCAGCAGGCCATAGCTGAGCGAGACGATCACCCCCCAGAAGATCGCCATCGCGGCGCCCGAAACGGGCACCACCAGCGGCCAATCGTTGCTCAGCTGCGACAGGAGCGGCCCCTGATCGCCGAACGGCAGCAGCTCGGGCGACACCCCGAGCGAGAATCCCAGCTGACGCTGCCAGTAGACGATGGCTCCGCTCACCCAGCTCACGAGGGCACCCAGCAAGCAGCCCAGGAAGAGTCCCGGCACCAGACCGGCGACGGCTCCCGTCACCATCGCCGCCCCGAGCGGAATCCGCACCAGGCGCGCTCGAACCCTGGTTGTCATGGCACCCCCATCGTCCCTCTTACCCGGCGGCGGCCGAGGGCCCAGATGAACGTGATGAGCACGAGCAGCGCCAGCCCCGGCAGCGCCAGCGCATAGCCCGCGGAAAGCGCCACCGTCCACCGGGGCGTGGCCTGGGGCGCCGGCTGGCCCACCCCGCCGCTCTCGACCGAGGCCGCCGGAACGCCGCCGGGAGAGGACCGATAGGCCTCCCGCAGCACGGCCCCGGCGGGACGCAGCGAGCCATCGGGGCGGAAGAGGCCGAAGTTCTCGACCCCGATGTTGGGCCGCTCGGTCCAGTAGTCGTCGAGGGACCACCAGACGGCCGCTCCCAGATAACCACCGCGCTCGGTGTCCAGAGAAGGTCGCATGGCGTCGTAGGTGGTGCGGGCCACATAGGCCTGATAGGCCTCGCCGCCCGGCGAGTCGGCCCAGTACCCGTACTCCAGGACCATGATCGGCTTCCCCGGGTTGGCCTGGTGCGCCCGCGCCAGCTGGCGGGCGATCAGCCGCTCGTCCAGCGGGCCGCCGTAGAAGACGCCCCAGTACCAGGTGAACCCGGCCACGTCGAGGGGCGACTGGGTGGGGTCGGCCGGATCGGAGCCGAGTGCCGCCTGACCGGTGAGCCGGGTGCCGTCGAGCTGCCGGTCGAGATCGCGCAATGTTGTGAGCACACTCTCCCGCTCGCCGGTTCCGGTCGATTCGTTGGTGAAGCCGTGAAAGAGCACCGAAGGCCGGTTCATGTCCCGCAGGTCCATCTCGGCCAGCATCTGCTGCGGGATGCCCCGGTTCATCGCGATCGAGAACGTCTTCGGGGTCTCGTGGTAGAGCGGGATCTCCTCCCACAACACCATCCCCAGCCGGTCCGCCAGCAGCGGAACCCAGTAGCTGGGCGGTTCGTGACCGGTGCGGATCAGGCTCGCGCCCACCTCCTGCGCCTGCTGCAGGATGCCGAGCGCCTGCTGGGCGGTGGTCACCGGGCCGCCCTGGGGGTTGCCGTCGGACGCCGGCTGCTGCTGCTGCTCCTGCAAATCGACGCCGTGGAAGGCCACTGGCTGCCCGTTGAGCAGCAGCCGCGCCCGGGTGCTGTCGACCTTGATCTGCCGCAGACCGAAGCTGTCCGCCCACTGGTCCACGGTGGCGCCCGCCACGGTCAACGTCACCCGAACCACGTACAGCGCCGGCGAGGACGGGGTCCAGTAGTCGACGTCCCGGAGCACGAACGACGCGTCGCCGTGGTAATAGCTGCCGGCCGCGATCGAGGGCAGCTGCTGCGTCCGCTCCACGATCGGGATCGCCGCGGCCGGCACCAGGCTCATGGCGTCGGGGTCGAGCAGGTTGGTGGGGGTGACGGCGGCGGGCAGGATGGCGACCGTCACCTGCGGCCCCACCGCCCGCCGGGTCTGGTTCGCGACCACGTAGCCGACGTCCGCTCCGTCCAGGTGGGGGGTGACGTCCGCCCGCACCACGTTGAGGGGGTTCGACAGCTCCAGCCAGACGTCGGACAGGATGCCGCCGTGGTTCCACCAGTCGGCCAGTCCCCAGGGGACGATGTCGTCCCGCGTGCCCCAGGGCGGGTTGTCGACCCGGACCGCCAGCGTGTTCGGCAGTCCCGGTCGCAGCCAGCGGGAGACGTCGAACGCGAACGGCGTCGAGCCGCCCTCGTGATAGCCGAGATAGTGCCCGTTGAGCCAGAGGTCGGCGACGTAGTTGACCGACCCCAGCTTGAGGGCGACCCCCTCGCCGCTCCAGTCCGCCGGCACGTCGAACGTGCGCCGGAACCAGCCTCCGTTGACCGCACTCTGGGGCGGCTGGTTGAACGTGCCCGGAACGGCTACCTGGGCCCAACCCTGATCGGGGTACGCGGCTCGCTGGCGGCCGGCGGCGTTGCGCTCGATGAGTGGAAGCGTCCGCGAGCGCAGGCCCAGAGAGAGCGAGTCATCCATCGTTCCGGCCTGCCATTTCCAGGTTCCGTCGAGGTCGATGACCGGCCGTCCCTGGCGCGCGAAGCCGGGCACCGGCGCGCCGTTCTGGAACGCCACCGTGGCCCCGTTCAGCGTGTGCAGGCTCAGGGTCGGCGCCAGATCCGCGAGCGCCGGGGTCACCGATTGGCAGGCGGTCGCCAGCAGGGGGACGAGGACCGCCACCAGCAGCACCAGGCTGAGCGTGCGTCCGAAGCCGGACCGGGCAGCCGGGCGGATCCGAGCGGGCGCCCGGGGAGCCCCACTCTTCAGATCCCGTCGCGTCTGCTCAGGCACCTCGCCGGCGCCCGGTCCTGTGCTCGCGGCGGCCCGCCCGGCCCACGTCGACAGTCCCTTTCCAGACCGGCGTCAGGCCGGCGCCGTCCCGGCCGCGATCGCCCGGCGCCGCGCCCGCGCCCGGTCGACCTCGGTCAGATGGCGCTTGCGCAGGCGGAGCTGGGACGGCGTGACCTCGAGCAGCTCGTCGTCGACCAGGAAGTCGAGGGACTGCTCGAGGCTGAGACGCGTGGCCGGGGTCAATCGCACCGCGATGTCCGCCGTCGAGCTGCGGACGTTGGACTGCTTCTTCTCCCGGCACACGTTGACCTGCATGTCGCCCGCCCGCCGCTGGAGGCCGACGATCATCCCCTCGTAGACCTGCGCCCCGGGCTCGATGAAGGTCTCCCCCCGCTCCTGCGCGTTGGCGAGCCCATAGGTCAGCGCGGTCCCCGGTGAGGACGCGACCAGCGCCCCGTTGCGCTGCGTGCGCAGGGGACCTGCCCAGGGCCGGTGGCCGGCCGCCAGAGAGGCCATCACCCCGGTCCCCGCCGTCAGCGTCAGGAACTGGTTTCGGAACCCGATCAAGCCCCGGGTCGGGATCGTGTAGCCGAGGCGAATCCCGCCCTGTCCGTCGTAGTCGATCGAGGTCATCTCGCCGCGACGCGCCCCCAGGGCCTCCGAGACCGGGCCCAGGTGGTCCTCGGGGACCTCGATCGTGACCTGCTCGACCGGCTCCAGCAGGCGCCCGCCCGGGTCCCGACGCACGATCGCCTCCGGTTTCGAGACCTCGAGCTCGTATCCCTCGCGGCGCATGGTCTCGATCAGGACCGAAAGGTGAAGCTCACCACGTCCGCTGACCAGCCACCGCTCGGCGCTGTCCGTGTCTTCGACGCGCAAACCCAGGTTCGTGTCCAGCTCCCGCCGCAGCCGCGCGCCCAGCTGGCGGGAGGTCGTGAACCTGCCTTCGCGGCCGCCCACCGGCGACGTGTTGACGCCGAACGTCATCCGCACCGTGGGCTCGTCGATCTCGATCCGTGGCAGTGGCTCATGGTGCTCGGGATCGCTCAGCGTGTCACCGATCGTGACCTCGTCGAGGCCGGTCAGCAGCACGATGTCACCCGCCTGCGCGCTCTCCACCGGAACTCGCGCCAGACCCTGGTAGCGCAGGACCTGGCCTACCCGCGCGGGCTGGATGCCCTCGATCCCGAGCACGCTGATGGCCTGCCCGGGAGCCACCGACCCCCGGGTGATCCGTCCGATCGCCAGCGTTCCGGTGAAGTCGTCATGTCCCCGGTTGGCGACCAGCATCTGGAACGGGCCATCCAGGGCGAGCGGGGGCGGCACGTGGTCGAGGATGGTCGCGAAGAGGGGCTCCAGCGAATCGTCCAGGCGGTCCGGGTCGAGGCCGGCGCGGCCCTCCTTGGCGATCGCGTAGACGACCGGGATGTCGAGCTGATCCTCGGTGCGGACCAGCTCCAGGAAGAGATCGTGGATCGCGTCCAGCGTCCGCGCCGGCTCCGCGTGGGGGCGGTCCAGCTTGTTGATCACGACGATCGGTCGGAGGCCGGCCTCGAACGCCTTGTCGAGGACGAAGTGGGTCTGGGCCATCGGTCCCTCGGCGGCGTCCACCAACAGCAGACAGCCGTCGGCCATGTTGAGGACGCGCTCGACCTCTCCGCCGAAGTCGGCGTGTCCGGGCGTGTCGATGATGTTGATCGTCACCTCGCCATGACGCACGGCCGTGTTCTTGGCCAGGATCGTGATCCCTTTTTCCCGCTCCAGCGCATTGGAATCGAGGATCAGGGTCCCCACCTCCTGGTTGGCCCGGAACGTGTTGCTCTGCTTCAGCAGCGCGTCGACCAGCGTCGTCTTCCCATGGTCGACGTGCGCGATGATGGCCACGTTGCGGAGATCCGCGCGACGATGCGCGGTCGCCACGCCGTGACCCAGGGCCTGGCTGTCGCTCACCGCGACCTCGGGCAGCAGAAAACCGGCGGATGGGGCATCAACTTCGTTTATACCGGACGGTCCCGGGGAACAAACCAGGCGGGTTGTGCGCGAGGACGCGTTCTCCGCTAGACTCGGCACGGGCCTTCCTGCGGGGAACGCCAGAAGTCAAGACATCCTCCCTCCCTCCGGGCCGTCGGGGTTCTGCCTCGGCGGCCCTTCCGTTTCCTCCCTGCCCCGAGGCTGGTCGGCCCCGGAGCCTCAGCGTGAGAGGGAACGCAGCGCCGACGCCGCGTGGATCCGGCCCTCGGCCACCACGCGCCCGTCCGCCAGCAGCACCGGCACCCGGTCGGTGAAGGATCGGTGCAAGTCAGGGTCGGCGTCGACGTCCCGCTCCACGAAATCCACGCCGAGCGCGCGCAGCGTCGCCCGCGCCTCGTCGCAGAGCCCGCATCCCGACCGTCCGACGAGCTCGATCGCCATCACCGCGAGCCTACGTGGCCCCGGGGGCGGAGGGTGTCGTTCAGGCTGCCGGCACGCGCAGACGCTCTCCCGGGTAGACCAGACCTCCGTGCAGGTGGTTGACCCGGTCGATCTCGTCGACCGACTCGCGGGGGTCCTGGTTCGGGAACTGGGCTTCGGCGATCGACCACACCGTCTGACCCGGCTGAACCACCACCACCCGGGGTGGTCGCGGCGGGCTGACCCCGAGGGCACGGCTGGTGAAGATCAGAAACAGCATTCCCAGCACGGCGCCCCCCAGCGCCAGGTTGCGGACCAGGCGCCGCCATCGAGCGACCTGACGGGGTGGCCGCGGCGCCGCCAGACGCTCGTAACCGAAGCGGCGGGCACGGGCGGTGCTGAAACGTGGGCTGACTCTTGCGTACATCTGTTCGCCTCCTCCTCGCCCCGACCATACGGAACAGACGTTCGTATGTCAAGGGCGAACAGGGGTTTGCCGAACAGACGCTTTCTTTGCTAGGATGGGCCTCAAGCCCGTGGGCCTGGCGGCGAGCGGATGTTCCCCGCTGCAGGCGGCGACCGCCCGGTCCGCGTGACGTCCCAGCATTTCGAATCGGCCAAGCGAGGCGCAAGAGCGATGAAACGACAGGTTTCCGGACGGCAGGAGCAGATCCTCGACTACATCCGCGAGGTGACGCGGCAGCGCAACTATCCGCCCAGCGTGCGCGAGATCGGGGAGGCGGTCGGGCTCTCTTCCAGCTCCACCGTGCACAACCACCTGAACCAGCTCGAGCGCCTGGGCCTCATCCGCCGCGACCCCACCAAATCTCGCACCGTGCAGCTGGTGGAGGAGGTCGACACCGCGCGCATGCGGCGCCAGGCGGTGGCGGTGCCGGTGGTGGGCAACGTGGCCGCCGGTACCCCGATCCTCGCCGAGGAGCACATCGAGGATCACCTCCTGCTGGCCCCCGAGATCGCCCAGGAGGGCTGGTTCGGCCTCCGGGTGCGGGGCGACTCCATGATCGGGGCCGGGATCCTCGACGGGGACATGGTCATCGTCAAGCCCCAGCCGGACGCTCCCGACGGGACCATCGTGGTGGCTTTGGTCGGCGACGAGGCGACGGTCAAGCGCCTCGACCGGCAGCGAGGCCACATCCGGTTGATCTCGGAGAACCCCGACTACGCGCCCATCGAGCCCGAGCAGGTCGACATGCTGGGGGCTGTTCGCGGGGTGGTCAGGACCTACTGAGCGCGCCGCGTGCGCTACGGCTTTGTGGTCCCCGAGGCCGACCCGTCCGGCTTCGCCGAGCTCGCGGTCCTCGGTGAGGAGCATGGCTGGGACGCCGTCTTCACCTACGAGGCCGTCTTCGGGGTCGATGCCTGGGTCACGCTCGGGGTGGCCGCGACCCAGACCCGGCGGATCCGGCTCGGGACGCTCCTGACCCCTGCCTCACGCATCCGGCCCTGGGATCTGGCCTCCCGCGTCGGCACCGTGGACCGGTTGAGCGGCGGCCGGGTGATCCTGTGCGTGGGGCTGGGCGCGCTGAACGCGAACTGGCTCGCCTTCGAGCCGGACGAGGGACGGCGTGCCCGGGCCGAGAAGCTGGACGAGTCGCTCGCCATCTTCGCCGCGCTCTGTGCCGGCGGCCCGGTGGCGTTCGACGGCCGGCACTATTCCGCCCACCTGGGCTCCGACGTCGAGCCGGCTCCCCCACCTCCCACCACGCAGCGGCCGCACCCGGCGGTCTGGGTGGTGGGCCTGCGGGTCGAGGGCCGCGCTCGTCAGCGATCGCTCGAGCGGGCCGCGCGCTGGAACGGGCTGCTCCCGGCCACCGCCGACGCGCGGGGAGAGTGGACCGACCTCACCGCGACGTCGATGCATGAGGTCCTCCAGGAGGTGAAACGCCTTCGCGAGGCGGAGGGCCGCGCCGGCGAGCCCTACGACGTGGCCGTCGAAGGCGACACCTACGGCGGCTTCATCGTGCGCCCGGAGGGACCGTCCGACTTTCAGGCGGCCGGCGCCAGCTGGTGGATCGAGAGCTGGTGGGACCTGCTCGGCAGTGCCGCCGGCCGGGCCGAGGTCCGGCGTCGCGTGGAGGCCGGCCCTCCTCACCGATGAGGCGCGTTTGGGGGCAGTCCGGGCCTACAACCTCCGCGGTAGGCCCGCGTTGTGCATAGACGACCCGCAGCGGACTCAGGTGGCGACGCCGAGCTCCCGGAGGTGATCGTTGAGCGAGACCTTGTGCTCGGTGGCCTCGCCGCGCCAGCCGATGATGAGCCCGCAGGCGAGCTGGTACTCTCCCGCCGGGAAGGCGCGCGGGCGGGTGCCCGGGACCACGATGGCGCCCGCCGGCACCTCGCCCCGATGCTCCAGCGGCGAGGGCCCGGTTACGTCGATGACGGGTGTCGACCCGGTCAGCACCACGTTGGCGCCCAGAACGGCCCCCTCCCCCACCACCACGCCCTCGGTGACCACCGCCCGGGAACCGATGAAGCAGTGGTCCTCGATGATCACGGGCCGGGCCTGGACCGGCTCCAGCACACCACCGATGCCGACCCCGCCTGCCAGGTGGACGGCGGCGCCGACCTGGGCGCAGGAGCCGACGGTGGCCCAGGTGTCGACCATGGTCCCGGCGCCGACCCGCGCGCCGATGTTGACGTAGCTCGGCATCAGGATCACGCCCGGCTCCAGGTGAGAGCCATACCGCGCGACCGCCGGCGGCACCACACGCACCCCGGCCGAGTCGTAGTCGTGCTTGAGCGGGAGGCGGTCCCGGTACTCGAAGGGTCCGGTCTCCAGAGTCTCGATGTCGTAGAGCTTGAAGTAGAGCAGGATCGCCTTCTTCACCCACTCGTTGGCCACCCACCGGCCATCCTGCTTCTGCGCGCTCCGCAGACTGCCGTCGTCGAGCCCGGCGACCGTCAGCTCCACCGCCTCCTTGTCCTGGCCGCCGGCGGCGTAGGCGGCCTCGACCCGAGCCTCCAGCTCCTGGGCGGTTGCGTCAGTCATCTCCGACCAGCGTATCCGGTCGATCCAGGTCGAGCTCCCGATACCGATGCACGGCGTCCTGCGGTGCCCGCGCCCGGGTCAGCGTGCCGCGCTCGGTGTATTCGGTGTCCTCGACCACACCCTCCCGCCGCAGCTGCTCGATGACCCCCTCCCGCCCGTAGGGGACCAGCAGCCGCACCGGGACCAGGGCCCGCTCATCGGCCTCGACCAGCGCCCGATCCAGCTCCTCCAGGCCGGCTCCCGTCTGCGCCGAGATCGGAACCACGGCGCCGTACCGCGAGCGGAACTCGGGCAGGACGCGCCGAAGGCCGGCCCCGCCCAAAAGGTCGATCTTGTTCAGCGCCACCACCCGCGGCTGCTCGGAGGCGCCGAGGTCGGAAAGCACCTGGTCCACGGTCTCGGCCTGCTCCAGCGCCGAGCGTGCGCTCCCGTCTACCACGTGGAGCACCACGTCGGCCTGGGTGACCTCCTCCAGCGTGGACCGGAAGGCGGCGATCAGGTCGGTGGGAAGGTGCTGGATGAAGCCGACGGTGTCGCTCAGGAGCAGCTCACGGCCGCTCGCGGTGCGGTGCCGTCGCGTGGTGGGGTCGAGCGTGGCGAACAGTTGGTGGAGGGCCGGCACCCCGGCACCCGTCATCGCGTTGAGCAGCGTCGACTTACCGGCGTTCGTGTAGCCCACGATCGCGACCGTGGTCAGGTCCGAGCGGTGACGCCCGCGGCGCTGCTGCTCGCGCCGGGCCCGCACCTGGTCCAGCTCCCGCTCCAGGTCCCGAACCTGCCGCCGGACCCGCCGGCGCTCGATCTCGGTCTGCTGCTCACCAGGGCCGCCGCGCGTCCCCCGGCCGCCCATCTGCCGGTTCACGTCGTAGGCGCCGACGAGCCGGGGCAGCCAGTGCCGCAGCCGAGCCACCTCTACCTGGAGACGGCCCTCGCGGGTGTGAGCGTGGAGGGCGAAGATCTCGAGGATGATCTCGGTCCGGTCCAGCACCGGGACCGAGAGCTCCCGCTCCAGGTTTCGCTGCTGGCGCGGTGACAGGTCCTCGTTGCAGACCAGGAGATCGAACTCCAGCTCGCCACGCCGGGCACGGATCTCCTCCACCTTGCCGCGCCCGCAGAAGAGCGCCGGGTCGATGGCGGCGCGACGCTGGATGTCGGAGGCGACCGGGTCCGCGCCCGCCGTGCGCACGAGCTCGCGAAGCTCCCTCATCTGCTCCTCGAGCCGGGCCGGTTCGGCGTCCGGCAGCAGCACGCCCAACAGGTAGGCGCGGTCGCGCCGCTCGGCGGTGGTCAGCAAGATCGGATTGAAGCGCGGTTCAGGAACTGCGGAGCGGTCATCGAAAGGACCTTGAGGATACGACCGGGCAGGTCGTCCGTCGCCTCCAGCCACTGAATACGCGGGTCGCGGCGCAGCCAGCGCAGCTGGCGTCGCGCGTACCGGCTGTTGGCGCTCGCCATCGCCCTCAGGAGCTCGGTCGGGCCCAGGGTGCCATCCAGGAACGACAGCGCCTGGGCATACCCGATCCCGGACAGCACCGGCGCGTCACGCGGCACCCCCCTTTCCAGCGCCTGGCGCGTCTCCGGCACCAGCCCGCGTGCGACCTGCCGGGCCGACCGCCGGCGCAGGCGCCGGTCGAGCACCGGCAGCGGCAGCTCGAGACCGAACCGCGTGACCTCCCAGTCGGGAGGGTTACGCTCACGGTGCCGGGTCAGCGGGCCGCCCAGCTCCTCCACGATCTCGATCGCCCGCACCAGCCGCCGTGGGTTCTGCCAGTCCACCTCGGCCTCGGGGTCGAGCCGCCGCAGGCGTGCCTGCAGTTGGGCCAGGGAGAGAGACCCCAGCTCCGTGCGCCGTTCCCCGGCCGGCGGACCACCGGGCAGCGCGTAGCCGTCGAGCAGCGCGTCCGCCCACAGTGTGGAGCCGCCCTCGAGCACGGCGACGTGTCCGCGCGCGGCGATCCCGAGCACCGCCTGGGTGGCCAGGCGCTGGAACTCATGGACCGTGAACGTCCGGCGCGGATCGGCCACGTCCACCAGGTGATGTGGGATCCGCGCCAGCTGGACCGCAGGTGGCTTGTTGGTCGCGATGTCGAGCTCCCGGTAGACCTGCCGGGAGTCGCAGACCACGATCTCGGCGTCCAGTCTGGAGGCGAGCGCGTAAGCGGCGTCGCTCTTACCGGCGCCGGTCGGGCCCAGCACGGCGATCACCCGCGGCCTCGCCCGCGTGCGGGTGCTCAATAGTTGCGACGGAAGTGGCGGCGGAGCTCGGGCCAGGAGAGCACGAGCCGGGTCGGCCGTCCATGCGGGCAGGTGGTGGAGTCCCGGGTCGCGGTCAGCTCGTCCAGCAGCCGCCGCTGCTCGGACAGCTCCAGCCGGTCGCCGAACCGCACCGCGGAGTGGCACGCCAGTGAGGCGGCGGCCGCCTCCCAGGTGCCGTCGTGACCCTGCTCGGCGAGCACCGCCAGCAGGTCGAGCAGCGCTTCTGAGAGCCTTCCCGGCGGGGTCGCGGCCGGGCCCGCGAGCAGGCGCAGCTGCCCCGGCCCGAACGCCTCCACCTCGAACCCCAGCGCGCGCAGGCGGTCGCGCTGATCCGCCGCGGTCGCGACCAGCACCGGCTCCGCGTCGACCACCTGCGCCAGCAGCAGCGGTTGGCTGATCGCCGTCCCCGCCGCCAGGTCGGCCAGGACCCGGTTGTAGAGGATCCGCTCGTGGGCGGCATGCTGGTCGACCAGGACCACGCCTTCCTGGCCCTCGCAGATCAGATACGCGTCGTCGACCTGACCCAGGGCCCGCAGCACCCCCTGCCCCGCGCCTGCCGCGTCCGGCACCGGGGTCGGGAAGGTCACCGTGGCCCCGTGCACGGTGGGCGCCCGCATCGCCGGCGACGGTTGGGGACGGCCGGCCTCGGGCTCAGGCTGGCGGCGCGGGCAGCGGGAACGCGTAGGGGCGGCTCCCGGACAGCGCCTCTCGAATCGACCGCTGCAGCCGCCCGAAGACCTCCCGCTCATCGTGGAAGCGGACCTCGCGCTTGGTCGGGTGGACGTTGACGTCGATCGCCTCCGCCGGCTGCTCGAGATCCAGCACGCACACCGGGTGCCGCCCCCGCTCCAGCGAACCCAGGTAGCACTCCTCCACCGCGTAGGCGAGTGCGCGGGAGGCGATCGGCCTCCGGTTGACCGCCAGCAGCAGCGCGTCCCGGGTGCCGCGGGAGAGGCGCGGTTCGGAGACCAAACCGCTGATGCCCTCGCCCCCCACCTCGACCAGGGCGTCGACCGCCTCCCCGCCGTGGACGGCCGCCATCGCCTGCCGGAGCTCGCCCGATCCGGCCGTGCGCAGCGCGGTGCGACCTTCCAGGGTCACGCTGAAGCGGACCTCGGGATACAGGATCGCGTAGGGCTGCACGGCGCGGAGACAGAGGGACTGCTCGGTCGCCTCCGACTTCAGGAACCGGAGCCGCGCGGGCGTCGCACCGAAGAGATCGCGGACCTCGATCACGGTGCCGGGGGTCGGCATCGCCACCCCCTCCTCGAGCAGGGCGCCGGCGCGCAGCCGCACGCGCCCGGCCTGGCTCCGGCACTCGACGTCGGCGACGGCGGCGATCGATGCCAGCGCCTCGCCGCGGAATCCGAGCGTGGCGATCGCGCGCAGGTCCTCCAGGTCGTGGACCTTGCTGGTGGCGTGGCGCTGGAAGGCCAGGCTCAGCTCGCCAGGGGCGATGCCGGAGCCGTCGTCGGCGACCCGGATCAACGTCCGCCCCGCTCCCCGCACGTCCACCGAGATCTGGCGCGCGCCGGCGTCGAGGGCGTTCTCGACCAGCTCCTTCACCACCGCCGCCGGACGCTCGATCACCTCGCCGGCGGCGATCGCGTCCGCCACCGGCGCCGGCAGGACGGCGATGTTCGTCCCTGCCGTCACTCTTCGACCTCCTGGTGCAGGTCGAACAGCGTCTGCAGCGCGTCCATCGGTGTCAGCCGGTTGGGGTCCACGTCCCGCAATCGTTTCCGCAGCGGGTCTTCGGGTGCTGACAGGGGCAGGCCGAGCTGCTGGTCCGGGGGCTCGAGCGGCCGCTCGCTCTCCAACTCGGCAAGCAACTGCCGGGCGCGCGCGATCAGCGGTCCCGGCAGCCCCGCCAGCGCCGCCACGTGAATCCCGTAGGAGCGGTCGGCGCCGCCCGGCACCACCCGGTGCAGAAAGCGGATCGTGTCTCCCTCCTCCTGCACCTCGACGCGCTGGTTGCGTACCCGAGGCAGGCGGTCGGCGAGGGCGGTCAGCTCGTGGAAGTGGGTCGCGAACAGGGTGCGGCAGCCGAGGCGCGGCGAATCGTGGATCGTCTCCACCACCGCCTGCGCGATGGAGAGCCCGTCGTAGGTCGAGGTGCCCCGGCCCACCTCGTCGAAGACGACCAGCGAGGCGCGGGAGGCGTGGTTCAGGATGTTGGCCGTCTCCGCCATCTCGACCATGAAGGTGGACATCCCCGCCGCCAGGTCGTCATGGGCGCCGACGCGCGTGAAGACGCGGTCGGCGAGGCCGATCAGAGCGCGGTCGGCGGGGACGAAGCTCCCGCACTGGGCGAGCAGGACGATCAGCGCCACCTGCCGCAGGTAGGTCGACTTGCCGGCCATGTTGGGGCCGGTCAGGATCACGATCTGATCCCGCTCGGGGTCGAGATGGGTGTCGTTGGCCACGAACTCGCCCTGCGCCACCGCCCGCTCCACGATCGGATGACGGCCGCCCAGGATCGAGAGCTCCAACCCCTGCGAGATCTCAGGGCGGCCCCAGCCGTAGTCGGTGGCGGCGACCGCGAAGGCGCCCAGCGCGTCCAGCTCCCCGATCGCCTCCGCCGCCCGCAGCAGCCGCGGCGCCGCCTCCTGAATTCGTCGCGACAGCTCCTCCAGCAGCTCCTGCTCGCGCCGCAGGCGATCCTGCTGCGCACCCAGCACCAGCGCCTCGTGAGTCTTCAGGTCCGGGGTCACGTAGCGCTCGCCCGTGGTCAGCGTCTGCTTGCGCTCGTAGTCGCCGGGTACGGCCAGACGATTGGCGTGCGAGACCTCCAGGTAGTACCCGAAGACGCGGTTGTAGCCGACCTTCAGGCTCTTGATGCCCGTCCGCTCGCGCTCGCGTGCCTCCAGCGCCGCCAGCCACTCGCGGGAACCACGGGAGGTTTCGCTGATGCGGTCCAGCGTTTCGTCGTAGCCGTCGCGGATCGCGCCCCCACCCTCCCGAAGGATGGCCGGGGGCTCCTCGACCAGGGCCCGGCTCAGCTCGTCGGCCAGCTCGGGCGCACCCTCGACCGCCGCCGCGCGGCGCCGGACGGCAAGCGACGACGTCGCCTCCGCCGCTTCCCGCACTGTGGGCAGGCATTCCAGGCTGCGCCGAAGCGCAACCAGCTCTCGCGGTCCGGAGAGACCCTGGGCGGCGCGCGTCACCAGCCGCTCCAGATCCTGCACGCCACAAAGCGCGTCGCGAAGGGCGGCGCCGGCGGCCCCCCGCAGCTCGTCGACCGCCCCCAACCGGAGCTCGATCTCCTCTCCGTCGCGCAGCGGCGCTCGCAGCCACCGCCGGACCCGCCGGGCACCGATCGGAGTCGCGGAACGGTCGACGAGGCGGCTCAGCTGGTCGAGCTCGAGGTTGCGGACGGTGGCTTCGTCCAGCTGCATCGTGGACTCCGGCCAGTAGGTGAAGACGCGCAGCAGGCCGGGGGCAACCTGCACCTGGTTCTGGCGGAGATAGTCGAGGACGACGCCGGCGGCCCCGATCGCGAGCGGCGCCGACTCCGCCCCGATCGATTCCGCGACCGTGATCCCGAGCAGATCGCGCAGGCGCAGGCGGCCGCGCTCGACGTCGAACCGGTAGGCGTCGACCTCGGGCGGTGTCAGCAGCTCGGCCGGCCGCAGCCGTTGCAGCTCGGCGGGGAGCCGCTCCGCCGCCAGCTGACAGAGCTGCAGCTCGCCGGTGGAGACGTCGCAGGCGGCCAGCCCGGCCTCGGCACCACGCGAGACCGCCGCCACCAGCCAGTTCGAGCGATCCGGCTCCAGATACGCGTCTTCCAGCACCGTGCCCGGGGTGAGCACGCGCGTCACCTCCCGGCGGACCACCGAGCGCCCGTTGGGCTGCTCCATCTGGTCGCACAGCACCACCTTCTTGCCCGCTCGCAGCAGCTTGCCGACATAGGACTCCCAGGCGTGGTGCGGCACCCCGCACATCGGCTGGCGGGCGCCCTGCATCGGCCGGGAGGTGAGGGCGACTCCCATCACCGGCGCCGCCTCCTTGGCGTCGTCGAAGAAGACCTCGAAGAAGTCGCCCATCCGGAACAGCAGGATCGCGTCCGGGTGCTGCCGCTTGGCCTCCCAGTACTGCCGCATGGCGGGCGTCTCCCCGCCCGCCCGAGCCATCAGACCACTAGGAGCGTGACCGGCCGGCGAGCTGGCCCGCCGTCGCCTGTTCGACCCGGACCTGGACCAGGGAGCCCGCCTTCACCAGCGGTCGCGGCTCCTGGCCCGCGAGCGGGAGTGGAGACTGACTCCTCGAGACCAGTGCGGCTCCCAGCACCGCCGTGCGCTTGCCTTGCCGCGAGCGGCCGAAGGGTCGGCCCATCTCGTCGGCGCCCTCGATCAGAACCTCTACCGTGCGCCCAACCCAGCGCTCGGCCCGCCTGCGCGCGATCCCGCGCTGCAGCTCGAGCAGGTCGTTGAGGCGGCGGCGCTTCTCCTCCGCCGGCACGTCGTCGAGCCAGTGGTCGGCGGCGTAGGTGCCGGGGCGCGTCGAGTACTGGGCCAGGTGGACGACGTCGAACTCGATCTCGGACAGCAGTTGGCGGGTGTGCTCGTAGTGGGTCTCGGTCTCGCCACTGAAGCCGACGATGACGTCGGTGTAGAGCCCCAGGTCCGGCATCAGCCGCCGCGCCTCCTCGATCAGCGCCCGGTAATGACGCACCTGGTAGCCCCGCGCCATCCGCTTCAACATGTAGTCGTCGCCGGACTGGATCGGCAGCTGCAGCTCGTGCGCGACCTTCGGGTTCTCCGCCATCACGCGCAGCAGCCGGGGTTCCAGGTCCTGCGGGTGGGAGGTCATGAAGCGCACGCGCAGCAGCCCGTCGAGGGCGGCGACCGCCTCCACCAGGTGGCTCAGACCCTCCCCGCTGTCGGGGTCGCGATAGTCGTCGACGTTCTGTCCCAGCAGGACGATCTCGCGCGCCCCCTCGGCCACCGCCCGGCGGCACTCCTCGACCACCGATCCTTTGGGCTTCATCACCTCGCGCCCACGCACCTTGGGCACGATGCAGAACGTGCAGTTGTGGTCGCAACCCTGGATCACGTTGACGAAGTGGCTGATCCCGGTCCGGCCCGCCACCGGCAGCGGCTCCCCCTGGGCCAGGTCGTACCGGGCCTCCAGGTCGGCCAAGAAGCGGGCTCCCTCGCCGATCGGTACCACCGCGTCCAGGTGCGGGAAACGGCGGTGAAGCTGGTCGCCCTCCTTCCGCACCAGGCAGCCGGTGACCGCGATCGTGCGGTCCGGGGTCTTCCAGGTGCGCAGCTCCCCGAGCTTGGAGGAGACCTTGTCCTCGCTCGCCTGCCGGACCACGCACGTGTTGAGGACGGCGATGTCGGCACGCTCCAGGTCAGGCTCTTCCTGGAACCCGGCGGCCAGCAGCTGCCGGGACAGCGCCTCCGAATCGGCGAGGTTCATCTGGCACCCGATGGTCCAGACGTGGAAGCTCCTGCCCCGGGTTCCCCGCGAAACGGAGCTTGCGGAGTTTCGTGGGGTGGGCGTCATCGTTCCGGCCACTTTACCCGGCCGGCCTGCAACGACCCTAGCCCTGCCGCACCTCGACCAGCAGCCGGATCCCGGTGCGCTCCTCGCCGTCGATCGAGATGTCGATGAACGAGGGGACGCAGACGAGGTCGAGGCCGCCTGGGGCCACATAGCCACGCGAGATGGCGATCGCCTTGACCGCCTGGTTGATGGCGCCCGCCCCGATGGCCTGCACCTCGACCCTTCCCTGGCTCCGGATGACGCCGGCGATCGCGCCTGCGACGGCGACCGGCTTGGAGGAGGCTGACACTTTCAGCACCTCGACCGGAGGCCGGCCGTCCTGAGTCATTGCTGGAACTTCTCCCATCATGCGTTTTCTGTATCGACGCGCGTAATCGTTGTTGCTTGTCGTTGCGGCTCCCACATCGTAACGAGTACCGAGTTGAATGTCACGGGGCCCGAGGCGACCGGGCTCCGCTGTGGCATCCCGGTCAGGAAGCGCGCGAGGGAAGCGTCGGGCTCGACACCGATCACACTGTCGCGCGGTCCGACCATGCCGACATCGGTCACGTACGCGGTTCCTCCGGGCAAGATGCGCTGGTCGGCGGTCGGCACGTGCGTGTGAGTGCCCACCACCATCGACGCCCGGCCGTCCAGGTGCCAGCCCATGGCCACCTTCTCCGCCGTCGCCTCCGCGTGCATGTCGACGATCACGTGCCCGGCGCCCGGGTGTTGGGCCAGGATCGTGTCGACGGTGCGGAAGGGATCGTCGAGGGCCGGCATGAAGGTGCGCCCCTGCAGGTTCGCGACCAGCACGCTCTGGCCCCGCACCTCGATCTCGAGCGCCCCCCGGCCGGGTGCTCCGGGTGGAAAGTTGGCGGGTCGCACGACCCGGTCTTCCCGTTCGATCTCGTCCACGAACTGCTTGTGATCCCAGACATGGTTGCCGGTGGTGACGACGTCCGCCCCCGCGTCCCGCAGCTCACGGAGGGTGGCGGCGGTGATACCGAAGCCGCCGGCGGAGTTCTCCCCGTTGACGACGACCAGGTCCAGGTCCAGCTCGCGGCGCAGGCGGGGCAGCACCACGGCGAGGGTGTGCCGGCCCGGCCGGCCGATCACGTCGCCGACAAAGAGCACCCGCAGTTCCTCCGGCATCGAGCGGTGAGTATGCGGGACCTCGCCAGAGTCGGTTCGGGCTCCCGCGTCGCGCGCCCTCACACACACGCGTAGCTCCCCACGAGGTCCGAGCCCTGCCCGACACGCACGAGCGGGTGCGAAGCGCTTGGGCGCCAGCCCAAAGCATGTCGCTGGCCGTCCCTCACGAGAGCACGCCGCACCGCTGGCCCGGCAGGGAACGGCCGCGAGTGCGGCCGGGGGGTTTGGGGGCGCAGCCGCCCAAGTCAGTCAAATGCGAGCACTCAACCACCACCCCTCGGTGCCTACACCCCGTGCGCAAAGCGCTCGCGCGCCAGCGCGACCCCCCCTGGTGAGGTCAGTGCGCCTCAGGCCGCAACCGGCGCCGGTTCGATCTCATGCACACGGTCGACGAGGGTGGCGAGCGCGTCCAGGCCCTCCTCGTCCCAGGGGCGGCCGCCACCGGGTCCCCCCAGGATGACGTGCTCGATGCCGAAACCGGAGAGCTCCCGGAGGTGCTCCAGCAGGGCCTCACCGCCGCGCGCCGACACGTCGAGGTTCCCGCCCGCGACCGTCTTCTCAATCTCCCGATGGTCGCGTCCGATCTCGCGGCAGTACCGGCGCAGCACCTCCAGCTTGCGCGGCAGGTCCTCCTGGGACCGGTCCGGGACGTCGAACAGATTGCAGGCGTCGGCGTACCGGGCGACCAGGCGCAGCGTGCGGCGCTCACCCCCGCCGCCGATCAGGATCGGTGGATGGGGGCGCTGCAGGGAGTTGGGTGAGTTCAGAGGACGGTTGAGCCGGTAGTAGCGCCCCACGAAGGGGCTTTCGTCGCCCTCCCACATCCGGTGGGCGATCTGCAGCACCTCCTCCAGCTGATCGAACCGCTTGCCGAGCGAGAGGAACGGGATGCCGAGGCCCCCTACCTCGTGCTGCTCCATGATGCTCGGCTCTCGCGACAGGTCCGGATGGAGGGGATCGAAGTCGGGAGCGGAGAACGGCGCTCCTGCCCCTATCCCGAGCACCATCCGGCCCCCCGACAAGACGTCGAGGGACGTGACCAGCTTGAGCAGCGGGCCCGGATGGCGGTACGGCACCGACGTCACCAGCGTGCCGAGGCGGACGCGGCGGGTCCGGGCGGCCATGAACCCGAGCGTCGCGTAGGCCTCGAGCATCGGTGACTCCGCGGGCAGGCCGGTCATCCGGATCTGGAAGAAGTGATCCATCGTCCACAGGCTGTCGACGCCGATCTCGTCGGCCGTCTCAGCGATACGTACCACCGTGGGTCCGATCTCGGACGTGGGGACGGCCCACGAGAAGTTGGTGACGCTGATCCCAAGTTTCATGGCGGAATCTCCTACACAGTGGAGGCGATCGATAGTCGGCTCACAATCTACGTGAGCCGGCTAACGATGTCAATCGCATATCCTGGGATCACGACCGTGTCCGAGGATCCGACCCATGACTTTCAACCGGTCTTCTGGGCGACCAAACGGGCGCTCGCGCAGGCGTCCGCCCGCGCCTTCTCGCGCCACGGCGTCCATAACGGCCAGCAGTACGTTCTCCAGTGCCTGTGGGAGGAGGACGGGCTCACGCCCGGTGAGCTGGCCCGCCGGCTGGACCTGGCTACTCCCACCGTGACTCGGGCGGCGCACCGGATGGAGGCCACGGGCCTGCTGTCGCGCCGCCGTCACGAACGCGACGGTCGTCTGGTGCGGCTGTTCCTGACCGAACGCGGCCGCGCCCTGGAGCAGGTGATCGAGGAGGAACGGGGGGCGCTCAACGAACGGGCCCTGGCCTCCCTCGACCATTCCCAGCGGGCAGCCCTGGTGCAGGCCTTGGCCACCGTCCACCGCAACCTGAGCTGAAGTCGCCGCGGCCGAGGTCGGGGCCGGGAAACAAAAAAGAGGCCGCGCCGGGTGGCGGGGCCTCTTTGGTTTCAGCGAGCGTATTCGACGGCCCGGGTCTCGCGGACCACCGTCACCCGGATCTGGCCCGGGTAGCTCATCTCCCCTTCGATGCGAAGGGCGATGTCCCGTGCCAGGAGCTGAGACTGCGCATCGTCGATCTGGTCCGGCTTGACCAGGATGCGGACTTCCCGGCCGGCCTGGATGGCGAACGACTGCTGGACCCCACGGAAGGAGTTGGCGATCTCCTCCAGCTTCGTCAGCCGCTTGACGTACGCGTCGAGCGTCTCGCGGCGTGCACCGGGGCGGGCGGCCGAGATGGCGTCGGCGGCGATCAAGAGCAGCGCTTCGATCGTGTGCGGCTCCTCCTCGTAGTGGTGTGAACGCACGGCGTGGACCACCGGCTGGGGGACGCCGTGCCGCTGAACGAGGTCGGCGCCGATCACCGCGTGAGATCCCTCGACCTCGTGGTCGATGGACTTGCCGATGTCGTGGAGGAGACCTGACAGCCGGGCGGTGCGCACGTCGGCGCCGATCTCCGACGCCATCATGCCGGCCAGGTAGGCGACCTCCTTGGAATGGTTGAGCACCTGCTGGCCGTAGCTGGTGCGGAAACGGAGCATCCCCAGATGCCGTACGACCTCTGGGTGCAGCCCCTGCAAGCCGAGCTCCAGCACCGCGGCCTCGCCTTCCTCTTTGATCCGGCGGTCGACCTCCTCGCGCGCCTTCTGGACCGTTTCCTCGATGCGAGCGGGGTGAATGCGACCGTCGACGATCAGTTTGTTGAGCGTGACCCGGGCCACCTCACGGCGGATCGGATCGAACCCGGAGATGACGACCGCCTCGGGGGTGTCGTCGACGATGAGGTCGATCCCGGTCGCCTGCTGGAGCGCGCGGATGTTGCGCCCCTCACGACCGATGATCCGGCCTTTGATTTCCTCGTTGGGCAACGGCAGCACGGAGACCGAGCTTTCCGCCGTCTGATCCGCAGCCACTCGCTGGATCGCCTCGGTGACGATCGAGCGCGCGCGTTTTTCCCCTTCATCTCGAGCCTGCAACTCGGCTTCGCGCACCTTGCGCGCGACCTCGTTGCGCAGGTCTTGCTCGACCTGCCCCATGACGATCCCCTGCGCTTCCTGGCGGGTCATGTTGGCGACCCGCTCAAGCTCACGCAACTGAGCCTTCAGCGTCTCGTCGATCTGGTTCCGCAGGTCGTCGACCGACCGTTCGCGGGAGACCAGCTCCCGCTCGCGGACCTGCATCTCCTCGATGCGGGCCTCCAGGTGTTCCTCACGGTTCTGTAGGCGTCGCTCGGCGTGCTGGGATTGAGCCCGCGCCTCCCGCGCCTCGTTTTCGGCAGCCGTGCGGATCTTGACCGCCTCCTCCTTAGCCTCGAGCAGCTTCTCCTTGGTCTCGCTTTCGACTTCGGCGATGCGCTGCTTCATGCGGGCTTCGGCTTCGGCGAGCTGCAACCCCTGAGCATGCCCAAGCGCCCGGCGGGCGATGGCATACCCGAGTGCAGCACCGATCAGGATCGCGACGATGGCCACCAACGCGTCAATGACGAATGTCGGCATGGTTGGTTCACCTCGGTATTCGGTTGTGAAGGTGCTAACCGGACAGCCGGCGGCGATGTCGCCGACGTCGGTCAGTTGGGTCCTGAGAAGCCCGCGAACATTAAGAACGCGGGTCAGTTCGCGATTCTACTCCAGGGTTTGAACCGTACCCCGGGGCCCCGCTCACCGGACTGGTCGCTCGCGGCTCAGTCGAAGGGGTCCTCGCCTCGCTCGGCTGCCCGCTCACGCACCACCTGACGCACCACCTCGGCACTGAATCCACGCCGTTGGAGCCGGCCCCCCAGGCGCGCCGGCTCCACGGCCGGCATCCCGGCCGCGACCCGACGCGCGGCGTCCAGCTCGACCTCGCGCGTGATACCGGCGAGCGCGCCGGCGGCGACAGTGCGGTCGACGCCGCGCGCGGCCATGTCGGACGCCAGCGAGATGCGTCCCCTGCTGCCTGCACGAGTCCGCACCAGACTCTCGGCGAAGCCCGCGTCGGACTGGTAGCCCAGATCCCGGACCCGCTCCAGGGCGGTGTCGATCTCCTCGCGCTGACAGCCCCTCAAGCGCAGTTTGCGCCGGAGCTCGAACGCGCTGTGGGGCCGGAGCGCGAGGAGCCGGACCGCCGCGTCGAACGCGTCCGGCGGCGAGCCGTGCGGCATCTCAGATCGGCTGGGCCGCGACCTCGTCCTCGAGCTCGGCCGGCACGGCCGGCGAGGGGCCGGCCGCCCCCGCCTTCTCGCGCACCCGCCGCTCGATCTCGCCGGTCAGGGTCGGGTTCTCATGGAGGTAGTTGCGTACGTTCTCGCGCCCCTGGCCGAGGCGCATGTCCCCGTAGGAGAACCAGGTGCCACTCTTCTCGATCAGACCCTGCTCGATGGCGGCGTCCAGGATCCCCCCCTCCCGTGAGATCCCCTCGTTGAACATGATGTCGAACTCGGCCTGGCGGAACGGCGGTGCGACCTTGTTCTTGACCACCTTCACCTTGACCCGGGACCCGACCGAGTCGAGCCCCGACTTGAGCACCTCGATCTTGCGGATGTCCATGCGCACCGAGGCGTAGAACTTCAGCGCGCGGCCACCCGGCTGCGTCTCCGGATTGCCGAACATGATCCCGACCTTCTCGCGCAGCTGGTTGATGAAGATCACGGTGGTGCTCGACTTCGAGATCGCACCCGTCAGCTTGCGGAGCGCCTGCGACATGAGGCGAGCCTGGAGTCCCACGTGGGTATCCCCCATCTCACCTTCGATCTCGGCCTTGGGCACCAGCGCGGCCACCGAGTCGACGACCACGACGTCCACCGCGCCGGAACGGACCAGGACTTCGACGATCTCGAGCGCCTGCTCTCCAGTGTCCGGCTGGGAGATCAGAAGCTCGTCGATGTTGACCCCGATGCGGGCGGCGTAGAGCGGGTCGAGGGCGTGCTCGGCGTCCACGAACGCGGCCACCCCGCCCGCGCGCTGTGCCTCGGCGACGACGTGGAGCGCGACCGTGGTCTTGCCCGCCGACTCGGGACCATAGATCTCGACCACACGGCCGCGCGGCACCCCGCCGATCCCGAGCGCCAGGTCCAGCGGCAGGGAGCCGGTGGGGATCGCCGAGACCTCCCGGTTGGCCGCCGACTCGCCGAGCCGCATGATCGAGCCCTTGCCGTACTGGCGCTCGATCTGCTGGACGGCGGTGTTGAGTGCCCTTTCTTTCTCCACGGATGGGTGCCTCCTGGTTTGCATGTCGTGTGCTGCGGCTGGTGTGTTGATCTTCCGCGGTTCGCCCTCCGGCGTCTCATCCCTTAACAGGGGTTTGGGCGGAGGGGACGAAGGACGTTGTCTCGAAGGCATAGTCTACGAACGAGTGTTCGCAGTGTCAAGGCGCGCCGTCTGCTCGACCGCCAGTCGGAGCGCTTCGATCACGGCCTGTCCCCGGTTCTGGGCACGGTCGCCGGGGAACACGAAGCGACGACCGGCGCCACGAGTGGGCCCCGCCACCCAGATGTGGGTCAGGCCGACCGGCTTCGAGGTGCCGTCGGCCCCCGGCCCCGCGATGCCGGTGGTGGAGATCGCGTAGTCGGTGTGAAGGGCCTCGCGGGCACCCTCCGCCATCGCCTGCGCGACCTCGGCGGACACCGCTCCCTTGGTGCGCAGCAGTTCGTCCGACACCCCCAGTCGCTCCTGTTTGGTCTCGTTGGCGTAGGCGACGATGCCACCGCGGAAGTAGAGCGAGCTGCCGGGGAGGTCGGTCAGCGCGCCGGCGACCAGCCCTCCGGTGCAGGACTCGGCGGTCCCGATGGTGGCGCCCGCCTTCTGCAGCTGTTCGGCCAGGGTGCGGGCCAGCGGCAGGGTCTCGCTCTCCGTGTCTTCCCGCAGCGAACCCGCGCTGTGCGCCTCCTCCGCCGCCTGGGTACCGAACCAGACGGAGCGGAACCGCCACAGGTAGTCGATGCCGCTGGCGACGGTGAAGACGAGGGCGGCGGCGACCACGATCCAGGCCGGGATCTGGAGGATCGGGTAGGGCCGGACCAGGATCAGCAGCACCACGGCGACGAGCTGGATCACGGTCTTGGTCTTGCCGAAGGGGGTGGCCGCCACCACCCCGCGGTCGGCCCGCAGCGAGCGCAGGACGGTGATCAGCAACTCGCGGCTGAAGATGATGACGACCACCCAGGCCGGCACCACCTGCTCCTGCACCAGGGCGATCAGCACCGAGAGGACGAACAGCTTGTCGGCGAGCGGGTCCAGGAACTTCCCCAGCTCGCTCACCTGGTGGCGGGCGCGGGCCAGGTTGCCGTCCAGCGTGTCGGTCAGCGACGCGAGGACGAAGATGATCGCCGCGATCTGGTCGTGGAAGGGAAACGTGACCGCGAGCAGGACCATCAGGACCGGGATCGCGGCCAGACGGCTCAGGGTGAGGGCGTTGGGGAGGGTCACGTGTGCTTCACCCCATTGTGGACCCCACCGTGGGGGCACAGTGTCCGCACTGGGACCCTACCCCGCCGCGCGTAGCGTCCGGGTGCGGACACTGATCCCTTTTCGGACACTCCATGGACAGCTTCTCACTTGAGGGAGGGTGTTTACAGGTGTTTACAGGGGGGCTGGCCAGGGGGTGCGCGGGTGTGGCACGGTGCCGACCATGCCACGAGCTTGTCTGGTTCCCGACGTCCTCCGAAATGGTCCCTTCACGCTCCAGCAATGAATCGACGCCGGACTGACGCGACGCCAGCTGCGAGGTTCGGCGTGGAAGCATCTCTCGTTCAATTGGTACTGCTGGGCCGGGCTGCGCGTCACCGAGGAGATGCGGCTGGCCACCATCCAACCTGGCCTGCCGCACGGTGCCGCCTTTTCGGGACTTACCGCTGCGCGCCTGTATGGCCTCGACGTCCCTCTCCCCCGACGCCCAGAAGTAATCGTTCCACCGAAACTCGAAATCGCCGATCGAATCCAGGCCACCGTGCGGCGGGTCGAGCTTTATCCGACCGACGTCAAGTGGCGCCACGGCTTCCCGGTGACCAGTCCCTTGCGTACCGCGTTCGACCTGGCCGGGCGGCTGCCGCTGGTGGAGGGTGTGGTGGTGATCGACCTGGCGCTGCACCAGGGCCTGATCGACCTCGAGAAGTTCGGGGGATACGTCCGAGGGCACGCCGGCCGCCCCGGCGTGGTCCGGGCCCGCCGAGTCGTGGCCAACGCCGAGCCCAAGAGCGAATCACCCATGGAATCCCGCCTGCGCATGCTGCTCGTCCTGGCCGGCCTGCCGCGTTTCGAGGCGCAGTTCCACCTCTACACGCCCAGGGGAGTTTTCGCCGGGCGGCCCGACCTCTTCTACCCCGACGCTCGGGTGGCGGTGGAGTTCGACGGCGAGAACCACCGCGACCGCTTGGTCAGTGACGACCGGCGGCAAAATCGGATCCCAGACCTCGGCGTCACCCTGCTCCGGTACACCACTCCCGACCTCTTGGACCGTCCGTCCGCCATCGTGGCCGAGGTCTCCGCTGCGTTGCGTCGCGGGACCAAGGGTCAGACTGTCCGCACTCCGACCCTACAGCGCGCCGGGTAGGGAACGAGTGCGGACACTCTGCCCTTCACTCGAGGCCCAGGCGGTCGAGCAGGTCGTCGACGTCGAAGGAGGTCATCAGGATCTCCCGCGACTTGGAGCCCTGGTAAGCCCCGATCACCCGGTGCTCGGCCAGCTGGTCGACGATGCGGCCGGCGCGGGAATACCCGACGTTGAACTTGCGCTGGACCAGCGAGACCGACGCCGTGCCCTCGGCGCAGATGGCCCGGGCGGCGCGCGCGAAGAGGGGATCGAGGCGGCGGCCGCCACCCTCCTCCTCGTCGTCCGCCGCGCCCACCTGCTCGGTGACCGCCTCCATGTAGTGCGGCTCCGACTGCTGCTTCCAGAAGCCGATCAGGCGCTCCAGCTCCACCGGCGCCACGAGCGCACCCTGGATGCGGGTCGGTTTGCCGGCGTCGATGGGCTGATAGAGCATGTCGCCACGACCGAGCAGCTTCTCCGCCCCCGGCGTGTCGAGGATCACGCGGCTGTCCACCTGGGAGCCGACGGCGAAGGCGATCCGGGACGGCATGTTGGCTTTGATGAGACCCGTGATGACATCGGTCGAGGGCCGCTGCGTGGCGACCACCAGGTGGATGCCGACCGCTCGTGCGAGCTGCGCGATGCGGCAGATGAGGTCCTCCACCTCGCCCCCCGAGGTCATCATGAGATCGGCCAGCTCGTCGATCACGATCACGACGTACGGGAGCGGCCGCGCGTCCAGCCGCGCCGCCTTCTCGTTGTAGGCGGCCATGTTCCGCACCGACGCCCCCGACAGCAGCTTGTAGCGGCGATCCATCTCGACCACCGCCCAGCGAAGCGCCGCGGTCGCCTGGTGCGGCTCGACGATGACCGGGACGCTCAGGTGCGGCAGGTCGTTGTAGAAGGTCAGCTCAACCCGCTTCGGGTCGACCATGACCAGCCGCAGCTGCTCGGGCGTTGTCCGCAGCAGCAGGCTGGAGACCAGCGTGTTGATGCAGACGCTCTTGCCCTGGCCGGTGGCGCCGGCGATCAGCAGGTGGGGCATCCGGGTCAGGTCGCCGATGATCGCCTGCCCCGCAACGTCGTGCCCCAGGACCACCGGAAGCTGGCGGTCACCCGGGAAGTTGGGGGATTCCACCACCTGCCGGAGGGGCACCATCTGCGCCGCCTTGTTGGGCACCTCGATGCCGACCGCCGACTTGCCCGGGATCGGCGCCTCGATCCGCAGCGGCGAGGCGGCCAGCGCCAGCGCCAGGTCGTTCTGGAGCGCCACGATCCGCTTCACCGCCACCCCCGGTGCCGGCTGCAGCGCGTACTGAGTCACCGCCGGCCCCGGGTGCACGTCGATGACCCGGGCGTGCACGCCGAACGTCTCCAGCGTCGCCTCGATCGTCCGCACGTTGTGCTTGATCTCATCCTCCAGCCGTTCGCGTTTGGCCCGGACCGAATCCAGGATCGAGATCGGGGGCAGCCTCCAGGCGATCCCGTCCCACTCGTCGTAGTCGTCGGCCGGCTCCGCCACCACCCGGATCGGGGGCTCCTGCGTCTGCACCGCGGCCGCCCGCCGCATCGCCAGCTCTTCCGCCGCGCTCGGCTCCTCGACGAGCGGCAGGGCGCCCGGCAGGGGCGGAGCAGCGGCGTCTGACGCGGCCGCCGCCTCCGGCAGCGGCTCCTGGTCGGGCGGCGCCATCTCCTCGGCCTCGGAGGGCGCGATCACGGTGCCAGCCAGGACCGGCTCCATCACCGCCGGCGGCAGGCTGCGGACGGATCCCTCGTCATGATCGCGGTCCCCGCGCGCCCGGCCGACCAGCGCGTTCAGCCGCCGGCGCTCCTGATAGGCGGCCCGTGCGCCGTGCGCGCCCCGCACGAGCACCGCACCGGGGCTGAAGCGGAAGGCCACGATCACCCCCACCAGGAAGACGACGACCAGGACCACCGCCGCGCCCGGACGGCTGAGCAGGTCCGCCAGCAGGGTCGCGATCGCGAGCCCCAGGGCGCCTCCGGCGTCTTGCGAGGCCAGGCTCAGAAGCCCGAACACCGACAACAGGCTGGCGGCGGCGGCGGTCAGGACCCGAGGCGTGGGCGCGGGGACGGAGGGCACCACCAGCACCACGCCGAGCGCGATGACCGCGGCCACCATCAGCGGCCACCCGACCCCGAACGCCCCCAGGATGGCCTGATTGAGCCCGTGCAGGAGCGGGGCGCCCTCAAACAGCATGGCCAGGCCGCCGAGCACACCCAGGCCGGCCAGGAGTACGCCCCCGCCTTCCTGGACCTGGGCCCGGGTGAGGGCGGGAGCGGCGGGGCGCTGCCGGCCCGTACGGGCCGGTTTCCGGCGCGCGGACGAACCGCTCGGGCGTG
Organism: Candidatus Dormiibacterota bacterium; assembly: GCA_963808785.1. Lineage (GTDB taxonomy): Bacteria > Chloroflexota > Dormibacteria > Dormibacterales > Dormibacteraceae > CAVTSA01. The sequence goes on along the minus strand of CAWEGH010000004.1, from coordinate 227,708 downwards.
AGCGGCGAGCCGGCGGGCGCGTTGCGCGACGTGTGCTGCGAGGCATGCTGGAACTGCGGCGCCGCCAGGGCACCCCGCAGCCAGTATATCCGTGGCCAGGCGACCCCGGGTAGCTCCCCGAGTTCCCGCGCCTGGTCATGTCCCGCCCCCCACCGGGGTTGAGGGAAGCGGGTAACAGGTGAAGAAGCGCTCGGCCAGGCTGATCGAGCCGTCGCAGCGCAGCCGCCCGGCGGCGAGCAGATCGGCGACGGCGGTGCGACCAAAGGCGGCTTCCTCCAACGTCGGGACGTCCAGCTCGAGCACCAGGTTCGCATCGGGGCTCGAGCCGCGCTCGACGGTGAGCACGCCCTCCCGCACCTGAGCGACGAAGGAGTCGGCCGAGAGATGCAGCTCCACCGTCACCGACAGTTCCGCTGCCGAGCCCGGGTCGAACGTGCTCTCGAGCGCAAACACGACGGCGTCCACGCTCATGCCGGCAGCCCCGCTCGTCAGTGGCAGCCGGCTGCCCCAGCGTCCGAGCGCCGCCAGAACACCACGCAGCTCCTGTCCCCGGGCTGTCAGCCGGTACGCGGTCGCGCTCGCCGGGGGCCCGAGCCGGAACCGCTCCACGACGCCGCCGGACTGCAGTTCCCGAAGCCGGTCGGAGAGCACGTTCTGGCTGATCGACCCGAGGCCGCGCTGCAGGTCCCCGAACCGCTTGGGACCGTGGAGCAGCTCCCGCACCACCAGCAAGGCCCAGCGCTCCCCCATCACGTCGAGCGCACGGGCGATCCCGCACCGGTCGTCGTAGCTCCGCGCTGCCACGAGCCGATTCTACGCTGGCGCTTGCGTTTCAGGACTGTTAAGTCCTAATTTAGGACCGTGACCATCACCACCACGTTCCTCCTGGTTCCCGGAGCGGGCGGCAACGCGAGCTACTGGTACCGGGTGGTGCCCCTCCTGGAAGCGGCCGGTCACCAGGCCATCGCCGTCGAGCTGCCGGCCGGGGACGACGACGCCGGCCTCGATGCCTACGCCGCAGCCATCGTCCGCGCGGGCGCGGGCGCAGCGGACGGCATGGTCCTCGTCGCCAGCTCGCTGGCCGGGTTCTCGGCGCCCCAAACGTGCGGCGCGCTGCCGGTCCGGCGCCTGGCGCTGGTGAACGCCATGATCCCGCGTCCCGGCGAGACGCCGGGCGAGTGGTGGGATCAGACCGGCCAACCGCAGGCGCAGCAGGAGCACGCCCGGCAGGAGGGGCGCAGGGTGAGCGAGCCGTTCGACATCCGGCAGGAGTTCTTCCACGACGTGCCGCCCCAGGTGCAGGCGGAGGTGTTCTCCCAGCCCGAGCCCCGCCAATCCGGCCGTCCCTTCGCGGACCCCTGGCCGCGCGCGGCATGGCCGGACGTGCCGACGCAGGTGATCAGCGCACACGACGATCGCTTCTTCCCCCTCCCCTTCCAGCAGCGGGTGTCCCGCGAGCGGCTGGGGCTGGAACCCGAGGTCATCCCGGGCGGCCACCTGGTCGCCCTCTCGCGGCCGGAGGCTCTGGCGGAGGCGCTGCTCACACCTCGGTGATGATCGGCATCACCAGCGGCCGCCGGCCCACGCGCTGGTGGACGGCGCGCGCCACCGAGGAGTGCAGGCGCTCGCGCAGGACGGCCAGGTCGTCGCGGTCGACGGCTCCGCGCAGTGCCTGGGCCGCCGCCTCCGAGGCCGCCTCCTCCAGCTCCCCGGCCGACTCCGGGGCGATGACTCCCCGCGAGATCGCCTGGGGAGGCGTCCGCACGCGGCCCGTGTCCCGCTCCACGGTGACGGTCACGATGAGGACGCCGTCCTGCGACAGCAGCTGGCGGTCGCGCAGCACCACCTGTTCGACGTCGCCGATCCCGAGCCCGTCGATGTAGACCAGACCCGCGCCCGAGGGACCCCCGTCGCTCAGCGATTGCGGACCCACCTCGAGGACGCGACCGTCCTCCAGGACGTGGATCCGTTCCGGGGGGATCCCCTCTTCCCGCGCCAGCAGGGCGTGCAGGTGGAGCTGACGGTACTCGCCGTGGACGGGCACGAAGAAGCGGGGGCGCGTCATCCGGATCATCTCCCGCAGCTCCTCGCGGTAGCCATGTCCGGAGACGTGGACTCTGTCCGACTCGGCGTAGAAGACCCGCGCCGCGCCGTTGCGGTAGAGGTTGTTGATCGTGTGCTGGACCAGCCGCTCGTTGCCCGGGATGGGGCGCGCCGAGAGCACCGCCCAATCCCCCTCACGGACGTTGACGTCGGAGTGCTGGCGGGCCGCGAAGCGGGCCAGCGCCGAGACCGGCTCGCCCTGGCTGCCCGCGGTGATCAGGACCAGGCGCGGCTCCTCGCCGGCCTTGGCGAGCCGGACCACCATCCCCTCCGGCACGTCGAGATAGCCCAGCTGGCGCGCGGTGTGGAAGGCGTTGCGCATCGAGCGGCCGGCGACCGCCACCCGGCGTCCGTGCTGCGCGGCGAGCTCGATCACGCGCTGCATGCGGTGGATGTTGGAGGCGAAGGTGGTGACGATGATCCGTCCCGGCGCCTCCTCGAAGATGCGCTCGAAGATGGGGCCGAGGTCGCGCTCGGAGCCGCTGTGCCCGGCCCGCTCGGCGTTGGTGGAGTCGCTCAGCAGCAGGTGGATGCCCTCGTCGCCGAGCCGCCGCAGCCGCTCCAGGTCGGTGCCGTAGCCGTAGGGAGGGTCGGTCTCGAGCTTGAAGTCGGCCGTGTAGAGGACCCGGCCCACCGGCGTCTGGATCGCGAGCGCGATCGTGTCGGGGATGGAGTGGGAGACCGCCACCGCCTCCACCCGAAAGGGCCCGACCTGGATGCGGTCGCCGGGCGCGATGGTGCGCAGGTCCGCCTCCTTCAGCACGCGGTACTCCCGCAGCCGGTGCTGCGCCAGGGCCAGCGTGAGCCGGGTCCCGAAGACCGGGACGTTCACCTTCTTGAGCAGGAACGGCAGTCCGCCCACATGGTCCTCGTGGCCGTGGGTGATCACGATGCCGAGCACCCGCCGGCCCGCCTCCAGCAGGTAGCTGACGTCGGGCACGATCAGATCGACGCCCGGGGTCTCCTCGTGCGGGAACATGAGCCCGGCGTCGACCACCAGGACCTGTTTCTCCCACTCGAGGAGAAACATGTTGAGCCCGACCTCGCCCAACCCACCCAGCGGCACGTACCGGAGCCGTGGGGCGCGGGCGGCCGCCTCCACGTCAGGCAGGATCGGCCACCGCCAGGTCGACCAGCGAGCCCGCCTCGCGCACGGCGCCCAGCACGCGGGCCAGCTCGTCCTCGGTGAGCGGCACCAGCGGGAGACGGAACGGGCCCACCCGCTGTCCCAGGGCGCGCAGCGCCGACTTCACCGGGATCGGGTTGGACTGGGTCGTCATCACCGCCTTGATCAGCGGCAGCAGCCGGTGGTGAAGCCGGGCCGCCTGCGTCACCTCGCCCCCCAGGTAGAGGTCGATGAGCCGGTGCAGCGCTCGACCCGCGAGGTGGGCCGTGACCGAGATCAGCCCGTACCCCCCGACTGCCAGCAGCGGCAGCGTCTTGATGTCGTCGCCCGACCAGACGCGGAAGCCGGCCGGGGCTCCGGCGCAGGTGAAGCTCATCTGGTCGAGGTCGCCACTGGCCTCCTTGGTGCCGATGATGCCCGGCAGCTGCGCCAACCGCATCGTGGTCTCCAGCTGCAGGTTGATCGCGGACCGGCCGGCGATGTTGTAGAGGATCGTGGGACCGGTCTCGGCGATGGCCCGGAAGTGCTGGTACAGACCCTCCTGGGAGGGCTTGTTGTAGTACGGGTTCACCGCCAGCAGCGCGTCGGCGCCGGCCGCCAGCGCCTGCTCTGAAAGCTCCACCGAGTGCTGGGTGTCGTTGGTGCCGGTCCCGGCCACCACCGCGTGGTCGGGGATCGCGACCCGCACGGCGCGCAGCAGCTCCAGCTTCTCGCCGTCGGTCAAGGTCGGCGACTCACCGGTGGTCCCGAATACGACCACGCCTTCGGAACCGTCCTCGACCAGCCGGCGGGCGAGCTGCTGCGCGCCCTCCAGGTCGAGCTCCCGCTCCTCGTCGAAGGGCGTCACCATCGCCGTCAGCAGCCTTCCGATCTCCGGCATGACTAGAGCACCCCCTCCTGGATCGCGCGCTCCGCGACCTGAACCGCGTTGAGCGCCGCTCCCTTGCGCAGATTGTCGGCCACGATCCAGAGCGCGACTCCGTTCTCCCGCGAGAGGTCGCGCCGGATCCGTCCCACGTAGACGTCGTCGGTCCCGGCCACCGCCGCCGGGGTCGGGTAATCCTGCTGCCGTGGCTCGTCCTGCACCACGACCCCCGGTGCTCCCCTCAGCAGGTCGCGCACCTGGGCCGGGGTCAGTGGCTCCTCGGTCTCGAGAAAGACGGATTCCGCGTGCGAGACCGGGACCGGTACCCGCACGCAGGTGGCGGCGAGCGGCAGACCCGGGAGGTGGAGGATCTTTCGCGTCTCGTTGCGGAGCTTGATCTCCTCCTCGTTGTAGTCCTCGTCCTCCACCGGCCACCCGCCGGGCACCACGTTGTACGCGAGCTGATGCGGGTAGACCTGATGCCGGGCAGGCTCCCCGGCCGCGATCGCCCGCGTCTGCTGCTCCAGCTCGTCGACCAAGTCCTTGCCGGCGCCCGACGCCGATTGATAGGTGGAGACGACCACCCGCCGGAGCCCCGCCTGCCGGCGGATCGGCTCCAGCGCCACCGTCAGCGGGATGGCGCAGCAGTTGGGATTGGCGATGATGCCCTCCGAGTCCCGGATGTCGCCCGGGTTGACCTCGGGCACCACCAGGGGGATGTTCTCGTGCATGCGCCAGGCCGAGGAGTTGTCGACTACCAGGGCGCCCGCTTCGGCCGCGATCGGAGCGTAGTGCAGGGAGGCGCCGGCGCCGGCGCTGAACAGCGCCAGGTCCACCCCCTGGAAGGAGGCTTCGGTGAGCTCCTCGACGGCGACCGTGTGCCCGTCACAGCGGACCTGTGCTCCGGCCGAGCGGCTGGAGGCGAGCGCCTTGAGCTTGCCGACCGGGAACGCACGCTGCTCCAGGACGCGGAACATCTCCTGGCCCACGACGCCGGTCGCGCCGACGACGGCCACGCTCAACAAACGGGTCGGATTCGACATCTGGCGAAGAGTGTACGGACGGCCCGCGCGGAGAATCTTCCGTACCTACCTCACCGAGCGCCTACAAGCGTTATGACATCGAGCGCTCGGCTGATCTCCGCTTCGGGGTTGTGATAGTGCGGAGAGAGGCGCACGAACGAGCCGCGCTGGCTGGCGATCACCCGAGCCGAGCGGAGCGCGGCCAGCACGTCAGGGGAGCTGACGCGCGGGTGCTGGAAGCACACGATTCCCGCGGTCCGGGCTGCCGGCCGGGGCCACGCCGACGACAGGCGCATCCCGGCCGCCACCAACGTGTCGGACATCATGGCCGTGCGCCGTAGCACCTCGCGCTCGATTCTCTCGATGCCAACCGTCGTCGCGAGATCGACCGCGGCGGCCATGCCCGCGAGTCCTGGCGGCGAGAGCCAGGTCTCCTCGAAGCGGTGCGCGTCGGGTGCCCAGAGCGGACGGTAACTGGTGAAATCGAACCGGTCGACGACCGAGAGCGCGCCCGCGATCAGCGGCGGGATGGTCGGGATGAGATCGGGGCGCAGGTAGCAGAACGCGGTCGAGCCCGGTCCCATCAGCCACTTGTGGGCCCCGCTGGCGACCACGTCCGCCTGCATCGCCTGCACGTCGACTTCGACGGCCCCCAGGCTGTGCATGACGTCCACGCAGAGCAGGACGCCTCGCGCCCGGCAGGCGGCGCCGATCGCCGCCACGTCCAGGCGATACCCGGAAGCGAACTGCACGTGGTTGACGCACACGACCCGGGTGCGATCATCGACGTGGCGAAGAATGGCTTCGGGCCCCTCCATCACGTCCCTCTCGGGGACGATGCGCAGCTGCACCCCCCGTTCCCCGAGGAGCATCCAGGGGTAGATGCTGGCCGGATAGTCGCCCTGGGCGGCGACCACGTTGTCCCCCTCACGCCAGCCCAGGCCGCCGGCCAGGAGGCTGATGCCGTGGGCTGTGGAACGCGTGATCGCAACACCGGAAGGGTCGACGTTGATGAGACCCGCGATCTTCTGGCGCAGATCGTCTGCCAGCGCCAGCGCGTCCGGCCGGTCGGCGGTGGCCATCCCGTCGACCGCCCTCGCCATCGCCGCCCTGACCGGCTCCGGGATCGGCGAAGCGGCGGCGTGGTCCAGAAAGGCGACGTCCCCCAGAGCGGAGAACAGCTCGTGGTGGTAGTGGTCGAGATCCTCCCGTCCCACGAGGCGATCCTAGCGGCGTCAGGCGTCGCCCCGTAGGGCTCCGCCGGTGAGCGCCTCCAGGGCCCGGTCGACGTCGGCCTCGGTGTTGTAAAGGTGAAAGGAGAACCGCGTACGACCGTCGCGGAGAGGGGCCACCACCCCGGCGCGGTGGAGCCTTTCCTGGTCCGCGTCCAGCGACACGATGGCCTGGCCCCGCCGCGGGAGGCCGAGACCGGCGAGCAGGCGATCGGCGAGGCCCACGTTGTGCGCCCGCACCGCCTCCATGTCGAGCTCGGCCAGGTAGGGAAGCGCCACCGCCGCCCCCGCCTGTGAGATCCAGGCGGGCGAAAGGTCGTAGCGGCGGGCTCCCGAGCGCAGGCGGAGTGGAAGGCCGTACGCGGGGTCGTCGGGAGGCTGCGCCGCGTACCAGCCGGCGGCCACTGGCAGGCCCCGTTCCGCCGCCCGGGGATGGACCGAGAGCCAGGCCGCTCCCCGCGGCGAGAGCAGCCATTTGTAGCCGTGGGCGGCGACGAAGTCCGCCCAGTCGAGGTGAAGCGGCAGCCAGCCCGCCGCTTGGGAGGCATCCAGCACAACCATGGCGCGGGTCGCCTCCGCCGCCTGCCGAAGGAGGTCCAGGTCGACGATCCAGCCGTCGCCCGACTGAGCCAGGCTGGTGGCGACCACGTCATGGCCGGCGATGCGGTCGTACAGCTCGTCCCGCCGCACCTCGGTCATCGTCACGCCGCGCCGGGCGTGGGCGGCGAAGGGAAACGTCACGCTCGTGTATTCGCGCTCCAGCGTGACCACGCGGGCCCCGTCGGGCAGCCCGGCCGCGACCGGCGCCAGCAGCTGCGACACGGTGGCTCCGATCGCGATCTGCTCCGGCGCCACGTCGATCAGGCGTCCGAAGGCCTCCCGCGCTCGCTCCACCGCCGCGTCGTGATCTAAGGGCCCGTCCGCGGCCCGGCGCCAACGGTCCACCGACTGGACCACCGCATCCGCTATCGCCTGCGAGGGCACCCCGATGCTGGCGGTGTCGAGGTAGCCGAGGGGGACGTCGAAGTCGGCGCCGAACGCGTGTCGCACACGGCGATGCTAGCTTCTAACGTCGGGGGATGGTTCGAGACGCCCGGCTGGTCGCCTTCGTCGCCACCACGGATCTGGATCGCGCGGCCGCCTTCTACGCCGACCGCCTGGGGCTGGCTCTCCTCGAGCGGACCCCCTTCGCGCTCGTCTTCGAGGGTGGCGGCACGCAGCTCCGTGTGACCCGTGTGGGGGAGAAGGCGGCCGCGCCGTATACCGTGCTCGGGTGGGTGGTCGAAGAGCTGGATGCGGCGGTCGACGACTTGCGAGCGAAAGGAATCGTCTTCACCCGCTACCCGGGCACCGAGCAGGACGAGCACGACGCCTGGACCGCGCCCGGCGGGAGCCGCGTGGCCTGGTTCGCTGATCCCGACGGCAACGTCCTCTCTCTGCAGCAACCGCCGCGCTAGATCGACCGCCCTCGTAGGTGAAGCTAGGTTAAGGGCCGTTCCAGCTCCAGCTCGTCGTGGATGGGGAGGCCGCCTACTCCAAGTTCCGGAATGACCTTGCGCCGGCGCGACTGGTCGACGGCACCCGGGCGCAGCGCCACCAGCCGAAAACCGCGACGCTGGTACAGGCCGAGAGCGCGCAGGTTGTCGTTCGTGGTCACCACCCGCAGGCTATGGACGCCGCAGGAGCGCCCCCAGGCGCAGGCGGCCTCGATCAGCGCCGAGCCCACGCCGCGGCCCTCCTCCAGGCTGTCCAGGCTCATCAGCTCGGCGTGGCCCGAGGGGTCCCGACGTACCGTGGCCAGCCCCACCCGGCGGCCGGCATCCCGGGCCACCAGGGCCGGGAACTCGGTGAGGTCGAACTCCTCGCCACGCAGGATCATCACGACGTTGCCCCAGCGCTCGGCAAGTGTGGCGACCACCCACGCCGCATCCTCGGGGCCGCTCGGACCGACCTCAATCGTCATGGGATGCCGAGCAGCGCCCCCAGCCCGTCATAGAAGGTGGTCTCCTTCCGCAGGCGGCGAATCGCGAGCAGCACCCCGGGAGCGAAGGCGTCGCGCGAGGTGGTGCGGTGGGCGATCGTGAGGACCTGTCCGGGCAGCCCGAAGTGAACCTCCTGTTCGGCGATCAGACCCGGCAGGCGGACGGAGTGGATGGCGATCCCGTCCAGTGCCCCACCCCGCGTGCCGGCCAGGTTCTCCTTCGTCGCCGCCTTGGCCTCGAACCCGCCGGCCCGAGCGGCGGCGATGGCACGCGCGGTGGCCAGCGCGGTGCCGGAGGGCGCGTCGGCCTTCCCCTCGTGGTGCATCTCGAGGATCTCGACCCCGTCGAAGAAGGGCGCCGCGTGCTCGGCGAGCCAGACCATCACCACCGCTCCGACCGCGAAGTTGGGTGCCACGATCCCGCCCAGACCGGCGGCCGCGCAGGCGGTGCGCAGGCGCACCACCTCCTCCTTGCGAAGCCCGCTGGTGCCGACGATGGGGACCGCCCCGGCGGCCACCGCGGCGAGGGCGTTGTGGAGAGCCGCGCCCGGATGAGTGAAATCGACCAGCATCTCCGGGCGGTGACGCCGCAGGAAAGAGCCGAGATCGTCTCCGCGCCCGACGCCGCCCACGTAGTCGATGTCCGGTGCGCCCTCGAACACCGGCACCAGCGCCTGGCCGACGCGGCCGTGATACCCGGCGAGCGCTACTCGTGTCATGCCCCTATGATCGTTCGCCGCCGCCGGAGCGCGGAGATCGGAGGCGGGTGAGCCGCCCCTCAGTGAGCGGCGGGCAGCGGCTTGGCGCCCTCGGTGATCGAGGTCGCGGTCCCGTTCTCCGAGATCACCACCGCGCGGACGCCGGTCTTCAGCGCCCCGGCGCTGGTCGCTTCCTTGCCGCGGAACTTGGTCGAGGAGGAGATCTGAAGCGTCACCGACTGACCGTCCGGACGGCTGAGCGTGATCGAGCCGGTGGACGCGGCCGTCACGTTGCCGCGATCCACGTCCACGGTCACCCACTTACCGCCCTGGCGGACCTCCAGGCTGGCGTGATCAGTCCGCGGAAGCAGCCCGCGGTGGGCACCGGCTTTCGCCGTCGGAGCCGCGGAAGGGGTCGTCGCGGGCGACGAGGGTGGATTCGACGCCGCATACGCCGTGGCACCCCCGGCCGCCAACATGAACCCGCCGGCCATCGCGGCCGCGATCAGGTGCTTGGGACGAATGAGACTATTCACCACGCCGCCAAGTGAAGCAGGACGCACGCATGAGGCGAGTAAAGACGCCCGCAGGGGTGGGTAATAACCCGTGGGCGGCGTCTGCGATCACCGCAGACGCACCTGCGAGGCGACCCCGCTGAAAGTGCCGCGCACCACCTCACGGCCCTCCTGGTTCACGCAGGTCATCTCGCTGCCGAGGCGGAAGCGGGCCTGGTCGCGGTCCGTGAAGCGCACCGTGCAGGTGACGGTGTCGCCCACGAAGACGGGCGCCAGGTACTCGAAGCGCATATCCGACGCCAGCATGCCGAGCAGGCCGCCGATGTGGGTGCCCATGGAGGCGGTCAGGAGGCCCGGCACGATGCGCCGGCCGAAGCGGCCGGCGGCCGCGAACTCGGCGTCCAGGTGGTACGGGTTGAAGTCGCCGGTGAGGCCGCAGAAGAGGGTGACGTCGCCCTCGGTGAAGGTGCGGCGCCAGGAGTAGGTCGCGCCGGGCGGGATCGCCTCGAACGCGGCGCGAAACCGGTCCCGCTCGGCTTCGCGCCGGTCGTCGGCGGCCGCCATCACCCCCGGCGGCCGTTCCCGCGGCGCGGCGGCCGCGAGCTGGGCTCCGGCGGCGGCAGCGTCATCGCCTCCGCCACCTTATCCATGTCGATCTTCTCCTCGATCGGCTGGCCCCCGGCCGTGAGCTCGTCGATCGCGGCCTGCCGGCTCAGGTTGAGACGGCCCTGGCTGTCGATCTCGACCGCCTTGACCATGATCTCGTCCCCCAGGTTCACCACTTCCTCCACGCGGCCCAGGTGATGGTCGGACAGCTTCGAGATATGGACCAGCCCGTCCTGGTTGGGAAGCACCTCGACGAAGGCGCCGAACGGCATGATCCGGACCACCTTGCCCTTGTAGATGCGGCCCACCTCGACCTCGTCGGTCAGGCTCTTGATCCAGTCGATCGCCCGCCGGGCGCCCTCTTGGTCGGTACTGGAGACGTAGACCCGACCGTCGTCCTCGACGTCGATCTGCGCCCCCGTCTCCTCCACGATCTTGCGGATGATCTTGCCGCCGGGGCCGATGATGTCGCGGATCTTGTCCGGGTTGATCTGCAGCGTGGTGATGCGTGGCGCCCACGGACTCATCTCGCTGCGCGGCGCCGGGATCACCTCGGCGATCTTGTCGAGGATGAACAGGCGCGCTTCCTTGGCCTGTGCCAGCGCCTGCGCCATGGTCTCGCGCGAAAGGCCTCCGATCTTGATGTCCATCTGGAGCGCCGTGATCCCGTGGCGGGTCCCCGCGACCTTGAAGTCCATGTCGCCGAGCGCGTCCTCGACGCCCTGGATGTCGGTGAGGATGGCGTACCTGCCCTCCCTGGTGACCAGGCCCATGGCGATACCGGCCACCGGCTCCTTGATCGGGACGCCGGCATCCATCAGAGCCAGCGTGGAACCGCAGACCGAGGCCATCGACGTGGACCCGTTGGAGCTCAGGATCTCGGAGACGATGCGCATCACGTAGGGCCACTGGTCGATGCCGGGGAGCACCGGCAGCAGGGCCCGCTCGGCGAGCGCGCCGTGACCGATCTCGCGCCGTCCCGGGCTGCGCAGAGGGCGCGCCTCACCGGTCGAGTAGGGCGGCATGTTGTAGTTGTGCATGTAACGCTTCTCGGTCTCCAGCCCGAGCCCGTCGATCCTCTGGGCGTCGCCGGAGGTACCGAGGGTGAGGACCGAGAGCGCCTGTGTCTGACCGCGCTGGAAGAGGCCCGAGCCGTGGGTCCGGGGCAGGATGCCGACCTGCACCGACACCGGCCGGATGTCGGTGGTTCCGCGACCGTCGATCCGGATCCCCTCCTCGATCACGCGCTGGCGGACGCGGTCCTTGAGCTTCTTCTCGAAGAGCTCCCCGATCTCACCCGCCCGTTCCGGGAAGCGCTCCGCGAGCGCCTCACGGGTCTCCTTCTTGAGGTCCGAGATGTGGCCCTCGCGCTTCGCCTTGTCCGGGTCGTAGGCGGCCGCGTCGAGCCGGTCCGCCAGGTAGCCGTCGACCGCGGCCAGCAGCTCGGGGTCGTACTCGATCGGCTCGACCGACACCTTCTCTCGGCCGACCTGGTCGCGCAGCGATTCGAGGGCGGCGCAGATCTGGCGGATGGTGTCGTGCGCCAGACTCAGGGCCTCGACCACGAGGTCCTCGGTGACGCCCCTGGCTCCCGCCTCCACCATCAGGATGGCGTCCTTGGTGCCGGCCACCGCGAGATCCAGCTCGGAACGCTCCATGTCCGGCATCGAGGGATTGATGACCAGGTTGCCGTCCAGGTAGCCGACCCGGACCGCGCCGATCGGCCCCTGGAAGGGGATGTCCGAGATGCTCAGCGCGGCCGAGGCGCCGTTGATGGAGAGGATCGAGGGATCGTGCACCATGTCCACCGAGAGCACGGTGCCGACCACCTGCACGTCGTTCCGGAACTCCTTCGGGAAGAGCGGACGGATCGGCCGGTCGGTGAGCCGGGCGGTCAGGATCGCCTGCTCGCTGGGACGGCCCTCGCGCCGCAGGAAGGCGCCCGGGATGCGGCCGGCGGCGTAGAGCTTCTCCTCGTAGTCGCAGGTGAGGGGAAAGAAGTCCACGCCCTCACGCGGATGTTCGGACATGGTCGCGGTGGAGAGGACCACGGTATCCCCCACGCGGGTGATGACCGCGCCGTTGGCCTGTTCGGCGACCGACCCGGCCTCGAAGGTCACGGTCGTGCCCGCGATCTCCACAGACTTGGTGACTACTGCCACGTATGTTCCTCCGTCGTTTGGGAGGGAGGTCAGGAGCCTAGCAACCGGAGCCGAAGCACTACCTCAGGAGCACTCTCCGAGGCGGCCTGCGGGGCCGGTTGGTAGGGGCCTGAAGTCCCCCCGAGACTAAGAACCGGACGTGGAGCACTTCCACGCCCGATCCGATCACCGCCGTATACCCAGCTTCGCGATCAGCGCCCGGTAGCGCTCGATGTCGTTACGAGCCAGGTAGTTCAGCAGCCGGCGCCGCTTTCCAACCAGCACCAGCAACCCGCGGCGGGAGTGATGATCCCTGTGATTCACCCTCAGGTGCTCGGTGAGCTGCCTGATGCGCTCGGTGAAGATCGCGATCTGCACCTCGGGCGAGCCGGTGTCGGTCTCGTGCGTGCGGTGCTCCGCGATCAGACTTCCTCTAAGTTCGCTCTCGACTGCCAAACCAGCAGGGAAGTATACGCAGACGCCTCACCGCGGTTTCGGGGTGGGACTGGCGTCGATAGTTTGAGGGGCATCCGCGCGGCGCGCTCGACTCGCGCGGCCCACGGTTGAGGTTCGGAAGCACCCCGCGGAGACGCACAAGCGGGCGCGAGCTCGGGCGACAGCCCGAAGCGAGCCCCGGCTCGACCTCACGAGAGGACGCCACACTGCGGGCCCGGCAGGGAACGGCGGCGAGTGCCGCCGGGGGGTCGAGGGGGGCCGTGCCCACCCTGGGTCAGACAGATGCGCGCCCGCAACCGGCACGCACGGTGCCTACGCCCTCGTGCGCGAAGCGCTCGCGCGCGAGCGCGAACAGGGCCCTCCCCCTCACGACCGGGCGACGGCGCCGTCGGAGCGGGGGTCGGCGCCGGCGTCCCACCCCCTCTCCCGGCCGGCCACGATGGCGGTGGCGTGGCCGAACGCGACGTCGGCGGGCGCCAGCGGCATCGCGCCCGGCAGCGAGCGGAGCCAGGCGCGGGCGTGCGGGTGGTTGGCCTCCACCCAGGTGGTGGTCGCGTCGGCGGCCCGGACCCGCGGCGCCGCCACCGCCTCCTGGGCGCCGCAGCCGCGGTCGACAAGCTGGAGCAGCACCTGCGCCTGGAGCTGCGGCTGTCCATCGCCGCCCATGGTGCCGAACGCGATCCGTCGATCCCGCCCCTGGGCCATCGCCGGGATCAGCGTGTGCATGGTCCGCTTGTGCGGCTCGAGCCGGTTGACGTGGCCTTCGTCGAGGCTGAAGTAGCTGCCGCGGTTGTGCAGCATGACGCCGGTCCCGCGGGCCACCACGCCGGAGCCGAAGGGGCCGGACACGCTCTGGATCATGCTCACCAGGGTCCCCTCCTCATCGACGGCGGTGAGCGCGATGGTGTCGCCGTCGGCCAAGGGGTCGCCGGCAAGACCGCCGTCGACCGACGGGTCCAGGAACGGCTCCCGAGGCGTGTCCACGAAGTCGGGGTCGGTGATGTAGCGGTCGCGGAGCCTGTACACCGTGTCCCGCGCACGCCGCAGGATGGCCCCGAACGGCTCGCCCAGCAGGTCCTCCGACCCATACGCCTCGAAACGGCGGAACAGACCGGCCGCCGCCAGCCCCTGCGTGGGGGGTGGCAGCTCCCACACGCGGTGGTCCCGGTAGGAGAACGGAACCGCCGTCACCCAGGTGGCCCGGGTACGGACGTCGGCCGGGGTCAGAAACCCGCCCGCTTCCCGGACCGTGTCCGCGATCGCCTGTGCCACCTCCCCGAGTGCGAAGGCGCTGTATCCGTACCTGCCGATCGACCGCAGGACCGCCGCCAGGTCGGGGTTGCGCAGGGTCATGCCAGGCTCCAGCGACGGCCACAGAGCCCAGACCTGGGGGAGCAAGCGGCGCCAGTCCGCCGTGCGCCGCATCCCCTCCGCCACGCCCGACGAGACCTCCCAGCCCTCCTCCGCCAGGGTCGCGGCCGGCGCCAGCAGTGGTTCCAGGCCCAGCCGTCCGAAGCGCTCGACGAGCCTTCCCCAGGCCTCTGCGGTGCCCGGCGCGGTGACGGTCATCGCCCCCCGCTCCGGCATCCGCGCGTGGCCGGCGGCCCGCACCGCCTCGATGGTGGCCCCGGATCCGGAGGCGCCGGCTCCCGCCAGCCCGTACGGCGCGGGCGCGTTGGCGGGCCAGACGAGCGCGAACAGGTCGCCGCCGATCGATGTCATGTGCGGGTAGATCACGCAGAGAGCGGCGTCAGTGGCGACGGCGGCGTCGACCGCGTTGCCCCCCTCACGCAGGACCTGAGCGCCGATCTCGGAAGCCAGCCGGTGCGGAGAAGAGACGGCCCCCCTCACGGGACGATCAGCTCCAGGGCGCCCGGGACCACCTCGAAGGTGGCCGGCACCCGGCCCGGCTGCTCGCCGTCGAGGTCCAGGCGCACCGTCCCTTCCGCCTCCACCGTCACCCGCCGCACCCGCCGGCTGGTGATCGGGAAGCGGCCGTCCAGGTGCGTGCCCTCACGCAGGGGGCCCATCAACCGGACGTTCTCCAGCCGGCCCACGTCCCCCACCAGCACCAGATCGAGGAGACCGTCGTCGGGTTCGGCTTGGGGGGCGATGCACATACCGCCACCGTAGTACCGCGCGTTCGCCACCACCGCCTGCTGCGCCGTCAGCTCCTCGGTGTCACCGTCGGCGTCGACGCGCAGCCGGCGATTTTGCCACCTCAGCAGGCTGACCCCCGAGGCGAGTAGAAAGGTGAGCCGTCCGGGGCCCAGCCGCACCCCGCGGTTGACGCGATGGACGACCTCGCCCCCCAGCCCCGCGTCGGCGATGTTGCAGAAAACGCGCACGCCGCGGGACCCGTCGTGCCGCTCGAAGGTGACGCGTCCCAGGTCGATGCGGCGGACGCGCCCGGCGCGCAGGATCGCGCCCGCCTCCGCCGGGTCGGTCGAGAAGCCAAACGTCCGCCGGAAGTCACCCCCGGTCCCCAGCGGCACCAGTCCCAGCCGGGCGGGAGCGCCGAGCGCGGTCCCGTCGTCGTCGAAGAACCCGTTGACGACCTCGTGGATGGTCCCGTCGCCGCCTGCCGCCACCACCGCCGGCCATCCCTCGGCGAGTGCCTGGCGGGTGAGCACGGTGGCCTCGCCGGGGGCGGTGGTGAGAGCTGAGTCGAAGGAAAGCCCGGCCCCGCGCAGGGCGGCCGCGACGACGTGCCAGGTCCGGCCGGTGCGGCCGCCCGCGGAGGCGGGGTTCACGATCACCAGGGCGTCCTTCACCGAACGGAAGGTAACAGCGCCCGTCCCAAAGTTCCCCGACTGCCGGCGCCGGCCCTCGGCGCTACCGCCGAGCCGGGATCAGACCCCGGTGAAGGTCTGGGCGAGAAGAAAGACGTTGAGCGAGACGATCAGCGCCACCACCGCGTAGGCGCCCGCGTTGACCCAGCGCGACGTCACCAGCGCGCCCATCACTCCGCGGTCGCGCGTGAACAGCACCAGGGGGATGAGCGCGAACGGGATGCCGAAGGAGAGCGCCACCTGGCTCAGGATCAGGACCTGGGTCGGGTCGAGGCCGATTCCGATCACGAACAGCGCGGGCAGCATGGTGACGACCCGCCGCAGCAGCACCGGGACTCGCCGGCGCAGGAAGCCCTGCATCACCACCTGGCCCGCGAGCGTCCCCACCGACGAGGAGGAGAGTCCGGAGGCGAGCAGCGCCAGCCCGAAGATCCAGTTGGCGTGGAAGCCGAGCACCTGGCCCAGGGTCGCCGCCACCTGGTTCAGGTTCTGGGGGTCGGTGCCGGTCTTGTGAAAGAAGACCGCAGCCGCCAGCGCCAGCATGGCCATGTTGACCAAGCCCGCCACCCCCATGGCGACGATGACGTCGAGCCGCTCGAACCGGTAGATCCGCCAGCGTTGGGCGGCACTGCGCCCCACCACCCGCCGCTGCGTCAGCGCGGAGTGGAGGTAGATCACGTGAGGCATCACGGTCGCGCCGACGATGCTGGCGGCGAGCAGAACCGACTGCGCGCCGTCGAACTGGGGCACCAGGGTGCCGTGCACGATGCCGGACAGGGAGGGCCGGGCGAGCACGATCTGGACCGTGAAGGCGAGGACGATCACCCCCACCATGGCGGTGATCACCGCCTCCAGCTGCCGGACCCCGCGAGCTTGCAGGCCCAGGATGGCGAAGGTGGCGAGGCCGGTCAGCAGGGCGGCCGGGAAGAGCGGGATCCCGAACAGGAGATTGAGCCCGAGGGCGGCTCCCACGAACTCGGCGAGGTCGGTCGCCATCGCCACCAGCTCCGCCACCACCCAGAGCGCCCACACCACCGGGCGCGGGAAGCGCTCCCGGCAGACCTCGGCCAGGTTGTGCCCGGTGGCGATGCCGAGGCGCGCCGAGAGCGACTGGACCACCATCGCGATCAGGTTGGCGCCCAGCACCACCCAGAGCAGCAGGTATCCGTAGGTAGCGCCGGAGGTCAGGTTGCTGGCGAAGTTGCCGGGGTCGACGTAGGCGACCGCGGCGACGAACGCCGGGCCCATGAAGGGCAGCACCGCTCGCAGCCCGCGAAGGTCACCGTGCAGCGAGCGCTGGGCGGCGTCCGCGACCTGCCGCTCGCCCGGCAGGGCGGCTCCGGCCTGCTCGGCCGGAGTCGGGACCACGGCGTCGCCCAGCTCCTCGGCCAGCCGGGCCCCGCGGCGCGTCTCCTCCGCGCTCATCTCCCCAGCCCCAGCCCGTACGTGAGCACGCTCACGCCACGAAGACCCCTCGGGCCGCGCCCAGCGGGACCTCCACCTCGCGATCATCGGTGCGCACCAGGAGCGGCCCCTCGTAGGCGCTCTCGCGCAGGACCACCACTTCGACGCCCGGGCGGAGCCCGAGCTTGTCGATCAGCCGCAGCCGTCCGGGGTCGGCGTCGGAGACCCGGCGCACCGTGTGATGCTCTCCCGGCAGCGCCTCCAACAGAGACGGGTGCCGGATGTCGGTGATGCTTCCCTCCGGGCTCGGGATGGGATCGCCGTGGCAGTCGACCTCGGGGCACCCCAGCGCCTCGAACATGCGCTCCGCCATCAGCTGCGAGACCACATGCTCGAGGCGTTCCGCCTCCGCGTGGACCTCGTCCCAGGAGTAGCCCAGGATGCGGACCAGGAAGGTCTCGATCAGGCGATGACGGCGGATCAGGGCCAGCGCCGCCTTGCGCCCTTCGATGGTGAGGGCGGCGCCCCGGTACCGCTCGTGCGTCACCAGGCCCTGCGCCACCAGCTTGGCCAGCATCTCGGTGGCCGAGGCCGGTGAGACGCCGAGACGCTCGGCCAGCTGCGAACCGGCCACGGGCTCGCCGGCCGCCAGGTGATAGAGCGCTTTCAAATAGTCGCCCTGGCTCTGGCTGAGAGCAATTGTTTGGCTTGCCCCCTCGGCAATTTGAGGCATGCCTAAATCTTAGCAGCTTCTCCTCTCAAGGTCCGGGTAACGCGCGCCCCTCGTCCCCGTTTCGCACGAAGGGGGTGTCATCGGGCGCCGAATAGGATCCGTTCCGTGCGAAACGGGAGTTATGGCTACGCACGCAGGCGAGGCCCGGCCGGCGGTCAGCTGGGCTCGCTCAGCACCCGTCGCGTGTCAGCCACGTCCTGCCGCATCGCCTGCACCAGGTCTTCCACGCTCGCGAACTTGACCTCGCCACGCAGCCGGGAGATCAGCTCCAGCTCCAGCCGGTGCTCGTACAGGTCGCCCTCGAAGTCGAGCAGAAACGCCTCCACCCGCAGCTCGGTCTTGCCGAAGGTGGGCCGGTATCCGATCGAGATCGCGGCCTGGTGGCGCACCGAGGGGCCGGCATCGACCTCGCGCGCCCACCCGGCGTAGATGCCGCGCGCCGGCACCAGCTTCCCCGGGGGCACCGCCAGGTTGGCGGTCGGGAAGCCCATGCTGCGCCCGATCCGATCCCCCTGCTCGACCAGCCCGCGAAGCGAGTAGGGCCGGCCCAGAAGCACCGCCGCCGGCCGCACCTCCCCCAGCGTGAGCAGCCGGCGGACCTCGGACGAATGGACTTCATCGACAGTCGGACCCGCCCCTACCGGCGACACCACCGTCACGTCGTAGCCTTCCTCGCGCCCCCGCTCCCGCAGCCAGGTCAGGTTTCCCGCTCGCGCCCGGCCGAGCGCGAAGTCGTAGCCGACCACCAGCTGCCGCAGATCCATGATCTGGAGAACGCGGCCCATGAACACCTGGGGCGGCCAGCTCGCGAGCTCACGCGTGAACTCGACCACGATCGCCTCGTCGACTCCCAGCCGCCCCACCTGTTCCAGCCGCTCCTCCAGGGTGGTGATCTGCGGAGGGCAGTTGGCGGGGTCCAGCACGCAGCGCGGATGAGGGTCGAAGGTGATCAAGGCCGCCGGCCCGCCCAGGGTGTCCGCCGCCTCCCGCAGCGTGCGAATCACCGTCTGGTGGCCGCGGTGCACCCCGTCGAAGCTGCCGATACCGAGCGCGCAGGGACCGTCGATGCGAGGGGGGACGAGGTTGAACCGCGTACGCATCCCTGCCCCTTACCCCCAGTCCCCGTTTCGCACGGAAGGGATCCCATCCGGTGCGGGATGACCCCCGTTCCGTGCGAAAGGGGTGCTATCCGGGGCGGGATGACCCCCGTTCCGTGCGAAACGGGGGGTGGATGGCACCGGCACGGCTCTAGGCGAGGACTTTGTCCGGCACGAAGGTCCGGTGCAGGGGGTCGGTGTGCCCGATGGCGACCAGTCCGCCCTCCTCGTCGAGAGCCCGCAGCAGCCCCGGCGGCGGCGGGGGCAGCACCCGCACCGGGCGACCCGCTCGCACCAGCGCCTCCTGCTCCACCGAGAGCCGCACCGGGCGCATGTCGGGCAGCAACACCGAGGGCGAGAGGGCGGCCGCCTCCACCGCCTCGGCGGTCGCCAGCTGGTCGAGCGGCACCGCGTCCTCCACCCGGAGCGGGCCGTAGGCCGTCCGGACCAGCCGGCCCAGGTAGCCGCCCACCTCGAGCCGCTCGCCCAGGTCCCGGGCCAGCGCCCGCAGGTAGACGCCCGAGTGGCAGACCACGCGCACCCGGGCACGGGCCTCCGGGCCGGCCGTGAACCCGAGCAACCCCGCCTCCACGATCTCCACCATGCGCGGCTGCGGCGTCTCCACCTCGCCTCGGCGGGCCAGCTTGTACGCGCGCTCACCGTCGATCTTGACGGCGCTGAAGACGGGAGGACGCTGAGAGATCCGTCCCACGAACGCGCTCAGCGCGGTGCGCACCTGGTCCGCGGTGAGCCCGCTCGGATCCGCGACGGTCTCCGGTTCCGCCTCGGCGTCGTCGGTGATGGTGGTGGCCCCGAACAGGACCTCGGCGTCGTACGCCTTGGGCAGCTTGTGAGCCAGGTCCGAGAGCCGGGTGGCACCGCCGAGCAGGATGGGCAGAACACCGGTCGCGAGGGGGTCAAGGGTCCCGCCGTGCCCCACGCGCTTCACCTTCGCCACCTGCCGGACCCGGCGGACGACCGCGAAGGAGGTCATCCCCGCCGGCTTATCGATGTTGAGGACGGCCGCCCGCATGCTCGATTGCCTCCGTCGCGACCGCCAGCACGGCGTCGATCGCCTCTCGCAGTGAGAGCCGCAGCTCCGCGCCCGCCGCCCGCCGGTGACCGCCCCCGCCGAAGCGGGCGCAGATCGCCGCCGCGTCGACGTCTTCGCGGCTGCGCACGCTGATCTTGACCAGGTTCGCCGACACTTCCTTGAAGACGACCGCGACCGAGATGCCGATTACCGAGTTGAGGCCGTCGATGACGCCCTCCGACTCGGCCATCACGGCGCCCGCCCGGTGGAGCATCTGCCGGGTCACCCGCGCCCACACCATCCGGCCGCCCGCCTCCACCTGCATGGAGGCGAGGCTGATCGCCTGCAACCGCATCGTCGAGAGTGGCCGCGAGTTGTAGACCCGGCCCGCGATGTCCGCCGGGTCGGCGCCCAGAGCGGCCAGGCGGGCGGCGTCCCGGAGCACCGACTGGTCGGTGTTGGCGTGGCGAAACCCGCCGGTGTCGGTCAGGATCGCGGCGTAGAGACAGGTGGCCATGGTGGGCGTGATCTCCCAGCCCAGCTCGTCGAAGATGCCCAGGCACATCTGCCCCACCGCCGCCGCGCCGGGATCGATCAGATTGAGCGTCCCATAGCGGGTGTTCGACTCGTGATGGTCGATGTTGACGATCGCCGCCCGGTCCCCCAGGTGGGCCGCCTCCTGTTCGGTCCTCTCCACGTTGCTGGCGTCTAAGAAGAGCGCGACGCCACCGCGGACGTCCTCCGGAGCCTCGTCGAGCAGGTCCGCGAAGCCGGGCACCCAGCTGTAGAGCTCGGGGTGCGGCGGCGGGATCACCACCCAGGCGCGGTGGCCGCTGCCCCGCAGACCTTCGGCGAAGGCGAGGCCGGAGCCCAGCGTGTCGCCGTCCGCGTCCTTGTGGCCGAAGATGACCACGTCCCGCTGCTCTGCCAGCACGCGGCGCAGCTCACCCAGCAGCTCGCGGAACCCGCTCTCGCGACGCCCGCCGACGGACGCCGGGCGCTTCGCGCCCGCGGATCCCGCGAGAGGCGGCTTCCGGAGCCTCGTGGGGTTGGTCACGTGGTCTCCTCGGGCGGCGGGGATGCCTCGCCGCGCTCGGTGCCGTCTTCCCCACCTTCGTCGGGCAGCAGCTCCCGCAGCCGCTTGGAGATCCGCACCGAGTACTCGATCGAGGGGTCGAGCTCGAAGCGAAGCTCGGGCGAGAACCGGAGGTTGGTCAGACGCCGGCCCAGCTGATGCCGGATCATGCCGGTGGCGGAGCGGAGCCCGGTCAGCGTCCGCTTCTGCTCGGTCTCGTCACCCAGGACCGAGACCCGCACGCGCGCCAGCCGCAGGTCCGGCGACATGCGGACCTGCGTGATGCTGGCGAAGCCGATGCGCGGGTCCTTCAGCTCTCGGCGGATGATCTGCATGATCTCCTCCCGGACCTGCGCCCCGACTTGATCGGTGCGGTGGCCGGCCATGAGAACGGTCAGATCTCCTCCAGCTCCAGGCGATAGGTCTCCATCACGTCACCCGGCTCGAAGTCGTCGAAGCCCTCGAGGCCGATGCCGCACTCGTCGCCCTCCGACATCTCGCGCACGTCGTCCTTGTAATGGCGGAGAGAGCGAATCGGCCCCTGCCAGATCTGCTGCCGGTTCCGGACCAGCTTGACCACGCCGCCGCGCGAGACCTTGCCTTCGGTGACACGGCAGCCCGCGATGCGCCCCGCGCGGGGAACCGAGATCGGCATCACGACCTCCACCGCCCCCTCGCGGACCTCCCGGTAGGTCGGCTCACGCATGCCCCGGATGGCACGCTCGACGTCCTCGACCAGCTTGTAGATGATGTCGTAGGTCCGGATCTCGACCTGCTCACGGTCGGCCGTCTTCTCCGCCGGCGTGTTGGGCTTCGAGTTGAAGCCGATGATGATGGCGCGCGAGACGCTGGCCAGGAGCACGTCCGACTCGTTGATGGCGCCCACGCCGCTGCCCACGACCTTGATCGTGACCACCGGGTCCTCGATCTTCTGCAGGCTCGAGAGCACCGCCTCCAGGGTCCCCTGCATGTCGGCCTTGACGACCAGGTTGAGCTCCTTGACCTCGCTCTCCTGCGCACGCCGGCCCAGCTCCTCGAGCGTGAGGCGAGGCCCGAGCCCGGACTCCATCTCCTGCTGGCGGTGCTCCTGCAGCTTCTGCTGCGCGAGCTGACGGGCGGTGCGCTCGCTCGACACGACCTGGAAGATGTCGCCCGCCCCGGGCAGATCGGAGAGGCCTGACACCACCACCGGCGTCGCCGGGCCCGCCTCCTTGATCTGCGCTCCGCGGTCGTCCTGCAGGGCGCGGACCCGTCCGAAGATGTGGCCGACCACGAAGTCGTCCCCGACCCGCAGCGTGCCGTTCTGGACCAGCACGGTGGCGACGTGACCACGTCCACGCTCCACGTTGGCGTCCACCACGGTGCCGATCGCGGGCCGGTGCGGGTTCGCCTTCAGCTCCAGGATCTCGGCCGACAGCACGATGGTGGTCAGCAGGTCGTCCAGGCCCTGGCCCGTCCGCGCCGACACCAGGACGGTCTCGGTCTCGCCGCCGTACTGCCGCGGGACCACGCCGTTCTGGGTCAGCTCCTGGAACACGCGGTCGGGGTTCGCGCCCTCGAGGTCGATCTTGTTGACCGCCACGATGATGGGCACCTCGGCAGCCTTCGCGTGCTGGATCGCTTCGATGGTCTGGGGCATGACGCCGTCGTCGGCCGCCACCACCAGCACCACCAGGTCGGTCACCTGGGCGCCGCGCGACCGCATGGCGGTGAACGCCTCGTGGCCCGGGGTGTCGATGAAGACGACGGTGTCACCCTCCGGCGTCTGCACGCGGTAGGCCCCGATGCGCTGAGTGATGCCGCCGACCTCTCCGGAGGCGACGTGGGTCTTGCGGATGGCGTCCAGGATCGACGTCTTGCCGTGGTCGACGTGGCCCAGAACAGCGACGATGGGCGCCCGTGGCTCCAGCTCGCCCTGGTCCTCGCGCTCGAGGCTGAAGAACTCCTGACGCGTCTGCGTGACGACCCCTTGCTGAGTGCCGTCACCGGTCTGAACGGTATCCGCCACCGGGCGCGCCTCGACCTTGATGCCGAACTCGTCGCCGACGGTCTCGGCGGTGCCGAAGTCGACCGTTTGATTGGTGGTCGCCAGCACGCCCGACGCCATCAGCTTCTTGATCACGTCCGCGGCGTCGACGCTGAACGCATCGGCGAGCTCGCGCACGGTCAGCGTGGGCGGCAGCTGCACCGTCCGGGACTGGGGGGCGGCCTTGGTCAGCGTGCCTCCCGACTGCCGGAACTGTGCGCGAGCGGCGTCGATCGCCCGGGGCGGCAGCGGGGCCGCCACGTTGCGGGTCAGCCGCCGCTGGCGCAGGAAGTTGACCAGTTCGGAGTGGCTGATATTCAGTTCGCGCGCGAGTTCGTGTGCCTTCATGCTGAAGAGTAGGGAGAACCTCCGTCAGAAGCCGGCGGGGCCGGCGGCGTGCCGCAACGCGGGCCGCCCGTGCAACCCAGGGAGGCAAAAGTCTACGACGGACGCGAACTCGACGCCGTTTCCAGCGCCGTCCAGAGCGAGGCCGGGATGGGGAAGCGCAGCGCCCTCTCGAGCGCCCGCCGGCGCCGCGCCAGCAGCGCGCATTCGGGGTCCGGGTGCAGGTAGGCGCCGCGTCCGGGGGAGCGTCGCGCGCCGTCGACGGTGATCTCTCCGGAGGGCGAGCGAACCACCCGCAGCAGCTCCCGCTGCGGGCCCTTCCGGCGGCACCCTACGCAGGTCCGCTCCGGAGCCGCGGTCAAAGCTCGCATCGTCCCGGTTTCACGCGCAAACCGCCTTCTGGGGCCCGCCATCGTCCCGATCTCGCGCGAACGACGGACATCGGCCGGCGCGGGCTACCCACGGGCCGGCCCGTCGTCGCCGACCGCCTTGATGTCGATCCGCCAACCGGTCAGCTTGGCGCCCAGGCGGGCGTTCTGTCCGTCGCGGCCGATGGCGAGCGAGAGCTGGTCCCGGGGCACTCGCACGTTGGCGGTCCGGGTGTCGGCATCGATGCTGACGCTGCTCACCCGCGCCGGGCCGAGGGCGGCGGCGACGTACTTCTCGGGGTCCGTGTCGTAGGGCACCACGTCGACGTGCTCCTGGCCCAGCTGTGCGGTAAGGGAGCGATGACGGACGCCGCGCGGGCCGACGCAGGCGCCGACCGCGTCGACCCCGGGGTCGAGGCTGGAGACGGCGATCTTGGTGCGAAGGCCGGGCTCGCGGGCGATCGCGCGGACCTGTACGGTGCCGCCGGCGATCTCGGGCACCTCGGCCTCCAGCAGCCGGAGCACGAAGGCCCGGTTGGCCCGGGAGACGCGCACCTGGCCGCGCTGTGTGTTCTCGAGCAGCACCACCGTGATCGGGCTCCCGGGCTGGAGCCGCTCGCCCGGAACCTGTTCCTCACGAGGCAGCCAGCCCTCGACCTTCCCCAGGTCGACGACGGCGCCGCGCTCGTCGACGCGGTCGATGAAGCCGGTCGCCAGGTGGCCGTGCTGCTGCGTCAGCTCCTCCAGGGCTCGGTCGCGCTCCAGGTCGTGGAGATGGCGAAGCACCGCGGCACGCGCCGTCTGCGCCGCCAGGCGGCGGAACTGGTCGACCGGCAGGTCGACGGTGCGCAGCTCGCCGTCGGCGGTGACCTCGCTGGCGGTCGTGCGCAGCTCGCCGGTGTCGGCGTCGAGCGTCACCTTCACCGTTCCCGGCGTCTCGAAAGCGCGCTGGTAGGCCACTGCCAGCGCCGATTCGACCGTCTCCAGCAGGTCCTGCTTGGCGATCCCGACCGAGGCACTGAGAGCCTCGAGCGCGGTCAGCAGCGACTCCGCCGGGGGTGCGGCGGCACGGCGGCCGCCGCGCGCAGGGCTCAACGTTCAGCCTCTCCACTCTTCGCCGGACGCTTCACAGCGGCCTGGATCACACCGGGGACCCAGCGTAGCGGAGCGTGCGTGTTTTCGTGGCGCGCCTCAGACCGCGACCGCCGTGCGGGCCGCCTCGATGTCGGGCCACGCGATCTCGGTCCGGAGCTCTTTGGTCGCCCTGCCCGTCTTCCGCTGGCCGACCACCGTGATCCCGTCCTCGTCGACCTTCTCCAGCGTCCCCTCTACGACCACCTCGGCTTCGCCGCTCCGCGCGCGCACGTTGACCAGGAAGCCCGTGAAGCGCAGATAGTCGGCGCGGCTCCTGAGCGGCCGCTCGGCGCCGGGCGACCAGACCTCCAGGGTATAGGAGTCGGGGATCAGGTCGGCCTGGTCCAAGAGCGGTCCGACCAGCTCCGAGACGCGCTGGCAGTCATCGACCGAAACGACTCCCGCTTGGCGGTCGATGACCAGGCGCAGCGCCTTGCCGGTGCGGGTCAGTTCTTCGACCGTAAAGCCGAGCGAGTCCAGGCTCGGCTCGATCAGCCGGCGCACCTCCAGGAGCGGCCAGGAGGGATGGGGAGTCGGTTTCGGATTTGAAGGAGACACATCAACGCAATGGCTGCAAATGCCGCCAGACGACCAGTATCGGCGTCGCGTTGAAGATCGAGCTGTACGTCCCCGACACGATGCCGATCAGGAGGCCGAGCACGAAGCCCTGGATCGTGGCGCCGCCGAAGAAGAGCAGGGCGACCAGGACGATGACCACGGTGAAGCTGGTGATGATGGACCGGTTCAGCGTCTGCATCAGGCTCAGGTTCGCGGTCTGGTCGAAGGTCAGCCCGCGAGTGGTCAGCAGGTTCTCCCGGATCCGGTCGAAGACCACGATCGTGTCGTGGACCGAGAATCCGACCACCGTCAGCAGCGCGGTCAGAAAGAGGCTGTTGATCTGGCCGATAGGGAGGTCGAAGACCCGTCCCAGGATGGAGTAGATCCCGGTCAGCACGAAGACGTCGTGGAGCAGGGCGATCAGCGCCGACCCGCCGAACTGCAGCCCCGAGCGCCACCCGCCGGGCACTTTGCGGAAGCGGAAGGCCAGGTATCCGAGGATGCAGAGCGAGGCCAGGATGATCGCCGCGAACGCGTTTCGCACCGTGTTCTGCGCCACCGACGCCCCCACCTGCGTGTAGGTGCTCTTCCCCTGGTTGATGGGCCCGACCTGGGCGGCGAGTTGGGACTCGAACGCGGCCTGCTGGCTCGGGGTGAGCACGGGCGTCGTGATCACGAAGCCGCCCGCCCCGGTCCCACCCGTGGTCTCCTGGACGGTGGCCGAGCTGCCCTTGAGTGCCGTCACCGCCGCCTGCACCTCGGCCAGGGTGGCCGGATGTTCGAAGTAGACCGTGGCCTGGCTGCCACCCACGAAGTCGACCCCGAGCGAGAAGCCGTGAGTGACCATGGAGACGATCCCGGGCACGATGATGATGAGGGAGACGAGGAAGAACCAGTTGCGCTTGCCGATCAGGTCCAGGCGGCGCGACTGGGGGCGATCGGTCGCCTCGGCGGTGCTCCCGACCGCCTGCGAGCTAACCGCCGACTGGCCGGGCACTCGGCACCCCCAGGAACGAGTTGGTGCGCGTCCAGCCCAGGTTGAGCACGATCGCCAGCAGGTTGTGGGTGATGATGATCGAGCTGATCAGGCTGGCCAGCACGCCCAGGGCAAGGGTGAGCGCGAAGCCCTGCACGTCACCGGTGTTGAACGCGTAGAGGATCACGGCCGTGATGAGCGTCGAAGTGTTGGAGTCGCGAATCGCCGGCCAGGCGCGTGAGACCGAGCGCTCGACCGCGGCGGACATGGTTCTCCCCGCCCGCAGCTCTTCTTTCAAGCGCTCGAAGATCAGCACGTTGGCGTCCACCGCCATCCCCACACTGAGCACGAAGCCGGTGAGGCTGCCCAGCGTCACGGTCACGCCGAGCACCTTGAAGACCATCAGGAGCAGCCCCGCGTAGCAGCACAGCGCCAGGCTCGCGAGCAGTCCCGGGAGCCGGTAGAGGGCGAGCATGAAGATGATCACGATCGCCAGCCCCAGCGCGCCCGCGAGCAGGCTCTGGTTGACCGACTGCTGGCCCAGCTGAGCGCCCACGTCGGTGGCCGAGATGGGGGTCAACGTCACCGGGAGCGAGCCGTCGTTGAGCAAGTTGGCGAGGTTCTTCGCGCTCTCGGAGGTGAAGTTCCCGGTGATCTGGGTCTGGCTGGAGCTGGGCTGCTGGACGAAGGCGTCGGTGAGGAGCTTGCCGCCCTTGGTCTGGTTGTAGTTCCCGTAGACGGTACCGGCCACCGTGTTCCAGTTGTCGATGTCCTCCTGGGTCAGGTCGAGCCAGAACGTGACGTGCGCCGGGGGGGCCGTCGTCCCCTGCGACTGGCCGACCGAGTACGCCTGCTGCGAGACCCGGCCGAAGACGTTGCCGCCCGCCTGGTTGAACTGGAGGTTGACCTCCCAACCGCTGCCGCTCGAGTTGAGTGCGGCGGTCGCCGACTGAAGGTCCGAGCCCTTGAAATCGGTCTGGATCTCAGGCTTGTAGCCGGGATAGGGGCCGCCGGTGATGCTCTTGTCCGGCACCCACGTGGTCAGCACCAGGCGCGCGGTGGTCCCGATCTGCTGCTGCGCCTGCGCCGCGTTGATGCCGGCGAGCTGGACACTGATCTGGTCGTCGCCGACGGGCGTGATGACGGGGGAGGTGACCCCCAGCGAGTTGATCCGCGCCTCGATGACCCCGATCGTCTCCTGCTGCACCTGCTGCTTGGACTGGCCGGGCGGGAAGTCCGACATCTGGAACAGCAGGTCGGAGCCGCCTGTCAGGTCGAGACCCTTGTGGATGTAGAACTGCTGACCGAAGAAGTTCGGCGGCAGCCCGGAGACGCTGCCGGTCAGAGGGTCGTGGTGGATCAGCCGGTACCAGTAGCCCGCGCCGTCCACGAAGAGAGTGAAGACCAGGAGCGCGACCACGATCACGCGCACCGGCCAGGAGAGGACCAGTCGCAAAACGACTCCGGATTCTACGGACCAGACCCGGGAAACCTCCGTTCTGATCCGGGACGCTCCGCGACGCGTCTCACGCAGCCCAGTGTTGAGGTCCCGTAGAACCCCGCGGACACGTACCAGCAGGCGCCGGCATCGACTCGCGACAGCCCTCCTCTCCGCCGGCAGCCCGCCGTTGAGCACCCGTAGGAACCCCGCGGCCACGTACAAGCGGGCGCAGCTCGGGCGACAGCCCGAAGCAAGCCAGGAGCAACCTCACACGAGCAGCAACCACTGCGGGCCCGGCAGGGAACGGCGGCGAGTGCCGCCGGGGGGGTTTGGGGGGCGCGAGCCCGCCCAAGTAAGTCAAATGCGCGCTCCCAACCGGCACGCACGGTGCCTAACGACCCGTGCGCGAAGCGCTCGCGCGCCAGCGCGAAGCCGTCCACCCCCCGCCCCGCCTCAGAACGGGAGCGCGCCCTGTTGAGCCCCTCCCTCGGGCGGCCGCAGACCCAGGTGCTGGTAGGCGAGGGGGGTCGCGACCCGCCCGCGCGGCGTCCGCGCCAGAAACCCGAGCTGGATCAGGAACGGCTCGTGGACGTCTTCGATCGTGGCCGGCTCCTCGGCCAGCGAGACGGCGATCGTGTCGAGCCCCACCGGTCCGCCGCCGAATGAGGTCACGATCGTCTCCAGCAGGCGACGGTCGAGCGGTTCCAGCCCGATCTCGTCAATGTCCATGCTGGCGAGAGCGGCGCTCGCGACCGCGAGCGTGCCGCGACCGTCGGCTCGTACCTGGGCGTAGTCGCGGACCCAGCGCAGGAGCCGGTTCGCGATGCGGGGAGTCCCCCGTGACCGCTTCGCCAGCTCCGTGCGGGCGGCGGACTCGACCTCGAAGTCGAGGAGCCGCGCCGAGCGGGCGATGATCCGCTCCAGATCCTCGACGGTGTAGAAGTCGAGCCGATAGGTGGCCCCAAAGCGATCGCGCAGAGGCGCCGAGAGCAGGCCCTGGCGGGTGGTCGCGCCGATGCAGCTGAAGTGGGCGAGCGGAAGCTGCATCGCCACCGCCCCCGCTCCTTTGCCGGCGACGAAGTCGAACGTGAAGTCCTCGAGTGCCGGATACAGAGCCTCCTCGACCTGGGTCTGGAGCCGGTGCACCTCGTCGATGAAGAGGACATCCCGATCGGCCAGGTTGGTGAGCAGGGACCCGAGAGCCCCGGCGTGGTCGATGGCGGGCCCGGAGGTGGTCCGGATCTGCACGCCCAGCTCGTTGGCGATGATGATGGCGAGCGTCGTCTTGCCCAGCCCGGGTGGTCCGCTGAGCAGGATGTGCTCGACCGGCTCGCCGCGCCGCTTGGCCGCCTCCAGCAGGATGCCGAGATTCTCTTTGACGGCGTCCTGGCCGACGTAATCGGCGAGGTGCTGGGGGCGGAGCGTGCGGTCGAACTGCTCCTCCTCCGGCCCCGGGCCGCCGGCCCGCACCAGCTCGCTCACCGCCCGCGACTCCCCAGCGATCGCAGGGCCGTCGCGAGCGCCTCTTCGGGTGTCGGCTCGGTTCGCCAGTCGACCGCGGAGGCGCCCGACCGGGCCAGCGCGGGCGTGAAGCCGAGGCCACGCAGCGCCTCCTCGACCCGGGCCGCGCGCTCATTGGGCGGCGTCTGCGGGGCCTCGGCCACGGCGGCGGCGAGCCCGGCCGCCTGGCGCTGCGCGGCCAGCTTGGGCTGGAGGTCGATGATCACCTTCTGGGCCGTGCGCGGGCCCACACCGGGCGCTTTCCGGATCGGCCCCACCTCCCCGGTCAGGATCGCCCGCCGGAGGACGTCCAGGCTGGCGGTGGAAAGAATCGCGACGCCGACCTTGGGGCCCACCCCGTCGACCTGGATCAGGAGCTCGAAGAGGTCAAGCTGGTCGGGGTCGAGGAACCCGAACAACGCCAGCTGGTCCTCCCGCACGACGGTGTGGACGTACAGCTCGGCGGTGGCGCCCACGTGCCCCACCCGCTCCAGGGCACCGGCCGGCAGGCTGACGAGATACCCGACGCCTCCCACCTCGACCACGATCTGATCGCCGGCGCGCCGCACCACCCGGCCGCGCAGGTAGCCGATCACGGGCGCCGCCCCCGACGGGCGGCGTCGCGGGCCGCCTCGTCAAGGGTCCGTCCCCCACAGCTCCCGCTCAGCCGGCGGAGGCGGCGGCTGCGCGCGTGGCAGATCGCGATCGCCGCCGCGTCCGCGGCATGGTCCGAGATCGCCGGCCGGTCGGGCCGGGCCGAATCGGGATCCTCGATCTGAACCGCGACCATGCGCATCACCTGCTGCTTGCGAGCCGACCCGTAGCCGGTGAGGACCGCCTTCACCTGGGCCGGGGTGTATTCGTGGACGGCGACCCCGGCGCCCCCGAGCGTGGCCAGGATCGCCCCCCGCGCCTGGGCGACCGCGATCCCGCTGGTGGCGTTCTTGCCCATGAAGAGCTCCTCCAGGGCCGCCTCCCGGACCCCGTAGGGCGCGATCGCGTCGCCGAGCGCACGCACCAGCTCCACCAGGCGCGGGGCGGTCTCCCCGGGCGGCGTGCGAATGGTGCCCCAGTCGACGATCGTGCGACCGTCGCGCAGCAGCGCCCAGCCGGTGTTGGCGAGCCCGGGATCGACCCCCAGGATGAGGTCATCCACCTCGGGCCGGCCGGGCCGTCCCGGCTTCAAACAGACTCGGAGACCCGCTCCAGCACGTCGTCGGGGATGTCGAAGTTGGCGTAGACCTGCTGGACGTCGTCGTCCTCCTCCAGGTACTCGATGAGGCGCAGGACCTGGGCGGCGTGATCCTCATCGACGGGCACGGTCTGCTGCGGCTGCATGGTCAGCTCTGCGTTCTCGATCGCGACGCCCTGGCTCTGGAGCGCCTCCCGCACCGCCTCGAAGGACTCCGGCTGGGTGGTCACCTCCAGGTGGCCGGCGTCCGACTGGATGTCCTCCGCCCCGGCTTCGATCGCGGCCAGCTCGACCTCGTCCGAGTCCTTGCCGTTCAGGTTGGCCTCGATGACGCCCTTGCGGTCGAACATCCAACCCACCGAGTTGGCCTCGCCGAGGTTGCCGCCGTACTTGGAGAAGAGGTGGCGGATCTGCGGCGCGGTCCGGTTGCGGTTGTCGGTCACGGCGTCCACGATGATCGCGACCCCGGCCGGCCCGAAGCCCTCGTACCGCAGCTCCTCCAGCGCGTCTCCCTTGGCGGCGCCGGTCCCGCGGTCGATGGCCGCCTGGATCCGGTCCGCGGGCATGTTGACCTCGCGGGCCTTCTGGACCGCGAGGCGCAGCCGGAAGTTGCCGTCGAGGTCGCCGCCGCCCTCCTTGGCCGCGATCGTGATCTCACGCGC
Organism: Candidatus Dormiibacterota bacterium; assembly: GCA_963808785.1. Taxonomy (GTDB): domain Bacteria; phylum Chloroflexota; class Dormibacteria; order Dormibacterales; family Dormibacteraceae; genus CAVTSA01. The sequence continues at coordinate 196,627 of CAWEGH010000004.1, read as the reverse complement.
GGCCTTGGTGAACGTCTGCCCCCGCTTGGCGTCCACGACCGCCTTCTTGTGCTTGATACCGGCCCACTTGGAATGTCCAGACACGTTTGCCTCCGAGGTCGGAGATTACCGCACCAAAGCCTTGACGAAGGTCCGTTTTCCCACCTTCACGATCTCTCCGTCACGCACCGGACGGTCGTGGCTCACCTTCTCGCCGCCCACCGAGAGACCGCCCTGCTCGGCGAGCCGCCGGGCGTGGCTGAGGCTGCGGACCGCGCCCGCGGCGACCAGCAGCTCCCCCACCGTGGCGCCCTGCGCCACCTCCACCACCGGGATGTCGGCCTGATCCAGGTCGCGCCGCCGGAACTTACGGTCGAAGTCCTCCTCGGCCTCCTGCGCCGACGCCTCGCCGTCCAGCCGCGTCACCAGAGCGCGGGCGAGGGCCGCCTTCGCGTCGCGCGGCGACAGCGCCAGGACCTCGTCCTGCTCCGCCGGCGAGAGGTCGGAGACGAGCCGCAGGTACTTCTCGGTCAGCATGTCCGGTATCGACATCACCTTGCCGTAGATCTCCCCCGGCGGCTCGGCCAGGCCGATGTAGTTGCCCAGCGACTTCGACATCTTGCGCACGCCGTCCGTACCCTCCAGCAGGGGGAACACCATCACGTCCTGCGCCTCCTGGCCGTAGGCGCGCTGGATCTCCCGCCCGAAGAGGAGGTTGAACAGCTGGTCGGTGCCGCCGATCTCGACGTCGGCCCGGATCGCGACCGAGTCGTAGGCCTGGTTGAAGGGGTAGAGGATCTCGTGGGCAGCGATCGGGGCCCCGTCCCGCAGCCGGTTCTGAAAGTCTTCGCGCTGCAGGACCGACTGCAGGGTCTGCTTGCTGAGCAGTCGCAGCGTGCCCTCGGCGCCCAGCTCCCCGAGCCACTCCGCGTTCCCGTGCACCTCGGTCTTCGCCTCGTCGAGGACCCGGTAGACCTGGCGGAAGTAGGTCCGAGCGTTCTCGTCCACCTGTTCCCGGGTGAGCGCGGGGCGGGTCTCCGAGAGGCCGCTCGGATCGCCGATCAGGGCCGTGTAGTCGCCCACGATGTAGACCACCGTGTGCCCGGCGTCCTGAAACGCCCGGAGGATGTCGAGCACCACCAGGTGGCCGATATGGAGGTCCGGCGCGGTGGGGTCGCAGCCGAGCTTGACCCGCAGCCGGTCGCCGCGACGCAGCCGCTCCTCGAGGTGGCCGGCGACGTGTGTCTCGACCGCCCGCTCCTTGAGCAGCGCCCACAGTTCCTCGTTCGTCATCGAAGTCCCTACCGTAGCGGACAGCTACGATCGGGGTCCGTGAGATCCGGAGCGGCGCTCGGACTGGCCCTGGTGCTGGCGATGCTGCTCGCCTCCTGCGGGAGTGCCGGCCGCGCCCCGACCGGACCCCCGCCGGGCGCCGACGACACCTCCCCCACCTTCACCATCAGCGGTTCGTACACGACGATCGCGCACGAGTGCACCCCGCGCCAGACGGTGCACATCACCGGGTCCACCGATCTGATCCAGCTGGTCGAGCCCTGCCGTGCCGTCACCGTCGGCGGCAGCACCAACCAGGTGCTGATCCAGACCACGGGGACGCTGACGGTCGCCGGTCAGAACCAGCACGTCACGGTGCAGAAGGTCACGACGGGGGTGATCCAGCTCGGTGGCGGCGGCAACGAGCTGGTCTGCGGGTCGCGGACGCTGGTCCGGGACACCGGCAGCGGCAACCTGACCTCCGGCTGCACCAGCTGAATCTCGCCCGCGTAGGACCCGCTGGTGCACCAACGGGGCGTTCCTTACCCGCGGAGGGAGGCGCCGAACTCCTTCTCCAGGGTCTTGCCGACCTGACGCATGGCGTGGTCCACCTCTTTGTCGGTCAGCGTGCGCTCGACGCTGCGGAAGCGAAGGCGGAACGCGATGCTCTTCCGGTCCGCCCCCACCTGTTCGCCGTGGTACTCGTCGAAGGCGCGCACCGCCTCCAGGAGGTCGCCGGCAGCCGTCGTGATGGCGGCTGTCAGCGCCGCCGCCTCCACCTGCTCGGCGACCGTGACCGCGAGGTCCCGCTCGATCGCCGGGAACCGTCCCAGCGGCTGGTACACGACCGGGGTCTCGACACGGAGCAGCGCCCGCGCGTCGACCTCGAGGAGCACCACCCGGCCGGTCAGGCCGAGCGCGCGCGAACGGAGCGGATGGAGCTCGCCGAGCCGTCCTGCGGCTTCACCGTCCACCAGCAAGGTGGCCGCCCGGCCGGGGTGCAGGAGCGGGTCCTCAGTCGCGCGGCGGTACGCGAACTGGTGGGGCCCCAGCGCCAGAGCCGCCCGCTCGAACGCGCCCTTGACGCGGAGGAAGGCCGCCCGCCCGGCCGCGGGCTCATCTCCCGCGGCCGCCAGCATGCCGATCCGGTAGGGCTCGTCCACCTGCTCGTCGGGGGCGGCGCCGGGACGCCGGAGATAGGCCCGTCCGATCTCGAACAGCCGCAGGTCACTGCTGCGCACCCGCTCCTCGTTGTGCGTGGCCGCCTGCGCCAGCGTCGCCGCCAGCGTCGTGCGCAGCGTGTCCTGCTCCTCGGAGATCGGATTCACGATCCTGACCGCCCGTTCGTCGCCCACCTCGCGGAGCAGTGCCGACGCCACGATCGACGGCCCCACGATCTCGGTGAATCCCGCGCCGGCGAGCGCGTGGCGGGCGGGGTCGAGCGCCTGCTCCAGGCTCGGCTCCGGGGTCCGCCACTCCGACCGCCGGCGGCCGGGCAGGGTGGGCGGGATCTTGTCGTAGCCGTAGATCCGCCCCACCTCCTCGGCCACGTCCTCGACCAGGCGGACGTCGAGCCGGAAGACGGGCGGAAAGACATGCATGACGCCGTCGTCGACCTCTCCCAGGAAGCCGAGGCGGCGCAGGATCGCCTCCATCTCCTCGCGCGGAACCTTGGTGCCCAGGATGTGATCGACCCGCTCGGGACGGAAGCTGACCCGGACCGGCGCCAGCGGCACCGGGTAGACGTCGGCCCATTCGGTGTGCACACGCCCACCGGCGACCTCGGTGTACAGCGTGGCCGCCCGCCGGGCACCGCCCAGCGCCAATTCCGGGGAAAGGCCCTTCTCGTTGCGCGTCGAGGCCTCGGTGCGCAGCTTCAGCGCCCGGCTGGTCGCCCGCACGCTGGGACCGTCGAAGTTGGCCGCCTCCAGCAGCAGGTCGGTGGTGTTCTCGTCGACCGCGGTGTCCGCCCCGCCGATGACGCCGGCGATCGCGAGCGGGCGCTCGGCGCCCGCGATGACCAGCATGGCGGGCGTCAGCTCGCGCGTCTGGCCGTCCAGGCAGCGAAGCGTTTCGCCCGCGATGCCCCGGCGCACCCGGATCAGAGCCTTTCCCTCCGGGTCGCGGTCCAGCTTGCCAAGGTCGAACGCATGCAGGGGCTGCCCGAACTCGAGCGCCACATAGTTCGTGACGTCGACCAGGTTGTTGAGGGGCCGCACGCCGACCGTGAACAGGCGCCGGCGCATCCAGTCCGGCGACGGCCCCATGGTGACGCCCGAGATGACGGCGCCGATGTAGCGGCGACAGAGGTCAGGGGCACCGATCTCGATCCGCGCCAGGTCCACCCCACGAGGCTCGACGCCACCGGTGAAGGGCGGCATCACGTCGCGCTGCATCGTCTTCCCGCGCGCCGCCGCCAGCTCGCGGGCCAGGTGAAGGTGGCCCAGGCAGTCCGGACGGTTGGGCTCCACCTCCACCTCGAAAACAACGTCGTCCGGAATCAGCTCGTTGAGGCGCTGGCCCGGGGTCCCCCGGTCGAGCACCAGGATCCGGTCCACCGTCTCGGGCGGCAGCAGCAGCTCTTCGGCGGAGCACAGCATGCCGCGCCCGGCGACACCGGCGATCTCGGCGTCACGTACGTACTTGCCGCTGGGCACCGTGGTCCCGGGCAGGGCGACCGGGACCACGGCGCCCGGTCCCGCGTTGGGCGCGCCGGCGACGATCTGCCGCGTCTCGCCCCCGAGATCGACCTGGTGGACCCAGAGCGGGGTTCTGGAGGTAGAGTGCGGCTCCTGACGGAGGACGCGCCCGACCAGGATCTGGGAGCGGTCGACCCGGTCCAGCGAGTCCACGTTGAACCCGGCCATGGTGAGCGTCTCCGCCACCTCCTCCGGCGAGAGGTCGTGGATCCCCGCCAGGTCGCAGAGCCACTCGTAGCTCGCCCTCATCCGAACTGCTCCAGGAAGCGGAGGTCGTTGTCATAGAAAAGCCGGATGTCCGCGATGCCGTACTTCAGCATCGCGATCCGCTCGATTCCGAACCCCCAGGCGAAGCCCGAGTAGTGCTCCGGGTCGATGCCCCCGTTGCGGAGCACGTTGGGGTGGATCATGCCGCAGCCCCCCGCCTCCAGCCAGCCGGAGTAGCCGCAGGTCCGGCAGCCCTGGCCGCCGCAGACGCCGCAGGAGACGTCGAACTCGAAGCTGGGTTCGGTGTAGGGGAAGTAGCTGGGCCGGAACCTCACCCTCCGGTCGCTGCCCCAGAGCGCGGCCGAGAAGTACTCGACGGTGCCCTTGAGGTCGCCGACCGTGATCCCCTCGTCGACCGCGATCGCCTCCAGCTGCATGAACTGCGCGCCCCGGCGGGCGTCGACGTTCTCGCGCCGGAAGACGCGCCCCGGGGCGGCGGCGTAGATCGGCGGGACCTCGTACTTCTCCATGGAGCGAATCTGCATCGGCGAGGTGTGGGTGCGCAGCACCAGCGTCTCCTCCTGGTTCAGGAAGAGGGTCTCTTGCATGTCCCGGGAGGCGTGGCCGATGGGCAGGTTCAGGGCCTCGAAGTTGTACCAGTCGGTCTCGACCTCGGGGCCGAGTTCGATCGAGTAGCCCATCGACGCCATCACGCCCTCGACCTCGCGCTGGACCTCGGTGAGCACGTGCAGGTGTCCCTCGCCCGGGGGTTCTCCAGGGAACGTGACATCGATGGCTTCTCGCTCGGCGAGGTGGGCCAGGCGTTCCTCCTCCAGCGTCCCGCCGCGCTCGGTGAGCGCCTCTTCGATCGCGGTGCGGGCCGCATTGAACGCCTGGCCGGCCGCGGAGCGCTGATCCGCGGGCAGCTTCCCGATCGAGCGCGGGATCGACATCAGTTCCGAGCGCTGACCGAGGTAGGCGACCCGCAGGCGCTCCAGCGCCGCCGCGTCGGGCGCGGTGGCGATCTCGGCGCGAGCCCGGGCCGCGATCTCGGCCGGTCGCGGGGCGTCGTTGTCGGTCATCGGGTGGGAAGCCTCCGGCGGAACTCGAAGAGCAGGATGGCGGCGGCCGCGGCGACGTTGAGGGACTCGACCCCCGGTGCGATCGGGATCGTCACCGGATGGAGATCGTCCCGTCGCAGTCCGTGCGCTTCGCTGCCCAGGCAGAGCAGATCGTAGGCGCCCAGGTCACACGCGTCCGAGGCCTGCCCTCCGTGCGCGACCGCGCCGCAGCCGGTGCAGCCCCGGAGATCGTCCCAAGTGCCGCGGGCGACGGTGAGCGCGAAGGTGGCTCCCGCCGCCGCCCGCACCGCCTTGGGACCGAACGCGTCGGCGGACCCATCGAGCAGGACCACGGCGGGAGCCCCGGCGGCCGCGGCGGTGCGGCAGACGGCGCCCACGTTGCCCGGGTCCTGGACCGCGTCGAGCACCACCAGCGGCCAGCCGGCTTCCCGGGCCCGAGCCAGCGCGGTGGCCACGTCGGCGCGTGGTTCGTCCGCGATCGCGACCACGCCCTGGGGCGCCACCGTCGCGCCCACGCTCGCGGCCGCCCGCGCGGTGAGGGCGAGCACGCGGTCGGCGGGCACCTCGAAATCGAGCCCGCGGGCGACGGCGAGCAGGCTCAGATGGGCGCCCTGGCGGACCGCCTCCCGGATCACGCGAGGGCCCTCCAGCAGGACCGAGCCCGGCTCCCGGCGGCGGTGCAGCCGGCGGATCCGCCTGACCGCCTCGTTCCCGGGACCGGCCTCCACCGATCGGCCGCTACTGATGCCGGCGGGCGACCTCGACGAGCGCCTGGAAGGCGCCCTCGTCGCGTACGGCCAGGTCGGCGAGCATCTTGCGGTCGATCTCGACCCCGGCCTCCCGGAGCCCGTGCATGAAGCGTCCATAGGGCAGGCCGGACTGGCGGCTGGCGGCGTTGATGCGGGTGATCCAGAGCCGGCGAAAGTCGCGCTTGCGGACGCGACGATCGCGGAAGGCGTAGGCCAGCGAGTGGAGGACCGCCTCGTTGGCGGGCTTGAACAGCAGCTTGCGGGAGAAGCGGTACCCCTTCGCCCGCGCCAGGACCGACTTGTGCTTGCGGTGGGCGACGGTGCCCCGCTTGACGCGTGCCATCTCGGTTCAGATTCCCAACGAGCGACGGACCTCGGTCACGTCGGCATGAACGATGTTCTTGTCGAGCCGGAAGTTGCGCTTCCGCTTGGACGACTTCTTCTCCAGGTGGTGGTCCCGCCAGGCACCGGCGTGCACGAGCTTCCCGTTCCGGGTGACTCGGATCCGCTTGGCCATGGTCTTTCTGGTCTTGAGCTTGGGCATGGTTGCTCTGACGGGGCCTCCTTGGTCTGGTTGTGCTGTGCTTACGCGTGCGACGAGGCGGGCGCGGCCGCCGGCGCCGGCGCCGGTGTCTGCTGATGCGCGTGCGACTTGTGCGTCGGGGCCAGGATCATGTGCAGGTTCCGGCCCTCCATGATCGGGGCCCGCTCCACCGCCGCCACCTCTTTGGCGGCGTCGGCCACGCGATCCAGCAGCTTCCGCCCGAGGTCCTGGTGCACCATCTCCCGACCCCGGAACATGATCGTCACCTTGACCTTCTCGCCCTGCTCCAGGAACTGCCGCACACCCTTGAACTTGGTGTCGAAGTCGTGGTCCGCGATCTTCGGCCGGAGCTTCATCTCCTTCAGCTGCGCGGTCGCCTGCTTGCGTCGCTGGTCCTTGTCCTTCTTGATGGACTCGAACTTGAAGCGCCCGTAATCCATCAGCCGGCAGACGGGTGGACGGGCCTGCGGCGCCACCTCGACGAGATCGAGGCCCTTCTCGCTGGCGATGCGCTGAGCGGCCGATAGGCTGAGCACGCCCAACTGGTTGTTGTTGTCGTCGATCAACCGCACCTCGGTGGCGCGGATCTGCTCGTTGATACGAAGTTCCCTAAAGGCGATGGGACGCTACCTCTGCGATCAAATCTGGCTTGTAAACCTCCGCAATACGAAAAAACGGACGGCAAATGAGGGCCATCCGCGATGTCAACCTCGTCGGGCCGCGCCCTGGAGGTGAGGGGCGGAACCCCTACTTCCGTTGGAAGGGTACCACAGGCGCACGGGGCCCAAACACCAGTACGCGAGGGACTTCGGTGCGGTCCGGGACTTCGATAGCATGGCGCCCATGGACCGGGGCGAGCGCGGCCGGCTGCCGGCGATGCGGGACCCGGCGGAGGGCACGCTGCAGGTGGTCGCGGTCTCCGCCTCGTCCGAGAAGGACGTCCCGAGCGAAGGGATCCGCCTCACCGGGGTGGTCCGCGTCCCCGGCCTTCCCCCCACCGCCGTCGAGTACCGGGGCGGCGCGAGTCCGGTCCGGTGGCCGCAGCGAGGCCAGCTGCTGCCCGTGCTCGTCGACCGGGCGAACCCCACCCAGGCCGATCACGTGGTGATCGACTGGGACCACGTGCCGACCCACCTGGAGCTCGCCGAACAACTTGCGGAGCAGCTGCGCAGACAGGCCGACAGCGAGGAACCGCCCGGGTTCGGCAAGTCGGACGGGATCTGAGCCTCCGCGCCGAAGCACGCGCCCTCAGCTAGCCCCGAGTGAGGCAATCGGGTTTCTCCCCGCGCCTCAGTCGAAGACGATCACCGACCGCGCGATGTCCCCGCGTCCGATCGCGTCATAGCTCTCGTTGATCTCGTCCAGCCGGATCTGTCGCGAGACCAGCTCGTCGAGCTTGAGACGTCCCGACCGGTACAGGCCCAGGAGGTAGGGGAGATCGGTCGGGAAGCGAACCGAGCCCATCGAGCAGCCCTGGATCTTGCGCTCGCCGTTGAAGGTGGCGGCCGGGAGCGGGATCGGACGCTGCTCGGGGAGCCCGATCAGGGTCGCCGTGCCACCGGGCCGGAGCAGTGACGCCGCCAGCTGGTAGGTGTCGACGTGCCCCAGCGCCTCGAAGCTGAAGTCGACGCCCAGCTCTCCCGGGAGCAGCGCCTCCACCTGTTCCAGCGCGTCACCCCTGGAGTTGTCGATCAGGTCCGTCGCCCCGAAGTCGTGCGCGCGTTCCAGCTTCCCCGAGTCGATGTCGATGGCGATGATCCGCCGCGCCCCCGCGAGCGTCGCTCCCTGGATCACGTTGAGGCCGATGCCGCCGCAGCCGATCACCGCGACGGTGGCCCCGGCCGGCACCCTGGCGGTCCGGATCACGGCCCCGACGCCGGTCGGCACCGCGCAGCCGACCAGGGCCGCCCGGTCGAGCGGAATCGAGGGGTCGATCTTCACCAGGTGATGCTCGTGGACCAGCATCTGCTCGGCGAAGGCGGCGAGTCCCGCGAATTGATGGAGCGGCGTGCCGTCGGCCAGGCGCAGGCGCGGTCTCTCCTCGGGGTCACGGTCGAAGCTCTGGCGGCAGAGGGTAGGCCGGCCGGAAAGGCAGTAGTCGCACCGGCCGCAGTAGGGAGCCAGGAACCCGAGCACGTGGTCTCCGGGGCGAACGTCCTCGACTCCCGGGCCCACCTCGGTGACGATGCCGGAGGCCTCGTGCCCGAGCACGGAGGGGATCAACGGCTCGATCTGCCCTCGCATCGCGTGGAGGTCGGAGTGACAGAGACCGCTCGCGGCCACCTTGACCAGGACCTCGCCCCGACGAGGCTGATCGATCTCGACGTCCTCGATCTGGAGCCGGCCCGGGATCTCGAAGAGAACGGCAGCTTTCATCGCGCCGCCCAGCGTAATGTGCGCGGCCCCGGCGGGCGGCCGCGGGTCAGTTCGAGAGCCGCCGCTCCGCGATCTCGATCAGGAGTTCGGTGACGAAGGACTCCAGGGTCTGGCTCGCCTGGCGCCCGTCGCGGCGCCGAACGTTCACTTCGCCGCTCTCCGCTTCGCGCTCGCCGAGCACCAGCATGTAGGGAATCTTCCGCCGCTGGGCGGTGCGGATTTTCTTGCCCACGCGATCGGAGCTGTCGTCGAGCTCGACGCGGACCCGTGCGTGCCGGAGGCGGTCGGTGACCGCCCGCGCGTGGGGCAGCTGCTGGTCCGTGATCGGCAGCACCGCCGCCTGGACCGGCGCCAGCCAGGTCGGGAAGGCGCCCGCGTAGAGCTCGATCAGGTACGCGACCAGCCGCTCCATCGCGCCCTGGCCGGCATGGACCATGACCGGGCGGTGCCGCTCCCCGTCGGCTCCCACGTACTGGAGGTCGAAGCGCTCCGGGTTGTTGAAGTCGACCTGCACCGTGTTGTTGGTGAACTCGCGCCGCTGGGCGTCGCGGATTTGAAAGTCGATCTTGGGGCCGTAGAACGCCGCCTCGCCGCGCCCCACCTTGTACTCGACGCCCGCCGCCTCCAGCGCCGAGATCAGCGCCGACTCCGCGTGGGACCACTGTTCGTCGGTTCCGATCCACTTGGTGCGCGTGCGGTCGCGGACCGACAGGCGGTAGGTGTAGTCGGTGACGCCCAGCGTCGACAGCAGCGACCGGTTGAGCTGGAGCGCCGCCAGCACCTCCTGCTCCAGCTGCTCGGGGGCCACGAAGAGGTGGGCGTCGGAGAGGGCGAAGGAGCGGACGCGGATCATCCCCATCAGCTCGCCCGACTTCTCGTACCGGTAGAGGTTGGCGATCTCCCCGATCCGCATCGGCAGGTCCCGATAGGAGCGGGGTTCGTGCTCATAGACCATGATGTGGTGCTGGCAGGTCATCGGCCTGAGCTCCAGCTCCTGGCCCTCGGGCGTGACCATGGGCGGGTACATCACGTCGTGGTACAGCTCGGCGTGACCGCTCTGCCGCCAGACGTCGAGATCGGCGACGACCGGCGTCATCACGTGCTGGTAGCCGCGCGCCAGCTGCTCGTCGACGATCCAGCGCTCCAGTTCCCGGCGGATGGTGGCGCCGTGCGGCAGCCAGAGCACGTTGCCCTGCCCGGTGCGCTCATCGAGGGCGAACAGCTCCAGCTCGCGGCCCAGCTTCTTGTGGTCCCGCTGGGCGGCCTCGCGCAGTGCCTGCAGGTAGTCGTCGAGCTCCGCCTTGGTCGGCCACGCGGTGCCGTAGATCCGCGTCAGCTGCTGGTTGTGCTCGTCGCCACGCCAGTAGGCGCCCGCGACTCGGAGCAGCTTGAAGAAGCGGAGGTCGCCGGTGCTGTCGACATGCGGGCCGCGGCAGAGGTCGAAGAAGTCTCCGGTCTCGTAAGAGGAGATGATCTCGTCCTCTTTCGCCTCGTGGTCGAGGATCTCCAGCTTGTAGGTCTGCCCCAGCTCACCGAACCGGGCGATCGCTTCCGCGCGCGGCAGCAGCACCTGGCGGAACGGAAGCCTGGCCTGGACCAGCTGCGTCATCTTCTTCTCGACGCGCGGCAGGTCCTTCTCCGAAACCGGCTCCGGGAACTCGAAGTCGTAGTAGAACCCGTTCTCCACCGGCGGGCCGATCGCGTACTTGGTGCCCGGCCAGAGCCCGATGACGGCGGCGGCAAGGAGGTGCGCGGTGGAGTGGCGGAGCACGTAGAGGGGCTCGCGCCGCTCGGCCGCTTCGTCCTCCTCGATCGCCACTTCCGCGTCTGCCATGTGGAGCGCTCAAGTATAAGTGGCGTCACTTGGCGGGCCAACGCACCTCATTTGGGCCCGGATGAGGTGCGTTGCCGGCACTACGACCCTTCGTCGCCGGTGGTCGGGGACAGGGCCTCACGGACCCACTCGCCGAGGTGCGCGGCAAGCTGGTCAAACCACTGAGCGGTCGGATCCGCTGAACCATGCTGTCATCCCAGCCAGGACGCCACCCGGACAATTGACAGGCGCCGTCAGGGCCGCTCTCGGCCCCCGACTCAGAGTGGGGGCAGGTCGGCCTCGCGCGCGTAGACGACCACCATGCCGGCCTCCACCCGCACCGGGTAGGTCTTGACGCGGACGCCCGGGTCGACCAGGCACCGCCCGGTCTCGATCTCGAACTCCCACAGGTGCCAGGGACAGCGGATGATCTCGCCCTCGCGCACCAGGTCGAGGTCAGGCGCGGACGCGGTCGGAGGCGCGGCGGCGACGACGCGCCCGCTGACCCGGCCGGTGCAGAGCGGTCCCAGCTTGTGGGGGCAGAGGTTGCGCAGGGCGTGGTACCGGCCGTCGATGTTGAAGACCCCGATCCCGGCGCGGCCGCGGAAGGGGACGACCAGCTGCCGCTCTCCCGGGCCAAGCTCGGTCGCCGGGCACACCTCGACCCGGAGCGTCTCCTCGATCGCGGTCACGGGCCCGACCTCAGATGCCGAGCAGGTCGCAAGCGGTCTCCGCGAAGACACGGCGGTGGAGCGTCTCGGAGAGGCCTTCGAACGTCGTCGCCGGGTCGTCCCAGTCCCAGTGCGGCCAGTCGGACGAGAAGACCAGCGTCTCCTCCGCGTGCAGCGCCTCCATCATGGCGGCCAGCTGAGAGCGGTTCTCCGGCTCCATGAAGGGCTGTGAGCCGACCCGGATGTGGCGGCGGAAGTATTCGCTGGGCAGCCGCCGGAGCCACGGGGTCTGGTCGCGGAGCGATTTCCAGTCCGCGTCCATGTGCCACATCAAACCCACCGCCCAGAACTGGTCGCACTCGTCGAACAGCACCTTGAGGCCCGGGTACTTCTCGAACACCCCCTCGGCGATGAATGAGACCGCGTGTGCCATCGCCATCTGCGGCCGCGCCATCCGGGTCTCGATGTAGTAGGTCGGATAGCCGACACCGGTGGGCGGCCCCGCCATCCCCGCCCCCTCGTTGCCGGGGTGGATGCCGATCGCCAGGCGGTGCCGTTCGCAGGCCTCCCAGATGGGGTGAAAGAAACGATTGCCGTAGGGACGCGGCGAGCCCGTCGGCAGCATCACCGCCCGCACCTGCGGATGATCGCCGAGCCGCTCGATCTCGCGCACGGCCAGCGCCGGGTCGCTCACGCAGACCGCGATCGCGACCAGGAGCCGTGGGTCGTGTGCGGCCCACTGCTCGAGCGTCCAGTCGTTGAAGGCCTGGACCACGGCGGCCGCGAAGTCGGGGTCGGGCACGACCGTGGTCCCGTACGCCGTCGACCCGGTGAGCAGCGCGTAGTCCACCTGCCAGAGGTCAAGGTGCTCGCGCCGCAGAAGCTCGTAGCTGGTCCCCAGCTGGCGGTCCTGGCTGGGCCGGTCGCGGCCGTCGACCAGGTCGGTACGGTGCGCGTCCTGGGCGACGTTGAAGTAGCCCGACCCGGGGAGCCGGATGCCCTGCTCCTCCGCCTGCCGCCGGTACACCCGGGGCATGTAGGGGAACAGCTCCTCGATCTTAGCGGTGCCCTGGTGCACGTCGCAGTCCACCAGCGCGACACCCGTCCTCGACTCACCCGTCCAGCCCGGTGCGGTGATCGGCCGTGCTCCCGCCTTCGTTGCCATGGCCAAAGCCTAGGCCGCCGCCCGCGACGCCGTCCCAGCGGCCATCTGTCGACAGTTGGCCCGAAAAATGGCCTTACGTGGGCACATCTGTCGACAGATGGCCGAGGCGTGCGACCTCGTCTCGATCGGGCCAGGGGATGGCGGCTCCTTCCTCGTCCCGCACCCCGGTGCCGGGTTCCGCGTGAGCGATGGCAGCGACCACATGCCCGGCCTCGCGCAGACGCTGGACCGCGAAGTCGACCGCGCGGGGCGCGAAGCCGGCCAGCAGCGCCCCCGAGGCGAGCGTGGCCCAGGGGTCGGCGCCGAGGACCCGGCAGACCTCCACCCCGGGCGGAAACCAGAGCACCGCCGAGCGGTCGACGCGGAGCGCCAGGCCGGCGGCGCTCGCCATCTCCCAGAGGGCTCCCGCCAGCCCTCCTTCGGTGGGATCGTGCATCGCCATCGCGCCCAGCTCGGCTGCGAGGAGAGCGGGCGCGACGACACTGATCCCGGGGTCGTCGAGGGCGCCGGCCGCCGCTCGGAGCAGCTCCCGGTCGACGGGCCCCTGCCCTCTTTCCGCCTCGCCTGCCAGCGCCGCGGCGCCCTCCACCGGCGCCGGACCGATCTGGAGGACCACGTCGCCCGCCCGCAGGCCGCCGCTCCGGACCACCCGGTGCGCAAGCCCCAGCATCTGTCCCACCACCACCGGCCGCCGGACCGCGTCGGTGATCTCGGTGTGCCCCCCGACGAGCACCGCGCCGACGCCGGCCAGAGCCTGGCGGATCTCGCCGAACAACCCGGTCACCTGGTCCTCGGTGGACCCCGGCGGAACCAGCACCGTGGCCAGCAACCAGCGCGGCCGGGCCCCGGTCGCGGCCACGTCGTTGGCGTTGACGGCCACCGCCGAGAGGCCCGGCGACGCCCCGGCGAAGGTGATCGGGTCGGTGGCGACCACCAGTGTCGCGGGGCCGCCGACATCGAGGGCGCAGGCGTCCTCGCCGAGCGCCGGCCCCAGCTTCACCTCCGGCGGCGACTCTCCTTCCACCGCCAGGAGTCTCTGCAGGAATGCGGAGGGCAGCTTGCCGGGCGGGATGATGCGGGTCGTCATGCGGTCAGATCCCGGGCCTCGAACGCAACGTAACAGCGCTCCCACTCCTCGAGTCGGAGCGTCTCCGGGCGGCGCTCGGGATCGACGCCGGCCGCGGCCAGGCGTTCGGCGACCTCTTCGCGTCCACGACCGGTGACCCGAACCAGGGAGTTGCCCAGCTGTTTGCGCCGGAACTGGAAGACCGCCTCGGCAAATCGGAAGAACGCCGTGAGGTCGGGCACGGACACGGCCGGCCGCTCCCGAACGTTGAGCCGGACCAGCGCCGACCAGACCTTGGGTGGAGGGTCGAAAGCCTGAGGCGGGAGCGTGAACCGGATTTCAGGCACCGTCAGCGCCCGTGCCACCACCGTGGCCAGGCTCCAGCCGCCGGTGCCGCACCAGCGCTCCGCGACCTCCCGCTGGACCACGAACGAGATCCGTTTCGGCAGCGGCCGTGTATCGAGCACGCGCCGGAGCAGAGCCCCCGTCAGGTAGTAGGGGATGTTGCCGACCACGATTTCACCGCCCCCGGGGAAGAGGGCCGGCAGATCGACCTCCAGGATGTTCCCCGCCAGCACCTCGGCCCCGGGCGCGGCACGGCGCAGCGCCGGCAGCAGACGCTCGTCGAGCTCCACCGCGACCACCCTCCGCGCCTGCGCCACCAGCCGCCGGGTCAGGGTCCCGGGGCCCGCCCCCACCTCCAGCACCTCGTCATCAGGGCCGATCTCGGCCGCCTCCGCGACCCGGTCCAGCAGCGCTTCGTCGCGCAGGAAGTTCTGCCCCAGGCGACGGCGTGCGGCCGGCCGTGCCCCGGTCTTGAGCGGCCCCTTGCTGTCCAACGGCGCAGGACACATCAGCGGAGTCGCGTGAAGAGGCGCTCGACGTTGACCCGCTGCAGCGCGTCGAGCTCCGCCACCGTCAGGCCTCGGACCCGGGCCACCGTCTCCGCGGTGTCGACCATCCAGGCCGGCCGCATCGGCCCCGAGCGACCGCGGGGCGTTCCCCAGGGCGCGTCGGTCTCCAGCAGCAGCCGGTCCGCCGGCACGCGCCGGGCCACCTCGCGCACCGACTCGCGGGAGGCACGCGTCACGATCCCGGAGAAGGAAAGCAAGAACCCGAGGTCCAGGAACCGCGCCGCCCAGTCCCAGTCGAGTGACCAGTAGTGCATCACGCCGCCGACCCGCGGGTGGCGGCGCAGCACGTTCCACGCGTCCTCCGCGGTCCCCCGGATGTGCACCGACACCGGCAGGTCACACTCCTCGGCCAGGGCCAGGCAATCCTCGAACCACTCCAGCTGCGCCTCCCAGGGGCCGCGATGCTCGTCCTCTTGGTCGAGGCCGATCTCGCCGATCGCCACCACCCGCGGATGCCGGGCCAGTCCGCGCAGCTCCTCCAGGTCGGGGCCGTGCTGATTGAGGGGGTGGTGGCCGACCGCCGCCCACACCCCGACCAGTGACTGCGACCAGGCCACCGACTGCCGCGAGCTGGGCCCGTCGACGCCCATCGCGATCAGGTCGGTCACCCCGGCCGCGGCCGCCTCTGCCACGATTTCCTGGGTTTCCCCGGCCAGGTCGTCGAGGTGGATGTGGGTGTCGACCAGCCTCACTTGCCCGTCGTTCCGTCCTCCACCATCCGCCGCAGCTCCTCCTCCGCCAGCGCGGGATCGAGCTTGCGGTAGAGCGCCTGGGGTCGGGACAGGGGCCGCCCCGCCTCCAGCGTGACCGGACGCCAGCGGTCCACCACGGGGTAGGAGCCCGTGATCACCCGGTGGGGGTCGTCGCCGCCGACCTCCTCAATCTCCGGCATCGGGGCCAGCACGTCCTCGTACCCGAGCATCTCGTGCAGGCGCTGCGCCGTGAAGGGCAGGAATGGCGACAGGATCGTTTTCAGGTGGTTGACGCACTGCAGCGCCACGTAGAGCGCGGTCGCGGCCCGCTCCCGGTCCCGCTTCACGACCAGCCACGGCTCCTCCTGGGTGAGGTACTGGTTGACCAGCGCGGAGAGACGCATCGCCTCCTGGATGGCGGCCCGGAAGTGGTTGTCGCGGATCGACCCTCCCACCGTCTCGAAGCCGCCCGCCACCTGGTCGAGCAGGGCGGTGTCCGCCTCCAGCAAGGGCCCCGGCTCGGGCACGCCGCCGAAGTTGCGCTGCGCGTTGACCAGCGTGCGGTTGACCAGATTGCCCCAGCTGGCCACCAGCTCGTCGTTGTTGCGCCGGATGAACTCCGCCCAGGTGAAGTCGGCGTCGTGGTTTTCGGGCCCGGCGACCGACAGGAAGTAACGCAGCGGGTCGGGGTCGTAGCGGGAGAGGAAGTCGCGGACCAAGATCACGTGACCGCGGCTGGTGGAGAGCTGCCTGCCCTCCATGGTCAGGAACTCGGTGGAGGGCACGTCGTAGGGCAGGTTGAGCTCGCCCTCCCCGAGCAGGATGGCGGGCCAGATCACGGTGTGGAAGGTGATGTTGTCCTTCCCCATGAAGTAATAGCCGGGAACCTCGGGGTCGAGCCACCAGGCCTTCCAGGCATCGGGGTCCCCGGTCGCGTGCGCCCACTCGATCGACGCCGAGAGGTAGCCGATGACGGCGTCGAACCAGACGTAGATCTTCTTGTGCGGGTCGTCCTCCCACCCCGGGAGCGGGACCGGCACCCCCCAGTCGAGGTCCCGCGTGATGGCGCGCGGCTTGAGGTCGCGCGCGAGCGCGAGCGAGAACTGCCGCACGTTGGTCCTCCAGTGCGTCTGCCCGCCGATCCACTCCTGCAGCCGCTCGGCGAAGCGCGGCAGCTCGATGAAAAAGTGCTCGGTCTCCCGGAATTCCGGGGTCTCCCCGCTCACCCGCGAGCGCGGGTTGATGAGGTCGGTGGGGTCGAGCTGGTTGCCGCAGTTGTCGCACTGATCGCCGCGCGCCTCGGCGTAGCCGCAGATGGGACAGGTGCCCTCGATGAAGCGGTCGGGCAGCGTGCGTCCGGTGGAGGGGCTGAACGCGCCCAGCTGCGTGCGGGCGGTGATGTAGCCCTTCGCGTAGAGGGTCCGGAACAGCTCCTGGGTGACCCGGTAGTGATTCCGGGTGGTGGTGCGCGTGAACAGGTCGTAGCTGATGCCGAGCCGCTGCAGATCCTCCGTGATCACCGCGTTGTACCGGTCGGCGAACAGGCGCGGCTCGACCCCCTCCAGGTCGGCGCCGTACGTGATCGGTGTCCCGTGCTCGTCAGTGCCGCTGACCATCAGCACCCGGCGTCCGCGCAGCCGCTGATAGCGCGCGAAGACGTCGGCCACCGTGTAGGGAGCCATGTGGCCGAGGTGCCGGGGCCCGTTCGCGTAGGGCCAGGCGACGCAGACCAGGATGTGCCGGGCGTCGGGGTCGGCGGTGGGACGGAGGGCGCGGTCAGCCACTGGAAATGACCAGGGTAAACTCGCCGCGCGCACGATCGCCGAGATCCTCCAGCACCTCCGCCGGCGTTCCGCGCAGGACTTCCTCGTGCACCTTGGTGAGCTCCCGGCAAACCGCGATCCGGCGGTCGGGCAGCGCCTCGCGGATGGCCGCCAGCGACTTCAGAATCCGGTACGGGGACTCGAAGCAGACGGTCTGATAGGGCGACTCCCGGGCGGCGGCCAGGAACCGGCCCAGCTCGCCCGGCTTGCGGGGCAAAAAGCCGGCGAACGTGAAGCCGGCGCCCGGGAAGCCGGCCGCCGCCACCGCCGCGGTGATGGCACTCGGCCCCGGGATCGGTACCACGTCATGCCCTGCCTCCCAGGCCGCCTCCACCAGGCGCTGTCCGGGGTCGGAGAGCGTGGGCGTGCCGGCGTCGGAGACGATCGCGACATCGCCCAGCGCGAGCGCCGCCAGCATGCGGGGCAGCACCTTGCGCTCGATCGGGGCTCGATAGCTCACCATCGCCTTCCGGATCTGATGGCGCTGGAGCAGGCGTGAGGTGACGCGCGTGTCCTCGGCGGCGATCAGGTTGACCTCGGACAGGAGCCGGAGCGCGCGCAGCGTCACGTCCTCGAGGTTGCCGATCGGCGTAGAGACGACGTAGAGGGTGCTGATCCGCCTCACCCTACGGACCGGGGAGGGGTCCCTTTCTCTACATTCCGGTGCTACCCGAGCCCGGGTAGGGCCGGAAGGTAGAGAAACGGCTCCCTTCAGCCCGCCAGCCAGGCCTCCATCCGGGGCGCCACCTCGTCCAGCGGCGCCTGCAGCCGGCGGGCCTCGGGGAGCGCCTCCAGAAAGGCACGGCCGTAGTCGCGCGACACCACCCGCGGGTCGAGTATCACCACCGCCCCCCGGTCCTCGCGCCGGCGGATGAGGCGGCCGAACCCCTGCTTCAGCCGCAGCGTCGCCTGGGGGAGCGCCAGCTGGCGGAACGGGTCGCGCAGCAGCTCCGCGCGCGCCGCGTAGACCGGCTCCGTCGGCACCGGGAAGGGCAGCCGCACCACCACCACGCAGCGCAGCCGGTCACCCGGGAGATCGATCCCCTCCCAGAAGGAGGCGGTTCCCAGCAGCAGCCCCCGACCCGCCTCCGCGAAGGTCTGCAGCACCTGCCGCCGCGGACCGTCGACGCCCTGCGCCAGGATCCGCACGTGGTCGAGGTCGGCGCGCTGGTGCAGCGCCTCACTGACCGCCCGGAGCTGGTGGTGCGACGTGAAGAGAACCAGAGTGCCTCCCCCGGCGCGGCGCGCGAGGTCGGCCACGATGTCCGGCAGCATCTCCTCGAAGCGCTCGTCGTCGGGCGGGGGCATGTCGACCGGAAGGCAGAGCAGGGCCTGGCGGAGGTAATCGAACGGCGAGGCGACCACCATCGTCTCCGCCTCTTCGCCGATCCCGGTGCGGTGCATGAAGTACCTGAAGTCCCCGGCCAGCGCGAGGGAGGCGGAAGTGGCGACGGCGCTCGTCAGACCCCCGAAGACCTGGTCGTGCAGCAGTGAGGCGACGCCGAGCGGGGCCGAGCGCAGCGACGGCCAGTCGGCCCGCGCCGACTGCTGCACCCAGTACACGGTGTTCGGGTCCGGCTGCCGGAACGCCCTGTCCAGCAGCCCGACCGCCTCCGCCACCGCACCCCGCACGATCTCGATCTCGCGCAGCGCCTGATCGGGGCCGCCCCCAGACACCGAAGGTCCGGCTCCGGTCACGCGCCGCAGCGCCGCCTCCAGCGCCGCCAGGGCGGTCGCGGCGTCCTGCGCCTGGGCCACCACCTGCTCCATCCCCGGCTCCTCCCGCACCTGTGCCACCAGGCGGACGGCCTCCTCCCGCGGTCCCTCACCGTCGTTGCGCGCCCGCACCCAGTCCCCCAGCCCGGTGAACCAGACCGCGACGCGCGACCTCGACCGCAGCGCCAGCTCCTCGGCGTCGGTCAGGTCTTTGATCGACTCGCCGAGACGGGGGGCGGCGAGGAGGTCGGAGAGCAGGCCGCGGCGCCGCGAGCCGTCCTCGCTCACCGTGGCCAGGCGGTCGAGAAGTCCGATCAGCGCCGAGCGGTCGACATCGCGCCGCAGCCCGTCGGTGGCGGCCTGCTCCAGGTGGTGGGCCTCGTCGACCACCAGGTGCTGGTACTCAGGGATGAGACCGCCCTCGAGCTGGGCGTCGGCCAGCAGCAGCGCGTGGTTGACGATCACCAGGTCCGCCTTCTCGGCCTGTGCCCGCGCGCGGTGCACGAAGCAGTCTTCGGGCGTGCAGCGGATCCCGACGCAGTCCAGTGGATCCGATGCCACCCGCTGCCAGAAGGCGGTGTCCCTCCCCGAGAGCCGGAGCTCGGCCCGGTCCCCGGTCGCCGTCCCATCCAGCCAGACCAGGAGACGCAGCTTGAAGCACAGCTCCTCTGCGTCATCGCAGGGCTGGGCAAGGTACCGGCGCCAGCGGCGGAGCGAGAGGTAGTTGGCGCGGCCCTTGAGCAGCGCCACCTCTACGTCCCACGGGAGCCAGGCGCGCAGAGCCGGCAGGTCCTTCAGCAGCAGCTGCTCCTGCAGCGTGTGCGTGTGGGTGGCGATCACCACCCGCTCTCCTCGGGCCACCGAGCGAGCCGCGGCCGGGATCAGATAGGCCAGGCTCTTGCCGGTGCCGGTGCCGGCCTCGACCACCAACCGGCGGCCTCGCCACATCGCCTGGGCCACCGCCAGGAGCATCTGCACCTGCCCTTCGCGGTATTCGAAGTCGGGCACCGCTCGGGCGAGCGGCCCCTCCGGCCCCAGCAGCCCCACCAGCTGCTCCGGATCCTCCGGCGGCGAGCGTCGAGGCTTCTCCACCGGCGCGGCCACGGCCGGCACCGGCCCATCTCGGGAGACACCGTAGGGAGAACCCACCTCCTCGCCGAAGAAGCGAGCGACGCGCCACGGGTACGGCTCGCAGAGTCTCTGCATCCGTTCCAGCAGTCGGGGCGGCAGCGCTCGCGCCCGCTCCAGCAGACGCAGGAGTAGCTGGCGGGTGGCGTCCGCGTCATCGAAGGCGCGATGCGCGCTGGGCTGCGTCAGGCCCAGCTCACGGGACAGCTCGGGAAGGCTGTGGCTGGCCGCGCGGGGCAGCAGGATGCGAGCCAGGTCCAGCGTGTCGAGCATCCCCTCGATCAGCTCCGGGTGGCCGGCGGCGCTGAGGAACCCGACCTCGAGCCGGATGCCGTGCCCGACTGGGCGGCCCCCGCGCATGAACCCCGCCAGACGGTCAAGCACGACCTCGGGGGGAGGCTGCCCGCGCAGGGAGCGCGGATCGATGCCGGTGAGCCGCTGCACCTGGTCCGGGACCGTCCGTCCGGGATCGGCGAGCGCCGAGAGGCGGCCCTTGACTTCCTGCTCGGTGAAGGCCACCGCCCCCACCTCGATGACGCGGTCGCGACCCGGGTCCAGGCCCGTGGTCTCCAGATCGACCGCGACGTAGCTCATGGACGGGCCAAGTCTACGGTCGGTCCTCGACCAGGATTTCCACCGTCAACCGGCCCCGCAGCCGCTCCAGCGCGGCCAGGACGGGCCGGCCCAGCACCAGCACCATGAGGGTGTCCCCGACTGCCCGGAAGGTGTCCCAGGCCAGGGAGGTGGCGAGATAGAACCGCACGAAGTGCCGCAGCGCCGGCGCCGGTGCCATGCCGGGCCCCCAGCCCAGCCCCGGCGTCCCCCGGTAGCCGGTGGTCCAGGTCTGGACATCGGTGAGCGCGCCATAGAGATAGCCGGTCACCGCCGCCACCCCGGCCAGCAGGAACACCGCCGCCCAGCCACCCGGTCGCAGCGACCGGCCCACCGTTACCCCGAGCACCCCCGCCGCGGCGCCGACCCAGCCACAGGCAAGCATCTCGTAGGGCAGCCAGGGACCGATCCCACCGGTCACCAGCGCCGAGAGGAGCAGGGAGAAGGAGCCGACCAGGTAGCCGAATGAAGGCCCGAACGTGAACCCGGCGCAGAGGACCAGGAAGAAGATGGGGCTGAAGCCGCCGATGCCGATCACGAGCGCCAGACGCAGTGCCGCGTCGATCGCGGCCAGGGCGGCCAGCAGGGCCAGCCGCCGCGTGTCGAGCTGCCGGGTGCCGGCCTCCACCAGCACCACCGCGACCGTGACGCCGCCCGCGATCGCGTAGGCGGGCGCTTCGGCCGGGATCACCCCGCCCCAGAAGGGCCAGAGGAAGAGCCCGAGGCCGGCCAGCGAGACGAGCCATACCCACCTCATGCCGGGGCCCCCTTGACCGGGGCCCCCGCGAGGCGGAGCTTGCGGAGCCTCGTGGGGTGGGCGTAACGGAGCCGGTGGAGTTTCGTGGGGTGGGTCATAGCCGGGCCAGTACCCCTTCCACCGTGACCGGGCCGGCCGGGTACAGCCGCCCCAGCTGCGTCGAGTAGGGTCCGGGCCCCGCCAGGGCAACCTCGGGAGGGCCGAGGTCGACCACGGTGCCGTTCCGCACCAGCACCACCCGGTCCGCGATCCTGGCCGCCAGGTCCGGGTCGTGCGTTGCCACGCAGATGCCGCAGCCGCAGTCGCGGAGTTCGGCCAGGAGCGTCTGGAGGGCTGCCATCGCGTTCGCGTCCATTCCTCTCGTGGGCTCGTCAAGGAGGGCGAGCCGGGGCGCACCCGCCAGCACCGCGGCCAATCCCGCTCGCTGGCGCTGGCCGGTGGAGAGGTCGCGGGGGAACCGGTCCGCCACCTGGTCCAGGCCCAGCACCGCGAGGACGTGCTCCGCCTCTCGTGGGTCGGCTCCCGACTTCCGGAGCGTGACCAGCACCTCGTCCCGCACCGTGGGCCGGTGCAGCAGCAGGTCGGGCCGCTGGGGGAGGTACGCGATCCGGCCCGACCGGCGGCGGACCACGCCTTCCAGCGGGACCAGGAGCCCGGCCAGCGTCCTCAGGAGGGTGGTCTTGCCGCCACCGTTGGGGCCCATCAGGCAGACCACCTCACCGGCGGCGACCTGCAGCCGGCAGCGACGGATCACCGGCGTCCGCCCCCAGCCGGCGCTCACCCCGTCCAGTTCGACCACCGCTTCCGCACCTTCCGGCGAGCGCTGACGCGCGGCCGTGACGGCAGCCGGCGGCCGCAGCGCCGGGAGCCGCCCGTTCACCTGCTCCGGCGAGAGGGCAGGCGGCCGCCAGCCCAACCGGAGGCCGAGGTCGACCACGCCGGGCAGCGTCGGCGCCAGGTGGTAGAGAAGCTCGGGCATTCCCTGGCGAGTGCCGCCCGCGGTCACCGCGACCAAGTGGTCCGCGGCGGGCAGCAGGCGCTCCAGCCGGTGCTCGGCGACTACCACCGTCGTTCCCCCCGCGGCCAGAGCCAGGCAGGCCTGGAGCACCTCCGCCGCGCCCTCCGGGTCGAGCTGCGAGGTCGGCTCGTCGAGTACCAGGCACGCGGGCCGGAGCACCAGCGCGGAGGCGATCGCGACTCGCTGCCGCTCACCTCCCGAAAGGGTGGCGAGCCGGCGCCCCCTCAGGTGCGCGGACCCGACCCTGGTCAGGGCTTCCTCCACCCGCGCCGGCATCTGATCCGCCGGCACCGCCAGGTTCTCGAGTCCGAAGGCAACCTCCCGCTCCACCCCCTCGAAGACAGCTTGCCGCTCGGGATCCTGGAACACGAACCCGACGTGCTGGGCCAGCCGGCGGGTGGGCGTGCGCAGGATGTCCAGCCCGAGAGCGCGCGCAGTGCCCTTGATCCGGCCGCCGAGCAGGTGGGGCACCAGCCCGTTACAGAGGCGCAGGAGCGTGGATTTGCCCCCGCCGGAGGACCCCACCACCAGGGTCAGGCCCGGCTCCAGCTCGAGCGACAGGTCCCGAAGCGCCGGCTCCCGGGCGCCCGGGTACCAGTAGGTCAGGCCGCCGACGGAGAGCGTCGCCATCGCCACAGCGGGGCCAAGAGCAGCAGCGGCGGGAGCAGCGGCAGTGGGCTCACCGGCGGCATCGAGAGCGTCGGGTAAGGCTGCCAGGTCCCGATCACGCCCGTCCAGCGCAGCACGATCACCGCCCCCAGCGCCGCCAGAGCCGCGGCCGCGATCGCCAGGTCCCGCGCATCGGTAGGTGCGGCGGGATAGTGGGTGCGGCGGCCCTCGCCGTAGCCTCGCGCCTCCATCGCCTCCGCCAGCTGCAGAGAGTCCTCGATCGAGGTCAGCACCACGGGGACGAGCACCTCGACCCATCCCGCCAGACGCCGCGTGCGGAGCCCGCGCAGACGCTGCGCCTCGGCCGTCTCGCGCACGCTCCGGGCGACCGCCGGCACCAGGTTGAGCGAGGAGGCGACGGTGGCGCCGGTCCGGTCCAGCCCGCGGGGCAGCGCGTCGATCAACTCCGATGCGTCCAGAAGGAGCGAGAGAGGCGCGACGGAGAGCACGGCGGCGGCCAGGAGCAGGCCCGACTGGACCCCGTAGCCGATCGCCTCCACAGTCCACGGTCCACCCAGCACCACCCAGCCCTGCGGCAGCGTGAACAACACCGTGGTGCCCACGTGGGCAAGGCTGAAGGTGAGCAGGGTCGCGATCAGTCCCGCGATCAACACGCCCACCAGGAGGGGACGCGCCCGGCGCCATCCGGCGCAGCCGGCGGCGACCACCGCCAGCGACGCCACCAGGAGCGCGCTTTCGACCGGGTCCTGACCGACCAAGGCGCAACCCAGGGCGCCGATCACCCAGATCGCGACCGCCCGCCCCCGCATCGTCAAGCTACTTCTTGGGGAGAGGAGGTACGGGTGCCGGGGAAGCGGTCTCCGACTCATAGCGCCAGCCCAAGGCGCCACCCGGTTTGATGACCGTGGTCGCGTAGCCGCTCGGCGCCGGTTGCCAGTCGCCCGAGCCCGGTTCGAGCACGTAGAGCGACCAGTAGTCGCCACTCTTCGGCAGGCACTCCGTGAAGTGCTGGGGCTGGTCGTCGATCTGGCAGGCCGCCTTGCCGTAGCTGAAGGTCTGCGTGACGAACTCGAACTTGCTCTTCTGCATCAGCTCCGCCCCGGTGATGGTGGCGCTCGAGAAGCCGACGCAGCGCTGAACGGTGGCGCCGTCGGAGTGCGTCACCACCACGGTCGCGGTATGTGGGGACGACACCCCGCTGCAGCTTGACGGGGGCACCGCGCTCTGAGGGGAGCCGCTCCCGCAGGCGCAGAGGAACAGGATCGCGGCCAGAGTCGCGCTGGCCGGCCACAGACGTCGCATCGGATGCCTCCATACCGACGCCGCGGGAGCCAGGCGTGCGTCGCCCGGCGCCCCACCGACGTCGCGCGGACGGGGACCTGGCGGGCGGCCTCAGGGTCTCCTGGCTCGCGGGTCCTCGCCTCCGAACCGCCTTCCCAGGGGCTGGCCGCCCCCAGTGGCCTCCGCGTTCGGCCGCTCACCGCTCACAGTTGCGCGACAGCGCCGGATTCGCACCGGCTTCCCCTGCCCACGGCTGCCCGTTCAGGTCGGAAGCCTACTCGCTACCGGAGTCCGTGCGCGTCTTCCAGAGTGTCCCCCACTCGGGTGCTACCCGCGCAGTTTCAGGCCCAAGGTGCGGACACCCCGGTGCCCCGGGGTCCCATGAGGTGGCCGTATTCCGAGCGCGGATACCGCTGCCGCCAAGCCACACGTGAGAGGACGCACTCATTCTCGGCCACCTGAGCGAGCGCCAGCGAGCCTAATGGGAAAAAGAATCGTCTTCCCTCGGGGGGATTGCGGGGGGGCTCCCCCGCATCCGTTATTCGTAGCGGAGCGCGCGGGCGGGGCTGATGCGGGCCGCGCGCAGGGCCGGCACGATCGCGCTGCAGAGGCTCAGGAACAGCGCCAGCAACACGGTCGCGATGATGATGCCCGCGGTGAGCTCGAACACGTGCTCGCCGAGCAGCAGGTTGCCGACCAAGCCGAGGACGAACGCCAGGACCGGACCGCCGACCGCGGCCGCGATCCCGATCGTGGTCGCCTCGGCGGCGAAGATGGCGGCGATGTCGCGCGTGCGCGCCCCCAGCGCCTTCATAACTCCCACCTCGCGGGTCCGGTCGATGACGCTCGCCAGCATCGTGTTGACGAGGCCGAAGCCGGCCACCACTAACGCGATCGCCGCCACCCAGGCCCCGGCATGGCCCTGGGGCCTTCCGGTCTGCAGCGAGAGCACGAGCGCCGCCAGCGCCACACCGAGCACGGCGGCGGCGGCGGTGAGGGCGAGCCGGCCCGGCCGGTGCCGCATCCCCTGCAGCCCCATCCGGAACGCATCCCGCAAAAGCAGCCGGGTCGGCTCCGGGGCCCCCATCGGAGCTCGCGCTGCCTGCCGCCCCCCGCCGGAGTCGGAAGCCAGCCGCCCGTCGCGGAGCCGGATCGCGCGGTCGGCATTGCGGGCGACCTCGGAGTCGTGCGTGACCAAGATCACCGTCACTCCCCGCCGGTTCAGGTCGCGGAGCAGCGACAGCACGTTGTCGCCGGCGAACGAGTCCAGGTTCCCGGTCGGCTCGTCGGCCAGGATCAGGCCCGGCTGGTTGGCCAGGGCGCGGGCGATCGCGACCCGCTGCTGCTCGCCCCCCGACAGCTGGCCGGGCATGAAGGTGGCTCGGTGGTCGAGGCCGACCAGCCCCAGCAGCCAGCGCGCCCGCCGGCTGCGGTCCTCGTCTCCCACCCCGGCCAGCAACATCGGAAGCGCCACGTTCTCGACCGCGGTCAGATTGGGAATCAGATTGAAGAACTGGAAGACCGTGCCCACCCGGAGCAAGCGATAGTCGTCGAGTCCCGTGCCGGGCAGCTGATCCAGCGGCTGACCGGCGGCGTAGATGGTGCCCGAGGTGGGGCGGTCGAGGCCACCCAGCAGGTTGAGCAGGGTCGACTTGCCGCAGCCTGACGGGCCGGTGATGGCGACGAACTCGCCGGGTGCGATCTCGAGCGAGAGGTCATGCAGGGCGTTGACCTGGACGTCGCCCGACAGGTAGACCCGGCTCACGCTGTCGGCGCGGGCGCCGATCGCCTGCCCGATGAGCCCGCGCACCTCCGGAGGGCGCTCGCGCTGGATCGGCGCGGCAGGCGCGCCGCCGGTGGCGCGTCGCTTCGAGATGGCTTCTCCCGGCCCCGCCACCACCGGGGCGGGCCCAGGCTCGCCGGCCGGAGGTGGCGGCGGAGCCGGTCCCCAGACTGGCTCGGAGGGCGCCTCCCGGGCACCTTCGGCCCCCACCGGCGGCGCCCGGCGGGGGTCGGGTCCAGGCCAGGTCGGCCGCCACCTCCTCGGCGCCTCGGGCGGGGGTGGGGTCGGAGGGGGAGGTTGTGGCTGCCGGTACTGGCCCGGGACGCCCGCCGCCGGCGGCGGGACGTTGGGGGACCCGTTGGGCGAGAACGGGACTCCCCGGAACTCCGGCTGGCGAATGCCGATCACGGTGCGCGGCGCGGGTGGGGTGGGCCCCGTCGGGGAAGGTCGGGTGGGCCGGAACCGGACCGCCTGAGTCTCCTCCTCAGGGGAGACGGGGTCGGGCTCGGGCGGTCGGAGCCCCTGCTGCTCAGGGGGCTGCTCAGCCACGAGAAGAGTCTAGAAGAAGGACCCTCAATACCCCTCGGGACGGGTTCACTTCCCCTTACCTGCGCAGCGCCCCCCACTCCATCCAGACGATCGCCGCCGAAAGTCCGACGCCACCCAGGAGCAGCCCACCGAGAACGTCAGACTGCCAGTGGACGCCCAGATAGATGCGGTCGAAGGCGATGACGAGGATCAGAACCGCGGCCGCCGGCAGCACCCAGAGCTGCCACCAGCCCGGTGGCGCCAGGCGGCGGACGAAGAACGCTGCCAGCCCGTAAGCGATCACGGCCCGCACCACGTGGCCGCTGGGAAAGGCATACCCGCCCTCGATGCCGATGCCCTTGAAGAGCACGGACAGGCTCGGACCGTCCGGATGTGCGTAGGTGGCGGAGGGCGGATACTGCCCGATCACGTGCTTGTAGAGCAGCTCCACCAGGAGCGCGAGGGGGAACGCGAGCAGGCCCCAGGCCTCGCGCCGGAGACCGGTCCGCCAGAGCACGATGAGCAGGATCAGCATCACCAGCGTGGTCACCTCCAGCCCGCCCAGGACGGCGATGCCCTGGAACAGCGGGAGCAGCACGGGATGCCAGATCCGCTCCATGGCGGCGGCGGCGTGGACGTCGGCGGGGTCGGTCTCCCCGGTCGCGACCAGGATGCTCTGGAGCACGAAGACGACGGCCAGGACACCGCACACGGCGACGGCACGCCGCGCGGCCGGCATCATCGCTGGCACCACCCGCACCACACGGCGCTCCGCTGCGAGATGCGGCTCAGACGGAGCGGGCGGCCACATCGCACGCAGGGTTCGCCCGCCCGCCCGTAGACCAGGAGCCGCTCCTGCTGGGCGCCGGCCTCCCCGAAGACGTCGCGGTAGTCCACGACGGAGCTGCCCCGGTTCCCGATCGCCTCCAGGAGCACTTCTCGGAGCGCCGCGGCGAGGCGCCGCACCGCCGGGCGGCTCAGGGTGTTCGCCGGGCGCAGCGGCCGGATCCGGGCCCGGAACAGCGCCTCGTCGGCGTAGATGTTCCCCACTCCGGCGACCACGGTCTGCTCCAGCAGCAGCGACTTGATGGGGGCCCGGCGATGCTCCAGACGGCGCCAGAGGACGGCGGCGGTGAAATCGTCCGCGATCGGCTCCGGCCCCAGCAGCGGCATCGCGCGCGCCGCGATCAGTTCGTCGGGGGTCCCCAGCACCAGCCGGCCGAACCGCCGCGGGTCCCTGTACCGCAGCTCGTCGCCGCCGTCGAGGTGAAGCACCACGTGGAGGTGGTCGGGCTCCGGGGTCCCCGCCGGCACCACCCGCAGCTGTCCCGTCATGCCCAGATGGCAGACCAGCAGCGGCGACGGGCCCGGAGCCTCGCCTGCTCCGTCCAGGGGGAGCAGCAGGTACTTCCCTCGCCGCGCCAGCTCCCCGAAGCGCCGCCCGAGCAACACCTCCGCGAACGTGTCCTCGTCCGGATAGCGCACCACCCCCCGCATCCGGATCTCGACCCGGTCCACACGCCGTCCTCGCACCAAAGGCCCCAGGTCCCGCGCCACCGTCTCCACCTCGGGGAGCTCAGGCATCCCACCTCCGCGCCCGGCGGCCGTCTGCATACGAACGTCCCTCTCGACGGGCGTTTTGAGGTCCGTCTGCATACAAACGACCCGGTTGCGCGTCAGGCAATCGCTTTGGCAAGGTGCTTCATGTCCGACCAGTTGAGACCGACCCGGGACTCCACCTCGAGGCGGCTGAGCAGCTCGTAGGCGCCCGTCATGACGCGCGGCACCATCTCGGTGAACACGTCGAGCTCGGGCTCCGGCACCTCGAAGACGAGCTCGTCGTGAACCTGCAGCAGCATCCGCCCCGCCACCGCACGCTCGGTCATCTCGTGCCGGAGACGGACCATCGCGATCTTGATGATGTCGGCCGCCAGCGACTGGATCGGGAAGTTGACGGCCATCCGCTCCGCCGCCGACCGGAGCTGGAAGTTAGGGGAGCGAAGGTCGGGGATGGCCCGCCGGCGCCCGGTGGCGCTGATCACCTGGCCCTCCTCGCGCGCCTTCTGCCGCACCGAGTCGAGCCACGCCCGCAGGCTCTCGTACGTCTTCCAGTACTCGCGCAGAAACTCGCGCGCCTCGTCCCGCGGGATGCCCATCTGGACCGAGAGGCCGAACTCCCCCTGGCCGTAGATGGAGCCGAAGTTCGCCACCTTGGCGAGCCGCCGCTGGTCCGGGCTGACGTCCTCGATCGGGACCTTGAAGATGCGGGCGGCGGTGGCGGCGTGGATGTCGTCCCCGGTTTCGAAGGCGGACAGCATCGTCGGGTCCTCCGAGAGGTGGGCGGCGATCCGCAGCTCGATCTGCGAGTAGTCGGCCGCCAGCAGCACCTCGCCTTCGCGCTCGGCTTTGAACGCGCGCCGGATGCGCTGGCCGAGCTCGGTGCGCAGGGGGATGTTCATCAGGTTGGGGTTGGTGGAGCTGAGCCGGCCGGTCGCGGTCGAGGCCTGGTTCCACGAGGTGTGCACGCGTCCAGTGCGGGCATCGACGAGCTGCGGCAGCGCGTCCACGTAGGTTCCCTTCAACTTCGACAGCGAGCGGTGCTCCAGGATGAGGTCGATGATCGGATGCTTGTCCCGGAGCGCCTCCAGCGTGTCCGCGTCGGTCGAGTAGCCGGTCTTGGTGCGCTTCCCGACGGGTAGGGCCAGCTCTTCGAAGAGGACCTTCGCCAGCTGCTGCGGCGCGTTCATGTTGAAGGGCCGGCCGGCGACCTCGGTGATCTCGGCCTCCAGCGCCGCCAGCTGCTCCGCCAGCTCCTCCTGGATGCGGCGCAGGTAGGGCACGTCGATCGCCACCCCGTGGCGCTCCATGTCGCAGAGGACCGAGGACAGCGGCAGCTCGACCTCGTAGAAGAGGTGATCCACGGCCAGGTTGCGCATCTCGGCCGTCAACCGGGGCTCGAGGCCCAGGATCGCCGCCGCCCGCGACCCGGCGAAGTCCGCCGCCTCGCCCGGCTCGGCGTCGACCACCGACCGGGCCTTGCGACCGCTCCCGAAGGTGTCGGACAGCGACGCCAGCTGCTGACCCAGGAACTCCTGTGCCAGGTCCTCCAGCCGGGGGTCGCGTGCCCCGGCACCCAGGAGATAGGCGGCGAGCCCGGTTGAGAACCGCCACTCCAGCTCCAGGAGACCGACCCGCCGCTCCAGAGCGACCTGCAGCTCTTTCGGGTCGTGGGTCAGGAGTGGATGCCGCTCCAGCGCCGGCGCCACCGTCGCCACCAGCGGGGCGGGCAGATACCAGACGGCCGGTGGCCCCTCCCCGTCCCCCTCTGCGCCCTCCATCCCGGGGAGGGCGAGGCCCAGGCCGGCGAGCGCGCCGTCCCGGGCCGCACCATCCCAGAGGCCGAAGACGGCGACCCGGGAAGACCCGCCGACGACCTTGGTCAGAAGGTCCACCTGGTCGCTCCCCACAACCCGCACGTCGTGGGCCGGCGCCTGGGGCGCGAAGTCGAGCGTGGGCTGGAGCGGTGCCACGTCCGGGGGTGGCATCCGCGAAAGGATCTGCCGGAACTCCAGGTTGTCGAACACGCGCCGGGCCTCTTCGGCGTCGTAGCGGAGCCAGCGCGCCGACTCCAGGTCCAGCGTCACCGGGGCGTCGCGGCGGATCGTGACCAGCCGCTTTCCGATGCGGACCTCTTCCTGATGTTCGGTCAGCGCCCGCTTGACCCGGCCCTCCTTGAGCTCGTCGAGCCGGTCGAGCAGCGCCTCCACCGTGCCGTACTGCATCAGCAGCTGGGTCGCCGTCTTGTCGCCCACGCCGGGGACCCCGGGGACGTTGTCCGAGGCGTCCCCCCGGAGCGCCTTGAAGTCGATCATCTGTGCCGGCTCCAGCCCATAGCGCTGGCGGACCTGCTCCGGCCCGTAGGTCATGGTGTCGGTGATCCCACGCCTCGGCACCAGTGCCTCGGTCCGTCCCGACACCAGCTGCAGGCAGTCGAGGTCGCCGGAGACGATCGTCACCTGGAGGCCCATCTCTTCCGCCTGCCGGGCCAGCGTCCCGATCAGGTCGTCGGCTTCGAACCCCTCCACCTGCTGGACCGGGATCGTCAGCGACGCGAGGACCTGACGGCAGAGGTCGAACTGGGGACGGAGGTCGTCAGGTGTCGCCCGCCGTCCCGCCTTGTAATCCGGATAGAGGTCGATCCGGAAGGCGGGCCGGCCCACGTCGAAGGTGGCGATCGCGTACTCGGGCCGGGCGCTGAGGACGATCTGGAGCATGTTGGTGAAGCCGTAGGCGGCGTTGGTCACCTGGCCGTGCGTGGTGCTCATCGGCGGCAGCGCGAAAAAGGCCCGGTAGATCAGGCTGTGGGCGTCGATCAGGATCAGGCGTCCCCGCCGGGAGCCGCGTGGCATCGCCTTATTCTCCCGCGCCGGCCGAGCCCGGTTCCGGGCAGCCGGCCGCGGGCCCGCACGGTAGAGTGAGCGGAGAGAACCCTGACGGGTCGAAGGAGGCGATAACGACGGACGAGCTCATCGAGGTTCAAGTCGATTCGATCCGTGTGCACACGCCGACCGGGCAGCACGTCGTCTTCCTGAAGGAGAAGGCGTCGGAGCGCTATCTGCCGATCTGGATCGGTCCCGATGTCGCCAACGCGATCGCGACCCGCATCACGAACGTGAAGCCGGAGCGGCCGATGACCCACGACCTGATGGCCTCGACGCTGCAAGAGCTGGGCTGCGAGGTGGAACGCGTGGTCGTCACCACCGTCTCCGACGACATCTATTTCGCGCGCCTTTACGCTCGTTCGGACCGGCGCTCGGTCGACGTCGACGCACGGCCCAGCGACGCGATCGCGCTCGCGGTGCGCTTCGAATGCCCGGTGTACGTCGCCACCGAGGTGATGGACCGTGCCGGCATCGTGCCCTCGCCCGAGGACGAATCCGAGACCGCGCCCGAGGACCGAGGGGCCGAGCCGATCGACGAAGACCGGCTGGCCGTGTTCCGGAACCTCATCAACAGCCTCGACCTGCCGGAGTTTCCGGACGAGCCGAGCGCCGGCCGGGGCCCCGCCTCCTGAGGCGTTCCGGCCCCGCCCGGCCTGACACCAGCACCCGTGGACGCGGCCGACACGCTATCGTTCGTGCCGCACGTGCCCAGCGTCGCCATCGTCACCGACTCCACCTCCGACCTGCCGCGCCCACTCGCGGATGAGCTCGGCATCACGGTGGTGCCGCTGACGCTCACCCTCGACGGGACCTCCTACCGCGACGGGGTCGACATCGGGCCCGACGACTTCTATCACAAGCTGGAGCACTCGGGAGGCGTGGCGACCACCTCGCAGCCACCGATCGGCGAGTTCTCCGAGACCTACGAGCGCCTGCTCGGCGAGCACGACCAGGTGCTCTCCCTCCATCTCTCGTCCCGGCTTTCGGGCACCGTCGAGTCGGCGCGCCAGGCGGCGGACCTGGTCGGGGGCGGGCGCGTCACCGTGGTCGACACCCACATGGTCTCCATGGCACTGGGCCTGGCCGTGCTCGGCGCCCAGCGGCTGATCGCGGGCGGGGCGGGGGCGCCGGAGGCGGCTGACCGGACCCAGCAGGTGATCCAGGGGATGAAGGTCTACTGCGTGGTCGACACGCTGGAGTACCTGCACCGCGGCGGCCGTATCGGCCGTGCCGGTGCGCTGGTGGGTTCGATGCTCCAGGTCAAGCCGGTGCTGGCGGTACAGGACGGGGAGGTGGTCCCATTGGAGCGCGTTCGCACCCGCGAGCGGGCCCTGAAGCGGCTCATCGCTCTCACCGAAGACGTGGGCGACCGGCTGTGCGCGATCGTCGGTCAGGCCGTCGCGCCGGAGTCCGCGACCCGCCTGGTGGACGCCGTCGCGCCCCGCTGCGAGACGCTCATGGAGCTGCCGCTGGGCCCGACGGTGGGGACCCACGCCGGTCCCGGTACGGTCGGGCTCGCCTGCTACCCGGCGCAGCTGCTGCCGCTCGGGTTCGGAGTCAGGATCGCCGCCACTCGATCCTGACCGTCGACGCCTCCTTGGTGATGCGGCCCTCGCGGGCCAGCGACTGGAGGTGGGCGAGCCCCTCCTGCAGCGCCAGGCGCTGGTCATGGATGTGTTCCCGGGTGCCCCAGACCGCGATCGCGACCTCCCACGCGGACAGCGGCTGCTGGGTGACCAGCTGCTCGATCTGCATCTTGCGCCGCAGATGGTGCGCGCGTACCTCGCCCGCGCGCCCGCCCGTCCCCGCCAGGGGCCGGCCGTGCGCGGGCAACGTCATCGCCGGCTCCAGGTCGACCAGCCGGCGCAGACCCTCCAGGTAATCCTCCAGCGGGTCCGACGTGCTCTGCGGGTGCAGCCCCACGTTGGGGCTGGCGTCGGGCAGGATCTGATCGCCCGCCAGGAGCGTCCGGTCGCTGGGGTCGTAGAGGCACACATGGCCCGGCGAGTGCCCGGGCGTCCACTCCACCCGCAGGTGGCGCCGGCCCAGCTGGAGCACCTCGGCGCCGTCGAGCTGGAGCGCCGGCTCACCCGGGTCCACCAGCTGCCGCAGCCACCTGGAGGCGTTCTTCATCTCCTCCGCCTCCGGCCCCGGGACGCCGTGCAGCGAGAGCCAGCGTCCCACCTCCTCGACCAGCGAATCGACCTCGCGGTACCGGGGGCTGACCAGGGGCACCTCGAGGCGGTGCAGGTAGAGCTTGGCGCCGTGATGGAGCACCAGCTCGCCCGCGGCGCCGAAGTGATCGGGATGGATGTGGGTCACCACCAGCGCGCGGAGGCGGCCGCGGGGACCCCCCACCTCGCGCACCGCTTCGTCGATGAGGGCGATCGAGTCCGGGTTGTTGAGGCCGCAGTCGACCAGGTCCACCCGCTCCCCGTCGGGCAGCAGGAAGCAGTTCACCCAACCCCCTTCCCAGGGGATCGGCAGACGCAGCTCGAAGATGCCTTCCTGGACCTCGGTCAGACGCATCGGGAGTTCTCCGGGGTGGTGATAAAGCGGGTAGGCCGGCCGTTACTATGTGCTGCGCGCGACCTTCGGCGCCGCGCGCTGGCTTCCATGGAGGATTCGATGAGCGTCACAGCTGAGCAGCTGTTCATGGAAGAGCTCCCCAAGCTCTTCAAGCCGGACCGGGCGGGGTCGACCAAGGCGAGCGTGCAGTTCGACCTCTCGGGCGACCAGGCCGGACAGTATCACGTCAACATCGCGGACGGAAGGCTGGACAGCGAGAAGGGGCCGGCGACCAGCCCCGACCTGACGCTGACGGCGGCCGGCGAGGACCTGGTGAAGATCTTCACCGGGGGGCTCGACCCGACGGCGGCGTTCATGAGCGGCAAGCTCAAGATCAAGGGGAACATGGCCCTCGCCCTGAAGCTGCAGTCCCTCTTTTCACGTCCCTAGGACACCCCGAACAAACTCGGCTCTCGGGCGGTTCTTTCGGATCACCGGAGTTCAGCAAGGCGGCCGGGCGCGGTTGGAGGCCAGGGATGAGCGGAGACAACGAAACAGAACAAAATCAGCAGAGGCTGCGGGAGCTGCGGCGAAGTCGCCGGCGTTTGCATGAGTTGTCGGCCACCTTCGAACAGGAGGCGGGTCTGTCCCGGCCGATGGCGGAGTCCAACGGCGACGTGATCACGCACGACTACGAGGACACCGACTTCGCCGCGCTGCTGACCGATCGTGACATCTCGGACCGGCTGCTGTCCGTGCTGGACGGCAACCGGGGCCAGGTCGAGCATGCCATGGAGCGGCTGCAGCAGGGCCTCTACGGCATCTGCGAGGACTGCGGCGAAGACATCCCGGCGGAGCGCCTCGAGTTCAAGCCCGAGGCGACCCGCTGCGTCCGCTGCCAGGGCCGCTGGGACCGCTCGCACCGCCCCCTCAACTGAGCCCGTCACCGGGGCCGCGTTCGCCCGGCGTTGCGTACTTTGCCCGCCCTGCAACCTCACGCCGGCGCTCCTGCCCCCGAGGTCCCGACCTGCCCGACTCGCACGAGCGGGCGCGCCAGCGCTCGGGCGCCAGCCCGAACAAGCCCTCGGTCCAACCTCACACGAGCACGCCGCACTGCGGGCCCGGCAGGGATCGGCGGCAAGTGCCGCCGGGGGGGTCCAGGGGGGCGCGAGCCCTCCCTGGGTAAGTCAATGCGCGCCCTCAACCGCCACCCACGGCCCCTACACCTCCGTGCGCGCAGCGCTCGGGCGAAGCCCGAAGTTGATCCGCGGCGAAGCTACACCAGCCCCTGGACGACCGCCTTCTGCTCCGTGTAGTCGAGCAGCGCCTGGACCCCGTGCTCCTTGCCGAAGCCCGACTGCTTGGTGCCGCCGAACGGCAGCTCGTCGTACGCCACCTGCAGCGAGTTGACCCACGTGTAGCCGGCTTCGAGCTCCTCGACCGCCCGGTGCGCGGCCGCGATGGACCCAGTCCAGATCGATGAGCCGAGCCCGAAGTCGGAGTCGTTGGCGAGCTCCAACCCCTCGTCGAGGTCCTTGATCGGCACCACCGGCAGCGCGGGGCCGAACACCTCCTCGGTCAGCATCCGTGAGCCACGCGGCACGTCGATCAGGATCACCGGGTTGATGAAGTGCCCGTTCTCGTACTCCGACCCCTCGGGACGCCCGCCGCCGAAGACGACCCGGGCGCCCTTCTCGACCGCGTCCCGCACCTGTGCCTCGATCAGCGCGCGCTGGGTGGCTGTGTGCATCGGTCCCATCCGGCTCGCCTTGTCGAGGCCGTTGCCCGGCTTGAGCCTGGCCGTCCGCGCCCCGAGGCGCTCCAGCAGGGGCTCGACCACCTCCTCCTGGACGTACAGCCGCTTCACCGCCAGGCAGGCCTGCCCACAGTTGAAAAAGCGACCCGTGGAGATCGCCTTCGCCGCCTCGTCGAGATTGGCGTCCGCCAGGACGATGCAGGGGTCGGACCCACCCAGCTCCATCGTGAGCTGCTTGAGCCGCGGCGCCGCTTGAGCCATCACCTTGCGTCCGGTGGGCGTGGAGCCGGTGAACGCGACCTTGCGGATCAACGGGTGGGCGACCAGGGCCTCCGCGATGTCGGCCCCCTGCCCGATGACGACGTTGACCACCCCCTCCGGGAGCCCTCCCTCGAGCAACGCCTCGACGCAGGCCAGGGTGGCGAGCGGCGTCGTCGGCGAGGGCTTCAGGACGACCGTGTTCCCGGCCGCGATCGAGGGCGCGATCTTGTTCGCCGCCAGGGTGAGCGGAAAGTTCCAGGGCACGATGGCGCCCGTGACCCCGATCGGGTGGTGGACGACCAGCCCGAAGGCCCGGGTCTGGGGCGGCAGCGTGACGTAGTCGCCATGCGCCTTATCGGCCAGGTCGGCGTACCACGCGATGTTCTCGCCGAACCGCTCCGCCTCCAGACGCGATTCGAGCAGCGTCTTGCCCTGCTCCCGGGTCAGCAGCTCGGCGATCTCGGGGACCTTGGTGAGCATGTTGGCCGCCGCCCGGTGCAGGATCTCCCGCCGCTCGACCGGCGACCGGCGGCCCCAGTCGCGCTGCGCGTGCGCGGCCGCCTCCGCCGCCCGGTGGAGATCGTCGGGGCCACCGTCGGGAACCTCGTCGACGACCTCGCCGGTGGCCGGGTTCCGGATCTCGTAGGTGCGCCCGGTGGAGGCCGCGCTCCGGTCTCCCTCGATGATCATCGTCGCCATTACGCCCACCTCAAAACATTGCGTTGCGCGCCACGACCGTGTGTGAGATTGTAATAAAAGCATGGCGACGCCAACGCCGGCAGCAGTGCGCGCCGGCGTGCGCGTGGAGCGCGAAGGAGCGGTGGCCAGGATCGTCCTCGACCGTCCCCCGGCCAACTCCTACGACGTCGACTTCCTCCGCGCGTTCGGCAACGCGGTCGACGACGTGCGGCTCGACGAGGAGGTGCGGTGCGTCCTCCTGGAGAGCGCGTCGGAGAAGTTCTTCTCGGCCGGAGCCGACGTGGGCGCGTTCCAGCGCTCCTCGGTCCGGCGCCGTGCGATGACGGTTCTGATCGCCCACGAGGTGTTCCGCAAGCTGGAGCAGTCGCCACTCCTCTTCATCGCGGTCATCACCGGGCACTGTCTGGGCGGCGGGTTCGAGTGGGCGCTCGCCTGTGATCTTCGCTTCGCCTCCCGCGGCGACTACAAGCTGGGGCTGCCGGAGACGTCGCTGGGCCTGCTCCCGGGTTCCGGCGGGACGCAGCGTCTACCGCGACTGATCGGCCTCGGCCGCGCCATGGACCTGATCGTCTCGGCACGCACGATCACGCCCGAGGAGGCGCTCGAACTGGGCGCCGTCAACCGTCTGCTGGAGACCCCCGAAGAGGCCCGGGCGGGGGCCCTGGCCTACGCGCGGAAGGTCGCCGGCGGCGCCTCCGAGAGCATCGGGCGCGCCAAGATCGCCACCTCCCTGGGCTCCGGGGAGTCGCTCGACGCGGGGCTGGCGCTGGAGCGGGAGGCCATGGTCAGGGTCTTCGAAACGCACGACGCGGCGGAGGGAATCACCGCCTTCATGGAGAAGCGCAGAGCCCATTTCGAGGGTCGCTGACGGCGACGGAATGCCCGCACAGCGCTGGCAAGGTGCCGCTATCGGGGACCGAACAGCCGCCCGACGCTGAGCAATGTGGCGCTACAGGCCTGAGCGCGCCCGGTGGTACGCGCTTCTCTACCGCACCGCCTACTTCCTTCACATCAACGTCTGGGACCGGGCACAACCACCCTCCGTCCTCGTCGACCTGATCGAAGGACCGGCCCCGCTCCCCACCGGACGGGCTCTCGACCTCGGCTGCGGCAGCGGGACCGAGAGCATCTACCTGGCCCGACACGGCTGGGAGGTGACCGGTGTCGACCTCACGCCTCGCGCTCTCACCATCGCCCGACGGCGGGCCGCGCGGGCAGGCGTCCGACCCCGGTTTCTGCTCGGCGACACCACCCGGCTGCGCGACGCCGGCGTCGGCGAGGGCTACAACCTGTTAATCGACTACGGCTGCTACCACACGCTGCCCCACGACCGTCGGGAGGCCTACGTCGAGGGCGTCTCAGAGGCGGCCGCCCCGGGGGCCACCTTTCTCCTCCTCGGCTTCGCGCACCCGCTGTTTCCCATGCAAGCGGGCATCTCTCCGAACGAGGTCCGCGACCGCTTCGGCAGCCGGGGCTGGGAGGTCGTCAGCAGCGAGCAGCTGGTGGCCGCACAGATCCCGCCCTTAAAGTTCAGAGCGCAGGGAGTCGCCGCCCGCTTCGGGCTCTGGGCGTACCAGCTGCAGAGACAGGGCGCCGCGCGCGCCTCAGCCGGGTAGATCCAGCTCCAGCCGGACGTCTCCCAGTCCCCGCGCCACCAGCAGGCGGCCGCCCAAAACCGGCCCCCAGGCGTGCTGCTTCTCGTCCCACCGCCGCCGGGCGCGGGCGTCGAAGCGGACTCGAACGGTGGCCCGTGCGCCCGGCTCGACGGCGGCCGCCGCCCAGCCGATGAGCCGTACCACGTCGCCCCGGGGCCGCAGGTAGGCCTGCACCACCTCGCGAGACCGCCGGCTCCCGACGTTCTCGACCTCGACCTCGAGCGAGCCGCCGTCCGCCCCCAGGGTCGCACGGTGATAGGTCCAGGCGCCGTAGCCGAGCCCGGCGCCGAACCAGAAGAGCGGTTCCTCCTCCAGCCGGTCCCATCCCCGGTAGCCCACGCCCACGCCCTCGGAGTAGATGAGCGCGCCGGCGGTCGGCGTGGTCGACCAGGCGGGACCCTGGCCGTCCTGGCGGGGGAAGGTGGTGACCAGGCGGCCGGACGGCTCCGTGGTGCCGAACAGCGCGTCCACGATCGCGGGCCCCGCCTCCTGGCCCGGGAGCCCGGCCCAGAGGACCGCGTCCACCTCATCCAGCCAAGGCATCAAGACCGGGGTCGCGGCGTTGACGACGACCACTGTGTGCTGCGCGACCGCGGCCACCGTGCGCACCAGGTCGTCCTGCCGTCCGGGCAGAGCGAGGGTCGTCTTGTCTTTGCTCTCCGTCTCTTGCTCCTCGGTGAGACCGACCACCACGACGGCGACCGCGACGTCCGCGGCGGCCACGCGGGCGGCGCCGAGCACCTGGTCCGCCGGGCCCGCGAGGGGGCGGACGACGAGGCCGAGCCCGAGGACCCGCCCCGGCTCCGGCGTCGCGCGCGCGCAGACACGGGCGCCGGGCAGCAGCTCCACGGTCGTCGTCCAGGCGGGCGGCTGCATCATGTCCACCTCGCCGGTCGGGTCCAGGGGCGCGACGGCCAAATTGAAGTGGTGGCCGTCGGCGTCCAGCGCGAACTCGGCGGCCCCCCGCACCCCGACCTCCATCCGGGCGGGCGAGTCGAGATCGACGTCGGCCGCCAGCTCGACCGCGGCCGCGCCATCGTGGGGGCCGCCGACGCCGATCACGATCTGCGCCTCCTCGCTGAAGGTCGAGGCCTGCTCTTCGCCATCGTGGGTGAAGCTCGTGATCCGGATGCCGTGGCGGCCGGTGTCCGGGTCCCGCACGCTCGCCCGCTCCGCGACCGGCGGCCGTTCGTACACCTCGACCCCGTCCGCCACCACCACGGCCTCCTCGCCCAGCGTGCCGATCAGCGCTTCGGCCACGCTGCGCACGTGCGGCGGCCGGACGTGGGCCGAGCCGCCCCCCTGGCCGAGCGTGCGGAGGGCGTGACGGCCGGCCACGACGAGGGGGCCGGCGGCGGCGAACGCGCCCGCCCCCAGCGGCAGCAGCGCGCCCTCGTTCTTGAGCACGGTCATCCCGCGCACGGCCAGCGTGCGGAGCTCCCGCGTGCGGGCGGGGCCGCCGGGTGCGGGCACCTGACGCCGGGCGCGGGCCGCGTCCCCGAGCGCGCCCACCCGGTTCGCGAGCCGCAGCAGGCGGCGCACGTGCTCCCGAACGGTCGCCTCCGGCACGTCGCCGCGCCGCACCGCGTCCAGCAGATGGTCTTCCCAGGGACCGCCGGGGCCGGGCATCACGAGATCGAGGCCTCCGTTCGCGGGCTCCGCCGTCCGCCGCGTTGCGTACCAATCGGACATCAGCAGCCCGTCCCAGCCCCACTCCCGCCTCAGCACCTGCTCATTGATCTCGGCGTTCTCGGTGGCGGCCACCCCGTTGACGTCGTTGTAAGCCGACATCAAGGTCCAGGGGTTGGCATCCTCGACCGCGATCTGGAACGGGAGCAGGTACAGTTCGCGGAGCGCCCGCTGATCGATCACCGAGTTGACGGTGCGTCGCTCGGTCTCGGCCTCGTTGCCCACCAGGTGCTTGAGACAGGCGCCCACCTGGAGCGACTGCAGGCCACGCACGCAGGCCGCCGCCACCCGCCCGCTGAGCAGCGGATCCTCCGAGTAGCACTCGAAGACCCGCCCACCCAGCGGGCTGCGGTGCAGGTTCACGGTCGGGCCCAGGACCACATGGACGCCCTGAGCGATCGCCTCCTCTCCGAGCAGCACGCCGGCCCGCTCCGTCGTCTGCTCGTCCCAGGCCCCCGCGATCAGGGTCGCGTTGGGCAGCAGCGCGACGATGCGGCCGCCGATGTACTCGGACCCGCGCACGCCGGTGGGACCGTCCGAAAAGATCATGGACCGGAGCTCGATCGACGGGTCTCCCCGGAGCTCGAAGTTGGTGGCGCCGGTCAGAAGGCGGACGGCCGCCTCCACACTCAGACTCGCGACCAGACGCTCCAGGGCCGCCTCAACGGTCTCGGTCGAGGTCACGGCCGGCCAGCGCCGCCGTCGTTCTCGACTGCACCGTGGCGGCCGCTCCGGTCCGGCAAGGCGGCAGACTACCCGGCGGCTTCGGTGACGGCTGTCGCCCAGCGGTCGTGGAGTTCCTCCACGTACCCGGCGAAGTCGGCCACCATGTCGACCTCGGCCGCACGGGCGAACCAGAGGATCTGGAGCCCGTCCATGGTCGCGATCGTGCGTTCGACCACGGCCGCGGTGGGCATCGCGGAATCCATCTCGCCGCTTCGCTTGCCCCGTTCGATGGCGGCCGTGAGCCAGGCGGTGATGCCCTCGTAGTGGGCGACCATCCAGCGGTGGGCAGGGTGGTCGGGGTCGATCGCCTCCGCGCTCAGGGTGACGAAGAGGCGAACCAGGCGCGGTTCGGCGGAATTGCGGCGCACCAGCTCGACCAGCGCGTCGAACGCGCTCCAGCCCATCGCCGGGACCCCCTCGGAGGTCTCGAGCAGATGTCCCTCCACCTCGTCACGGTGATCCAGCGCGGCCGCCAACAGGTCGGCCTTGGACCGGAAGTGGTGGAGGAGGCCGGACTGGCTGAGCCCGGCGCGGTCCGCGACCTGCGCGATCGAGGTACCGCGGTACCCGCCGGCGGCGAAGAGGTCGAGCGCGACCACCAGCAGGCGCTCCCGGGACTGGTCCCCGGCCGCGCTCGTGCGGTCGGTCACTGTGTGCCGGTACTGGGTCGGAAAGGACATAAAAGCATTCCAGAGACGCCGGCCGGATGGTCCGTCGACGTGCGACGGGACCTGGTACCGAGTTCTGACGCCGGCGCCGGTCCGGGCGCCGTCAACGACACGATCATCAAGATCCTCCGAGAGGGCGGCTCAGGTCAGGAACAAAAAGTGGGGCCGGCCCGAGCCGGTGGGCGAGGATGCCCACCGGCTTCTTCCGGACACCTCTCAACTATTGGTTGAGCTGCTGGAGGTTCGACTTGATCGCGTTCTGCAGCGTGGTAAGGGCCGAGCGGGCGTCGGTGTTGCCACCGAAGATTTCCTGCGCGAAGTTGATCATGGCAGGCGTGCCGTCGACCGTGGTGACACCGAGGAAGAGAGAGTCGCTGCCGGGCGCGGACCAGACCTTCGAGACCGGCAGCCACTCCTGGATCACCTTGACCATGTTCGGGTCGGACTTGAACTGCGTGGTCTCGGTGAACGACTTCAGGGGAGGAAGGCCGACGCCGGTGGCCTGCGTCCAGAGCGGCTTCATGTTCTTGTAGTAGTAGGTCAGGAACGCCTCCGAGCCCTTCACGCTCGGGGTGTTCTTGTACATCATGACGTTGTTGGGGAAGAAGAGCGCGCCCTTGTGGCCGGAGGGCGACTTCAGGGGGCTCATCACCTTGAGCGCCGCCCCGACGGTACCGCCCACATTCTGGGCCAGGCCCGCGGTGTCGAAGCCCATGCCGAACTTCTGCGCGCTCCACTGGGAGTTCACGTTGGCGTTCGTGTAAGAAGGAGCGGCGGGGTCGGTGTAGCCCTTGTGGACACACTCCAGGACGAAGTTGATCGCGTCGATGTTCGCCTTGGTGAGAAGGTTCGGCTGCTGGTGCTCATTGAAGATGCCGCCGCCGTTGTTGATCATGAAGCTGGTCAGGATGTGGTTGCCGATGCCGTTGCTGCTGGCGGCGCCGATGCCGAACCCGTAGACATTGATCTTCTTCAGCGCGGCGCAAGCATTGAGGAAGGACTGCCAGTCGGTGGGAACGGTGGCGCCTGCCTGCTGAAACAGGCTGGGGCTGTACCAGGCGGGCCGCATGTCCAGGTTGTAGGGGACCGCGGCGTAGCCCTTTTTCGTCTTCATGGTCTCGATCAGACCGGGGAGGAAGTCGTTGTAGAGCCCGTTGCTCTTCCACGACTCGAGCACGTGGTCGGCGTAGTGGATGAAGCCCTGCGAGCCGAAGAGGAAGGCCTGCGTGCCGCCGCCGGAGCTGACCGCGGGACCGGTGTTAGAGGAGACCGCGGACGTGTACGTCTGGAGGAAGTTCGCCCACTGGATCTCCTGGTACGTGGCCTTGGGCAGGCCGCTCTTGGGCCTGTAGGCCAGGGTGATCTGCTGGTCAAGCTGGTTGAAGAGGGTGTTGCCCCAGGGCTGATTCCAGAACTTGATCACGTTGCTCGACGACGACGACGTGAAGCCGGCGTGGGCACGGGTCGCGAAGACGGGCGCAACCGCAGCCGCCCCCGCCATGCCGAGGAACGTCCGTCGGTTGAGGTTCTTCCCCGGACCTCCCTGGTCCACGCTCGATCCTTCGTTCTCTTTCATCTACGGGTCTCCATGTAAGCCTCTGGCCGGTGCCGCCGCCCATCGAGGGGCGGTTCACGCCTGCGGGGAGCGCACCGACCTCGCGCGCAGGGGTTCGGCTCCCCGGACCGTGTACTCGGTCGGGGGAACCATACCAGTGTGCCTGGGGGGCGTCAAGCGCGAACTCAAGTGCCCCCTTCAACGGCCCCGGATGAGCTTTTCCGCGCCGTCAACCGGCCCTTCCCGTCCAGCGCCCGTCAGGGTCGAGGCGGCGCACCTCGCGCAGCTCCTCGGCGGTTGGAGCCGGGGTCGCGCCCGCGCCCCGGTCCTCTTCGTCGAGCACCCAGCCCGTCGCCCCTTGCACCTCCTCGAAGGAATGCCCGGCGTGGATCGAGGCGAGACGGGCGGGCCCGCCGCCCTCCGGGAAGCGGAACACGCACAGCGTGGTCACGATCGCGGCGGGTCCCCCGCCAGGGAGCCCCTGGCGCCGGCGCCAGCCGGGGTTCCCGTCGCCGTGGCCGGGGGAGGTGACGAAGCCGGTTTGCTCGACCAGCCGGCGCCGCTCGTGCGCCATCAGGGTCACCCAGCGCCGGGAGAGGATCGCGATGTCGGCTCCGCCACCGCTGCCGGGCAGCTTCACCGTGGGCCGGCCGGGATCCCCGATGTAGCTGGTGTTGAGGTTCCCGCAGCGGTC
Source organism: Candidatus Dormiibacterota bacterium (assembly GCA_963808785.1). Lineage (GTDB taxonomy): Bacteria > Chloroflexota > Dormibacteria > Dormibacterales > Dormibacteraceae > CAVTSA01. Next base: position 153,469 of record CAWEGH010000004.1, on the reverse strand, counting down.
CACCTCGGCACCACCGATGAAGCCGAGGTCGACCTCGCCCTGCGCCATCAGCCCCATCAGGTTCGACATCCGCGTCGCCCAGTGCGCGCCGGTCACATTGGGACCGTCTCCCATCGTGGCCAGGAACCCGTGCGGCGGCGCCCCGCGCAAGAGCCCGATCTCGTAGAGCGCGAGGGCGTGAGGCGCGTGCAGCCGGCGGGCGAGGGCGAAGGCGAGCATCGGGAGGCGCATCCCCACGAAACAGAGCTCACCGTCCTTGATCTCGCGCGCCGCGGCGCAGACCATGGTCTCTCCGGCCGTGGGTTCATTCATCAGGGGACCCCGCCAAACGGAGCTTGCGGAGTTTCGTCGGGATGTCACGCATCGGCGTAGTCGACGGGCGCCGACAGCAGGCTCCGTCGCACCCGCAAGGAGCGGACGTCGATCTGTCGCAGATAGTGGGCGCGGTCCGGAACGGCGAGCACAGTCTCCTGCAGCCAGTCCGCGAACCCCTCCGCAGTCCGCGTCCTGCGGTGGTAGTCGGCGAATGCCGCGGTGTCGCGTACCCAGTGGCCTTGCACGGGCGACGGATGGGCCCCGCCGGGGACGTGGACCACGGCCGCGACCTTGGTCTCGGGAAGCAGGATCCGGTTGGGGTCGGAGAGCGTGATGGCGGGGTCGACCAGCTCCTCTGTGGTCAGGATCACGGTGCGCGCCGCCAGGCCCGCCTCCTCCGCCACCCCCAGCGGGCCCCACACGTGCGCGCGGCCTTCGGAATCGCACCGCTGCACGTGAAGGATGGTCACGTCCGGACGCACGGCGTGGACGCGGACCAGGCCGCCGTCGAGCTCCAGGTCCGGGTTGCGCGCGACGATGTCGCTGCCGAGCAGCGTTCGGGTGGGGATGTACGGTGCCCCCCAGGCCGCCGCCCAGAGTGCGAGGCTGATCGAAAAGTTGCTGTGGTCGCGGACCTCGAGGCGCCGGGGGAGGCCCTGTTCGGTGGCTCGCCGGAAGCAGTGGCCGAGCCCCTCGGAGACGTTGCCGGTCCACGTGTTGACGGTGCGGGCGACGCAGCCGGCGCCGATCAGCTGGTCGAACAGCATGTCGGAGATCGGCCCGACCAGGGTCAGGTCCCGGCGCTGCCGGCGGATCAGCTCATGTCCGGCCGCGAACGGGATCGCCTGCTCCAGCGTGCACCCCAGGGCCACCGTCGCCCCGTCCGGGACGTGGCGACGCACCGCCTCCCCCAGCTCGAGGACCTTACTCACTCAGATTCCACCTCCCGCCGACCCTCCGCCATCTGTCGACAGATGGCCCCCAATCCAGGCCTTGAGCGCGACATCTGTCGACAGATGGCCGCTGGCTGGCCGGTGCGTGGCCGGTGGCTGGGCATCAGTTAGAACCCGGTGGGACACCAGGGGGTGGCGTCGGCGGCGAAGAGGCGGTCCGCGCATTCGACCGCCCCCGGGCGCCGCTCCTCCAGACGACCTGCCCGCCGCAGGGTCACGGCCCGGTTGGCACCCAGGTAGAGCCCCGCCAGAGAGCCGGCGTCGAGCACCAGGTCGGGCTCGCGGCCGGTCGGCATCGCCCGCGCCCCTTCGCCCGCGGCGGCGAGCAGGAGCCGGCCGGAGTTCCAGGGACAGAACCCATCCACCACCTCCAGCACCAGCTCCCCCTCGGTCGCGTACCGCCTGCGCTCGAGCGCCGGTCTCACGTCGACCAACCGGAGCCAGAGCCCGTCCGCGGATCGCACCTGGAGGGCACGGGCGTCCAGCAGCAGATGACGCAACGGTTCATCCACCGAACGATGCCGCGCCTCGACCCCGGCCATCAGGTCGACGTCCAGGCAATAGCGCCACAGGCTCGCGTACGCCTCCGCGGTCAACGCGTGGAGCTCCAGCACCTCGAGGACGGACTCGTTCTCACCGTCCGGACCCCGCCGGCGGTGGGTTCGGTAGCACGCGTACCCGTCCGGCCGCTCTGCCTCCTGATGCAGGACGAAACGCTGACGGCTCGCCCCCTGCCGCCAGGCCGGAGGGTCGGTGAAGGCCTCCGCCCAAAGCTGGTGGTTCCGGATCACGAAGCCCGGCTGCCCTTGGGCCGCCTGCGCCTGGAGGACGGGCAGCACCTCTCGAGCGGTCTCGCGGTCGATCTCCACCACCCGCTTCACCGGGTGCGGGCGCTGGAACGCCGAGTCCGTCCGCCGGATCCGCAGGCGGGCACCGTAGGTCGCGAGACCGTAACCGAAGCGCGGGTAGATCGCCGCCTCGGAAGCCCAGAGCCCGGCCAGGTACTCCTCGCGCTGGTGGAAGTCGGCCAGCTGCCTCCTCATGAGCTGACTCAGGATGCCCCGGCGGCGGTGCGTCGACCTCACCGTTACCCCGCCCACCGCAGCCAGCGGGGCCCGTCCCTCGAACGGCAGCATCAACGGCACCGACACCGAACTGGCCGTGCCCACCACCAGGCCGCCGTCGAACGCTCCCCAGGCTCGGTCCAGATCCACCTCGGACCGGATCTGGGCGACCGACTCCGGGTCTTCACCGTCCCCGCCGAAGGTGTTGAGGATCAGGGCTGCCCAGGGCGTGAACGAGTCTGCGTCGAGGCGCCGGACCTCGGTCACGCCCAGCCGATCCCCGCCAGATACCCGTCCAGGTTGTGGCGGATCTCGGGCACCGAGTCGCCACCGAACTTCTCCAGGAAGGCGTCGGCGAGCGTGAGAGCCACCATGGCCTCGCCGATCACCCCCGCCGCCGGGACCACGCAGACGTCGCTGCGCTCGAAGTGCGCGCGAACCGGCTCCTGCGTGACCAGGTCGGCGGACTGCAGCGGCCTCTTCAGCGTCGCGATCGGCTTGATGCCGACCGTGACCTCGATCGGCTCACCGTTCGTCATCCCGCCCGTGATGCCGCCGGCGTGGTTGCTGAGGTGGCGGAACCGGCCGCCGCGCGCCTCGATCTGGTCGTGGAAGGCGGAGCCCGGCCGCTGGATCCCACCGAAGCCGGCGCCGAACTCGACCGCCTTCACGGCGTTGATGCTGATCAGCGCCTGCGCCAGCCTGCCGTCCAGCTTGCGGTCCCAGTGGACGTGGCTCCCGAGGCCCGGCGGCGCCCCCGTGGCAACCACGGTGAAGGTGCCGCCGACCGTGTCACCCGCCTCCTTGGCGGCGTCGATGGCGGCGATCATGGCCTCGGTGGCCTGGGGGTCGGGGCAGCGCACCGGCGACTGCTCGATCAGCTCGGAGTCGATCTCGTCCGGGTCCAGGCAGGCCTCCCGCGACCTCACCTCCCCGATCGATCGGGTGAATGAGAAGATCGCGATCCCGAAGGTGGCCAGCAGCTTGCGCGCCAGGCCGCCGGCGGCAACGCGGCCCGCGGTCTCACGCGCGCTCGACCGTTCGAGGACGTTGCGGACGTCCTGGTGCCCGTACTTCAGGGAGCCCGCGAGGTCAGCGTGGCCCGGCCGGAGGTGCGTCACCGGGCGCCGGGGCTTGAACGACTCCGCCTCCGGGCTCATGTCGGCGAGCCAGTGTTCGTGGTCTCTGTTCTCCAGCACCAGCGCCACCGGGCTCCCCAGGGTCACCCCCCCGCGCACGCCGCCCACCAGCCGCGCCTGGTCGGTCTCGATCTGCTGCCGGCCGCCACGTCCGTATCCGCCCTGGCGCCGCGCCAGGTCCTTGCGGAGTTCGGCGGACGAGATCTCGATCCCCGCCGGCAGCCCCTCCACAATGACCGTCAGCTGAGGCCCGTGGGACTCGCCGGCGGTGAACCAACGCAACACCCGGCGATGATACTCATGCGGGGTCAGGCCCCCCCGCCCCCCAGGTGGGGATGTGCCATCCTCGCGGTGATGGGAGCGGCGATCCGGTTCCAGAGCGTCAGCAAGCGCTTCCGCGGCGGCACGCTGGCGCTCGACGGCGCGACGTGGGAGGTCGAGGAGGGCACCCGGGCCTGCCTCCTGGGTCCGAACGGCGCCGGCAAGTCGACCTCGATCCGCCTGCTCCAGGCGGCGCTGGCGCCGACCGCGGGCGAGGTCACCCTGCTGGGCGCCATCGTCGGGGGCCCCGGATACGCGGCGGCCCGGCGCCGCTGCGGCATCGTGCCTCAGCAGCCGGGGATGTACAAAGACCTCACGGCCGGCGAATACCTGAGATTGACCGAGCACCTCTACGGCCGCGAGCAGGTGCCGGAGGTGGTCGACGCCTTCGGGCTCACGCCTCACCTCGGCAAGCGGATGACGCAGCTTTCCGGCGGCCTGCAGCGCCGGCTGGTGCTGGCGGCCGCGCTGGTCGGCTCCCCCGACGTGCTGCTGCTCGACGAGCCGACCGTGGGACTGGACCCGGTCGCGGCCCGCGACGTCCACGAGTACCTGCGCCGGTACATGCGGGACCGGACGACCCTGCTCTGCACGCACAACCTGCAGGAGGCGCAGGAGCTCTGCGAAGACGTCGTGATCCTGCAGCACGGCCGCGTCATCGTCCAGGGCGACCTGGAGGAGCTGCGGCGGGGCGGCCGGCCCCGCCTCCGCCTCACCGCGCGCCAGGGCCCAGAAGCGATCGCCGCGCGGCTCGACGGCCTCCGCTCCACGCTCGAGGGGGACGGACGCCACCTGGTCGTCGAGGTCGACGACCCGCAAACCGACGCGCCGCGGCTGCTCCGCTCGCTGCTCGGCGCCGGCGTCGACGTGACCAGCTGCGAGCGGGTCGAGACCAGCCTCACCGATGTGTTCCTGCACGCCGTCGAGGACCGAGCGTGACGCAGCGCCGCGAGATCTGGCTCCTGGTCGGCAAGGAGCTGCGCCAGCTCACCCGGAACCGAAACGCGACCGTCAGCGGGGTGCTGATACCGTTCATCTTCCTGATCCTGGTCCCCGCCATCCAGATCGCCGCCGCGGGCTCTCGGGGGGCGGGTGGCGGCATCAGCGGCACCCCCCTGGCCGGCCTCAACTCGGTGGGCAGCACCGACGAGACCTTCCTGTATCTGGTCTTCCCGCTTTTCTACGCGCTGTGCGGCCTGCTCACCCCCGGGATCTCCGCCACCTACACCATCGTGGCGGAGCGCGAGCAGCACACCGTCGAGCTGCTGATGGCGCTCCCGGTCACGGTCCGTCAGATTCTGGTCGCCAAGCTCACGTCCAACCTGATCGCGGCCGCCGCCGTCTCGCTCCCGTTCTTCGTGCTGAACGCGATCCTGGTCCAGGTCCGGACCGATGCCGGCGCCGCCTACATCATCTCGGCGCTGGTGCTGCTGCTGTGCGGTCTCGCCTGCTCGGTCGGCGTCGGCCTCCTGCTGGCCCTGGTGGCGCGAGACGTGCGAACCGCCGGCAACCTGACTCCCGCCTGGCTCTTCCCGACCATGGCCGTGGTCGGTATGTGCGTGGTGCTGGTGCCCGGACTCTGGCGCTTCTACGTGATCGGGGCGTTCCTGCTGCTCGGCCTCGCCGTCACGCTGGCCGTCTGCTTCCGCTGGCTCACGTTCGAGCGGTTCGTCGCCTGAGCTCGAGGGGGTCTACGCTGGCGAACCGTGAGGGAGGTAACCGCACTCTTCGCTGACGCGCTGTACGACCCGGAGACGGCCGAGACGCAGCGCCAGGTCGCCGTGGTCATCGAGGACGGCCGCATCACCGCCGCCGGTCCCCGCGATCAGGTTCACGTGCCGGACGGCGCGCAGACGATCGACGCCGAGGGGCTGACGCTGCTGCCGGGCCTGATCGATCTCCACGTTCACCTCTGCAGCACCGGTCGGGGCATGGTCCCGGGCGAGATCCTGGCCACCTCGCCGTCGCAGGTGGTGATGGAGGCGGCGCGCTCCTGCCGGCTCACCCTGGACGCCGGCTTCACCACCGTCCGCGACGCGGGAGGGACGCCTCACGGCGTGCGCATGGCGGTCGAGCAGGGACACTTCCCGGGACCCCGTATGCAGCTCGCGGTGCAGGTGCTGAGCCAGACCGGCGGCCACGCCGACAACCACTTCCCCTGCGGCGTGACCCTCGCGTTCAGCCCGCTCTCCGACCTCCCCAGCCCGATCGTCGACGGAGAGGAGGCGATGCAGCAGCGGGTGCGCGAGCTGATCCGCAACCGTGCCGACTGGATCAAACTCTGCACCTCGGGCGGTGTTCTCTCGCCCGGGGACTCGCCGCACCACGCGACGTTCACGCTGGGTGAGATCAAGATGGCGGTGCGGGAGGCGGCGACGCAGGGCAGGCGCGTGATGGCGCACGCGCAGGCGGCGCGCGGCGTCAAGAACGCCCTGCGTGGCGGCGTGACCACGATCGAGCACGGGATCTGGCTCGACGACGAGGCGATCGAGCTGTTCGGCGACGACCGCATCCTGGTGCCGACGCTGGTGGCCCCCAGGTGGGTGGTCAGGCACAGCGACGCGGGCCGGATGCCGGACTGGGCGGCCGAGAAGTCACGGCTGGTGATGGCCGATCACGTGGAAAGCTTCAAGAAGGCAGCGCAGGCCGGCGTCCGGATCGCCTACGGCACCGATACCGGCGTCGGCCCCCACGGCACCAACGGGGAGGAGTTGCTGGTGATGCGGGACGCCGGCCTGGACGCGGCCGCCTGCATCCGTTCCGCGACCGCGGACGCGGCGCGGGTCCTGCGCTGGGAGGGCAAGGTCGGCACGCTCCGGGAGGGAGCCTTCGGGGACTTGATCGGGGTCCCGGGTGACCCCCTGGAGCATCTCGAGCTACTGGCCACGCCCCAGACGGTCCACCTGGTCATGAAGGGAGGCGAGGTCGTGAAGGCCAGGGAGACCGCGAATGTCTGAGGTGGTAGCGATCTTGGGGGATGCCCTCCTCGACCCGTCGTCGGGGGACATGACCCGCGGCGCGGCGGTCCTGATCGAGGACGGGCGCGTCGTGCGCACCGGGCCTCGCGACCAGGTGGCGGTGCCGCGAGACGCGCGGGTCGTGGACGCCGACGGCCTCACGCTGCTGCCCGGCCTCATCGACACTCACGTGCACCTGCGCTCGCGCGGCAACGGTCGCGACTACGGCGAGCAGTTGAACACGCCGGCCAGCCTCTACGTCCTCAACGCGGTGCCGGCCGCCCGGGCCACGCTGGACGCCGGGTTCACGGCGGTGCGCGACGCCGGTGGGACGCCGGCCGGGGTCAAGCTGGCGATCGAGCAGGGCGTCGTCCCGGGCCCGCGCATGAAGGTGGCGGTGACGGCGCTGAGCCAGACCGGGGGCCACACCGACGGGCACTTCATGTGCGGCGCCACGTTGATGCCGGTGCTCCCCGATGTCCCCTCCTCGATCGTTGACGGCGTGGAGCCGATGCGGCACCGGGTGCGCGAGGTGATCCGGGCCGGGGCCGACTGGATCAAGCTCTGCACCTCGGGCGGGGTTCTCTCTCCCAACGACGATCCACACCACGCGACCCTGACCGTGGAGGAGATCACGGCCGCCTGCGAGGAGGCGGCGGCGCAGGGGCGCAAGGTGATGGCGCACGCGCAGGCCGCGGAAGGGATCAAGAACGCGCTCCGGGGTGGGGTCGCCACCATCGAGCACGGGATCTGGATCGACGACGACGCGATGGAGATGATGCTCGACGGCGGTCAGACCCTGGTCCCCACGCTGGTCGCGCCGCTGTGGGTCCTCCGGCACGCCGAGAAGGGCCGGATGCCGGCGTGGGCGACCGAGAAGGCGAGGATCGTCCGCGACGACCACCACGAGAACGTCCGGCGGGCGATCCAGGCGGGGGTCCGGGTCGCGTTCGGCACCGACACCGGGGTCGGCCCCCACGGCAGCAACGGCGAGGAGTTCCTGATCATGCAGCGGCTGGGGCTGGACGCGCTGGACTGCATCCGCTCCGCGACCACCTTGGCGGCCGACACCGTCGGCTGGTCGGGCGAGGTGGGCACCCTGGCGCCCGGCGGCTGGGGCGATGTGATCGGGGTTCCCGGCGACCCGCTGGAGCACCTGGAGCTGCTGGCCAAGGCCGAGACCGTGCAGCTGGTCGTGAAGGGTGGCGAGGTGGTGAAGCACCGGTAGCCCGTGGCCGCGGGCCCCACCGGGAAGGGGTCCCTTTCTCTACATTCCGGTGCTACCCCAGCCCGGGTAGGGCCGGAATGTAGAGAGACGGCCGCCTCGTGCGGCGGGAGCGGAATCGGCGGGGCGACGGTGGAGTATTGACGTGACGATGCGATTCCGGCTGTCGATCCTCGACCTGGCCCCGATCGAGAAGGGGCAGACCGCTGCCGAAAGCTTCGCGGCCAGCGTAGCGCTGGCGCAGCGGGCGGAGGTGCTCGGCTACGAGCGCATCTGGTACGCCGAGCACCACAACATGCCCACCATCGCTTCCTCGGCGACCAGCGTCCTGATCGCCCACATCGGAGCCCACACCAGCCGCATCCGCCTCGGCGCCGGCGGCGTGATGCTGCCCAACCACGCGCCGCTCACGATCGCCGAGCAGTTCGGAACGCTGGCCGCCATGTACCCGGGCCGGATCGACCTCGGGCTGGGGCGGGCACCGGGCTCGGACCGGAACACGATGTACGCCCTGCGCCGGAGCCCTAATTCCGCCGACACCTTCCCCGACGACGTCGTCGAGCTGCAGGGGTACCTGACCGGGAACAGTCACGTTCCCGGCGTCGACGCGGTCCCGGGCCAGGGGTCGAACGTACCCCTCTACATCCTGGGTTCATCCCTCTTCGGCGCCCAGCTCGCGGCCGCCCTGGGACTCCCCTATGCCTTCGCCTCCCACTTCGCCCCCGCGGCGCTGGAGGAGGCGGTCGGTCTCTACCGCCGGGAGTTCCAACCCTCGGCGCAGCTGGAGCAGCCGTACGTGATGGCAGGCGTCAACGTGATCGCCGCCGAGAGCGCCTCGACCGCCGAGGACGAGCTGCAGGCCGTTCGCCGGGCGCGCGCGGTCCGGTTCTTCGGGCGAGCCCGCGGGATTCAGGAGACGGATCTCGACGCCGTCGACGACGACCTTGCCGATCAGCTGCTGGCCGGGGGCGCCGCCGCTCACGTCGACCAGATGCTGAAGTACATGGCGGCCGGCACCCCGGCCGAGGTGGGTCGCTATCTGGACGGGTTCCGCGACCAGGTGGGCGCGGACGAGCTGATCGCCGTCTTCGCGTCCCCCTCCAGGGAGAGCCGGCTGCGGTCGGCCACCCTGCTCGCGGAGGCGATGCAACCGGTCCAGGCCTGAGCGGCAGCTCGGCGGAGTGCGCTCTTGGTGCACCAGTGGCCCGCTCTGGGCGTCACCAATCGGCGATGGTGGGGGCCGGCTCGGCGACTCCCGAGGGTGCCGGTGTCACCCCCTTGCGAAGGATGACGTTGCCCCAGGGCCGGACCTCGCCCGTGACCACGACCGCGTACACGCCTCGCGCCCGCAGGTAGAAATCGGGTCGCCTGAGCGAGCCCAGCGGGTGCTCGGGGCCCGCATGCCTCCCCAGCACCGAGCGCATCTCGGTTTGGACCGGCGGCAACTCCTGGGGCGCGCCGTCGACCTCCATCCGCCACGCCGCCGCCTCCACGAAGCTGTCCAGCTCGAGGACGGTCAGCACCGCCCGGAGCACACGTGGGACGCCGGCGGCGTCGGCCCGGATCAACCGGCCGAAGGTGGTCCCCGCCGCGGTCGACGCCGACGGGAAGTGCGCGTCAACGAGCGCGACCTCGTCGCCGTGGCCCATCAGGTAGAGCGCGGTGAGCAGGTCCGGTCCGAGCACGGGATCGATGCCCTTCAGCATGGTCTCGCCATCCTATTCCGAGGTTGCTATGACGCAACTTCGTAACCAGGGTGAGGTAGCCTCAGCGCTCGTGCAGGACTGGGACGCGATCGTGGTCGGCGCCAGCTTCGCCGGCCTTGCGGCGGCGATGGAGCTCGCCGGCCGCGGCCGCATCCTCCTGCTCGACAAGGACCCCGTCGGCGAGCATCAGACCTCGGCCTGCGCCACTCCCCTCGCCGTCCTCGAGCGGCTCCGCGTCACGGAAACCATCGAGCAGGTTCACCGGACCCTGGTGATCCACCTCCCTGGCGAGAGGGTCCGGACCTACCGCCCGGACTTCCCGTTCGCCACCTTCGACTACCGCACGCTCTGCCAGGCGCTGGCCGGGCGTACCGACGCCGAGTTCCTGCGCACCCGCGTGACCGGCTTCCGCGAGGGCACGGTTGAAACCCGGGCCGGCACCCACCGGGCGCCGATCGTGATCGACGCCTCCGGCTGGCGGTCGGTGGTGGGCGCCACGGTGACCCCACCGGCGCTGCCCGGACCGCACCGCACCAACGGCCTGGAGACGGTAATGGCAGGCGAGGCGGAGGGCCTTCACTTCTGGGTCGGCGACCCGCTGGCGGCGGACGGCTACCTGTGGGACTTCCCGGCCGGGGGCAGCAATCGTATCGGCCTCATCCGCTATGCGTCGGGCGGTGCGTTGAAGCAGCGCCTGGAGGAGTTCGTCGACCGCCCGGTCGATGGCGCGGCCCTCCACGGCGGCGTGCTGCCGGCCGGCCTTCGCCCCGGGGTGGCGGGACGCGTCTTCCTCACCGGTGACGCGGCGGGGCTCTGCCTCCCGCTGACCGGTGAGGGCATCCGGCCCGCACTCGTCTTCGGCCAGATCGTAGGGCGGTTGGCCGCGCGTGTGCTCGCCGGCCGTCTCGCGCTCGATGACGCGCTGGCCGCCTATGCTGCGCTGATCGGAGACCGGCGGCTCGCCCTCAAGTACGGCGTGCTGGCGCGCGTCGAGCGCGGGATGCGCCGGCTGCCGGCGGCGGTCATCGACGCGACCGCCTGGTACTTCGGCGCCGGTCCCCTGGCGGCTCGCTGCCAGGTCGCCTACTGGCGTGTCGCACCCGCCGAGTGGCTGCGGCCGGGGTGTGCGGCAACCCTCAATTCCGTACACTAGTACATACGTATGACTGAGGCGCACGCCGCGACGCCCCAGGAGGCTCACAAGTCAACGCGCGCCCAGATCGTGCGTGCGGCCGCGGAAGCGCTGCTCGAGGACGGCTACGCGGACACCAGTGTGCGTTCCATCGCGACGCGCGCCGGCGTCGCGATCGGAAACATCCAGTACTACTTCCCGACCAAGGCCGAGCTGCTGGTCGAGGCCTGGCGCGACCTGACCGCCCGCTCCCTGGAGGAGTTGGAGGCGACGCTCAACGGCCTCGCGGATCCACTCGAGGTGCTGGAAGTCGGCGTGGCCTCGATCTGGGACTCGCTGCGCCGGCTGGGCGCGGTGCAGATGGCCACCTTCGACCTCATGCTCCAGGCCCCTCGACGCAAGAATCTTCAGGAGTACGTCCCCGAGCTCTTCGCGCGTTACCGGGAGGTGATCGAGCGGCAGCTCGATCGCATGGAACGAAGCGGGCGTATCCGACTCACCGTCGACCGTCCGGTCCTGGTGCCGCTCGTCCTCAACACGGTGCTCGGCTTCGCGCTCTACTACGTGGTCACCGGCGACGACGAGTCCTGCGTCTCAGCGCTTTCCGCGTTTCGCCAGCTGGCGGCGACGCTGGTGGAGCCGATGGACCTGGAGACTGAAGAAGCGGTCGCCCCGGCGATCGATCCCTCGCTGCTCCCGCAGCTGACGCACCTGGAGTCGCTCTGGGAGGGGCCGCTGGGTGACGCTTACGCCCACTACGCGTCGGTCGCCTCGGCGCCGATCGCGCTCGCCGCGGCGCTGGTCGAGACGGCGATCGGCGTCCACTGCCTGGACGGAGATCCCGCCCGTCCAACCGCGCTGCTGCTCGGCGACCTCTGCCTCGCGCGCGCCTCCGGGCTGGCCGCCAATCATGCCTCCACCGCAGTGCAGATCGGGCTTGCCCGCGCGATCGAGGAATCCACGCGGCGCGCGGCGGGCGGACAGGACGTGGGGCCGCTGCGCGCGCGGCTGACCGAGGTCGTGCGCGGATGACCCACCCCGGGATGATGGACGCCGAGCAGACGCTGATCGAAGCCGAGCTGACCCGCCAGCTCGCCCTCGATGACCAGGGGGTCGGCGAGCCGATGCGCCGGCTGGTCGAGGCGGGTGGAAAACGAACCCGGCCGGTCCTGGTCGGCCTGTGCTCACACCTCGGGGAGCGCCACGATCCGGGCCGGGCGGCGCTGCTCGGCGCGGCCGTGGAGCTGATCCACGACGCCACCCTGGTGCACGACGACTACGTCGACGAAGCCGCCACGCGCCGCGGCCAGCCCGCGGTGTCGGCGCTGGAGGGGCCGGCGCGAGCGATCGCCGTCGGGGACTACTACTTCGCGAAAGCGACGCGCCTGATCGCGGAGCTGGAGGACCCCGACGTGACGCGCGTCATCGCGGCCGCGATGGAGACCATCTGCCTGGCGCAGATCGACGACGTGACCATGCGCGGGAGCTACCCTGGCGACCCGGTGTCCTACCGGCACGTGGTGCGCGGCAAGACAGCAGCTCTGTTTTCGGCCGCCTGCGAGTCGGGGGCCCTGCTCGGCGGCGCCTCCCGGGCGGTGGCAAGACACGTGGCCGCGTTCGGCGAGCTGGTCGGCATCGCGTTCCAGATGCAGGACGATGTGCTCGACTACTCCGACCGCTCCGGCAAGCCCAAAGGCACCGACATCCGCCAGCGGACCGTCTCCCTGCCGCTCATCTATGCGAGCGAGGATCCCGAGGTGGGCGCCGAGGTGCGCCGCCTGCTGGAAGGATGGCTCGACGACGCCGCGGTGGCGCGGGTCCAGGACCTGGTGATCCGAAGCGGAGCGCTGGCGCGTGTGGAGGCCGAGGCGGCGGCCGTGGTGGAGGCCGCCATCGCCGAGATCGAGAAGGTCGAGATGAACGGTGGCCTCTCCCGTCTCATCGGCGTCGCTCAGGGGGCGATCGGCCGGACCCGGTAAGACGGCCTGATCAGGGCGAAGGCGACCCGCTGGGAGGCGTGGGCGACGCGTGCGGCGTCGCATGGCTGGTCGGCGTCGGTGTCGGCGTGGGATGGCCGTGCGACGGCGTCGGAGTGGGCGTCGACGAAGGGGCCTGCGACGCGAACGATTGATAGGTCACGAGCGACAGGTCCAGGGTCGAATTGGAGACGACGTCGAACCGGACCTTCGCGGGGCGCCCCTGTCCGGTTCTCACCGCGAGCACGCCGCCCTTCGCCAGCTGGCTCACCTGGAGCGGCTGCGTCCCCAGGTTGGCGGCGGAGATCTGCGTTGGCGTGATGCTTCCGAAATCCAGCACCCCCAGATAGGCGTCGGCCGTACCGGGGGCCACGGTCAGGACCCCCCCGGCGTAGGCGAGGTCGTACGACGACACGTTGACCTGGCCCGCGTCCAGATCCAGGTTGTCCCCGCTGTCGAGCACCACACAGCCCCGGACCCAGATCCCGGCGGCGGCCTGGACCGGACACGGTGTGGGGCTGGGCTTGGGGGACGCCGCCGTCTTCGGGGAGCTGCCGCAGGCGGAGATCAGCACCGCCAGCAGTACCAGGCCCGACGCCCAGCGAATCCATCGCATCCACCGCGCGCCGAGAGAGATCGGTCTCATGACTGCAGCACCAACGCCCAGGTGCTTCCCTGGGTGGGGCACACGCCTGGGGGAATGCGCGTGCTGTCGACCTGGAGGGCCCAGTTGTTGGGGCCGGGGATCACCTGCACCTGCCCCCGGCCGCTCGCGTTGAGGCTGAAGGCCTGGCCGTTCGACTGCAGAAAGGCGGTGCCCTTGAGGTTGTAGCTGTGCGGCCCGGGCGGCAGCATCACGGTCAACCGGTCGGTCTGAATCAGCTGGTTGACGACGTTCATGGTGCCAAGGTTGCGGCCGTCGACGAGGATGGTGACGTTGGAGCTGGTCTCGCAGCGTCCGGTGTCGACCTGCGAGGTGATCACGACGGAGACCGGCTTCGCGGTCGACGTGGGCGTGGGTGACGGGCCCGGCGTCGGCGTGGATGAGCTGTTGATCGAGATCGAGCACCCGGTGAGCAGCAGCAGGCAGACGGCGAGCAGCGGGCCGGCGGCGGGCCGGCGGAGCGCATTCATGGCTGCGCCTCCTCTGGGGACGGGGCGCGCGAGGACGAGTCGGCGACCTCCACCCGATGGTGGACGTGGGCCGGCTTGGAGGCCGCCACCAGGGCGTTCAGGCGGTCGGCGTCCCCGCTGCCGGCCGCGCCTCGCACCCTGACCACGACCTCGAAACCGGGACGGCCGGGGAAGGGCATCCCGCTGACCGTGGCAGTCGCTGTGGCGCCGCTCTCCTCGACCTCCACGTCACCTCCCGTGAGCAATTCCAGATAGGCCTGCAGACCCTGCCGCGTCCCCCGCACCCGGTACAGCGCGACCGCTCCCGCCACGAACTCCCGCAGCCTCTGCGGGGTCCACCATTCAACCGGAGAGACGCCGACCCAGGTGCCGAGCCAGTCGACGAAATCCACCGGGGCGAGGGCGGGGTCGAGGTACGCGTCGAAGTTGTCGAGGCTGGCGAAGATCGGAGCCAGCACCCGGTCGAAGGCCGCCGCCAGCCCGAGCGCGAACCTGTCTTCCGACTGGTAGAGGGCAGGGAGGTGCGGGCCCAGCGGGTGCGGGCTCGGAAGGTCCGGGACCAGTGCGCGCATGACGGCTACTCCACCAGGACCTTGTGCCGGTACGAGAAGACCAGCTCGTGTGGCTCCAGAGTGAGGTACGGCTGGGCCTCGGGGCCGCGCTGGCCGGTCTGGGGGTCCGCCTCGTAGAGCTCGATCTCCTCGACCAGGTCGATCCCCGGCAGCGACTGCAGGAGCGCGAAGGTCTCTCCCGGCAGGACGGCGCGCCCGAACGGCCAGCCGTCGCGGTCGGGTCCGCCGCTGACCGGGTTGTAGTAGCGGTAGAGCGCGTCCAGCACCGCGGTCTCCAGCTGGCGGTGGTCGGCGCGGGGGCGGGCACGCACCCGGGCGGTCACGGTCAACCACCGATACCGCGGCGGCTCCACCAGCAGCCGGGTCCCGATCGGCCGGCATTCATCGAGGCGCCCGGCGATCGTCTCCACCGTTCCCCGCGGCGGCACCAGCTGATCAGGGGCGAGCTGGCCGCTGGCGCTCCTGGCCGCCGGCACCACCAGCAGGCGCACTCCGCCGGCGTCCGCCGCGTCCGTCGCCGGCACGCAGCGAACCCGCGCCACCTCGGGCGCCGCCTCCCGCGCCAGGTGCTCGTAATCCTCCACCGTGACCGCCCGTCCCAGCGTGCGGAGGACGATCGGACCGCGGACCTTCGCGTTTTCGATGTCCTCGCCGTCCACGCCTCCGGCGGCGGGCCGCCGGTTCACGACCGTGGCGACGTACGGGATGGAGGACCTGAGCACGCGAATCACGCCGCGTGCCACGTTGCCCTGGAAGCCGCCGCCCGTTCGATAGGTGCCGAGTCGCAGTCGCGCGCCTTTGACCGGCGTCCGGCCGTAGCGGCGCAGGCTGCCGTCCGCCTCCCGCACCCCGGGTCCCAGCCGCACCTCTCCGGCGACCGGGTCGAACGTGAAGTGCGCATCCTCCGGGCCACTGCGGCTGAAGTCGGGGACCTCGCTCCACTCCTCCCAGCCTTCGCCCTCGCTGACCTCCATGACCAGGGGGGCGCCGGCCACGACGGGGCTCCGGCTGACCCGGAAGACCTGCCCCGGCACACCCTCCGACGTCCCGAGGGCCTCGTTCTCCACCGCCTCCGCGTTGACCGCCTCCACCGTCCCGCCGCAGGTGAAGGCGCTGATGGCGGTGATAAGTGGAGAGGAGCGGTAGCTCGGCTGGTCGGGTTCGGCCACCGTCACCCGGGCGCGCAGCCACCCTGCCCGCTCACGCTCGATCACCGAGGCCGCGTGCGAGCGTGGCACGTGAAGGATCACGTCGCCGTCCTTGTTGAACCCGCCGGTACCGTCGCGCTCGACCTCACAGGTCTGCCAGCGCGCCCCGTCCCAGGCCTCCCAGACCCGGGGCGGCCAGTCGGGGTTGACGCCGACCCCTTCGATCCGGCACTGGAAACGCAGCGTGACCGCGCACGACGGGGTGGCATCCCGGAGTCCGATCAGCAGCGAGTCGCCCGGGACCGGTGTGGCGCTGAAGCAGGCGAACCCGTCGCCGCGGCTCAACTCGTCGCCGTGCTGCCGGGGTGACTCACCCTGGGGAATCGACACCGCGGTGTGGAACGAGGAGGCCACGATGTCGAGGTCTTCGACGGTGCTGAAGACGATCGCATCCTCGGTTTCGGTGCGGACCGTCGCGACCTCGGTCCCGGTCGGGATACGGACCGTGTTGGGCTGCGGCGCGGCGAGCCAGAACGTGATCGGCGCCCTGGCGGCGGTGGGCGGGAAGAGGCGGACGCCGATCAGCTCCAGGAACTTCACGTAGTTGCGGTCGGGGACGCGGTTGAGGCGGTAGATGACCTGGTCGGTCATCCACGCGAACAGCTCGATCAGCGTCACGCCGGGGTCATGGACGTTGTGGTCCGTCCAGTCCCGGCACTGCTGCATCACCTGTCGCTTGGACTCGTCGACGAGGTCCTGGAAGCGGCGGTCGTCGAGGTGCGGTACGGGCAGCGTCATGGTCAGCTCTCAGGCGGGATCGTGTAGAAGGGACAAACCAGATTGCGCGGGCTGTTGGTGTCCGCGACCGAATATCGGATGTCGATATAGACAAGTCCTTTGTTTTCCGGGTCCGCGGTGACGCGCACATCCTCCACCGTGATCCGGGGCTCCCAGCGCAGGAGCGACGCCCGCACCGCGACCGAAATCCGGCTGATCAACTCCGGGTCGAGGGCGCCGAAGACGTACTCGTGGATGGCACACCCGTAGTCGGGACGCATCGGCCGCTCGCCGAAAGCGGTGCCGAGGATGAGCTGGATGCTTTCCTCGATGTCCCGCTCTCCCCTCGCGAGCGCGATCCGGCCGGTGGGATCGGTCCGGATCGGGAAGGCCCAGCCCGCGCCGATGAATTCTGCGCCCTCAGTCATCTCGGGGCCCCCGCGAAGCGCAGCTCGCGAAGTTTCGTGGGGCGATCAGTCATCCGATCAGCACCGTGGCGACCGTCGGGACCAGGTTGCCGGGCACCAGGCAGCAGGTGCACGAGGACTCAGCGGTCGCCGCCGGCTGACCGCCGATCAACACCGTCGGGCTGCCGGTCAGGACCTGCCCCTTCTGCAGGGGTGGGGCCAGGAAGGGGTCGGCAGGGTGGAGG
This sequence comes from Candidatus Dormiibacterota bacterium, assembly GCA_963808785.1. GTDB lineage: Bacteria > Chloroflexota > Dormibacteria > Dormibacterales > Dormibacteraceae > CAVTSA01. The sequence goes on along the minus strand of CAWEGH010000004.1, from coordinate 136,398 downwards.
CCGACGTGGGGAGGCGTGTTGAAGCCTGAGCTGCCCATGACCGCCGCCGGCTTGCCCGCCACCAGCACCGTGGCCACCAGACCCAAGGTCAGCGGCGCCGAGAACGGGAGCGGCGGCGACGGCATGGGCGCACCCACCGGGCTCGGGATCAGGTGGTTCGGGCAGATTCCCATGATCCGGTCTCCCATCACGATCGCCGGAGCGCCCATCGCGTCACCTCAGTTGATCTTCACCAGGCCACCCTGGACCTGGACTTGGGCCGAGCTCGTGAGGCTGGCGCCGGCCTGGCCCTCGAGCTTCAGCTGGCTCTGTGCCTGCACCGTGACGTTCTGCTGAGAGCTGAGCGTGAGGTCGCCCTGAGCCTCCAGCACGATCTTCCCCTGGCAGTACAGATGGATCTCGTTGTTGGTCTCGTTGAGCGAGAGGCGGAGGTTCCCGTTGCTGGTCAGGAGCGCGATCCCCGACTTGCCGGAGTCGTCGAACAGCACCACCCGGTGGCCGCGCCGCGAGATCAGGCCCCGCCGCTTGACCTGCCCGTTGTCGAACAGCCCGTCACCGAGTCGAGGCTTGTCCTTGCCGTTGTGCAGTCCCCCGACCACGACCGGTCTCCGCACGTCGCCGAACTCGAACGCGACCAGCACTTCGTCGTTGACCTCGGGCATGAAGCAGGCCCCGCTGTCGGGTCCGGCGGCCGCCTGTGTCATCCGTGCCCAGTCCGACTCGTAGTTGTCGGAGAGCCACGGGAACTTCAGCTTGACCCGACCCATCCCGTCCGGGTCGGCGTTGTTGGTCACCAGCGCCACGACCACGCCGCCGATCGTGGCCGCGGTCCCGACCGCGGTCCCGGCTCCGCCCGCCACCAGGCCCAGGAGCGAGCGATCCTGACGCCCGGACACCTCGAACCAGGTCCGGTAGCCATGCGCGTCAAAGATGTGGCGGCTGTGCGTCAGCGTGTAGCGGCCGGCGAAGTCGTCCGCCACCAGGCCCACGCTCACCGCGGCGCCGGCGCGCAGCTTGGGGTTGCCCCGGGCGACCCCCTCGGCCTCCGCCGCCGCACTCCCGATTTGCTCCGCGATCGCCTTGGCGGCCGCGTCGACGTCCGCCTGGGAGGAGAGAGGACGGTTGACCGAGGCATACGCAGGATCACCGAAGACGTGAGCCAGCTTGGCCGGGGTCGCCGGGAGCATGGCACTCGTGGTGCCCGCCGGCGCGGAACCGACCAGCGCCTCCTTCCGCTTGGGATCCCACCCGCGGACGTTGATCTGGTTCACCTGCTCGGCCGAGCTGACCCGTGGCCGGAACTCGAGCAGGTCGGTGCCGAAGACCAGCTGGAGCGGGCTGCTTGACCTGAAGTCCCCCTCGCTCGGGCCCTCGCTCGACGGCGCCGGCTTGCGGAAGTGCAGCTTGCCCTCGGTGACGGCGAGCTCGAAGCCGATCTCCGACGCACGGGCCCCCAGGAATTCCCAGTTGGAGACGTTGACCTGTGAGACCTGATCGTGGGTGCTCTGAGAATCGTCGATCGTCCCGACGCCGAGCCCGACCCGTTGCGCGACCGTGCGAGCGATGTCGGAATCCTTGACGTTGCGGTAGGTCTGCGTGGTCCGGCCTCGATGGAGCCGGTGGGAGCCGTCGTACCCGCGGACCACCGCCCGGCTGCCCAGTGCGTCGTACTCCGCCTCCAGCCCGGTGATCTCCCCGTCGATCAAGACGTCTCCCTCGCCGGCGCCGGACGCGGGAACCGTGATCTTGACCGCGGTTCCGACCTGGAAGTGCCCGGTCTTCAACACCTCGCGACCGCTGTCCCGCAGACGGAGGACGAACATGTCCGGCAGGTGGAGGTGGTCGTCGACGAGCACCTCTTCCAGCAGGATCTCGAGCTCCGTCGCGAGCGCGGTGCCTCCCACCTCGATCTTGGGGCGGACGCCCACATATTGGTCGGTCATCGACTCAGCGCTGCCGCCTCGTCGGTGGTCGGGATCAGCAGCCGCGTGCCTGGACGCACGCGGAGCGGGTCGTCGATCCCGTTGAACAGAGCCAGGCCTCGCCACAGGGCCGGGTCTTCGTACTCGGCGTAGGCCACCGAGTGGAGGCTGTCGCCGGCCGCCATGACGCGAGCGCGGCGCGTCATCGGGGAACCGGAGGTCGGGTTCGTCTTGCCGGGCTCCTGCGGATACTCCTCGAGCGCGATGGTGACGATCGCGCGCACCGGTGTCCCGTCCGAGTCGAACATCGTGTACTTGGCGCTCACGGACTTGAGGACACCCGTGTAGCCCGCGAGTGGGGTCGTGTTTCCTCCCTCGAAGTGGAGGATCTCCGGCATCGGCTTCCTCTTGTTGTCGAGCGACTTGTCACTCGGCTTCAGCCACCCGAAAAGCGTGTCGATGTCCGCCGACAGGCTGCCCTCGCCTTCCCAGTCGTCAAAGAAGAGCTCCAACTGCACGGCCTGAGGCTGGGGTCCGCCGAATTCCGGCTTGCTGCTGTTCTTGGTGCCTTTGTTGGTGGGCCGGTTCCAGGCGGCGGTCTTGGTGACGGTGTACTCCTTGGGGTTGAAGCGAAACTCCAGGCTCTTCCCGGCGCCGTCCACCAGCTTCGCCTTCATGACATGCCCCCACCGCGAAGGAAGCCGTTGTGAGCCAGCTCCAGGACCTCGGTGGCGACCTGGTTGCCGGCCGCGTCCAGCGTCGGGCCCGTCCACTTGACCGGACAGGCTTCCGCCAGCGTCCAGCTGATGACCTCGTTGCCGTCGTGATCCATGAGGGTGATGGTGGCGTTGCCGCGCTCCACCGAGTTCTTCTTGAGCCCGCTTGACACCCAGGTCGCGACGTCGCCGGATTGACTGTCGAGCTGACGGGTCAGCTTGACGTTCGTGTACTTGCAGCGTCCCGGAAGTCGGTGAACGTACTCGTTGACCCCGCCCTCCTGGTACTCGAAGATTTCGTACTCGACCGCGAGGCCCTCGCACTTGCTCCAGGTGCCGAGGCTCTGCTGGTTGTCCAGCGTCACGGAGAAGCGGAGGTTCAACCCGGCTTCAGTCATTTCGGCACCTCATCGCAGGTCGGTGATCTGGCCCGCCCGCTCGCGGCCGATCAGCAGCTCGGAGCGCAGCCGGGAGCGGATGTGGTCGTAGAGCCGGCCCGCCAGCGCGTCCAGGTCCGCCTCGGACCCCGTCGATCCGGCGGCGCCACCGGCCGCGTGGTGAACCGCCTGCTGGGCCGCGTCAAGCCCGGGCGAGGCGGCGCTTTGCAGCGCCTGCCGGGCTGTCCCCAGCTCCCTGGCACCGGCGGTCTCAGCGGCCTGCCGGGCCGAACCGAGCTCACTCCCGGCAGCCTCGAGGAGCGAGTGCCCGAAGCCGCCCGCCCTCTGCACGGCGGCGTCCTCGGTGTCCCGCGTTCGGGGAGGCGGCACCGCCAGAGTGGGTGTGGCGGGCTCCGCCGCCGGCGGCGCCGCGGAGAGACTCATGGCCTGCACGGTGAACGGCATGGCGAACCGGGGTGCCGGCATCGGGAGCTCCGTCCGGGCACCGCCCGACGGCGCCGGCTCCCCCCCGAACGGACGCGGGGCGACAGCTGCCACCAGGGCGGGCGCATCCGGCCGCTGGGCCTGGATCGCGACCGGCCGCAGACCGGCGGCCGAAGTCAGGAGCGGCGCCACCGAGCCGGTCAGCGGGCGCACCGGCTCGGCGCCGGCGGCCGATCGCATCAGCACCAGCGGTGGCCGCGGCCCCGGCTTCGACGGCTGCTGCACTTCTCCCGCCTCGGGAAGGCCGCCGGAGAGTGATCCGGCGAGGTTGGGTTCGCCGGGTTGGGGCTCGTGCGTCGAAGCCGCCGCGTCCTCGGGTGCGGGCGGGATCTCGCCTCCGGGCGCGGTGGCCCGGAACACGAGCGGAGGGAGCATTCCGGTCAGCGGTGATTCGGAGGGCGCCGGGCCCTCAGGCTCCGGCGGCAGGCGGCTTTCGGGCGCCATCGCTCTGGACGCGAGCGGCTCGGGTCCGGTGGTCCCGGTCACCGGTGACTCGGACAGCGCCATCCCATCCTCACCGGGCCCACCCGCCCGCCCGGTTCCGACCTCGCGGGATGGTTGCGCGGCCGCCTCCTTGGGGCTGGCTCTGAACACGAGTGGCCGCGGCACGCCGCTTGCCGGTGAGTCGGAGGGCTTGGGCCCACCCTCTTCCGGGCCGGCGGCTGGTCCCGTCATGGCCTCTGGCGTCGTGACCCTGGACGCGGTCGGTTGAGGGCTTCCGGTCGCCGGCACCTCGGAGGGCGGCGGTCCTGTCACGACCTCTCCGGCGGGTGGCGGGGTGGCTTCGGACGCGGTGACCCTGAACGCCATTGGCTGCGGGATCGCGGGCGCCGGCGACCCGGGGCCCGTGAGCGCACCTCCAGGATCCTCGCCGGTCGATGGCGTCGCGCGCTGGACCGGTGTTCCGTTCCTCTTCAATCCGCGACGGTGTTGTGGGTGAGGGCGGGGCCGGCGCCTCCGGCCTGGCCACAGGACGGTCCCCTGCCGGTGTCGCCGGAACCTGCGCCAACGGTGGCGGCGGCGCATCCACAGCGCGCCGCTGGACCCGCACGATCGGCTTCGTCACCCGCGGGCTCACCGGCGGGACGGCGTGGGGCCCGGCTCGGAACGGCGCCGGCGAGGTCGCCGCGGTCGACGGCTCCGTCGAGGAGGGGGCGACCTCTCGTGCCACCGCCTCGACCGGCGCGGTTCCCGATGAGCCTGCCTGGTCGGGAGTCTCCCCAACCGTCGGAGTTCGCCGTTGCAGGATCGGCAGGGGGGGCGAGGCAGGGCCACCCAACCCCAGACGCCGTGACTGGCCCAGGTTCAGCCGGGCCCCCGCCGGCCGAGCCTCGCTCGGAAGCGGTGCCACCGGCGCCTGCTCGACCGGGGTGGACACCGGGACGGCGGCCGGCGCCGGCCGCTCATGCTCGAGCGGCGGGGCCAGCGTCAGGGAAGGGAGCACCGGCGCCGGGCGGTCGGCGACCGGCACCACCTGAGCCAGGCGCATGGCCACGGGCGAAGCGGGCCCCGGCGATGGCGCCACGGGCTCCACCAACGACTCATTGGCCTGCTCGGGCTCGAAGCTCACCTCCGCCTCTGGTTCGGCGACCTCGGGCCCCGCGGGTCGCACCCACGTCCGGGGCCGCAGCAGCTCCAGGAGCCCGGAGCTCGCGGGCTGGTACGTCGTGGCCGACGCCCTGGCCACCAGCAGCCCTGCCGGTGCCTCTGGCGAACGGAGATGCCCGAGGCTCGCTAACGCCACCTCAAGCGGTCGATGACCCGGCAGCGCGCGTGCGAAGGCTGTGCTCTCCGCCGTCAGCCGGGTGGGGCCGACCACCCGCTGGATGCACGGGAGCGCGGCCCAGTCTCGCCTGGACACGCTGCGCTGGCTGCCACCCGGAGGCGCAGGTGTCGAGGCCCTGTCCCCGAAGGGCCACCATCGCCAGGCCACGGATCAGCGCTCTTCGTTCAGCCGCACGTTGATGCGGCCGATCTCTTCGACGAAGCGCCGGCGGAGCGGATGCTCGAGATCGAGAATCTCGTCCAGCGACCAGTGGAAGTGGTACGCGATGTACGCGATCTCCTCGAACAGCCGGTCGGTGTCGTAGGTCATGCTTCCCCCAGGCCACCGCCCGAGAGATCGATCGTGAACTCGTGCTTGCAGGCGGGGCAGGTCACGCCGGCCTGGGTGTGGCCCTCGCTGTTGACGCGGCGGTAGAGGTCTTGCAGAAAGGCCAGATCGGAGGCGAAGAGGCCTTCGATGGTCGCCGGAGTGATCCGGCCTACCGTCCCGAGTTTGGTGACGACGCGGGAAAGCAAGATGACGGTTAGGTACGCATCGTTTTCGCGAACCCGCGGGTCTCGCTGCGGTTGGATCTCGTCCCGAGCCGTGGCCAGCCGCATCGTGCCCTGACGGTGGACCGCCCCCTCCTCGTCGACGTATCCGCGGGGGAGCGAGAAGGCGAACTCTGTCCGCAGGGATTCTGCGAGCCCGGTCGCACTCTCCCTCATTTGACGCGCTCGACCTCCTCGCAGACCATCGTCACCTCCTCCATCAGGACCTCGTTGCCGCCCGCTTTGAGCGAGCCCGCCGAGACCTTGGAGGGCCAGGCGTTGACGAAGTTGTAGCGCCCGACCTCGTTCTGCTGGAAGTCGTAGAGAACGATCGAGCCGTTCTTGCGTGCGCTCGAGACATTGCCTTCATAGATCTGCTGGTGCCACTGCCAGATGTCCATCGAGCTGTCGGTGCCGCGCTTGAGTGTGATGTTCGGCGGCTTCCGGTTTCCGGGCAGCTTGTGAATGACGTACTTGCCCTCCGAGGTGTTCTGCTTGAGCTCGATGACGTCGAGCTCGGACGCGATCCCACTGACCTCCTGAAACTGTGCGATCGTGACGCCGTCGATCTCGATCGCGAAGTGATACCCGGCCAGGGCGTCCGTGGGGAGATTGGGCAATCCACCTGCCATGTCTCAGTCGACCTCCATTAACAAAAACGCGGCTACTCCATCAGCGAGGTGCCGCCGGAGAACTGGGCGATGCGGAAGATCACGAACTCAGCCGGTTTGACCGGCGCGATTCCCACCTCGACCACCAGCTGGCCGGCGTCGATCACCTCGGAGGGATTGGTCTCGGAGTCGCACTTGACGTAGAACGCCTGCGACGGCGTCGCCCCGAACAGGGCGCCGTCCCTCCAAACCCGCACCAGGAAAGCATTCAGGGTGCGCTTGACCCGCTCCCAGAGCGCCATGTCGTTGGGCTCGAAGACGACCCACTGGGTGCCGTCCAGGATCGACTCCTCGATGAAGTTGAAGAGCCGGCGCACGTTGAGGTAGCGCCAGGCCGGATCGCTCGAGAGGGTGCGCGCACCCATGACCCGGACCCCGCGACCGGGGTAGGCGCGGATGCAGTTGACGCCGACCGGGTTGAGCTGGTCGTGCTCACCCTTGGTGATCTGGAGCTCCAGATCGATCGCGCCCCGGATGACCTCATTGGCGGGCGCCTTGTGCACACCCCGTGTGTCGTCGTTGCGCGCCCAGATGCCGGCCATGTGCCCGCTGGGGGGTACGAAGGCGGGCTGCCCGGCCAGAGGATCGAAGATCTTGACCCACGGCCAGTAGAGGGTGCCGTACTTCGAGTCGTAGCGCGCCTTGTCCTGCCGCCACTCGCGGATCTGCTGGGCGTTGAGGCCGGGCGGCGGGTCCAGGATCGCGACCCGGTCGCCCATCAGCTCGCAGTGGGCGAGCATCGCCAGGTGAACCGCCTGGACGCCCTCCAGGTCCACCGCGCCGCGCTGATAGGCCGCCATCAGGTCGGGTACGGCCAGCATGGTCACCGAGTCGACCGCCTCCAGGCCGGCGAAGCCGGTCCGGTCGGCGGAGTTCCCGACGTAGTCGTCAGGGGTGACGCGAGCGGGCAGGTTGGCGGTCCCTCCGGAGAGGGCCGCTTTCGCCTGTGGCACCGGCTCGATCGCGGTGGCGCCCGACACCTCCTCCAGCTGGATCAGCTTGGATTGGTTCTTCACCACGGTGACGACGTTCTGCTTGCCCCGTTTGGTGGTGACGTTGTCGAAGACTTCCTGGACCTTGCCGGCCTGGCTGACGACGAGCTTGAAGTTGTCGTCCCCCGGCTCGCTGGCGTCCTGGACCTCGACGGTGATGTCGTTGCCACCCGCTCCCTCCGCCAGCGCGGTGACACGGTAGGGCAGCGCTTTGTCGCGTCCCAGCGGCAGCTCGCCACGGGCGACCGGCGCCGAGCCGTTGCCACCGATCCGGACCACGAAGCAGGAGCCGCCGCCGTTCAGGAAGTAGCTGTAGACGGAGTGCGCCAGGTAGGAGCCTTCGATGAAGTCGCCGAAGAGCTGAACGAACTGGCTCCAGTTGGTGATCAGGGTCGGCTGGTTGAACGGGCCGCGCGCGGCGAGTCCGACGAAGGCGGCAACCGCGGTGCCGACACCCTCGATCGGGCGCGAGCCGGCCTCAACCTCCTCGACATAGACACCGGGTGACAGGTATTGGGGCATGGGATTCGGTCCTCCTCTGGCGGTGTGACTCCCGCTGAGCCTCGCAGGGGCCGCATTTGCGGACAAGGACCCCCCGGGCCGTCCTTCGGGCAGCGACGGAGGCACTTTCAGGCGACACATCGGGCCTCGCGCCCTTTCGCCGAACTCGGAACTGCCCCTTCGGGCACACGTGGTGACCTGTAGGGGCGGCCGGCGCGACCCTGACGGCTGCCCCAGCGCCGGTTGTAGGTTGCGGGCATCTCGGCCAGCCTCTGGGTCAGGATGATCCAGGACCTGGACGAGTCACTCCGCACACTCGTGCGCCGGGACGCGCTTCAGGGGTCCGATGTGGACGTCGCGTTCGACGCGCCGACCCGCGAGTGGGCCGCGCACCGCAACACGCCCACCGTCGACCTCTACCTGTACGACATCCGTGAGGACCTGCAGCGCCGGACGGTCGCCTGGGAACCGGTGCGGGATGAGAACGGCCGGGTGACCGAGCGCCGGCCCCCGGCGCGCGCCTACAAGCTCTCCTACCTGGTCACCGCCTGGACCCAGCGGCCGGAGGACGAACACCGCCTGCTGTCGGCGATGCTGCTGTGCTTCCTGCGTCACGAGCGGATTCCGAACCAGGTCCTCGCCGGCACCCTGGCCGGGACGATGATTCCCGTCCTCACGACGATCGCGCTGCCGCCGCCGCCGGACCGGTCGCTGTCGGATGTCTGGTCCGCTTTGGGCGGGGAGCTGAAGCCGTCCCTGGATCTGGTCGTCACCGCTCCCTTCGATGTCCAGCGCCAGCAGGAGGCCGGTCCGCCGGTGGAGGGTGGCATCACCCTGGAGCTGGGCGAGCACGGGCGCGGACCGGCCGCGGACGGAGCCCAGCCGGCCTCGGACGAGCGCGGGCCTCGAGCCAAGGGCCGGGTCAAGTCCGGCGCCCAGGCGGCCCGTTAACGTGGCCTCGTATCAGGCTGAGGTCGACGCGTCGACCCGGCACCTGCTGGGACGCCTGGAGGTGGTGGCTCGGCGGGTGCGGGTCGCTTGCGAGGCACGGCGAGCCACCGACCCCGACCCGCTCGACCGCTTTCGCGGCCTCCACATCTCGGCCGCACACGCCGACCGGCTTCTCGAGCAGGCGGACACGGCGCCGCCGCCCGACGACGAGGCGCTGCGGCTGCTGAGTGGCGTCGAAGCCAAGGCCGACGAAGCCGCGGCCGAGGGCCTGCGCCTTCGCCTGCGCCACCTGCAGCGGGCGTTCGACCTCGACGACCTGGAGGTGGAGCTGCTGCTGATCGCGCTCGCTCCCGACCTGGAGGTCCGGTTCGAGCCGCTCTACGGCTATCTGCAGGACGACGTGACCCGCCGGCGGGCCGGCATCGGGATGGCGCTCGAGCTGTGCGGGTTGGAGCCGGGCGGTCCGGCGGCCCGGAAGCATCTCGGTCAGGACGCGCCGCTGCTCGCAAACCGTCTGGTGGTGGTGGAGGAGCCGGAGCGGCCCTTCCTGACCCGTTCCCTGAGGGTGCCGGACCGGATCGCCGCCTTCCTGCTCGGGGACGACGCGCCGGAGCCGGCGATCGCCCCGCTTCTCTACCAGCGCGAACCGGCGACGGCCACGGAGGTCTCCTCGCTCGCGCGCTGGCTCTCTGGCGAACGCGGACTCGCCTACCTGCGGGAAGCCCCGGGCGGGGACGCCGCCCCGCTCGCCGTCGCCGCGCTGCGGGCCGCGGGGCTGGAAGCCGTCCTGGTCGATCTGCGCCGGTTTCGGGCCGACGACGATCCGGCGGCGGTCGCTCCGCTCCTGACCCGTGAGGCAGGATTGCGTGGCGCCGGGCTCGTCGCCGGGCCGGTGGAGGCGCTGGCCGCTCGGGGCCGGGGAGCCATCCAGGCGATCGCCGAGGCGCCCGTTCCGCTGATCCTCTATGGGGCCTCCGGCTGGGACCCCGAGTGGGCACGCACGGTCCCCTACTGCTCGGACGCGCCGGCGACGCCGGCCGAGGAGCGCGCGCAGGTCTGGCGGGCCGATCTCGACGGAGAGGCGATGCCGGGGTTGGATCCGGCGGCCGAAACGGCACCTTTCCGACTGACGGCCGAGCAGGTACGACGCGCCGCTCGCGCGGCCCGTCTTCTGGCCGGGGCCGATGGGCGTCCGGTTGAGGCCGCCGACCTCCGCGCCGGCGCTCGCGCGCAGAACGGGGCCGGCCTGGAGCGCCTGGCGCGAAGGCTCGAACCCGCGGTGGCGTTCGATGACCTGGTCCTGCCGGGTGCGGTGCTGGAGCAGCTGGCAGAGCTGACGGTCCGCGCGCGCCACCGGGACCTGGTGCTCGGCCGCTGGGGCATGGCGGGGGCGGCGTCCCGGCGCCGGGGTCTGACCGCGCTCTTCGCCGGCGCCTCGGGCACCGGCAAGACGATGGCGGCGGAGGCGGTCGCCGGGGAGATGGGTCTGGACCTCTACGTCGTCGACCTGGCCACGGTGGTCGACAAGTACGTCGGCGAGACCGAGAAGAATCTGGACCGCATCTTCGCCGAGGCGGAGCGGGTCAACGGCGTCCTTCTCTTCGACGAGGCGGATGCCCTGTTCGGCAAGCGGTCGGACGTGAGCGACGCGCACGACCGCTACGCGAACATCGAGGTCGCGTACCTGCTGCAGCGGATGGAGCTGTTCGAGGGCATCGCGGTCCTGGCGACGAACCTGCGGTCGAACCTTGATGAGGCGTTCGCCCGCCGCCTGGACGCCCTGATCGACTTCCCGGAGCCGGAGGAGGAAGACCGGCTGCGCCTCTGGGAGCGCTGCCTGGGCACCGCCGCCCCACGGGCGTCCGACGTCGATCTCGCGTTCTTCGCCCACGCCTTCAAACTGTCCGGCGGCAACATCCGCAACATCGTCCTGACGGCGGCCTACGCGGCGGCCCAGGACGGTGTGCCGATCGGGATGGCACACCTGGTGCTGGCGACGCAGCGTGAGTACCGCAAGCTGGGCCGTCTGGTCGTGGAGTCCGAGTTCGGGCGCTGGTTGGAGGTGGCGACCAGGCCATAGGAGCGGGGAGGGTGCTCGGGAAGCGCTGTCAGAAGGTCCTGTTAATGTCCGCGAACATACGTTCGTTTCCTGCTAGAATTGAGGCATGTTGGCGGAGGTTCCGGAGAGCACCGAGAAGGTCTGGCTCGGGCCTGACGACGACGACCTGACGGGGCTGCTTCGCGACCTCCAGCAGGTCCGTCTCCCCGACCACCCACTGCGGGCCTGGGGCCGGCTCCAGATCCTCCACCGGATCAAGAACTGCATCAACGCCATCGAGCTTGACCACATCAAGGTGTTGAAGCGGATCGAAAAAGGTGATCCCTACGGCGTCGACAACGCCGCCGACTGGCTCGCCCAGTCCATGCACATGCGCCCCAACGCCGCCTACGCCAAGGTCTGCACCGCCTGCGAGCTGGAGGAGTTCCCCAACCTCTACCGAGAGGTCCACGCGGGCGAGGTCTCACCGGAGGCCACCACCGTAATCCTCCAGACCCTGCGCCGGGTCCGCCGGCATCTCCCCCCTGAAGACGTGGTCTGGATGGAGGAGGAGATGCTGCACGCGGCCCAGGAGATGGACCACGCCCAGCTCCGAGCCCACGGGTCCAAGCTGTTCCACCTTCTGGACCGGCAGGCTCACAACGACGTGTTGTGCAGCGAGCGGGAGCGCCGCTTCTTCGACCTCAAGCGCGGCGTCGACGGCTGGTTCACCTGTGCCGGCGAGCTGGACCCGGAGGGCGGCACCTTCCTCCAGGTCGCGCTCAAGGCGATCGTCGCCGCGGACAATCGTGTTCTGCCCTCGGACGACAACCGGACCCCCGGTCAGGCTCGTGCCGACGCGCTGGCAGAGCTGGCCCAGCACCGGCTGTCGTTCGGCGACCTCCCCGAGCACGGACAAGAGAAGCCGCACCTGACCATCGTCGCCAGCGCCGAGACGCTGCGCGGCGACGCCGGATCACCGGCTCCCCAGATCGACTGGGGAACGCCGGTCTCAGGCGAGACCGCAAAGCGCATCGCTTGCGACGCCGTCGCCCGCATCGCCGTGGTCGGGGATCGCGGCGACGGGGCGGTCGACGTCCTGCACATGGGCAGAGCCTTCCGGACCACCTCGGTGGCGCAGCGCAAGGCGCTCGACCTCCAGGACGGCGGCTGCATCTGGTGCGGGCGGGCGGTGAAAGACTGCACACCCCATCATTGGGATGCCTGGAGGCGCGGTGGTGGCACTGATCACGAAAATCTGGGGCTCGTTTGTCCCCGCCACCACTTCGCCCTTCACGAGGGTGGCTACCGGACCGCCGAGGTGACTCCCGACCGGGTGGTCATCCTGCGGCCCGATGGCACCGAGTGGGGCACCGTCCCTCGCCACCGCTGGCGCCGGATCCGCATCAGAGACGGCACCGGCTAGGCAGGAGCTGCTCCGTCCAGCCCGCCGCCAGGCTATTTGATTGGTTGCCCGTTCTCGGCGTCCAGGAACGGCAGCCCGCTGATCGCCTTGGCTCCCTTTGCGGCGATCGCGCTCCAGAAGTCCGGACCAACCCAAGGCTGGTATTCGGGCCGCTCTGTGCCTCCCTGCTCATCGATCACGACTGTCGAACCCTTGCCCTTGTTCTCGCTCGCGGTAATGACCTTGAGATGATCCAGGTTGACAGCCGCCTGGATCCGATCGTCGTCACCCGAGTTGTGACCTATGTTGTTCCAGTGATATGCCAGAGGGGGGTCGTGGTCGACGTTCCACTTGATGTCCTCCTGCGCCCACTCCCGGAACCATTTCGTATTCAGACCGCCTCGTTCGAGGCGCGCTATGGCCTCTTGAGGCAAGAGGCCTTGCGCTACCCACTGTTGTACGTGCGACAGCTGGTCCTCCTCCCTCATAAACGGCAACGCATCCAGCAGTTCCGGGAGACCCCTTACGCCTTCCTTGTTCGGTACCTGCTTCTCGATTGCACGGCGGAACCAATCGACGTCGAGCTTCGTCGGCTCCTTGTCGAAAGCGTCCAGAACCATTGGAGGCAGCTGCTTGTTGGCAACCATCGCCTGAAGCTGCTCTCGCTGCTCGGCTTTGGACATGCCAAATTTGATCACGCCGACCGCCTCGAGGACCTCGGCTTTCATCTTGTCGCGCATCTTGTCCGACAACGTCTGGTAGCCACTGCCCTTGGTGTAGAAGGTGTACCGAACGTCAGCGGCAAGGGACGCCGGCAGCCAGCGCTGGGCCGGCGTCGTCCCCTCGGCGAGGGTGACACTCGGGGTGGGCGGCTCCGCAATCGGCCCGCCCGCTCCGCCGCCGTTTTCCGATCCCTCGCCGGCGCGTTGCAGCGCGGGGGGGGCGGTGGGTTTGACGACGGATGGGCCGCGTACCGGCGGGCTGTTGGCCCCTTCCACGTGCACGGTTTCCAGCTGCTTTGCCTGATCCTGACTCTCGACCACGAATTCGAGCTTCTTGACGTCATGGCGTGCCTTGATCTGAGGCAGTTGTTTTTCTACGTCCCCCGTGGTCGTGCCGGGCTTCTGGAGCAGCTCCTGGGACTCAGTCATCGCTGCTTGCAGGTCAGCTCGCCTCTGGTCCTCTGGCTTCTCCTCCTTCTTCTTGCCGAACAGACTCTCGACGCCGCCCTCGATGGCATCGATGATCGGTTTGATCACATTGGTCAGTACCCAGTCGACTGCCATGTTCACCGGTTCCCGCACCTTCTCGAGGATTGCTTTGATGTCCTCGCCCAGGTCGCCCAGTCCGAGCAGCGAGGCGAGGAAGCCGATGGCGACGGGGATTGCACGCGCCAGAGCATTCTCAACCAGGCCGGCGGCAGCGCCGATGTTGCCTGCCACGATCGCGGCCAGGTTGTCGACGACGGCATTGACTACGTCGACGATCTCGTCCCAGTGGTGGATGAAGAACGTCACGATGTCGTAGATCGCCATGCAGGCCTTGATGAAGGCGGAGGCTGGGTTCAGCAGGCCGATGATCCACTTGACCCCCGCCTCTATCACCTCGGTGACGACCATGCCGCCGACCGCCTCCATGACCTGGTCCTTGATCTCTTCGACCTTGTCCTGGATCAGGTGCCAAACGCCCGCGATGCCTTCTTCCTTGATGACGTTGTAGATTTCGATCGCTTTTTGGACGACGGCCGCACCTTTCTCAATCAGGCCGACGACTTTAGCGCCCAGGATGTTGACGGCTCGGGCGCGGATGTTCGCCCAGGTGAGCCCCAGAACCTGGGCCAGGAACATAAGAATGCCCTTCAGATCGAAGGTCTCGGGCAACGTGATACCGGCCTTCGCGACCTCACCGAAGAGCCATGTCAGCAGTCCCTTCTTGAGGTGGGTCCAGATATGGTCGACGAACTGATCGAAGCCCTGCTTGACCGCGCCGATCAGGTTCTCGAGGAAGCGGATGGGATGGGCGATGATGTCGCCGATGACGCCGGCGACCCTGGCCGCCAACGACACCAGCATGTCTTTGATCTTGCCGATGGCCTCGATCATGCCCTTGACCTTGTCGATCGCCTTCTCGAGCAGGCCCTTGTTCTCTTCGCGCATCGCGTCGCAGCGCTCGTCGACGGCCTTCGCCGCCGCGACGTACTTCTGGGCCAGGTCGTTGACCAGAGAGTTCCCCTTGGAGGAGACGTCCTGCTCCAACTGGTCGAAGCGACTCGAGATCTCGGTCGCGGCCTGCTGAGCTGCGGCGCGTAGCTCTTTCGGCTGGCTGACCACGTAATCCGTGATCTTCTGGCGCCCGTCGGCGATCCGCTGCGTGGCCCGGGTCAGTTCGGTCTCGACGATCGTGGCAACCTGGTCGATGACCTCACCCATCTTTGTCTGGTAAAGCTGCTTCGCCTCGTCGATGAAACCATTGACCTCGGCCGGTGGACTGAAGATCTTGTCCTTGAGCCAGCGCGCGCCACCGAGGATGCCGCTGTAGCGATCGTCGAAGTAGGCGTCCTTCTTGGTCTTGTAGTAGGACTCGAAGGCCTGACGGGCGTCACTCTCGCCGCTGGTGAAGGCGTCTCCCACCTTCTTGTCGAGTCCACCCAGGATCTCGTCGACGTCCTTCTTGGTCGCCGTGTAGATGGCCTCGATCTCCGTCGAGACTTTGGAGCGCTCCGCCTCGTTCTTCGCCTTCTCCTGATCCTTGTGCGTGCCGACGTGCGCCAGTGACGAGCCGCGCACCTGATGCATCTCCGAGAGACCCGCTTGAGCCGACGCGCCGGCCTGCGACTTCGACTGGTCGAGCGCCGCCTGCTCGTCCTGTCGAAACTGTTGGGGCGCGGTCTCGGCGTGCTGGTCGGCCTCTTGCTTGGCCACCATGGCGTCCTGGAACTGCGGCTCGTTCGACTGGTCAACCTGCTCTTGCGTGACGTTTGCCTCTTCGAGCTGGTTGTCGGTGGTGCACTTGGTGTAGCCGAGCCCGACCTGGTCTTCGGGCTTCGGTGCCGGCATCGCCTCTTCCGCGCTCACGCCGGCAGGCGCCGCGCCGGGGGCCTCGTGGCCCATCGGCGTGACCGGCTTGGGGGTGACGTGACTGGTGTCGGGCGGCGCGTCGCTCGCTGTCTTGATGCCGGTCGCGGCCGCGTCCTTGCCCTTGCCGACCTCCCCGGCCACCTGCTCCTTCAGCTGGCCCGGCTTCCCCGATGAGCTGAAGTCGTCGACCTCCTCCATGGTCTTCGGCGTCGCTTTGTCGATCGCGGCTTTGACGGCGGTGACGAAGGCGGCCTTGTTGAACGCGCCCGGCTTCTGGCGCCCCATCTCCTCGACCTGGCCCGCGGCACCCTTGCTGCGCACCTCGTTGGTGGGGCCGGCGGCAGCGCGATCCGCTTCGGCCACCCGCGAGCGCGCCGACGGGTGCGCCTTCAGCTTCCGCGTGCCCCCCTCCACGCGGCCGGCCACGGTCTTGAAGCCCGGGAACTCCTCAGGCGCGGGCGTGGTCAGCGGGGCCGGGGGCGGCGGGCAGTCGACCGCCCGCTGGGCCAGCAGCGCGCCGACGGCGCCGTTGCCGGCGGTGGCCTGCAGACGGAGGATCGTTCCCGCGTCCAGGCCGCCCGATATCACGTGGAGTCCCTGGCCTCCCGGTCGGATGGACCGGGCGGGAGGCTCCCGAGTCCGGCGGGTACTGACCGCGACCGGGGCGGCGGACCGCTGGATGAGCTTGGCCTTCATCGCAGGCCGGCCCGCTTCAGGCCGGCTCTTCCTCCTCTTCTTCCCCCTCTCGCTGGGCGACGAGCATCTGGACCGTCTCCTCTTCCTCCTCGCCCTCGCGCTGGACGGTGGGTTGGAGGGTGGGCTGGACGTCGACGGGCCCGCTCATCGCCTCGGTCGCCGTTCGCTCCGCGGCCTGCTCGAAGCGGTCGGAAGGGTCGCTGAGCCGGACGCCGCCGGGCGCGGGGGTACCGTCCACCGGCCCCGACCGCTGCTGGACGACGTGGGTGAGCTCGTGGGCCAGCGTGCGCTGGCCAGTGGGGGTGTCGGGGGCGTAGTGACCGGAGCCGAAGACGACGTCACTGCCCACGGTGTACGCGACGGCGTTGATCGAGCGGGCCGACTCGTCGGCTTGAGGGCCGGTGTGAACGCGCACGTCGGAGAAGTCGTGGCCCAGGCGGTCTTCCATCAGGGTGCGCGTGCCGGAGTCGAGGGGGCTGCCCCCGCGCGAGCCGATCACGTCGTGAACCGGGGATGGCTGTTCATCCTCCAGCAGCGTCTGCACGCTCGCGTTACCGATCGTGCGCTGCAGATTGAGGATGGAGGCCGGCGCCAGGCCGCTGGTCAGCCCCGCCGCTGCCGCCTGCCATGAGGTCGCGTCGAGGCCGGGCGGTTCGTGGTCGACGTGCGCGTGACCAGCGCCGGCCGCGCTCGGTTCGAGCTCGTAAGCCTGCACCCACCAACCATGGTCTCAACCGCCGAGTGCGTCAAGAGACGGCCGCGCACAACGCGTGCCCAAAAGGGCAGCGGGGACCCGGCGATTCAGATCAGACCGTGTCGCAGCGCGTGGGCGACGGCGTGCGTGCGGTTGCGCAGGTTGAGCCGGCTGGTCACGTCGTGGACGATGTTCTTGACCGTGCGCTCGGAGAGGAAGAGCTGCCGCCCGACCTCCGAGGTGTCGAAACCGTCGGCCAGCAGGCGCAGCACCTTGACCTCGCGCTCGGTCAGCCCGGAGAACGTGAGGCCGTGCGGACTGAGGACCTGACGCTGCAGCCGGCCCACCTGACCCAGCAGCCGGCCCAGCAGGTCGGGGGGCAGCGATCCCTCACCCAGCCGGGCGGCGTGGATGGAACCGATGAGATTGTGCGGGGTGCACTCGCCGCGGCGCAGAACCCCCTTCGCGCCCGCTTCGACCGCGGCTAGGAGCCCGCCGTCGTCGACCCGGGTCGCGATCACGACGATGCTGTCGACGCCGCTCCGGCGCAGCGAATGGATCTCGCGGCTGGCCTGGTCATCCAGCTCGTCGACCACCACCAGGGCCACGACATCGGCATCGAGGCGGCGGTTGTCGACCAGGTCGACGCCCTGCCCCCGGAGCAGGCTGGCGGCGCCGTCACGAGATACCGGGTCGCCGGCGACCACGCAGACCTGCATGCGCTCGCGCGCCCTGAGCCCGGGATCCACCACGGAGAGTCCGCCCACCTCGGTCCAGGATTACCCCGGCGGGTTACCCGCCAGTCAACGAAACGTCAACGGGCCGGCTGGACGCCCGAAAGACCCATCTCGGCCAGCACCGAGTGGTACTCGTGGCGGGCGCGAGACGCGGCCATGCGGTCGCCGGCGCGCTCGTGCGCCAGCACCAGCAGCTGCCACAGCGGGTCGTGGAAACGATCCGCCTGCAATCCCTGGAGGCAGGCGTGAACCGCGGCGTCGGCCCTTCCCTGCTCGAGGAGAAGCTCCGCCAGATCACGAGCTGCGTCGGTGGCCAGCGACCGGGCGTGCTCCCGGTGGTCGAGCACCCACTCCTCGACGCCGTCCTCGGGCAGCAGCTCCCCTCGGTACAGGTCGAGCGCGGCGCGGAAGCCGGCGACCGCCCCGCCGAGATCGCCACTCTCCTCGCGGGCCCGCCGGCCGGCCGCGACGTGCCGTTCGAAGTCGAGCAGGTCGACGTGCGACTCGGTCCCCAGGGCAAGGCGGTAGGCGTCACCCTCCCGGACCAGGAGGGTCGGCTGTTCACCATGCCCAGCGGCCCCGGACCGCCGGAGCGCGAGCCGGATGCTGGACATCGCGACGTTCAGGTTGCGGGTCCCGGAATCGGCGTCCGCATCCGGCCAGAGGGCGAGCTGGATGGCGCCACGATGAACCGGGCGGCCGGCGTGGACACACAGGAGGCGCAAGAGCGTCCGGGCCCGTGGTTTCACGTCCTGGAGGTCGACCGCGACGCCATCGACCGCGAGCGCGAAGCCCCCGAACAGCCGCACCGTCAAGCAGGCCGCCTCGGGTGCGGGTCGTCCTGGCGGAGCCAGCCCGGTCGCTGTCTGCACGGAGGCGGCGAGGGCCGCGTACTCGCGACTCCGCGCGCGGTCGGCCTGGGCCAGCGCGAGGTACGCGAAGAGCTTCGCGCCCTCGACGCCGCGTGCGTTGGCCAGCCGCTCCGCTTCCAGAGCCAGCCTCACCGCCTGACCATCATCGCGGTCGACGGTGGCCAGCGCGAGCAGGGCGGAGGCCCAGGCCTCGAGCACCCCGGCACCCGTGCGGTGGAACCAGGCCAGTGCACGAGCCAGGGCAGCAGCCGCGGCGCCAGGCTCCGCGCCACCATCTTGAAGCCCGGCCCAGCCCTCCGCCAGGTCGACCAGCGCCGCGCCCCAGTGGTCACCGAGGTGCTCCGAGATCAGGCGGACGGCGGCGGCCTCCGCACCTATCTCCGCCCTCTCCCCTCCGGGTGGCAGCGCCGCGCAGACCTTCGCCAGCCGGGCCAGGAACCCGTGGCCCAGTCGCTCGGCCGCATCTTCCGTGGCCACCGCGTCGGCGGAACTCTCGACGTCTCCCGAGAGCACGCGAGCGGCGATAAGCCCGAGGCGAGCTCCCACCTGGACCGCACCCGCGGCATCGGATGCCGCCACACAGCGCTCGAACCAGCGGGCGGCCTCGCGCACGTCGCCGGCGGCCAGCGACGCCGCGCCCGCCACCAGAGTCCCCCCGGCGGTACTCGCGCTCGGGTCGCGGAACCGGAGGGGGTCGCGCTGCACCACCAGTCGGAGCGCACCCAACGGGTCTCCCGCCGGCGGGGGGTTAAGGTTCAGCCAGGCGCCGATCGCCTGGCGCTCGCGGTGACAGGTGGTGGCCGCCTCGGAAGCCCCGAAGCCACGCTCGGCCTGCTGGAACGCGCTCACCGCCGCGTCCCACCTGCCCTCCGCCCGGTGGCGGCGAGCGGTAGCGAGCAGCAGCCAGGGGTCGTGGTCGAGCAGCGCCGGCGGAAGTGAGTCGATCCAGCGAGCCGAGCCCTCCGCAAGCTGCTCGCCGTTTCTTCCCAGCAGCCGGTCGACCGCGGTCCAGTTCTCCGCCCGGCAGTAGGAGTGCAGCGCTTCCGGGAGCGCCCCGAACTCCTCCAGGACGCGGGCGGACCGGCCATGCCGGTCGCGGATGCCGGGCTCGCCGAGCTCGTGGAGCAGCACCACCTCGAGGTGGGAGCGGAGCACCTCATGGTAACGGTAGTGACCGTCCTCCTCCAGCGGCTGCAGGAAGACCTGCCGCCGCTCCAGCTCGGCGAGCAGGGCGTCGCTGCCCGTGCCCTCCGTGAAGCGGTCGCAGATCGGACCGCTCAGGCGTCCCAGCACGCACGTCTGGACCAGGAACGCACGCTGCTCCGGCGGCAATTGGTCCAGGACGTTCCAGGTCAGGTACTCGTGCAGGAATCGAGAGCGCCGGTCGAGAGCCGCCAGGATGCGGCGACGCTCCTCGGCGGGCTTGCATCGCGTTGCCAGGTGGAAAAGCTGGAGACCGGCGGCCCAGCCCTCCGTCTTGTGGGCCAGGGTCGCCAGCTCGACCGGCGGCAGGGGGTCGCGATAGAAGTCCCGGAAGAGACGTTCGACCTCCCACGACCGGAAGCGAAGTTCCTCCCCGCCCACCTCCAGCAGTCCCCCTGAGACGCGGAGCCGGCTCAGGTTGAGCGCGGGCCGCGACCGAGAGCCGACCGCCACCACCAGCCAGCCGGGGGCGTATTCGATCAGCCGCTCCAGAGCCGGCTCGGCCGGCGTCCCCTCCAGGGTGTGGAAGTCGTCGATGACCAGCAACGCCCGGTCGCCGGTCCACCTGTCCAGGCCACGAGCCATGTCCACCACCGACGTCCACCCACCCGGAAGGTCACCCAGCGCGGACCGCAGCGCCGCCTCCAGGTGGCTCAGGAAGCTCGCCAGTGACCCGTCCAGATTGTCGGCCCGGTACCAGGCGACCGGCGCCTGCGCGGTGGCGGCGAGGTGGGCGAGCAGGGTGGTCTTGCCCGACCCGGCCGGCGCCACCACGAGCGCGAGCCGGCGCGACCAGAGCCCGCCCAGCAGCGCGTCGAGCCGCTCCCTGACGAGGGCGTCGGCCCTCGGAACGCGAAGCTTCGCTGCCAACACCGGGCCACGCATGGCGTCATCCCTGCCGGCAAGGGCCGGACTTACAACTTGAGCATGTGCTGCATGCTCGCCAGCCAGACCCCGACCGCGGCCGCGGCGAGCACTCCCACCGCGATGAACCAGCCGCGGCGGGGGATGAAGATGAGAAATCCGAGGACACCCAGCGCGAGCGCGGCCAGGCTCACGAACGGGATCCCGTACGTCGTTTTCCCGTTCACGACCGAGAGCGTCATCTGCTGCGCCCCCACCGCGATGAGGGCGCCGATCACCAGGCAGGCGATCGCGATCAGGACGCGGATCAGGATCGGGGGCCAGCGCCGGGGCTGGCGTGGAGGCGGGACCTGGACGCGGGTCCCCTCGACGGTGACGGGGGGCGCCGTCTGTGACGTGACGTGGACCTGGAACGGGAGCGGCTGCGGCTCACCGCGAGGCTGACGGCGTGGCGTCAACCGGAGCCGCACACGCGCCGTCTCACCCGGCTCCAGCGCCACCCAGGTGGGCGCCAGCTCGAAGGTGAAGGCGCGGCCGGGATCGGTGGCGGCGAGGGCGGCGTCGACGTGAAGGTTGCCGGTGTTCTGGACCACCACCCACTGCTCGCCGGTTCCGATTCCCTCCGACGTCGGCGGATCCAGCGTCGCGCCGACCTGGGCGAACAGAGGGACATAGCCGCCGGCCACCTTCACCGGGGCCGAACCGTCGGCCGCCAGCTGCACCTCGAAGGGACGTGTCTTGCCGCCTTCCGGCGCCCAGGGCTCGCGAAGGCTGACCCAGACCGTCGCGCCGGCGCTCTCTCCGGGCCCGATCGTGAGCGACGACGGGATCGCGCTCAGCTTCAGCGCGTCGTCCGGGTCGGCGATCGTGATGGAGACGGCGGCCGGGCGATTGCCCTGGTTGACGACCGTCAGCGCGTGGTGGGCCTGGCCGGAGGCACGCGAGGTCCGGGGCTCCAGGGTCGCGGTCATCTCGACGAACTGCGGCGTGTAGGTGCCGTTCAACTCGACCGGGGTCCCCTCGCCGGCCCGGGCGAGGACCTGGAACGGGAGCGGTGTGCCTCTCGGCTGCCCCGCATCTTCAGGCCGCTCGTTCTGCTGCCGGAGCCCCACCCAGAGGCGGACGCGGGTGCTGCCGCCCGGGTCGAGGGTGAGGTTGGAGGGAGTGAGCTGGAACGTCAGCATCTGCCCCGGGTCGCTGGCCGACATGGTGATCGCGGCCTGCGTGTTGCCCTTGTTGGTGAGGGTCACCCAGTGCTCGGCCGTGCCCGCGCTGGTCGACGCCACCGGGTCGAGGTTGCCTTCCAGCTCGACCAGCGTGACGCGCATGTAGGCCCCGTCCAGCGTCACGTCGGGCGTGCCCTCCGCGGCCAGCGTGAGGCGGAATGTCTGCGGGATCCCCTGCGCCATCTGCTCCGGGTCCCGTGGGGTGACCTGCAGCTTCAGGCTCGTTCCCTCGCCCGGCTGCAGCGTCACCTGCTCTGACTCGAGCTGGAAGCCGAGCAGATCATCCGGGTTGGTGACCGAGATCGAGATGTCGGCCACGGCGTTCCCGCCGTTTCCAATCTTGATCTGGTGTTCGGCGGTGCCCGTGCTGCGCGAGGTGTTGGGCACCAGCCTCGCGGCCAGGTCCACGAACGGCTGCACCGTGGCCGTGCCCGCCGCCTCGGCCGTCGTGTCGGCGTTGACCTCGGAGCGCACCTTGACCGTGAACTGGACCTCGCCCGCTCGCACCGCCGGGGACCGGGGAGGACGGAAGTGGATCGCGGCCTCACCGTCCGTGTTCGGATAGAGATTCAAGGCCGCGGGTTCGACGGTCGCCCACTCGGCGAGCTCGGCGGGAAGCTCGAGGGCGAACTTGTCGACGATCGCCCCTCGGTTGGAGACCCGAAGCTTGGCCTCCGCCTCGCCGCCGGCGGCGACGGCGACCTGGGAGGGAGCCAGGGAAACCACCACCTTGGACGTGGTGTCGGTCCGTCCGCGCCAGACCAGATACTCGTCACAGTTTTCACAGAACTGCCGGCCATCAGGGTTTTCGTGTCCGCACTTGCCACAGATGACCATTCGAGCAACCTCCCGCCAGACTTTTAATCGTAGGGGGCGGAAGCCCCTCACTCCCGCGGTTTTTGTCCCGGGTGTCCTGCCGGTCTGTCCCTGGTCACATTGGGACTCCTGTCCCACCCGTCTCAGGCGCGGCCGGTGAGCAGCCCCACGGTACCGAGGGTGAGCAGCCGGAGAGAGATCTGCGACCACCCCGCGGCGCCGGCCAGCTCCAGCAGCTGCCCCGGTGTGCGGTAGGTGTCGACGGTGTCGCTGAGGTAGCGATAGGCGTTCGGCTCACCGGAGATCAAGCCTCCGATCCGGGGCAGGCCGCGCCGCAGGTAGAGGCGGTACGCCTTTCCCACCACCGAGGCGCTGGGGCGCACGAACTCCAGCACCGCCATCCTTCCTCCCGGCCTCGCCACCCGTCGCATCTCGAGCAGCCCCTGGAGCGGGTCGGTCAGATTGCGCAGCCCGAAGGCGATGGTGACGCCGTCGAAGCGGCCGTCCGGAAAGGGAAGCGCGAGTCCGTCCCCGCGCAGGTATCGCGGTCCGGCCGGTCCCCGCTTCGCCACCTCCAGCATGCCGCGCGAGAAGTCGAGCCCGACCACCAGGCCGGCCGGGGCCTGCTCTCGCAGCGCCAGCGCCAGCTTGCCCGATCCGCAGGCGACGTCGAGCACCTGGTCGGCCGGGCTCGCCACCACCGCCGCCGCGGCGCGCTGTCTCCACCTTGTGTCGGCGCCCGCGGAAAGCAGCGTGTTGAGCAGGTCGTAGCGACGCGCGATCCGATCGAACATGCGCTCCACCTGGGCGGCGTCTCGCTCCGGCATCGGCGCAGGAGCCTACCAGTCGGCCCGGATCCGGCCGGCCCCGGCGGTTGCGAGGTGGTGCCGGGTATCGTTCGAGGCGAGCCATGTGACGAGGGGCTTCCCCGGCGTTGGGACGGGAAGCCGATTGGGGATTCAGAGCCACGCAGATCGGGATCGCAATCGGGGCGGCGATCTTGGGAGCCATGAGCTTCGGCGCCGCCGCCGCGCTGCAGCACCTGGCCACGATGCACGTGCCGGTACGGCCCGCACTCCGGGTCTCTCTCATCGTGGAGCTGATCCGGGAGCCGGTGTGGACCGCCTCTCTGGTCCTTAACCTCTTCGGCTCCGCGATGCAGATCCTTGCGCTCGCGAACGGCCCGCTCGCGCTGGTGGAGCCGATCCTGGTCACGGGCCTGCTGTTCGCGACCATCGCGCGCAGCATCCTGGTGCGGCGACTCCCGCGCCCCTTCGTGGTCGTGGGCGGCACCCTCACCTGCGCCGGGCTGGCCTCCTTCCTGGTCCTCGCCCGTCCACCCGCCGGCTCGACGCAGATCGTCGGCGTTACGACCGTGCTCCCCTACGCGCTGGGGCTGGTGGCCCTGCTCCTGGTCTGCCTCTACGTCGCCTCCCGGCATCCTGGGCAGCCCCGGGCGCTGGCACTGGCCCTCGCCTGTGGCGTGTTCTATGGGTGCGCGGCCGGCTCCGCCAAGGTCGCCACCGGCGTCATCGAGGCCCACGGCATCACCGCCCTCCTCACCAGCTGGCCCCTCTACGCGATGGCCGTGCTGGGTCCGCTGGGGTTCCTCCTCAACCAGAACGCCTTCCAGGCCAGCCCGGTGCTGGCGCCGGCGCTGGCCGTCATCACGGTCACCGACCCTCTGGTCAGCATCGGCGTCGGCGTGCTGTGGTTGGACGAGACGCTGCAGGGAGGCACGCTGGTCGTGATGGGGCAGATCGCCGGCCTGGCCGTGATGGTGGTCGGGGTCTGGCTGCTCGCCCACGGCGCTCACCGGCTGATCGAAGACCATCGCGAGACGAACCCGGAGGCGGCCCCCGCCAGGACCTAGCACCGCAAAGCCCGAGTGCCGGCTGCCGGCAATCGGGGGATCAGCGCCGGTGGGCGGCGGCGTCCAGGAAAGCCCGCAGGCTGTCGGCGAGGGGCCGGCGAGCGGCGTAGGCGGTCGCCCGGCGGTCCAGTGCCGCCACCAGCCGGCGGTCATGACAGAGGTCCTGGATGGCCGCGCGGAGCTGCTCGGCGCGGTCGTAGACGCGAGCGAGCCCCGACTCCTCCATCAGCGCCGCGTTGGCCCGTCCGTGCGCGGCGATCGGCCGGTACATGAGCACCGCACGCCCGCAGGCCAGTGCCTCCAGCGCGGTGGCTCCGCCGGCGTTGGTGATCACCACGTCGGCGGCGGCGTACAGCCGCGGCATGTCGTCGACCCAGCCCAGAACCCGCAGCCGCCCGCCGCGGTCCCCCTCCCGAAGCAGGTGGCGGCGCAGGCGTTCGTTGCGGCCGCAGACCGTGATCGCGACCGTCTGCCGCGCCCCGTCCAGCACGGTCCGGGCGGCGGAGACGACATCTCCGAAGCCCAGGGACCCGCCCGAGATGACGGCCACGAACGCGCCCTCCCGAATCCCCAGGGCGCGGCGCGCTTCCTCTCTCGCCCTCGGGTGGAAGCGGGCCCTGACCGGTGGCGCCGAGACGGTGACGCGTGCGCCCGGCACCTGCTCCTCCGCGACCGGGATCGCGATTTCGTGCATGACCAGCGTCAGGTCGACTTCGCGAAAGACCCAGAAGGGGTGCGGCGCGAAGTCCGAGACCCAGGCTCCCACTGGGGTCCGCAGTCCTCGGTGGGCGCGCAGCCAGGCCAGGCCCGCGGTTCCCATCGGGTAGGTGGAGATGATCGCGTCCGGTGCTCTCTTCGCGATCGGCTTCCGCAGGCGACGGCCGGCCCAGGCTCCGATGAAGTGCTTGCTGCTCTCGGCGAACCATCGCCGCCTGCGGATCTGCTCGTAGAAGAACTCGTAGAGCCAGGGCGTGTGCTCCACGTTGGTGGTGTAAAGATGCCGCAGCAGCGGGCCGACACCGGGACCCATGACGCGTAACGTCTGCAGCCACTCGACGTCGACCCCGGGCCAGACGGTGCGCGCCGCCTCTTCGAGCGCATGGCCGGTGGCGTTGTGGCCGGCCCCCATGTTGGCGGACACGATGAGAAGGCGCCGGGGTGGCGGCGGGTCGACCCGGATCTGGTCGGGCTGGACTGGATGATCTGCGCGCAGTTGCACCGTGGCCTCCGGCGGAGGAGGGCCGCCCCCCGTGGCTCTCGCTCCTACCATAGGAATAGTTGACGGCGGATCAAGGATCAGCGGACGAATGGACCTCTTGACCTACATGGCGCCGATCGTGGTGGTCGGGGTGGCAGCGGCCGCCGCGGGCTGGCTCGCGCACCGGTTCCCGCAGTGGCCCTGGCGCGAGATCGGAGTCTGCCTCGCCGTCCTGCTCATGGTCTGCGAGCTCTCCTGGTGGGCGAAGCTGTTCACCACCCGGCCCTTCGATCCCGGTACCGAGCTCCCGCTTCAGCTGTGCGACATCACCGTCTGGGTGACGGCGGCGGCGCTGCTCTGGCGTCGCGAGCTCCTTCAACAGCTGACCTACCTCTGGGGCGTCGGGGGCGGCCTCCCGGCGCTCTTCCTGCCCGTCCTCGGGGCTCCCTTTCCGGGCTGGTTCTACTTCGAGTTCTACCTCACCCACGGGAGCCTGATCGTCGCCGGCGTGCTCATGGTCACCGGTTTCGGTGTCCGCATCCGCCGCAGCACCATGGTCCGCGCCCTGGTGATCACCGGCGCGGTCGCGCTCGTGATCGGCATCGTCGACGTGGTGATCGGCGGCGACTACCTCTACCTGGTCGCGCTGCCACCGGTGGCGGGGTCGCTCCAGGCTCTGAGCACCTGGCCGCCGTACCGGCTCGCCCTCTGCGCGGTGGCCGCTCTGGTGATGCTGATGTTGGGCTGGGTCGCTCGCGACCGAGGGGGCCCGGAGCTGGCCGCGGCGACCGCGCCCACCCAGACCGGCGGCTGAGCCCGAAGGGGACAGGTTCAGCGCTTCCTGGCGCGTCCGCCCGGCGCCGCCAGCCCATAGTGGGTTGAGGCGGCGCCGCGGCTGACCAGCCCCTCACGCACGTCCTCCCGGACCCGGGCCCGATCGCGCTCACGGGGGTCGCCGAACCCTCCCCCGCCCGGCAGCAGGAGTGTGAACCTCGCCGCCGGCGGCAGCGGGAGGCTGAGCTTGGGGTTTGCCCGCCCGCCGGGCGTCGAGAATCCGGCCCGCGCCCCCGGGCCACCGCCGTCGTAGCCACGCGCGCCTTGGTGGAAGCGGTCGGACAGGACCGACACCACCGACGGTGCCCCCGAGCGCACCTCCACCTCGATCGTCTGTCCGAGGCCACCTCGCCACCGCCCGGGGCCGCCCGAGTCCCGCCGCAGCTCCTTCCGCCGGATCACCAGCGGGCCGGTGGTTTCGATCACCTCGGCGGGTGCCGTCGCCACGCCGCTCGGGAAGGCGGTCGTGGAGAGCCCGTCGCGGGCCGGCCGGGCACCCGTCCCGCCGGCCGAGAAGAACACGCTCACGAACCGGTCCTCACCTCGCCCCCGGACCGTGGTCAGCCAGATCCCGCCCGCACCTTCGGCGATCACGCGGTCCGGCAGCACGTCCGCCAGCGCCCCGAAGATGGCGTGGGGGACGAAGTGGCCCGCGATCTGCCGGCCCGCCACCGCGGCCGGGAAGCGGGGGTTGAAGATGGAGCCTTCAGGAGCCGTCACGTGCACGGGGTGAAAGCTGCCCTCGTTGTGCGGCACGTCGGGGCAGAGCGCGCACTTCAGCGCGTAGTTGGTGTAGGCGGTGGTGTAGTTGAGGACGACGTTGAAGGCGCGCTCTACCTGCGGAGAGCTGCCCGCGAAGTCGGCCTCGATCTCTTCCCCCCTCACCCGCAGCGTCACCTCGACCCGCACCGGCCGGTCCAGGCCGTCGGTGTGGCAGACCTGGTGGTAGTCGCCGTCCGGCACCTCGGCGATCGCCGCCCGCATGGCCCGCTCGGAACGCCCGACGATCTCGTCCGCCAGCTCCTCCAGGTCGGGGAGGTCGAAGTCCTCCAGGTACCGGACCAGGCGCTCGCCGCCGACCTGATTGCCCGCCACCTGCGCGTGCAGGTCGCCCAGCACCTCGTAAGGCGCGCGGACGTTGGCCTCCAGGAGCCGGAACAGCTCCTGGTTGGCGCGGCCCCGGTGGTAGAGCTTGGTGATCGGAATCTGGAGCCCTTCCTCGAACACCTCGGTGGCGTCGGCGGAGAGGCCGCGGCCCCCGATGTCGATCGCGTGGCAGCAGTTGCCGAAGAACCCGACCAGACGTCCCCCGGCGAACACCGGGGTCACGACCGAGAGGTCGTTGAGCTGACCCGATGTCATCCAGGGGTCGTTGGTGATCAGGACGTCCCCCTCCTCGAGCGTCGCAGCAGGGTAGGCGGCGAGGAAGTGCCGCATCCCGGTGGCGAGCGAGTTGAGGTGACCGGCGGTGCCGGTGACGGCCTGGGCGAGCATGCGCCCGCGGCGGTCGAACACCGCCGCCGAGAGGTCGCCGACCTCGCGGACGATGGGCGTGAACGACGTGCGCATGAGCGCCGCCGCCTGCTCGTTGGCGACCCCGATCAGCCGTGCCCACAGGATCTCCAGGCTCACCGGGTCGAGTCGCTTCCGCTCAGGCATGGAGCGTGACCACCAGGTTCCCTCCCACGTCGACCTCGGCCCGGCCGCCGGCGCCGACGACGGCGGTTGATTCCCGCTCCTCGATCACCGCCGGCCCGCGCACCACCTCCCCCGGTGCCAGGCGGTAACGGTCGAGCACCCGCGCCTCGACGAACCTTCCCCGCTCGACCGACCAGATGGGCCGCCTCCCCTTGGCGGCACGTCCGCCGGCCGGCTCGGCCCGCCGGCGGACCCGCGGTTCGGGCCCGCGGACGCGCATCCGCCAGGCGAGGACTTCCATCTCGACGCCGGGCGGACGGCGGCCGTAGAGACCGACGTAGGCGGCGTCGAAGGCAGCCGCCACCTGGTCCGCCGGCCGTCTGGTCAACGAGTCTCCGAGCGGCACCGTCAGCGACTCCCCCTGGCCGCGGTAGCGCAGGTCGGCCGCCAGCTCCACCGAGATCTGCCCCCGAGGGACGCCGGTGGCCGCGAGCTGCCGCGACCCTTGCGCCCGCAGCTCGCGCAGCGCAGTCCGCACCGCCGCCCACTCCACCTCCTTCAGGAGGCAGGGCAGACTGCGCACCTGGTCGAAAGCCGGCGGCGCGGTCAGCATGCCGAGGGCGGAGGCGACACCGGCCGACGGCGGCAGCACCACCCGCGGCATGTCGAGCGCGCTCGCCACCCCCCAGGCGTGGACCGGGCCCGCGCCCCCGGTGGCGACCATCACCAGGCGCCGCAGATCACGGCCGCGCCCGATCGCATGCATGCGGGAGGCGGCGGCCATGTTTTCGTTGACCACACGGTGGATGCCCGCCGCGGCTGCCTCGACGCTGAGGCCGACCTTGCGCGCGAACCCGGCCAGCGCGGCCTTCGCCGCCTCCATCGAGAGGCGCATCTCGCCACCGAGGAAGAAATCGGGGTCCAGGTAACCGAGCACCAGGTCGGCGTCGGTGACGGTCGGCTCGTCGCCCCCGCGCCCGTAGCACGCGGGCCCGGGGTCGGAGCCGGCGCTGTCCGGGCCCACGCGCGGGAGGCCGAACCGATCCGGGCGTGCAATGCTGCCGCCGCCGGCGCCGATCTCGACCAGGTCCACGACCGGCAAGCGGATCGGAAAGCCGCTTTCGCCGGCGAAGCGGTGAACCCGCGCCACCTCGTGCTCCCGCGCGATCAGCGGCTGTCCCCGCTCGATCAGGCAGGCCTTGGCGGTGGTACCACCCATGTCGAAGGCGAGCACGTCGGGCATCCCGAGGGCGCGGCCGGTGAAGGCGGCGCTGATCGCGCCTGCCGCGGGCCCCGACTCGGCGAGCCGGATCGGAAAGCGGCGCGCGGTGGCCAGGTCCGCCAGCCCTCCGGTCGAGAGCATGACGTGGACCGGGGCCTCGACGCCGGCGTCCCGCAGACGGCCCGCCAGCAGCCCCAGATAGCGATCCACCAAAGGCTGCACGTAGGCGTTGGCGACCGTGGTCGAGGTGCGCACGTATTCCCCAAGCTCCGGGACCACCTCCGAGGAGAGGGACAGAGAGACGTCCGGCAGCATCTTGCGCAGCACGGCACCCACCTGCAGCTCGTGGTCGGGGTTTCGGTAGGAGTGGAGCAGCGAGACCGCGATCGCCTCCACCGGCTCCCTCCGGACGCGCTGGGCCAGGCGCCGGACCTCTGCCTCGTCGAGCTCGATGTCGACCGACCCGTCGGCCAGCACGCGCTCGTGCACTTCCCAGCGGCGGCGGCGCGGTACCAGCGGTTGGGGCAGCTCGAGGTTCAGGTCGTAGAGGTCGTAGCGATGCTCACGGCGGATCGCGAGCGCGTCCCGAAAACCGGCGGTGGTCAGGAGTGCGGTCCGGGCTCCGGTCCGCTCGATGAGCGCGTTGGGGACCAGGGTGGTTCCGTGCACGACCTCGCGGATCCCGTTCGACCGGTCCCCGCTCGCGTGCCGGAGCAGCAACTTCACCCCTTCCGCCACCCCCAGCGACGGGTCCTTGGGGGTGGTCAGGACCTTCGCCACCGCGGCCACCCGCTCCCCGCGGAGCAGGACCAGGTCGGTGAAGGTGCCGCCGATGTCGACACCGATCCGAGCGTCTCGAGCCGGCATCGTCAGCGGTCCCGGGTGGGCGTCGCGACCAGGTCGGCAACGACCAGTGCCGCGCGGCGCGCGTAGCTGATCGCTCGCCAGGCGACGGCGGCCTCGGCCGGCCACCGGCGCGGATGGAGGAGTTGGGAGGCGGAAGGCAGTTCGTGGTCCGGCGCGTCGAGGACGACCCGGACCACGGCACCCACGGCGCCCCTCAGCACCACCGCAGCCTCCATGTCGACGGTCTCGAAGCCCGCGGCTGCCCACAGCATCCGGTCCCGCCCACGCAGGATCACCCTTGCCGTGAGCTGGCGCCCGCCCGAGAGCACCCAGCCCCGCGCGGCCACCGCTTCGCGCAAGCGTGCGACGAGGTCGGGATCGCAGCGCACCACCGGCCCCTCGGGTCTCCCAACGTCGTCCGGCACCACCACCGTTCCTGGCCGGAGGGGTGCCAGTGCGCCACAGAGACCGACCACCACGACGGGGCCTGCATCATCCGCCACCCAGAGCGGGGCACCGCCGACACCGATGCGGACCACCTCCACCCGGGTGCCGCGCAGCGCCCGCCGTGCGGCCCCAGCCTCGAGGCGAGTGGCGGCGACCACCACCATCACGCTGTGCCAGTGCCAGAGTGTCCGCACTCGGCCCCTACGGGGGCTGTGTTAGGGTCCAACTGTGGACACTCGGCCCTGAAACCAGGCGGCCGCCCGCCACAGCGCCGCCTCCACCGACCCGGGCCGCCAGTCCAACTCCCGCTCCGCGCGCTCGGCGCTCGCGTGCCAGTGCTGGCCGGACATGCGGGCGCCGTCGAGCGGGATCCGGGGCACGGCACCAAGGAGCCGCGAACGCGCGTCGTCCAGGTGGGCCAGCCCCAGGATCAGCCGGTGCGGCAGCCGGAGGCGGGGGGGCCGGTGCCCACCCAGCGCGGCCAGGTAGGAGAAGATCCGGTCCAGGTCCCAATCCTCCCCCGCCAGCAGGTAGCGCTCCCCCGGGCGTCCGCGCTCCAGCGCGAGCAGGTGCCCACGCGCCACGTCCTCCACCGGCACCAGGTTCATGCTGCCACGCACGGTGGCGAGCATCCGGCCGGTGAGCGCGTCCAGCACCACCCGGCCGGTCGGCGTCGGCTTCGCGTCGCGCGGACCCACCGGCGCGGTGGGCAGGACCTCGACGGCGGGCAGACGGGCCGCCCAGACCGCCCATTCCTGCTCCACCTTGGAGTCGTGATAGCCCAGCCCGGTGCGGGCCGGGCGGTGCGGCGGGGCCGAATCCTCCTCGGTCGCCGGATGCCCGTCGTGGGCGGCCCCGACCACCGCCGAGGACGAGGTGACCACCGCCCGCTCCACCCCGGCCACCCGTGCCGCCTCCAGCAGTCCCGCGGTGCCGACGACATTGACGCGCCGGATCACCTTCGCGTCACGCGGAGCGAACGAGTAGTGGGCGGCGACGTGGACCAGGTAGCGGCAGCCGTCCAAGGCACCGGCGAGCGCACCGGGTCGCAGGAGGTCTCCCACCACCGGGGTCAGTCGCGGGCGCGGTGGCAACCGGTCGGGGTCCTCGCGCACCAGGGCCCGCACCGGGTACCCCGCCTCCAGGAGGGCGTCCAGGACGTGGCCGCCGACGAACCCGGTGGCCCCGGTCAGGAACACGGGCTCGCGGCTTTGGCTCAATTGCGCTCGGCCACCGCACGCAGGGCCTGGCGGAGCGAGGTCATGGTGGCCACCACCGTGGTCGGCTCGTACCCGCAGTGCGCCATGCAGTTCTCACACTTGGGATGGCGCCCCCGCCCGTACTTCGACCAGTCGGTGTCCTCGATCAGCTCCTTGTAGCTGTGGGCATAGGGGGCGTCCGACATCAAATAGCAGGGCCGCTGCCAGCCGTAGACGCCGTAGCAAGGGATGCCCCACGCGGTGCACTGAAAGTCGACCTTGCCCTCCAGGAAGTCCAGGTAGAGAGGCGTGTGATTGAGGCGCCAGCGCTTGCGGCCACCGTCCGCGAAGGCCTCGCGGAAGATCTGTCGCGTCCGCTGCACCCCCAGGAAGTGCTCCTGGTCGGGGGCCTTCTCGTAGGCGAAGCCGGGCGCGATCTCCATGTTGTCGACGCCGAGGTCGTCGTTCAGGAAATCGAGCAGGGATTTGATCGACTCCGCGTTGTCGGGGCCGAAGAAGGTGCTGTTGGTGGTGACCCTGAAGCCCCGCTCTTTGGCCAGCTTGATCGCCGCCACCGCCTTGTCGAAGACGCCGTCACGGCAGACCGACTGGTCGTGCCGCTCGCGCAGGCCGTCGATGTGGATCGACCAGGCGAAGAAGGGAGACGGCTCGAAGAGGTCGATCTTCTTTTCCAGCAGCAGCGCGTTGGTGCAGAGGTACACGTACTTCTTCCGCTTCACCAACTCCCGGGCGATGACGTGGATCTCCTTGTGCACCAGCGGCTCACCGCCGGCGATCGAGACCATGGGAGCGCCGCACTCCTCAACCGCCCGCAGGCAGTCCTCCACCGAGAGGCGCTTCTGCAGGATGGGGTCCGGATGCTGGATCTTGCCACAGCCGGCGCACGCCAGGTTGCACTGATAGAGCGGTTCCAGCTGCAGGACGAGGGCGAACTTGTCATTGTGCTTCAGGTAACGGTTGGTGAAGACGTGCTTTGCCACAGTCAAGCCCTGTCGCATCGGTACCGCCATGCTCAGCGCCTCCTTGGATCTGCCATGGCCAGCGCCATGGTCGGGAAAACGTGCCGGTAGAGGTGATAGTTGAGGTAGAAGTCACGGGGGAACCCGGTGCCGGTGTACTGCGGCTCGTCCCAGGTGCCGCCGGTCTGCCGGTCCCGGAGGAAGTCGACGCCCGCCTGCGCCGCCGGGTCGTCCCCGTGGCCCGCGGCCTGGAACGTGAGCACCGCCCAGGCGGTCTGCGAGGGCGTGCTCTCGCCGATGCCCGCGAACGAGGGGTCGACGTAGGAGTGGCAGCTCTCCCCCCAGCCCGCATCCGCGTTCTGGGTCCACCGAAAGAACGAGCAGGCCTGCTCCATCATCGCCCGCCCCACGCCCAGCGCCGCCAGCGCCGAGGCCACGCACCAGGTGCCATAGACATAGTTGACACCCCAGCGGCCCCACCACGAGCCGTCGGGGAGCTGGGTCTGGCGGAGATAGTCGAGGCCACCGCCCACCATCGGGTCGCCGGTGCTGGCGCCTTCGCCCGCCAGCATCTCGAGGACGTGTGCCGTCACGTCCTCGCTCGGGGGGTCGGTCAGCGCGCCGAAGTCCCCGAACGGGATGCGGTAGACGAGCCGGGACGTGTTGTCGCGGTCGAACGCCGCCCAGGCGCCGTCGCTGGAGCGCATCGCCCGGCACCAGCGAACCGCACGCCCGATCGCCTCCTCGGCGTCACGGGCGCCGGCTTCACGCAGCGCGCGAACCACCACCGCGGTGTCGTCGATGTCCGGGTAGACGTCGTTCGCGAACTCGAACGCCCACCCGCCGCAGTCCTCCAGCTCGGGCCGGCGGACGCGCCAGTCCCCCCCGAAGGCGGCGGCGTGCGGCGAGCGCCGGCCCCAGCGACGCCGGGCCAGGTCGCGATCTCGGGGCGGACGTCCGGGGATCTGCTCCCGAAGCAGCCAGTGCACGGCACCGACCACCATCTCGTCTTCCCGGTCCACGCCAGCCGCGCTCAGCGCCCGCAGCGCCCAGGCGGTGTCCCAGACCGGCGACATGCAGGCCTGCAGGCGCCAGCCGTGCTCGTCCTCCAGCGCGAAGCCCTCCAGGCCCTGGATCCCCCGCCGCAGGATCGGGTGGTCGAGCGGCATGCCCTCCAGGTGGAGCGCGATCAGGGAGTAGACCCACGGTGGCTGGATGCCGCCCCAGCTCCCGTCCGCCTCCTGCCGCTCGACGATCCAGGCCACGACTCGCCGCCGCGCGCCGGCACGCCCGGGCTGCCAGGGAAACACCTCGTAGAGCTTCTGGAGCTGGTCCAGCCACCAGAAGACGCCGCCGCCGGGGAGCCGGCGCAGCTCCGCCTCGGTGCCCGGCACCACCAGCTCGTCGAGTGAGACGCCGAGCGACCGGACCGGTTTGCGGCTGAGCACGATGAGCAGCGGAGCGATCGTGCCCCGCGCCCAGCAGGAGAAGCTGTAGAGGTTGAGGGGCGCCCACGCCGGGAGCCGGATGAGCTCGGGCGGCATGCTGGGCACGCCCCGCCAGGGATAGGCCCCGAAGAGCGCGAGCCACATCTTGGTGAAGACGCGGGCACGGGCCACGCCGCCCAGCCGGTGGAGGACGCGCAGCGCCCGGGTCATCTCGTCGCTCGCCGCGTCGTGCCCGAGCGCCTTGAGGGCGACGTAGGACTCGATCGTGGTGCT
The DNA here is from genome assembly GCA_963808785.1 of Candidatus Dormiibacterota bacterium. Taxonomy (GTDB): domain Bacteria; phylum Chloroflexota; class Dormibacteria; order Dormibacterales; family Dormibacteraceae; genus CAVTSA01. The sequence continues at coordinate 101,862 of CAWEGH010000004.1, read as the reverse complement.
CAGGTCGGCGGGGCCGTCGAAGTAGAGGGCCCAGGAGCCGTCCTCGCGCTGCGCCTCGAGCAGGTGGCGGATCGCGCCCGCGCGGATGCGGGAGGTGTCGAGTCCCAGGAACCGGCAGAGCAGGACGTGCTCGGCGGTCATGGTGGTGTTGGTGCTCATCTCGCCGCACCACCAGCCCTCCGGCGCCTGCTGGTCGCGCAACCACTGCACGGCCTCGGCCGTCGCCCGGTCCTCGGTCGCGACCGCGCTCACCCCGGGCTCCCCACTCGAGCTCGATCGCACACGGGAGTGGCCAGCAGCACGCGCGCGGCCGCCTGGCCGCTGCGGACCGCGCTCTCCATGGTCGCGGGCCAGCCGGTGTCGGTCCAGGCGCCGGCCAGCACCAGCCCGCGGACGCCGGTCTCCGGCCCCGGCCGCCGCAGACCTGGCGTGGGGACGAAGGTGGCGGCGGGGTCCCGCGTGGCCCGGCCGCGCAGTGGGCTGAGGCCGCGCAGCGCCGGCAAGACGCGCGCCAGCTCGCGGTGACAGCGCTCGACCAGCTCCTCCTCGGCCAAGCCCACCGCCTCCGAGGCCGCGCTGAGCGAGCAGCAGAGGTAGCCGGGGTGCTTGCGGAACACCCACTGCACGGGCGAACCGGCGAGCGCCGCGAAGTCGAGCCTCCAGGGGAGCTCCAGCCGCTCCGGGTCGTACCAGAGGTGGACGTCCACGATCGGCTGCGAGCGGATCTGCTCCAGCCCCGAGACCTGCGCCGCCGCCGGCAGCAGCCGGGACGCCTGGTCCGGCGGCACCGCCAGCACCACCCCCCCGGCCTCCAGCTCGCCGCCGGCCGACCGCACGCCGCGCACCGCGTCTCCCTCGACGACCAGCTCCAGCGCCGGCTGTCGCAGGCGGACGTCGAGACCGGCGGCGAGCGCCTCCGCGATCCGTCCCAGGGGGACCTTTGACCACCCGATCCGGGAGGCGCCGGGCCGGCCCAGGAAGGCGGTGCGGAGCACGAAGAGCCCGGCTTCGGCGTCCACCTCCTCCGGCGGCGCGTTGAGGGCCGGGACCAGGAAGGGGTCCCAGAACAAGGTCCGCTCGCGAGGCCCCTGCCCCCGGCGTCGCAGCCAGCCGGCCAGCGTCTCCCCCGGCCGCGCGGGCTTGCGGGCGGCCATCATCGCCCGCGCCACGCGCACGCGACCACCGGGACCGAGCAGCCGGTGTCCGAGCAGAGCCGGCGCCAGGTGCAGGGGCGAGGGAAGGCGCCCCGCCCGGAGCCGGACGCGGTTGCCGTGGGGGCCCAGCAGCGCCACCTCGAAACGGGCCGGCAGATGCAGCGCGTCCGCCATGCCGGCCTCCCCCACCAGACCCAGCCAGGCGTCGAAGCAGCCCAGGAAGACGTGCTGGCCGTTGTCGACCTCAACCTCGCCGGCGACGAAGCTGGTCGCCTTGCCGCCCAGCAGGCGCGATCGCTCCAGGACCGTGACCTGGTGCCCGGCAGCCAGCAGCGCACGCGCCGCGGCCAGCCCCGCCAGCCCGGCGCCGATCACGACCGCCTTCATCGGTTGAGCCGCGAGCGCGCCGCGATGCCGAGCTTGGTCCGGGTGGAAAGCGAGATCCGTCCCGCCAGCGTGGCTCGGGGATCGGCGGCGATGCGGTCGAGGATGTGCTCGTAGATCCCCGCCATGGTGCGGAGGCAGGCGGCCGAGTTCTCGGGCACCTGCTGACAGAGCTGGAGCCCGTCCCGGTAGAGGTCGCGCGCACGTTCCACCTCGAAGGCGACGAACTCCTCCCAACCGTCTCCCGGATGGGGAACCCGCTCCAGCAGGTCCTGCGGAGTCAGCCCGTGCCGTCGCAGCTCGTCCAGGGGCAGATAGAGCCGGTCCCGGGCGGAGTCCTCCACCACGTCGCGGAGGATGTTGGTGAGCTGGAGGGCGAGGCCCAGGTTGTCGGCGTGACGGAGCGCCGCGTCGTCGGCCGCGCCGAAGATCCGGGTGCACATGCGGCCCACCGCTCCCGCCACCCGCCGGCAGTACTTGCTGAGGTCCTCCCAGGTTTCGTAGCGGGAGGTCCGGAGATCCATCTCGACCCCGTCGATGACCTCCTCCAGCTCGCTGGTGGGGATGTGAAAGCGGTCGACGGTGTCGACCAGGACCTCCATCACCGGATCGCCGTCGTACCGGCCGCGAAGGCCGTCGTGAAGCCGGGCGCGCTGCCGTGCCAGGCCTTCCGCCGCGGCGGCGAGCGAGGACGCGTCGTCCACCTCGTCGTCGACCTGACGCGCGAAGCTGTAGAGGGAGTAGATCGCGATCCGCTTGTGGCGGGGCAGCGCCAGGAAGCCGAGATAGAAGTTCTTGGCCTCCTTGCGCGTCAGCCGCGCGCAGGCGCGCTCCGCGGCCCGGCGTCCGCGACTCCCGGCCGGGCTACGCCGTGTGGACGTACTGCTCATCCGCGTTCTTCCCCCGCAGGGGCCGGCGCCTCAACGCCGTGCCCAACAGCCGGACCTTGGTCGCCATCGACACCGTGGGACGCACCTCGTCGGTGCGGTAACCCGCCGCGGCGATCGCGTCCAGCACCGCCTCGCCACCCGTCCGATACAGCGCCAGCTGCAGCCGCAGGCCGCCGCGTGCCCCCTGCTCCAAGACCTGGCCCGACCGCAGCATCACCCGGGCCCGGCGGCAGGTGGCCTCGACCGCCCCTCGCAGCCCGCGTTCGTCGATCTCCGACTGGGGCAGGTAGACCCGGCCCCGCTCCTGGTCGACCGCCACGTCCTGGGCGAAGTTCGCCAGCTGGAGCCCGACGCAGACGTCGTCCGACGCGGCGACGAGCTCCGGCCGCGCCATCCCGAACAGGTGGAGCACGATCCGCCCCACCGGCGCGGCCGAGCGCCGGCAGTAGTCGAGGAGCGGCCCCCATCCGGCGTAGCTCGTCACCTCCTGGTCCTGCAGGTTGGCGTCGATCAGGTCCAGGAAGGGCTCCTGGGGAAGGGAGTGCGCGACCACCGTCGGCCGCAGCGCCATCAGGACCGGGTGCGCGGGCGTGCCACCGGCCCACAGGCGCCGGACATCTTCCTGCCACAGCAAGAGCCGCGCGCGCGCGTCCTCGGGGTCCTGCGACTCGTCGCCCAGGTCGTCCACCGTGCGGCAGTAGGCGTAGACGCGCGCCAGGTCCCCCCGCAGCGAACGCGGCACCAGCGGACTCGAGACCCAGAAGTTCTCGTAGTGCCCCCGCAGCAGCCGGCGGCAGTAGGCGTCCTCTGGGTTCCGGGTCATCCCATCACCCAGGCGCGGACACTTGCTCCGGGCCCTCCAGGCGAGCCGTCCCCTGCAGGGCCCGGATCGAAGGCGCGCCGACACCGAACATCGCCACCCGCAGCGTGGTGGTGAGTTCGAGGCCGAGCTCGACTGCGCACTCGGGGCCTCCGGACGCCGCGCGCAGGAACGGCCCCGCCAGGCCCGCCAGGTTCGCGCCCAGCGCAATCGCCTTGGCCACGTCGAGGCCATCCCTCACCCCGCCGCTGGCGATGACAAGCCCATCCGGTGCGACCCGGCGGGCGCCCACCAGCGCCTCCGCGGTCGGGATCCCCCAGCCCGCGAAGACGGCCGCCACTCGCTGCCGCCAGGGCTCGCCCAGGCGGTGCCGCTCGACCTCGCTCCAGCTGGTGCCTCCGGCCCCGGCCACGTCGACCCCGGTCACGCCGGCCTCGAAGAGGGCGCGAACCACGTCCGGTGCCAGCCCCCAGCCCACCTCCTTGGCGATGACCGGCCGCTCCAGGGACCTGCACAACACCTCGATCTGCCGCAGCAGCCCGCCAAAGCTCGCGTCCCCCTCCGGCTGCAGCGCCTCCTGCAGCGGGTTCAGGTGCAGGACCAGCGCGTCGGCCTCGAGCACCTCCACCAGCCGCCGCGCATGGTCGGTGCTGTAGCCGCGGTTCAGGTGGACCGCCCCCAGGTTGGCCAGGAGCAGCGTGTCCCGGGCATAGCGGCGCACCTGGAAGCTCTCGCCCAGCTCCGGCCGCTCCAGCAGCACCCGGCCCGACCCCAAGCCGATCGGCAGCCGGAGCTGGGCGGCGGCCTCCGCCAGCGCCGCGTTGATCCTCCCGGCCTCATCGGTGCCGCCGGTCATGCAGGAGATGAGGATGGGGGCGCCCAACCGGCGCCCCAGCACCGTGACCTCGGTGGTGACGTCGGCCAGGTCGATCTCGGGGAGCGCCGTATGCAGGAAGCGGTACTTCTCGAAGCCGGCGGTGACGCCCTTGGCCTGCACGTCTTCGGCCAGGTTGATCCGGATATGTTCCGCCTTTCGCGTCTGGGTCGTGGCCCGGGGGTCGTCTCGCACGGCCGCTGCGCGGTCAGCTGGTCCGTTCGGCGACATAGCGTGCGACATCGCTGAACTCCTCCATTCGGGTCGCATCCAGCCCGCAGCTGTCGGCCTCACGGACGGCGCCCCGAGCCGCCTCGGCGGCGGATCCAGCCGTCAGCTCAGGTCCACCCAGGCGCTCCAGGAGGCGCCGGATGCGGGGCACTTCGTCCGGGCCCGAGGTCCGGTACAGCGCCTCGAATTCCTCACGTTGCTCCGGGTCGGCGGCCTCGTAGGCGCGGACCACCGGGTAGGTGAGCTTGCGGCGCGCGAGGTCGTTCTCCTTCGACTTTCCGGTCAGCTCGGGATCGCCCCACACCCCCAGCCAGTCGTCCCGAAGCTGGAAGGCGACCCCCAACAGACGCCCCGCCCGGCGCAGGCTCTCCGGGATCGGTGAGCGGGCGCCCGCGACCACCGCTCCCAGCTCCAGACTGGCGCCGATCAGGGCGCCGGTCTTGGCGCCCACCATGCGCAGATAGGTCTCGGACGGGGTGTCGGGCCGGCCTTCATGCTGCAGGTCCAGCGTCTGCCCTTCGATGACCTCGATCTCCGCCCGCAGCAGCGCCGCCGCCGCCTGCGCTCGGCGCAGCTGCTCCGCCGCCTCCGCATCCGCCGGGCCCAGCAGTGTGAGCAGCGCCATGGCTCCGATCGCGTCGCCGGCGTTGATCGCCTGCGCGTCGCCCCACACCGACCATACGGTGGGCCGGCCCCGCCGCACACGGTCCTTGTCCTGCACGTCGTCGTGGACGAGCGTGAAGTTGTGCACCAGCTCGACCGCGCAGGCGGCGGGGAGCGATGCCTCCAAACTTCCACCGGTGGCCTCAGCGGCCCAGCAGACCAGCGCGGGACGGATGCGCTTGCCGGCGGGATGATCCGCCGGCGAGCCGTCCGGCTCCACCCAGCCCAGGTGATAGGCGGTCATCCGGCCGAGCAGACCGTCAGGCTGTGAGACAGCGCGCAGCGCCTCATCGATCTCCCGGGTGCGCCGGGTGAGCGAGACAGGGAATGGTTGCGCCGACACGGGTCGCACCGCCACGTTACCCCCTTCTGGGCGTCCCCCGAACTTGGGCCCGCCGCCGACCGGGACAGTTGACCTGATATCAAAAACTATACGTCCCCGCCGGTCCCGCGTCAGCCGCGTCAGACGCCTTCCTCGACTCGCTCCCAGATCGTCGCCATCCCCTGTCCGACTCCCACGCACATGGTGGCGAGGCCGCGACGCGCGTCACGCCGCTGCATCTCACGCACCAGCGTCGCCACCAGCCGCGCCCCGCTCGAACCCAGCGGATGGCCGAGCGCGATCGCCCCGCCGTTCACGTTGAGCCGGTCGTCGGGAATCCCGAGCAGTCGCTGACAGGCGAGCGCTTGGGAGGCGAACGCCTCGTTGAGCTCGACCAGGTCGATGTCCTTCATCGTGAGCCCGGCCTGCTCCAGGGCCCGCCGGGTGGCCGGCACCGGCCCGATGCCCATGTAGTCGGGGTGGACGCCGGCGACGCCGGTGGCGACCAGCCGGGCGAACGGCCGGTGCCGGCGGCGCCGGGCCTCGCGAGCCGACATCAGGACCAGCGCCGTGGCACCGTCGTTGAGCGGCGACGAGTTGCCGGCCGTCACCGACCCGCGGTCGCTGAACGCGGGCCGGAGCCTCGCCAGCTGTTCCAGCGAGCTGTCTTCCCGGGGGCCCTCGTCGTTCTCGACGGTGAGGGCGGCGGCGCGGCGCTGCGCGACCTGGACGGGAACGATCTCCTCGCGCAGCCGCCCTTCCCGCTGGGCGGCGATCGACCGCTGGTGGCTGCGCAGCGCGAACTCGTCCTGGTCCTCGCGCCCGACCTCATACGCGGCGGCCACGCGCTCCGCCGTCTCCCCCATCTGGAGCGTGCCGTAGAGCTCCTGCATGCGCGGGTTCACCAGCCGCCACCCGAGCGCCGAGTCGTACGCGGTCTGCGCTCCCCGGGGGTAGCCGGTTCCGGGCTTGGGCAGGATCCAGGGCGAGCGCGACATCGACTCCACGCCCCCGGCCACCAGGACCTCCGCCGACCCCACCTGGATCTCCCGGGCGGCGGCCACGATCGCCGTCATCCCGGAGGCACAGAGGCGGTTCACGGTCTGCCCCGGCACCTCGATCGGGAGCCCGGCGAGCAGCAGCGCCATGCGGGCCACGTTGCGGTTGTCCTCGCCCGCCTGGTTGGCACAGCCCATGATCACGTCCTGGACGTCCTCGCCCGGCACCCGAGCTCGGCGCAGGACCTCCGCGATCACGGTCGCCGCCAGGTCGTCAGGCCTGAGCGCGGCGATCTGCCCGCCGTAGCGCCCCATCGGCGTGCGGGCGGTCTCGACCACCACCGCCTCCTGGAGCGCGCCGGACACCGGCTACTTCCCGGCCTGGCCGAAGGTGGGGGTGCGCTTCTCGAGGAAGGCGGAGACGCCCTCCTTGAAGTCGGGGGCGCCGATCAACGTGCTCTGGAGCAGGAACTCGAAGGTCACCGTGTCCTCGAAGCTCGCGCCCTCCCCGTAGACCAGCGAACGCTTCATCGCCGTCAGGGCCGACCGGGGTCCCCGGGCCAACCCGCCCGCGAGCTCCGCGACCGCCGGCTCCAGCTGGTCCGGTGGGACCACGCGGTTGAGCAAGCCCCACCGCTCGGCCTCCTCGGCCCCCAGCCGCCGTCCCGTGTAGCAGAGCTCGAGCGCGCGGGCGGAACCGATGACCCGCGGAAGCAGCCAGGTTGCGCCCCCGTCGACGGTGAGGCCGATGTCCACGAACGCGACCCGAAAGAAGGCGTCCGGGGTGGCGACGCGAAGGTCACAGCAAAGGGCGAGCGCGACCCCGATGCCGGCCGCGGCTCCACGAATGGCCGCGACGGTGGGCTTGGGCGCGGTACGCAGGGCGTTCAAGAGCGACCCGTACTCGTCGGGCAACGCTCCCATGCCTTCGGTGTCGGTGAGCTCGTTGATGTCGGCGCCGGCACAGAAGGCCTGTCCCTCGCCGGTGACCACCAGCACCCGAGCCGCCTCGTCGCGCGCCCCCTGCTTCACCGCCTGGGCCAGGGCGGAACGGAGCCGGCCGTCGATCGCGTTGCGCTGCCGCGGCCGGTTGAGGCGGATCCACCCCACCCCGTTCTCCACCCGATAGGTGAGGACTTCTTGGGTTTCGCTCTGCGCCATCGTCGCTACCGTCCCTTGAACTCCGGCCGGCGCTTCTGGATGAAGGCCGCCATCCCCTCCTTCTGATCCTCGGTGCCGAACAGGAAGTAGAAGCTCTTGCGCTCCTGGGCCAGTCCCTCCGAGAGTGGGGTCTCGAGCGCCCGGTTCACCGCCTCCTTCGCCAGGCGGGCCGCGATCGGAGCCTGTCGAGCGGCCCGCTCGGCGAGCTGCACCGCGACCTCGACCGTCACCTCGGCCGGCACCACGCGATTCACGATCCCGAGCTGGTAGGCGCGCTGGGCCGGTATCTGCGTGCCCAGCAGGTTGACCTCCATGGCGACGTACTTGCCCGCCGTGCGCGGCCACCGCTGGGTGCCGCCGGCGCCGGGGATGATGCCGAGATTGATCTCGGGCTGCCCGAAGCGAGCGGAGTCGCCGGCCACGATCAGATCGCACATCAGGGCCAGCTCGCAGCCGCCACCCAGCGCGTACCCGTTGACGGCGGCGAGCAGCGGCTTGGTGAAGTTGGAGATCCGGAGCCAGCGCCCGGTCTGGTCGCGCGTCAGCTGATCCACCGGGGACTGCTCGGCCATGTCGGTGATGTCGGCACCGGCCGCGAACACGCGGGGTCCGCCGGTGAGGACGGCGGCGCCCACCCCCGGATCCCGGTCGGCCGCCTCGAGCGCGTCCCCCAGCTCTTCGACCAGGGCCGGGCTGAGCGCGTTCAGCGACCGGGGGCGGTTGAGGGTGACGACCTCGACCCGACCGCGGCGCTCGACGAGGATGTTCTCGAAGGGCACCAGGGTATGATCGGGCAAATGGGGAGAGCCCTGCTGGACAGCTACGGCAGGCGTGCGGACGACCTGCGTATCTCGGTCACCGACCGGTGCAACTTCCGCTGCGTGTACTGCATGCCCGCCGAAGGTCTCCACTGGCTGAAGCGGGAGGACATCCTTCGCTTCGAGGAGATCACCCGGCTGGCGCGGTTGTTCGTGCGCCGCTACGGCGTGCGCACGATCCGCCTCACCGGGGGCGAGCCGCTGGTCCGGGTCGGGATCGAAGACTTGGTCGGCATGCTGAACGAGCTGGCGCCCGATCTCGACATCACGATGACGACCAACGGGGTCCTGCTCGGGAAGAAGGCGGAGGCGCTGCGCCGGGCCGGCCTGCGGCGTGTCAACGTCTCGCTCGACACCCTGCACATCGACCGCTTCCGGGACATCGCGCGCCGCGACGCGTTCGGTCGAGTTCTGGACGGCATCCGGGCGGCCGAGGAGGCGGGGCTGTGGCCGATCAAGCTCAACGTGGTCGTGATGAAGGGTCAGAACGACGACGAGGTGGTCGACTTCGCCCGCCTGGCGCGCGAGAAGGCCTACGACGTGCGGTTCATCGAGTTCATGCCGCTGGACGGCGACAACGTCTGGTCCAACGACCTGGTGGTGCCCAGCCGACGCCTGCAAGAGGCGATCGAGGACCAGTTCCCGCTGGAACCGATCCCCACCGACCGGCCCGGTCCCGCCGTCTCCTACCGGTTCGGGGACGGGGCCCCGGGGCAGGTCGGGTTCATCTCCTCCGTCTCTCAGGCCTTCTGCACCACCTGCAACCGGGTCCGGCTGACGGCCGAGGGCGGCCTGCGGACCTGCCTCTTCTCGCTGCGCGAGACACCCCTGCGCGACCTGATGCGGAGCGGGGTCTCGGACGACCACCTGGGAGAGGTGATCGAGACCGCGATCTGGCACAAGGAAGAGGGGCACCTGATCAACCAGGCCGGGTTCATCAAGCCGGCCAAGTCGATGTCCCAGATCGGGGGCTGAGCCGGATATGCGGGTCAGGGGCAGCCGGTGAGCTTGGGCGGGGCCGCTGCGATCCGTACCGCGTAGGTGCCGCGCGGGCTGACGTCGAGGAGGCGCGAGCCGTCCGGCTGGTCGATGGCGCGGAGGCCGGCACCGCTGACTGACAAGGCTCCTCGCACCTCGGCCGGCACGTAGACCACGGTGTCCGGGGATCCGGCGCGGGCGTACCCGCGAAGGGAGAAGCCCCCGGTCTCCGGGTCGTAGTGATAGGACTCGATCCGGCCCGCGAACTCGCGCGGCCAGGCGCGAGCCAGCAATCGCTCGTCGGCGGCCCGCAGACACCCGTTCTGCGACGCGCCCGGGGCGCGTTCCCGGCCGCTGTCGTAGGCGCACCTCTCGTCGGGGGCGCTCCCGAACACCCCTTGATAGATGCCCCACGTCTGCCCGATGTTGCAGTTCTCCTTCAGAGGCCAGAAGGTGGAGCCGAGCAGGTATCGCTCCTGCTCGCCGGTCTGGGTGGTGAGCATGGTCGGGTCGAGCGCGGGCTCGTTGCCGTACTCGCTGACGAACAGCGCGGCTCCCAGGGAGCGGGCGGCGGCCTCGGCGCTGCGGTAGGAGGTGGCATAGCCGCCGGGTGGGTAGGCCGATGGCGGCCAGTGTTCCACCGCGTCCACCGTGAACTTGTGCGTGTAGGTATGGATCGAGAACACGAGGTTGGGATAGGACGAGAGCGTCTGGGGAAGGTCGAGGTCAAAGTCGGAGACGACGCGCATGAGGTCGGGCTCCACGAACAGCAGCTGGTGGGTGTGAACGCCGAGGTCGGCGTGTCCGCAGATCGGCAGGGCCAGGCCCGCCGGGCAGAGCACTCCATCCTGGACGCCGGTCAGGGCGTCGATCGCCCGCCGGTAGAACGGGATCAGCAGGAGGTCGTCGAACAAGGGTGGGGACACGAAGCCGGGCCAGGGCTCGTTGTAGAGGTCGTACCCCACCACCGTGCTGTCGTCCCGGAATCGCCTCGCCAGCGTGGCCACCGCCTGCAGGTACTGGTCCTGGACGCCCGCCCAGTTGAGCCAGAACGCGGTCATGGCGGCGTCCTCGGCGGGGTTCATCTCGCGCTGACCGATGAACGTCTCGCTCGGCAGCCCGAACGTGTCCACCGCCCACGCCGGCGCTCCGTCATGTTCGTTGAGGGCGGGCAGGGTTCCTCCGGGAAGCGGCGGCGCGGCGTCCCGCGGCAAGAAGCGTGAGTACCCGTCCTGATGCATGTCCAGCATCACGTAGATGCCGTACCGGCGGGCCCAGCCCACCACCTGCGCGATACGGTTCAAGTAGAGGCGGCTGAACCGCCCCGGCGCCGGCTCGAGCAGGCTCCAGGAGATCGGCAGCCGGACCACGTTGAAGCCGAGCGCGGCCATCTGGGCGAAGTCGTCGCTGCAGACGGGGGGAATCGGGACCAGGTCGCTGTTCGCCGGACAGCCGTTCTCGTACGCGGCCGGGTCGATCGGAAAGTACGCGGATGGAGCGGCCTGGTTGGGGTCACTGCCGGACCACCAGTCGGCCAATCCCGCGTCGATGGCGCCGCGCAGGATCACCTGGCGGCCGAGCGGGTCCGCGATGAACGGGAGGGCGCCCGGTGGATGGGCGACGTGCAGCCAGGGCGGCGCGCCCGCCGGCGCCGGCTGGGAAGCGGTGCCGTGAGGACGGATGGCCCAGGCGGCGAGGTCGGCACCGGGATAGGAGGCAGCCGCCAGGGCGAGCAGGATCAGCACCATAGCCGCCCGCGGCAGCCACCGTCTCATGTCAGCACGGCGAGCAGGTAGTGGACGATGCCGAGCAGCAGGAACCCGGTCGAGACCGAACCGGCGCCGATCGCGAGGACCGCGAGCCAGCCCCCTCCCCGGCGCCGTGCCCGCACCCCCGTCACGATCGCCACCGGGCCCAGCACACCGATGAACAGGCTCACCGCGCCGACCACCACCGCCACTACGGCGGCCCGGTTCGCCGCCCGGCTGCCGGCGTGTCGCTCGCCGGCCTCCAGGACCGCGCCGGCATCGGGCGTCCGGTCGACCGGCGTTCCGGAAACCGCCATCGCCACAGCATGGGTGGGAGCGCCCCCAGCGGCAAGAGGACAGTTCGACCACCTCCTGCGGCCCGATCCCCCCGAGGCCGGAGCGAGCGGGAGGCCGGCAGATGCGTACCCTGACCTCGAGCATGCTGAGGCCGGAAGAAGCCGAACGTCCCTGGACCGTCACCGAGCTCCAGCAGCGGGTCAAGGGGTCGCTGAATCAGATCGGGCCGGTCTTCGTGAAGGGAGAGGTGTCCGGCCTTCGGCGCAACGCGAAGGGTGCGCTCAGCTTCGACGTCAAGGATGGCGAAAGCCTGATCAAGGGCTGGATCTGGCCCGACGATATGTGGCGGCTCGCGATCCAGCCTGAGGAGGGCCAGCAATACCTGATTCGGGGCCGTCTCGATCTCTGGCGCAACGGCACGCTGATCCTCTACGTCCGGCAGCTCCAGTACGACGACGTGGGGCGGCTGCGGGCCCAGCTGGAGCTGCTCAAGCGGCGGCTCGAGCAGGAGGGCGCCTTCGCCGCCGAGCGCAAGCGCCCGCTCCCCCACCTCCCGCGCCGGGTGGCGCTGGTCACCTCCCCGACCGGCGCCGTCATCCACGACCTGGTGGAGACGATTCAGGACCGCTTTCCGAACATGGAGATCCTGGTCTACCCGGCGCAGGTCCAGGGGATGGCCTCGCCGGATTCGGTGGTGTCGGCGCTTGCGCAGTGCAACGCGGAGCGGCTGGCCCAGGTCGTGGTGGTGGCCCGCGGCGGCGGTTCCTTCGAAGAGCTCTACGCGTTCAACACCGAGCCCGTGTGCCGGGCCATCCTGGCCTCCGCGGTGCCGGTGGTGACCGCGCTCGGGCACACCTCCGACCGCACGCTCGCCGACCTGGTGGCCGACCTGGAGTGCCGCACCCCGACCGAGGCGGGGGCGCGCATCGTGCCCCGCAAAGCAGAGCTGGCCGGCGACCTGGCCGAGCGGCGCCGCCGCCTCGGGCGCGAGGTCGAGCACCGGACGCGGGCGGAGCGGGAGCGGCTCCGCGCCGGGCGCGAGCGGCTGGACCGGGTGCTGCCCGCGATGGTGCGCGCCCGCCGCGAGCGGCTCGCCACCTGCCGGGGCCACCTCGCGGAGCTGGCGCCCCGACGGCAGTTGGAGCGGCGGGCCCAGACCCTCACCGAGCGTCGAGCACGTCTGGAGGGCACCGCCCACCGAACCCTGCTCCGGCGTCAGGTCGACCTCGAGCGCCGGCGGGGCCCCGAGCGGCTCCGAGCCACGCTTCAGCGCCGGCTGCGGGCGGCGGAAGCCGCGCTCGGCGAGCGGCGGCGCCGGCTGACCGCCCTCGATCCGCAGCAGGTGCTGACCCGCGGCTACAGCATCGCGTTCGACGAGGAATCCGGCGCCGTGCTGCGGCGCGCCACCGACACCGCCCCCGGGCGCCGGTTCAGGCTCCGCCTGGCCGAGGGTCAGCTCCGGGCGGCCACCGAGGAGATCGAACCCCGTGACGACCAATCCTGAGCCTGAGGAGCTCAGCTACGAGCGTGCCGTCGACCTCTTCGACGCGCAGCTCCGGATTCTGGAGGAAGGCGACCTCACCCTCGACGAGGCGATCAAGGCGGTCGACGAGGCGGGCCGGCTCCTCCGCACCGCCGAGCGCAAGCTGGAGGAGGCAAAGGCACGCATCGAGGTGCGGCCGCCGGCGGCCCCGGAGCCGGATCCGGCGCTGGGAGGGCGGCCGGAGGACGCGCCGCCCGTCGATGACGACGACGCGCCGTACCCAGAAGAGGAACTCCCGTTTTGAGGAAATTGGATCCCGGTGAGCAGGTGTATGGGAGCGACGGAGAGCGGCTCGGGTCGGTAAGCCGGCTGGTGGTGGATGAGACCGCCCACCGTGTCACCCATCTGGTCATCGGCGATCGTGTGGTGGGCATCGCCCACCTGCGGCCCTCGGGCGGCGGGCGCCTCACCGTCGACCTTGACCGCGAAGGCTTCCAGTCGCAGCCCGACATCACCGCCGCCCGCGTCGAGGGGGTGCCCACGCACTGGCAGGCGCCCGAAGGCTGGACCCACAGCAGCTTCGTCCGGATCGCCGGCGCCCTCTTCGGCCAGGCCCCCTACACGCCGCCCGCCGAGGTCGACGACGACGCCGCCAACGTGCACGAGCTGACCGCGGGCAGCCCGGTCTGGTCCGGTTACACCGAGCTGGGCCGGATCGAGGCGGTCGACACCGCGGACGATGGGACCATCACCCGGCTCGTCGTGGAGTCGTCCGAGCCGCGGCGCAAGGTCGCCGTCCCCATCGAGGCGGTGCAGGAGGTGGTGGGCAACAACGTCCATCTCAGCCTGAGCCCGGACGATTTCCAGCAGCTGCCCTCGGCCGACGCCGGCGCCGGCTAAAGCCCCGTTTCGCACGAAAGGGACTCCATTCCGCGCGTGATAACACCCGTTCCGTGCGAAACGGGAGTTTGAGGGCGCGGGAGGTTGGTCAGGCCGAGACGCGCTGGTCCCGGGTCACCGCCGCCCGCGCCCGCAGCACCGCCCACCGCCCCCAGATGGAGGCCCAGACGAGGCCGTTGGGAAACGCCGAGAGATCGGCCGCGTAGTGCTTGCTGTGGAACGTCCACATCGCGCTGTGGAAGGCGAACAGCATCCGGTTGGTGGCCTGCCGCGTCGACTGCCCCTTCAGGTGCACCGCCTGCGCCGCCGGCAGGTAAACCACCCTCCAGCCCCCCTCCTTGATCCGGAAGCAGAGGTCCAGGTCCTCCCCGTACATGAAGAAGTCGGGGTCGAAGAATCCGACCTGGTCGATCGTCGAGCGGCGCACCAGAAGGCAGGCGCCGGTGCCGGCGTCGATCTCGTGCTCCTCGCGCTCGTCCAGGTAGCCCAGGTTGTAGGCGTTGAAAAAGCGCGAGCCGGGGAAGAGGCGGGAGAGCCCGACCACCCGAAAGAACGAGGCGCGCGGCGTCGGGAACCCTCGCTTGCAGGCGAGGTCCAGCTCTCCGTTGGGGCGGATCAGCCGGGGTCCGACGGCGCCCACCTCGGGGTGCACCAGGAGGTAGTCGGCCAGCTGGTCGACGCACCGCGGCCGCACCAGCACGTCCGAGTTGAGGAGCAGGACGAACCGCCCGCCGGCCTGCTGCAGGCCCGCGTTGTTCCCCCGCCCGAAGCCGACATTCTGCTGTCGGATCACGACCGCGTCCGGGAACCGCTGCTCGACCGCTTCCGCGGATCCGTCCCGGGACCCGTTGTCGACCACGATCACCTCGTGCGGCACCTCGGTCGCCGTCTCGACCGCGTCGATGCACTGCTGGAGGACGTCGCGGGTGTTGTAGCTGACGATGATCACCGAGACCAGCGGCGCTGAGCGAGGACTGCTCATCCAGCGCGCAAGCATACGGACCGGTTGCCGGCCTCCTATAGTCTCCCCAGACGTGACCGCGTCCGAAGCAGAAGGCGTCCCACCTGGTGCGGTCAGGATGGGAATCCGCCGCCTCCAGAGCAGCCGGCTGGTCCGGCAGAACGTCCTCCTCTTCGCCGGCGGCTTCTCGGCCGGCGTCGGTGGCTTCATCTACAACGCCATCGCCGGTCGGGTCCTGGGGCCCGCGCAGTACGGCGAGATGGCCTCGCTGCTGTCCCTCTACACGATCGGGTTCGCGATCAACCTGATCCTGATGGTGGTGCTGGCCCGGTACGCGGCCTCCCTCCGGGCGGAGGAAAACCCGGCCGGGATCCGCTACCTGGTGCGCCGGACCGAGGTGCGGCTGCTGATTCCCACCCTTCTTTTCGTCGTCCTGTGCGCGGCCGCATCCTTCCCCATCGCCGGCTTCCTGCACCTGCGCTCGCCGGTGCCGGTGGTCTGGCTTGGCATCGCGCTCGGCTTCTGCTGGTACATGGCGATCCCGCGCGGCACCTTGCAGGGGACCCAGCATTTCGCGGCCCTGTCCCTGAACCAGGTCTCGGAGATCGTGATCCGGGTGCTGGCCCTGATCTTGCTGCTGGCCCTGGGCCTGGGCGTCAGCGGGACCATGCTGGCCCTCATCTCAGGCTGTGCGGGCGCGCTCGTGATCGGGACCATCTCGCTGCGCCGTGCGCTGCCCAGGGAGGGCGCGCGGGTGGAGCTGCCGGCGATGACCAGCTTCATCATCAGCGCCTGCATCGGGACGATCGGCATCACGCTTTTGTTCAACCTCGACGTGGTGCTGGCCAAGCACTTCCTGCCGGCGCACGCGGCCGGCATCTACGGCGGGCTGAACAAGATCGAGGTGATCATCTACTACGGGACGCTCTCGGTGAGCCAGGTGCTGTTCCCCCGGGTGGTGGAGGCGGTCGCCCGGCGCGATCATCCGGGACGCCTGCTCTTTCTCTCCGGGGGCCTGATCGTGGCCGCGGGGCTGGTCGCCCTCGCTTTCTTCGCCCTCTTCCCCCATCTGGTCGTCAACATCCTCTTCGGCCCCGCCTTCCACGACGCCGACGCCTTCATCGTCCCGGTCGGCGTCTCCGGGCTCTGCCTCAGTCTGTGCAACCTCATGGTCCAGTTCTTCATGGCCGTCCACGACCGCTGGTACATCCCGATCCTGGCCGCCGGCTGTGTCACGCAGGGCCTGCTCATCACCGCTTTCCACCACTCCTTGGGCCAGGTCGTGTTCTCCGTCCTGGCGACGTTCGTGGTGCTGGTCCTGGCGCTGACCGCCCGGGCGCTGCTCCTGCTGCCGCGCCTGCGCCCGGAGATGGTTGAGGACGAGGCCCCCGCCGTGGTCGGCGTCTGAGCGCCGGCGCCGGCAGGCTGAGGCGGAGGCGATGGGGCACCAACCGACCTCGGTCGAGCGCTTCAGCGGGTTTGGTGACCTCTACGACCGGGGCCGCCCGCAGCCGCCGCCGGAACTGGCCGCGCTGCTTTCGCAGTACGCGGGGGACGAGCGCCCACGGGTCGTCGACCTCGCCGCCGGCACCGGGCTTTCGACCAGCGTCTGGGAGGGCCGTGCCGCCTTCGTCACCGCGGTCGAGCCCTCGGCCGACATGCGCCGCCCGCTGGAGCAGCGCCTGGCGCGGTGGCGAACCCCTCACCAGGTCCGCGCAGGGACGGCCGAGGAGACGGGCCTCGAGAGCGGGTCGGCGGACGTGGTCACGGCGGGTCAGGCGATGCACTGGTTCGACCCCCAGGGGGCGCTTGCGGAGATCGCGCGCGTCCTCCGCCCGGGAGGGGTCTTCTGCGCGTTCGACTACGACTGGCCGCCGCTCACCGACGCCGAGGTGGACGCCGCCTTCTTCGCCGCCGATCGGCGCTATCGCGCGCTGGAGGAGGAACGCGGGCTGGTGCCGCGACGCGTCGGCAAGGAGGGTCATCTGCGGCGGCTGCGGGAGAGCGGCCTCTTCCGCCTCACCCGGGAGGTGGCGCTCCACCGCCAGAGCCACGGCTCCGCCGAGGACCTGATGGCGCTGGTCGGCACTCAGGGGGGCGTGGTGGCGCTGCGCGGCGCCGGCCTGTCGGACAGCGAGTTGGGACTGGACCCGCTGCGCGGGGTCGCCGAGCGCCGGATCGGTACGGCGACCACCTTCTGGTGGACGTACCGCCTGCGTTTGGGCTGGCGCTAGCCGGCTGCGGCCGGCAGGGACGCTTCTGCTGGGGCAGATGGGGCCTGCCGGTGCCGGTGCCACCTCCGCGCAAAAAACCCGCCCCCGAGGGGGCGGGGTAAAGAGCTCGGCAACGACCTACTCTTCCACCGGGTTACCCCGGCAGTACCATCGGCGCAGAAGGGCTTAACTGCCGTGTTCGGAATGGGAACGGGTGTGACCCCTTCGCCATGGCCACCGAGCGCTTGAAAGCATACCAGAGCGACGGTGCCGGCCCGACGCCGGCCGGTCTGGTGGCGGCCGAAGGTACCGCTTCGCCTACCGCGAGCGGCGCCGGCGGGCCCGCAGGCTCTTGATCTTGCGCGCCTCCGCGGGAGGGATGTAGTGCGCACGACGGCGCATCTCGCGCACCAGGCCCTGCTCCTGCACCTTGCGGCGGAACTCGCGCAGCGCCTGTTCGAACTCCTGCTGGTCCTTGACGATTACCTTCAAGCCTTCACCTTCTGTGTTCTTCTCCCGTGCTTCGGTTTTCGGCCTCCCCAAGAGGCCCACCCAGGATACGCAACGGGCGCCGGAGAGGCTGTCACCCTTCGGAACTCGTTCAGGTCGGGTTCATCGTGCGCTGGTAGGTTATCCGCGTGGCTCAACGCGTGGCCAAGCGCCCGACTCAACCGGCCGCGGCGCATCCCCGGCGCAGCGATCGGATCCTGCTCGGCGTCATGCTTCTCCTCTCCATCGCGGGGCTCGTCGTCTCGGGCTACCTGACGACTGTCCACTACGATGGCCAGACGCTCGCCTGCACGGTGAGCGCCTATGTCAACTGCAACGCCGTGACGCACAGCGCGCAGTCGCTGGTCTGGGGAACGCAGATCCCGATCACGGTGCCCGGCATGGCCTGGTTCCTGGTCAGCGGGGCGCTGTCGGTGTGGGCCTTGCTCGGCCGTGAGCCGCGCTGGCTGGCGCCGGTGCAGCTCCTCTGGTCGGTCATCGCGCTCCTTTTCGTCTTCTACCTGGTCTACACCGAGGTCGCCGTCATCCATCAGATCTGTGAGTGGTGCACGGCGGTGCATCTGCTGATCCTGGCGACCCTCCTGCTCAGCGTCCGCCGGCTGCAGACCCAGGAGGATCGCTGATGGCACCCAAGCGCTCCCAGTCGCGCCAGAAGGCCCTCCGCCAGGGGGGCGCGACCGCGCGGCCGCGCTCGACGGAGATGGCCACCGCGACCGGCGCCGCGGGCACCCAGACCCGCCGCCCGCCCTCTGGCTCCTATCGCAAGCCGAAGCGATCCTTCTGGCGCGGGCCCTACCCGTACGCCGGCATCCTCGGGGTGGTGGTGATCGTGGTGCTGGTGGTGGTGATCGTCTCCCGGCTCAACGTGGGCGGCACCCCGCAGACCGGCAACGTCTCGCATGCGATCAAGGACGTCACCGGCGTTCCCGAATCCGTCTTCAACCAGGTCGGTGTCGGCTCCCTGAGCTCGGTCAGCTCGAGCCAGCTGCCGATCGGCGCGGTCAAGAATCCGACCACGCTGACCGGCTCCGGCGGCAAGCCCGAGGTGCTCTACATGGGTGGCGAGTACTGCCCTTACTGCGCCGCCGACCGCTGGGTGATGCTGACCGCCCTCTCCCGCTTCGGCACCTTTTCGGGTGTGAAGTACATGTTCTCGAGCTCCACCGACGTCTATCCCAACACGCCCACATTTACCTTCGCCAACGCGTCCTTCAGCAGCCCCTACGTGGATTTCGTCATGGTCGAGATGTACTCGCGCACCGAGCCCTCCGATGGGCAGCCGAATCTGCAGCAGCCGACCGCCCAGCAGCAGCAGCTGATGTCGACCTACGACTCCGGCGGCGGCATCCCCTTCCTGTTGATCGGCGGCAAGTTCCAGGGCACCACGCCCTACAGCCCGCAGGACCTGGCCGGAAGAACCCAGCAGGAGATCGCGACCAACCTTTCCGATCCCTCTCAGCAGACGACCCAGGACATCATCGGCAACGCCAACCTGCTCACGGCGACCATCTGCTCCCTCACCCACGGCGCGCCCAGCAAGGTCTGTCAGAGCCCAGGGGTCCAGAAGGCGGGGCAGCTCCTCGGTATCAACCCTTCCTCATAACCGTTCCATCGAAGGCGCTCGAGCAGGGCTCAGGTATCGTGGGTCGCTGATGTCCGTTCCCCTCGAGGTCGGCTGACGCTCATGCCGCTGGTCATCACCTTCCCCTTCAGCCCGATCGCGCTGCAGTTCGGCTTCATCACCATCCGGTGGTACGGCGTCGGGTACGCGGTGGCGTTCCTGGTCGGGCTCTGGCTGGTGGGGCGCTACATGCGCTGGCGCGGCATCGGCGAGGGCGCCTGGGGGACGCTGGCGTTCTGGTGCATCGTCCTGGGCCTCGTCGGCGCCCGCCTCTACTACGACGTTCAGAACGGGTTTCACTACTACCTCACCCACCCGCAGGACATCCTGGCGGTGTGGCAGGGGGGCATGGCCTACTTCGGCGCCATCTTCACGGTGCCGTTCCTGGTCTTCATCTGGACGCGGGTGCAGCGCCTTTCGTTCTGGATCTTCGCCGACGCGGCGGCTCTCTTCGCGGCCATCGGCCAGCCGATCGGACGCCTCGGGAACATCGTGAACGGCGATATCGTCGGATACCCGTCGAACCTGCCCTGGGCGATCCAGTACTCCAACCCGCAGTCGCTGGCGCCCGAGCTCGGGGTCGCCTACCAGCCGGCAGCCGCCTATGAGCTCCTGATCGGCCTCGTCATGCTGGCGGTCCTGCTCCTCGTCTGGCACTACCGCCATCCCCGTCCGGGGGCCCTCTTCGTGCTCTACCTGCCCATGTACGCGGTCTCGCAGTTCATCGTCTTCTTCTGGCGGGCCAACTCGATCACCGCCTTCGGGCTCAAGCAGGCGCAGCTGTCGGCGGTGGTCCTGTTCGCGCTCTCGCTCGTGGTCCTGGCGCTGTGGCTGCGATTCCCGGATCTCAACACCGGCCGCCACCAGGAAGAGGAGGAGGCACCGAGCGACGAGGAGAAGCGTGCTCAGGCCACGGCCCCCAGCAAGTAGCAACCTCTTCGGGCTCGTCGGGCGCGCCGGATAAGACCCGTTCGGCACCCCTTCGGGCGCCTCTTGCATTCGCCGATTATTGTCCATATACTGACCAGATCATGTCAGCGGTGAACGCATCGGAGAGACCTGGGACGCCCCTCGCCGCGGCTCGCGACGTCTGGAGCCGGGCCATCGGCCAGCTCGACGTGGGAACGCTTTCGCAGCGCGGCTACCAGGGGGCGAAAGAGAAGCTGCGCGCGATCCGGCGGACGCTCGAAGAGCCGGAGCGGAGCCGGATCGACGTCTACCTGGAACTCTTGCAGCAGGCCTGGCAGGACCGTTCGCCGCGGCCGCCGCGCCGGCCGCGGCCGTCCCGACTGGTGATCCAGGCCCACCGCGTCGTCGCCTCCGGCTTCGCCGAGGGCGGGGATCGCGATGCTCGACGCCGCCGCGCGCGGGCGGCGCTGCGCGAGTTGGAACGGCTGGCCACCATGGCGGCCGACGACGTCGAACGCCTCAACGTCGTCCGCCTGGCCGAGCCGCTCCTGCGGCTGCTTTTCGCCCTCGAGGGGGCAACTGACGACCAGGTGCTCCAGTGATCGCCACCGGAGCGGAAGAGGCACTGTGGGAGGTGGCGGCGGCCCGGAGGACCGCGCCGGTGGCGGGACTGGGGGAGCTGTTCCAGCGGCAGGCCGACGACGCCCGGGCACTCTCGGGCGCCCGTACCTCGGCCTGGAACGGAACCGTGCAATGGCTGCCGCGAGAGGGGCGGCCCGACCCTCTCGGCGTGGTCGGGATCGCCGACTGGGACGGCACCATCTATTACGACCGCGCCTATGTGGAGCGTCCGCTCCAGACGCTCTTCGAGAAGGCGGCCGGTGGGCTCGAGGGGTACCAGCTCTACCGCGCCAAGAACGCGCTCGCCGTCGTGCTGCACGAGAACTGCCACCTGCTGGGCTCCGAGGTCGGCGACCACGAGATCACGAAGGCGCGTTGGAGCTTGCCGCTGGTGGTGCTCGAGGAGGGCTCGACCGAGCTCTTCACCCGGACCCGGCTGGACGCCTACGTGCGGCGCCTGGGGCTGGACCGGATCGCACCCGGCTTGAAGGAGGTCGAGATCCAGGGCGGCTATCCGCTCTTCGTCCCCGCCGTGCAGATCCTCACGCAAGGGATTGGCCGCCTCACCCGCCAGTCCGGGTCGCAGGTGCTGAGAAAGATGATCTGCGAGGCGGGCGGCAAGAAGTTCCAGACCCTGGGTGGGATCGTCCTCGACGGGAGCGGGCTGGCCGCGCGGATGCCCGGCGCCGACCGAGCGCCGGTGGCGGCGGAGATTGGAGAGGTCGTCAGCGCGTCCTTCGGTGACGTCGCGCGGCTGGGTCCCCTCCTAACTCCGGAGACCAGCTTCAAGGTGTCCCGTCGCGTCGGCCGTGAGGCACTGCGCGGAATCCTGAGCGAGCTGGAGAAGCTCGACGCGCGCTACCCGAACGTCGACCCGCAGGGGGCGCCGGCCAGGATGCCGCCCCGATTCGTCCTGCCGCTCGGGATGGCGCCTTCGCCCGCCCCTCGCCGGGGCGCCCCGCTGCGACGCCGCCGCCCGGGTGGCGGCCGGGCTCACCCGCTGAAGGTGGTCAGTCTTTGGGCCGTTGGTGCACCGAGCGCCCGGTTGTGCTGCTCGGAATGGGCCATTGGTGCACCAATCGCCCAGCGGTGCTGTCCGGAATGGCAGCGCCCTACCTGCCGCCGGCCACCTGGTCGTGCCGGAAGCAGCGCAGGACGTGGTCGTTGACCAGGCCGACCGCCTGCATGAGGGAGTAGCAGATGGTGGGCCCGACAAAGCGGAACCCGCGCCGGCGCAGCTCCCGGCTGAGGGCGGTGCTGGTGGCGTCGAGGGCCGGCGCCTCCCCCTCGTCCTCCAGACGGTGGTCGATGGGGCGGCCATCCACGAAGGACCAGAGCAGCGCGTCGAAGCTGCCCTCCTGCTCCTGCACGGTGACGAAGGCCCGGGCGTTCCCGATCGTGGCCTCGATCTTGGCTCGGTTGCGGATGATTCCCGTGTCCTGCAGCAGGGACTGCTGCTCCGCCTCCCCGAAGCGCGCCACCGCCACCGGGTCGAACCCCGCGAACGCGCGCCGGTAGCCGGCCCGCCGCTGCAGGATGGAGCGCCAGCTGAGTCCTGCCTGGGCACCCTCCAGAGTCAGCATCTCGAAGAGGTGCCGGTCGTCGTGCGAGGGGACACCCCACTCCCGGTCGTGGTAGTCGCGCAGGAGTGGGTCGCCCGTGCCCCACGAGCATCGCTCTCGCCCATCCTCGACGTCGCTCACCACATCAGGTTCCCAGGACCACGCGCAGGTCGATGATCTCCACCTCGTCCTCCAGGGCCAGCGACCGGATGGCGTCGATCAGCGCCCGCCGGACCAACCGGCGCGCCGCCGCGGCGCCCTGGGCGTCGCAGCCGAAACTCAACACCTGCCCACCCTGGCCACCCCCGGAGGCGACGACGCCGAGCGTGGGATGTCGCCCATGGATGCGCCGGACGATCTGGGCCACGGTCCGAAAGGGCAGCGACGGAGGCCCCACCGTGGTCCAGACCCGGTAACGCCCGGGTTCGTCGGCGGCGGACTCCGGTTCCACCTCGTCCGCCCATCTCATGGTGTCCTGCTCGCCCGCCGGTCCTGCCTCGGGCGGCCGGTCGAGGACGTGCAGGTCCAGCGAGAGCGCCTGCAGGAGCCGCAGGAACCCGGGCAGGCTCACGGCACCACTCTCCCCCTCGAGCTTCTGGACCACGCTTCGCCCCACCCCCGCGAGCGTCGCCAGGTCCTGCTGGCTGAGGCCGAGGGCGAGACGGCGATCACGAACGAGGCGTGCCGCCTGGGCCGGGCTGTCGATTCCGCGCCCCAGACCCCCCTCCGTCATATCGCCGTCTCGGAGGATAGCGGCCGGGGTGGGGAGAGCAGCCGAAGGTAAGAAAATGGCAGATGTCTGCGGCGCTCGTTCTCATCTCCAGGCTTGCTGGGGGTGACAGGCCGACCACATCAGTCCAACGAAAGTCGAGTTCGGAGCCGTCACCTGACGGGCGTGAAGCGGTGCTTTCTGGGGAGACGGGTCGCCGTCGATGAAGGGCGACATGAGAACATGGTCATGGTGAACTCTTACCGATTCCTTGCCCGGGCGGGAGTCGCACTGCTGCTGGTGGCGGCGGTCGCGGCGGTGGGAGTCCACGTCTCCAATCTCCGCCTGCCACGCGCGCACGCGACCCATCTGGTGGCCGCCCACTCCCCGCGCTGGCGTCTCAGGCAGGTCCAGGTGGTGCCGGGGGCGCCCGGTGACAGCTCGGGCACGCTGCGCCTTCTGATCCTCGGCGCCAGCGTCAGTCACGGGCTGGGAGCGTCGGCTCCCAGCCATGACTACGCCTCCGATCTGGCCCGGATGCTGCGGCAGCAGACCGGCCGGAGAGTCGAGCTCACCGTGTGGTCCCACTCCGGGGCCCGGATCGCAGCCAGCGACGGGTGGTCCTTGCCGCGCGGACAACAGGTCGTGATCGTGCAGCTGATCACCAACGACTTCATCGATGCCACGCCGCTCCTCGTCTACCAGCAGGACCTGGGCGCGCTCATCGACCGCGTTCGCGCCACCTCACCGCGCGCCTCGCTGCTCTGCCTGGGGGCGTGGGAACCGGCCTACGCGGTCAACCGGGTCGGCATCCCCGTCGTCGCCTACGACTCGATCGAACGGCACTCGTGTGCCGCGCACGGCGGCTCTTTCCTCTCCCCCTCCCCGATCTTCCAGCACACCGCGTGGCGAGGCCCGGCCGGCCGCCTGACCGCGTTCGGTCGGGGTGACGACTTCCACCCCAACAACCAGGGTCATTTGCATTTGGCGGATGCGATCCTGGCCCAGCTCCGGAGGCAGGACGGGCTTCCCGCCCCGGCCGGCGGAGCTCGCAGCACGACGCTGGCCGGCACGCACTCCGCGCCGCACGCACCTCGCGCCCCGGCAGTCGGCCTCACCCCTTCTCGCGGACACTGACCTACCGCGGCGAGGCCCCTGCCGAGTGCCGTCACTCGGGGAATCGGGCGAGCCGGACGCGGGAGGTCATGCGGCATCCTTTCGGCATGACGACCAGGGTGGCGGTGCTCGACGACTACCAGGGCGCGGCCGAGGCGGCTCCCCAGTGGACCGATCTTCCGGCGGGGGTGGAGCTGACCTTCTTCCGTGACCACCTCAGCGATCAGGAGGCGGTCGCCGAGCGTCTGCGGGCGTTCGAGGTGGTGGTCGCGATGCGAGAGAGGACGCCCTTCCCGGCCTCGCTCCTGAACGCCCTGCCCAACCTGCGCCTGCTGGTCACCACCGGGATGCGCAACCGCTCCATCGACATCGAGGCCGCCAGGGAGCGCGGCATCGTCGTCTCAGGGACCGACGGCAGAACCAGTAACAACACGGCCGAGCTGGCCTGGGGCCTGATTCTCGCCGTGACGCGCCACATTCCCGCCGAGGAGCGTGCGGTTCGCGAAGGCCGGTGGCAGACCACGGTGGGCACGGAGCTGGCGGGCAAACGCCTGGGCCTTCTTGGCCTGGGCCGGATCGGCACTCAGATGGCGGCGATCGGACGCGCGTTCGCCATGGAGGTGGTGGCCTGGAGCCGGCACCTGACCCCCGAGGTGGCCGCGGCGGCGGGTGCGACCCGGGTGGAGAAGGCGGAGCTGCTCTCGACCTCGGACGTGGTCTCGATCCACCTGGTGCTCAGCGACCGCACCCGCGGGCTGATCCAGGCCGCGGACCTGGCCTCGATGCGACCTTCCGCCTATTTGATCAACACCTCGCGCGGGCCGATCGTCGACGAGGCGGCGCTGGTGGACGCGCTCCGCCGGGGTGTGATCGCGGGCGCCGGGCTGGACGTGTTCGACCAGGAGCCACTCCCTCCCGGGCACCCGCTGCGGGACCTGCCCAACGCGGTGATCACGCCCCACCTCGGATACGTCACCCAGGAGACCTACGCCGACTTCTTCGCCGGGATCGCGGAGGCGATCGCCGGCTGGCTGGCCGGCAGCCCGGTGCGTCAGCTGATGCCCCACACGTAGATGCGGTCGTCCTCGACCTGGACGCGCGCGCTGGGAAGGGAGGGCAGTTCCTGGTTCGCCGAGGTGCCCTCGAGTGAAAACGTCTGGTACCTCCCCCAGGGGCAGACGATCCGGTCGGCGGCATCGTCCCAGACCAGCACGCAGGGCTTGTGGGTGCAGATCGAGGAGAGTGCACGGACCTGCTGACCCTGCCGGACCAAAAAGACGGGCAACCCCCCGGCGGTGACCTGCCGTGGCGTCCCCTCCGCCAGGTCGCTGAGGGCGACGCCGGTGTCGATCCAGGTCGCCGTCGGGCGCTCGGGCAGCAGCGGCTGGCTCCCGTGGCCGCCGCCACCGGGAGGACGGCCCTCGAGCACACGATCGCCGGCCACGCCGAACGCGGCCCCACCCACGATCCCCGCCGCGGCGGCGAGCGCCCAGCGCCGGCTGGGGGTGCTTGCTCTTGGCGAAGCCAGACGGGCGGCGAGGCGGCGGCGGAACGCGGGATCCATGCGCGGGTAGGGATCGCGCGCGCCGGCCAGGCGGGAGGCGGCGCGGATGGCCGGTGCGTCGGCGGCGTCCTCCGGTTCGATGCGCGTCGGCTCGCCCTTGCGCAGGCGGTTGATCACGCCGTCCAGGCGCCGGGCTCGCCGGTCCTCGTCCCGTTCAGTCATCGGTGCCTACTTGAGCGGCCGCGCGCAGCGCGCGGAGCTGCATGATCCGCACGTTGCCGGGGGTGGTCCGCATCTCTCGGGCCACCTCGCGTGCCGAATAGTTACGCAGGAAGCGAAGCTCCAAGACCTTCGCGTAGTTGCCCGGAAGACGCCCGAGGATCCGCGTCGCGAGGTCGGTCGCGGAGGCGCTGCCCGATTCCGCCGCGCCGTCCACGTTCGCGAAGACGTCTTCCTCCAGCGACTGCTGCGGGAGTCCAAAGCGCGTGGCCCAGTGTCCGGCGAGCTCCGTGCGCGCGACCCGGAAGAGATAGCCCCGAATCGACTCACGCGAGGCGTCGGGGTCCAGCCGTGATATCGCCTTGAGCGCCACCTGCTGGGTCAGATCCTCGGCGTCGGCCCGGTTCCCGACGCGGCGAAAAAGGAATGCGTACACACTCTCCAGCTCCTCGAGCGCGATGTCCTGCGCGGTCGGGCGCGCGCCCGCAACCCGCTGGTCAGGCAGGGAGACGACGTTGGTCGGGCGGCGCTCCTTCATCGCTCACCTGAGTTCTACGCCGGGGTGTTACACCGGGGAGGTGTAACAGTCCTCCGTAGTCCGGAGAGACGGCTGCTTGCAAACGTGCGATCGCGGAGGTTCCGATATGCGGGTGTCTGATTGGATCAAGCCGGCGCTGGTGGCGGGGGTGGCGATCCTCCTGGTTACCGCGTGCGGCGGCAGCTCACAGGGAAGCACCGGAAGCTCGGGTGCATCGAAGTCGACGCCCACGCCCACCCCGAAGAGCGGTCCCGTCAAAGAGACCACCGCGACGGTGCAGGGCAAGAGCGAGACCATCTTCACGAACGACGCCGGGATGACGCTCTACTACTACGAGCCGGACAAGGACTCGACGGTGAGCTGCACCGGCGCCTGCGCGGCCAACTGGCCGCCCCTGATGGCCGGATCCACCGCCCCTCCACCGCTCCAGGGCGCGACGGGCACCTGGGGTTCGGTTCCGAATCCCGCCGGCGGGTCGGTGGTGACCTACAACGGCTGGCCGCTCTACACCTTTGTGAAGGACACCGCTCCCGGTCAGACCAATGGCCAGGGGATCGGCGGCGTGTGGTTCGTGGCCACGCCCTCTCTGGCGGCCAGCGCGACCGGGACCAGCTACTGAACCTCTCTCTCCCTAGTCGCGGGCGGGGTCCTCTCTCCGGGCCCCGCCCAACCGGGTGAGGAAGGCCGACATCGCCCGGCAAGGTGCGGATCGGGTGCCTGGCGGCTAGATCTGTCGGGGTGGGGCCTCGACGGCCGGGATGCCCGGGCGCGCCTCCGGGACGGCCTGCGGGGCCGGCGGAGGAGCCGCGGACGCGGGGACGACCCGGGAGAGCATGTCCCGGCGCACGACCACGGTGCCCGCGATCAGGTCGTGGAGTCCTCGCTTCTGGCGTGTGAGGGCGATCAGGAGGAATTCGATCGCGGCGCACACCGAGAACACGAGGCCCACGATCCCGAGGGTCACGGTGACGCTGTCGATGACCCCGGCGAGCAGCCCCTGCAGGCTCAGGATCAAGGGCAGCACGCCCAATGCCAGCGGGACGAACTTCACGAAGTGACGTGCGGTGGCGCGCCCGAACGAGATCCGGCGAGCGTACCCGTCGAGCACGAGCAGCCCCACCGCCCGCTTTCCCAGCGTCGCCTGCGCGGGAGAGCTTTCGAGGCCGGCGTCGTAGACCCAGAACACCACGCCCAGCATCACCAGGAGCGCGAGCTCGGTCAGGGCAACCTGCTCGTTCGAGGCCTCCCGGGTCGAGACGGCGGCTATGAACCAGAAGGCGCCCACCACGACGACGGTGAGAGCGGTCACCAGCAGACCCAGGACGGCATCGGTCACGGCCGCGCCCAGCCGGCGCCCGAAGCCGGCGTACGCCACCGGCTCAAAGATGACCGGGGTCGCCGGCCCGGACGCGAACGGTGGCCGCCCGGAGCCTTGGTACGGGGACGCGTCCGACAGTCCGGACGCTCCGGGTCCAGGCATCGGAACGCCGCCGGTCCCGATCGGGGCGGTCGAGCTCGAGAACGTCGGGGGGCCCCAGCCGGTGGCGGTTCCGCCGGCCGGCTGGTCGGCGGCGGCCGCCGCGCGGGCCGCCTCCGCCGCGTGACCGGCGTCGCCATCCACCTTCAGCCGCTCGATGGCGATGCGGGTCAGCCGGTGCAAACGTGCCGGGTCTCCCCCGAACTCCAGCCGCGCCCATTCGTACCACTGCGCGTATCCCTGCCGCCACGGCGAGACCTTGCGCAGGAGCATGACCGCCGTCCCCGCCATGCTCCTCCGCGCCGCCTCCTCGGCGGCGATCCGGTCCGCGCCCGAGTTCACCGCCTCGACCCCGGCCTGCGCCACGCCGAGGCACGCACGACGGTCGGAGCTGACCTCGCGCTTCGCCCAGACGTACCACTCGGCGAACTGTTCGTCAGAGTCGGGTGGGGGTCCCTCCACGGTGCCACACAGTATGCCGACCAGCGCGCCGGTCCGACGTGGACGAGTCTGGCGCGCCCCGTCAGCCGCCTGGCGCTGCCGCAGATGGGCGATTTGCCCCCGGGCGTCCGCAGCGTACAGTACCGCGGGGAGGACGACTGAGCGATGATTGCCTTCTGGATCCTGGCGGCCATGATCTCGGCCTCGGCCCTGGGCTGGGGCCTCCTGCTGATGCACTGGGGCATCATCGGGTCCCTGCTTTTCGCGCTCGGCGCGCTGGTTATCGTGCGCGGGCTCGGCAGCTGGGTTCGCCGGTCCCTGGTCCTGCGCGAACGCCTGCCGGAGGAACCGACGACCGAGCGCCGGGTGCTGGAGACCAACCGCTACATCTTCTGGCGCCGTCTGACCATATTCGGCATTCTTGCCGCCGCCTACTTCCTCTTCATGCTCGTCAGGTACGGCCTGAGCCCGCTGGAGGCGCTCATCGTGGCGCCCAACCTGATCCTGTCGTTGCTGTCCGTTGTCCTGCAGTACGGCGTTCTCTTCCTGGCCAACTTCGCCCTCTTCTTCGGCCCCTTCGTGCTCTTCGGCCGTATGGGCCGGCAGACGCTCCTGCCCGGTGACGCGAACTACGGCGTGTCTATGGACGACGTCCGCGGGCAGAAGTCGGCAGTCACCGAGATCCGCCGCATCCTGCGCCTGCTCGAACAGAGCCGCACCTACCGCAAGGCGGGGGGCCAGCCCGAGCGCGGCCTGCTGATGGTGGGACCGCCCGGCACCGGCAAGACCATGCTTGCCAAGGCGATCGCGACCACGCTCCAGACCCCGATCATCGTGAGCTCGGGCGCGGCCTACCAGGGGATGTTCATCGGCATGGACATGGTCGCGGTCTGGATGTGCGTCCGCGCCGCCAAGCAGAAGGCCAAGCGGTGGGGCGGCTGCATCATCTTCATCGACGAGTTCGACGCCCTCGGCCAGTCCCGCGGCGGCATGATGGGCGGTGGCGGCATGGGCGGCGGCATGGGCGGCATGTTCGGCGGCTTCCGAATGGGGCTCAACATGCTGCTGGTCCAGATGGACGGCGTGGACAATCCGGGTGGACTCAAGAAGTCGCTGCGGCGCTTCGTCAACGTGACCCTCGACGGTCTGTTCATCCCCCGCCAGGTGGGAAGCGTCTCCCTGCGCATGCCGAATCTGAAGGCTCCCCGCCACAACATCTTCTTCATCGGCGCCACCAACCGGCCCTCGGTGCTGGACGAGGCCGTGACGCGGCCCGGCCGCTTCGGACGCCAGATCGTCTTCCGGATCCCGTCCCGGGAGGACCGCAAAGACATCGCCGACCTCTACTTCGGGAGGAAGGCGCACGATCCGGAACTGGACACCCCGGCTCGGCGCGAGGAATTCGCCCGCGTGACCCAGGGCTACTCTCCGGCGGAGATCGAGCAGGCCCTGTCGATGGCCCTCATGTACGCGTTCGAGGACGGTCGGTCACGGTTCGGGTGGCCCGATCTGCGGGAGGCCATGGTCAACGTCACCGAGGGTCTTGCCCAGCCGCTGGAGCGGACCGAGCGCGACCGGCTCGGCACCGCACGTCACGAGGTCGGTCACGCGATCGCGGCGCACTTCTACAAACCGGATCACGCTCACGTCCGGCTCACGATCAAGGCGCGGGGCTCCTCCTTGGGCCACCACCTTGCCCTCCCCGAGGAAGAGCAGTTCAAAACGTTCCGTTCGCAGCTTGCGGGCGACGTCCGTCACGCGCTGGGGGCACTCGCGACCGAGCGCGTCTTCTACGGTGAGAACTCCACCGGCGTGACGGGAGATCTCCAGATGGCGACCAGCGCCGCCGCGAGGATGGTGGGCCTGGTCGGCATGGGCGGTGACACGCTCCCCCTGGAGCTCGCCCGGAAGGCGGTCGGCTTCGGCGAGAACCTGATCTCGGTGGCGGAGATGGTGGGCGGCCCGATGGAGGGTGGCACCCTGGTCACGGCCGCGCTTTCGAACCCGCTGGGACGCCGCACCGCGGCCCAGATCCTGGGCTCCGCCTATATCGACGACTGGCGGCTCATGTACGTCAACCGAGCGGCCATCGACAAGTGTGCCGAGCGGCTCATGGAGGCGGGCGAGATGGTCGGCGATGAGATCAAGGAGATGCTCGACTCGGTCGGGCTTCGCCTCCCGACCGACGCGGATCCCTATCCGCCGGACTGGCCGCTGGTTCCGATGTCGCCGGCCGAGGAGCTGGCACACGCCAACGGGAACGGTCACGGGAACGGTCGCGAGGCGGCAGAGGTCCACGCGCAAGGCTGAACCCGCGGCGCACCGAAAGGGCTCCGACGAAGGGCCGTCGCCGGCACCCCGAGGAAGGATCCCTCTACGCTCCGGCGCGCCGTCCTTCTTGCGACACTAACCACGTGTGGGGCATGAGGTGACGGGGCCGCCCAATACCGCCATCGCGATCGGCGCCGCCGTGCTCGGTGCGCTGGTGGTGCTGGTCGCCGCGTGGAGCGTGTTCGGCACCATCGTGGTGCCGCGGCGGGTCCGCAGCCGTCCGGTCGCCGCCGTCGACGCCGTCGTCGCCGCCTTCTTCAGGCTCCTCCGCGACGCGTCGAAGCGCTACCAGGTGCGTGACCGGCTGGGCGCGGCGGAAGGCCCCACGCTCCTGATCGCGAACCTGCTGCTGTGGCTGATGATGTTCGAGGCCGGCTTCGCGCTGCTGCTCTGGTCGCTCGGCGGGCAGTCCCTGGGCTCTGCGCTCGCCGAGACCGGCTCCTCCCTCACCCAGCTCGGCTACCTCTCGATTCCTCGCGGCGATCCTGCCGGCGTGGTGGACGACCTGGCCGGGCTCTTCTCGCTGGTGACGATCGCGCTCCAGATCGGCTACCTGCCCACGCTCTACGCGGCCTTCAACCGGCGAGAGACCGAGGTGACGCTGCTCGACGCCCGCGCCGGCGTTCCGTCCTGGGGACCAGAGCTGCTGGCGCGGACCCACTACGGTCTGGGCAGCGGGGTCTCGGCGCTGGGCTCCCTCCCGGCCGTGTTCCAAACCTGGGAGCGGTGGGCGGCGGACGTGGCCGAAAGCCATTCGACGTACACGCCGCTGGTCCGGTTTCGATCCCCCCGCCCCTTCTCGTCCTGGGTGACGGCTCTGCTCGCGGTGCTCGACAGCGCGGCGCTCTACCTGGTGGTCCTCGACAATCCTGGCGATGCCGTCTCGGCCCGCCTCTGCCTGCGCAGTGGGTTCACCTGCTTCAACACGATCGCCCGCGCGCTGGGCATCGACATCCCCGTCGAAGCGGACCCGGCCAACGGGATCCAGCTGACGTTCGCCGAGTTCGAGGAGGCGATCCGGCGGCTCAAGGCGGTGGACGTCCCGGTCCAGCGCTCGGCCGCCGAGGCGTGGCAGGACTTCGTCGGCTGGCGGGTCAACTACGAACGCGCTGCCTACGCGGTGGCGATGGCGGTCGACGCCCCGCCCGCGCTCTGGTCCGGTCCTCGCCGCCGGCACATCGATCCCATCCCACCCAAGCGCCCGCTCCTGCTCAAGCACAAGTCAGGCTCCCCCTGAGCGGCGGTCCCGGAGCCACCAACCCGGACTCAGCCCTGAGCCGCCACCTCCGAGGCACGCAGATCCGCCGCCACCTCCCAGCCCTCAGACCGGAAGAGACGCCGGAGCCAGGGGGAAAGCGCCGCGAAGAGCGC
Organism: Candidatus Dormiibacterota bacterium; assembly: GCA_963808785.1. Taxonomy (GTDB): domain Bacteria; phylum Chloroflexota; class Dormibacteria; order Dormibacterales; family Dormibacteraceae; genus CAVTSA01. The sequence goes on along the minus strand of CAWEGH010000004.1, from coordinate 70,038 downwards.
CATCGCCCCCACGAAGCAGAGACCGCTCAGCACCATCACCGGTCGCGGCTCCACGACGTCCGCCAGCCCCCCCATGCCCCAGCCGATCAGCGCCATCGGCGTCAGCGTGATGAGCTGGAAGACGCTGGTGGCCCGGCCCCGGAAGCTGTTGTCGACCGAGGCCTGGATCAGCGCCAGCGCCATGGACATGAAGATGGCCTGGGTACCCCCCACGAAGAAGCCCAGCACAATCGCGAGCAGGTTGTCGTGGACCGCCCCCATCGCGGTCAGGAAAAGGCCGCTCCCGACCAGGCTGACGACGAAGATCAGCGGGCGGTGACGACCGGTGGAGAGGCCGGCCAGGAGGAGACTTCCGACCACCGCCCCCAGCCCGATCGAGGTGAGCAGCGCGCCGTACGTGGAGCTGGCGGCGTTGAGGTCGTTGCTGACGAACATCGGCAGCATGCCCTGGTAGGCCATGGTCAGCGAGCAGTGCAGCGCGACCGCGAAGATGGCGGTCAGCACCAGGGGCCGGAGGGAGAAATAACGGAAAGACTCGCGCATCCCGACCGGCTGACGCTCGGTGCCCTCGGGCGTCGCGCGGGCGGGCCCGATGGGGAGGACCAACAGGGTGGCGGCGGTGTACAGGACGGCACACACGGTCCAGGCCATCGCCGGACCGCCGGCGACCAGGAAGGGGGTGGTGATGGCGGGCCCGACAAACTCCGCCCCCTGGGTCCCGACCTGAGACAGCGAGACCGCGTTGAGGAGGTCTTCGCGTGAGACCAGGCTCGGCACCAGCGTGCTTCGCAGCGTCATCTGGAGCACGAAGGAGACGCCGTAGAGGGTGGCCAGCAGCATGGTCAGGAGGAGGGTCAGGTGCCCACTCAGAGAGAGCAGCGCGAAGGCCTCGGTGGCCACGGCCGAGAGCGCGGTGGAAGCGGCGTTGAGCGTGCGCCGGTCGAAGCGGTCTGCCAGCATCCCGGAGACCGGGGCCAGCAGGATCACCGGTCCCTGGGTGGCGAAGAGCGCCGCCCCCACCCAGAACGAGGAGTGCGTGAGTTGGAGCACCTGCGTACCGAGGATCAGGACCAGAGACCAGCGCCCCGCCGAGCCGGCCAGGTTGCTGAGCCAGAGCCAGCGATAGGCCGGGTAGCGGAGGATCGAGGTCAGCACCGGCGATCGCGCGACGGGCGCCGTCGAGGAACGTCCTGATCGGCGGCGTGCCCTTTCGCGACCTCCCTCATGATCTGGCTGATCCTAGTCGCCGCGCTCCCTCGATGGCGCCGGAGCACGTCGACGTCAGCGTGCCCTGGACACGATCTCGACCGCGCTCGCGAGGAGGGGGAGCAGGCCCAACAGGGTGATGCCGACGGCGCCGCCGGCCGCGAAGACGCGCAGCAGGTAGCTGCCGCTGAGATCGCCCCACTTCGCCGCGGGTGGCCGGAACGGGACCTCCGATCCCGAAACCCGCCGGAGGGCGAGGTATCCGCCCACGTAGATGACAGCCATCGGGATGGCGCTGTTGGGGTCCGTACCCGTCCCGCCCAGGAACCCCAGGTCCTGGACCAGGACCCAGTCCGCGAGGCCGAGCACCAGGGCGGCGATGATCGCCGGCAGCACGACACGGCGGCGCCCGGAGAGGAAGGCCAACCCGATCGCACCCAGGCCCAGCACCGTCACCGCATTGACGGCGACCGCGTGTGCCGACGAGAAGGCGGCGAAGCCCCTCAGCCAGGCCGACAGAAATCCCGGTTGGGGCGTCTGCGCCATCTCTCCCACCATGGTGCTCAGGGCCCCGCCGTCGCCCCGCCAGAAGCCTCGCGACGGCGCTGCCTGAACGATCGCCAGCACCACGAAGAGGAACCCCATCAAGCGCAGGATCGTCCGGCCCAGCCGGGCCTCCGCCCACAGGCGCTCAGGGAGTGCGATCAGGACGCCCGCCCACGCGTAGAACAGCACTGCACCGGGTGCACCGGTAAGCCAGCTGGTTCCTGGCGACAGCAGCCCGCCCAGACTCTCTCCGAAGACCCAGACCGCCAGGCCCCAGGCGACGCTCGCGAGGCCGCCCGCCCGGGACCAGCGGCCACGGGGAGCGACCAGGAGCCAGAGCCCGATGCCGACCTGGATCCAGACCGTCGACGCGGCCGCTTCCACGGGATGCCTGGTCCACACCAGCTCTCCCCACCGCACCAGGTGCTGGAGCCAGGCCGGGGCTGAGGCGGCGGCAGGCTCGATGACCTGGGAGGGGAGGCCGACCGGCATCTCCGGCTGCGCCTGCAGAATGCCATCGAAGATCCAGAGGACCGCGAACGCGATCCGAACGAACCTGCGTGCCGCCGGTTCGGGATCCGCCGGCGGCGATGCGGGCGAGGCGGCGCCGGTGCCCATCACCGACCGCACGAGTGTCCAGGCCAGGCTTAACGCCACCAGCACCGCGATCGCGATCAACAGCTGGGTGGCCAGCGTGCTGTGGAAGGCGGCCGTGATACCGGGGTTGGTGGCCTGGTGCCCCGTGTTCATCCCTGGCACCGCGTCACTCCACGTTCATCGTCGACCACCGGCTGCTCCATACCTCGGTGTCCCGCGGATCGGCTCGCGCCGGATGCGAGCACGCCCGCGCGGGACCAACCGGACCATACGGCGTCCCGCCGGAATCGCCTCGCCGGCTGACGGGCAGGCGACCGGTCAGCCGGCGGCGAAACCCCGATCGCGCACCGCCGCGGAGAAGGCGGCCCCGTCCAGGTCGAGGCCGAAACCGGCATCGTCGGGCACGAGCACGGTGCCGTTATCGACGCGGTACCGGGCATCGTCGATCCCCGGCGTGGACGCTTCATCCCACTCCACGAACGCCAGCCCGTCCACCGACCCCGCCAGCTGGGCCGCCACGAAGTTGCCCAGGTGAAGGCCGTAGTGGTGGGGCGCCGAGCGTATCCCGCGGCGGTCAAGGCGGCGTCCCGTGGCGAGCCAGCGCGTGAATCCATGACGGAGGATGTCGAACTGCACCACGTCGATCAGGCCGTGCTCCGCCCACTCGGCGAGTGAAGGCGCGGCCGCGCCCTCACCGTCCGCGATCAGCGTGGGCAGACCGCGTGCCGTCAGCCAGTCCCGCAGCTCGGCGTAGAGCACCGGGTCCTCGTGGAAGGGCTCCTCGATCCAGTAGGGGTGGCAGTCCGCGAGCGCGGAGAGCACCTGCCTGGTCAGGTTCAGGTTGTACCCGTCGTTGGCGTCGAGCATCAGCTCAGCGTCCGGGCCCACCGCCTCCCGCGTCGCCCGGACCACGGCGATGTCCCGGCGCGTCCCCGCCTCCAACGCCAGGTGGCGCGCACCACGTCCGACTTTGATCTTGAAATGGCGATGACCGCGGGCGCGCCCCTGCAGGGCCTCAGCCGCGATCAGCGCCGCCGCCTCGCGATCGTCCTCAAGGTGGAGATCGTCGAAGTAGAGCGTGGTGTCGTAGCACCGCGGCCGCGGGGGACCGGCTGCCGTCCGCCCCGCCATCCGGGCCGCCAGCGCGTACACCGGCATGCCCGCACGGCGGGAGACCAGGTCCCAGAGCGGAATGTCGACCGGCAGACCGCGCGCGGTGGCACCGGTGGCGTCCGAGAACAGCTCCGAGAGCGGCGTCCCGACCAGGTCCAGCGCCTCCTCGCGGGTGGTGCGGGCGAGGCCGAACCCCGAGGTGCCGTCGTCGAGGGTGAGACGCGCCACCGGTACCCGCACCAGGGCGCCGTGCGGCCCGAGACGGGCGTTGCTCCCGGCCGCCCGCGGGCGCGACCCCTGGAGCTGGGCCCATTCGATACGAACCAGGCGCGGGTCTCGCATGGTCACTCCGCCCTCGCCACCGCGGAGTCGATATAACGATCAACGACATGCAGGTGATCCGCTATTCGGAGCGACCCGAGTTGTGGCAGGACACCGAGACCATCACACACGAGGTGTGGCCCGAGTACAACCAGCACGGCGACGAGCTCAACCAGCTCTGGGGGCGCCTCTTCGATGACTTCCCGAAGTTTCAGTTCGTCCTCTACGACGAGGCGCGACACGAGGTGATCGCCGAGGGCCACACCATCCCGTGCGACTGGGACGGCACCATCGAAGGGCTTGGGGATGGAATCGACGCCTTCCTGCGCGCCGCCGTCGCGGTCGGAGAAGACGGGCGCCCCCCGACGGCGCTCTGCGCCCTGGCAGCCGAGGTGAGGCCTCCGTTCCAGGGCGGAGGTCTCGCCGGCCGGCTGCTCGAGGTGATGGCCGAAGTCGCCCGCGAGGCGAGTCTCAGCCGCCTCATCGCGCCGGTCCGCCCCAGCCTCAAGGAGCGGTACCCGATCACGCCGATCGAGGAGTACGTGAGGTGGAGGCGCGCGGACGGTGAACCCTTCGACCCCTGGATCCGGGTCCACACCCGCCGCGGAGGGCAGATCGTCAAGCCGATCCCTCACTCGATGCGCATCACCGGAACCATCGCCGAGTGGGAGGAGTGGACAGGGATGCCGTTTCCCGGCGACGGGCGGTACACCTTCCCGGCGGGCCTGGCGACCGTCGACATCGACCACGCGCATGACCGTGGGACCTACTGGGAGCCGAACGTCTGGATCGTGCACACACTCACCCCCTGAGATCCGCCACCGCGCGGAGGGGCCGGACAAATCCCAAGGTGTCGACACTCCGGGCTCACCTCTCGCGTTTCAGCCGCTGAGTGCGGACACGCCGGGGATTCCCCGAGCACAGGGCACGCCAGCGCTCCTAAGCTTCGCCCGTGCTCGACCTGACACGTATTCGCAGCGACACGCCGGGCGTCGCCCACCGGATCCACCTCAACAACGCCGGCGCCGGCCTGCTCAGCGACCGCACGCTGCGAGCGATGTCCGATCATCTCCACCTGGAGGCCGAGATCGGCGGGTACGAGGCCGAGGACCTGCGCCGCGACGCGATCGACCAGACCTACCACTCCCTGGCGCGACTGCTCGGCGGGCGGCGCGAGGAGATCGCGCTCTTCGACAACTCCTCGCACGCGTGGAACGCCGCCTTCTACTCGATCCCGTTCGAGCGCGGCGACCGCATCCTGACCGGCCACGCGGAGTACGGCTCCAACGCGCTCGCGTACCTCCAGATGGCGAGGCGTCGCGGCGTCGAGATCGAGGTCGTCCCCAACGACCCCACCGGGCAGCTCGACGTCAGGGCCCTCGCCGACCGCATCGACGGGCGGACGAAGCTGATCGGTCTCAGCCACATCCCTACCTCGGGCGGACTCGTCAACCCGGCGGTCGAGGTCGGCCGCGTGGCCAGAGCGGCCGGGGTCCTCTACCTGCTGGATGCGACGCAGACCGTCGGTCAGCTTCCCCTCGACGCGGGCGGAGTGGCAGCCGACATGATCACGGGAACCGGGCGCAAGTTCCTGCGCGGGCCGCGCGGCACCGGCTTCCTCTATGTGCGCAGCGCGGTCCTCGACCGGCTCGACCCCTTCGTGAACGACATCGGCGCCTCGACCTGGGACGGCGCCACCGGCTTCGAGTGGCATGCGGGCGCGCGCCGGTTCGAAACCTGGGAGCACAGCTACAGCACCATCCTGGGTCTGGGCAGCGCGGTCGACCAGGCCCTGGAGTTGGGTCTGGAGCCGATCGCCGAACGAGCCCTGGCCCTGGGCGAGCGCCTTCGTGATGGTCTGGACGCGATCCCCGGCGTGCGTACACACGATCTCGGCCGCGAGCGCTGCGCGATCGTCACCGCCTCGCTGGAGGGCGTCCCGGCGCCGGCGTTCGCGGAGGCGGTCCGGGCGCGGGGGATCAACGTCTCGCTCACCCTCCCCGAGGACAACGTGTTCGACGACCGTGGCGTCCACCCACTGGTCCGGCTCTCACCGCATTACTACAACTCCGAGGAGGAGATCGATACCGTGCTGAGCGCGGTCGCGACGATCGCGGCCGCCCCCAGCGAGGCGGTCTGATCCGGCCACTCCCGCCACCGTCACTCAAAGGGCGCGAACAGATCGGTGCGCCACCTGATCGCCTCGCTCACCCCCTTGGTGGCCCGGATCTCTTCGAATGCCTTCCACTCGGGAGTCTTCGTTGAATCCATGAGCGTGCAGGCCTCGACACCGTACTGGAGCGCCGCCGCGAATCCCATCGCCTGATACGTCGTGTTGATCGCCCGCTTGTTCCACTGCAGCGCTGCCAGCGCGACGCGCGACATGCGCTTTGCGATCTTCATCGTTTCGCGCTCGAGGTCCGCCTTCGGGAAGACGCGATTGACAAGGCCAAGGCGAAGCGCCTCCGCCGCATCGAACGTGTCCCCCGTATAGATCAGCTCGCGGCACCTCGCGCCCACGACCCAGGGCATGGCCAGCGTGGCGATGCCGGCGGAGAATCGTGTCTCGACGACGCCGAAGGTCGAATCATCGGACGCATACCGGACGTCACACATCTGAACCAGTTCCAGCGCACCGGCCAGACAGTAGCCATTGATCATCGCAATCGTGGGTTTGCTGCAGTTCCACAGACAGTAGGTGTACTGAAGGTCCTGATTGAGCCGCCGGGTCCACGTCTCGACACTGCGCTCGCCTTCACTCTCGCCGAGATCGTAGCCGGCGGAAAAGGCTTTGCCGCCCGCCCCGTCACCACCAGGACCCGCACATCCGGGTCCTCGTCCGCCGCCTGCACCGCCCGCTTGACCTCAGAACACAGTTCGAGATTCATCGCGTTCATTCGGTGGGGCCGGTTCAACGTGATCAACGCCACCCGATCATCGGTCGAGTACTCGATGGTGTTGTATGCCTCTGGCGCGGACGCCATCGTCAACCTCCCTTGGGAAACGCCGTTTGACCCGATCCGCCGTGGGGGTCGGGCTCCCATTCCATCAGAACGTCCACCCCGACAGCTCCCCGGCCCTCGGCGAACGCAGACGGCCGTCCCGGTCGCGCCGAGCAGCTCGACGTCGGCACCGGACAGGTGCGTCGCGTGCACGACCGTGCTGCCCGGGCCGAGAACGCCAACGTCGGCCAGCAGGCGCGCCGGCGACCGGCCGCAAGCCCGCTCGCACTCCTCGTTCTCGGCCCGCTGCTCGGAGAGGTGGACATGGAGCGGGGTGCCGCGCTCGCGTGCCCAGCCGACAACGGCCGCCATCTGGCCGGCAGGCACCGCGCGGACCGAGTGGATCGCGGCGCCGATCCGGGCGTGTGCGCCGGGGCGCAGCGCCCCCGCCCGCGCCGCCCACCGCTCCGCGTCGCCATCGCTGAAGCGCCGCTGCGCGCCCTCGACCGCCCGCCCGAAGCCTCCCGCCAGGTAGCAGGTGTCGAGCAGGGTGATGCGGACCCCGGCCTCCGCCGCCGCCTGCAGGAGCGCCTCCCCCATCTCGTTGGGATTCCCATACGGGCCGCCGTCGACGTCGTGGTGCAGGTAGTGGAATTCGCCCACGCAGGTGACGCCGGCGAGCGCCATCTCGGCGAACGTCGCCCGGGCCAGCGCCCGGTAGCGGTCGGGCGTCAGCGTCGCCGCCAGCCGGTACATCTGCTCCCGCCAGGTCCAGAACGTCCCCCGTCCACTCTCGGTGCGCCCCCGCAGCGCGCGGTGAAACGCGTGCGAATGGGCGTTCGCGAACCCGGGGAGGCTGACCCCCCGAAGTCGCTCGGCGTCTGCCGGCCGCGGCGCCCGAGGCACCACGGCGGTAAAGTGGTCCCCGTCCGCCTGGAGCAGGCAATCGGGCTCGATCGCGCCCTCCACGAGCGCCCACTCCGCGTGCCAGCTGCGCATCGCGGGGAGCGATCAGCGCTGCCGTGTGGGGACTCGCAGGCCCCGCTCGTCCGCCACCTCGGCCGCGCGCTCGTAGCCGGCGTCGACGTGCCGCATGACGCCGGTGCCGGGGTCGTTCGTCAAAACCCGGCGCAGCTTTTTTTGGGCCAGCTCGGATCCATCGGCGACACAGACCTGGCCGGCGTGGATCGACCGTCCGATGCCGACCCCGCCACCGTGGTGGATCGAGACCCAGGACGCGCCCGACGCCACGTTAAGCATCGCGTTCAGCAGGGGCCAGTCGGCGATGGCGTCCGACCCATCGCGCATCGCCTCCGTCTCGCGGTAGGGCGAGGCGACGGAGCCGGAATCGAGGTGGTCCCGGCCGATCACGATCGGGGCCGAGACCTCGCCGCTGCGGACCAGGTCGTTGAACCGTTCGCCGGCTCGATCGCGCTCCCCGTACCCGAGCCAGCAGATGCGCGCCGGCAGGCCCTGGAACTGGACCTTCTCGGCGGCCATCCGGATCCAGCGGGCGAGCGCCTCGTTCTCCGGGAAGAGGTCGAGGATGGCGCGGTCGGTGGCCGCGATGTCCCGAGGATCCCCGGAAAGAGCCGCCCACCGGAACGGCCCCTTCCCTTCGCAGAAGAGCGGCCGGATGTAGGCGGGGACGAAGCCGGGGAAACTGAACGCGCGCTGGTAGCCGGCCTGGAGCGCCTCGCCGCGGATCGAGTTGCCGTAGTCGAACACCTCGGCGCCCTGGTCCTGGAAGCCGACCATCGCCTCCACGTGCTTCGCCATCGAGTCGCGGGCGAGGCGCGTGAACTCGTCGGGATCGCGACGCGCCACATCGTGCATCTCGTCAAAGGGCACTCCCAGCGGGAGGTAAGTGAGCGGGTCGTGGGCCGACGTCTGATCGGTGACGACGTCGATCGGCGCCCGCCGCCGGAGCAGCTCCGGCACCGCCTCGGCCGCGTTGGCGAGGAGTCCGAGCGAGAGCGGGACCTTCCGGTCGCGTGCGTCGACGGCCCGGCGCAGCGCGTCGTCCAGCGAGCCGGCGCGCGCGTCCAGGTACCCGTGCTCGACGCGGCGCTCGATCCGGGAGGGGTCGCAGTCGAGGCAGATGGCGACGCCGCCGTTCATGGTGATGGCAAGGGGCTGCGCGCCGCCCATGCCGCCGAGGCCGGCGGTCAGCGTGATGGTGCCGGCGAGCGAGCCGCCGAACCGCTTGGCGGCGACTGCGGCGAACGTCTCGTAGGTCCCCTGGAGGATCCCCTGGGTCCCGATGTAGATCCAGGAGCCCGCCGTCATCTGACCGTACATGGTCAGGCCCAGCGCCTCGAGCCGCCGGAACTCCTCCCACGTCGCCCAGTCCGGCACCAGGTGTGAGTTCGCGATCAGGATCCGAGGCGCCCACTCGTGGGTCTCGAAGATGCCGACCGGCTTGCCGGACTGGACGAGCAGGGTTTCGTCATCTCCCAGGGTCCGCAGCGAACGCACGATGGCGTGGTACGCGTCCCAGCTCCGGGCGGCGCGGCCCGAGCCGCCGTACACGATGAGCCGGTCCGGATGCTCGGCGACCTCCGGGTCCAGGTTGTTCATCAGCATGCGCAGCGCCGCCTCCTGCGGCCAGGCGCGGCAGGTCCGCTCGACCCCTCGCGGGGCGCGCACGGTCGGGATCGCAGAGGCTTCGCTCATTGCCTGCAACAGTAGGCATCCGGATGCCGGGGCGCCGAGCGGCCAGCTCGGAATGTCTTCACGCTGAACGCGCCCGACCCGGACCCACAATGAGGGGCATTGAACCGGGGAGCCAAAGGATGGAGGAGGAGAGCCTTTTGTGAGCGCGCTGGAATTGAGCGGGGCACCGCTCTCCTTCGCCGACGTCGAATCGGTCGCCCGGTCGAGACGCGAGGTCCGGGTTGGCGAGGTGGCGCTGGCAGCGGTCGCGCGGGGCCGCGGTGTGGTCGATGAGCTGGCGGCCGGGTCGACGCCGGCCTACGGGGTCTCGACCGGGTTCGGGGCGCTGGCGCGCCGCTCCATCCCAGCCCAGCTCCGCGCCCAGCTGCAGCGCTCGCTGATCCGGTCCCACGCGGCGGGCATGGGCCCACCGGTCGAGCACGAGGTCGTGCGGGCGATGCAGCTGCTGCGACTGCGGACGCTGTGCACGGGGATGACCGGCGTGCGCCCGCTCATCGTCGAGCGTCTGGCGGCGCTCCTCAACCTGGGGATCGTGCCCGCGGTTCGGGAGCTCGGGTCTCTCGGGGCCAGTGGCGACCTGGCCCCGCTCGCCCACGTGGCATTGGTCCTGATGGGAGAGGGCGAGGTGCTCGACCCGGCGGGCCACGCGGTCCCGGCCGCGCCGGTGCTGGCCGCGGCCGGCTTCGCGCCGGTGGAGCTGGCCGCGAAAGAAGGCCTGGCCCTGATCAACGGCACCGACGGGATGCTGGGGATGCTGGTGCTCGCCTGCCTCGACCTGGAGCGTCTGCTCAAGGTGGCCGACGTGTCCTGCGCGCTCTCGGTCGAAGCCCTGCTCGGCACCGATCGGGTCTTCGAGCCCTGGGTCGCCGGCTTGCGCCCGCATCCGGGGCAGGCGGCGAGTGCCCACAACCTGCTCCGGCTGCTCGCCCGGTCTCCGATCGTGGCCTCGCACCGCGTGGGCGATCCGCGCGTGCAGGACGCCTACTCGCTCCGGTGCGCGCCACAGGTCGCGGGTGGCGCCAGGGACACGCTGGAGCACGCCCGCCTCGTCGCCGCTCGCGAGCTCGCCTCCACGATCGACAATCCCGTCGTGCTCCAGGACGGGCGCGTCGAGTCGAACGGAAACTTCCACGGGGCGCCGGTCGCCTACGTCTGCGACTTCCTCGCCATCGCGGTCGCGGACCTGGCGTCGATCGCGGAACGCCGGACCGACCGGCTCCTCGACGTGGCTCGCTCCGAGGGCCTGCCGGCGTTCCTCGCCCACGACCCGGGCGTCGACTCCGGGCTCATGCTCGCTCAGTACACGCAGGCGGCGGCGGTCTCGGAGTTGAAGCGGCTGGCGGCGCCGGCGTCTGTGGATTCGATCCCCAGCTCCGCGATGCAAGAGGACCACGTGTCCATGGGTTGGGGGGCTGCCCGCAAGCTGCGCCGGACGCTCGACGCGCTGCGCTCGGTGCTGGCGGTCGAGCTGGTGGCGGGAGCGCGTGGAGTCGAGCTGCGAGCGCCTCTGCAGCCCGGCGCGGGCACCGGCGCCGCGCTGACCGCGCTGCGGCGGGTGGTGCCGGGGCCGGGGCCCGACCGCTTCCTGTCTCCCGAACTGCGGGCGGCGGGGGAGCTGATCGCGTCCGGGGCGCTGCTCCGGGAGGTGGAGGGAGCGATCGGCCCGCTCTCCTGAGCGACCGGGGGATGTCTGCGCGCCGCCGAAGCGGTCACATGGGAGTCACAAAGCGGCCCTACCGTCGAGACGGTGGCAGTCGACAGCCCCGTCACCGTCTCGAACTGAAGCATGCGCAAAGGAGAGGGAATGTCAATTCTGCCAGGCAGGCTGTCACGGCAGCTCCTGCTGAGTATTGCGGCAGCAGCCGCGGCGGCCCTGGCCGCCCCCGTGCTCGCAGCCGCCTCGACCCAGCCATCCCCCATCGTCGGGCACGTTTACGTCAACGACAACACGGCAGGTGCGAACACGATCGGGGCCTTCGACCGCCACGCTGACGGGACGCTGACCCCGGAGTCCGGATCTCCCTTCCCCGCCGGCGGCGCCGGAACCGGAACCACGCTGCCATCCCAGGGCTCGCTCCAATCATCCCCCGACGGCCGCTTCCTGATCGCCGCCGACGCCGCCAGCAATCAGATCTCGGTCCTGGGGATCAATCCCGACGGCTCGCTGCGGGAGCTGCCCGACGGGCTGGTCGCGTCCGGCGGCGTCATGCCGGTGAGCGCGACCATCCACCAGGACCTGGTGTACGTGGCCAACGCCGGTAACGGCGGGAGCAACTACACCGGGTTCCGGCTCAAGAGGGACGGCCGGCTGATGCCGATCCCACACTCCACGGTTGCCCTGCCCGACGGCGCTCAGCCCGGAGATATCCTATTCAACGGCGACGGCAGCAGACTGGTCGCCACGCTCGTCGGCACCTCGCAGATCGACAGCTTCACCGTCCGCCCCAACGGGCGCCTGTCCGCCGCCTCAGGATCGCCTTTCCCAGCGCAGGGACTGGGCCCGTTCGGCAGCGAGTTCCGGCCCACCGACCCGAGCCAGCTGTTCGTGTCGAACGCCCATAACATGGGCGCCGGCACCGGCACGGTCTCGGCATTCCGCGACTTCGCCGGGGGAACACTGTCCTCGATCGATTTATCTCCGTTCCCGGACCTCCAGACGGCGCCCTGCTGGGTGGAGATCAGCCATGACGGTCAGTTCCTGTTCACGGTGAATACAGGCTCCGGCAGCATCTCCAGCTACTCGATCTCCCCGGGTGGCGTGCTGACTCTCCTCGGCAGCACACCGGTCAGCACTGGCACCGGCAAGACCGGAGCCGTCGACGCCAGGTTGAGCCCCGACGGCCTCAATCTCTACGACGCCTTGAGCGCTGTCGGCGCTGTCGCAACATTCGCGGTGCAGGGCGGCAGCCTGACCTTGCTGCCCGGGTCACCCGCTCAGCTACCGGCCGGCGCCGCGCCGGCGGGCATCGTCGTCACCTAAGCCCCCGCGATCAAACCGTGGAGCCGGGTCAGCCATGCTCCCCGGCTCCACGGGTGGGTGGGGCGGCGGCAGTTGCGGGATGATTCCAAAGAAAGTCGACATGCCCACCTCCAACTCGTGCCTCCGCCGATGCCTCCCCGCGCCGGTGATTCCGCCGTGACCACCATCCTGGTGGTCGACGACGACCGCAAGATCGTGACACTGATCGGCGCCTACCTGAGGCGCGAGGGTTGGGACGTCGAGGCCGCCCACGACGGCCTGGAGGCAGTCCACCTGCTCCGGTCGCGCGAGTACGACGCGGTGGTGCTGGACGTGATGCTGCCCCGCATGGACGGCGTCGGTGTGGCGCAAGAGGTACGCCGAACCACGTCCGTCCCCGTCCTGATGCTGAGCGCGCTGGGCGGCGTGCCCGACCGGGTGCGGGGCCTCGACGCGGGGGCGGACGACTACCTGCCCAAGCCCTTCGCGCCAGCGGAGCTGGTGGCGCGGGTTCGCTCACTCATCCGGCGACGTACCGTGCGGAGCCCAGAGGGGCGGGTGGCGTACGTGGATCTGATTCTGGATCTCGACCGTCACCTGGTGCGGCGCGGCGATGAACGCTGCGACCTGACCCGGATCGAGTTCGATCTGCTCGCCCAGCTGGTCCTGGCCCGCGGGCGCGTGCTCTCCCGCTCAGCCTTGATCGACGCGCTCGATCCCCAGCAGGACGAACCGATCCTCGAGCGCAGCATCGACGCCTACGTGGGTCGCGTGCGCCGAAAGCTGGGCGATATCACGAGTCCGGGACGGTACGTGGAGACCGTGCGGGGGCTCGGGTACCGGGCGCTTCTCGATGCGTAGCCTGCTGCGGCGGGCCGACCGCCTCTCGGTTCGTATCGCGCTGGCCGGGATGGCGGGTGCGGTGGTCGCCCTGGCGGTGGTTGGGGTCGGTGTGTCGTGGGTCGGCTACGACCTGTTCCGGGGACTGATGCTGGCCCACGGAGAGAGCACCGCGACAACCCGGGCCATGTTCTCTGAGTCGACGTCGCGGGTGCTCGCCCTGGCCAGCGCCGTGGCGCTCGCGGTCTCGATCGCGATGGCGCTGCTGCTCGGACGCGCGATCAGCCGGCCGGTGGTGGCGGTGTCGGCAGCCGCGCGCCGCGTGGGCGAGGGCGCCTACAGCAGTCGCGTCCCTCGCCCGCACGGCGCGGAGATGGAGTCGCTGGCCGACTCTTTCAATCAGATGGCGGCTGCCCTGCAGGACCAGGATCGCGAGCGGCAGGACCTGGTCGCCAACTTCGCGCACGAGCTGAGAACACCGCTGACCAACCTGGAGGGATACCTGCAGGCGCTGCGGGACGGCGTGATGAGACCCAGCCCGGGCCTGTTCGGCTCCCTGGACGAGGAGGTGCAACGCCTGCTCCGGCTTTCCCGGTCACTGGACGTGCTGGCCGGCGGCGCGGGACCGGGGACGGAGGCGGGAACCCCGGTCGATCTGGTCGAGATCATCGAGGCGGCGGCATGCCTGTGCAGGCCCGCGCTGGACCGGAGCCACCTCGACCTCACTCTGCGGCTGCCCTCGACACTGGAAGTACGGGCGGACCCCGACCGCCTGGCTCAGGTGGTGCTCAACCTGCTGCAGAACGCGGCTCGTTACACGCCGGCCGGGGGGCGGGTCCGCGTCACCGCCGAGTGTGCCGGGGAGACCGCGCTGGTCTCGGTCACCAACAGCGGCGACGGCATCCCCGACGCCGACCTCCCGTTCTTGTTCGAGCGGTTCTACCGAGTCGACAAGTCGCGTGACAGCTCGCAGGGCGGGGCCGGCTTGGGCCTTCCGATCGTCAAGCAGCTGGTGGAGGAGGTTGGCGGCCGCGTCGGGGTGGAGTCCCGCGACGGCCTCACCCGCTTCTGGTTCAGCCTTCCGCAGGGCCACCCGTAGGTGACGAGGCCGGGCGGGTACGGTGCCGGCCCCCATCCTGACCCGCGGAGAGCACCTCGGCGAGGTCGTAGCGGACCGGTTCCTCCAGCTGCGCGTAGGTACAGCTGTCGGGGTCGCGGTCGGGGCGCCAGCGACGGAACTGGGCGGTGTGGCGGAAGCGCGTGCCTTCCATGTGCTCGTACGCGACCTCACACACCAGCTCCGGCCGGAGCGGCTGCCAGGAAAGGTTCTTCTTCGCGTTCCAGCGGCTGACCGCGCCCGGCAGGCGTCCTCCCAGGTGCGCCTCGGCCTCCGCCCATTCGCCCCAGGGGTGGCCGCTGAAGTCGTCCATCGCGTAGGGCTTCAGCTCCTCGACCAGTTCCGCGCGCCGCTGCATCGGAAAGGACGCCGCCACCCCGACGTGCTGCAGCTTGCCGCCGTCGTCGTAGAGGCCGAGCAGCAGCGAGCCCACCACGGGCCCGGTCTTGTGCCAGCGGTAGCCGGCCACCACGCAGTCCGCCGTCCGCTCGTGCTTGATCTTGAACATCGCGCGCGCGTCCTGGCGGTAGAGCACGTCGAACGGCTTGGCGACGATGCCGTCCAGCCCGGCGCCCTCGAATTGGTCGAACCACCGGCGCGCGACGGCGACATCCTCGGTGCCGACCGCGACCTGCACCGGCGGCTGGGCATTCCTCAGCGCCGCCTCCAGTCGCTCACGGCGCACTCGAAAGGGCTCGTTCAGCAGCGAGTCGTCGTCGAGCGCGATCAGGTCGAACGCGACGAAGGAGGCCGGCGTCTGCTTCGCCAGCAGGTTGACCCGGCTGGCCGCCGGGTGGATGCGCTGGAGGAGCGCTTCGAAGCCGAGCCGGTCGCCCTGGATGATGATGATTTCCCCATCGACGACACAGCGCTCGGGAAGGTTGCGCTTGACCGCCTCCACCACCTCCGGGAAATAGCGGGTCATCGGGCGCTCATTGCGGCTGCCGAGCTCCACCTCGTCACCGTCCCGAAACACGATGGCGCGAAACCCGTCCCACTTGGCCTCGTAGTACATCCCCTCCGGGATGTCTCGCACCGCCCGGGCCAGCATCGGGCTGACCGGCGGCATCACTGGCAGCTGCATGTCCCAACCATGATGGTGCCTGCGCGGCCCGCGCCGCGGTCGAAGACAGACCGGTGGGAACTGTGCTACCCCGTACTCATGCCCGTGAGAACGCCCACCGTGGAACAGCTCGACGCGATCGCCCTCGAGTACGGGTTCGACCTCTCGGACGCCGAGCTCCAGGCCTACCAGCGCCTGCTGGCGGGCGAGCTTGCCAGCTACGCGCGGCTGGACGAGCTGGTCGAACCGAACCTGCCCGTGCGCTACCCCCGCACACCCGGCCACCGGGCGCGACCGGAGGAGAACGCCCTCAACGCCTGGTACTGGCGCTGCTCCATCCGGGGCGCCGAAAAGGGGCTCCTGGCCGGCAAACGGATCGCGATCAAAGACAACGTCTGCGTGGCGGGGGTTCCGATGATGAACGGCAGCGCGACCCTGGAAGGCTACGTGCCCGAGGTCGACGCCACCGTCGTCACGCGCATTCTGGACGCGGGGGGCGAGATCGCCGGCAAGGCGGTCTGCGAACACCTCTGCTTCTCGGGCAGCAGCTACACCTCGGACACCGGCCCGGTCCACAACCCCCACGACCCGGCCCGTTCGGCCGGCGGCTCTTCCAGCGGCAGCACGGCGCTGGTCGTCGCCGGTGAGGTCGACATGGCGATCGGGGGCGACCAGGGCGGCTCGATCCGCATCCCCAGCGCCTGGTGCGGCGCCTACGGCCTGAAGCCGACCTATGGGCTGGTCCCGTACACCGGGGCCTTCCCCATCGAGCTGACGCTGGACCACCTGGGTCCGATCGCCGCCACCGTCCGCGACGTGGCGCTGCTGCTGGAGGCCACCGCGGGCGAGGACGGCCTCGACCCGCGCCAGCGCGATGTCCGGACCGAGGGGTACGTGGACGCGCTGGAGCGGGGCGCCGCCGGCCTGCGCATCGGCGTCGTCCGAGAGGGGTTCGGACTCGACTCCTCTGAGCCCGAGGTGGACGACGCGGTGCGCGCCGCGGCCGAACGGTTCACGGAGGCGGGGACGACCGTGCGGGAGGTCAGCGTGCCCATGCACCGCGACGGCGTCCACATCCGGCGGGCGATCTCCAACGAGGGCGCGACCACGCTCATGATCCGCGGCAACGCGCTGGGCACGAATTGGAAGGGCCACTACGTCACCTCGCTGCTGGACGCATTCGCCCGGGGCCGGCGGGCACGCGCCGACGATCTGCACGAGACGGTCAAGATGACCGTGCTTCTCGGTCAGTACCTGCAGGACGCCTACCACGGCCGCTATTACGCGAAGGCACAGAACCTGGCGCGGACACTGACCGCCGCGTACGACGCCGCCCTGGAGGAGGTCGACCTGCTGCTGATGCCGACCATGCCCCGCACGGCGGCGCCGCTTCCCGCGCCCGAAGCGTCAGTGGAAGAGCGCTACCGGCTGGGCGCGCCGATCGAGAACACGGCACCCTTCGACGTGACCGGCCACCCGGCCATCAATGTGCCGTGCGCCCGCGCCGAGGGCCTGCCCGTGGGTTTGATGCTGATCGGCCGGCGCTGGGAGGACGCCACCGTCCTGCGCGCGGCGCACGCGTTCGAACAGCTCGGCGGCTACCAGGTGCAGCCGCCGAGCCGATAGGGCCACTGGTGCACCAATGGCCCACTGCCAGCGCGGGAACAGGGCCACTGGTGCACCAACGGCCCACTCCCAGCGCGGGGTTACGTGCCCGCGGTCGCCTTCAATTGCCGCTCCTGCTCGAGGAGCGAGGCAAGCCGTGCCAGCACTTCCGAGAGCCGCCGGTCCAGGACGTCAGCCACCTGGAGCGCCGACTCCGTTGCCGGCGCCGCCGCAACCACCCCTCGCAGCTGCCTGAGCTTCGAATCCAACGCCGCCCGGTCGGCGAACAGCGACCGCTTGCCGCCGCCATCGGTGACCAGCTCGGATTCCACCTCGGCCAGCGCCTGGCTGAGCTCCTTGGCGTCCTCGCGGCCGGCCAGCGCCTTGCGTGCGGTCCGCGCGTCGTTGACCCCCCGGTAGAGGTCGGAGAGCCGCCGCCAGAGCCGCAGCTCCAGCTCGTACTGGCTCCGACGGTCGTCCTCCGTCGGGCTGCTGCGCGGATCCGCCACGACCTCGAACTCGGCCTGCTCCTGCCGGTCTTCCAGCTGGACCCGAACGATGTAGCGCCCGGGGGTAACGAGCGGGCCCAGGTTCTCAATCGCCTCCAGGTCCTCAGGCGGGTCGACCTCGATCTGCGTCCCCCGACCGTGGCGCCCGTCCCAGACGAACCGGTTGAGACCGCTCCGGCGCGGAGGCACCGGGTCCTGAGGTTTCCCCTGCTCCGGTTTGCGGTCCTCATCGCCCGGTCTGGCGACGAAGGTGCGAATCTCCTCATTTCGACCGTCGAGAAAGGTCACCCGCAGTTCGTCGTCGCCGGGCTCGCGGAGGTGATAGAGGACTGCCACGCCCTCGGTCGGGTTGCGGCCGGCCGCGACGGGCCGCGTCACCGTTTCCGTCCGCTCCGGCACCGGCACCTTGTCGAACGCGATCACGACGGGACCGTGGAGGGAGTAGGAGCGGGACCCCTCGCCCCGGACCGGGATGCCGCGGCCGGTGAACCACCGGACCTGCTTGCGGGGCCGGTAGAGGTGCAGCGGCGTCTGCGCCTGGCTCGTCTCGTACTGGCGCAGCGCGGGCAGGTCCTCCAGGATCCAGATCGATCGGCCGTGGGTCGCCACGATCAGGTCGTCGCCGCGGACGATCAGGTCGTGGACCGGCGTCTGTGGCAGGTCGCCGCCGAGCCGCTGCCAAGTGGAACCGTCGTCGAGCGAGATGTGGAGACCGAGCTCGGTCCCGCAGTAGAGCAATCCCAGGCGCACCGGGTCCTCTCGCAGGACGTGGCAGTACTCGTTGTCCTCCAGACCCCGATCGAGCCGCTCCCAGCTGGCGCCGAAGTCGCGCGTCCGGAAGAGGTAGGGCCGGAAATCGTCGAGTTTGTGCGCGTCGGCGGCGAGGTACGCGGTCCCGGGGTCGCGGGTCGAGGCGTCGATGGCCCGCACCGTCGTCCAGCGAGGGAGGTCAGGCGGCGTCACCTCGGTCCAGGCGCCGCCCCCGTCGCGGGTCAGGTGAACACGCCCGTCGTCCGTACCCGCCCAGAGCTGCCCCTGCTGGAGCGGCGACTCGGCGAGCGCGAAGATGGTGCAGTAAAACTCGGCGCCGCTGTTGTCGGTGGTGAGCCCGCCCGACGACCGCAGCTTCGCGGGGTCGGCGTGCGTCAGGTCGGGACTGATGGGCGCCCAGGTCCCGCCTTCGTCGGTGGAACGAAAGAGGCGGTTGCCGGCGTGATAAAGGACCTGCGGGTCGTGCGGCGAGAGCAGGATCGGCGAGCACCAGTTGAAGCGGTAGCGCGCGTCGTCGGCGGCTGAGGCATCCTCCGGCCAGACGTGGATCGGCCGCCGCTCGCCGGTGCCCTGGTCGTGACGGGTGATGAGGCCCTTGTAACTTCCGGCGAAGACGATGTCGGAGGCGTCCGGCCGGACCGCGATGTGACCGCTCTCTCCGCCTCCGATCTCGGTTGTGTCGAGCTGGGTGATGGCCCCGAAGCGGGACTGGCTGTCGAAGGCGATCGTCGTGTTGTCCTGCTGGGCGGCGTAGATGCGATACGGCTCCCGGCTGTCGGTCGTGACGTGGTACAGCTCCGCCGTCGGCTGGTTGTAAAGGGTTGACCAACTCTGGGCCCCGTCCAGGCTGATGTTCGCGCCGCCGTCGTCACCCATGATCAGGCGGCTGTTGTCACGGGGGTCGATCCACAGGTCGTGACAGTCGCCGTGCTGGACGGGCACGCTGGAGAAGGTCTTGCCGCCGTCCGTCGAGCGCCAGCATTCCATGTTCAGGACCCACACCGTCTCCGCGTGCGTGGGGTCCGCAAAGATGTGGCTGTAATAGAAGGCGCGGTGGCGCAGATCCTCCTTCTCCGAGAGCCGCTGCCAGTGCTCTCCGTAGTCGTCGGAGCGGAAGACGGCGCCGTCCTCCGCCTCGACCACCGCCCACACGCGGCCCGGCCGAGCCCCCGAGGGTGCGACGCCGATCCGGCCCAGTGTGCCCTTGGGCAGCCCCGGCCGGTGGCTCAGCTCCTCCCAGGTGCTGCCTCCGTCGGTGGAGCGCCAGAGCCCGCTCCCGGGTCCACCACTGTCCAGTCGCCAGGGCAGGCGGCGCGCCTGCCAGAAGGTGGCGTAGAGGATGCGCGGACTCAGGGGATCAAGGGCGAGATCGGCCGCCCCCGCGTCCTCCCCCCGGTTGAGGATGAGCTCCCAGTCGGCGCCGCCGTCGCGCGACCGGTAGACGCCCCGTTCCGGGTTCGGGCCGTGCGCGTGCCCGAGCGCCGCCACGTAAACCGTCTCGGGATCGGTCGGGTGCACGCGGACACGGGCGATGTGCCGCGTCGCCTCCAGGCCCAGGTGCGACCAGGTGAGGCCGCCGTCCACCGATCGCCACATCCCGTCGCCGTGCGAGGTGGTGTTCCGGATGCAGCACTCCCCCATCCCCACGTAGATGACGCTGGGCTCGGAGGGCGCGAGCGCGATCGCACCCACGGAAGCGCGCCGGAAGAAGCCGTCGGACAGGTTGCTCCAGGTCGCCCCCGCGTCCTCGGTACGCCAGACGCCGCCCCCGGTAGAGCCGAAGTAGAAGGTTGAACGCCGGTCGGGATGCCCGGCGACCGCCACCACCCGTCCTCCCCGATACGGTCCCACCAGACGCCATCCCAACCCATCAAGGAACTCCCCCATCGCCGCAGGGTAGCGCCTTTTGCCGAGCCGGCGAAGCGAGCCGGAGCGCGCGTTTCAACACCCGTTGGTGCACCAGCGAGGGTTCCCGCGCCAGGGTAGGGCCCGGTGGTGCACCAACGGGGGTTTCCGCGCCATGTTCTTTTTCCGAAGCCTGGCTGGTCAGACCGCGAGCTCGGCGATCGCCCGCTCCAGTTCGGCGCTCGATCGCGGACCTCCATGCCCCTCGTCGAGCAGGATGAGCTTGCTTCCGGGCCAGGCCTTGTGGAGACGCCAGGCGACGATCGGAGGGCCGGAGATGTCGCGCCGGCCATGGATGAGCACGCCCGGAACCGCAGCGAGGCGGTCCATGCGCCGCAGGATGTCGTCCCCGCCGAATCCGGAGTGCGACCAGTAGTGCGTCACCAGCGTCGCCAGGACGTCTCGAACCGCCGGGTCCTGCCAGCGCGGGTCGGGTTCCCAGCCGGGGCCAAGGGAGACGTGCACGTCCTCCCAACGGGCCCAGGCCTGGGCAGCGGACGCACGAGCGACGGCATCGTCAGCGCGCAGGACGCGGGCGTACGCGTCCACGATCCGTTCACCGGGCCGGCGTGGGACGGCGCCGGCGAACTCCTCCCACTCCTGCGGGAAGATGCGCCCCATCGCTTCGGTTGTCCAGGCCACTTCTTCGGTCGACGTGTTCGTGACGGCGACCAGGGCGATCCCGGTGACGCGTTCGGGGTGGGCCTGGGCGTACGCGAGCCCGAGGGTTGCACCCCAGGAGGCGCCGGTGACCAGCCACCGATCGATCCCGAGGTGACGGCGCAGCGCTTCGATGTCCTCGATCTGAGCGGGCGTGGTGTTGGTGTCCAGCAGCTGCAATCGCTCCGTGGCCAGCGGCCGGCTGCGGCCGCACCCGCGCTGGTCGAAACCAACCGACCGCTGCCGGGCCGGGTCGACGCGCCGGCGGTAGCCCACGCCCATCCCGCTGCCGGGGCCGCCGTGGAGCCACAGCACGGTGGGGCCTTCCGGGTTGCCCACCGCTTCGAAGTAGAGCTGATTCCCGTCGGCCACCCGGACGTATCCAGAACGAAGTGGCTCGACGTCGGACATGGCCAAAGGCTACCCGGCGCCCGAGATGCTCTTTTACCCGGGACATGACTGACCGCCGGGCGCAGCGCCGCCGTCGACGGCGGATCGCCGCTACCTTGCCGCCTCGGGCCCCGCGCGCAGGTCTCCCGACTGACCGGCGTCCGAAACCGCTCCGGGGATCGAGCGCACCGCCGAGCGGTGATGCACGCTCTCCCACACCGCGCGGAGCCGTCGCTGCCCGGGTGGTGCCAGGGCAACGACCGTCCCGGCTGTCTCGAACTCCATGATCCCGGGCCTCACCCTCCCCGCTGCCGGACAGTGCTCGACGAGGAAACGCTCGGCGGCCAGCCGGCCATAGCCGTACAGGGCGAGGGTCTGGCTGAAATCACCGAGCCCGGGGGCGAGGTCATAGCGGGGGCGAAGGACCGCGATCCTGACCGTGGACCGCAGGCGTTCCACCTCGCGCCGGGTCTGGTCCGCGAGCGAGACGCTGACCGCACGTTCGAGGGCGCCGAACCCGCCACCCGGCACCCAGGGCGACTCGCCGACCAGATCGACGGCCAGCACGTCGGTCGCGCCCGCCTGAGTGGCGATGTCGATGGGACAGTTGGCGACCAGACCGCCATCCACCAAGGGTTCGCCCTCGACCATCACCGGCGGAAAGACTCCGGGCACCGCCGCGGAAGCGAGGAGCGCGGAAAGCGCCGGCCCGCGGTCGAGATCGGTGGCCGCGCCGGTACGCAGATTGCAGGCAACGATGTGCAGCGGCAGCCGGGCCGACTCGATCATGGACCCCGGGCTCGGCAGTCCCCGCTCCAGGATTCGAGCCAGGCTGCCGCGCTCGTGAAGGCGTGAGCCGATCAGGTTGCCGACGATCCGCAACGGCCGGTCCGGCAGCACTCGGGCGCGCGCCGCCTCCCGCCACACCTCGAGCAGCCGGAGACCCACATCCTGGTCCGGATGAAATGCCCAGTAGGCCGCGTTGATCGCACCCACGCTGGTGCCGACCACCAGATCGGGCACGACCCCGTGCCGGGCGAGCACGTCGATCACGCCCACCTGGAAGGCCCCCCGCGTCGCCCCGCCGCTGAGGACGACGGCAAGCCGGCGCCCGGAGCGCGGATGCATGATGGTCGACCGCCATCCGGTCCGGGATCCGAGCCACGCCTGCGCCCGTGCCAGGGCCGGCGGCGAAGCGCTCCGCTCGGCCACCGGCGCCGGCCGCTCGCGGGATCGCCCAATCCTCGATGTCATCCCATCCATCCTTCCACCTCGAAGAGGAATCCGACACTCCCGACTTACCTGGCCCTCGATCCCCCCGGCGCGGGGCGAGCCGGCTCAGCCGGGCAGATCCTCAGGGCGTTTGGCGGCGAGTGTGCCGTGCAGCAAGCCGGTGGATTGTCCGACCTCGATGAGGTAGCCGTCGGGGTCCCGCATGTAGCACCGGATCTCCGCTGTTCGGTCGATCGGTGGTGTCACGAACTCCGCCCCCTTCGCCTTCCACTCCTGATAGCAGGACTGGATGTCGGCGACCCGGAGATTCAGGAAGATGGAGGTGGTGTCTCCGGCCTCATAGTTGACCACCGAGATGCCCGGCTTGTCCGGGGTTGGCGGGCCCCCCGGATTCATGATGATCCATGAGTTGGCCAGTCTCACGATGCACGGGTTCTCCTCCAGGACCACGGTGCCGCCCAGGACTCGCGCATAGAAGTCTCGGGAGACGGCAACCTTGCGCACGGTGATGAACAACGTCACCACGATGCCCGCTGCCGGCGCCGGGAGGTTGGCGACGTCTATCCGAGGCGCGGGTTCTGTCATGAGACCTCCTCTACTCCGGTGACAATCAACCGGACGTCAACGTTGGAGATCAACCGTACCGCAACCTGTGTGGCGGCGGCCCTTCTGGCGACTCGGTTCTACTGGCCCAGCAGCGAGGGGAACGCCCAGCGCGGCACGTTGCTGGTGGACTGACGAGCAGTCCTTCTTCCCCGTTCCCGGCGCACCGCTCTCCCCGCCCAGCGGTTCGCGAAGACCTCAAGACCCGAGACGAGCAACGACAGGCCGATCGCCAGGGCGAAGTAGATGAGCAGCGTCAATCCGTAGACCGGCCCCAGGGCGTTGAGTGTGGTTCCGATCGCATCGGCGCGATAGGCAAGGTCGTGGATCGCGATCAGCGAGAGGAGGGAGGTGAACTTCAACATGTCGATGAGCTCGTTGCCAAAGGGCGGGATCATCACCGCGACCGCCTGCGGCAGGATGATGCGGCGGAACCGAAACCAGCGCGACATGTGGAGCGTGACCGCCGCTTCCGATTGGCCTTGTGGCACGGAGGCGAGGCCGGCGCGGACGACCTCCGAGAAGTAGGCACCACCGTTCAACCCAAGAACCAGCACCCCGACCGCGAACGCCGGCAGGTTGATCCCGAAAAACGGCAGCACGTAGTAGGCCCAGAAGAGCTGAACGATGGCGGAACTGCCCCGCAGCAGCTCCACCATCGCCCCGGTCGGCCAGCTGATGACGCGGTAGCGGGAAGGACGGCACATCCCGAACAGAAAGCCGAAAAGAACCACGAGGACGATCGAGGCGGCTGTCACCTCAAGCGTGACCGGAATGCCGCCGAAGAGGAGCGGCAGGTATTTCGGCAGGTCGGCCGCGGTTGGGACCGTGTTCATCCCGAGGCCTTGGCGGCCAGCGTGCAGGCCTCCTTCGCCGTCATCTCCTCGTACTTCTTGGGGAGCGGAGGGAAACGGAACTCCTTGGAGATCTTGTTGAACTCTCCCGACGCCTTCATCTTGGCGAATTGCTGGTCGAACGCCTGAGCAAAGGCTTGGTCCGTCTTGCGGAACGCGACCGCTCCCGCTGCGAAGGGCCCGTCCGGCGGACCGACGAGCGCGTGGAAGGGGTTTTGCTTCATGACCTCGGGCGTGAAGTTGAACGAACCCGTGTCTCCTACGATCACCTGCACGCGCTTGCTCTTCAATGCCAGCAGGAGCGAGGTCGCGTCGGGAAACTGAACGACCTTGCTCGGGTCCATCCCTTTGCCCTCGCAGAACTGGATGTAAGCCGAGCCTTGTGAGAACCCGGCCGTGTAGCCCCGGTGAATCACATCCGCCACCGTTTTGGGAGCGGGCGAGACGACGTTCGGGTAATACGCGATCTCGAACGGTGTGGCCTCCAGCGGCGGTGAATACTGGATCACCGCACAACGTGGTGCGGTCACGCTGATAACCCCGGCGATCATGTCCCAGCGGCCTGCCTCCAGACCTGGCACCAGCTCACCGAAGGTGGCCGAGATACCTTTCACCTGCGGCACACCCAACCGTTTCATGATCCGCTGTACCGTGACCGGGCCCTGACCGGTGAGCGAGCCGTCCGGGTTGATGATGGTGGCGGGTGGATCATTCGCCACGCCGACCATGATCACGCCGGCCTTCCTGAGTTTGGTCAGCAGCGGGGCCGGTGCACTCGCAGGCGTGGACGTGTTGGCGCCAAAAGCGCTCAGGAGCCCGACCGCGGGCAGCGCCAGGCCTGCCATCCCCGCCGTCTTCAACAGCTCGCGCCGTGACACCGACGCGATTCTGGAATCGGTGCTCATCATCCCTTCCTCCTGGTTGGCTCTGGGTACGTCACTGTTCAGCGCTCGAGAACCGCGCGCAGAAACTGTCTGGTGCGGGGTGACTGCGGGTCCCGCAACACGGTGTCCGGGGAGCCTTGTTCGACGATCTCTCCCTGATCGAACATGATCACCCGGTCTGCGATGTCGCGCGCGAAAGAGATCTCGTGGGTGACCAGGATCATCGTCATCGAAGTGTTGACTGCGAGTTCGCGGACGACGCGCAACACCTCTCCGACCACCTCCGGGTCGAGGGCCGAGGTAACCTCGTCGAACAACATCAATCGCGGCTGCAAAGCAAGCGAGCGTGCGATCGCGACCCGTTGCTGCTGCCCTCCGGAAAGCTGAGCCGGATGCTGACGCAGATGGCTGCCCAGCCCGACATCGGTCAGCAACTCCTTCGCCCTCGCCTCCGCCTCTCTCTTCGGGAGACCCAAAGCGTGGGCGAGCGGTTCGGCGACATTTTGAAGGGCGGTCATGTGCGGAAAAAGATTGAAGTGCTGGAACACCATCCCGACCGCCCTTCGGACCTGGCGGGCGTGGCGCTCTCCTGCCGGTTCGAGACGGCCCTCCCTCTCGACGTGCCAGAGATATCGGCCTCCGATGCTGATCGTGCCGGCCTGGGGACGCTCGAGTCCGATCGCAAGCCGGAGGATGGTCGTCTTTCCGGACCCGCTGGGGCCCACGATCGCCACCTTCTCCCCGACCGCAACTTCCAGGTCGAGCGCCTTGAGGACGACCCGGTCGCCAAAAGCCTTCGTGACACCGGTCATCGCCAGGGCGGGCTGGGGCGTCACGGCTGCCTCGATGTTCATCGCGATCTCGCTGTTGGCGGTTACCGTAGCCTCACCTCCAGTGCCTTGATCAGCCGCGCCGACGGATAGCTGACGACGAAGAAAATCAGAGCCGCCATCGTGTAGGGCTCGATGAACCGGGCGGTGTTGGCCCCGATCGTGTTGGCTTCGGCCATGACCTCCATGACGGTTATGGTCGAGAGGATCGCGGACTCCTTGAACATGCTGATCACGAAGTTGCCCAGCACCGGGACCGCGAAGCGCATCGCTTGCGGAAGGACCACGCGCAACCACATGCGGGGCAGGGAGAAACCGACCACCAGTGATGCCTCCCACTGTCCACGAGGCACACCCTCGATTCCCGCCCGATAGACCTCGCTGGCGTATGCGCTGTAGTAGAGCCCGAGTCCGAGCGCTCCCACCACCAGTGCCGGCAGGGTCACACCGTAGCCGGGGAGGACGTAGAAGAGAAAGAAGATCTGGATCAGGAGCGGCGTGCCGCGCAGGAACTCCACCATGGCGCGGCCCGCTTGCGATGCGACCGGGACCCGTGCCAGGCGCAGGACGGCCCAGAAGAGTCCGACCGTGAAGGCGATGGCCGATCCGAGAAAGGTGGCGGCCATGGTGAAGCGCAGCCCGCTCAGCAGCTCGGGCAGGATCTCGAGAGCGAACGACCAGCTCCAGCTGAATCCGGTCATGGGGGACCGCTGCCCCCCCAGGCGGCGAGGACCTCGTCGATGGTCGGGATCTCGCCATACCAGGTGGCGATGTCCTCTAGCGCCTCCCGTGCCACCTGTCGCTCGGTGGCCGCCGTCGACTCCTGGGGGACGATCGGGAAGTACCCGTGCTCGAAGGCGGAGAATGTGGTCGCCCGCACACAAAGGTTGACGACGACCCCGGTCACGATGACCGTGCGTGTGCCTCGCTCGCGCAGGAGGACCGGCAGTTCGGGAGCGGCGAAGGCGTCGTACCCGTGCTTCACGATCACCGCTTCGCCGGGGCGGGGCGGCCGAAGGCCGGTAGCCAGCTCTGCTCCCCAGGTGCCCCCGTGACACAGCGTGTCGTCGGGGGCCATGCCCCGGCGCTGGTATCGAGCCTGGTAGGGCGCCGTGTCGACGTCCGGCCCGTGGACCGTGCGGATGTAGATCACGGGAACCCCCACCGTCCGGGCGGCGTCGATGAGGCGGTTGATGTGTCCGATCGCAGCCTGCAGGGCGCTGAGGTCGGTCCCCTCTCGCCCCACACGGCCGCGGTCGTCCACGAAGTCGTTTTGCACGTCGACCACCAGGACCGCGGTCGTCGCGGGCTCGATCATGGCCCGCAGTTCCGGCACCGTCGGGGCTGTCATTCGGAGCCTCGCGCCCGAGCGGGACTGCGGGCACGACGGTCGCTGCGGATCGGCATGGGCAGATTTTGAATCCATTATTTTGGATTTGCAAGTTCCAAAACGGTCTCCCGGTGGGAAGGCGCGGGCCGGGTGCGATGCGAGGTCCGCGGCTTCCCGATGCAGGGCCGGAAATGCGGCTTGCAAATCCAAAATCGAGAATCCAAAATTCAAGCCATGGCGATCTCCAACCACCCCGGCGGCGGTCTCCGGGCGGCCCCCGAGCAGTACCGCACCAAGGTGGACATCGCGACCGATCAGCTCCGCGCATGGATCCTCTCCGGCGAGCTTCGCTACGGCGAACGCCTGGATCAGGCCCGGCTCGCGGCCACCCTGGACGTAAGCCGGATGCCGCTCCGGCAGGCCCTGCTCCGGCTCGCCGACGAGGGGTTGATCGAGGCGCCGCCACACCGTTCGGCTGTCGTGACGCGGCTCAGCGCCGTCGAGCTGGAGGATCTGTACCAGGCCCGCCGCGCGATGGAAGGCGTCCTCGCCGAGCTCGGATCGCAGCGGCGCGACGAGAGCTGTGTGCGGGCGATGGAGCGCGCCCTCCGGGAGCAGGAGAAGGCGGTCGCCAAAGGAGACCTTCGCCGGTGGGTGGAGCTGGACAAGGATTTCCACTTCGTCCTCTACCGGGCGGCCGGTCAGCCGCGCTCCTACGAGATCACCGCCCAGCTGCGCAGTTCGGCCGACCGGTACATCCGGCACTACGCCTCCTACCGGTCGGGGGCCGCGAATTCCGTGGTCGAGCACCGCGAGATCCTGGAACTCTGCCGGGCCCGGGATGGCGCGGGGATTCGCGCCGCCACCGAGCGGCATGTCCTGGTCGGCCTTGAAGCCCTGCGGCCTCTGGTGGGGGGAGGAGACACGTGAGCGGGCGGACGGCCGCCGCGTCCCTTCCCACGCCGTCACGCATCGAGCGCCTGGCACTCTCCGACCGGGCCGGCCTCGGCGGCTTGTCGGTTCGGCAGGCAGAGCGGGAGCTCGAGCTCGCCCACGCGCCGGGCCCGCTGCTCGACCTCACCTATGCGGACACGCATCGGTTCCCGCCCCCGAGCTGGGTTCTCCCGGCCTTCACCGAGGCGGCGCAGGGCGGCGGCATGACGTACACCCCGTACCGCGGCGACCCGACGGTGCGGTCGGCGGTAGCGGAGGGGTTGTCCGGCTTCCTTGGCGTTCCCGTCGATCCCGATCGCGAGCTGATTTTGACGCCGGGGTCGCAGGCTGCCCTCTTCTTCGCGCTTTCCTCCCTCGTCGGCCCCGACACGACGGTCGCACTGGTCGACCCGGACTATCTGTCGAGTGAGCGTCTGCTGCGATATCTGGGAGGCCGCGTCGCGCCCATCCCCCTGCGGTGGCAGGACCCAAGTCGAGCTCCGGCTCCCGACCTGGATGAGCTGCGCCGTGTCTTCCGGGCCGGCGCCAGGGTCCTGCTCTTCTCGCACCCCAACAACCCGACCGGCATGGTCTACGCGCGTGAGGTCATCGCCGAGATCGCAGCACTCGCCCGCGAGCACGACGTCTTCGTCGTCGCCGACGAGCTCTACTCACGGTTGACCTACGACGGCGGCGAGCCGTTCCCCCACCTGTGCGGACAAGATGGCATGCGGGACTGTTCGGTCACGCTGCTCGGGCCCTCAAAGGCCGAATCGATGAGCGGGTATCGGCTGGGCGTCGCGGTCGGACCGTCAGAGGTGATCGACCGCATGGAGGACGTGCTGAGCGTCAGCGTCCTGCGGGCGCCAGCGTACGCGCAGCACGCGCTGGTGCCCTGGCTGATCCAGGATGAGGACCTCGTACGTGAACGGATCACCGCCTATCAGCGGCTCCGGGACGTGACCGTGGAGCGGCTGCGGGAATCTGAATTGATCGCGCTGCGTCCTCCTGGCGGCACCGCCTACCTGTTTCCGGATGTCTCCCGAGTCGGCGCGCCGGACCAGCAAATCGCCCTTGCACTCAAGAAAGTCGCGGGACTGCTCGTCAATCCCGGCTACCAGTTCGGCGCCCGCGGTGCCGGGCACTTCCGGCTCTGCTTTGCGCAAGACGAGCAGGTCTGGACCGCGGCGCTGGATCGACTGGTCGCCACTCTGGAGCACCTTCATGAACGGGCCCGACCGAGCCAGGCAGGTCTGACCTGAAACCGACACCTGCCCGAACACGCGACGTAATGGAGGAAGGATGGCAAGGAAGATCCGCATCTCATTCCCGTCGGAGGGCGTATCGGCCGTCGCCGACCTCCTCGACGAGGATTGCCCGAACACGTGCCAGGCAATTTGGGACATGCTTCCGTTACGCCTCCGTGGGGTCCACGACATCTGGTCCGGGCACCAGGTGCTGGCACACCTAGACGGCAGCGACGTGCTGCAACCCGAGAATGTCCTCACCTATATCCCTGTGCCCGGTGACATCTTCTACTACCACCGGCCGCCGCACTACTTCCGCGGCAGCCCCTATGGACGGTCGGAGTCCTCTGAGCTCGGCATCGTCTATGACCGCGACACTCGACCGCAAGGGCCCCGGGGTCCCCAGGCCGTCAACCTCTTCGCCAACATCGCGCCGGGGTCCGCGTTGACCGAGTTCGCGCGGGTGTGTGAGGGCATGATCTACGACGGGCAGCGGGAGCTTGTGATCGAGCAGGTGAACGCGTGAGACAGATCCTCTTCGAACTCGGCGGCACGCGAGCGATCGCCGAGATGCACGACGACGTAGTGCCCAAGACGTGCGCTGCCATCTGGGACATCCTTCCCGTCGAGGGGATGTCGATCCACGCGAACTGGTCCAGCCGTGAGATCATGCTGCACCTGCAGGGCGACAAGCTGCTGCGGTTGCCGCCGGAGGATTCGCGGCGGCGCACGACCGCGCCAGGGGACATCGTTTTCTACTACCGGTCGCCTCAAATGTCGCGTGGGAAGCAGCTTGCGTACAGTGCGCAGTTCCAGCGCGAGCTGTCCGAATTTGCCATCTTCTACGGTGATCCCGCTGACGGTGATCTGGTCGCGCACGACCCGGCGCGAGACGGCGGCGATTCCAACCTGCAGGTCTCCACGCTGTTCGCGACCTTCGTCGACCTCCCGCGGGGTTTCCGCGCGAAGTGTGAGGAGATCCGCCACCGCGGCCTCCAGCGCCTGGTTGTGAAAAGGGCCGCGGAATGAGCAGGGTGAAGATCACGCTCGGTGACGTAGAGGCGATCGCGGACCTCGACGAAGCGGACGCACCGAAGACCACCGCCTGGCTGAGGCGGGCACTGCCTTTCGAGGGTCAGGCGGTACACAGCATGGAGAACGGAAGAGAGGTCTACCTCGTCCTCGACGACTCACATCAGGTGCCGGATGAGAACCAGACGATCTATCAAACGGTCGGTGATCTCCTTGTGTACTACAAGCCCGCCATCTTCGTGACGCCGGAGTGGCCGCGGCACATCCGGGACTATCTGGTCATCGGTTTCGTGTACGAACGAGACACGGCCATTCGCGGCGTGAGCGCTCCGCTCGCGACGAACGTCGCGGGACGGATCACCGAAGGCCTCGACGGTCTCGCGCATGAAGCCCCGCGCATGCGGCGCGAGGGGATGGGCAGGATGACGATCAGCGTGGTGTCGTGACGGTCCGGTTCGGAGTCGGGATGGCTCCGGTTGAGCCACTCAAGAAGGTGGTCGCGACGGCGAAGCTGGCGGAAGACCTCGGGTTCGACTGCGTCGTCCACGCCGATCAACGCTTCGGAGGCGAGAAGGACGTCTTCGTCACGCTCGCCGCGGACGCGCTCAGCACCCAACGCGTCAGCCTCGGCCCCTGCGTGTCGGACCCCTTCAGCCGGATTCCGGCCATGCTCGCGTCGGCGATCGCAAGCCTGGACGAGCTCTCCGGCGGGCGCGCGCTCCTCGGCCTCGGCGCCGGCGGGTCCGGGTTCGCGCAGATGCACCTGGAGCGCAGACACGTGAACCAGGCGCTCCGCGAAGCGATCGTCACCATCAGGGCGCTGTTGAGCGGCGAGGCGGTGACGTTTGATGGCCGTCTCTTCAAGCTGACCGGCGCTTCACTGCGGCTCGGCGCCCGCCCAGACCTCCCGATCATTCTCGCCACCAGGAGTCCCATGAACCTGGAGCTCGCGGGAGAACTGGCGGACGGGGCGCTGATCGCGACTTATGTCTCCAACGAACAGCTGCGTTTCGCGATCGACAAGATCCGCGCCGGCGCCCAGAGAGCCGGGAGGAAGCCTGAGGACGTCCGGCTCATCTCCTGGGTCTACACCTCGATCTCCGAGGATGGGCATCAGGCGGTCGAGAACGTCCGCTGGTTCGTGACCCAGGCGCTCATCAACACGTCACCCGAGGCCTACCCGGCGATCTTCGAGGGGTTCGACCCAGAGCTGGCCGGGTTTCTCACCCGGTGCCGGGACCTGGGTCGCGAGGGGATAGAGGTCGCCTACGAGAACCGGGGCCTGATCACGGATCAGGTGATCCAGCGGTTCTCTGTGGCGGGGACCGCGGATGAGTGCATCACGAAGATCCGCGCCATCACCTCCATGGGCATCGACGAGGTCTGGCTGCGGTGCTTTTCGGCGCCGAGGTCCGAGATCGAACATGAGAAGGTCATCGTGCCCTTTGCCGAGAAGGTGATGCCCGCCTTCGCGTGATCGACGGTTAGCCCCAGAGTGTCCCCACTGCGGGCCCACATCGCACGTGGCAGCAAGAGAGTGCGGACTCTCTGGGATTTGGTGACCCTAGAGCACCATCGATTCGGTGATCGCGTCGCCCTCCTCGAAGCGTGACAGGCGCAGGGGGCGGAGGTCGAACGTGTCACAGCGGCCGCGGGTGACCAGTTCCGCCACCGCCTGCCCCGCGGCCAGCGAGTGCATGATCCCGTGGCCGCCGAATCCGGCGCATTGAACAAAGCGCGGGTGGTCCGGGGGCGCGTCGATGATGGCGTGATGATCGGGCGTCTCGGGGTAGAGGCCGGCCCAGCATTTGCGACGGTCGATGGGAACGGAGGACAGGAACGGGAAGCGGTGTCCGATCCGAGGAGCGAGCGCGTCCAGAAAGCCGGGATCGAAGGACGTCTCGGCACACGGCTCATCGCGGGGGTCCGCCCACGCCAGCACGAAGCCCCCCGCCTCCCGCCGGATCAGGACCCCGGTGTCGACGTCGATGCACATGGGAATGTGGTCCGGGTAGCCGGCGAGCGGTTCCGTGCAGGCGAGGTTGCGCCGGTAGGGCTCGACCGGGAGCCGGAGGCCGGCCAGGGCTGCCACCCCCGCCGCGTCCGGGCCGGCGGCGTTGACCGCCCACTCGGCGTCGATGGTCCCGGCCGCCGTCTCGAGCCGCACGCCGCCGTCGCTCTCCGCGATGTCCCCCACCTCCTCACCGAGCAGGTACCGGACGTGGTGCCTCCGGCCCTCGGACCAGAGCGCGGACGCCACGCCACCGGAGTCGAGGATGCCGTCGGTGGGGCAGAAGGTCCCCGCTCGCAGGCCGTCGCTGCGGACGAAAGGAGCCAGTTCGACCACCTCCGCCGGAGAGAGCCAGCGGACCGGTACACCGCACCGCACCTGCAGCTCGAAGCCGCGGCGGAGCGCGCTCTCGGACTCCTCGGTCCCCGCCATGAACAGATACCCCACCTGACGCAGACCGACCAGGCCGTCGGTGACGCGGTCCAGCTCGACCAGGCCGTCGATGGTGTAGCGGGAGAACGCGATGTTGACCGGGGTCGCGAATTGAGCGCGGAACCCACCGTTGGCCCGGCTGGTGGAGCCCTGGCCGGGCGCCGCCCCGCGCTCCACTACGACGACCGAGGGCAGACCCGCCTGGCGGAGCCGCAGCGCGGTCGCCAGGCCGACGGCCCCCGCTCCGATGACGGCTACCGAGGTCTGGATCCGGCCGCTCATGTGTTCATGGTGGCGGAGTGGGCGCGGCGACAGGGGCGGATGCTGTGCTCGACGGAGTCGATCCGGAGGATCCTCACCACCGGATGCCTGGTGGCACCGGTAGCCGGTGCTGGTCGGAACGCTCGGGCAGCGGCCACGCCCGCCATTCGTCGACCAGCTCGCACAGCGCGGTCACCGCGGCCTCGAAGATCACCCGTCCCTTCTCCTTCGTCGCCGGGCGGGGATCACCGTGGACGCCGGTCTTGGTCCACCGGCCCCAATAGTCGTTGAAGCGCACGCTGGTCGTGCTGTCCGAGGAGAGGTAGCGTCCGCGCACGTCGTCGCCGGCGACCGCACGCTCCATCCGGACGCGGTCGCCCGCCAGATACAGGTAGAGCGACGTCTCCATCTCGTCGGCGTGGGCGATCGCCTCCGTCTCGCGGACGGCTTCGAAGGCGTCGCGGGCCAGGGCGAGGTAGGTCACGGCCGCGCACAGCGACCTGGTCTGCAGCACCGTCTTGCGCGCCACCAGGTCGATCAAGGGAGCGTTTGAGCCGTGGCCGTTGACCAGGATGATCTTGGTGAACCCGTGGTAGGCGACGCTCTTGGTGATGTCGAGGCAGAACGCGATGAACGTCTCGGGCTCGATGTGTATGGGCCCGGAAAATCGATGTGGTGCAGGTTCAGCCCGTACGAGATGGGCGGCAGCACCAGCACCCGGTCGCTGACGCGGCGGCCCACCTCGAGGCAGACCGACTCGGCGAGGAAGACGTCCGTATCGAGTGGCAGATGGGGTCCATGCTGCTCGGTCGACCCGGTCGGCAGCAGCACGACCTTTTGCTTCTCGACGGCGTCGTTCATCTCGGGCCAGGTGAGGCGGTTGTACCGATACTCTTCCATGCTCGACACCGGACCTTACCGAGCACCCATCGACCCCGCCCCCCGCCGGCCAAGGCCGCATCTGTGGGGCAGATGGGTCCTACCGTCCGCCCGGCTGGCCGACGTCGAACTCGACCGTAAAGCCGCTCCCCGCATTCGGCAGCCGGAAGTGATCGCCCGACCTCGGCACCGCTATGCCGTCCAGTCGAACCTCCTCCGGGGCGGCACCGTGCACCAGCAGGCGGAATGCCTCCCGTGCGTGCTCGGGATAGCCTCCGCCTGCCACCTCCGCCCGCAGCGTGAGTCCTGGGCCCTGACGCGTCAGCTCGAACTCCGTGCGAACAAAGGCGCCGTCGACGGCGGCCAGCGTGACGCCGTCGTCCTCCTGCAGGAGCGACCGGTGGCGACCGTCGGCGGCCGGCACGAACAGGTGAAGCTCGATCTCCGACGGGTGGTAGCCCGCGGTCGAGGCCGGCGCTTGCGGCCACAGAGGGATGACGGCTCCGCCTCTCGCGTAGACGGGAATCGCGTCCATCGGCGTCGGCGCGATCACGAAGCGGCCGCCGTCGAACGCCTCGCCGGTGTGCCAGTGATACCAGCCCCCGGGCGGGAGATAGACCTGCCGGGCGGTCACGCCGGGGGCGCTGACAGGCGCCACCAGCAGGTCCGGTCCGAGCAAGAATTCGTCGTCCAGGTCGCGCACCGTGGCGTCGTACTGGTAGTCGAACACCAGCGGCCGCTGCACCGGAGCGCCGGTCTCGGCAGCGTGCACGAACTGGGCATACAGATACGGAAGAAGGCGATACCGCAGCCGGATCGATTCCCGGACCAGGTCCTGGACCGGCTCACCAAAAGCCCAGACGTACTGGTCGATGTTGCCGATCTCGGAGTGGTTGCGGCAGAACGGGGTCAGGGTGCCGTACTGCATCCAGCGCAGGAACAGCTCCGCGTTGGCATGACCCATGAAGCCTCCGACGTCGGCTCCGACGAACGGCTGCCCGGAGACGCCAAACCCCATCGCCATCGGGATGCTCATCCAGAGGTGATCCCAGCGCGAGAGGTTGTCCCCCATCCAGTTGGCGGCGTACCGCTGGATCCCCGCAAACCCGGCCCGAGTGAGCACGAACGGCCGGGCCCGCGGCAGGGCGTCGAGCAACCCATTTCTGGTCGCCATCGCCATCAGCAGCGCGTACTGGTTGTGATACCGCTGATGCGGCCGGCGGCCATGGTCGAAGCGCATGGCACCGGGCGGGATGGCGCCCGTGGCGGGCTCGTTCATGTCGTTCCAGATCCCGGCTACCCCCGACCGCGCGTGAGCGCCATTCAGCGCACCCCACCAGGTGCGGGCCTCCTCGGTGACGAAATCCGGGAACACCGTATTGCCAGGCCACACCTGCCCCACGTAGAGATCGCCGCCCTCGGTCCGGCAGAGCACGTCACGCACGTGGGCCTGGTCGAACACCCAGTACCCGGGCTCGTACTTGATGCCGGGGTCGACGATCGTGACGAGGCGAAACCCCTCCGCGTCGAGCCTGCCGACCATGCCCGCCACGTCCGGAAACAAGCGCTCGTCCCAGGTGAAGACGCGGTAGCCGTCCATGTGCTCGATGTCCAGCCACAGCGCGTCGCACGGGATTCGGGACTCACGGTGCCGGCGCGCGATCTGCTCGACCGCATCCTGCGTGTACTTGAACCAGCGGCACTGTTGATAGCCCAGCGACCACAGCGGGGGCAGCGACGCCCGTCCCGTCAGCCACGTGTAGGCGGCGAGGATCTCCGGCATGCCGGGGCCGGCGAAGACGTATTCGGTGTATTGACCCCCGGTGAAATGCACTCGATACTCGCCGTCGAGCGAGAACTCGTAGTGGCCCCGGTAACCGTTGTCGACGAACGACGCCGACATCCGGCCGGATGAACTGTCCAGGTGGTAGCAAAACGGGATCCCGACGTAGTAGGGGTCGAACTCGGTGCTCGTGCGGTCGGCCCGCGGGTCGTCCG
This sequence comes from Candidatus Dormiibacterota bacterium, assembly GCA_963808785.1. Lineage (GTDB taxonomy): Bacteria > Chloroflexota > Dormibacteria > Dormibacterales > Dormibacteraceae > CAVTSA01. Next base: position 34,291 of record CAWEGH010000004.1, on the reverse strand, counting down.
GCTCTCTGCCGGCGGTGAATTCGGCGGCTGCGTCCGGGTTGAGGACGTCCGTGTTCCACAGCGTGAAGTCGCGGCCCATGCGGTTCAGCCGCCCCGACTTCTCGCCCAGCCCGTAGATGGCGTCCTCCCGGCGGCAGCGGCGCCGGATCGTGAACGCGTCGTTGAGCGTGGCGTACGCCCAGGGGCGCCCCTCGGTGTCCGCCGCCGTCTCCGCCACCGGAGTGCCATCCACCCGGTGCACATCGAGCCGGAACGGATCCAGCCCGAGCGTGACCACGATGGCGCTTGTTCGCAGCCGGACCACACCCAGGTCCCGCTCGGTCGTGAACGCGACCCGCTCTGACAGTGGGTCGACACAGAGGGCGAACGTCGGCGACTCGTCGAACGTCCCACCGCGGCTGATCTTGAACCGCACCACGTCGACCCTGATGAGGTCGATTCGCAGTTGCTCGCCGTGCAGCTCGGCGAGGACCCCTCGCTCGGTGTCCGCGACCGAGGTCACGCGCTCGAAGCGCAGGTAGCGCGTGGTGTCGATCGTCGCTCGCGTCACTCCCAAATCCCCATCCATATCGGCCACGGTGTCGCGCCGCCTCCCGTCGTCGCCGAGTTCGTCCCAGAGCTGCGGGGCGAGCTCCAGCCCGGCCCGGTCTTAGTTTCGACTTTTTGAGCCTCGGTTCGTCGACGCGCCGCCCGCGGCGGGCGTCCAGTCCACCGATGTCAGCGCCCTGGATGCATCCCACCACCGAGGGCATATGATCCATCGAAGTCGCATCGTCGATCATCGCCACGAGGATCTCCTTTATGACCACCGCACAGGACAATCCGTATCACCGCTTCGGTGTTACACCTGTGATCAACGCGTGCGGCATTTACACCGATCTCGGCGGATCATGTCTGTCGGAGTCTGTGTGGCGCCGGCTGTCAAGCGTTAACCGAACATGGGCCTCGGTTCCCGAACTGCTGGACGCGACCGGCGCTCGGATCGCGGAGCTTGTCGGTGCGCAGGCGGCCCGTGTGACTCCCGGGGCCTCGGCAGCGATCATGCTGGGCGTCGCCTCCTGCATCTCAGGTGGCCGGCCGGAGTTCAACGAAGGGCTGCCCACTCGAGCACCGCGTCAGAGAGACGTTCTCATGCAGCGCGCGCATCGCTACAAGTACACGCGCGTCGCGCTGCTCGCCGGCGCCGAAGTCAGAGAGGTGGGCGATGATGAGGGCACCTCGGGCTCTCAACTCGAGGCGGCATTGACCCGTGGCGCGGCGGCGGTCCTCCACCCCGCTCACCTCGACGGTCGCAACGGCTCAATACCACTGGCCGAAGTGGCCGACATGGCACACGCTCGCGGCGTCCCTCTGGTCGTCGATGCGGCCTATTTGTCGTTCCCTACCCAATTGCTCACCACGTTCACACGGGACGGCGCGGATCTGGTGTGCTTCAGTGCCAAGTACTTTTGGGGGCCTAACGCCGGTGGCTTCATCGCCGGACGAGAGGACCTCATTCGTGTCGTGGCGGATCTCGACTTCACGCACTACGAGGGAGGACCCTGGCGGACATTTGGTCGCCCGCTCAAGCTCGACCGCACCACCATCGTCGCCACCGTCCTGGCTCTTGAGGAATGGCTGGGGATGGACCATGACGAACGCTTGAGGAACTATGAAAAGCGTGTTGAGGCTCTCATCGACGCGCTCTCCGACCTCCCCGGCATGCACGCCACAGCGAAGCAGTTCACCCTCGACGAACGGCTCACGGACGAGACACCGAACGCGTTGGTCGTGACGGCGACGGGGGCCGGCGCCGCCAAGGAACTTGAGCGCAGGCTCGCTGCTTCCGCGCCACGCATTCTCTGCAATCGCCTCGACGACAAGCTGGTCTTCGCGGTCGAGACGATGGATCCGGAGCAGGACGCCGTTGTGGCCTCGCAAATTCGCAAGCTTGCCTCGGCACCGCTGTGACGGCAGCACAGGGGCCCGCTGGTGCAACGGGCGAGCGACCTCGCCCGACCGGGCCGCCGGGTCGTCGGACTCGTGACCTCTCCGCGCTCTTCGCACCGCGATCGGTGGCGGTCGTCGGCGCCAGCAACGACACCACGAAGTACGGCAACTGGATCAGCGTCCAGGCGCTCCGCGGCCGTCACCGGCGGCGGGTGCATCTGATCAACCACCGCGGCGATTCGGTGCTCGGTGAGTCGACGTACCGCCGGCTTACCGACCTGGCTCAGCCGGTAGACCTGATCGTGATCGCGGTCCCGCCGGCGGGGTTCGAGGAGGTGCTGGATGACGCGCTCGCCATCGGGGCGAGGGCGATCGTGGCCGTTACAGCCGGGTTCGCAGAGGTGGACGCCGCGGGACGCGCGTTCGAAGCACGGGTGGCCGCCCGGGTTCGGTCTCAGGAAGCGGTGCTGCTCGGACCCAACTGTCTTGGAGTGCTCGACAACAACACCGAGCTGCATCTGACGTCAAACCAGATGGCACCGGGGCCGGTCGGTCTGATCTCGCAGAGCGGCAACCTCGCGCTCGAGATCAGTGTCGTGCTCGAACGGCGGGGGTTGGGGGTCTCGCGCTTCGCGTCCCTCGGCAACCAGGCCGATCTCACCGCGGCGGATCTCCTGGAGGCATACGCGAGTGACGAAGCCACGGAGCTGATCGCCGTCTACTGCGAGGATTTCCGAGACGGTCGTGCCTTCGCGGAGACCGCCGCGTCGGTCGGAAAGCCGATCGTGCTTCTCGCCGCCGGCGCCGGCGAGGCGTCGGCGCGCGCGGCGCACTCTCACACCGGCGCCATGACCAGCGACGCCGTGGTCGTCGAGGCCGCCTGCGAAGCCGCCGGGGTGGAGCGGGTGGCGACACCCCGGGAGCTGGGCCTGCTGCTGTCCGCCCTTCGGCACGCCGGAGGTCGCGGCGGTCGCCGCTGCGTGGTGATGGCAGACGGAGGCGGGACCTCGGTGGTCGCCGCCGATGTGGTCGAAAAGCACGGATTGACCGTCCCGCCGCTCCCCCGGGCGCTGGTGGCGGAACTGCGGGCGCAGCTCCCGCCCTCGGCCGCCACGGCCAACCCGATCGACCTCGCGGGTGCCGGCGAACGGGATCTTTTCTCGTTCGCCCGCGTGCTCGACCTGACCGCCGGCTGCCCTGAGGTCGATGCGGTCCTGCTGACCGGGTACTTCGGCGGTTACGGCGTCTACGGTGAGGCGCTGGCGGAGGCCGAGGTCGCGACGGCCGCGCGCCTGGCGGCGATCGCGCGTGAGGGCAGCGCCGCGGTGGCGATACACACGATGTGCGCCGACAGCGCGGCCGCCGACCGGCTGCGGCGCGGCGGAGTCCTCGTCGTGGGAGCGGTTGAGGACGGGGCCTGGGCCCTGGGCCGGCTGGCGGACCGGGCGGAACGGCACCCATCCGGGCTCCCCCGCCTCCCTGCGCGCGCCGCACCGGTAGCCGCCGGCGGCTATTGGGAGGCGCGTTCGTGGCTCCAGGCGGCCGGACTCACCTTCCCGGCGGGCGAGCGCGTTCAAGGCGCGGAAGCGGCCGTCACGGCGGCCTCCAGGATCGGGTATCCGGTGGCGGTGAAGGCGCTCGGGCTCGTGCACAAGTCCGACGTCGGTGGGATCGTCCTCGGCCTCAACGACGCGGCGGGGGTCCGCGCGGCCGTCCTCGGCATCGAGCGGCGGCTGCGGCCACCGGGCTGTGTGGTCGAGAAGATGGTGGACGCGGCCGGCGCGGTCGAGCTCATCGTGGGCGCACGTCGGGACCGCCGGTTCGGACCGGTGGTGATGGTTGGGGTGGGAGGTATTTTCACCGAGCTGATCGGAGACACCGCGTTCGCCCTCGCACCTGTCTCCAGCCCGGCGGCGAAGGAGCTGCTCGGGAGGCTGCGTGCGGCGCCGCTCCTGCAGGGCGCGCGCGGGCGTCCGCCGCTCGACGTGGAGGCGGTGGCGGCCGCGGTCGCCGCGATCAGCGAACTCGCCGCCGCCCATCCCGAGATCACCGACCTTGAGGTGAACCCACTGCTCGCCTCGCCCGCCGGCGCCGTGGCGCTCGACGCCCGCGTGATCCTGGCCGGCGCTGGCCAGTCGTGAACCCGAATCAACCAAGGAGACCTGATGGACTTCGCCTACACGCCGCGACTGGTTGAACTGCAGGGGCGCGCCGCCGCCCTGGCCGCTCAGATCATGCCGTACGAGGAGACCTGTGAGACCGACAACGGACTCGGCCCCGAGGCTCATGCGGCGATCCGCCGGCACGTGCTCGACCGCGGCCTGCAGGCCATCAACATGCCGGCTGAATGGGGTGGCGCCGGTCTTTCCCTGCTCGAGCAAGTCGTCGTCCAGGAACAACTGGGCAAGCTGACCGGCGCCCTCTGGGACACGGTGTGGCGTCCCGCCAACGCCCTCCAGGCGTGCACCCCCTGGCAGCGTGAGCGGTATCTGCTGCCGGCCATCAAGGGCGAGCGGCGGGATGCCGTCGCGATCACCGAGCGTGAGTCGGGCTCCGACCCGATGGGGATGGCGACGACGGCCGAGCGGATGTGCGGCGGTTTCCGCCTCAGGGGCGAGAAGTGGTTCGTCACCGTCGGTGACGCCGCCGACTTCCTGATCGTCCTCGCGAACGTGCAGCCTGACAACGCCCCCACCCTCTTCCTGGTCGAGAAGCAGCTGCGGGGCGTTCGCGTGACCCGCGTCCCGCGGTATATGCACACGTTCGTGTACGAACACCCGGAGTTCGTGTTCGAGGATGTCGAACTGGGCGCCGACTCCGTGCTCGGCGAGGTCGGCGGAGGGTACCAACTGACCCGGCGCTGGTTCACCGAGGAGCGGCTGATGATCGGCGCGCGCACCGTCGGCGCCGCCGAGCGCGCGCTGACACTGGCGGCCGACTGGAGCCGGGAGCGCCATCAGTTTGGGCAGGCCCTGGCGAGCTTCCAGCTGATCCAGGGCATGCTCGCGGATTCCGCGGTCGACATCGCCCTCAACCGGACGCTGGTGCACCAGGTGGCCTGGGAGTTCGACCAGGGCGGAGACGAGAAGACGCTCCACGCCAAGGCGGCCATGGCCAAGCTGTCGGCGTCGGAGGCGGCCGGCCGCGTGGTCGACCGCGCAGTGCAGATCTTCGGCGGCCGGGGCTACATGCGGGAGTACCCGGTCGAGCGGCTTTACCGCGAGCTGCGGGTCGATCGGATCTGGGAGGGCACCTCCGAGATCCAACGTCTCGTGATCGCGAACGAGATCTCCAAGCGCGGCCTGGACGCCCTGCTCGCCCTGCCGCGGCCGGCCCGCACGCCCCAAGCGGCGCCGAGATGAGTCGGCGCCAGTGGGGCGCTCGCACGACCCCTCAGAGCAGCTTGCCCATGTAGAACTCGTCCACCAGCACGTGATCGACGGCGAAACACTCCCGACGCCGGCCCTCGCGCGCGTAGCCCTTCCGCTCGTAGAGCCGCAGCGCCCTCTCGTTGCTCGCCATGACCGTCAGCTCAAGGCGATGGACACCGTGAGCGGCGGCCCATCTGTCCAGCTCGTCGAGCAGGCGGCCACCGACCCCCTGTCCCGACGCGGAGGCGAGGACTCCCAGCACCACGTAGGCGGTGGCTCGGTCTCGCCGGTAGGCCCCGGTCGCCCCGAGGCCGACACGGGCCCAGTAGCCGGCGCAGAGCCGCATCCAGCGGCCGAGATCCTGGATGTCCACCTGACCGGCATCGAGAAGAATGGGCCTCAGGTAGTCGGCCACGAGTCGGTACCGCTCCTGGAAAGAAGTCGCCGAGGTAGGTCTCCCCCACCCCGACGACCCCATCTTCAGTCTGGATCTCGTCGACGGCGGCGCTCCCGCGTCTGGATGAGCGAGCAACCCGAGCATCCGAGAAGGGCCCGGTCAACCGGACCGATCGTACATCCACGTGCGTGTCCCCGCGGGCAAACACACACGGCGCTCCGTTCCCCCACCGGTCGCATTGTCACTGATTGCCGCCATGAGGCCCACCTGCGGACCTACCCCCGTCGAATCTGACGCGCGCCTTTCCAGACCGGCCGGTTTCGCAATGCGGGCTCCATTCAGCAACAGAGCCGCGCCTGCGGAGGTGGTTTGCAACGACGGTCGATCAGCGTGCTGCCAGGGAGTATGCCGCAACTCCGTCCGGGTAGACCCCGCGGCTGCCCGACCCTACTGCCCGGCCCGCTCCCACCCCCTCCGCAATCGCGTCATGCAGCCGGCGGGGGGCGATACAGTCGCCTGCCATTCGGATCTCGAGCTGCGGGACCAGCTCGTGCAGCTCGGCCTCCAGGCCGTGCACGGCCCGGCGGTAGCCGACGAACACGGCAAGGTCGATATCAGCCAGTTCACGCACGTGGTCCGACCACACGTCCCGCAGACGCAGCAAACCGTTCCGCTGGGACGTCAGATCCTGATTCGGCGAGCCGACCACACGGTTGCGGGCCAGCCGGCGCATCATCGCCGGCTGTTGCGTGGGGTCCAGGTCCTGACAGACAGCAAGCAACGGCGTCGCCAGTTCAACGCTCGCCGCACCGGCCTCCGCGATGTAGTTGGCGATGCTGCCGCCGCGGATCAACCCTTCCCGATCGAATACCAGCACGCGAGCACCTTTGCGAATCGGGCACTGCCTCTCCAGGACGTCCACATCGGTCGCGGCGCGAACCGAAAGCCCGACCGCCTCGTCCGGAAGGCTGGTCTCGGCCCCGGTCGCGACGACGACGGCGCCGGGATCGCATTCGAGGACCAGGCGCACCGTGGCGCGGGTCCGCAGTCGGACCTCGACGCCGAGCCGCCCCAGCTCCTGCTCCAACCATCCGAGATGGCGTCCCAGGTGCGGCCGTTCCGGCGCTCGAGCGGCAACAGCGATCTGGCCCCCGAGATGCGGGAGCTGTTCGAACAGCGTCACCTCATGTCCGCTCTCTGCTGCGACGCGCGCCGCCTCCAGGCCAGACGGACCTCCACCGACGACGGCCACACGCCTCCGCTCGTGTGGGGCCAGTGATTCTTCGAGATCCGGCCAGGCGATCGCAGGGTTCACCGAGCAGAGCATGGGCAAGCCCTGATAGTCGCGTCCGATGCAGCCTTCGTTGATCGCGATACAAGGGCGGATGCGACCGGTGTCTCCGGTCTCAGCCTTGGCGGGCAAATCGGGATCGGCAATGATGGCCCGGGTCATCGCGACCAGGTCGCAGTCGCCATTTTCGAGCGCGGCATCAGCCGTCGCGAGGTCGAGGATCCGGCCCGCCGAAAGTACCCGGACCGACAGCGCTTCTTTCATCCGTCGGGCAAGCGGGAGATAGCAAGCGGGCGCGAACATGTCTCCCGGGACTACCGCGGCCTGCGACTCCAACGTGTTACCGGTTCCCCCCGAGATGTTGAAGAAGTCGATGCGTCCGATTGCATCGAGTCGTTGCGCGATGGCGAGCATGTCCTCCTGGTTGAGGCCAATGACGTCGAAGAGCGGATCTCCCGTGAGGCGAAACGAAATCAGGAACCGATCGCTGACGGCGTTCGCCACCGCGTCGACCACCTCGACCGAAAACCGGACGCGCCCCTCGAAGTCGCCCCCATAGACGTCTTCACGCAGGTTCACCGTGGGACTCCAGAACTGCTCGATCAGGTGGCCGCCGAAGGAGGTGATCTCTATGCCATCGAACCCGGTTCGCTCGAGCCTCCGTGCCGCGTCGGCGAAGGAATTGACGATCTGGTGGATTTCCGACTGGCTCAGGACGTGGGGGATCTCACGCCTCACCGGTTGTATGACCTCGGAGGGGGCCTGTAAGGGCCTGCCGGTGATGAGCGAGCTGCCGCGGTGCCCGAGGTGACTCGCTTGGGACATGACCAACGCGCCCGCCGCGTGGACTCCGTCCGCGAGAAGACGCAGGGCCGGCTCATTGTCGGGATCCCACAGGCGGATCGAGTCTGGAAACGCACCGGCCCATCGATGGACGTTGGCGGAGCCGAAGACCATCACCAGCCCGGCGCCACCTCGCGCCTTGCGAACGTGATAAGCGACGTGCTTTTGCGAGATGAGGCCGTCCGGATCCCAGTTCGGGTTGTGCGCGGTCGAGACGATCCGGTTCTTCACCTCGCGGCCGCGCAAGGTGATGGGTTGGAAGAGATGCCGATAGGCCACCGCCATAGTCTGGAGACCCTCCTATAGATCGAGATCTGGTCGGCAGCGCGCGGCGCTACCCCGCCGGGGTCGAACCCAAGGCAACCATGTTCTGATATCGGTCCGACGCCGGCACAGCAAAGTCGCGACAGCCGGCCACGCCGGGCGCGAATCGGCCGCGGCTCGAGCACAGTTCAGGTCGGCGGTCGGGTCCTCTGTGAGATCTGTTGTCGTTTCGGGGTGGGCATGGAGGGCCCAGAGTCGGAAGCGGTTCGGCCAAAAGAGCAAGGCCAGACCGTTCGGAAGAGGAAACCCTACTGCCGGCTTCCGCGGTCGAGCACCTGGTGCAACCCCGACCAATCGGCTCGGTAACTCGGCTCCAACTCCTGGCGCCAGCGCGCGTAGAGCTCGCACGCCTCCAGCGCGGTCTCCGGCCTCAGCCGCCGGGCCGCGATCCCCGCCGCCTCGGCCGCGCGAGCATCATGCGCAGTTCCGACCCGACGGTGGTTGGTCCCGGTGTCGCGATCGGCGATGAGCATCATCTGCACCAATGCCTCCCGAAGGATGCCAAGGACGAGGTGCAGACCGATTAGGTCACTTCCCCTGCCGATTCGAGTCGCAGCAAGCGCGGCTTGGAACCGGACCGCGTTGTCGCAGGGCGGCTCCGGTAGCGCCATCCGATGATCCCCGTTGACCACCACGTCGACCCGACGCCCGTCGGAGAAAACCAACCGCACGTGCTGGCCGGCATGATCGGCGCTCTCCTGCCAGGCCCAGAGCCGCGCACCGAACAGCGTCTCCGCGGTTGCCGGAACGGACAGCCGAACTCGGACATCGAGATCACTCCACGGATCCAGGTCTTGGTTCTCGGCGACCGACCCGTAGGGCTCCGCCTCGACTCCGGGCATGACTCGGAGTTCTTCCAAAGGTCTCGACCGGCCAGGACGTCACGCGGGCCAGCTTAGCGGCCCGGTGCATCGCGGCCAAGGGATGACGTCAAACCCCTCCCGGCTCACAAACAGCACGTTGACTCGCGCGAGGGCCATGCATCAGGTGCAGGATGACACCATGATTGACGCCGCCAGAACGGCTCGCGTCACGCTGGCCACGACTCCGACGCCCCTGCTGCGGGCGCATCGGCTCGGCGCCCTTCTCGGGGTGGACCAGCTGTGGATCAAGCGCGATGACCTGACCGGGCTCGCCATGGGCGGTAACAAGGCGCGCAAGTTGGAGTTCCTCATCTCGGACGCGCTCGCCCGGGGGTCCGACATCGTGTTGACGACCGGCGGCCCGCAATCGAACCACTGCCGGACGACCGCGGCCGCAGCGCGCATGTACGGACTCGACGCGGAGCTTGTCTTCGTAGGCCGTGAGGTATCGGCCGTGCAGGGGAACATGGTGCTCGACCTCCTGTTCGGAGCGACCTGGACGTTCGTCGCCGACGATGCAGCGGCCGAGACCTATATCCCAAGGCGGGTGGGTGTGTGCTGCGAGAGCAGGGGCGGCAGCCCTACGTCATTCCGGGCGGCGGCTCCAACGGACTGGGCGCCCTCGGGTATGTGAGCGCCGCCGAAGAGATCGCGAAGCAGTGTCGGGCCGAACACGTTGAGCCACAGGCCATCTTCTGCGCCGCCGGCAGTTGCGGCACCCTGGCCGGACTCACCCTCGGGGCGCACCTCGCCGGGCTCAACGCTCGAATCATCGGCGTCAGCGTCTCGCCCTCGGTGGCAGACAGGGTTGATCGCACCGTCGAGTTGATGCGTCCTGCTGCCGGGCTTCTCGGCGTCCCTCTTCCCGGCTGCCGCCCCGAGGTCAGGAATGAGCAGGTGGGCGACGGCTACGGCATCCCGACAGCAGCCTCACGAGAGGCCTTGGACCTTGTGGCGCACACCGAGGGGATCCTGTTGGATCCCGTCTACACGGCGAAGGCGTTCGCCGCGCTGGTTGCGATGGCACGCAACGGCGAGCTGGACGCGGGTAAGCCCGTGGTCTTTGTCCACACGGGCGGCACACCCGCTCTCTTCGCCGATCAAGAGCTCTATTGGGGCTGATCCACCTCGGCCCCGCCACCCGCACCCGCGACACCCGCTCGAACCGGGCGGATCAGCGCTCGGCGGCCAACAACAGGTCGAGCAGACCCTCAGCCTCCACCGCCTTGCGCAACGCCGCCTCCGCCGCCGCGTCGAGCCCCCGCAGCGGCAGCCGGCAGGGGCCACAGTCCACACCCAGCCACCCACTCATGGCCTTGAACGCGCCCAGGGCACCGTGGGACTGCCCGATCTCGATCAGCCGCCGCGACTGAGCCTGCAGACCTTGCCAGTGCGACGTCGCCGCGGTTATCCTCCACCCCAATGTTCATAGGGGTAGCTGGGCATGGGGGCGACCAGTCGGCGCTCGATCGTCAAGACAGCCGGTGGCCGGGCGGCGGCGCTCAAGGGATCACTGCTGTGAGTCGTGCGCAGACTATCGTTACCCGCTCGTCCGGACCACGGCCACCTCGGTATGTGCAGCTTGCTCGTGAGGTTGCCTTGATCCGTTCCTTGAGGCTCCTGGCAGCACTGTTCGCCGCCCTCTTGTTCGGCGCTCTGACGATGCCGCCCGCATTCGCGGCCACCCGTGCCGGAGGTCCGACGCCCGGGGTGGACCCGAGCCAGCAGCTTTCGACGCTCCAGCAACTGCTGCAGCAGCAGCAGGCCACCATCAACTCCCTCGCGGACCAAGAGGAGAGCGAGCAGGCGTCGGTAAAGGCGCTTGCGTCCAAGGTTTCCATGGATCAACAGCGAGAGAAGGTGCTCAACCTGCGGTTGGACCGGGTGGCCCGCATCGAGTACGAGCGCCCAGCGCTGACCCTGGTCATAGTCATGGATGCCCGGAACCTCGGGGAGCTGCTGAGTGGCATGGCGCAGGCTCGCGTGATCTCCCAGCAGCAGAAGCAATTCCTCAACGCCGCGACGGCGCTCAAAGCAAGCGACGAGCGTGACCAGGCGGCGGCCCAAGCGGAGCTGGACAGGATCTCGAAGCAGCAGGCGCAGGCGACCGCCATCGCGGTCAACACCCAGGCCGAGATCTCCACCCTGCAGGCGCAACAGCAGGCCGCGGAGCAGAAGGCGGCCCAGCAACAGGCGCAGCAGCAGAAGGCGGCCCAGCAGCAGCCGGTTCAGCAACAGCCGGCCCAGCAGCAGGCCGCGCACCGCAGTCAGCCTGCGGCCTTAGCGCAGCCGGCCACGCCCTCGGTCACCGCCGCGGCCTCGATCACGCTCCAGCCCGGACCCTCGAATCCGAACCGCTTCAGTCCCGGTTACTGCACCTGGTACGTCGCCCAGATCTACAGCATCCCGTGGCTTGGGAACGCCAACCAGTGGCCTGCCGCCGCTGCCGCCGCTGGACAGGCGGAAGGCCAGACCCCGGTGGTGGGCGCCATCATGGAGAGCGCCGACAGCGCCTTCGGGCATGTGTCGGTCGTGACGTCCGTGACCGACAGCAACGATTGGACCGTGACTGAGATGAACTACGCGGGTGGTCTCGGCGTGACCGACACGCGCCACGTGACACGGGCGACCTCGAACCTGGTCACGTTCATCTACTAGGACAAGTTGCCAGCGGTACTGGCTGGGGGCTCCTACGGTTCTCAGCTACCTTGGAGTCTACCCACCCGCGGATGGCACCGTCGACCGGCCCGAGTACGGATGTTGTCCCACCCCGCAGTCGAGAGGTCGACGCCTGGATCGGGAACCGCCGAGACCAGTTGGCGCGAGGTTCCGCGAGCCCCGGTCGGTGAAAGGACTGGTCGACCGTCGCTAATCCGGATCGTTCCTGAGAAGGTGGACGACACCTGCCCTCCTCTTTGCCTGAGTGAGGATCGGTTGACCGCCCGCACGCAGGTGTGCAGATGATGTGCTGGAGCCCACGTCGAGATTCGAACTCGAGACCTCTTCCTTACCAAAGGAAGTGGTGCAAAATTCTGATACGGAACTAGGTGTCGTGAGTTCGTTACCAGCAGAATTTCTGGGGATCCGCTGATTAGTAGCTCTTCCTTGAAATCGGACAGCGTCCCGGTTTGAAGCGTAGCCCCTCTTCCCGTCGATCCGGATGAAGCATGGCCTCCGGTCGGGCTTGGTTGAGCTCGAAAGAAGCCACGCAAGGCCATGCTGCCACCGTCACGGAAGCATGCCCTGATCGATCCACTGCTGGAAGACGAGCAAGGGCCCGGGTGGCCACCAGCCGTCACACGGCATGTGAGTCGCCTGGCCGGTGGGAGACGCATTCAGGGCGATGTTGATCGATTGTGCGTTCGCTTTGACGTCTTGGTATGACGAGAGGTTAATGGCGACTGGAGGGCCCAGTGGGTCCTCCATCGCCCTGACGTCCGAAGGCCGGAACAGCGGCACGACATCTCGCTGGAAGCTCCTGGCATCTAGGGGCAGAACAACAAAGCGCAGATCAATGTCATCGTGATGGAGCTCCAAGGTCGTGCCAGCTGGCCCCGTGCTATCGCCACTGACCTGTTCGGTCGCCAGGTTGTACGACAAGCTGACGTTCCAATCCGTCCTATAAATCCCAGGAATGACGCGGGTCTTGCAGAACCGTCCATAGTCCTGGTCGCTCATGGAGCGCCCACCCGGCCAAAGCCGAGTCACACAGGGATCGTTCGGGGCGAGGGGGATGCGCTGGCCACCTCCGACCCAGTACCAGCCACCTTGGGTCCTCTCGATTGAACCGAGGACTGTGCGACCGGTCGCCTCGCGGACGATCGCAATCGCCACGGGCTCCGAACCGGGGTAGTTTGTATTGACCCGGAAATCTGCCGTCCACGGTTGCGTCCCGGCGCTGGTGGTGACGTTTGGGAACGTTGAGACCGGATTTGGGGGCGAGGGGCTGACGGGAGTGGCGTCACGCAGTCCGACGACCTGTAGTCGAAAGCCGAAGAGGGGTGGAGGTAGGTCGAGCGTCGGCAGCGTCACGAACCTGATGGTAGCGCCATTCGGCAGTCACGCCTAGCGCGGTGTGGTGAGGCCAAGGGGTGATTGCCGACCTTGCACTTAACAGTCGGCTGGGTCGCCGGTCCGGAGTGGTCTGCTGAGTTCACCGGGAGGCACTGGACTTTCCTCTTCTTTTTTCTCTTTTCCTCTTTTTTTCTTTCTTCGTTCCTCTTTTCGCCGGCTGCGTCCGGTGTTGTTGTGGGACGGGCTTCGCCCACTGTTGGGCCGCGGGGCCGTCCGTCCGCCGTCGCTGGTGGCGGGCGCGTTCCTCCGCGCTGCGGGGGGCTGCGCGACCGGGGGCGGGCACGTGCGTTTCCCTGCGCTGGGTGGCGTTGTGTCTGGGTGGCGTTCTCGCTGCGTCCACTCCTCCTTCTGCTTGTTCCTCTTTCTTCTTCTTCTCACGTGTTTCTCTTTTCGCTGAGATCTTGTGCTAGCTGTCGAGCTAGTTGCTCCTTTCTGCTTACATGTGTTGACTCTCTCCTTGCTTTTCGCGCCTTGCTTCACCTACGCTGCTTCTACTCTCTCCACTTTTTGAGCCCTCTCTTGCTCTTCCCTTATGCTCTGCCTCGCTTGTGCGATACCTTCTGCACCTTTATCTTTTTTTTACCTTCTCTCTCTTCTTTTTTTCCTCTCTTCCTCTTCTCCTTCTTCTCTCTCCTTTTTTCCCTCCTTTTCTTTTCCTTCCTCTTTCTCTCTATTCTTTTTGCTTGTTCCTGCTCACGTCTTGCATCTCTTCGCTTGTCATCATCCTTCTTCTTGTTTCCTTTTATCTTTTTTTCTCTTCCTTCTTCTCTCTGCTCTCTTTCACTTCCTCGCCTCTCTTTTCACTCTACTTTCTCCTCTCTCTGCCCACTGCTTCACCTCTTCTCGCGCTCCTCTCTTTCTCTCTCGCTCTCTCCTCTTCTCTCTCTCTCTTCCCCTCTTCTCTCCCTCTTTCTCTCCTTCCTTCCTACTCTTCTTTCTCTCCCCCCCCCTCTTTTCCCTCTCTCTCCTCTCCCCTCTCTCTCTCCTTTCTCCTCCCCTCCCCCTTCTTCTCCTCCCTCTCCCCCTCTCTTCCCTTTCCCTCTCTCTCTCTCCCCTTTCTCCTCCCTCCTCCTCTTTCCCTTCCTCTTTTCTCTTCTTTCCCCCCCCCCTCTCTCCCTCCCCTCCCCTCCTTCCCCTTCCTCTCCCCCCTCTTCTCCTCTCTCTTTCCTTTTCCTCCTCTCTCTTTCTTCTTCCTTCTCTCCCTCTCCCTCTCCCCTTCCTCCTTCCCCCTCTCCCCCCCTCCCCCTCCCTCCCCCCCCCCCCCCCCCCCCCCCCCCCCCCCCCCCCCATGGGGCCTCTGGGTCGCTCCGAGTCCGCGGTGGTCCAGCCCATTTGGGGTACCAATGGAGGTATCGGGCGGAGCGGCTGGGCCGGCACTCACGGTCCCGAAAAAGTGATGGCGCCGTTTCGGGCCAGGTCGCGTGGTGTCGCGCGCTGCTCTTCTGATCTCGGGGCGGCGATCCGAGGTGTCGCGCGGGGGTGTCGCAGGATTCGGCGTGCCTGTCCGGGTGTGACCCCCCGCGTGACCCCCCTCCGATTTCTTACGTGAGGATCGGTTTGCGTCCCGGCTATGCGCGCTCCCCGCTGCCAACGTTCGGCGCGATTTCGGCAATTCGAGCGAGGTCCTCATCGGTGAGCACGATGTCTGCGGCCATGACGCTGGGCTCCGCTCGTGCTCGACATGACCCGTATCCGCAGTGAGACACCACGCGTCGCCCACCGCATCCACCTGAACAAAGCCGGCTCCGGCGGCCCCCTCCGCCACCGCAGGCGCGAGCGATCTCGGATCACCTCCGCGTCGAGGCCGAGATCGGCGGGTTCGGAGGGACAACAAATCTGACAACAGTTCCGGCGGACTAGCGCGAACTCCAGCGATACCTAAACCCAGCACGCGGAACCTCCACGCTGAGCGCCCGTTGGTGGCGTGAGATGCACGATTCCACAATGCGGAGAACACTCACGAGGGAAGTCAGCCTGGGGGCAGGATCTCCTCGGTGCTGGCATCGCAGAGCACGCGGCTCCGGCGGATGACCAGTTTCTCCACCTCCCCTTCCATCCACCGCATCTCGGGGTCGGACCGTGCGTTTGCTAGTAGGGTGGCGTGGCTCCAGTTGGCGACTTGGATGTAGTCCCGGGGGTCGGCCCCGGCCTTGGCGCGATAGAGGCGGGACGATACGAATCCTGTTCGCCCCGCCATGAGATTTCCGATGTCGGTCCACAAGTCGACAAAGCGATTCAGTGGAGTATCCTCTCGTAGCCGGAAGGTGGTGATGAGGGTGACCGGCCCGTCTTCGGACAAGAGGGGAAGTGCGTTCTTGGTGACCACGGGCAACACGGAGTCATTCTACAGTCGATGTCCTTGTGGGACCTAGGACATCTAGGGCTCGACGAGGCCCTTGCGAACCGCGTACAGGACGGCCTGCGAGCGATCGTAGATCTCGCTTGTCGTACATATTGCTGACGTGGTTGCGGACCGTCTTGTCCGAGATCTTGAGCTTATAGGCGATCTGCTTGGAGCGCCTGGTGGGCCGGGCAAGATGTCGATGACTGTGATGGGACTCTCCGTGACCCACCTCGTGGGGGCGCTTGGAGGGGATGATCACGAGCTCCCCGGGCTCACTCGCCGCCGCCCGCCCGAGACCTCGATCTCCCCCGAGCGCTCGAGTCCCCTGCTCGGTCAGGATGTCCCAGGAACCGCCGGCACCCGCCACCGAGCCCTGGTTCATCATTGGAGCCCACAACGCGACCCGCATGAAGGGAGAAGACGACCATGGCGCATCTCGACCTGGGCAATGACCACCCCGGGATCGGCGGGCTGCTCAGGTACCGACCGCAGACGGCCCGACCGCTCATGCAGCTCGCCGAGCTGCTGCTCCGCGGTGACAGCACACTCTCTCGCGGGGAACGTGAGCTGATCGCGGCCTATGTGTCGCGGCTTAACGACTGCGAGTACTGCACGAACTCGCATGGGGCGTGCGCGGCGGCGCAGCTTCCCGGCGGCGACGAGCAGGTGGGGCAGGTGCTGGCCGACGCGACCACTGCCCCAGTGTCCGGCAAGCTGAAAGCGCTGCTGCACATCGCCGGCCTGGTACAGCAGAGCGGGCGGCTCGTCGCAGCCGAAGACGTGGCCAGCGCGCGCGCCGAGGGGGCCACCGATGTCGAGATCCACGACGCCGTCCTGATCGCGGCTGCGTTCTGCATGTACAACCGCTACGTGGACGGGCTGGGCACCGCCGCCCCTGAAGATCCCGCCGCCTACGCGGCGATCGCTGGCGAGCTGGTCCGCGACGGCTACCAAGCTGATCGCCCGCCCGCTTTCGACTGAACCAGGTGGTACCCCCCGTGTCTCACGGGCCCGGTGACAGGACACGGTAGTTCCTCGTCCGCCGGACCACCCAACCACCACCCAGCTGCAGACCAGAACCGGGTCGCAAGCCGGACCACTACTACGCCTAATCGGGAATGGTCCCGGGGTTGAGCACCGGCCGGCCCATGGTTGGGAGTTCCGTCCGTTTGATCTGAGTTTCAAGACGTGACCCCGCACCTCGAACGGTCTCGGTTTTGGCTGATGGGGACGAGCGGGTGACGTATGGTGACCACCGACTGGTCGCGATGAGGCAGCAGCGAGTCGACTCTTGGTGGCGGCAGTGGACGTGTTTCGGCGGCACCTGCGCTCCGGCGGCCGCCCCCCTCGCAACGGGTTGGAACTTGCCCTTGACCGCTACGTGAGGTTGACAGCTCCCTTCCTCCGAGGCTGCTGTGTCTTCCTGACGGTCGCGGTCATGTTCCTGGCATCGTCCAGATTTGGCTCCCTCGCCGGCTTGATGCTAGAGGCCGCCTTCTTCCTGGTCGCGGGAGCCTATTGCCTGGCGAACTTCGCGCGGTGCCGAGAGGCCCATTGCATCGTGACCGGACTAGGCTGGTCTGCGCTCGCCGTCGTGGCCGTCACGGCGGCGCTCGTTGGGTCGGATCTCCGGAACGGCGGGTGGTTCGCGTTCTTGGGGATTGCAGTCATCGGCCACAGCTTCGAGGCGGTGTGGAAGGCCTCGCGAGGGAGCAACGCTCTGCGCGTCCGCGCTTGAGTTGGTGGACGGTCCGTTGCGACGGCGTGAACGGCGCATCATCCCCTGCCTTGCGGTCCGGAGTCTCCAGTCGGCCAGGTGCGGGGGCGCGGACGATCGTCCGGTACCTCCGCGTGGAGGGTGCTGGTCGATTCCCTTTGCGCCCCCTTGGTTGTCAGTTTGGTTGTCAACGCGACGGATCCGATGCACCGAGCAGCCTCTTGGCCCGGTTCCGACGGCAGGTCATCCGACAATGCGCGCGTGGCGTGGCCAGAGAATTGGGACTTGTTGTACTCCGGGGCGGCCTGCCCGATGTGCGAGCAAGGTAGATCGGAGGAGACTCCATTCGGTGTTCGGGTGCTCGCGGGCTCCCATGCGGATGCTTACCTGGCTCGACGAGGGCCACAGCGCGGATATGTGTTTGTCGTGAGGCGTGGGCGCCATGTCGTGGAGCCAATGGACCTGACCGATGAGGAAGGAGCCAGATACTGGCGCGAGGTGCTGCACGTAGCGGCGGCAGTTCGCGCGAACTTCGGGGCGAGGAAGGTCAAGTACGAGACGCTGGGGAACAGCATCCCGCATCTCCACACCCACGTCACAGCTCGCTTCGCGCATGGGGACTTGAGTCCAGGCGGCCTATTGCCCAAAGACCGCGACCAGCCGCGAGCCCCGGCCGAGCTGGTTGCGGACGTTCGGGCGCTCCGCGCGATCCTGAAGTGACCCAGGGTGGCGGTTGCGGCGTGACGGCTTTCGAGACCGGGACCGTGACGAACCCAGGCGGCCATGGGAGGTCGCGGGGGACGGCGAGCAGATCGAGTGCGAGAACAACGATGGTTGGCGCTGGGAGCCGGTCGGGTAGTGCGCTCCCTACGTTCACGATCAGGGCAGCGCCAGAACTTCTGGGCTGGGGAGCGAGCGAGACTGGCCCTAACTTAGTAGGCCAGATTTCCCATTGCCTCCTCGTCATGGTTCAACGATCCTAGCCGTGAGGAGTGAACCACATAACGACATGGAGTCACGGAACGGAGGATCGCAGAGTGCGAGGGTCAGGTCCTCGTCCCGCTGCCCGAGGCTGATCGCTCCTCGCCGCGTCGCTTCTTGTGGCGCTTCGCCGCCCTCGGCCCAAAGTGCCTTTGTACTAGCGATTCCTCCGCCAAGATGATATTGAAGATGTCACGGACCATCCTGTACCGCAGATGGGCTCCTTTCGACAGCGTACTCAGGCCCTTAGGAGAAGAAGCGAATGTCGGCCAATGAAACTATAGGCGTCCGCCAAGTCGCGATCCCGACTATTCGGGCTCGCATATACTCAGTGCTTTCGGTCCTTCTCGCCCTGCTCATCATCCTCCAGATCTACGTTGCAGCTGCGGGCCTCTTCACGGTGGCGCATCAGCTCGACAACGGCCTGAACTACGGTGTCGCAGCCTGGAACAACAGTCCCTACTGGAATATCCACTTCCTCAACGCAATCGCGATCACCATCATCATTCTGCTGATGGTGGGAGTTAGCTTTTTGGCCCGACTGTCAGGGCGCATCAAGAAGGTCACCGGACTTCTCTTGGGTCTCCTCGTCCTTCAGGCAGTGCTGGGCTTCATCCCATGGCCGCCCCCTCTTTCCGCAGTCCACGTACTCAATGCATTCTTCATGCTCGCAGTCGCGCTGTACGTCGTCCGCGAGGCTTGGGCCTTTGGCCGGTCCGCCAGGTAGACGCCCGGCGTCGGCCGGAATGGTTGTCAGAATGGTTGTCGGCCCCACCGGGACCTTCCACTGGATGGCCTTTCGGTAGGCGCTCACTGTCGGTCGCCTTGCTAGTGGCGCGCGGGGTGCTCAGGCTGTTTGACCAGGCTTACGCAGGGTCGTCCCGCAGGCAGAATGCGCCGTGACCGTGCTGGGCGAGTGGTGCACGATGAGGAGGTCGTGACGGCGGACGTTGCGTCGCCCAAGGCTCTACGCGAGCTGGCATTCGCTCTCGAGATCGCCTCGATCGTCTGGATGGTGCTCGAGGCGGCGCTTGCGATCGGCAGGATGGCGGCAGCGCCTCCCCGGTCGCCTCCAGGAAGCAGGTCAAGGGATGGTAGCCGAAGCCGGCTTGTGTCGCGGCGCGCAGCGTGCTTCTCCGGCTTCGGGTGCCTGGATAGCGTCGATCGAGCTCCTGAGCGCGGGCCTGTCGCCTTCCGCCAGACCCGATCGCGCATCCGTCGCCGCGCCGCACGGAACTGGTCCAGATGGTCCCTGGTGAGCCGGCTGATGACGCGCGGGGGTGGGACCGAGGTGACGTTGCCGAGAGTCGGGCTGGTCGTGGAGCACCGCGAGATCGCGGCAGTCGCCACCGTCGGCGTGCTGTCGGCGAGCTCGGTGAGCATGGCGCCGGATGGTGGGTGGCGCGGCGGACCCGGAGTGGATCCAGACCGTCGCAGAGAGTGGACGTGTACTCGTTGCGTCAGCCAGCTCACGCAGTGCCGCGGCACTCGGTGATTGACGAGACCCTGGCCGTCGTGGCGATGTGAACGGCTGTTGACGAGGGCTGTTACGCTGCACCGCAGAGGTGCCTCCGAGCTCGACGCAGGGATGTCTGGCGTGACGCCATTCTCGCCAGTTCAGGTAGGCACCTTTCCTTCGTCTATGCGGATCCCCCCATCGGGTCACGTGCAACATCTGGGCTAGTGGGTGTCGGTGCGAGCACCCTGCTTGGTTGGTGGTGGGCGGAGTACGTCGCCGCCCTGGTCCTCGCCGTACTGATTCTTCGCGAAGCTCGGGAGGCGTTTGCAGAAGCACGCGAGGCCGGGCAGGGCGAGGAGGCGACTACGTAGGCAGCAGACCGCCGCACCTGGGCCGGTGGGCGCTCACGGTGCCGAAGAGTGCGACTCGTGGTTCCGGCGGGGCAGTGGCGGCCAGACGGTGTCTACCGCTCGGGGTTGGGAGTTCGACAGTAGGCGGCTCCGTGTCGGCTGGTATACCGTGGCTCGGGCGGTCCCGCCGAGGTTCGTGGAGTCCCCTGTGAGCCCCCTGGCACGCGCACGGCACACGGACGGAGTGGCGCGGCGTGCTTGCCGTGGCTGCTCGAGCCGCTGTTTGCTCGTCGAAACTCGTTCCTCGGGAATACTGGCTACGTGGCTTTGAGCATGAAGCCGTGACTCCTGCTCGGCAAGTGGTATCGGCTCTAAAGCGGTCTCGACGTGCTCGCTTCGTGCGAGGGTTCGCTCACGGGGCGGGCGACACGTCGCTCGTGGACATCGACGGTCGCAGAGTCGTTGTGAAGGCCTGGGCGCCAGACTCGGCCATGGGCTCCATCAGGTTGGACGGGGCGTTGAACCGGATGGCGGTGCTCCGCCAGCGTGGCGTGCTCATCCCCGCGGTCATAGAACACGGGACGATCGCGGACCATCTTTTTGCCGTCTACGAGTACGTCTCCGGCCGGTGGCCCGCCCGTGTGACCGCTACCCTGCTCGACGAGATGATCGGGGTGATAGACGCGGAAACTGGAGCCTCGCCGGTGGCTGTATCTGATTGGGCCCGCGAGCTGCGCTCAATGTTGACGGATGGTGATCGCTTGCTCGATGTCACTCCGTCCGCGCTGAAGGGCCACCCAGTAGGATCTCAACTGCTTGAGGAGGCTCGGACGCAGCTCGATCACTGCCAGCCGCTCCTCAAGGTCGTAGATGACATCGTCCACCGGGATTTCGCGCCGGAGAACGTCCTCGTACGGGATGGCAGGCTCTGCGCGGTGGTGGACTGTGAACAGTCTTCTACGGGTGATGCTCTCTTCGACCTGGTCTGGCTCCTGTTCGACGTTGAGATGGGTAGGAAGGCTTCGCCATCGGTAAACCGGAAGCTCCGCGACATCCTCTCGGAACGCCTTTCCCCCGAGCAGCTCGGCGCCTACGTTGCCTTCTATGCGGTGCGCTACGCAAGCTGTGCAGTCTGGACGGACATGGAGGAAGTGGTGCTCTACCTGGCACAACGCCTTACCTTCAGATATGAGGAGAGCGACTGGAGTTGAGTAACACGTGGTCCGCATTTGAGTCGCAGCGAGTGTCTCCGGAGCGGACTCGAATCGTGAACCCTGCGGTTAACAGCCTGAACATCGGGAATGTGGCGAGTTGGATGCGAAGTTCGCCAACGTTCACGGTGTACCGGTGAGATCGGCTGCGGTCCGCGGGCTTTGTAGTCAAGACTGTAGTCACAATGCGAGGTCGGCCAGTGCGGGTCGTGGTCGGAGGTACTGAGGGGGACCGCGGGCAACCGTCATCTTCTGTGGGGTGGAGGTCAGCTCGCCGGAAACTGTACTGCGCCGTCAGAGCCGTCCAGGCGACGATGGAACTCTTCGATGTGCTCTGTTTCTATTCTGATCCGGTCGCCTACCGTGAACCATCGCAGGCATGTGCACTTCCCGGTGTTTTTCCTTGTCGCCACCGCGCGATGGTGAATCACGTCGTTGCACAAGCGCCCGAGGTCACTGAGAACTGTCCACTTCACCTCAGTCTTCTCGCAACCTGCAACAGCGGCGAGCCTTCTTCTGATGTTGTCCTCCCAGAGTGCATACACTAAGACCAACCACTGGTGTTCTAGCAGAGCCATTGTGAGACTCTCGTCCGCAAACACCGTGAGTACCTCAGATAGCCTCACCCCGGCGTATGGCGCGAAGCGCTGGTTCTGATCACCGCTGCCGAACCAGAGAGTGAGATCGGGATTACCAGGTTCTCGGGGCGCGCGAGTGTTAGCCTCCAGCACCTCATCTCTGTATCACCTGGCTCCAACCCAGGCGAATGAGTGAATCGCAGCTGCTCGCTGGAGCTCGGTTATGAACTCGGCCCGGATCTGCTCGAACGTCTCTTCCGGCCCCGTCTTGGCCACGACAGGTATCATCGCACTCCCAGTGGTCGGGGGCGCGGGATTCGAATCCGGCGTCTCATGGTCCCGAAAAATGATGGCGCGGGTTCGGGTCAGGTCGCATTATGTCGCACACTGCTCTTTTGATCTCGGGACACTGGTTCAAGGTGTCGCTCGGGGGTGTAGCAGGGTTCGCCGTGCCTGTCGGGTTGTGACCCCCCGCGTGACCCCCCTCCCCTTGCGGCCGCCCGCTCGTTAGGACACATTCAATCTTTCAGCGTGCCGTCTGCCTTCCAGGTCTCGGGGATTTCGTCGAGCTTATTCATGTCCTTGGCTCTACCGCTGATGTAGCGTCGTATCGCTTCCGGAGATTTGTCCCCTCTGCCGACGGCACTGATCGCATGCCGCAGATCTTCGTCGTCATCGATGTGATAGCTGGGATCGCCGTCGGCATTGCCCATGGCGTGGCCTTTTTCCAGTAGCTGACGCAGCTGTTCTGCAGTATACTTCGCCATTGTGATAATGATGCTAGCATATTTAGCCATACTGTATATGTCCCTTATCTGTTCCGCTCCCCTATCTTGCAAAACTCTCATCTGGACTTACTCTATTATGACAAATCTGAACTGTGCACGGGCCCGGACCGTTACCGTGGACCTTGGGATTAAGAGTCTCCGGACGCGTCCGATTGTGCGAGAGCCAAAGACTTCCGGCTCGTGCCGCCCAGTCGTCCCGCCGTGCGCCTTCATTAGCCCCTGTTGCTACACCTGTTGCTACACCTGACGTTTCTTGAGCACGTTAGCCGGCCTAGGTCTTCCTGGTCCTCTTCCATGCAGGCGCACGGTTATACTTCAAGTACCCACGCGCCAGGTATCCGGCGTCATAGAAGCGCAGACTCTCTATGTTGCAGTCCAGCTCCATATCAGTAAAGCGCTGTAGCAGCCGCTCTAACTCTATCTGTACCTCTAGACGGCCAAGCGGCGCTCCCAGGCAGGTATGGATCCCGTGACCGAACCCCAGGTGGTGCGGACGTGGACGCGTGATATTGAGCCGATCCGTGGACTCGAACTGTCTGTGATCGCGGTCTGCTTAGTCTATTACTACGCCTATCATGCAGTGCTTCTGTATCGTGATGCCGCCGATCCTGATCGGCTCTAGAGAGAAGCGGTACGTGTCGCGCTCGTTTGGCCCGTCATACCGTAGCAGCTCTTCGATCGCATTCTTGAGCAGCTCGAGATGTTGCCGCAGCATGTCGCGCTGGTCGGGGTGGCGAAGGAGCGCGAGCATTCCATTGCCGATCAATTGCCGCGTGTCTGAGGTGCCGGCGCGCACTAGCAGTCCGAGCGTATCGAGTGTCTCCGCCTGGGTCAGGCCGTACCCACCCTCGCTTGCGACGAGTAGCGCATATATCAGGTTTGGTTGCTCTTCCTCGGGGAGGTCGTGCCGAACGTGTGTAGCAATCGTTCTTACCAGTTCCGCTACGTACTGTTAGTAGGTCTGCTCCTAAGGGTCCAACTGAGCATCTGTATTAGTTGCCAGTGACCCCTCAACCCAGCAGCATATGCTATCTTGATCTAGCTGGGTACGCCCAAGAGCTCTCAGATGACAGTGTTCTCCAGCTATTACCCTATCTTGCTGAGAAGATCTATCTCCTCCTGCACAGCGATCTCGTCTAGCAGGTGCTCAGTTAGTGCCTCTATCCAGGGCCGTAATCCCTCTACTCGTCAGGGGGTTAAGGCTCGACTGACCAGTCCGCGCAGCCTCGTGTGTTCGGGAGGATCGCTGAACATCAGATCCGGCGTCGGGAGGCGGACCCCGAGGGTCGCAGATCCTGCCTCCCCGACCGCCGGACGTATCAGGCCGGCCTCCTCGAGCGCGCTCGGGACTATCCGAGGGTCCTTGGAGAGCCTCCGGTCGCCGAGCGCTGCCCTATCGTCTTCATATCTGGTGATGAGCCAGACCTCAGTTCCGTCTGGCTGGATAAGCCGGTGTACAGGAGACTGCGCGCTCAACTCCGCATCGTGCTCATAGTCATGCCAAGCGCATTCGTCGCTAGCGATATCTAAACAGACAGTCTGAGCAGTTGTGGTGTATTCCACTCTCTTCTCCTCCTGAGTGCACTCTTGCAGTTTGTTGTGCGAACTGCTGTTCTAACTTGCCACGTCTATCTCTTTCTGTCATCTTTGTTTCCCTAGTTCAACTGCTCTCTCACCTATACGAGCCATTAAGTAGTGGTCGGGCGCTTCCGGGAGGCTCGCGTTGAGTTCCCAGCCGAGAGGGCGCCGTGATCCCGTAGCCTGTGTCGGGTCCGTCTGGTTGCCGTCGGCTCTACACGGCACCCCAGGCGGGTAGCGACAGTAGGTGTCGCGCGTTGGTTGAGGTCTATCTGGTCAAAAACTGTGGAATACCCTGATGCGCCAGCGGTCTGGCTGCGGCAGACTTCCCCATAGATCTGGCCCATCTTGAACCATGAGGAGATGGTGGTGACAGCCGACTTGGATGCACCGAAATGAGCCGAACCCCAGGCGATAGCGCACTCTGTGACAGGTCGCCGGCACGCAAGCGTCTAAGCGAGGCCGAGGAGTTCCTCTCTCTTCAAGAGCCACTGGTCGACGACGTCCGTCGGACGATCTGGAGAATAACCTCGAAGTCATCATCGCTGTAGCGTCAGACCTTAATGTACTCTTCCTTGGCAAGCGGATCCCTGCCGTCCGTTTCGGGGAACGTCCCCTCTCGTCAGTGCCGTTAGGTGATGTTATCTGTATCCAGTACACTGAGCAAAATGCGATTCCTCCACCACCTGACACAGAGGCTTAGTGTCCCTCTTGGAACCGAGTGTGGTATGCTGACATCGACGCAATCCCTGACTTGTCTACGTTGCGGATCGTCCCTTATCTTGAGCGGACTAGTTTGGTGTTGTGTGAATACTTCTTCACGGACGGGCGTACAATCGAAATCGCACCACGTAATCTCTTACGTCACGTTGTTCGGCGCGCGGAGTCAATCGGGAGGGTGAAGTTCGCAGCCGAGTTCGAATTCTTTCTCTTTCAGTAGACTGAAGAGACACTGTAAGATAAGAGACATCTAGCTCTGTCGCTCCGGACGTTGACTCTGCGCTCTCGCGCCTACGGCATTCAGCGAGGTACTACGGATGAGCACATCACTCGACCCTTGTCTCGGTGCCTTGAGGCGTTCGGAATCCCGATCGAGCGCTGGCATCCCGAGTTGGGTCCAGGACAGTATGAGGTCAACATAGCCTATACGGAGCTTCCTGACGCAGTCGATCGCGCGTTCCTCTTCAAACACGCGGTCAAGGAGATCTCGTCGCAACAGTACTTGATGTCAACCTTCATATCAAAGCCACTCCCCTCTCACTGTTCTAGCTGCCACCTCCATCAATCCCTGTGTAAGGAGAGCCAGAACTTGTTCTGAGACCCCTAAAGAGATGAAAATCTGTCCAATCTCGCATTGCACTATATTATCAGCTCTTTATCTACTCTTCCATACCTGACTCTTCTGTTCTCTCCGAATCTGAATTCATACAAGCGGTTTACACCACACTCAGCAGCGTTGACCACATCTACGTGTAGTTACGACAATCGAAGCACAGCTTTGCGCATCCTG
The DNA here is from genome assembly GCA_963808785.1 of Candidatus Dormiibacterota bacterium. Lineage (GTDB taxonomy): Bacteria > Chloroflexota > Dormibacteria > Dormibacterales > Dormibacteraceae > CAVTSA01. The sequence continues at coordinate 8,683 of CAWEGH010000004.1, read as the reverse complement.
AACCACGATGCGAAAAGCTGCCGCGTAGAGAACCGAGTGAGTAGTGTAGATGTCAACCCGTACCTGTCGATGTCAGCTTCTTTGTCTGTCGGTCTCTATGGCATCGAAAATCGAGTTCACCCACCCACGCCGTTCTGTGTGGACGCGTACAGCGATCGTACTGTGACGCAACTTCCGGCTTCGCTATATGAGTCTATTGCGGCATTCTAGTCTAGCGCTATTGCGAGAGACTTCTTCAGCGAAGAGTTCGTGCGTTTCTACTCTCACACTCGCAAGTGTTAGCTGGAGCAGTTTCGGGCAGGAGTAACCGATTGGGAGGTCAGACGCTATCTCCCGTTTCTCTGAGCGGCGCGGTCACGAGCTCTCACGTGCGGCTGGGGGCCACGGACCAGGCGAATGGGCGGTTCGTCGCAACCTCGATGAGGTCAGCCTCGAGTTGCCGACCGCCCAGGCGCGATTCCCCCGAGATGGGGAAGCCGTTCGTCGAGGGCTGTCTAGTGGACCGTTACCGTTCTTTTTGTTTCTCTTATTCTTCTTTATTCTTCTTTTTTTTTCCTTTTTATCTTTCTTTTCTTTTTTTTTTTCTCTCTTTTTTATCTTATTATCTTTCTTCTTTTTTCTTCTTTTTTTTTTTTTTTTTCTCTTTTTATGAGGTCTCTCTCTATCTTTCTTATCCATATCTCTTCCTCTTTTATCCATCTCTTATATTTCTTCTTTTTATATATCTTTACATTTTTTTTTATATTCTATAACTCCTTTACTCTCGTCGCTTGGGTGTCAGAATGGTTGTCGGCCACGTGCGGTCTCTTCTTGCCTCTTGGCTCTTTACGATGAGCAAGAATGACACGAACTCCTAGCTGGTGTATCTGAGGCGTCTTTCCGATCAATGGACGTTCTCGTGTCTGAGCGTGCCATGGGGCGCTTCCGTGCCGCTGCGGATATATTCTTATTCATTTCTTTCATCTCTATTTTTATTAAAGGGCCGATCTGGACGCGTGCTATCGAGGGCCTGGATAGGCGTCTTCCATCGACGCTGAATATTGCCGCTGCTTTGCGGGGTCACGTACCCGCCATTGTTGTCGGCCGCCTCCCTCTCGCAATCGGGGTCGTTGGAGGCCACGTGCGATCGGACGATGCGCCTGCATACCGGACTCGACCAACCCGGGCCACCTGCATGTTCTACCCCCAGCGCCTCACCCTATCTGCGGTTACTCCAGTCAGTGTTGTTATCCGACGGCTTCTTCTGGGTGAGGGCCAGTATCTTAGGCTTCTAGCGTTTTTACTCCTAGCTCTTTCATCTGCTCTGTTATCAATCATACAATTCTTACAGCTCTTCCTCAGGGAGTCGATGGCGCCCGCCTGCAACCGAGTTTTTACTCCATTCCAACTTTTTTTTTTTTTCTCTTTTTTTGTTTTCTTTTTATATTAATAATTTTTTTCTATCTCTTTTTTTTTTATTTTTATGCTTTTTTCTATATCTGTCATTTTTCTTCTATTTCTCTCTTTTTTTTTCTTTTTTTTCTATTTTTTTTTTCTTTTCTTTCTCTTCTTTTTTTTTTTTTTTTTTTTTTTTTTTCGGTTTATTATTATTAGCCAACTTTATTTATATCTCTACCTAATCTTTGTATTGAATTTCTTATTCTCCACTATATCTATCGTAGCACCATCTAGTAGGCCGACTAGATCTCTCGCACAGATAGCAGCTCTTGTCGTCATATATCGAATTCTGTAAGCAATTCCTTTCTTTCATACTTCTAAACTCTTCTCATCTTCTATCCCTTCTACTCGCCTATTCACGGTGTTCTATTCGTATAGTCGCTGTATTTCTTCTGCTCTAGTGAGAAACTCGGCCGTTTGGACCTCTTCGCCTCGATCTGTGTTGTATGGCCTTCAGCGTATTCCGTTTCCTGCGAGTCTCTCACCGTGCGCCTTGATCCCTACCTTGCGGTTCATAGTTAGCACATCTAACGAAATCTAATCTTATAAATAACATCTTATCTTTGAGTTCAGTCTCAGGCGAACCCCGCGTCGGCGTCTACCACTGTCGTCATTGCGGGTACTTCCGTGGAGTCCGTGCGCAGCCGAGCCCCCCGATCTGGTCCCAGTGATGGCGGGGGCCGGTGGTTTCTCGGCTCAGCGACCCCGCAATCCTCCACTTATCTGCCGCAACCGCGATCACGATCGCTGGCGCTCGCGGCACCGGCTCATCACCTCGATCATTTTCAGCAGAGCGCTTCGCCGTGGTGGGCCGATCAATGGGTGCTGGAGTTGCCATGCGGCGGCTGCGATGCCGCTGCGCGGATCTCTCAGGTGGCCCTGATCGACCTAGCCGGCGCACCGACCCCCGAGGTCGCCGCTATCGTTACGGCGGGTGCCCGCGATTGTCGTCACTTCTGTGCCACCCGTGCCGCGTCATCGCCTTGCCATTCGCAGATGCGGCCCTGTCTGCTGGCTCTGTGAACTCCCTTTAGCACCCTCTCGAACCTTGGCGAAACCCTTATTCGTATTTCCACTATCTAGAGCAGTCTTTCTACATTAAAATGCTGTTTACTTCAGCCTACCTACTCTACCCTACCCTGTTGTCTACCCTGTCTGCCCTATTCCTTGCCTTGTTCCACTATCTCTGCATCACTCTACCGTCTTCCCCGCGATCGGCATCTTGAACTTGTTACGCCTCTCGTTAGCTCATCTTATATACTCCGCTGCTCGAGCCCCTCGGCGTCAAACAGTCAGGCGATGGCGCCCGCTTCTGTTTCAACCGCTCCAGATTCTCCACCTTTAACTTTCCGCGTCCGGCTTTAGTCTACCATGCACTCTTCGTTCAACTCCACCGCATTCACCTCCGCATCACGAGCCTACTCTATCGACTCGTCAACGCACCTCGCTCATTGTGTCGTAGTCGCTGCAGATATTCTACGGCTCATCTCGCCCTCCACATTCCGCAAGGATCACTACGAGTCCGCGGCGCTCGCGGCGCCGCCTGATCATTTTCCAGTTCGGCGTCAGACTGTTGTCTCGTGTCTACTACTAAACCCTCTATCTGACATAGATCGGCTAGCGTTTTTTCTGCTACATTTGTTTTTTCTCTCTTGACTAATATCTTTCTTTGTTTCTTCCGAGTTCTAGTTCTAAACCTCCCTCCCCCCCCCCAGGATCTCTGGCACAACGCGGGCTCGAGCTGGCTGAGCTACCGAACGCCGACGGCGGACGCACGAGAGCGACGCTGGCCGGTTGATCCGCTCTGGGAAGAGGTGCGCTGATGTAGGGGTGTCTTACCTCGCTGGCGGCGTTGCACGGCTGGAGCGAGTTCGAGCAGGCGTGGGCATTGGCACGACCGTTGGTGTCCGAGCAGTTCGAGGTGCGTGGCCGGCCGTTTGCCCTCGAGGTGGCGCGAAAACTGGATCGTGTCACCTCGGTCGACGAGGCGGCGTGATGACCTTCGATCCCGATTTGGTTCGGTACCACGTCGCGATTCGAGGCTGGGACCAGCACCAGCTATCCCGGGCATCCGGCGTGAGCGAAGCCACGATCTCGCGCGTAATGGCAGGCCAATCAATCCGTCCGCTCACGGCGCTCATGTTGGCGCGAGCCTTCCGCGAGCACCGGCCGGTGAGAGAACTGGTCGACCTGGTCGCTGTTCCGCGGACGGGTGAGCGCGCGGCATAGCGTCGTGTGCCTCCGCCGCCGACTGGGCTGCTGGAGGGAGTCGTTCCATGAGAATGGCCAGGTGGCGTTCGAGCTGCCCGTGGTTGACAGGGCGAGCCTACGGGCGTGGTGCAAGCTGCACCTGGGAAGTCCAGCGGAACATGAGCTGTTCCGAACGGGTCACCTTGCAAGCGTGATCGGAATACGGCTTGCGGACGGGCGCGAGGTCGTAGTGAGACTCCGGTCCGCTGCGGGGCGGATCGCTGCGTGCACCGAGGTGCAGCATCGTCTGTTCGATTCCGGATATCCCTGTCCGCAGCCGCTCGCGGGTCCGGCACTGCTCGGTGAGTATGAAGCCACCGCCGAGAGCTACATCTCGGGCGGCGTCATGCAGCCCGACAGCGGTCGCGCCGCATGCCCCTTTGCGGCAGCGCTAGCGAAACTGGTCGACCTGGCGCCCCGGCCCGAGCAAGTGCCGTCGCTAGCGCCACCGCCGACGTGGACCGCCTGGAATCACAACCAACGCGGGGTGTGGCCGCGGCCCGACGAGCTGGACGTCGATCTGAACGGGGTGGATGGGCCGGGCTGGATCGACGGAGCGGCCCAGGCGGCTCGTGAGAAGCTCCAGGAAGGCCAGGACCAAGCTTTGATCGGGCACGGCGACTGGATAACGGACAATTTGCGCTGGCACGGCAACCGACTGCTAGTGGTGTTCGACTGGGACAGCCTGATCGTGGACAGCGAAGCCGTCATCGCCGGACTGGCGGCGGCCATCTACTTGAATCCGGCTCCCACCGTGGTCGAGACCCGAGACTTCCTCAATGCGTACGCGGCCGCTCGCGGACGCCCCTTCAGTGACGGCGAATTACAGCGCTGCTGGGCCGCAGGCGTCTGGACGAGGGCCTACGACGCGAAGCTGGAGCAAGCCGCCGGAGAGTCACCTATCAGCCTGACTGAAGGGGCAGCTCAGGAGCGCCTTCGACAGGCCGGAGTGGGATGAGGCGCCGCGGGTGCCCAGTCAGCAGTTGAAACAGTGAGTGCCTACTCCCCCGTCGTCAGAGCCCGCAGCATGGCGTCGTACGTGTCGCTCGGAGAGAGGTGGCTGTAGACGTTTTGGATCATCGCCAGGGATGAGTGCCCCAGGATTTACGCCAGCATGATCGGATTCATCCCTCGGTTCAGCGCCCACGTCGCGTACGAGTGGCGGAAGAGATGCGGGTACACGCGCTTCTCGATGTGCGCTTCGTGGGCCACGTTCCTGAGGAGCTCGGGAGCTTTGGAAGTTGAGCCTGAGCATCGACCTCCTCGCCTTCCTCCTTGGCCCAAGTGAGGAACCGATTGATGGCCCGCATGTAGGTGTGCACGGAGTGTCGCGAGAGTTCACCTCGTTTCCCGCCGATGTCGAGCAGTTGAGCGGACAGCTGGTCCAGCGATCTCGGCGACAAGTTGGAAAGTCGTCGTATCCCCTGGCCATCGCACCAAGGGATGAAGATGTGGCGAAGCGGATAGCCGTAGGAGTTCTCAAGAGTGGATCGAGAGAGCCCGCGGGCCCTGGCTGCGGCCAGGTACTCCTCGACCAGATTCGCAAGCGGGGGAAGCTCAGCAGGTTTTCTCGCTAGCTCGTCCCCCCCGCAATCGAAAGACTTCTTGAGGGGCTGCTGGGAGGCACGAAGATCCCGATTTGAACTCAAAAAAGGGGTGATGGAGCCCACGTCGAGATTCGAACTCGAGACCTCTTCCTTACCAAGGAAGTGCTCTGCCGACTGAGCTACGTGGGCCTCCGCTCCCGGGACCAAGGGCGACACTCGTCGTGTCCCTAAATCCAGACAGTCGCCAAGATAAGGAGGCCCTCGACATGGTGTACATCGGAGTCGACCTTCATCGCAAGGTCTCCCAGGTAGCAGCAGTGGATGAGCGCGGGAAGGTGCTCGGCAATCGCCGAGTAGCCACCAACTTCGATGAACTGTTCCAAGTCTTCGGAGAGCTGGCGCCGGAGCCCAAACAGGGATCGGTCGCATTCGAGGCGACCTTCGGCTGGGGCTGGTTCGCCGACCTGCTCCGGGATGCCGGCATGGATGCTCACATGTCGCACCCCCTGCTCACGAAGGCAATCGCTAACGCCCGGGTGAAGAACGACGCCGTCGACGCCAAGACGCTGGCACAGCTGCTGCGGACAGGCATGCTGCCCGAGGCCTGGATGGCCCCACCCGAGGTGAGGGAAGCGCGCCGGTTGGTGCGGATGCGAGTGTCGTTGATGCGGATGCGGTCTCGGCTCAAGGCCCAGGTCCACGCACTCATGGCCGAACACGGAGTTGCCGAGCCGATGAGTGACATGTTCGGCAGACGCGGCCGGCAGCTGCTCGAGGAGCTTCGATTGCCCCAGCATTCCCAGGGTCGACTCGAAGCTTGCCTGCGCTTGATCGACGACCTTGGGACCGAGATCGAGATCGCCGACACCGAGATCCTTGCCCTCTATGAGACTGATCCCCGGACCCAGCGACTCCTACCCATCCCGGGTATCGGCCCGACCACTGCCGCCATCATCCTGGCCGAGATCGGTGACATCTATCGCTTCCCTGATGCCCGCCATCTCTGCGCGTGGGCCGGGCTGACCGTGACCGAGCGTTCCAGTGCCGAGCACACCCGACGCGGCCACATCTCCAAGCAGGGCTCACGCTGGCTGCGCTGGATCATGGTCGAGGCGGCGACCCACGCCCTCGCCAACCGCGAGCTGGGCCTGTTCTTCACCCGCATCGAGAAGAAGCGCGGGACCAAGATCGCCCGCGTCGCGCTGGCCCATCGACTCCTCACCCTGGTCTACTACGCCCTCCGCGACAAGGGCGGCTGCCGGGCCTTCCCGGCGCCGACACCGACATCGAAGACCACCTCCCCGCGGTCGAGCGCGCTCGTTTGAGTTCATGGCCTCCTGAGACGGACGGCCGCCATTTTGATTGAGCCGCTAGGCCGCATGCCCACCATGGCAGAGACTGCCGAAAAGATGAATGGTCCGGTGATCCGACCCACCACCTGGTGATGCGGCACGATCGCGATCCGAACATGCGTTCCCGTGCCAGCCACCCACCGTGACGTCCCACCACTACCCCACAACGCGAGGGGCTTGACACGCGGGGTTCTCTTCATAGATGAACTCAAAATGTGGGTGATGGAGCCCACGTCGAGATTCGAACTCGAGACCTCTTCCTTACCAAGGAAGTGCGTTCTCTCCGGATGGGCGTTTGAACTCAACGAAACCACTTCCCTACGCGATTGGACATCGGCAAAGGTCTTCCTTACCAATCTGCCGCGATCCGCCCTGCCATGCCTCCGCAGGGTCACGAGAACAGCTCCGGCTGCACGACGACGTGGTCCCCACCCATCGCCACCATGCGATCGCGAAACGTGTGATCGGGGTCGACCAGGTCGCCGGTGTTCTCCTGTGCCTGCTGGAGGCCGACCCCGTGATTCATGCCCCCGCAGATGCAGTCGCAGTCAGGCTCCCTCGCGTTGTAGCACTTGGCGTCACACCGGCCAACACAGCCCTCGCTGTTGCCGACATAGATCAGCGTCGTCACGGGAAGAGCTCCCGCTGCTCCACGCCGCGCTCCTGCCGGCGGGCGCGGTAGGCGCGCTGCCGGTCGGCGTCGGTGGCATAGCGCCGGCGCAAGGTTCGTCGGTCCTTCGTAGAGGCCGGTGTGGCCCGCGGGGGTCGCGCAGAAACCGCCGCGTTACGGTATCGCGGCTCCGTAGTCGGGGGGCCCGGTTTCGTAACGGTCTCGGCCGTCGTGGCGACGGTCTCCGTTAAGCCGTCCCATCCGTAGTCGGGCCGCCAGCCACCGCGGCAGGGCTCGCAGAGCAGCCGGCCGATCCGGTCGACCGCCTGCAGGTCGTCGCGGCGCCGGCCACACCCGTTGCACAGCCTCATCGCTCGGCGTCCTTGGGAGCCATGGCGAGCAGTCGCCTCGCGGGCCCACCGAACACGTCGAAGTGCGGGGGAAGCGTCCGTTGCTCAGCCTCGATCCAGTGCGGCCTCTGTCCGTTGCGCCGCCCCCACTCGAGCAGCACGTCCTGTTGGCCGAGCACATGGAAGGCGGCACCCGAGCGCCTGCGACCGCCGATGGTGAGGCCGTCGACGTTGAAGTTGCGGTGGATGGCGATCCCGCCGGCGTGGGCCCAGGCGCTGGCCTCGTTGATCTCCATCATGCGGAAGTAGCGCTCTTCACCAGGAGCGGGGCCAACCGGCTCAGGCGGCTCCCACAGGTCGAGCTGGTCGGTCATCTGTCCTCCTCCTGGCCGTCGAGGAAGGTTTCCCAACCCAGCTGGTCCGCACACCAGTCGAACGTCGCCGGGCTAACGATGGACAGCAACCTGCCAAGGCTGCTACCCAGGATCCGATCAGCCAGGGTTTCCGCCCAGGTGCGAATCTTCTCAGTCATCGCTCGCTCTCCTGCTCCAGGTGTCGGCGCATGGCGTCGATCTGCAGCTGCAGGACCAGAGTCTTGCGGAGGATGTCGTCGATGGTGCGCGGACATCCCCAAGTCGGCTCGGACGGGGGTTGTGCGGTTCGTCGGTCACTTGCGTGCCACCCGGTAGCGGGCGCGCCTTCCGCACCTGGGGCACTTCGCGGTGTCCGACTTCGCCACGTAAGTGCGGCCGCACTTGGCGCAGACCTTGATCACGATGCGACCTCCAGACCCGCTGAGCGGACCATTTGCCGAACATCCGGCGGTAGCCATCCCTGCGTGTACCCGTTCCGCTCTAGCCACGCGACGACCGAAGCCCGATGGCGCGCGACGTCCACTGGATCCAGTTGGTTGTGGTTCTCGCGCCATTGCCGCATATAGGCGCGGCTCTCCTCTGTCGGCCTCATCAGATCCCCAGCCATCCGGTGATCGTCGCGCCGGCGTCCGCGATCAAATTCGTCTTGAGAACCATCCACACCAGAGCCCCGAGGATGACGCCGACGAGAATCCCGATCACCGAGTGACGGACCAGGTGCCGGACGATCAGAAAGCCGACCACGCACCACGAGGCCGGCGAC
>CAWEGH010000003.1:0-21754 GCA_963808785.1 Candidatus Dormiibacterota bacterium | reverse complement strand
GGATCGTCCCCCGCATCACGTGGCGCGGGCCCGTCCGCGAGAAGGAACCGGTTGGGTGATCGGGCGGCCGCGCCGGCGGATCGCCGGACCTCGGGACGCCCCGCTCCGCGCACCGCCGGCGGTATGAACACCCGCGGCGATACGCTGGCGGAGGTCGGTCAGGACTGCCGCATCGACCCGGGGGCGATCGTGGGCCTGATGGTCGAAGGCGCCGAGGGACCGGCCGTACTTGGCGACGGCGCGGTGGTCCGGGCCGGGTCGATCATCTACGGAGACGTGCGCGCGGGCCGGCGGTTCCGGACCGGACATCACGTTCTGATCCGAAGTCACACCGTCCTGGGCGACGACGTCCTGGTCGGCACCGGCTCGATCATCGACGGGGAGGTCGAGATCGGCTCGCAGGTCAAGATCGAGACCGCCGTGTACATCCCTACCCACGTGCGCGTCGGCTGTCGCGTGTTCCTCGGTCCGCGGGCCACGCTCACCAACGACCGTTACCCGCTTCGACAGCGCTCCGCCTACAGGCCAGAGGGCCCGATACTGGAAGACGACGTGACCATCGGGGCCGGCGCCATCCTCCTGCCCGGGGTGCGGATCGGGCGCGGCTCGTTCGTCGGGGCGGGGGCGGTGGTGACCAGAGACGTCCCGCCCTGGTCGCTGGTGGTGGGCAACCCCGGACGTGTCAGTGAGCTGCCCGAGCGGCTGCATGAGGAGAATCGAGCCCGGCGATGGTGAGAGTTGGCGTCATCGGCTGCGGGCGTATCGCCGAGCGCCATGTCGACGCGTACCGACGGCTCGGGGTCGGCGTCGTGGTGGCGGACCAAGCGCTCGAGCTGGCACAGCGGTTCGCGGAACGCTTCGGGGTGGACCGCGCGTCCCGGCCGCAGGACATCCTCGACAACGATCGGATCGACGCGATCGACGTCTGCGTGCCCACTCCGGCGCACGCCGGCCTGGTCGAGGCGGGCCTGGACGCCGGCAAGCACGTCTTCTGCGAGAAGCCCCTGTGCTCCACGGTCGCCGAGTGGGAGCGGATCGAGCAGGCGCATCGGCGCAGCGGGAAGGCGGTGATGGTCGGCTACCTCTACCGCTTCCACCCCGCCTATCAATTCGCCAAGGAGATCGTCGACCAGGAGATTCTCGAGCAGCTCCACCTCGGGATCTTCCGCCTCGGCGGACGGGGCAACGCGCGTTCCTGGAAGCACGACCTTGCCTCTGGTGGCGGCGCATCCATGGAGATGCTGGCTCACATCCTGGACCTGGCGGACTGGCTGCTGGGGCCGCTGCAGGATCCGCAGCTCCTGGTCCGAGAGGTGCTCCTTCCCATCCGGCAGATCGACGGCGAGCCGGTTCGTTCAACGGCCGAGGACTATGTCGTGGCGCGGCTGCGGGCAGGTCCAATCGAGGTCCTGCTGGAGAGCGATCTGGTGACGCCTTCCTATATGAACTACACGGAGCTCCACGGCCGCAACGGCAGCCTCTTCACAACCATCCTGGCTCACCTGCCGACGGTTCTCTACTGCCGGGAAGCGCGGGGGATCTACGACATCGGCAATCACGTTCGTACCTTTCCGCAGACCAACCTCTTCGACGCCGAGCTGGCGCAGTTCGCCGGTGCCGTCGAGGGCCGCACACAGGTGCCGGGCAGCATCGAAGACTCAAGGCGGGTGGTCGCGATCATGGAGCAGTTTCGGGCTCGCGACCCGGCGCCCGCGTGATGCAGTCGGGTGACCTCCCCACCCGGCCCTGATTGGCGACCGAGGAGGGTGATGATGCGGGTCGCCATCCACCAACCCAACTATCTGCCCGGCCTTCGGTACTTCGGCAAGATGACCGACAGCGACGTGTTTGTTCTGCTCGACCACGTCGCCTACTCAAAGAACAACTGGACCAACCGCAACCGGATCTGGAATCAGGACCGGGCGGTCTGGCTGACCATCCCGGTGCGACACGCCTTCGGTGCGGCAATCACCCAGATCGAGGTGGTGGACGACCTCCGCTGGCGTCGCAAACACCTGCGGACGCTCCAGCAGGCCTACCGCGATGCTCCCCATGCCGAGATCGCCCTGCGGACGGTGCGGCCTGGTGTCGGGCTGGAGACGCGTTACCTGGCCGAGATCAACATCCGGCTGATCGAGGACATCGCCTCCTACCTCGACCTGGGATGCCGCCTGGTGCGGTCCAGTGAACTGCACTGCACGGGAACCGGGACCGACCTGCTGGTACGTCTGTGCTGCGCCGTCGGCGCCGATGAGTACCTGTCTGGCGCCGGAGGGGGCAAGTATCTGGAGGCCGAGCGGTTCGAGAAGGCGGGGATCCGGCTACGGTGGCAGCGGTACGAGCACCCACACTATCGCGAGGTGGACGGCGTACCGCTCACCGACCTGTCGATCTTCGACCTCATCGCGTGGGCGGGCCCGCAGGCGCCGGCGATCCTTCGCGGCGGGGAGAGGCATGCCTGAGGCAACGCACGAGGAGCTCCAGGACAGCGTGGCCGCGTGCGGCTTCACGCTCCAGCATTACCGCCGGCTGCTCAGCTCCGCCCTGGCCGCCGGGTACCGATGCGTCGGCTGCGCGGCGTACCTGGAGCAACCTCGCCGGCCGGTTTTGATGCTGCGCCATGACGTCGACCTTTCCCTGGTGGACGCGGCCAGGGTGGCCGCGCTGGAAGCGGAGCTTGGTGTGCGATCGACGTATTTCGTGCGCGTGAGCGCCCGCCGTTACCGGATCGACACTCCGAGTGCCGGGCGTCTGATCGGTGAAATCGTCGCCGCCGGGCACGAGATCGGGCTCCACTTCGAGAGCCCGAGCGATCCCGCGGGCGCCCCGACCGAGCTGCGAGCCGCCAGGCTGCGGCTGGAGGCCGTGTCCGGCAGGCGGGTGACCGGTGGGACGATTCACCTCCCACGCCGCGTGAGTTACCGCCCCACTCAGGAGCAGCTCGTCGAATCGGGCCTGCGCTACGACCCCGGTGAGTACCGCTTCAACCAGGGTGCCACGTTCTTCAGCGACTCCTGCCGGGATTGGGGCGAACGCGGATGCCCCTGCCACTTCGTCGGCCGTGTCCCGCATCTCTACGTCCTCGCGCACCCGTTTTGGTGGTGCCATCCCGCTTGCGACGTCGAACGTGTGGTGCGCTCACTGGTGAGCGAGTCATCGAGAGCGCGATGACACACCCTTCGTGATCAAGGCGTCGAACAGATCTCCGTGCTCGCCCGCTCTGTCGAACGTAATCCGGCACCGACAATCGAGGCGCCCGGCGGTGGACTCGACGAGCGAGGGTTCGAAGTACCCGTTCCACAAGCCGACGCCGGAGACCCGCTCGTACAGTCTCGCCATCAGGTGCCGCCGGCGGCCCACGCTCCGACCGTGGGCACGGTTGCGGTCGGACGGTGTGCGGACCCCGCCGAGCCAGGCTCGGCCGCCCGGACGGAGCACCCGGACGAACTCACTGATAGTGTTCACCAAGTATCCATTGGAAGGAAAATTCTGAGACACCTCTTCACACACGACGACCGAGAAGCTGGCGTCATCCCACGGGAGGCGGGCCGCCTCACCGAGGCGGATGTCAAGGCCGGTCAAGGCCCGCGCCTTCTCGGCCAGCGCCGGGGACAGGTCCAGACCGGCGGCGCTCCCGGCAACCCGTCGCAATTGGTCCAGGATCAGCCCGTTGCCGCATCCGACCTCGAGCAGCGCGTCGTCAGGACCCACGTCCAGGCGCTCGGCCAGCTGCGTCCCCGCGACGGCGATCTCGTGCTCCGTCTGATTCCGAACCACCTGCTCGGGGGGGGTGGCGAAATGCTGGGCGATCCGGTCCCAGTGGCGGCGGGACTTCACCAGCATCAGGGAGTCGAGAAACCGCAGCGGGTTCCGCGATGAGGCCGGCACGGGTGGATGCTAACAGCCGGGCCGGCGGCCGAGCCACTTGACAGTGGCTTCCAGTGGCGTGGAGCTGAGCACGTTGACAGGGCTTCGGCGATGAGCGAGGCGTTCCGGAGGACGGGTGACCACCGGCCCGCGCCCGCGGCGGTGGATGTGTGCCACCTCATGGTGACGGACACCATTGACAGCCCGCGCGCCCTCCACAAAGAAGCCACGGCGGCCGCGGAGGCGGGATGGTCGGTCGCGCTGGTCGGGATTGGGGATGACCGGTCGTGCTGGCAGGGGGTACGACGCATCGGCATCAGGCGGCCGTCGTCGCGCCTCCGGCTCGCCAGCGCCGCCCGGGCGGTGCTGCGCGCGCGCGACCTTCGCCCCCGGTTGATCCATGTGCACGACCTCCAGACGCTCCTGGCGGCTCGCGCCCTGAAAGCCGTCATGGGTTACCGGCTGGTCTACGACGCGCCGGAGGAATACCCGATCGTCTACCCGAAGAACCTCGGTCTCCGGGGACGGCCGGCGCGGGTCGCCTCATGGATGACCTCGATTCTCGAACGAGTTCTCACCCGTGGTGCCGACGCCGTCCTCACGGTCGATGAGTTGATTGCCGAGCACTTCGTCGCCTGGGGCCGTCCGACCCAGGTCGTCCGCAACCTGACCCCAACCGGGTTCGCCGCTGCGGGCGATTCGCCGCCGGAACTGGCCGCGCTCGCCGGACGGCCGGTTTTCGTGTATCTGGGCGAGGTCGGCCCACAGGTCGCGGGTTTCGAGATCCTCGACGCCTGCGCACAGGTGCAAAAGACACATCCGGAGCTGGCGGTTTTGTTCCTGGGGGGTTTCTCCGACGAGGACTACGCCCAGGCGTTCAATGCCCGGGTCGCGCGGCTCGATCTGACCGGGTCGATCGTGACCGTGGCGCCGTTCCCTATCGCCGGATCTTCTCCTACCTGACGCGATCCACGGTGGGCTTGCTTCTGTACGCCCGGAGCATGAACTACGGCGATCGGGTCCAGTGGCCCCACAAACTCTGCGATTACGTCGCCGCCGGTTTGCCGATGCTGGCCAGTGACCTGACAGGCCTGCGCTCTGTCCTGGGGCCGCTCCGGATCGCACACTTCGCCGAACCCGGAGACCCGGACTCGATAGCCGAGGCGATGGAGCGGTTCTTGAACTCTCCGGAGAAGACGGCGGAGATGGCCGATCGGTGCCGGCGTGCGTATCAGCGGGAGCTGAATTGGGAGGCGGAGCAGGCCCGGCTGCTCGGTGTCTATGAAGGGCTCCTGGGGCCGGTCTCCTCGGAGGTGCTCACGGGTGGGCGCCGGCCCACCGCGTAGAGCCCGCTCGAGAGCCACTCCGACTCGATGGACCGGCCGCTTACCCGGTAGCCCGCGACCAGGGCCTTGTCGAGCACCCGGCCGGTCGCGACGGCCGCTCCCCGCAGGCCGCTCCCCAACCCCCGGATCCGCGGCAGCGACTGGTAGGGCATTCGGAGAGAGCCGAACTGACCGATGTCCAGATCGACCAAGCCGGCGTCCTGGTAGACGGCTCGGAGATCGGCCTTCTTGATCCGTACGTGCATGGACGACGTCTCCGGGTCCTGGCGGCCGCGAGCGAATCCGATCCAGCCGGCAAAATTCGGAACCGTCGTGACCAGCTGTCCTCCCGGCCGGACCAGACCGGCCAGGGCGTCGATCAACCGGCCGTATTGCTCGAAATGCTCCACCACCCCGGCGGAGAAGACCAGGTCGAAGGAGCCGCGGACCAGGGGCAGGGCCCGGATGTCGCCCCGCACGATTCTGGGCGTGCAGCCCGCCAGCTCCAGGTTTTTAGCGCCGACCTCACATCCGACGGGTGAGTAGTCGAGGCCAAAGGACCGCGCCCCGTGCCGGTGCTCGAAATACACGAGCCACTCACACGCACCACATCCCACTTCGAGTACGGTCCGGGGCTGGGGAGACAGTGTGCGCTCGAAGAGGCTGTATGAAGCTCGACCACCAATAAAGAGCGGGGTCGACAAGGTAGGGCAGCCGGATCGCCCGCCACTGTTGGTCCCAGTAGGTCGATGAGGTGAGGGCGGCCTCGTTGGACTCTTCCTTGTCAGTGCTTCCGGTCACCGTATCTTGTCCGGCCGGCCCAGCCGAGCGCAGGTCCCAGGCACAAAAGCGTCCCCAGGGTACGATGTGTCGGATGTCTCGAGCGCAGGTGCGCCCCGGCCACCCTCGGGAACCGATGACATGAATGTCCTGGTGACCGGGGGCTGTGGCTTCATCGGCTCCACCTTAGTTCGAACGCTGACGGCCAGTGGTCGGGATGTCACGGTGCTGGACGATCTCACCGGTGGCTCCCGGGGCGGCTTGCCGAGCGGGATCCGCCTGGTCCAGGGGTCGGTCACCGACCGGGCGGCGCTGCGGGCGGCCCTGGTGGGAGCGGAAGCGGTGGTGCACCTGGCCGCCGCGACCTCGGTGCTGGAGTCGGTAGCGGACCCCTGGCCAGGGTTCGAGGTGAACGTGCGGGGCACGCTCCTGGCTCTGGAGGAGGCGGTCCGCGCCGGTGTGCGGCGATTCGTGTTCGCGTCGTCGAACGCCGCGGTCGGGGACCAGGAAGGCGCCATCGACGAGACCCGGCCAAGCTCGCCGGCGTCGCCGTACGGAGCGTCAAAGGCAGCCGGAGAGGCGTACTGCTCGGCCTTCCGCAAGGCGCGGGACCTGGAGACTGTCAGCCTTCGCTTCGCGAACGCCTACGGTCCCTTCTCCGCACATAAGGCCAGCGTGATCGCGAAGTTCCTGAGACTCCTCCTCGACGGCCGGCCGCTCACCGTGTACGGGGATGGACAGCAAACCCGTGACTTCATCTTCGTGCAGGACGTGGCCGACGCCATCGGCCTCGCCCTCGCACGACCTCTCCGTGAGCCCGTGCTGCAGATCGCCACCGGCGTGGAGACCTCGGTGATCGACCTCGTGACGGGCCTCTCCGAGGTGACCGGCATCAAACCGCAGATCACCTGGCTGCCGCAACCCGCGGGAGAGATCCGGCGCAACTACTCCAGGGTGTCCCGGGCCGAGAGCAGCCTCGGCTTCGTGGCACGGGTACCACTCCGCGCAGGCTTACGCGTGACCGCCGAATGGATGGCGGGATAGAGGACGCGAGAAGAGAGATGGAGTCAGGAGCACGCGCACCATTCGGTCAGGAGGGACTCTGGCGGTTCGCTCGCGTCCCCGCCCCTCTTCGTTGGGCGCTGCTCCTGATCCTGGTTTGCGCGCTGGTCGGGCTCACGGTGCCCCTGGGTCAGAGCCTGGTTCCCGGTGGGGGGGGATTGGCGGCGCTGGCGCTGGCGCTCGTGATTCTGCTCGCCGCCATCCCGGGGGGGCCGGCGTTCGCCTACTTCCTGCTCTTCCCCATCGCGATCGAGATCACCCTCAACGGCACCGGTGTGGTGAGCGCGCTCTTGGGGACGCTCGCCATCTCCGCGGTCATCGGCCTTTTGATCGGGACGCAGCCGCGGGCATTCCGCCTCTGCTCGCTGGACGTCGCGATCGTCGCGACCGGCGCTGCCTCCCTGCTCTCGGTCGCCCTCATGGGCGCGAATTCGCCGTCCACCGGTCTGCTGGCCTACGGCCTCGATCTGACGACCTACTTCGCGATCCGCACCACGATCGGTACCCCGCGGCTGCTGCGGGCAGCGCTCTGGGCCTTCTCCCTGGGTGGCGTGGTCTCGGCGGTGACCGGTGAGGTCCTGTACGGGCTGAACCTCTCCACTGTGGTGGCGGGCAGGCTCGGCGTCCCGGAGGTGGGAATCAACGATTTCGCGGCCATCCTGGCCGGGAGCCTGGGCGTGACCGTCGGGCTCATCGCCCGGTCCGGCTGGACGGCGCGGATGCTTCTGTTTCCGATGGCCGCCGTGCAGCTGGCCGCCATCATTCTGTCGGCGTCGCGGAGTGCGTTCCTCGCTCTGGTGGCGATGCTGGCGGCCGGCATCTTTCTCGCCGGCTACAAGCACCGCTGGGCGGCGGCCGTTTTGCTGCTTGGCGGCGCGGTACTGGTCTGGGTGTTCCTTGACGTTCCGCAGCTGGGCCTCGCCCTCGGCATCGGCGGCGCGCAAGCACGAATCGCGACGATCCTGTCCAGCAGCGCGCTCGAGAACAGTCAGCGCGTCTACCTCTGGCGGATGTCAGTTCAGGCGTTCACCGACCATCCGCTGTTCGGTGTCGGGATGGGCAACTTCATCGTCCCCAAGACGTGGTATCTGCTGGCTGCGCAGACCGGCACGCCCTTGATCTTCTTTCCCGGTCCCGGTGAAGAGCACAATCTGTACCTTGCCTACCTGGCGGAACTCGGGATCATCGGCGCGCTCCTGCTGGTGGTCTGTGGCTACCTCGCGGTCCGGCTCATGGTGCGCCTCCGTTCCACCGCGGAGCTGGCGCCCATCGCCCTCGCGCTGGCCGGGTTCTTCACGGCCGCGATCTTCCTCCCTCTCCAGGGCAACTCCTTGACCTTCGCCCTCCCGGCACTGGTACCGGTGCTGCGGGATGTCTACCGCAAGCGGGAAGGCGCCGTTCCGTCTAAGGAGCCGGCCGCGAAGGGGCCAGCGTCCGAAGGGTCTCCAGCACCGCGTCCTGGAACTCTTCGGCGCTGAACCTGGGGAACCCGCTCAGCGCCGCCTCCCCCATGGCACGGACCTGCGGGCGGTTCGACGCCAGCGCCAGCAGGGTATCGCGGAGGTCCGCCGGCGACGGCTCATACCAGCGCACGAAGTCGCCCGCGCCGAAGGCGGCCGCGAGCCCCCCGATGCGGGGCAGCAGCAGACCGACCCCCTTCGCCATCGCCTCCGGCAACACTTTGGCCGTCCCCTCGGACGCGGAGGTCATCAGCAGCAAGTGCGCGCGGCGATAGTGTTCCCACAGGGGTTCTCCCCAGGGGACCTCCCCGTGGAACGTGACCAGTGAGCCCAGATCGAGATCATCGAGCTCGCGGAGGAGCTCACGACCGTAGAGATCATCCTCGAAGGGACCGATGACGTCGAGCCGGAGCTCCCCTCGCCGCTCCGGGGGCACGCCGGCCAGTGCCCTGAGGGCGAGCTCGATCCTTTTGATGCGGCTGATGCGGCCCACCATGATCACCCGGAGCGGAGCAGGGCGATCGTAGGAGCGGCGCGCGACGCAATCCGGCTCGGCGCTGCGGGCCGGCACGGAGGATGAAAAGACGACCCGGCAGCGAGGGCCATAGAGATCCGCCAGTTCCTGACCGGTGACGATCAGCGGCACCCGCCGGTACTGGGCCCGCAACCAGCGATCGACATGCCGTGCCCACAGGTCCGCCGCCGCGCGGATCCACCGGGCTCGCGTGCGGTAGTGGTAAGGCACCGCGATGTCGTACCGGCCGCCGACGTAGATCGCATAAGGGACCCGGTACACACGAAGCAGGAACGCCGTCATCTGGCTCAACGGCTGCGGGTCGACGAGCAGCGCCACGTCCCAGTCGTGACGGTGCGCCCGGACCTGACGCCAGGCGCCGAGGACCTGGTGTGGCACCCGCAGCAGGTACTCCTCGAGGTTGTTCCGGTTCGGCCGGCTCACGCGCAGGAGACGGATGTCGGAGCTCACCCGCTCGGGTGCCGACCCCCCTCCGATGAAGCTCAAAAACACCACCGGGTTGGTCGCGGCAAGCCCTTCGAACACGTGATACTGCCGTGAGGCCGTCCACCTCGCGGTCCCGTCGGTGAAGATCGCGCCCCCCCAACAGACACAGATCCGGAGCGCGCTCCTCGGCGGCGCGGAGGCCGTCATCGACTCAGCATCCACCGCGGCGCCCAGCCCGGCGCCCACGGAAGCTCGCCCAGCACCGCGATCGCGGCAACGTAGACGAGGAACCCTGACACGATCCCGACCAGGACCAGGGCGGCGGTCCCGCGCTGCAGGAGATGAAGGGTCAGCAGCAGGTCGACGCTCATCACGGCGGTGGCGACCATGATCCGGAGCAGACTGCGGACGGGCCACTCGAGCGGCACGATCTTTCTGGTCGCAAGCCAACCGCCGGCGGCGAACACCAGGTAGGCGATCGCGGTGGCGATCCCGGCGCCGAGCATGCCAAGCCGGGGGATCAGCACCAGGTTGACCCCCGTGTTGACGAGCACCGCGACCACGAGCAGCACCAGCAGGCTCTGTGTTCGCCTCACCAGCAACAATCCCGCCGTCGTGTACTGGCCCAACCCTTGAAACAACACACCAAGGGCGACCGGGATCATGGTCGGCGCCCCGGACACGTAAGCCTGCGAGGTCACAAGGAGCAACAGTTGTCGCCCCAGGATCGCGATCGCGACCGTCGCCGGGAGCGTGAGCAGCGCGTACTGCTGAATCAGTCGGGGCATGAGAGCCCGGGTCCGCTCGCGGCCGTCAGTGGAATCCCACGTTCGCATCAGGAGTGGGAGAGCCGCCAGAACCGGGATGCTGACAGCGACCCCGACACATCCGCTCGCGAGCTGGTAGGCCGCCGCGTAAATTCCCACCTCTCTGGTGCCTGCCAGCACCTGCAACAAGAACCTGTCCACGTCGGAGAGGACGATCTGAAGGACGAGCCCGGCCGAGAGCGGGATCCCGTAGGCGAGGAGACGCCGGCTCAAGGTCCGGAATCGGTACGATTCCGCGGCGTCGGCGGCCGACTCGGGGTGGCCGCTCTCTGTGGCCAGGGCGGCTGGAACGAGAGAGGTCAGCGCGGCTCCCACCGCCCACCCGACCAGCGCGCCCAGGAGCCGATCGTCGGCCACATACGCCCCGATCGCGCAACCCGCCAGCCTGCCGAAGGCCCGGACCGTCATCGAAAGCGAATACGCCGACGCCCGCAGCCTGCTCCGCAGAATCGAACAGGACGCGTCACCGACCAGTGCCGTAGCCACGATCACCATCGCCACGATGGCCACCGGGCGGGTCTGGACCGAGCCCGAGAGACGGATGACGGCGGTGAGGCCGATCAGCAGCAGGCCTGACACCAGGACACTGATCGCGCCGTCGGAGGCGACGATCAGCAGAAAACGACGCGCGTACCCCTGCTCTCTGGCTCCGGGATACATACGGAGCACGGATGACGTGAGCCACCCGTTGGTGATCGCGCCGACACCCGCGACCGCGGCCGACACCAGCGCAAAGGCGCCATATTGTTCGGGCGTGAGGAGCCTGGTGAGAATGGGAACCAGCGCGAAGCCGAGCAGCGACGGAGCGATCACGCTGGGGACGTAGCGAACGGTGTCGTGAAGCGCGCGCCGCACCGAGAGCAAGACCGGTTTGGGGACCGGGTCCCCGGTGTCGCCTGGAGACGAGGGCGGCCCGGTGCCTTCGGTCGGCCGCATGCCGCCCCTACTCTATCCGCCGTGGCCTCGACTGGTGGACGCGCACCGATGGGCAGGGGACGGACGGTCGACGTGCGGCCGGAGCGCCGATTCCGCGCTCAAGGCATCCAGCCGCGGACGCCGGTCGGAAGGCGACCGTCTTGATCGGCTACGCCGCGGATGGAGAGACGGGGCCGGCGGCGGCAGAGCTTTTCGAGCTGCTCAAGGTTCCGGCGGAGCCGTTCCGGGCCACCGGTAGCTACGACTGCATCATCACCAACGGCACGAGTCCCGCGGGGTCGAGCGGGACGGCCTCGCTGGTGTTCTCGCCGTCGCGCATCCCCTTCGACGCAGGTGAGGGTCTGACGCTGGAGCCGCTGCGGGATCGCACCGTCGCGTCCGCCGGTGCCCGCGAGGGCTGGAAGCTTCAGAGCGCACTCTCAGCCGTCGACGGTCCCGGCGAGCCGGTTCTTCTCACCACCGACGGGCGGTGTGTGGGACGGCGGCTGAGCCCGGGCGCGGAGCGCTACGGTTTTGACCTGTTCGCTGAGGTGGCGGCGCTGCTCAACGAGGGGCAGCGTGAGGAGGACGCGCTGGTACCGGCTCTGGAGTTGCTGCTCCAACTCCTCCGGTCACGTCTCCGCCGGCGCCTTACCCTGGTCGAGATCCCGCCGCTGCCCTTCGGGCACGATCTGGTGGTCGGGCTCAGTCACGACATCGACAGCCTCACCGTCGCTGAGCGCTGTCGAGGGGAGCGCTGGCTGAGTTTGGTCCGGCAGAGCACCGTCTGGCCGCTTGAAGCCTGCCTCGGCGGCCGTGCCGAGTGGAGGTCCCTGGCGCGTTCCTGGAGCCTCGCGGCAACCTCACCCCTGGTCCGCCTGGGTGCCGTTCGCGATCCGTGGGACGGCAAGATCGAGGAATACCTCCAAATCGAACGGGCCGCGGACGCGTCCTCGACGTACTTCTTCATCCCCTACCAGGGGCGCGACGGCCACGACGCCCGGAACCAGCCCAACCACCGTCGCCGAGCCGCCATGTACGACCTCGCCTCCAATCGAGAGCTGGTCCAGCATCTCCGGCGGGCAGGTGCGGAGATCGGAGTGCACGGGATCGACGCCTGGCACGATGTCAAAGCCGCCACCGACGAACGGGTCCGCGTGGCCGCCGTCACCGGACGGGATCCCGACGGTGTCCGGATGCACTACCTGTACTGGTGCGCGGAGAGCTTCCGGCATCTGGATGCGGGCGGCTTCGCCTACGACAGCACCTTCGGCTACCCGCGCACGATCGGCATGCGACCGGGAACCCTCCAGCCCTACCGGCCTCTCGGTGCCGGCCATCTCCTCGAGCTTCCCGTGACCCTCGAGGACACCGGCCTGATGTCGCGGGTCGGGCGCTACTGCCGGCCGGCGGAGGCGGTCGAGCTGATCGATCATCTGCTCGAGGTGGCGACGCGCTTCGGCGGGGCGCTGGTCGTCAGCTGGCACGACCACAGCCTGACCGCCCCCAGGTTCTGGAGAGATCCGTATCTCCACCTCCTGGCGGCGGCCGGCGCGCGAGGCGCCTGGTCCGCCCGCTTGACTGACATCGCCGCCTGGTTCCGGCTCCGCCGTGCGATCCGCCTGTCGACGAGCCCGGCTGCGGACCGTCTGCTGATCGAGGCGACGGTTCCGGAGCCATGGCCCGACCATCTCCCGCCGGCCCGGCTCCGGGTCTTTCCCCGCGGCGGCCGAGCCGGATCGTTCAGCGATGTTCGGCTGCGGCCGGGGGCGAACCGGATCACCGTGTCCGTGTCGGATGAGGAACCGGATGGGTGAGCCGGCGGCCCGGCTGGTGGAGGTCGAGGACGACGGATCCTGGGACGCGCTCGTCGACCGCTCCGCGCACCGGGAGATCTATCAGCGCTCGGCATGGCTGCGGCTTCTCGTCAGGTCCTTCGGCCTCACGCTGGCTCGACCGGCACTCGAGGTCGAGGGGAAGCTGGTGGCGGGGCTCCCGCTCGTCATGCGGCGGCGGGGCCCGTTTCTGCTCGCGGGATCGCCCCTGCACGACGTCGCGACGCCGCAGATCGGCCCCGTTCTGCAGGAGGAGCGCTACCTGGCGCAGCTGCTCGACGCTGTCGACGAATGGCAGACCGGGCACCGGGTCGCGTTCACCGAGATCTTCTTTCCGACCGCCATCGCGGACGAGGTCCTGCGCTCGCGGGGCTACTCCATCACCCCCTCGAGAACCCTCCACCTGTGCCTGGGCGGAGCCGACGTCGATTCCGTGTGGCGGGGTTTCGAGGGACGGTGCAGAACGGCGATCCGAAAGGCGGAGCGGAGCGGCGTCCAGATCCGGCGCGAGAGCGATCGTTCCTTTGTCACCGACTACCTGAGGATGGCGCAGGACGTCTACGCCCGGCAGGGCGCGGTCCCGCTCATACCGCGGTCCTTCTACGAGGACCTGTGGACGACGTATGCGGCGTCCGGAGCCGTTCAGGTCCTGTCCGCCCTCCATGACGGACGAGTGGTCGCCTCCGCCGTCTTTCTGTCTGGGGAGGGGTACCTCTACTATCAGGATGGCGTCTCCTGCGGGGCCGGCAACGCGCTGGGCGCCAACAACCTCATCCAGTGGACCGTCATCCGCTGGGCGCTCGAAGCGGGGATCCAGATCTACGACATGGCCGGCTCCGGGCTGCCCGGCGTCGCCAGGTTCAAGCGCAGCTTCGGCGGCACCTTGATCGAGCGGCCATGGGCAACCCGCGCCAATGGACCACTCGCGGCGCTCGGCCTGTTCAGCTACCGTCGATGGAGGATGCTTCGACGGGAGGCACGTGCCAGACTGGGCCCAGCGGCCGACCTTCGTCGCCGGCCTTGACCCAAGATCACCAGCGCCACGACGCCCATGGGTCGGGGGAGGAACGTTGGCGGCGCGACTGGGACGCCCGCGCCCGCGCCGTCGTCGATCCGTTCGAACTCGTTCGCGGTGAACCCATCGCCCGTCACGCCCCTTCGGTGCTGGTCCGCCGTTCAGAGGACCTGTCTCGATTGATCGGTGACGTCCGGGGCCTGAGCCTCCTCGACGTAGGGTCCGGCACCGGGGCGACCATCGCCGCGCTGTCCGAGGCGAGGCTTCGGATCGGTCTCGACCTCTCGATAGAGATGCTCCGGCGGTCGGTCGCGCCGCGTTCGGCGGGGGGGCCCGTGCTCCTGGTCAACGGGAGCGCGGAGTCCCTGCCGGCCATCGACGGGGCCTTCGACTGCACTCTGTGCATGGACATGCTGCAGTACCTCGACGACGCGTCGGCGACGCGCGCGCTGAGCGAGCTGGTCCGCGTCAGCAAGCCGGGAGCGCGGCTCGTCCTCTATGTCCGGAACAGCCATTCCCCGGTCGGCGTCACCCGGCAATTGGCCCGCGGCGTCCGCCGGCTGCTGCGGCATCCGCGCCCGGTGGTGGAGTACTACCGGGCGCCGGCCTGGTATCAAGCGGCCCTTGCGGGCAGGGCCACCCTTCGGGACACCTACGCGTACGGACTCCACCCGGTCGGCCTGGGGCCGGCACGGCTGCTACGGTGGATCGAGAGAATCGAAGAGTCGGCGCAGCGGTCGGTGTTCGGGCGCTCGCGATTCGGCGTTCACCAGTTCATGCGATTCGAGCTCGATCGCGCGTGAACGTTGCCGGGAGGTCAAGGTGACGGACGATCGGTTGGTCCGAATCGCAGACGTGAACCTGACGGAGCGGGAGGTCGATGCCGCCGTCGAGGTTCTCCGCACCGGAAATCTCCGCCAGGGGGCGATCACCAGCGAGTTTGAGCGCGCGTTCGCGGCTGCCACGGGCGCCGCCCACGCGATCGCCGTCAGCAGTGGGACGGCGGCGCTGCACCTGGCCTGGCTCGCCCTCCTCGAACCGGGAGACGAGGTGCTGGTTCCAGCCTTCACGTTTTTCGCCACCGCGAGCACGGTCGTCCTGGCGGGCGGGCGACCGGTGTTCTGCGAGGTCGACCCCCTCACGTTCACCATCGATGTCGAGGACGCACGCCGCCGGGCCACGCCCAGGACGGCCGGCATCGCGCCCGTTCACCTGTACGGCCAGGCCTGCGACGTCACCGGGGTGCAAGCGCTGGCGGACGACCTCGGGCTTCGCATCGTGTGGGACGCCGCCCAGGCACACGGCACCACGTTCGCAGGCTCGGATGTGGGCTCGCTCGGCGATCTCACCTGCTACAGCTTCTACCCGACGAAGAACATGACCACCGGCGAAGGCGGCATGATCACGACCAACGACGGTGAGCTCGACCGGCGGCTGCGGCTGCTGCGCAGCCACGGCCAGGAGAAGAAGTACTACCACACCGTGGTCGGCCTCAATTACCGGACCACCGACGTGCAATCCGCCATCGGACTGGTTCAGCTCGACCGCCTGCCGGAGGCGCTGCGGCGAAGGCGCCACAACGCCCGCCGGCTCACCGAGCTGCTTGGGACCGTCGAGGGCATTCGGCCACCTCACGAACTCGACGGCACCGAGCACTCCTATCACCAGTACACGGTCGTGGTGGACGGGACCCCGGACGGTCAGGCTCGTGATCGCCTGGCCGCTGACCTCAAGCTGGCCGGGATCGAGACAGCGGTGCACTATCCAAGGCCACTTCACCTCCAGCCGGCACTCGCCGGCGAAGGGCCCCTGCCGGCGCTCCCGGTCGCGGAGGGGCTCTGCGGCTCCGTGCTCTCGCTGCCGGTCCACCCCGGGGTGGCCGACGAGGATCTGGACCGGATCGGCCACGCGGTTCGGGGAGGCCTCGCCGGCTCGCGCTCGGCGTCAGGACGCGGCCCCTAAGAAGGCGCTACTTCCGGCTGCTCACCACGCGGTCGAGCAGAGCCTCGAACTTCGTGCTCTGCGCGGTCCGCGAGTAATTCGCCTCCACGAAGAGTCGCCCGCGCTCGCCCATCGCTCGCCGGGCCTCCGGCCGGCACCGCAGGTCGAGCACCGCCGCCGCCAGTTGTTCGGGGTCCTGAGGCGGAATCACGAGCCCCGACCGGGCAGCGGCGACGATCTCCGCGGGTTCGCCTTCCGCGGCCAGGATCACGGGTTTGGCCGCGGCCATGATCTCGAACAGCTTCGAGGGGAGGGCGCCCTCCCGGAAGGTCGGCAGACGGCGGAGGCTGACCACGCACACGTCGGAACGCTCGTAGACGGAGGGGATGACTGCGTGCGGCAACCGATCCCAGAAGAGCACGTTGTCCAGCCCCCGGGCCGCCGCGGCGTCGCGCAACGTTCCTCTCTCCGCTCCGTCGCCGATCATCAGGAACAGGATGTCGGGGTGACCGCGGAGCCTCTCGGCGGCATCGAGGATGACCTGGAGCCCCTGGCTCACTCCATGGGTGCCGATGTAGCTGACCACCAGCCGGTCCCGAGTCCGCTGCTCCAGATCAGCCGGCAGCGGCAGCCACCGAGACCGATCTTCGAAGAGCGAGACGTCCGACCCGTAATGGATCAGCATCAGCTTCTCCGGCGGTATTCCGCGTGCGAGCAGGAGCCGCTCGATGCCGGCTGTCAGCGGGACGATCGCGGTCGCACCCCGACAGGCGAGCTGGCTCAGCGAGTGAACG
The DNA here is from genome assembly GCA_963808785.1 of Candidatus Dormiibacterota bacterium. GTDB lineage: Bacteria > Chloroflexota > Dormibacteria > Dormibacterales > Dormibacteraceae > CAVTSA01. The sequence goes on along the minus strand of CAWEGH010000003.1, from coordinate 4,972 downwards.
ACCCGGATCGCGAAGGGGTTGGTGAGAACACCGACGTCCACCGCCATCTCGGGATGGAGATCGCCGGCCACGACGACATAGGGGATGCGCCAGAACCGGGCCAGGACGCCGCGCGGTCACGCAGGGAAAAACGGGGTGAATGTCGACCGAGATGACGTCGGGACGCGGAACCAGCGCCGCGGCCGGGAGCGCGGAGGCCGCGAACGACACCTGATCCATCGTTCTTCGCAAGATCCCGCGGTTGGGGCCGGGGAGCACCCAGCTGCGCACAACGGGAATCCCCTCCACCGACTCCCGCATGATCGCTCGGCGCCGATACTCGCGCGGGATCCGCCCGTCTGGATAGTGAGGGAACGTCGTCAGCACGGAAACTTCGTGGCCGCGAGCCTTGAAGTCGATGGCAGTCTCCAAGATTCGCGTCTGCGGGGCTCCGATCTCGGGGGGGAAGAAGTGGGTGAGGAAGAGAACCCTCATCGACCACACGTCCGGCTGGAGCTGAGGACGGCGTCCACGACGTCCACCAGACGCCGGGCGGCCCCAGGTCGGAATGGGTTCGACCATGCGCGGTGCTCGTTCAGCGCGTCGACCACCGCGTCTGCCAGCGCCGGTCCCGGGCCGGTAAGCCGGTTGGCGCCGATGGTGACCGTCTCGGTCCACTCCGTGCTGGGGCGGACCGTGACGCATGGAACGCCGAGAATGCAGGCCTCCTGCTGTACCCCGCCCGAGTCCGTCACCACGACTGACGCACCATCGAGCAGACGCAGGAAATCGAGGTATCCGAGTGGAGGACAGACCTGCATACGCTGGCCGAGGTCGGCGGTGAGCCCGAACTCTTCGATGCGCCGTGTGGTGCGAGGGTGGAGCGGTAGGACCGCCCTGAGCCCGGTCCGGTCGACGGCATCGCCGACGCCTCGGAGAAGCATCCTCAGGGTCGCCGCGTCGTCGACGTTTTCCTCGCGATGGGTGGTGACGACCACGTATTGACGCGGCGCCAGGCCCAGATCTTCAACGATCTGGCTGGTCTCGGCGGCGATCCGCCGGTTCTCGGAGAGCGCGTCGGCGATTGTTGTGCCCACAACGTGAATCGCCCCTTGTACCGACTCCTGGCGGAGCGTTCGCTCTGCGCTCTGGTCATGAACGAAGAGATGCTCCGAGATGTGGTCGATCATCACGCGGTTGTGTTCTTCCGGCATGCGCCAGTCGTAGCTGCGCATACCCGCCTCGACGTGGCCGATCGGGATGTGGAGCTTGCGGGCGGCCAGCGCGCCCGCGAGATGGGTGTTGCTGTCCCCACCGACAAGAAGCAGGCACGGCCGGGCGTCCAGCAGGATTCGCTCCATGCCCTTCAGCATCTCGGCAGTCTGCTCGCCGTGGAGGGGGTGGTGGCGGACGACGTCGAGCCGGTAGCGGGGCGCCGGGAGCCGGAGCTGCCGGAAGAACACGTCATCCATCTCAGGCGAGTAGTGCTGGCCGGAGTGGATGACCTCGTGAGCGACCTGCCGGCGGCTCAGCTCACGGAAAATCGGCGAAAACTTGACGATGCCCGGCCTGGTCCCGGTGACCAGGAAGAGGGGACCGTCGAGATCCTCCAGCTGAAGTGACTTTGGCGGCATCCTGAGGGATCCAGCCTCAGATTACCCGACCGGGACGGCGGTTTCTCCCGGCGCCGCGTCCCCCCAGGCCGTCTCGCATGCCCTCCCGCCCTGTTCGACGCCGCTGAGCAGTTGCGGGTCGGTGGCAGGGCTCCGCAGATCACGGAACGCGCTCAGCGTCCACCCGTACCAGGTCATGGCTGCGGCGCCTGCCTGGCAGAAGGAGGAGGCCTGCACCGTCATATGCGCGGCGGTGGGCGCCACCACGACCGCTCCATCCAGGCGGTTGATCCCGCCCCACGCCTGCCCGATGCCGATCCAGGGGAGACCGCCGAGGCCGGCCGCGGCGAGCGCGCTGTGGAGGGTCGCCAGCAGCGGCGCCATGTCCCAGTCATAGGTGGGGGTGGTCGCACCGGCGAGAGCCGGAGACTGGGGTTCGCTGTACACGTAGATCCCGAGCGCATCACAGGCGGCGGCAGTGACGTCCTGCAGCAGCGACGTATCGAATTGGTACCCGCCTCCGTTGGTAATGAAGGCCCCGACGCCGCAGACGGTGGGCCGCGAGGGCGCATAGTGGTGAAGGATGCCTGCGACACTGATCTCGGCCTGTCGGAGACCTCCGTCGTCAGTCCCAGGCTGGTCGTCCAGAATCCAGTACGCAGACGAAAGGTCCTTGGCGCTGGCGCCGGCGTACGTGGTCACGAGACGTTCGAGCCGCCCTTCTGTCATCGGCGGACCGGTGACGCCACGGCAATAGTCTTGGGCCGCGTCCGAATGTTCGCTCCACAGCCGCCCGCATTGGTAGGCATGGACCCACCCCCAGACCCGCCCGCTGACCACCGTCATGCCGGACTGCGCCAGCTGGTCGCCGAGTTCGGTCCCGGACCGCGGCGCGCCGCTGTAGACGTAGTCCACGTCGATGCCGGAGGCCGCCGCCGCCCTGACCTCCGCCGGAGTGTCGATGTTGAAGGCACCGATACGGTGCAGGAGCGGGCGCAGGTCCGGTTGCGCCATTGGTCGCGGCGCACCCTGCGCCCCGCCCGGCGACCGGGCGGGTCCCCCGCAGGCCACCAGGCCGAGCAGCGCCAGGACCAGCAGGCACCCGAAAGCCGGACGCGGGCGATACCGGAACCGGGGGCGACCGGTCATTGAATCCCGACCACCGCGGGAATCGTCACGCGGCCCGGATCCAGGCCGTCTACTCGCACTACGACACGACCCCCGCCGAACAACGGAAACGGGATCCATCCAACCCGGGCAACCTGGCGATCCGCGACGAGCGACAGCGCCTGCTGGCGGGCGTTCTGCACGCGACGTTCGGCCCCAGCCTGGCTTCGGTTCGCGTGCTCGACGTGGGATGCGGACGAGCGGAGTTCCTGGGCTGGCTCGAGGGCCGGGGCGCCGATCCCGCCAATCTCCACGGGGTGGACCTGCTGGAGGACCGCATCACGGACGCGCGGCGGCTCCATCCCGGTCTTGATCTGCACGCCGTCGACGCGCGACATCTGCCGTTTCCCGACCGGTCGATGGATCTCATCGTGTGCAGCACCATCTTCTCATCCATCATCGAGGCGGACGTCGCGGGGCAGGTCGCGGCGCAGATTCGCCGCGTGCTGGCGCCTGGCGGAGCCGTCCTCTGGTACGACGTGCGGGTGCCAAACCGCGGGAATCCCAACACGCTGGCGATGACCAGGGCGCGCGTACGGAGTCTGTTCCCGGATCTCAGAGATGAGCTGCGCTCGGCGACGCTGCTCCCCCCGCTGGCGCGCCGGCTCGGCCCGCTGACCAGAACCCTCTACCGGCCCCTGGCGGCCGTTCCCTTCCTCCGCAGCCACTACCTGGGTCTGCTGCGCGATGCGTGAGACGTTCCTCAACTTCTCCCCGCCGTCGATCGGCGAGGGGGAGATCGAGGAGGTGGTCGAGGCGCTGCGCTCGGGCTGGATCACCACCGGTCCCCGCACCCATCTCTTCGAGGAGCAGTTCGCCGAGTTCGTGGGCGCCCCCGCCGCTCATGCCGTGAACTCGGGAACCGCGGCCATGCACATCGGGCTCGCGGCCGCGGGGATCGGTCACGGCGACCGGGTCGTCACGACCCCGATGACGTTTGCCTCCACCGCACACGTGATCGAACACGTCGGTGCGACACCGGTCTTCGTCGACGTCGACCCCCAGACGCTGAACATCGACCCGGAACGTGTCGCGGCGGTCGCGTCCACCGCGCGTGCGATCCTCCCCGTCCATCTCTACGGTCATCCCTGTGACATGCCGGCCCTGCTGGACATCGCCGAGCGCAGCCATGCGCTGGTGCTGGAGGATGCGGCGCACGCGCTCCCGGCCTCGGTCGGAGGACGCCAGATCGGGGCGCCGGCCGCCGACCACCCGGACGTCCTCAACCTGGTCGCGTTCTCGTTCTACGCGACGAAAAATCTGACCACGGCGGAAGGCGGGATGCTCGTCGGTCCGCGCGAGATCGTAGAGCAAGCGCGCGTGTGGAGTCTCCACGGCATGAGCCACGACGCGTTCGACCGCTACACCGAGCACGGCAGCTGGTACTACGAGGTGGTCCTGGCGGGCTTCAAGTACAACCTGACCGACCTGCAGGCCGCGCTGGGGTTGGTGCAGCTGCGCCGGCTCCCCGAGATGCAGCAGCGCAGGGTCGAGATCGCCAGGCGTTACACGGCCGGGTTGCGGACGGTGGACGAAGTCGAGACGCCCCCCAGCGGTCCGAACGTCGGGCACGCCTGGCACGTGTACTCGCTGCGGCTCAACCTGGAACGGCTCACCATCGATCGATCTCGGTTCATCGAAGAGCTGCGCCAGCGGAACATCGGAACCAGCGTCCACTTCATCCCCCTCCACCTGCAGCCGTACTACCGGGATCGCTACCAGCTCCGGCCCGAGACCTTCCCGATCGCGACGCGTGAGTACAGGCGCCTGATCTCCCTCCCTCTCCATCCCGGGCTTTCCGACCCCGACGTGGACGACGTGGTCGACGCGGTGACGGAGGTGGCGCGCCGGTACCGGCGCTGAATCGCGCTCCGAAAGGGCAATCGGTGCACCAATGGCCCAAGCCGATGCCCTCCCGGTCTGGAGGCGGAAGACGCTAGTCCGCTGATTCGACGGCCGGCAGGGGGGAGTCGAACAGCGGCCCCATCTCCACCCTCTTCTGGTCGGTGAGGCCGTCGCAGATGGCCAGCAGCCGGCGGCGGACCTCGTCCGGAGCGAGCCGGCGCCCGTTCCGCGCCGTCAGGTCGGTCAGAAGCCTCGGGTCCGCGGTGGGGGCGGCCACCCGCAGTCGCCAGATCATCGGGTGCGACGTCGCTTCGGCCTCCTCGCTCAGGAAGGTGAGCTCCTCGTGAATCTTCTCGCCCGGGCGCACT
>CAWEGH010000002.1:0-945626 GCA_963808785.1 Candidatus Dormiibacterota bacterium | reverse complement strand
AGCCTGACGATCGCCTCCAGGAGCTCCGGCTACGCCAGCGAGACCTGGCTCGCCGGATCCTCGATCTCGGCTTCCTGCAGAAGGGCAGCGTGGTGGTCCGCCACACCCACTGCGGCGTGCCCGGCTGCCGCTGCCATGCCGATCCGCCCCAGCTCCACGGGCCCTACTGGCAATGGAGCCGCTACGGCTCCGGCCGCACGGTGACTCGCCGGATCACCGAGTCGCAAGCCCACGTCTACCAACGCGCCGTGGACAACCACCGGCTGTTGGAGGAGATCGTCGGCGAGATGGAGAAGCTGGGCGCAGAGGCCACCGAGCTCTTAGCTCAGCAGACGGTTTCAAGCGCGCGGTCGAAGTGACACCCCCTCGAACTCCGCGCGCCCGACCGTGACTGCTCAGGAGTACTTCCGGGGGAAGTAATTAAGGTCGCCTGCCAGGTGCTCGACTCCGCGGCTGAACCTTGGGGTCCCGCCGCTCCATACGTGCCGTCCCGGATCGCGCAGGGGACGGCGATAGATCTGGGGTGAGAGACCAAGGGTGGGAGTCCGATCAGCCGAGGCCAGCCTCACGGGCGCGGATCGCGGCCTGAGTACGGTCCACGACATGGAGCTTCGCCAACACGTTGGAGACGTGGTTCTGGACCGTCTTGAGCGAGACGCCGAAGTGGCTCGCCATCTCCTGATTGGTGAAGCCGCGGGCAATCAGATCCAGGACCTCGGTCTCACGCAGTGTCAACTCGGGGAAGGGCGCCGGCGCCCTCGACCCGGCATCGCCTCGGAAGAAGGCGGCAAGGTGCTCGGCGACTGCGTGACCGAAGACGGCGTCGCCGCGAGCCACAGAGACCAGCGCGCGGGTGATGTCCTCCGAGGTCGCGTCCTTGACCAGGTAGCCGCGAGCGCCGGCCCGGAGCGCCGCGAAGACGGACTCCGACTCCTCGTACATCGTGAGCACGACGATCCGCACGTCGGGATGCTGGGCCAGCACCGCCCGCGTTGCCTCGATCCCGTTCATCTTCGGCATCCCGATATCCATCAGGATGACGTCCGCCGCATTGATCTCGGCCAGCTTCAGCGCGTCCTCCCCCGAGGAACCCTCGCCGACCACCAGGAAGCCGTCGACGGATTCGAGCAGCTGCCGCATCCCGTCCCGGAACACGGGGTGGTCGTCCACGATCGCGACCCGCACCGGCGCCATCTCAGCCGTCCCCCCGGCAGGGTAGAAAGGCCGCGACGCGGCAGCCGCCGCCGGCCGGCGATCCGACCTCGAAGCTGCCGCCGAGTTCCTCGGCCCGTTCGCGCATGGAACGGAGCCCGATCCCGGGAAGCTGGGTGCCGTCGAGCCCGCCTCCGTCATCGATCACTTCGAGTAGCATGCCGCCGTCGGACATTCCGAGGCTGAGCCGGCACCGCTTCGCATCGGCGTGGCGGACGACGTTGGTCAGGGCCTCCTGCGCGATCCGATAGGCGGCGACCTCGACCGCCGCCGGCAGCGGGGGAAGGGTGTCGGGCCGGTCGAACTCGAAGACCAGGTTCTGGCCGGGTGCCTCGCCGATCTGCGCGAGAGCGCCGACAAGTCCGAGCTCGTCGAGCGCCGGGGGGCGCAGCGCGTAGACGAGGCGGCGCAGATCCGCGATCACCTCCCGGGTCTGCTCGGCCAGGTCCGCGAGCAGCTGGCGGAGCGATGCCTGGACCTCGGCGCGATTACGTGCCGCCTCCAGCTTCAGAGCCAGGCTCACGAGCTGTGGCCCCATCCCGTCGTGGAGGTCGCGCCGGAGCCGGCGCCTCTCCTCGGCACGCGCGTTGACAAGGCTCTCGCGCGACTCCTGAAGCGCGATCGCGAGCAGCACGGCGTGGACCGCGGCCGCGATGTGCACGGCGAGCTCCCGGATCAGACCCAGGTCCTTCGGCGTGAAGGCGTCGCGCCGGCTGCGCTGGGCAAGACAAAGCGCCCCCACCGGCTCCCCCTGATGGAGAAGCGGGATGTCGACCACCTCGAGAGGTGGGCCCTCGTCGCCTTCCGCGGTGGAGAAGACGGCGCCGTCGCGGAGCACGACCGCGGCGTAGGGCAGCCGGAGCGCGGTGGCGACGGTACCCGCGATTCGGGGCAGCATGGAGCCCCCTGCCAGGCTCTCGTCGAGCGTCGCCCCGAGCTGTCGCATCAGGGCCTGCGGATCGTCGCGGTCCCCGTACATCACCCGGTTCACCGTCCGCTGAATCAGTTGTCGGAGGGGCTGGAAGGCGACCGCCACGAATGCCGCGCCGACGAGCGAAGGGATGGTCAGCCCGCGGGCGCTCAAGAGGGAGCTGACTCCGAGGACGATGCCCAGATATGCCGCGATCAGGATCACCACCACCGCCGCATAGACGACGGCCCGGTTCACGATCAGGTCCACATCCCAGAGCCGGTATCGCGTCACCGCTGCCGCGATCGACAGCGGAATGGCGAGCGTCCCGAGTGTGGCGAGGGCGAATCCCAAGGCCGCACCGCTGCTGGTCGGAGCGAGGGCCGGCACGAAGGCGGACACCCCGAGGGCCATGACTGCGGCGGCCACGCCGAGGAGGACCCACTGCGTCTGTGCCCGCGCCGTCCGGTCCGAGACCTTGAACCAGCGCCACCCAGCGCAGATCAGACCACCCAGGAATCCAGCGAACATGAGCAGGCCCCAGAGGTCCGGCGGGTTGCCTGGAGGGTAGGGGGGCGTGGCCAGCATCTCGATGAAAAGGGCGACGGCCCAGACGCCGAAGGGGATCGCCGCCAATCGGGGCACCGGCCGGCCGGTGGGAAAGATGAGGAGGAATCCGACGACCAGAGCCGGAAGGAGGAAGGAGCCGATGCGGGCTGGTACGAACAGCCCCGGCCGCCCTGCCAGGGCATCGGTGTACGGCGGTCCGGTACCCCCGATCACGGTTATCATCACGGCCGCATAAATCGCCATCGGATCCCGCGACCGGGCGGCCACGGCTGCCGCCACCAGGAAGCAGACCACCGTGTAGACGAGCAACGTGGCGGTGGCGAACACTGCGTACCGGGGCCGCGAGGCGGCGACCAGAGGGAGCCCGAACAGGAACAGCGCGGCGGCCAGCAGGGCGCAGAGCGCCCCGCCAACCGCACCGGCTCGCAGGATCCAGCGGCTCACGTGGGAATCATGGACGCTCTGGACGCGAGCGCAGCTCCTTTCCTGAGCGCGAGACTGATGCCGGCGACCGGGATCCAGACGAGTTGGAGCAGCTGGGCCAGCTGCCCGAGGTTCATCGGGTCAAGGCAGCCGGCGAGACCGGCAACGGCGATGACCACCCCGCTCCAGGCCACCCAGACCGGCATCGAGCGGACCTGCAGGGCCGCCACTGCCAGGCATCCAAGGAACACCGCCATGCTCGGCCAACTGAGGAAGTAGGTCCCCCAGTTCAGATACGACAGCAGGACCACGCTCTGGGCGTCGAGTCCGTGCCCGACGCCGGCGTTGCGCGCGGCCATGACACCGAAGGACACAAACACCGCGGCGACGTTCACGGTGCCGGCGACCAGTGCCGCGGTCGGAATCAGTCCGAGACCACCCGGACGCGCGCTGCCGACGACGGACCGCACGATGAAGGCGACCAAGAAGAGCGTGGCGACGACCTCGATCGCGAAGCCGACCCAAACGCCTGCCGGCATGGGTGTTGCCGCCACCCGCGCGGCGGTGCCAGCCGACGGGAAAATGTCATACGGCACCGGGGTTGCGACGCCGCCGACGACCACGCCGAGGATCTCCAGTGCTCCGTAGGCGACCCCCGCGAGGGCTCCCCCCGTCCATAACGTCCGTTCCGACATCTCGGTACCTCCAGGAATCTCTGAGTGCCGGTGTCCGTCCGGCCCTTCCCGAGGGTCCCTCCAACCCGGTTCCCGTGTCATCGGCAAGCTTCCCGACCGCCCGGGAAATTCGTCTGGGAACTATGTGTCATCACAGAGACCCGCCAGCGATCTCTGAACCGCCCCGGGTTTGCTGGAGACTGCATCTTGTGAGCAGATGAAGTCGATGAGCGGACGGAGGGCGAACTACCCACCGGAGATGAGGGAGCGGGCGATACGGATGATGGCGGAGCTGACCCCGTCCCGCCGGTCGCACGGGCGGCGAACGAAGCCGTGGCGTCGAAATTGAGATCGGCTCATGGGAGACGGCCCGCCGCTGGGTGCGACGGGGCTGAGGTCGACGATGGTCAGCGGCGGGGGGTGACGAGTGAGGAACAGGATGAGGTCAAGCGACTGCGGCGGGAGGACTTCGAGACGCGCCGTACGAATGAGATCCTGAAGAGGGCCTCAGCTTTTTCGCGGCGGCCGAGCTCGACCGCCACCTGCGACCGCGATCGACTACATCGATTAGCACCGCCAGCGCTTTTCGGGGCAATGAGCACGCCAGCGTGATCATCCCGAGCGTCTCGCAAGTGTGCGAGCACCTTGGCAGGCCCTGGACGTGCCGCGCTCGGCCTAGCGACGGGCGGGTGCTGATAGCTCCCGCCGAGGTCTTGACGATTTACCACCACCTAAAACCATGGTCGAAGGCCTCGGTTGCGTCAAAATGGGGCCACTTCTCGACAAACGTGCGCGACCGGCCTTCGAGACGCGCTAGCCAGGACGATATCCGGACGAATTCGAATTCGAAACTGGCTCCGGAGCACGGACTCGAACCGTGAACCTTGCGGTTAACAGCAAACCGGTTACCGTCCGGACTCATCCGATGCCATCCGGATTCCTCCGATTTCAAACTCGGGACGGGGGTCCCTCCGTCCGGTCCTGTCCGCCACCGTCCGCCACCGTTGGCTGGCGTTTGTGCGCGATTTGTGCGCGACGCGACGCGTCAAACCGCTCCCTCGGGGCCATTTGGTCTGCGAGGGGCACCAGACTCCTTGTGCCGACAGCAATTCACTATAATGCTGTCATCGACTACAAAGGAGGACGATGATGGCGGTCCTGACCGTGCGGAACATTCCCGACGAAGTGCACCGCGCGCTGCGGGTTCGGGCAGCACAGCACGGGCGAAGCACCGAGGCGGAGGTGCGCGAGATCATCGCTGCCGCGGTCGTGCCCCAGCAGCGGGTCCTCATCGGCGATGCGCTCGCTGCGTTGGGGCGGACCCTTCAACTTACGGACGACGACATTGCGGCGATCAATGCGGTGCGCGACCAGGCGCCGGCAACCCCACCGGAGATGCCGTGATCGTCGTCGACACAAACGTCGTCTCAGAGGCAATGGGCGCTCGACCCGACCCGGTTGTTGTGTCGTGGCTCAACGCTCAAGCAGCCGAGACGCTGTACTTGCCAAGCGTCGCACTCGCGGAGCTGCTCTTCGGCGTCGGTGCGGTACCGGAGGGCGCACGGAAGGTGCGCCTCAGCGAAGCCTTGGACGGACTGCTGGCGTTGTTTCCTGGTCGTGTCCTTCCGTTTGATCAGGAGTCAGCGCGCCGATATGCGGACATGGCGGTCGCAGCTCGCGCCGCGGGACGGGCGCTCTCGGTCGCCGATGGCTACATCGCGGCGACGGCGGCGTCACGCGGCTTCGCAGTCGCGACCCGGAACACTCGGCACTTCCAACGCACTGGCGTCGAAGTCATCGACCCGTGGCGGCCGAGCTGAGCATAGGTGCGCCCGGCTCACGGCACCCGCACCGGCGGAGAGCCGACGACAGGATCGCCATGACCTCTCGGCGAGGCTCCGGGCCGGTCGAGTCGAGAGCGCCACGACTGCGTCAAAATCGGCAGCGTCAGCGCCGAATGTTCGCGATCGTGTGCGGGACGCCCAACGCTTCGGACGATACTCGGACGAATCCGAGTTCAAAACTGGCTCCGGAGCACGGACTCGAACCGTGAACCTTGCGGTTAACAGCCGCCTGCTCTACCAATTGAGCTACTCCGGAGCGGCGTCAGGCGCCCGATTCTACCCGCCGGGGGGTAGGGCCGGCGGGAGAACCGGACGCCTTTAGGCCGCCTGGCCGCCGAGAAGCGTCCGAAGGGTGCCGTGGAACTCCTTGAGCTGCTCGTGCACCTCGATCACCTCGTCGCCGGTCACCGCGGAGGAGAGGTCAGGGTGAGGGTCGTGCTCCGTCCACTCCATGCCGCAAGGGCAGCGGTGGTAGCGGTACGTGCCGTGGATGGAACGGTAGGTGGTTACCGTCGCGCCGCCCGCCGGACGGCCGCAGGCGCACCGAACCGTGTTGGACTCCGGCTGCGATGGTTGCATGGACGTGGGCTCCAAAGTTGGTGCAGCGGTGGTCGGTTCAGGTGATCATACCTCTGGTTGGCGAAAAAAGGTAGCCACCCTCCCGATCATCGTGCCAAACGTGGGAGTGTCCGCAGTCCGACCCCAAAACGCGACGGGTAGGGTCAGAGTGTGGACACTCTGGCCCCACGCCCCTCCCTCAGCACCCCACTCCGAATTCCTCCCGGGCGGAAGTCTGGGGTGCGTCCGCCCGGATGTCAATTGCCGCCGTTCAGTCGCGTGCCGGCGTCATCTGCGAGCGCGCCGCCCACAGCTCGGGGAAGAGGCGCTTGTGCAGGGTCGTCCGCAGGTAGCCGGCACCCGCCGAGCCTCCGGTGCCGACCTTGGTCCCGATCTGCCGCTCGACCATGGTCAGGTGGCGGGTCCGCCAGAGCACCAGCTGCTGGTCGACGTCGAGGAGGTCCTCGGCCACCAGGAAGAGGTCCTGGTGATGGCGCCGGTCGGCATAGATCTCGGTCAGCGAAGGCTCGCCGGCGGACTGGAGCAGGCTGGTCCAGCCATCACGGAGGGTCGGCTCGTTGAGGCGTCGCTCCAGCCGCCCGCGCTCCTCCGGCCCCAGGTCCAGGCGCTCCAGGTAACCAGGGTCCGGCAGACCACCCAGGAACTCGAGCTCACGGAACTGCACCGACTGGAATCCGCTGGCCGGGCTGAGCTCGGAGCGGAAGCGCAGGAAGTCCTGCGGCGCCATAGTGTCAAGCAGCCCGATCTGATGCACCAGGAGACCTCCGACGGCGGCGATCCGCCGCAGGTACCAGCGGGCCCCGACCGCGTCGCCCGCGAGCAGGGCGTCGCGCGCCGCCTCCATCTCCCGCAACAGGAGCTTGAACCAGAGCTCGAAGGCCTGATGGATGACGATGAACAGCAGCTCGTCGTGGTGGCCCGTGCGCGGCGCCTGCAGCCGCAGGAGGTCCGGAATCCGGAGATAGGAACCGTAATCGAGGTGGTGCCCCAGCTCACCGAAGGCGACCGAGCGGACGCTGCCGTTGCGCACCCAATCAGGACCGACCGCCTCCCAGATCTCGTCCGCCCACCGGTCGTACTGCTCCTGCGCGGGGTGCAGGTGGTCCGGGCCCAGCCCCGCCAGGCCCAGGCGCCGGGAGATCGGCGCCACGTCGAAGACGCGGAAGCCGCGCCGCCGCGCCGCTGACATCGCGAGCTGGTTGCGCTCTTCGATCTCCGTCCGCAGGTGGTCGGGGCTGCCGAAGTCGGCCGCCGCCGGCGCCAGCGACCAATCTGGAACCGTCACCGCCAGCACCGACCCGGCCGACGGGACCGCAGCGGCGACGGCGTCGTAGATCGTCTCGAGCCCGCGCTCGTAGGTCTCGCGCGACCAGCCGCGGGCGAGGTCGTTGGCCCCGACCAGGATCGACACCAGGTGCGGGCGCACGGCCGCCAGGAGAGGCAGCTCCTCGCGGATCAGGTCGGTGGTGGCATAGCCGTCGACCGCGGGATTGGTCACCTCCACCTCCACCCCCGAACGCTCCCGGGCGAGCCGCGCCAGCCGCGCCGGAAAGGCGTGCTCGGCGCCTGCCGTCCCAGTCCCGATCGTGTATGAGTCGCCAAGCGCCAGGTAGCGCAGCCGGGGGGCGACCCGCGTGGGCTCGACCATCGTCCCTACCATAGAGCGCAGCCGAAATAGGCGATCTCCGGTCCCGTTTTGGCGTTCCAACCCAGCCCGAAAGGAGGTGCATGTGCAACGCCGGGACTTCGAGGCGCTGGATCTGCGCGACCCGCTGGCGCCGGTGCGCGACCGTTTCCTCCTCCGCGACGGGCTCATCTACATGGACGGCAACTCGCTGGGGCCTCCGAGCCGGCGCGCCCGCGAGCACCTGCAGCGGGTCACCGACGAATGGCGGGACCACCTGATCGCAGGTTGGTTCGAACGCGGCTGGTACGAGGCGCCGGTTCGAGTCGGAGAGCGGATCGCAAAGCTGGTCGGCGCCCGTCCGGGCGAGGTGGTGGTCACCGACAACACCACCGTCAACCTCCACAAGCTCGCGACGGCCGCACTCCGGGAGCAGTCTCAGCGTCAGGTCATCCTCCTCGCGCCCGCCGACTTCCCCACCGACCGCTACATCGCCGTCGAGCTGGGCCGCCTGTTCGGGATGCGCGTGGAGCAGGTGCCCGCCTTCCAGCTGGAGGGGGCGCTGAGCGAGGAAGTGGCGCTGGTCATGCTGACGCACGTCGACTTCCGGACCGGGGCTATGCACGACATGGCGCGGCTGACGCGCGCGGCCCATCGGGTGGGTGCCCTGACCCTCTGGGACCTTTGCCACTCGGTGGGCGCGGTCCCGCTCGACCTCGACGGCTGCGACGTCGACCTGGCCGCCGGCTGCACCTACAAGTTCCTCAACGGCGGCCCCGGCGCGCCGGCCTTCGTCTATGCCAACGAGCGTCTCACCCCGCGCCTGCGATCGCCCATCCCGGGCTGGTTCGGGCACGCCGACAGCTTTCTGTTCGACGAGGTGTACGCGCCCGCGCCCGACGCCAGGCGCTTTCTGTCCGGCACCACCGGGATCCTCGGCCTGGCCGCCCTGGAAGGTGCGCTCGCGGTCTGGGACGACGTCGACGTCTCGGACGTCCGGTCCAAGTCGGTCCTTCTGGGCCAGTACTTCATCCAGCTCATCGACGAGCGCTGCGCGCGCAGCGGCGTCGAGATCATCTCGCCCCGGAATGGTTCGCTGCGCGGCTCCCAGGTGTCGATCCGGGTGCCTCATGCGCGCGACCTGAGCCGCGCCCTGGCGGAGCACGACGTGGTGACCGACTTCCGACCTCCGGACGTGGTGCGGTTCGGACTGACGCCCCTCTACACCCGCTTCGTCGATATCTGGGACGCGGTCGAACGGCTGCGCCTCCTGCTGCGCGAGATGTCCCCGATCCTCTCCCGGGACTGAGGCCCTGGCAGGCCGCCGGATAAAACCGGGCACCGCGTCCACCAGGGGCCGGCCGCCTGGGTCTACCCGCGGTTGAGACGGGCCAGCAGGGCGGAGAGGTCTCGCAGGCGTCCAGCGCGTTCGGCGCTCAGCAGCGACTGGTTCTGAGACAGGACGTCGACGAACCCGTCTCCGACGTCGTACCCGTGCTCGAAAAGCAGCCCGCGTCCATCGGGGTGACGGCTGACGACCTCTCCGATCGTCGAGTCCTCGGTGAACGCCACCTACTTCGTCTCCTGCGGGGGAGGCGGTGGCGCAGCCTGCACCACCACGCGGTGGCCGTGCCATCGCTCGGGCACATTCGCCGGCGGGGCGCCGTCATAGATGACCTTGATCACCCACCCCGCGGGCTCCAGGGCCGGCTCTGCGGTGAGCTTGCCGGTGTAGCCCTCCCGCTTCAACAGGTCCAGCAGCGGCACCGCGTACAGCACCAGCGTCGAGGGCAGGCGCAGGGTCGACTGCCGCCCTCCCTCGCTGGCGCCGTCGACACCGGAGGTGAAGGAGCCCACCGTGTCCGGGAACTGTGCCACGTCTAGCCGCGCCTCAGCACGTTGCTTAATGTAGCTGAGGCCCGGAATCCTGAGCCGCGCCCTCGGCGGGCCCCAAATGCGCCCGTCCCGCGGAGACGATGATCTTCGCCGCCCGCTCCCAGCCCAGCCACGCGGTGTCGAGCAGCAGCTGGTAGTGACTCGGCCGGCGCCAGTCGATGCCGTAGACCTGCTTGATGTAGGAACCGCGGTTCTCGTCGGTGTGCCGCAGCAGCTTGCGCGCCGCCGCCTCGCCGAGGTTCGAGGTCCGCCGCACGGAGGCCAGACGCTCCTCCTCCGGCCCCTGCAGGAACACGTGCAGCGTCATCAGCCGGTCGGCCAGGACCATCATCCCGCCGCGCCCCACGATGACGGCGTTGCCTGTCCGCGCCGCCTCCCGGATCACCTCCTGGGTGATCCGGAGCACCGCCTTGCGGGTGTCGTACGGGACGTCCTCGTAGGGCGGCGCCCAGGCCGCCTCAGGTGGTTGGGAGAAGTCTGCCGAGGACGCCCCCAGCGCCACCAGCACCCGGTCGAGGAGGCTGGCCGGGGTCTCCTCCTGCGCCGCCACCTCCTCGTCCGGCAGGTCCAGCCGGCGTGAGACCTCGGTGAAGATCTTGCGGTCCAGGAGCTCCGCGTCCAGCTGCTCGGCGACCATGGCGCCGATCGTCTCTCGACCCGCTCCGAACAGCCCCGTGATCGTGATGACGGGCATCGCGGCAGGCAGCATACCCTGCGCGCGCCGTACGCGCGAACTGCTATTCGAGGTAGTCGCGCAGCTTCTTGGAGCGAGAAGGGTGGCGGAGCTTGCGCAGCGCCTTGGCTTCGATCTGACGGATCCGCTCGCGCGTCACCCCGAACCGCTTGCCGACCTCCTCCAGCGTCCGCTGGTGGCCGTCGATAAGGCCGAACCGCAGCTGCAGCACACGCCGCTCGCGAGGGGTCAGGGTGTCGAGGATGTCCTCGACCTCGTTGTGGAGCATGGTGAGAGAGGCGGCGTCCTGGGGCGCGGTCGCATCCTTGTCCTCGACGAAGTCGCCGAGGTGCGAGTCCTCCTCCTCCCCGATCGGCGTCTCCAGCGAGACCGGGTCCTGCGAGACCTTGACGATCTCTCGCACCTTGTCGGGGGTGACGCCCATCTCCTCGGCGATCTCTTCGTCGCTCGGCTCGCGGCCCAGCTCTTGCAGCAGGCGGCGTGAGACGCGCACCAACTTGTTGATCGTCTCCACCATGTGGACCGGGATCCGGATGGTGCGAGCCTGGTCGGCTATCGCCCGTGTGATCGCCTGCCGGATCCACCAGGTCGCGTAGGTCGAGAACTTGTAGCCCTTGTGGTAGTCGAACTTCTCGACCGCCCGGATCAGGCCCATGTTTCCCTCTTGGATCAGGTCCAGGAAGGTCATGCCCCGCCCGATGTACTTCTTCGCGATCGAGACCACCAGGCGCAGGTTGGCCTCGGTCAGCGCCTGCTTGGCGATGTCGTCGCCGGCCTCGATGCGCATCGCGAGGTCGACCTCGTCCTGCGCCGTGAGCAGGCTGACGCGCCCGATCTCCTTCAGGTACATGCGGACCGGGTCGTCGAGGGAGACCGAGTCCATCAGCTCGACTTCGAGCTGCAGCTCGTCGTCCACCTCGTCGTCACCGACCTCACCACCGGAGTCGGTGATCTCGATCCCCATCTCTTTGAAGGCGGCGAAGATGCGGAAGATCTGGTCGGGAGCGTCGGCGTCGATCTCGGGCAGCCCGTCGAGGACCTCGTCCGGGGCGAGGAAGCCCTGCTCCTTGCCCCTCACGATCAAGGCCTCCGCCTGCTGGACGAGCAGGTCTTCGAATCTGACCTCAACCTTGCTCTTCGTCTTCGCCACCTTCGTCTCCTGTCCGCTCGTCGGTAGTGCTCAGACGCTGCTGGATCGCGGCGACCCTGGCTCCGTCCCGTTGCCGCTCGGCGTCCGCCATCTCCGCGATGAGTGTGCGCCGACGCTGCGCCCTGGCCTGGCGCCGTATGTTCCGGGCTGCATCGACCGCGACCTCCTCGCTGGCTCCGGGCACGGGCACCGCCCACGCCCGGTAAACCAGGTTTTGCTCCTCGGGAGTCAACGAGCGGACCTCGTCGGCCAATCCCTGGGCACCACCCCGTTCGAGCGCCCTAACCATACGCAGGTAGGCGTCACGATCGCGTCCCATCAGGTCCTCGGGGGGTAGTGCCGCCACCACATGTGGCAGCGCATCCGGGCAAACCGCCAGGAGCTGCAGCAGGTAGGCCATGCCCCGCGAGATGGGCGAGGCCACCGACACCGGCGCTGATTCGCCGTCCGGAGGCGGATCGCCGGCCCGGCGCGGGGACCGGCGGCGAAACGGCTCCTGCCGCGCGTCGATCTCCAGGATCTGCTTGGCCAGCTCTTTGTACCGCTCCCAGACCGCCGGTTCGGCCACCTCGTCGAGCAACCGCTGGACGGCTCCGATCGCGCGCTGCAGCTGATCCGGGCGGCTCAGGTCGAGCCCCTCGGTGGTGTCGCGCATGCGCTGCTCCATCCCCTCACGCGCCGCCCGCAGACGGCCTTCCCAGTCTCCCCCCTGGCGCAGGAACTCGTCCGGGTCCTTGGCGGCGCCGGTGAGGCGCAAAACGCGCGTGCCCATGCCGGCGTCGAGCGCCAGGCGGACTGCCTTGTCGCTGGCGGCACGGCCGGCGGGGTCGTTGTCGAACACCAGGACCACCTGGTCGGTGAACCGCCGCAGGAGCCGGACCTGCTCCTGGGTCAGCGCGGTGCCCGAGCTCGCGACCGCGGTGGTGATGCCGAACTCGTGGGCCGTGATCACGTCGAACTGCCCCTCCATCACGGTCGCCATGCCTTTCTCCTCGACCGCGCGGCGGGCCAGGTCGAGGCCGAAGAGGACGCGGCCCTTGTCGTAGATCGGCGTGGCCGGCGTGTTGACGTACTTGCGCGGTTCGTCCGCCGCGATCGCGCGACCCGTGAAGGCGAGCGGGTGACCCGATTCATCCCGGATCGGGATCAGCACCCGCTGCTGGAAGAAGTCCAGACCGTCGCGGCGGACCAGCCCCCCCTCGATCGCATCGCGCTGATCGTGACCGCGGCGCCGGAGGTAGCCGGCCAGGCTCTGGCCTCCGGGCGCATACCCGAGGCCGAACGTCTTGGCCACCTCGAGGGATACCCCTCGCGCCTGGAGGAGCTCGCGGCCCGGGGCACCGACCGGTGTCTGGTGGAGGACGTAGTCGTAGTAGCGCTGGGCGAGCGCGGCCAGGGCCAGGAGTCGCTTGCGGAGCTCCGACCGCCGGCGCTCGACGCTCGTCCGCTCCCGCAGCTCGACGCCCGCCTGCTCGGCCAGCATCTCGAGCGCCTGGCGGAAGTCGACCTTCTCGTACTCCGCCACGAAGCTGAACAGGTCGCCGCCCCGCCCGCACCCGAAGCAGTACCAGGACTGTTTGCCCTCGTTGACACTGAAGGAGGGGGTCTTTTCCTGGTGGAACGGGCAGAGACCCACCCACTCCCGGCCCTGCTTGCGAAGCGGTACTCGCTGCCGCACCACGTCGACCAGATTGAGCTGGTTGCGGATCTGCTCCTTGGCGTCGTCAGACCCGACCAGCGGCGGCATCGAACGGGTACTTTACCCCGCCCCCCATCCGTCTCAGGCCGGGACCGCTATTCGGACTCGATTCGGACAGAAATGATCGGTTATCCGTCGCTTCCGACCTGGGTGTGGCGCGGGACGCCCAGCTCCGCCTCGAGCGCGTCCAGGAGCGCCCGCAGGAGCTCGGTCAGCTGTGCTTGCTGCCCGGCGGTGATCACCCGCACCAGCTCCGCCTCCCGCCCCAGGACCCGATCCACCAGGCGTTCGACGGTGGCGTGGCCCGCGGGCAGGAGCGTCGCCTCGACGGTGCGCCCGCCGGCACGGCGGCGGGCGACGAGGCCCTGCCGCTCCGCGCGCTGCAGCCGCTGCGAGACGGCTCCCTTGGTCACGCGCGACCGCTCCGCCAGGTCCCGCGTCGTCATGCGATAGGGCGGCCCGCCGCGGCGCAGGACGCTGAGCAGGTCGAGGGTGGAGGCGTCGGCGCCGGCCGCCTTCAGAGTCCGGCGGCGATCGTCACCCAGCATCTTGGCCAGCCGCCAGATCCGGGTCACGATGCCGATCCCCTGAGTCGCGGTACCGGGGCGTTCGCGGGTCCAGGCCGATACGGTCTCGTCGATCTCGTCGATCTCGTCGGCCGGCGGCTCAGCCATCGTTTAGCCCTAAACGATACGCGTAAGATCACCTTCATGGCTCGGAACGTGGTCATCACGGGCGCTGGCACCGGCATCGGCGCGGCGGTCGCTGCCCGCTTCGTGGCGGACGGCGAGCGGGTCTTCCTCACCGGGCGGCGATCGGCGCCACTTCAGGCGGTGGCGAAGGACCTGGGTCCGCCGGCGGGCTGGGAAACCTGCGACGTCACCGACCCGGTCGCGATCGAGCGCTGGGCCAGCAGCCTGCCGGCCCGCGTCGACGTGCTGGTCAACAACGCCGGCGGGAACACCGACTTCGATCATCCGCCATCCACTGACCTGGCGGGGCTGGCCGAGGCGTGGGTCGCGAACCTGCGCGCCAACCTGGTTTCGGCGGTGCTGGTGACGGCGGCGCTAGAGGACCGGCTCGCACCCGGCGGAGCGGTGATCAGCCTGGGCTCGATCGCGGCCGACAAGGGTGCCGGCAGCTACGGGGCGGCGAAAGCCGCGATCGCCTCCTGGAACGTGGACCTGGCACGCGAGTTGGGGCAGCGGGGGGTGACCGCGAACGTGGTCTCGCCCGGCTTCACCGAGGCGACCGAGTACTTCCGCGACCGGCTCACCGACGAGCGGCGGGGGCGGCTGATCGCGGACACCGCGACCGGGCGGTCTGGCACCCCCGACGATGTCGCGGGCGCGATCCACTTTCTGGCCTCGCCCGCCGCCCGTCAGATCACGGCGCAGGTGCTGGCCGTCAACGGCGGCGCCTTCCCCAGCCGCTGAGCGGCATGGGCGATTGGTGAGCCCAACGGCCTCTCCGGGATCAGCCCAAGCGCTCCCCCACCCGCTCCACGAGCCGTCCGATCGGGATCCGCTCCTGCTCCATCGAGTCGCGCTCGCGGATGGTCACCGCCCGGTCGTCGAGCGTGTCGAAGTCGATGGTGACGCAGAAGGGGGTCCCGATCTCGTCCTGGCGGCGGTAGCGACGACCGATGTTGCCCCCCGTCTGGTCGTACTCGACGCGGTAGCGCTCGCGGAGCAGCGCTTGCACGCGCCGGGCCGGCTCGATCAGGGATTCCTTCTTGGAGAGGGGCATCACCGCGACCTGCACCGGGGCCAGGTTGGGGTGCAGCCGGAGCACGACACGGGTCTCGCCGCGGACCTGGTCTTCGTCGTAGGCGTCGATCAGGGCCATGACCATGATGCGGTCGACGCCCACCGCCGGCTCGATGACGTAGGGCAGGTAGCGCTCGCCCGAATCCTGGTCCAGGTAGGTCAGGTCCTGACGCGAGTGCGCCTGGTGGGCCCGGAGGTCGTAGTCGGTCCGGTTGGCGATGCCCTCCAGCTCACCCCACCCGAAGGGGAACTCGTACTCGATGTCGGTGGCCGCCTTGGCGTAGTGCGAGAGCTCGTCGGGTTCGTGGGGACGCAGGCGCAGGCGTTCGCGACGGATGCCTACGTCCCGCAGGTACCAGTCGAACCGCTCCTGGATCCAGTAGTCGTAGGCCCCCTCGTCCTCCCCCGGCTTCACGAAGTACTCCATCTCCATCTGGTCGAACTCGCGAAGCCGGAAGATGAAGTTCCCGGGCGAGATCTCGTTGCGGAAGGAGCGGCCCTGCTGGGCGATGCCGAAGGGGACCCGGACCCGCATCGAGTTGAGGACGTTCTTGAAGTCGACGAACATCCCCTGGGCGGTCTCCGGACGCAGGTAGACCACGTCGGCGGCTTCCTCCACGGGGCCGATGTGGGTCTTGAACATGAGGTTGAACTGGCGGGGCGCGGACAGCGGACCGCCGCATTCGGGGCAGCGGTCGGTCTCCAGGTGGTCGGCCCGCCAGCGCTTGCGGCAGGTGCCCAGACAATCGACCAGCGGGTCGGTGAAGGTGGACGTGTGGCCGGACGCGACCCACACCTCGGGGTTCATCAGGATCGACGCCTCGAGTCCGACCACGTCGTCGCGACGGTCCACCATGCGGCGCCACCAGAGCTCCCTGATCGCCCGCCGCATGGCCACCCCGTAGGGCCCGTAGTCGTAGACCGCGTTGAGCCCGCCGTAGATCTCGCTCGACGGGTAGACGAAACCCCGCCGCTTGGTGAGCGCCACCACCCGATCCATCAACTGCTCGCGTTCGATCACGTCCTGTCCTTTCACGTTCTGTCGGAGGCCGGCTGCGCGCGCCGCATCTGACGCAGGAAGCGCAGCGAGCGCAGCTGGCGGTCGAGGTGGAACTCCAGCTGCGCCTCGAGCACGTCCTCCAACGAGGACAGCAGCTCGTCCGACAGTTTGAGCCTTCGGTAGAGTTCGATGTCGCCCGCCTCCAGCACCCGCAGGACCTTGATCGCCTGCACCGACACCAGCGGCATCCCCGGCCCCGCGCAGCCGGCGCACAGGAAACCACCTGCCGGTGGGGAAAACGCCGCCGCCTGCTCGGGCAGGGGCTGCTCGCAGCTGGCGCACTCCCGCAGGCGCGGACCGTACCCGAGGCGCAGGAGCGCATGCATCAAGAAGAGCGCGGTGGCCCGCCTCGGCTCGGGGTCCTGAGCCAGATCCTGCAGGCCGTCGCGGGTCAGCTCGAAGACATCCGGCTCCGGGTGCCGCTCCTCGCTGATGGTGTCGGCGAGCTCGCAGACGACGGCGGCGCGCGCGGTCCACTCGATGTCGGGCGGGATCCGCAGGCCCGGCAGCGGCACCGCCTGGGTCACCACGTCGAGGTTGTGACCGGTCGCCAGCTGGACGTCCAGGTGATGGAAGACCTGCAGGGCGGGACCGAGCCGGCTGAGCTGCCGGCGCGCTCCCTTGGCGATCGCTCCCACCTTGCCGTGCTCCCGCGTGAGCAGCGTGAGGATGCGGTCCGCCTCGGCGTAGTCCACGGTGCGGAGGACGATCGCCTCGTCGCGGTAGGTGCTGATGCCGAGCGAGCCTAGGCCGTCGAGGGCGATTGGTGCACCAAGGTCCCATCTGTGAGCCCCGGACAGCGCGATTGGTGCACCAACGGCCGGGTCGTGACCGTGGTGGCGCGCGCTATCCGGCCTCGTCTTGATCGGGATCCGGGCGGGGTGGGGCCTCCTTCAGGCCGGCGTCGACCAGGGTGTCGTCGGGCCAGGGTTGGTCGGAGCGGAGCACCACCCGCACCACCCGGTGGCCGTCGACCTGGGTCACCGTCCAGTGCACGCCTCCCGCGTCGAAGGCGGTCCCGGCCTGCGGCACCTCGCCCAGCGCGTCGAGAACGTAGCCCCCGACCGAGTCGTAGTCGTCGCTCTCCGGAATCCCCAGGTGCAGGTCCTCGCTCAGGTCCTCCATCGGGTACCGCGCGTCGACCTGCGCCGTGTGCTCGTCGAGGACTTTGAACTGCTCCTCCTCCTCCAGGTCGTACTCGTCGCGGATCTCGCCCACGATCTCCTCCAGCAGGTCCTCCAGGGTGACCAGGCCGGCGGTCCCCCCGTACTCGTCGAGCACGACCTTCATGTGGACCCGCTCCTCCTGCATCTCGTGGAGCAGCTCCATCACCTTCTTGGTCTGCGGCGTGAACGTCATCGGGCGCTGCACCTCCGCCAGCGAGAAGGGCCGGGAGAGGTCCCTCTCCACCAGGAAGGCCGCCAGGTCCTTCATATGAACCAGACCCACGATCCGGTCCAGCCCGCCGTCCCGGATCGGGAGCCGGGTGTGCCCGGTCTGGTCGAGCACGCCGACCAACTCGCCCAGGGTGGCGTTCTTGTCGACCGACGCGATGTCGGTGCGGGGCACCATGACCTCGCGGACCGGTTTGTCGCCGGCCTCGATGATCTGGTTGATCATGTCCCGCTCCTGCTCCTCGATCACTCCCTGTTCCTCCGACACGTTGAGCATCGTGAGCAGCTCGTCCTCGGTCAGGAAGGGGCGGCGGGCGCCGCGACCGGCGGTGGCGGCCCGGGCCACCAGGGTGATGAACCAGATCACCGGGCGGAGCGCCCGGCTCAGCAGGTCGACCGGCCGCGCGAAGGCGAGGCCGATCGGCTCGGCGCTGCGGATGGCGAGCGATTTGGGCGTCACCTCGGCGAAGATGAGGGCCACGATGCTGAACGCGAGCGAGATCAAGAACTGGCCCGCGAAGCCCCATCTGGGCGGCATCAGGTTGACCGTCAGCAGCGTCACCGCGAACGAAGCGAGGATCACCGCCACCGTGTTCACGATCAGGATCGTGGACAGGAAGCGATTGGGGTCGTTGCGAAGGCGCTGCAGGGTTTTCGCACCCCGGCGGCCCTCGTCGGCGAGGTGGGCCAGGTGGTAGCGATTGACCGACGTCATCGCGGTCTCGACCCCCGAGGCGGTGGCGGCCGCCAGCACACAGATGATGAGGAAGACGACCAGTCCCCAGTCCCCGGCGGTCATCGCCGGCTCCTCAACGTGGAGTGGCGGGGCCAGGCCCCGCAGGGTTGGGGAGGTTCGGCGGCGGCACTCATCACTGGAAGAGGGCGCTCACACTACGATTCTGATGCACGCGGAGGATCGCCTCCGCGAGCAGCGGTGAGACGCTGAGGACCGTCATACGCCGGCTTTGCTTCTCCGGCGGCACCGGGATCGAGTCCGTGACCACCAACTCGTCGATCCCCGACGCTTCCAGACGGTCGCTGCTGTGGCCGGTGAGCACGGCGTGCGTGGCGGCCGCGATCACCCGGCGCGCGCCCTGCCGTTTGAGCGCGTCGGCGACCGCCATCAGCGTTCCGCCCGTGGTCACCATGTCGTCGACGACCACGCAGTCCCGCCCCTCGACCTCGCCCGCCACTTCGAGGACCTCGGACACCTCCTCGCGCGGGCGGCGCTTGTAGGCGAAGACCAGCGGCGCGGCGAGCAGCTCGGCCATCGCCTCCGCGCGCTTGGCGCCACCGGCGTCGGGCGAGACCACGGAGCACCGGTAGAGGCCCTGTTTCAGCAGGTGGCCGGCCAGGATTTTATTGGCGGTGAGGTGATCGGTGGGGACGTCGAAGAAACCTTCGATGGCGTCGGCGTGGAGGTCGAGCAAGAGCAGCCGGTCGGCGCCCGCGATCTGGATGAAGTTCGCGATCAGCTTGGCCGAGATCGGCTCCCGGGGCTGCGACTTGCGCTCCTTGCGCGCGTAGGCGTAGTAGGGCACCACCGCCGTGATCCGGCCCGCCGAGGCGCGGCGCAGCGCGTCGAGCAGGATGAAGAGCTCCATCAGGTGCTCGTTGACGGGAGGGCTGGTGGGCTGAACCACAAAGACGTCGTGGCCCCGCATGGAGTCGCCGATCTTGGCCGTGATCTCGGTGTCCGAGAAGGTGCGGATGCCCGCGTCGGTGAGTGGGACGCCGATCTCGTCGCCGATCAGCTGCGCCAGCTGCGGGTTGGCGGTCCCGCTCACCAGCTTCAGCTCCCCCCAAGGCGAGACCTCCTCACTCGCGTACTCCACCGCGGTCTGGACCCTCCCGATCATCGCTTCTCCTCGGGCGCGGCGCCACTCCCGTCCGAGCCGTGCGAGCGCCGGATCCGGCGCGCCGGCATGCCTACCACCGTCGTCCCGTCGGGCACGTCCCGGGTCACCACCGACCCGGCGCCGGTGCGGGCCCCACGACCCAGCTCGACCGGTGCCACCAGCATGGTGTCGACGCCCAGGAACACGTCGTCCCCGATCCGGGTCGGGTTCTTGTTGGTCCCATCGTAGTTGGCGGTGATGGTCCCGGCTGCAACGTTGACACGCTCACCGACGGTGGTGTCGCCGAGGTAGGAGACATGCGGAACGGCACTCCCCGTCCCCACCCGGGTGCGTACCAGTTCCGCGAAGCTCCCCACGTGGACGCCGGCGCCGATGTCGGTGCCCGGGCGCAGCTTGGCGAAGGGTCCGCAATCGGAGCCGTCGCCGATGCGGGCGCCGTTGACCCAGGAGTGGGTGACCGTGACCTCGTGGCCGATGCTGGCGTCGATGATCTCGGTGAAGGGCCCAAGGCGGCACCCCCGACCCACGGTGGTGCGGCCCCGGATCAGCGTCCCCGGCTCCAGCACCGTGTCTGCACCGATCTCGACCTCCTGCTCGACCAGGGTCGTGGCCGGGTCCACCACGGTGACGCCCTGACGCATCAGCTCCTCCAGCCGGCGGCGGCGGAGGATGGCCGCCGCCTGAGCGAGCTGCACGCGGTCGTTGATCCCGATCGCCTCGTCCGGGTCCGCGATCGCGAAGACGTGGACGCCCGCCAGCAGCGGGAAGAGATCGGTCAGGTAGATCTCGCCCTGCGCGTTGTCCGGCCGCAGGCGCTCCAGCGCCGGACCCACCGAGGCGCCTCGGACGCAATAGGCGCCGACGTTGATCTCGTCGATCGCGCGTTCGGCCGGGCTCGCGTCGCGGTGCTCCACGATGCGCAGAAACCGCCCCGACTCGTCGCGCACGATGCGTCCGTCGGGTCTGCCCTGGGCGCGGGTGGAGGCGATGGTGGCGACCGCGCTGCTCTGGTGGTGGGCCGCGACCAGGGCCGCCAGGGTCTGGGCGCGGAAGAGCGGCTGGTCGGCGTACACGATCAGCAGATCCTTGTCCCGGATCAGTTCGGACGGCACGGCGGCGAGCGCGTCGCCGGTGCCTTTGGGGGCCGGCTGAACCACCGGTCGCGCCCGACCCACGACGTGCTCGGCCACCTGCGGCGAGTCGGGCGAGACCACCACCAGGGCCTCCGCCGCGCCCGCCCCCAGACAAGCGTCGAGCGTCAGGTCGATCATCGCCCGGCCGTTGAGCGGGTGCAGCACCTTGGGCACCCTCGAACGCATCCGGCTGCCCTGCCCGGCGGCTAGGATGACGGCCCAGAGTGGTCGATTGCGCAAGCGGTACTCCCCGTGCGGGTCGGGTCGGCTGGCCTCAAGTCGGGTGGCCAAAAGTATACGGACGTGCGGGGGAGGCGCCCACATGGGGGGGAGCCCCGCCGCTATCCCCCCCAGGGAAGACGATCCCTTCCCGGATGGACTTCGGCCCTCTGGCTGGCGCCGCGGTCGGGTGCGAACGACCCTCGTGCGTCTCGGATCTCACGTGAGGCCGGTCCGGGCCCCTGTGTGGGGTGCTCGCACCCGAGAGGGGAGCCCCTTTCAGTCTTCGCGCTGGAAAGGCGGTTCGTCTGCCGGCATGCCCCTTGCCCGGAGAGACGGCGCCCATGTGCTAGCGGATGGGGCTCATTCCACCTCGCGTAGCACCCTTCTGCTAGCACACGGCACGTGGCGCCGGCCGGTGGTGGCGGTCCTGTGCGGGCTGCTGCTGGTGGCGTGCTCGGCGGGCGCGGGAGCAGGAGGTCCGGCCTCCTCGGCCCGGACGTCCGCCCCCACCCCGTCGCCCGGGCAGCCACGGGCCACGAGCGGGTCGGTCTGGATCCTGCCCGCGCTCGGCCTGCAGGTTCACGCACAGCCCTCGCTCAGCTCGCGGCGTGTCTACACGCTCGCCTGCGGGGCCCAGGTCAAGACCGTGGCGCAGCAGCACGCCGGTGGCCAGGACTGGCTGCACGTGCACGGGGCCGGAGGCTCGGTGAACGGCTGGATCGTGGACTCGCCGCAATATGTCATCGACCGCGCCATGACGAGCTATTCGCTGGGCGGCACGCTGACCATGCTCTACCCGACCACCTGGTCCGTGCAGTCGGGCAACCCCGCCATCTTCACAGCGCCCGCCGGCGACCCCGCGGGCGGAACGCTGCACCTGCAGAGCGCGGCCGACGCCGGCACGCTGCCCGCCGTGCCGATCGCGGCCGGCACCGAAGACACCACCAAGGAGACCTCGGTCAGCCTCGACGGCGTCCCCACGGAGGTCTTCGTCTACCTCACGAACGGCGGCGGAAGCGAGTATTTCGTCGAACGCAAGCTCGGTACACTCGTGTATTTGATCGATCTCCAGCAGCCCCAGTCGACTCCCGACACCGCCTTCTTCCTGCAATTGCTGGCATCGGTCAACGCGGCGTTCGCGAGCCCCAGCCCCAGCCCCAGCCCCAGTCCGAGCCCGAGCTGATGGCCGAAGACGTGGTTCGCGCACTTCCCGTGCTGCCCCTCAAGAACACCGTCGTCTTCCCGCATCTCCTGGTGCCGCTCGCCGTCGGTCGCCCGCGCTCGCTCCGTCTGCTCGATGATCTCCCGGTCGACGAGCGCGTGATCGGGGTCGCCGCACAGTTCGACGAGAGCGTCGAGGACGCGAGCTTCGACCAGATCCATCACGTCGGCACCAAGGTCCACATCCAGCACCTGCTGAAGATGCCGGACGGCACGGTGCAGATCGCGGTGCAGGGAGTCGAGCGGATCGTGCTGCGCCAGGTCCGCCAGGAGCGGCCCTATCTGCGGTGCGAGCTCAGCCCGCTGCCCGAATCGCCGGGCCCGGGAGAGTCGGCGATCGACGCCGAGGCGCTGACCCGGAGCGCGCAGGCCTCCTTCCAACGGCTGGTCGCGGTGGCACCCTATCTCCCGGCCGACCTCCTCTCCACTTCGATGGCGATCGAGGACCAGATCCACCTCGCCTACTTCCTGGCCCATCACGTCCGGCTCACGCTGGAGCAGCGTCAGGAGGTGCTGGAGCTCGACAGCGGGCGGGACAAGCTGCGGCTTCTGCTCTCGCTGATGGCGCACGAGCTGGAGGTGCTGGAGGTCGGCCGCCGTATCCAGTCCCAGGCCGAGGAGTCGATCGGCCGCTCGCAGCGCGAGTACTACCTGCGCGAGCAGCAGCGCGCGATCGCGCGCGAGCTGGGCGAGGCCGACCAGGAGGCGATGGAGGCGGCGGAGCTTCGAGCCCAGGTCGAGGCGTCCGGCATGACGGGCGAGGCGCGGCGGGAAGCGGACCGGGAGCTGGCCCGGCTGGAGCGCATCCCCTCCGCGTCGCCCGAGTCCTCGATCGTGCGCACCTACGTCGAGATTCTCTGCAGTCTCCCCTGGGAGAAGTCGACCGCGGGCGAGCTGGACGTGGCCCGGGCCCGCCGGGTCCTGGACCACGACCACTGGGCGCTGGAGAAGGTGAAGCAGCGGATCGTCGAACACCTGGCGGTCCGGCGCCTGCGGGCCGATCGCGGCCTGGAAGGCCCCCACCGGGAGCCGATCCTCTGCTTCGTGGGGCCGCCGGGCGTGGGCAAGACCTCGCTCGGCCAGTCGATCGCACGCGCCATGCGCCGCACCTTCGCCCGGGCCTCGCTGGGCGGCGTGCACGACGAAGCCGAGATCCGCGGCCACCGGCGCACCTACATCGGCGCCATGCCCGGCCGCATCATCCAGGCCATCCGCCGTGCCGAGTCCAATGATCCCGTCTTCATGCTCGACGAGGTCGACAAGCTGGCCGCGGACTGGCGGGGGGACCCCTCGTCGGCGCTCCTCGAGGTCCTGGACCCGGAACAGAACCGGGCGTTTCGCGACAACTACCTGGACGTCCCGTTCGACCTCTCGCGGGTGATGTTCATCTGCACCGCGAACACCCTGGAGACGGTGCCGGACGCCCTTCGCGACCGGCTCGAGGTGCTCCAGCTGGCGGGCTACACGGAGGACGAGAAGGTCCAGATCGCGCGCCGCTTCCTGATCCCCAAGCAGACCGCGGCGCACGGGCTGCGCCGCGGCGAGGTGCGGTTCTCGGAACGGATGATCCGGCTCGTGATCCGCGACTACACGCGCGAAGCGGGGGTGCGCAACCTGGAGCGCGAGCTGGCCGGAGTGCTGCGCCGGGCCGCCTCCGGGATCGCGGCCGGCGAGGTGAAGCCACCGGTGCGCATCGATCAGCCGCGGATCCGGGAGGCGCTGGGGACCCGCCGCTACCACGCCGAGCAGGCGGAGCGCGAGTCGAGCCCCGGCATCGCCACCGGACTCACCTGGTCACCGGTGGGCGGCGACATCGTCTTCGTGGAGGCGACACGGATGCCCGGGAACGGCCGGCTCCAGCTGACGGGACAGTTGGGCGACGTGATGAAGGAGTCGGCCAACGCCGCCCTCTCCTATCTCAAAGGCCACGCGGACGAGTTCGACCTCTCGCGGGAGGCGCTGGAGAAGCAGGACATCCACGTCCACGTCCCGGCGGGCGCAATCCGCAAAGAGGGGCCGTCGGCGGGCGTCACCATGCTGACCGCGATCACCTCGGTGCTGACGGGCCGGCCGGTGCGGGCGGACCTGGCGATGACGGGGGAGATCACGCTGCGCGGCCGCGTGCTCCCGATCGGGGGGCTGAAGGAGAAGCTCCTGGCCGCCCATCGCGCGGGCATCCGCCGTGTGCTGGTGCCGCGGGCCAACGAGGCGGACCTCGACGACCTGCCGGCAGAGCTGCGGGAGCGGTTGGAGATCGTCCTGGTCGACGACGTGGGCACCGTGCTCCGAGAGGCGATCCCCGACCTCGCCCGCGCCGCCACCCCGCCCGCCGCCTGACCGGGCGCTGAGGGCGCACTTTCTCTACATTCCGGTGCTACCGCCCGCCGGGTGTAGGGCCGGAATGTAGGGAAACGGGCGCGTAGGGGCTACCCGGCGAGGGCCCCCATCGGGTCCCAGGCCGGGAGCACGATCGGTTCCTCCGCCAGCGCCGCCTGCAGCTCCGGCGCCAGCAGCGATCGGGGCGCCGCCACTTCGTACACGTACTCATCGAACCAGGAGTCGCTCATGGTGTAGAAGCCGTCACGCCCGCGCTTGGGGCCCCAGCTGTTCTCGACCCGCCAGCGGCGCGGGCGCCCCTCCACCAGGTCCACGCCGGTGAGCAGCATCGCGTGGGTCATCGACGACTCGTGGAGCAGGAGCCGGTCCGCTTTCGAGAGCTGGAACGACGTGTCATACATCGCCCCAAGGTCCAGCAGGTGCGCGTCCCAGAGACCGAATGTGTCGCTGCGCATTTTCCGCGAGTCGCATCCGAACCAGACCGGGCGGCCTTCCGCGAGCAGCGCCTGCGCGGCGCCCTTCATCACCTCCATCTCTACATTCAGGTAGGTGACGGGCGGCGCGTCCACCACGTTGCCGAGATATTCGACGGTGTAGGTGCGGCCCGGCCGGCTGGTGGGCCGGGGGTCGTTGACCAGGCAGACGTAGTCCTCCAGCGGCAGCTGCACATAGCGCTGAGCGAACTCGACCGGACTCAGGTCGCCGTCGCGGTGGAACTCGCGATCGCGGTCCTGCCACTGCCAGACGAAGTGATCGGGCGGGCTGCCCAGGTGCATCGACAGCATCCGGTGGACGCTTTCCAGCACCTCGGCCTTCTCGGCGCGCGCCTGCTCCGGACTCCGCCGGGCCACCTCGCGCAGCCGGCCGGCCGCGCGCCGCAGCACGGTGCGCAGGTTGACGTTCATCGGTCGGCTGCGCTGCGAGCTCTCGGTCTCGGGCATGAACGCCTTGGGGACCAGACCGTGCTTGCGGACGACGGCGACGAACATGTTCCACTGCCCACCGTCGCCCGCCACCGTCTCCAGCAGGTAGGCGACGGTGCGGTCGTCGAGGTCGCGCTCGGCGGTCTCGATGATGGCTTCCAGGAAGTAGTTGGCGCGCTCCAGCTTGTCCCAGAACATGGTGTGGTTCTGGGAGAACTCGAAGTCCTTGAGCCGGCAGCGACGCATGACGTCGGGACGCAGGAGATTGAGACCCGCGAACAGCCAGCAGCGCCCGCTCCGTGCCTGGTCGGTCACGCTCCAGTCGTCAAGACGGGTGGAGGTGGTGGGATCGGTGGCGTTTACGATCCGGCGGTCGACCGCCACATCCTCGACCGGTACTCGGGTGAGCGCGTTCTGGGTCAGGCGGTAGGCGGGGTTGGCGAGGAAATCCCGGTGCAGCCGCTCGATCTCCTCACCGTCGAGCGACCGGCTGGCGAGCCCGCTGTCGATCATCCGGTGAGAATAGGCGGCCGTGCTCGCGCCGTTCAGTGGCGCACGCCGGCGCGCCGCGAGAGGGTGCGGGCCGCGAGCTGGTGGTGTGTGGCCAGCTCGAGGTCGGCCTCCAACGGGGGGAGCTCGCAGCCCAGCGCCCGCTCCAACAGGAGATCGGCCAGGTGCGGGTTCTTGGGGAGCAGGCTCCCGTGGAGGTAGGTCCCGAAGAGGTTCTCCTGCATCGCCCCCTCGCCGCCGTCCTCGCCGTTGTTGCCGAACCCGGCGCGGACCCGGCCCATCGGTCTCGCGGCCGGGCCCAGGAAGGTGCGGCCGATGTGGTTCTCGAAGCCGACCAGGGTGGGCGGCCTCAGGTCCAGCTCGGGCGCCGTCTCCAGCACCACGTCGCCGATGCAGCGGTGGGCCCCGGCCTCGGTCCAGGCGTCGAGGAGGCCGAGACCTGGGAGCTTGGTGCCCTCCGCGGTCCGGTAGTGCTTTCCGACCAGCTGATACCCGCCGCACACGGCCAGCAGCGCCGCACCCCGGGCGAGCGCCGCCTCGATCGGAGCTTTCTTGCGGGCGGTCAGGTCCTCGAAGACCAGCTCCTCGTCTTTGTCCTGGCCGCCGCCGAAGAAGAACAGGTTGGCCTGCTCGAGCGCGGGCGCCCAGCCCAGACCCGCCTCCAGCACCTCGACTTCGATCCCGCGGCGACGGGCCCGGTCGATCAGGACCACGACGTTGCCGCGGTCGCCGTAGATGTTCATCAGGTCCGGGTAGAGCCAGGCCAGCCGCAGCGTCGGGAAATCGCTCATTTCAGCGCCCCTGCCGGTGGGGGTGCGTCATGGGGCTACCCAGTAGGGCTCGGTCCACCCGCGCCGGACCAGCTCCTGGCGCAGATCGAGCATCGCCGTGTAGGTGCAGAGGAGATGGGCCTCGGCGCCGTCGGGCATGCGCTCCATCAGCGTGTCGAGCGCGCGTCCCAGGTCCGGCTCGGGCTCGGTCGCCGCCTTCACGCCGGCGTACTTGAGGCGGATCGCCATGTCTCCGGCCCGGTCGCCGCTGGGTACCACCACGTCCGCCTGCCCGCGCAGCATCTCGAAGTCGACATCCCAGATCCAGGACACGTCCTGCCCGTCGGCGAGGCGGTCGTTGAGAGCGATCAGGTGGTGGCGGCCGTGCGCCAGCTCGACGGCGCCCCGCAGGCTCTCGTTGAACCCGGTCGGGTTCTTGGCCAGCAGCATGGTGAAGTGCCGGCCCTGGTGGTCGAAACGCTCCTGCCGGCCGAACGCCGCCGAGACCCGGCCCAGGCGCCCGGCGATGTCGGCCGGCGCCAGCCCCAGCGCGGTGCCGAGGGCGAACGCGCCGACCAGGTTGTAGGCGTTGTACAGGCCCCCCAGCCCCGAGCTCACCGGCGTCCCGGCGGCCCGCAGCCGGATGCCGCGGAGACCGGTGAGCTCGATCTCGGTGCCCGGCACCTCGAGCTTCGGACGCCGGAAGTCCCCGCGCGGGCACACGTACTGCCCGTCGTGCCCCACGTAGACGGCGAGGAACTCGAGTGCGGTCCCGCACTGGGGGCAGGTGCGCGCGTCGGCCGCGTGCGGCAACGACGGCGCCGAGACGGCGGGGTCGTCGAGCCCGTACCAGAGGGGCTGAGGATCGAGCTGGGCCCCCACCCAGCCGATGCGCGGATCGTCGGCGTTGAGCACCGCGCGGCTGCCACGGGGCAGGGTTTGCAGCGCCGCGCTCATCCGCTGGGCCAGGGTCTCCAGTTCGCCGTACCGATCGAGCTGGTCGCGGAACAGGTTCCCGACCAGGACCGCCCGTGGCTGGATCTCCTCGATCGCGCGTGGCAGCGTCGCCTCATCGATCTCGAACACACCCCAGTCGGCGCGCAGCCGCCCGTCGGGACCCGCCGCCTGCACCGCCGCCGCGGTGGCGCCCCAGATCAGATTGGCCCCCGTCCGGTTCGCGACCACCCGGCGCCCCGGTCCGTCAAGGAGGCCGGCGACCAGCCGTGAGGTTGTGGTCTTGCCGTTGGTACCGGTGATCAGCACCGATCCCTCCCGAAAATCGGCCGCGAGCCGGCGGAGCACCCCCGGATCGATCGCCCGGGCCACGTCGCCGGGGAAGGTGGCGCCCGCGCCGCGGCGCGTGAGGCGCGAGAGGCTGGCGGTCGCCTTGCCCGCCAGGACCGCCGCCGTCTGGCGGGCGATCACACCCGGGTTGGTCCGGCCCAGGGGCCGGACGGGCGAGTCACCGCCGTCCACGGAAGCTCCAGGTCGGCGATCGCGGTGAGCGCCCGCTCGGCTGCCTCACGCGTCCGAGTGTGACAGAAGAAGGCAGACCCGCTCCCCGTCATCTGCCACCGCCCGTCCCGTTCGCGCAGCGCGACCGCGAGCGCGGCCAGGCGGGGTTGGACCCGGCCGGCCGCGCGCTCGAGCTCGTTCATCCCCTCACCCCCCACCTCGTCCCAGGCGGCGTACACGGCCTCGGTAGCCATGCTGAAGCCGGGCCAGGCGAGCGCGAACCAGCCAGTGGCGGCCGGCGCCGGCCGCAGGACCTCGCCGCGGCCGGTGGCGTCGGCGGCACCTCCGCGCAGGAAGAAGGACACGTCCGCCCCCAGGCGGGCCGCGATCGGCTCCAGGTCGCGATCCGCCCGCAGGCCAAGCCGGTGGAGCGCGTTCAGCATGCGTAGGGCGGTGGCGGCGTCCGAGCTTCCTCCACCCAACCCGGCTCCGGCCGGGATGCGCTTCAGGAGCCGGAAGCGAGTCGCGAGCTCTCGGCCGACCAGGTCCTCGATCGCGCGGTGCGCGCGCAGCACCAGATCGTCCTCGTACCCGCCTTCAAGCGAGGTGACGTCCGCCGCCGACTCGGCGACCAGCAGATCGTGGAGGGCGAGCGCCTGCAATCGCGTCGCCACCTCGTGCTGGCCGTCCGGGCGCCGGCCGGTGACCCGCAGGGTGAGGTTTAGCTTGGCGTGCGCCGGCAGCGCGAGCCCGCTCAGCGCTCGATCTCGACCAGCGAGGTCGCGTGGGCGCCGGCCAGTTCTTGATAGACCCGCGCCGGACGTTGACCGCTCCAGCGGCCGTCCGGCGCGACCGGCTTCTTCACCTGTGCCGGGGTGCCGGCCGCGAGCATGCCGGCCGGGATCTCGGTGCCCTCACGCAGGACCGATCCGGCCCCCAGGATGGCGCCCCGGCCCAGGCGGCTGCGCTGGAGCAGGATGGCGCCCATGCCGACCAGCGCTCCGTCCTCGACGACACACCCCTCCAGCAGCGCCGAGTGGCCGACCGTGACGTTGCTCCCCACCACCGTCGGCAGATCCTCCGAGCAGTGGATGACGGCGTTGTCCTGAATGTTCGTAAAGCGGCCGATGTGGATCGCCGACTCGTCGCCCCGTAGCACCGCGCCGTACCAGATGCTGGAGCCCTCTCCCACCTCGACGTCACCGATGATCGCGGCGGTCGGGGCGATGAAGACGCTCGGGTGCACCCGCGGGCGGCGCGGACCGAGTTGGTAGAGGGGCACGGGCTATAATCCTATCTTCGTGTTCGGATCCAACCGGGAGATGCCTCGTGGCTAACATCAAGTCCTCCAAGAAGGACATCAAGCGCACCGCCAAGCGGACCCTTCGCAACCGTTCCGTCCGCTCGGCGGTCAAGACGCACGTGGTCAAGTTCCGCCGCGCGGCCGCCGAGGGTGCCGAGGACACCCCGGAGCTGGCGGTGGCTGCCGTCTCCGCGCTCGATCGCGCGGCCAGCAAGGGCATCCTCCATCAGAACAACGCGGCGCGGCGCAAGTCGCGGCTGCAGAAGCGGCTCAATCAGCTGGAGACGGCCGAGGACTGAGGCCGTCGGGCGGTGCCGGGGAAGCCTCGCCGGGTGGCGGGGCTTTGTTGCGTTTGGGCGTCGTTCAGAAGGTGGCCAGCGCGTTGAAGAGTCCCCACTCGGCGTCGATCTGACCCGACTTCACCTCCCACTCGTAGGTGAGCAGGGCGCGCAGGCCGCGTTCGAGGTCCTCGGGCGTGGTCAGCCGCGCGGCGTCGTACGCCTTCTGAACCACGAAGGGATGCTCGGGCATCTCGGCCTGGGCCGCTGACAGGGGTTCGCCGCGGTCCTGCCGGGCGCGCGTCTCCAGCACCAGCGACAGATGTCGCGCGAGCCGGTAGGCGATGAGCGTCGGCTGTTCCCGATCGACCAGCTGACGCACCACCCGCCAGGCCTCGGGCGTCGGATGCGGGATCAGGTTGTCGGTGAGCCGGAAGATGTCGTCCTGACGGTCCGCCACCACCAGGTCGCGGACCGCGCCCTCGTCGAGATGATTGCCGCCCGCCTGGTAGGCGCTCAGCTTGCGCAGCTCGGAGTCGATGACGCCGAGGTCGGGCCGCACCAGGCGCGCGACCTGGGCACCCACCGCGGGGGGCAGCCCCAACTCGCGGGCGCGCCTCACCGTCCACTCCTGCACCGCCCGCGGGCGCATCGCGACGTGCTGCGTGACAGTCCCGCCGGCCCCGGTCACGGCCTTCGCCAGCTTGCTCGACGGATGAAGACGGCCCGCCACGGTGAGAACCGCCCGGGTGCTGTCGGGGACCTGCTCGAAGGCCGGCGCCAGGCTCTCGGCACGCCGCGGCAGGATGCTGCGCACCACCACCACCCGGTAGGGGTCGAGGAACGGTCCCTGGAGGAGGGCGTCGCGGAGCAGAGCCGCGGTCAGCGCCTGAGGGTCGAGCTGGTCGTAGCCGAAATCGGAGACCAGCTGCCGGCGCCATTCCTCGATGGTCGCCCGCGCCTCTTCGTCGATCAGGAACGACTCCTCGCCGTGCAGCAGGAGGAGGTGGGCCGAACCCCGCTTGGGCACCGCCGAATGGTACCCGGGGGCGCCGCCGTACACTCCCCCCATGCACTGGTGACGTCGGACTTCCGGGCACGCGCGTGCGCCTCCCCCGCTCCTCCCATGGATTTCCACCCACAGGTCTTTTGGAGGAGTGACATGGATTGGTCCGTACGTACCGCGACCCCGGCCGACGCGGATGCGGTGGCAACGCTGCTGCACGACTTCAACGTCGAGTTCGAATCGCCGACGCCGCCGATTCCGGCCCTCGCCCGCCGGATGGCTGCGCTGATGGGGGGAGAGGAGACGGTGGTTCTGGTCGGAGGCTCGGGCCCTGACGGCCTGGCTCTGCTCCGGTTCCGCCCGTCCATCTGGAGCGCGGGCCTGGAGTGCTACCTGGCCGAGCTCTACGTGATGCCGGACCGCCGAGGGCGCGGTTTGGGTCGGGCGCTGATGACGGCGGCCCTGCAGCTGGCACGCGACCGCGGCGCCGACACCATGGACATCGGCGTCGACGAACCCGACCTGCCGGCGCGGAAGCTCTACGAGAGCCTGGGCTTCGCCAACCGCAACGAGCACGGCGACGTCATGTACGTGTACGAACGCGACCTGTGACCGCTCACAGCGGAACTGTCAGGTCGCCCTGCTGACTGGTTCGCTCCAGGTTCGTCGCCGGAAAGCCGGCCCCGAGCCGGGTGCCCGCCGCGTCACTCACCAGCAGGGCGCCGGGTCTGGCCCGAGCCCGGAAGGTGGGATCGGGAGCCACCTTGCCCTGGTTCGCAACCAGTACCGCGTCGCACGTCCCGCGCAGCCGGCCGGCGGCGAGAGCCTGACTGTCGGGGTCAAGGTCGGCCAAATCGCAGAAAGTGTGCTGCCGGCCCACCACCCGCAACGCGAGCTGGCCGCCGGGCGGCTGGTCCGGCTCCGGCGCCAGCGCCTGCAGTACCAGCCCCGCGACCGGGATCGCCTGTCCGGCGGAGAGCGTGGAGAGGGCCGCGCCTTGCCCGGCCGCCGCCGCCACCGGCTCCTCCCAGCCGGCTCCGGTGAGACCGCCGGCGGGCGCGTAGACGGCGCCGACGGTGAAGGGCAGACGCTCCAGGCCGCCGACGTGGCCGGCGGCGCCGCCCGTGATCACCAGCGCGTCCAGGTGACGTTCCCAGGGCGCCAGGTGCTGGCCCAGTTCGGCCTCGAGCGTGGCCGGCTGCGGTCCACCGTCGATGAGGACGACCCCGTCGGGGCCTCGCAAAAGCACCGCCTGACCGGCGCCGATCGCCAGGACCGTCGCGCTCGGACCCGGGTGGGTCCAGACCGAAATCTCGAGACCGGTCACGAGCAGCGGGCCCAGCACGGCAGCCGCGATCGCCGCCCGCCGACGGCTGCCTTCGGTATGGGCGGCCACCAAACCCCCGGTGACCGCCAGGTAGTAGGCGCCGCCGGCCCAGGATCCCAAGCCGGGGGTGGGGAGCGCGGCACCCGGGATCCGCGCCAGGAGCGACGCCACCTGCTCCAGGAAGCTCACGACCGCCGTCAGCGGGAAGGCCAGCCACTGGCCGGCCGCGGGCAGGACCGCAAAGGGTGCGATCGCCAGGCCGCCCGCGATCGCGAACGGCAGCAGGGGCAGCAAGAGCGCGTTGGCCAGCGGTGAGATCGGCGAAAGGAGGCCGAAGCCGGCGGCCAGCAGCGGCGCGGTGCCGATCTGGGCCGCGACCGTGACCGCGAAGGGCTCCCTCACGACCTCCGGCACCCACCGCAGCCGGCGTTCCACGGCGGGCGTGAAGAGAACGATGGCGGCCGTGCCGACGAACGAGAGCTGAAAGCTGGCGTTGAGGGCCAGCGCCGGGCTCCAGGCCAGCATCCCCGCTCCCAGCGCGGCGAGCGAGGTCCAGACGTGGGTCTGCCGGCCCAGGTACGTGGCCAGCAGCGCCAGCGCACCCATGCCGCAGGCGCGGACGGCGGCGGGGGTGGCGCCGCCGACGGCGCAGTAGAGGGCGATCAGCGCCAGCGCCGGCCAGACCGCAGAGCGGTTCAACAGCGGTCGGAGCAGGGCCACGACCAGCCGCCCGAAGAGCGCCACCTTGAGACCGCTCAGGATCAGCAGGTGGACCAGCCCGGTCGCGATCAGGTCCTGTTTCACGTTGGGCGGCACGCCGTTGCGGTCGCCGAGGACGATCGCGACCAGGATCGAGGACGCCGGTTGGGGAAGCACGGACTGGACCGACGAGGCGTAGGTCTGCTGGAGACGGGCGGGGAACGTGAGCCAGGCCTCGAGTCCATGGGCGGGCGCTTCCACCGTGAGCCCGCCCGCCATCAGCTCCAGGTAGGCCCCCTGCGCGGCGAGGTACTGGCGCCAGGCGAACCCGGGCGAGTCGTGCGGCAGCTCCAGCGTCCCGGAGAGCCGGACGGTGTCGCCCTGCAGCGGCTCCGCACCCCGCATCACCTCGACCTCGACCAGCCCCGCGGGCGCCACCGGCGTGCCCACCGGCAGGTGCGCGGTGGCTGCGATCGCGACCGGGGCGACCAGCATCTCGTAGCCGGACGTGATCGGTGCCGGGTCCGACTGCACGGTGGCGTCCATGCTCACGGGGAGCCCGGCCAGCTGGATCGCCCGCGCCTGCACCGAGGCCTCCGTCGCCGGCAGCTCGGCGCGGGCGACACCCAGCAGCAGCGCCAGGATCGTGAGCGCGATGACCGCCGGCCGCACCAGCAGCGCGGCACACCCGGCGAGGGCGCCACCGACCAGGGCCGCCAGCCCGGCCACAGGCACCCCCGGCAGGCCGAGGGTGGCGGCGGCGATCCCGACGCCGAAGGCGCCCAGGCACGGCAGCGCCTTCAGTGTTCGCAGGCCCTCCAGCAGGTCCTCGAAAGGAGAGCGAGGGACCGGAGGCGTGAGGCGGCCGGCGAGATCAGAGGACAAGGTAGGGCCTGGCCTCGGCGTAGGCGGCCGGGTCCATCCCCAGCACGGTTCTCAGCTGAGTGAGCGAGGTGAAGCCGCCGGCCTGGTCGCGGTACTGGACCACCTCCTCCGCAAACTGGCTCGAGAAACCGGGCACGGCTGCCAGCTGGGAGGGGGCGGCGGTGTTGAGATTGACCTTCTCGGACGCCGGTACGGAGGCGCTGGAGGCGATCGCGGGCACCTTGATGATGGAGCCGTCCTTCAGCTTCTGCGCCAGATTGGGGAGCTGGTTGGGGTTGGCGTTGGACCCGAGCCCACCGGCCATCTGCACCGCCGTCCAGCCCCGGCTGCCGGGAGGGACGAAGTAGATGCCGGGATGGAGAACGGCTCCCGAGACCTGCACCTCGAACCCCGGCGAGGGGGCGGCGAGCGCGGGCAGCTGGTTGGCGGTCGGCGTCCTGGGAGCGGGTGTCGGAAGAAACCACCAGAGCCCCGCCAGGAGGCCGGCACCCAGGGCCGCGGGCAGGATCAGAAGGACCAGGAGCCGCCGATGTTCGGTGAGGTCGCGGAGCCGTTCCATGCCCCGGACGCTATCCCGGCCCACCCGGGCCGCCAACTCCCCCCGTTAAGCCTCCGTTAAGCCTCCGCCCCGTCCCTCCCAGTCCCAAATTCCCGTTTCGCACGGAACGGGTCTTATCACCGGCCGGATAGCACCCCTTCCTTGCGAAACGGGGACTAACGGCGGCTGTGGGGCTTGTGATTCGCGTGGCTCGGGGGCAGGGATTCGAACCCCGATAAGCAGCTCCAAAGGCTGCCGTCCTACCGTTAGACGACCCCCGAACGCGGCGCCGGTCGGAGGCCAGAATACCTGCGCCGCGGGCTCCGGCTCCTCCCCAGCCCCTTCCTGCCGTCGACGCTTGCCTCGGCCTTATCGGTGCGCTATTATTGTGATATCAGATTTTAGTGAGAGGTGAGAGGAATGCAGGAGTTGGAATCGGTCCTGGTCAGCACCACTGAGCGGCCCGCGGGCTATGAGGTGGAACGAACCCTGGGCCAGGTGTTCGGCGTGGTGGTCCGGAGCCGCGGCCTGGGGGTCAACATCGTGACCTACTTCCGGGCCTGGGGCGGCGGCGAGATCCGTCAGTACACCCGCCTGGTGGAGGACACGCGCCGGCACGCGATCGACCGCATGATCGAGAACGCCCGCGAACAGGGCGCCAACGCGGTGGTGATGATGCGCTTCGACTCCGCCGAGGCGGGCAGCAACATGTCCGAGGTGGTCGCCTACGGCACCGCGGTCGTGGTGCGGCCGGCATGAGCAGCCTCATCGGCGACGCCGTCATCCTCGGCGTGCTGGCGGTGATCGCGATCGTGACCTACGTGATCTGGGACCGTCGGCGCTATCGGGGCGGCGGGAAAGGTGGCAACTTCCAGCGCACGGCCGAGGTCTTCCGCGACCCGTCGTCGGGCAAGCTGACGCGCGTCTGGGAGGACCCGGCCACCGGACGGCGGGAGTACCGGGACGAGCCCTAAAAGCGGTTCCCCTTCTGCCTACGGCACCAGGTTGAGCAGGCGGTCCTTGACGAAGACCACGCGGGAGGGTTCGCGCCCCGCCAGCGCCCGCTGGACCGCGTCGCTGCCCAGTGCCCGCTCCACCGCCTCCTCCTCGCCGGTGCCGGCGATCACCCGCAGGCGGTCCCGGACCCGGCCCGCGACCTGCACCACCAGCGTGATCTCCGGCTCTCGGGCCAGTGCCTCGTCATACGCGGGCCAGGCGGCGTCGACGCACAGGCCCATTTCCCCGATCCGCTCCCACAGCTCCTCCGCCAGGTGCGGCGCCAGTGGGTTGAGCAGCAGGATCAGCGAGCGCCTCGCCTCCGCCCAGACCGGCGCCGAGACCTCTCCCTGACCGGCCAGATACGCCTGCATCGTGTTGGACAGCTCCATCAGCGCGGAGACCGCGGTGTTGAAGTGGAAGCCTTCGAAGTCGGCGCTCACCTTGCCGATCGTCTGGTGCAGCTTGCGCCGCAGCGCCTCCGCTTCGACCCCGCGCGCGGCGGCGCCTTCGACGGCGAACGTCTCCGGCTCCAGCACCAACCGCCACACCCGCTGCAGGAACCGCACCGAGCCGGAGATCCCGTGATCGTCCCACTCGACGTCGTTCTCCGGGGGGCCGATGAACATCTCGTAGACGCGGCCGGCGTCGGCGCCCTGCTTGTCGACCAGCTCCTCGGGGGACACGCCGTTGCCCCTCGACTTCGACATCGCCTCGCCGAAGCGCAGCACCATGCCCTGCGTGAAGAGGCGAGCAAACGGCTCCTGCGCCGTGACCATGTCCGCGTCGTGCAGCACCTTCTGGAAGAAGCGGGAGTAGAGCAGGTGCAGGATCGCGTGCTCGACCCCGCCCGTGTACTGAGAGACCGGCATCCAGTGGTCGGCTTTCTCGCGGGCGAATGGCTGCCGGTCGTTCTGGGGATCGCAGTAGCGCAGGAAGTACCACGACGAATCCATGAAGGTGTCCATGGTGTCGGTCTCGCGCCGGGCCTCGCCACCGCAGCGGGGACAGGTGGTGGCGTACCAGTCCGGTTGCTCCGCCAGCGGCAGGTATGTATCGGGCAGCTCGACCGGCAGCTGTTCTGCGGGCACGGGGACGATCCCGCAGCGTTCGCAGTGGACGGCCGGGATGGGGCAGCCCCAGTAGCGCTGGCGCGAGATCAGCCAGTCGCGGAGGCGGTACTGGGTCGAGGCCTCGCCCAGCCCGCGGCGCCGCAGCCAGTCGGTGATCACGCGCTTGCTCTGCTCTGAGGGCAGACCATCGAACTCTCCGCTGTTGATGAGGATGCCGGGGCCGGTCCAGGCGGCGTCGACCACCGAGCTCTCGTCCGACCCCGCCTCCCGGACCACCTCCCGCACCGGCAGCTCGAAGCGAGCGGCGAAGGCGAAGTCGCGCTCATCGTGCGCGGGCACACCCATCACGGCCCCGGTGCCGTAGGTGCCAAGCACATAGTCGGCGACCCAGATCGGGACCCGTTCCCCGGTGACCGGGTTGGTGGCGAAGCCTCCGGTGGGGACGCCGGTCTTCTCGCGCTCGGTCGAGAGCCGTTCAATGTCGGTCTCCTGCCGGGCGGCGGTCACGTAGGCCTCCACCACGCCACGCCGCTCGGGCGCCGTCACCGCCCCGACCAGCGGATGCTCTGGGGCCAGCACCACGAACGTGGCGCCGCCGATGGTGTCAACCCGGGTCGTGAAGACTTCGACCTGCCGGCGCTGGGGGTCGTCGACCAGCGAGAAACGCGCCTTGGCGCCCTCCGAGCGGCCGATCCAGTTGGCCTGCATGACCCGCACCTTCTCCGGCCAGTGGTCGAGCTGGGCGAGGTCGTCGAGCAGCCGGTCGGCGTAGTCGGTGATGCGCAGGAACCACTGCTCCAGCTCCCGCCGCTCGACCGGCGTATCGAGGTGTCGCCAGCAGCAGCCGTTGATGACCTGCTCGTTGGCGAGGACCGTCTTGTCGATGGGGCACCAGTTGACGGGCGCCCTGGCCCGGTAGGCCAGGCCTCGTTCCATGAACAGGAGGAAGAGCCACTGCGTCCACCGGTAGTAGTCGGCGTTGCAGGTGGTGACCTCGCGGTCCCAGTCGTAGAGGATCCCGACCATTTCCAGCTGGCGCCGGAAGTTGGGGATGTTCTGCTCGGTCCATAGCCGGGGGTGGATGCCGCCCCCACGCGTCTGCGCCGCGTTCTCGGCGGGCAGGCCGAACGCGTCCCATCCGAAGGGGTGCAGCACCTCGTAGCCGCGCATTCGCATGAAGCGTGAGAGGAGGTCGCCGATCACGTAGTTGCGCAGATGCCCGACGGTTGGCTCGCCCGACGGGTAGGGGTACATCACCAGGTTGTAGAAGGTCGGGCGTCCGGCGGCGTCGTCGGCGCGCATGGTTCGGGCTTCCACCCAGCGCCGCTGCCACTTGGGCTCGATCTGCTGTGGCACGTAGCCACGAATTTCGCTTACCGCCATCGGAACCTCTTGTCTCTCGCGTTCGAAGGAAGATCAAATGTTAGCGTCCGGGGCATGGAGCACCTGTACGCGCCCTGGCGCATGGCTTACATCGGTGGCCCGGAGCCGTCCGACTGCCTTTTCTGCCGTGTCCGGGAGGCGCCGGAGTCGGACGACGAGGAGAACCTGGTGGTGGCGCGGGAGCCGTCGGTCCTTGTCATGCTCAACAAGTTCCCCTACAACCCGGGACACGTGATGGTGGCTCCGCGCGCTCACGCCGGCGACCTCGCCGACCTGGATGGGGAGCAGCTTCTGGCCTTGATGCAGGTGGTCCAGCGGTCGCTGCGCGCGATCCGGCACGCGGTGTCACCGCAAGGGTTCAACGTGGGTGTGAACCTGGGCCGGACGGCCGGCGCCGGCATCCCCGACCATGTGCATGTGCAGGTGGTGCCCAGGTGGGACGGCGACACCAACTTCATGCCCGTGCTCGGCGAGGTGAAGGTGGTCAACGAGCACCTGCAGGCGACCTGGGCCAAGCTGCGGCAGGCGTTCGCGGAGACCCCCTGACCTCCCCCGCGAGGTTGTAGCGCCGGAGTGTGGACACTCGGGCCCTACGCGCGAGGTTGTAGCGCCGGAGTGTGGACACTCGGGCGTTGGTCAGGCGGTGCGGCGCTGCCAGACCACGTCGCCGCCCACCACGGTCGCCATCGCGCGGCCGCCGTCGATGACGGTGAGGTCGCAGAGCCGCCCCCGGTAGAG
Organism: Candidatus Dormiibacterota bacterium; assembly: GCA_963808785.1. GTDB lineage: Bacteria > Chloroflexota > Dormibacteria > Dormibacterales > Dormibacteraceae > CAVTSA01. The sequence goes on along the minus strand of CAWEGH010000002.1, from coordinate 907,472 downwards.
GCCCCCCAGGCGACCTTCCATGCCGACCGCGTAGGCGGCGCCCCAGGTGGAGGCACGCACCGCTTCCGCCTCGCTCAGCGCCAGCTCCGGCAGCCAATGGACCCGGCGCCTCCACCCGGTCGCGGCGTCGATGCCGTGGAGGGGGTCGGCCGGCTCCACCGGTGCGTCGGACCCGAACGCGAGTATCACCCCCGCCTCGGCCAGCGGCCGCCAGGCGTATCCCAGGGGTGCCGCCTCCGCCCAGTGGCGCTGAACCAGCTCCCGGTCGGTCACCGCGTGGGAGGGCTGCATGGAGGCGATCACCCCCAACCGGGCCATCCGGGCGCGGTCCTCCGCCTGAACGAACTGCGCGTGCTCGATCCGGGGTCGCCAGCGGGACCAGATGCCGACCAGGGGCTCCAGCGCGTCCAGAGCCTGGTGCACCGCGAGGTCACCGATCGCGTGCCAGGCCACGTTGAGCTCCGCCGCGGCGCAGGTCTCCGCGATCTCGCGCAGCGCGCCGGTCGCGTAGAGGCGGACTCCCGAGCCCCCCGACATGAGGGCGGTCCCACTGCCCAGCGCCCCGTCCAGGAACGCTTTTACGCCCCAGATCCGCAGGCGGTCGTCGCCCAGCCCCGAACGCACGCCGAGCTCGACCGCCCGGTCGAGGTCCGCCACCGGCAAGTTGTAGGTGACGCGGATGGGAAGGCGCCCCACCTGGTGCAACCGCTGCAGCGACCGCAGGATGGGCGCCTGATCCATGCAGGAGACCGAGGTCAGGCCGCTCGCGGCCAGCCGCCGCAGCGCCCGCGCCAGTCCCCGGTCGCGGACCTCGTCGGCGGGCTCGGGGAGGATGCTTCGGATCAGGTCCCGGGCGCGCTCCCGCAGCACGCCCGTCGGTTTGCCCTCCCCGTCGCGATCGATCCGGCCCCCCGGGGGGTCCTCGGTGGCGGCGTCGATGCCGGCCGCTCGCAGGGTCGCCGACGACACCCAGGTGGAATGTCCGTCCCGCTGCGTGAGGAGCGCCGGACGGTTGCCGACGACCTCGTCGAGCGCAGCCGCGGTCGGCTGCTCGGTCCACCGCTGGGCGTACCAGCCGCGGCCCACCACCCACTCGTCGGGACCCAGGCGCGGCACGGCACGTGCGATGCGGCGTAGGGCCTCGTCCAGGGAGCGGGCGGTGGTCAGGTCGACCGTCAGCTCGGCCTCGGCCAGCCCGCTCAGGTGCAGATGGGCGTCGTGGAGCCCGGGGAGCACGCGACCGCGCAGGGCGATCCGGCGGGGGCGGGTTCCCGCTGCCCGCGCCGCCCCGGCGCCCACGGCCAGGATGCGGCCGTCCGCGTCGCAGGCGACCTCCGTCGAGCCGCCGGTGAAGAGTGTGGTGGTCACGTCCGCGGAGTGTATGATCTCGCGTGGCCTGAGACCGGGTCGGACCGGCGGGGCCCATTTCCTCGTTCACCCTCAGCACCCGGGAGCAGTTTTGGGTTCAGTCATAAAGAAGCGGCGCAAGAAGATGCGCAAGCACAAGCACAAGAAGATGCTGAAGAAGACCCGCTGGCAGCGTCGCTAGCCAGGCGGTCTCTCGAGCGGGCAGGCGCCCGGAGGCGCCAGGCCCGCTCGTTTCGTGTTCTCCGAGCTACCCACCGCCCACCACGCCTACGGCGCGATCGAAGGCATATCGGCGTCGCCATCGCGTTCGCACAGCGGGCGCGGACGTCCTTCGCCGGCAGGTGCTGGTGGCGCGCGCGCTGCACCCCAGATGTCGCCGCCGCCCACCTCGTTCGGAGTCCGTGGGCTCCTGAGGGATGGCGCCTCACTGGCGGTATTTCTAGCTTTTCGTGCGCCTACCAGAGCTCGTGGAGGATCCGGGCCGTTCGGGGCGATCCACTTCCGCTCCCCACGTCCTGGTAAAGCCGGCGGCGCTCGATCAAGATCTCGGCGTCGTCCTGGCTCCGATGCACAGGGCGCTCGACACCAGGGGCCGCGGTAAACGATCCGATCCACCGATATCCCGCGGCCGGGAGATGCATGCCACTCGGTGTTGGGCACCATGTCTCATGGCGGGTCACTGGCAACAGCCCTAGCATCAACCTCGCGATGAGATGGCCGTTGCCTCCAAGACGCGGTGGCACGGCCTCGGGCCGGGCGGGGAAGTCGCGAAGACACGGTGCGGGCCGTCAGTTCGCGGTCCCGGCAACCCTCTATCACGTGGTTCTCTGAGCGTCTCTTAACAGGAGGTTGCGCATGGTGTTCATTGACGCGCAGTCTGCACGCTCCATGCCTAACGGGGCGTACTCGCGAAGAGAAGCGTATCGGGTTGCACCAACAAAGAGGGTCAGCGTTCAGTTTCGCTGCTCTGCCCCGTCGCGCCGGCCGGCCCAATGAACGTTCTGGTCACAGGTGCCGGTGGTTTTATCGGCCACCATCTGGTGGCCGATCTGAAGAGAGACGGCCACTGGGTTCGCGGCGTCGACATCAAGCAGCCCGGGTTCGACGGCACCCAAGCCGACGAGTTCCTATACCTTGATCTACGCAACCCCTCGTCGGCTGAGCGATCCGTTGAGGGCATGGACGAAGTCTTTGCTCTTGCGGCCGACATGGGTGGTATGGGCTACATCTCGACTCACCATGCGAAGATCCTTCGCGACAACCTACTGATAAACCTCCACACGATCGACGCCGCCCGCATGGCTGGCGTACGTCGGTACCTCTTTACCTCGTCTGCGTGTGCATACCCGAATTATCGGCAATGCGAAACCGACGCGGCCCCTCTCAAAGAGGAGGACGCCTACCCCGCCGATCCACAGGACGCGTATGGATGGGAAAAGCTGGTGACAGAGCGGCTCTGCTGGCACTACCATGACGAATTCGGTCTTGAGACCAGGGTGGCTCGGTTTCACAACATCTTCGGGCCGCTCGGCACATGGCACGGTGGGCGCGAGAAAGCGCCGGCGGCGATCTGCCGCAAGGTAGCTACCGCCAAACTGAGCGGGAACCCTGAGGTGGAGATATGGGGTGACGGCGAACAGACCCGATCGTTCTGCTACATCGACGACTGCATCAACGGACTGCGCCGGCTGATGCGCTCCGACTGGCCCGAACCTCTGAATCTCGGCTCGGACCGAACAGTGACCATCAACGAGTTGGTGCGGATCGTGGCCGACATCGCCGGCGTGAACGTCGTCGTGAAGCACGTGGAAGGCCCATTGGGCGTACGGGGTCGCAACTCGGATAACACCATGTTGCGACGCGTTCTGCGGTGGGAGCCCCAAGTCAGTCTTGAGGAAGGTCTGGCCAGGACGTACGAGTGGATTGAGTCCCAGGTGCGGAAGACCACCCTTACGCAGCTATCTGGCGCCGCGGAAGCGGTGGCCGTACCGTAGGCCGGATCCGTCAGGTCCTAACTGAGATCATCGAGCAAGGAGCAAGGACTTGGCGGAGTACGGTCGGCTGCTCAGGCGCTGGGCGTGGTTGCTTGTGATCTGCCCGTTAACGGCGGCAGTGGCGGCGGGGGCGATCAGCAGAGAAGTGCCCCTTGTGTACCAAGCCACCGCGACCGTTCTGGTCATACAAGCGCAGCCCGTCCCAATTGACTCGAGCCAGGCCTCCAGCAACGTGAGCAGCACCCCGGACCAAGTCGCCGCCACGTATGCGGAACTCATGACTCAGCCTGTGTTCCTGAACAAGATTAGTTCCGAGCTGCACCTGGGATGGAGCACCAGCGAGCTCGCATCGAAGATCAAAGTCACACCTCAGGGCACAACAACCGTACTGGTGGTGACAGTATCGGATACGAATCCGCGACGCGCGAGGTCGATTGCCAACACGCTGATCAACGACTTCTCCGCGTGGCAGGTGCGGGAGGCTCAGCAGCGGCTGGGGACTCAAATACGGGACGCCCAATCGCAGGTCACTATCCTGAAGGGAAGGGTCTCAGCCGATCAAGCGCAAATCAACAGCGTGATCAACGGCCAACAAAACCAAGCTACCCTCACTGGCCAGGCTACCCTCAATGAACTGCAACAGCAGCTGACAACGGATAGTACGCAGCTTCAGACCGCGGAGTCTGGCCTTACGCAGTTACAGTCCGAAGCCGCACTCGCGTCGGACAGCGTGGTGGTCGTCTCGCCGGCGAGTGTACCGAGCAACTCCGTATCACCCAGCCGACCACTGACAGTCCTGTTGGCAGGCGTGGCGGGCCTTCTCCTCGCCGTCGGGCTCGTACTCCTGATCAACTACCTCGACCAGACGGTGAAGGACGATGAGGAGTTGCAACGGCGCACCGGATTGACGCCAATCGGGCACATTCCATTCGTGTCCGCCAGCAAGACAAGGATGGGAGAGCTCATCGTACTCGGCGGACCGCCATCCGCGTCCGAGGCATATCGGTCACTGCGCACCAACCTCCAATTCGCCTCTGTCGATCGACCGGTGAAGACCATCGTTGTCACCTCGCCCGGGCCAGGGGAGGGCAAGTCGCGGACGGCGGCCAACCTCGCGATCGTGCTGGCTGTGGCGGGACACACCACGCTGCTGCTGGATGCCAACTTCCGCCATCCATGCGTCCACGGCTTCTTCGGGAGGGCGAGCAAGCACGGCTTCTCGGAGTTGATCCTGAACGACGGTCACCAAGGCGAGGAAATGATTCGCCCGGTGCGGGAGGTACCAGGTCTCTCGGTTCTCGCCGCCGGCGTCAGCTCCCCCCAATCCCTCCGAGTTGCTCGGTTCGACCTTTGTGAAGGCGCTCCTCCGAGAGCTGGCCTCCAGATTCGACTACGTGGTGCTGGACTCCCCATCCGTCAACGCGGTCACGGATCCGGCATTGTTGGCTTCGCAAGCCGACGCGACGGTCCTCGTCGTCGAGGACGGGCACACGGATTTCCGGTCGCTCATCCACGCGAAAAGTCAACTGGACAACGTGAACGCTTCAGTACTTGGGGTTGTCATCAACAAGCTGTGGCCCAAGGGCGCGAAGTACGGATATGCGGCGTACACTTATCATCGCGAATGGCCAGGTGGTTGCCTCCAACGGCTCTAAAGGTCCGACGTCCGATGAAGAAATCTCAGTTGGGCATCGATGAACATCGGCGGGGTGAGTTCGCAAGAACCGGGGTTGTGCCATGGAGCCTTATCGTCTGAAGCGCTTGATTGACCTCTGCGTTGCACTCCCACTATTCGTACTTGTGATGCCACTGCTGGTCTCTGGCCATGGCAGCGATACTGGTCGAGACGGGTCGACCGGTTCTCTTCAAGCCCCGTCGCTTTGGCCGTGGCGGAAGGCTGTTCACTGTCTACAAGCTGCGAACCATGATTCACAGAACGCAGAAGCGGAGTTTGAAATCATCGCAACGAATAATGTGGCGGAAGGCATGGTCAAGATTGCCGATGACCCTCGTGTCACGAGAGTGGGTCGCTGGCTCCGACGTTTCAGTGTGGACGAGGTTCCGCAACTGTGGAACATTGCTGCGAGGCGAGATGAGCCTGGTTGGCCCACGCCCGCATGATGCCGCTGACCTGATCGTCTTTAACTCGCCCGAGCACATGGAGCGCCTTTCCCTGAAGCCGGGGCTGACAGGACTCTGGCAAATTCGAGCCCGATCCGACCCTTCGCTCGCCTCGCGAGTCTACTGGGACCTGCGCTACGTCGCGAGCTGTTCACTCTCCCTCGATCTCAAAATCATGTTTGAGACGGTGTCGACCGTCCTCAGGGGACATGGCTCTCAGGTAGATGCGGCCGGCTCTCATGGCCCGGTGACCGTTGTTGTCCCCCCAGGGCTGCAGCACGGGGAGCGCACGGGGAGGCAAGCACCGCGATGAAAACCCCACGCCTGCTCATCGTCGGTATCAACTACGCGCCCGAACCGACTGGCATCGCGGTCAACACGACGGGCTTGGCTGAAGGCCTTGGCAACCGAGGCTGGGACGTGACGGTGGTCACGGGCATTCCACACTACCCGTCGTGGAAGCCGGGCTACGCACCCCGGACGGAGCAAAGCGATTCCGTGCATGTGATTCATTGCAGGCATTTCGTTCCGCCTCACCCATCGGTCCCGCTGCGAGCCGCCTATGAGCTCAGCTGGGTTACGTCCTGCTTACCGGTAACGCTGAGACACCGTGCAGTCGATGTCGTACTCGGGGTCACCCCCAGTCTGGGAGGCGCCCTCCTCGCCGCGCTCGGCGCTTCCCGATGGCGAGTGCCCTATGTGGTCATGTTCCAGGACCTGATGGGGCCTGCGCTGCGGCAGTGCCGGATCCAACATGCGGAGCGGGTCGCGAAGGTGGTCGGCGAGTGCGGAGCTTCGTTGTGCCCGGCATGCCGCGGCGATAGCCGTGGTCGGCGAGGGCTTCCGACCGTACCTGATGGCCGGCGGCATTGCCTCGGAGCGCATACACCGAGTGCGAAATCCCGTACGGATGCGCCCGCCCACCCGGCCGCCCCTCGAGATTCGACAGCGCCTGGGGTGGTCCCAGGACGAGTTCGTCGTCCTGCACTCCGGCAACATGGGGGCAAAGCAAGGGCTGGAAAACGTCCTCCGTGCGGCTGCTCAGACGCGCGAGGATGAGCGCATCCGCTTCGTCCTGCAGGGGGACGGCAACCAGCGAAGGCATCTCGAGGGCCTGGCCAGCCAACTTCCGGCCGCCAACGTCAGGTTCGCTCCCCTGGTCCCGTCCGAAGAGCTGCCCGATGTGCTCTCCGCCGCCGACGTGCTGCTTCTGAATCAGCGCAAAGAGGTACGTGATATGTCGCTCCCCGCCAAGCTGACCTGTTACTTCGCGGTCGGCAGACCGATCCTGGCGGCCGCATCCGCCGACAGCGAAGCCGGGCGAGAGGTCGCAGCATCCGGTGCCGGCGTCCTTGTGGAACCAGACCAACCGGACGCGCTGGTGCAAGCCGTACGGCAACTAGCGGCCCAGCCGCGCCTACGCAGCTCGCTCGGCGAGAGGGGCCTCGCCTATGCAGATCAGGAACTCCAGCCGGGACGGACGGCAGAGCAGATGGATGCAGTTCTCACCGGCCTTCTTCCTCGACGTGCTCAATGGGCAGACGGCACACAGCCACGCGGCAACCCCGCAGAGTGACGAGTGCCAAGAGTGGGAACGGTGCATGCGTTCGACGTCGAGCGGTTGTTCGGCCGGTTCTATCCCCTCCAGCCGGGCGGCCAGCGCTTCCGCAACGGCACCGCGCCATTTTACGACTGGCTTCTTGGTTCACTCCATCCATCGGCTCGCGTCTTGAACGTGGGCGCGGGCTCAATCTCTCTCGCCACCTGCCGGCGAGTACGGGAATCCGTCGGCCGGTTGGCAGGTGTGGACATCGATGTGACCGTCCTGACCAACCCCGACCTCGACGAGGCGCGCATCACCGATGGGGTCCTGATTCCGTACGAGGACAATGCGTTCGACGCGGTGTACTCGGACTGGACGATGGAGCATGTCGAGCACCCCGAGACGCTGCTCCGCGAGATCCATCGGGTTCTTAAGCCAGGATGCAGCTACTGGCTCCGAACGACCAACCTCTGCCATTATGTGACGCTCACCGCGGCCGCGACACCGCACTCATTCCACGTCTGGCTGCTGCAAGCGATCGGCGCCAAACCCCAAGGGCACGACCCCTGGCCCACCTACTATCGCGCGAATACCCGGACGCGCATCCGAAGGCTTCTGAAGAAGGCGGGATTCGACAGGTGCGAACTGCTGCTGGTGGAAACGTATCCCACGTACCTGGGGTTTAGCCGGGTCGCTTTCCTGCTCGGGGTCCTTTACGAGCGGGTCGTCAACAGTATGGGTTGGCTGTCAGGCTTCCGGATCATTTTGATGGCTAGAGCCACGAAGAGTTCCGAGCAAGACGGTTTTGGGAGGACTCAGTGACCATCACCTACTCGGTCGTCGGTCTCGGCAAGCTCGGGGCCGGCATGGCAGCTGCAATCGCGAGCCGGGGCTACCGGGTTATTGGCGTGGACGTTAACGCGTCCGCGGTCGAGGCCATCGAGGCGGGCCGGGCGCCGGTGCAGGAAACCGGGCTACAGGAACTGATCGAAGCCAACCAAGGCCGGCTGCGGGCGACGATGAGTTTCGAGCACGCGATCGCCGGCTCCGATGTCACGTTCGTCGTGGTACCCACGCCCAGCGACCAGGAGGGCGCCTTTTCCCTGAACTACGTGATCCCGGCAGTGCGGTCGATCGGTAAGGCGCTCGCTCCAAAGCCCGGGTACCACCTCGTCGTCATTACGAGCACGGTGTTGCCCGGATCCACACGCGAGCAGATCCTGCCCACGCTGGAGGGTTCGTCGAGGAAACGGTGCGGAGCGAACATTGGACTTTGTTACAGCCCCGAGTTCATCGCACTCGGTAGCGTCGTGCGCGACTTCCTCCACCCGGATTTCACGCTGATTGGTGAGGTGGAACCCGGGGGTGGAGATCTACTGGAGCGCTGTTACGCCGACATCCTGCTCAACTCACCCCCGTGTCGTCGCATGGGTATTGAGAACGCGGAGCTGACGAAGCTGGCGGTGAACTCCTTCATCACAACCAAGATCGCGTTCGCTAACATGCTCGCCGACCTTTGTGACCGCATGCCCGGTGGCGACGTGGATGTGGTGACCAACGCGATCGGACTCGACAGCCGGATCGGCGGCCGCTACCTGACGGGCGGACTAGGGTTCGGAGGACCCTGCTTCCCCCGAGACAATGCAGCACTGGCCTTCGTCGCACGGCGGCTCGGCGCTCGCGCTCCGCTGCCCCAGGCGACGCGGCTCGCTAACGATTTGTGGGGCAAGACCCTCCTGGATCGGATCCACCAACTGATCACTCCCGGGGCCGAGGTGGCGGTGCTGGGCCTCGCGTACAAGCTGGGCTCCGGAGTCACAGAGGAGTCTCAGGGTCTCTTCCTGGCTCACGAGCTGACTCGCCGCGGCTTCAACGTGGTAGCCCACGACCCCCTGGCGGTCAACCAGCCACGAGCTATCAGGAACGGCACGCTGCGCCTGGCCGCCTCTCCTCAGGAATGCGTCGCGACGGCAGACGCGGCGCTGATCACGCTCCCGGACCCCACCTTCGCCTCACTCGTGCCGAGCGACTTTGGGCGTCGCCCTGTCACCGTTATCGACTGTTGGCGGAGTGTGCAGAGTGTGTTCATGAGTCAGCCAGGCATCAGGTACATCGGCGTGGGCCACGGAGAGCAGCATGACAGCGCAGCGGGAGCACACAGGCGCGTCGCGAGCCTGGAGAGCGCGTGAAGGTTCTCAACGTCATCCACTATCCGGTCTTCGGAGGACCACACAACGAGGTATTGCGGTCCGCCGCCATGCTCGGCCACCGGGGATGGGAGTCCATCACCGTTCTGCCGGACGAGCCAGGCAGCGGCGCGGACCGTCTGCGAGAAGCGGGACTCGAAGTCGTGCAACTCCCTCTGCACCGACTACGCGGGAAGCGGGATCCCCGGCTACACGCAGAGCTGGCCCTGACCTTCTTTCCAGAGATACTCCAACTCCGACAGCTGATCAGGCGGCTTGACATCGACCTGGTGAAGATTCTGGGCCTCGTCAACCCCCATGCTGGCTTGGCCGCCCGACTGGCCCGCACTCCGGTCTTGTGGCAGATCCTCGACACCAGTCTCCCGCCATTGGTTCGCGGACTCGCGACCTTCATCGCTCGGCCACTCGCCGATGCCTTCCTGTTGAATGGTCAGGCCCTCGCTAATCTCTACGATGCGGCGCACCGCTTCTCGCAGCCTTGGTCAACCTACCTTCCCCCCGTGGATACGACCCTTTTTTGTCCCAGTGTCGAACGCGGCCTCCGCACCCGGCGCGCTCTGGGGGTTCCATTCAGCGCAAAGGTGGTTGGCACGGTTTCCAACCTCAGTCCGCAAAAGGGGATCGAGTACTTCATCGACGCCGCGACACGAATTCACCCGCGGGTGGACAATGTCTGGTTCTTGGTGGTGGGGGCCAGTTATGCCTCTCACCGACATTATCTGGCCCGCCTAAAGGCCCAGGTCGCGGAGAGTGGTCTGCCATCAGACCGAGTCATCTTCACCGGTGCCGTCGCAGACCCAGAGCAGTACTACCCAGCAATGGATGTCAAACTCATCACCTCTCCCCCGCGCTCCGAGGGCACGACGACCACAGCCTTGGAAGCCTTTGCCTGCGGCGTGCCCGTGATTGCGACTCGCGTTGGGGGGGTGCCCGAAGTCATCGACGCCGGCGGAACTGGCCTCGTCGTACACCCTTCGGATCCCGCGGCAATCGCCGAGGCCACCGTGGCGCTCCTCACCGATGAAGGCCGTCGAGCGGCCATGTCCGGGTGCGCTCGCAGGTCTGCAATTGATCGTTTCAGTGTCGAGAAGTACTGCGACGTTGTTGTCAAGGTCTGCGACGCGGCCCGCGACCATCACGCGGCCCGGGAGCGAAGAAAGTGGGCAGCCTCCGCGTTGGCTGCCGTCGGCTCTAGCCCCGCGCGCACCCTCGGTCAAGGCTCCGTCCGCGAAGGTCATCTCGTTGAGCCCCTTAAGCAGCAGGCTCCGCGCTCCTGGAAGGGGCACTACCCGCGTCGCGTGGGCGACTACGTCCCGCCTCCAAATGGAGCGAAGCCATGAACCAGGTGGCTGAGCGGCTACGCGTCCTGCGCCCACTTTTGCCTAGAACCAGGCGGTCGCGGAGGGTCCTGGCGGGGCCATTGCGAGGCTGTAGGATCGTCACGTCGTGGTACGAGTACCCGGCCGCCCTGCTCGGATACACAGAGTCTGCGCTCCTGCGCTGGCTGTTGGCAACAGTTAAGCCCGGCCAGACGTGGCTCGACGTGGGAGCACACTATGGGTACACGGCACTTGCCCTGGCCCGACTTGTGGGCCCATGTGGGCGTGTGTTCGCGTTCGAGCCTGTGCCCTCGACGGTTGCATGCCTTCGCGAGACGCGCCGGCTCAACGAGATCGAACAGGTCCGCGTGGTGCCTGTGGGACTCGGCGAGCCGGACGACGTCGGGCACATGAACATTGCCTTGGAGCGCGGCATGGCAAATCCGCTGAGCGGGGCAACGGGGCACACCTCGGCGGTCACCATCGCGTGCCTCGACCAGGTGTGGGATGGCCTGTCGGAGGGTGATACCCGAGTCCATGGGGTGAAGATGGACGTCCAGGGGATGGAGTTGCACGCACTTAGAGGTATGCGTTCCATCCTCACGGCGCACCGCCCCTTACTAGCTCTCGAGTTTCACGCGGGAGTGGACCGGGACGCGGTCCAGTCACTGCTGACCCGGTGCGGCTACGAAAACGCAGGTATCCCTGTGATGGCTTCCTCCGAGGCTCACGGGGAGTACCTAGATGACCACACATACGTGTTCTCCCCAAGCTCAGCGGGAGATGCCCAGTGAAGAGACGGATCAGCGGGCTCGCGAGCACCCTCTGGCGCCCGGCTGCCGCAGTGGTCCGCAGCTCACCGGGACTGACCAGAGCCCTGTCGCTTACCGCATTGACCAGCGTCGTCATCCTGGTCGTCAACCTTGGTAGTGGGATCATTCAAGCTCGTGCACTGGGGCCCCAGGGGCGAGGGGAGCTGACCACCGCCATGATCTGGCCGGCGTTGATCACGGGGATAGGGTGCCTGGGTCTTTACGACTCGGTCGCCTACCACGCCGCCAAGGAACAGACTCACCAGTCCAGGGTCCCGGCGACGGCCTTTGCCATCGCCGTGCCACAGACGCTGATGCTGGTACTAATAGGCTTGATCATCCTGCCTATAGTCCTGCACGGGAAACCGCCGCAACTCCTGTCGGAGACCAGGTTCTACCTTCTCTGGATCGTGCCGCTAGTTCCGCTTACCCTGATTCCGGAGATGTATCTGCTGGGCAGGCTGGCAATGCGCTCGTACAATGCTGCGCTTCTCTGCAATGCCGCCGTGTCGACGGCCATGCTCGCCGCACTCTGGGCCTCGCATCGACTTACCGTTCACTCAGCCTTGGCTGCGTCAGTGGCATCCTGGGGCATCACCGCCGGGCTGTGCTTCGTGACTCTGCTCAGGCGGCGAGACTGCAGTTGGAGGCCAAGTTTAGGGCTGGCTCGACCGCTGCTCTGGTTCGGGATCAGGTCGCAAATTGGCAACATTGCGACCATCGCCCTTCAACAGCGACTTGACTTAGTCCTTCTTTCGGTGTTTGTTTCCACTGGAGCATTGGGAACGTACGCTGTTGCTGGCTCCGCGGGGATGGTTGCATTAGCCTTCTCGAGCGTGACGGGCATAGTCCTTTACCCGGTGTTTGCTCGACAGACAGCCGCCACGTTACCGTTCGCCATGTCCAGGTTCTTGCTCGTGGCTGGGGTCCTTACGTTGGTCGCGGGCCCAGCACTCTTGGTGCTAATACCCCTCGCCGTACCATATGTATTCGGTCCTGCTTTCGAGAGTGCACGTCCGCTCTCCGCCCTCCTCACGCTGGCCTACCTCATCCGTGGATGGAACGGCATGCTTGTCAACGTGATCATCGGGTCAGGAAGGCCGTTCACTGGCAGTATAGGACCGACTACGGAATTCGCGGCGCTTGCGATACTTCTGGCAACACTCATTCCGCGGTTCGGGATGACTGGCGCCGCTACCGCAATGATCCTCGCAGCCGCCACGTCCCTCATCTGTCTGCTGAGTGTTGCGCTTCTCATCACGAAGCTGACGCCGATAAAATTAGCGGCGGTATGGGCGCACGAGATACGTGCCTGGCGTCACCAGTCTGTAGCTGACCATGTCTCGAGTTGATGGAGTGCTGTGATGGTGCCAGGTGACCTTCACATGCTCCCCCGGTCGAGCGTAGCGGCCAGAGCCATCTACAGCGTTGTGAAGGATCTCGATTTCATCGGGATCTCCTTGAACTGCCGCTCCTCGGCTGACTCCGACCGGGCGGCGGAGAAGGTCCGCCGACACCTTGGGATTGTGCCGGCGGTCGGGTCAGACGCGCACTCGGTGAAGGAAATCGGCGGCACGTTCCTCGCGATGGACCAGTTCGCGCACGCCGTGGACTTCTCGACCAAACCGCACAGCGTCACCATCGTGACCTACCCACATAGGCGACGTCCACCGATCCAGGCGTCCATCCACCGCTTGTCCGCGCCATCATTCCGCTCCGGTAGCCGACTTGCCCACTGCGAGCAACGGCGAGCACCGTCGGGTACCCGACAAAAGAACCGTGGTTACTAAGTTCGTCAAGCCAAACCGACGTTACACGACCACGCTGTTATGGTGGCGCGCATCGCTAGCGGTGGCCGCGGCCGCGGGTATCGGCGCAACCATGGCGCTTCTGGACAACACGCGATTGGTTGTCATCGTCTTGGTCGTTATTCCTTTGGTCATTGCAAGTTTCTTTCTTTATCGGTGGTACGTACGTCGGGAGCTACCAGTGACCGCCACGATTGGCAGCTGGCTTTTGGGGATTGCCTCGGTCACGGCCACATTCAACGGTATTCATCTCCTTCCGAGCAATACCCTTGCGAACACTACCCTTTCAGACGGCTGCTTACTTGTTGGAGCAGTGGTTCTTCTGGGAGCTGCTTTGTCTGAGCGCGACACCTGGCCCACATACCCTTTGGTCGGGGCCATGGGAGCCCTTCTACTCGGGATCTCGGTGGCAGCGTCCTCGGCTATCAGCGGTACCCCTAGCGAAGATCTCCGGTCTGGGATCTTGTTTTTGATTGGTGCGGCGCTGACTCCGATCGTGGTTGCTGCTGCGGCGAAGAGTCCCCGTACACTCGAGGCGATCACGTTCCTCTGGCTGGCTTCGGGGGCCGTCAATGGCGCCGTTGCGGTTCTTGATGACACCGGCGTCACCCGCCTCGGCTCCACCCTTACCGGGTTGAGTTGGTATGGGCGCCAAGGAGGCCTGGCGATTCATCCGAACCATCTGGGAATGTTCTGCGCAATGATCGTTCCAGTCGGATTTACCCTGGCACTGTTCGGGCGGCGAACTTCCCTCCGGGCGGTCTCGGCCACGCTCACAGTGCTGGCCGTCATGGGAGTGCTGGAGTCCGGATCGAGGGGTGCCACTCTCGGGATCTTGCTCGGTCCCGCAGTCGCGGCGGTCCTCGTGTCGAAACGCCGCCTGCGCACGCTAGTAATCGCCACGATTCTCATTGTGACAACAGCATCAATTGCCTTCTTGGCCGCTCAGGCCCTCCCATCCGTGGCACGGTTGACGGGCCAATCGTCCGTTCAGGGTTCCGACCTGGCGAGATTGGGAACACTGACCGCCAACCTGAACGACATCGCCGCGAGTCCAATTCTCGGCAACGGCTATGGCGATGTAACGAGCGCTCATGATATATACCTGCAGGTTGTCGCCGCAGGTGGTGTAGTCGGATTGTGTGGGTTTGTCCTCCTTCTCGGCGCCATTTTGCAATCGGGCATACGATCTGCGTTGCGTCCGGATCTTTCCTTCCGCCTCCGCCTTCTGTCGGCCGGTCTGGTCGGGTCTGTGATCACCTACCTCGCCGTCGGTATCGTGGAAAATCAGATCCAAGACCGTGCCCTGTATTGGCCCGCTGGCCTGCTCCTAGCGGTTCGTTTTATGGCGAGCACCTCAGGCCAACGGCAAAGCAACAACATAACAGAGAGTGAACGCCTTCCCGGGCGGTCGACTCGTGAAACTGCGGAGCCATGGGTGACTCGGTTCTCTCAATCTGCATCGCTGTCAGCCGACAGGGCGCCACGTGGTCGAGATCGCGGGTTGATGTGCGTTTTGGGACGGCTGCGCTCGCGCCTCTCGGCTGTCCCCCCGCCGGTGGTGTAGGTGGTGGGTTACAACACGAGCGAGTTCGGACTGATCACTCGTCCAGCAGAGCTGAAGGCTGAAGCGCAGGTGATGGCGAAGTGCATCTAAATGAGTGGAGCGTCTTCTTAGCCGCCAGTGGGTTTCTCCGCAGAATGCGAGGCGTTCTACCAACGCGGCGACAGCGGGGCCGCCGCGGACCCTTCTCCAGGACCAATCGTCCACTGTCAGCACGTATGGTCGCTAGTCAAGTAGACGGGAGGCCTGCCACCGCCGTGACCATCTGGGCGAATTATGGACCGTACCACTTAGCGCGGGTCGCGGCTCTCGAAGCCGTCGGCTACGGCGTAACCGCATTCAGTCAAGGTTCTAGCTCACAGCGGTACCCCTTTTTCACGTATCGACCCCCCCGTCACGTTCTCATCAACGACTGTCCAATGGAACAGGTGCGCAGTCTTACCTCATTCCGCAAGACCCTCACTTTACTGCGTGCCCATCATCCGCGGGTCGTGCTCGCGTGCGGCTATGAGCGCCCAGAGACGGCGGCCGCACTCTTATATGCCCGGCTTCAAACCGTGGGGGAGCGTCCGACTGTTTTGATAATGCTCGATAACAAGTTGGACGACCGGGTAAGGAGCCGACTCGTCGAGCTTGTCAAAAAGCGGTATCTCAGGTGGTTCGACGGATTCCTGGTGAGCGGATCCGAGGCCCAGGCCTATCTTGAGGTCCTCGGACTTGCGAACCGGCCCATCGGTACGGCTTACGACTGCGTCGACAACGATTGGATCGCCGCGGCCGCTCGGGAGGCCCGGGAACAAGATAGCTGTCGGGCTGGTGCCGAAGACTACTTCTTGTGCGTATCCCGCATGCTTGACCGGAAGAACCTGCCGTTTCTGGTCTCGGCCTATAAGCGGTATCATGACTCCTTGCCAGCGGGAATGAAGGCCTGGAATCTGGTCTTGTGCGGTGATGGTCCCGCCCGCCCCAAGGTCGAGGATGCGGTGATTCGCAACGGGGTGACTGGGGCCGTTGTGCTGACTGGGGTTGTTAGCGATCCCATGGTACTGGTGAACTACTATGCATTTGCCCGTGTGGCCATCCTGCCAAGCGTCGCCGGCGAGCCGTGGGGCCTGGTCGTCAACGAAGCGATGGCCGCGGAACTTCCGGTACTTGTGTCCAAGCGATGTGGCTCAGCGGCGGATTTGGTGGATGAAGGATGGAACGGATTCACATTCGACCCCACAGACGAGGAGGGCCTGGCCAGGCTCATGCGAAGGATGCACTGTCACCAGGAGCGCCTCCCGAAGATGGGTGCGAGATCCGTGCATCTGGTGCAGAGGTTTTCCCCCGAACGGTTCGCCCAGGAGGTTATGCGGGTCGAGGCCGAGGCGGTGCAGCGTCGGCGGCAACATTTCCATGCATGAAGGTCGTGCAGTGCGACGTCGACACTCCCTCACGCGCGCGTCAGCGGCGGGCGGGCGAGGCCGAATCAGGTACAGGTTAGCTGGCATCGGACGCTCGGTACTGTGACGCGACCCATCGCCAGATGAGTAATTGCCCTACCGGTGAGGCGATCGTCCTATTGAGCCCGGGGCACAAATACGACACCCTAATGAAATTGAATGCAGAGAGGCGCATTGCTGTTAGTGGAGGAATTTAGGAGGCGATCCGAGGTATGCGCGTACTGGTTCTCGGGGCAGACGGCTATCTGGGATGGCCGACGGCGATGTACCTCTCGGCACGCGGACACGATGTCGTCGCCGCCGACAGCCTGATCCGGCGACGGTGGGACGAGCAGCTGGGCACCGAATCGCTGGTCCCGATCGCGACCATGGAGCAGCGCGTGGGCCGGTGGGCCGAATTCACCGGTCGGGAGATATCCTGGCAGCCGTTCGATCTCTGCGACCTCGAGGCGACGGAGGATCTGATCGCACGCACCCAGCCCGATGGCGTGGTGCACTACGCCGAGCAGCGGTCGGCGCCCTACTCGATGATGAGCGCCCGCTCCGCCGTCGAGACCCAGGTCAATAACGTTGTCGGGACGCTGAACCTGCTCTTCGCACTCCGGGATAGCGCTCCGGACTGTCACCTGGTCAAGCTGGGCACGATGGGTGAATACGGCACCCCCAACATCGACATCGAGGAGGGATTCCTCGCCGTCGAGCACAACGGCCGGCACGACCGCCTGCCATACCCTAAGCAGCCGGGGTCCTTCTACCACCTCTCGAAGGTCCACGACAGCCACAACATCATGCTCGCGGTCAAGATCTGGGGGCTTCGCTCCACCGATCTCAACCAGGGTGTGGTCTACGGGACACAGACCCCGGAGACCCGGCTCCATCCGGACCTGGTCACGCGCTTTGATTACGACCACATATGGGGGACCGTCCTGAACCGCTTCTGCGCCCAGGCGCAGCTCGGCATCCCGCTCACCGTCTACGGTCGCGGAGGCCAGACGCGAGGGTTCCTGGACATCAGGGACACAGTTCGGTGCATCGAGTTGGCGCTGGCGCATCCCCCGGCACCTGGTGAGTACCGCGTGTTCAATCAGTTCACCGAGCAGTTCACCGTTGCCCAGCTGGCAGACCGGGTACGGGCGGCACGCGAGCGGCAGGGCCTCCCAACCGAGATCGTGAACCTGCCTAATCCGCGGGTCGAGTTGGAAGAGCACTACTACAATGCCAAGCATCAGCATCTGCTCGACCTGGGCCTGCAGCCGCATTGGCTGGCCGAGACACTGATCGAAGACTTGCTCGAGATCGTCGAGCGGCACCGGTCCCGGATCCGTCCTGAGCTGATTCCGCCCGCCATCGACTGGCGGGGGAAGGTCGGTCAAGCGACGAGGTCGGCGAGCCCGGCCGTAGGTGGCAGTACCACGGTCTAGGCTGGCCGGAGGTGATCATTGCGAAGCTTACCGTCCGCACGCGAGCGACCATTTTCGGCCGTTGATCAGCGGCCGTGGCACCTTCCCGGTAGTACGAGTCCCTTCAGCGTACGGCGGCCATGACACTGACCAACCCGGGCAGCGCACGGGCCGCGGACCATAGCGTCTGGGTTGATGCCCCGTGACTGAGGATGGCATGACCCTTGCGGACAAGAGCATGCGCAAACTCCTTACTGTCATTCATTACCCTGTTTTTGGGGGCCCGCACAACCACGTGGTCCGGTTGACCAAACCACTTGAACAGCGTCGCTGGAGGACAGTGGCCCTACTGCCTGACGATCCGGGGAATGCCGCTGACCGTCTGCGGGCGGCGGATGTCCAGGTTATTCAGACAAAGCTACATCGCTTGCGGAGCAGGCCTGATCCTGTGCTGTATGGGCGCTATCTTCTGGACTTCAACGGGGACATTACTCGCGTGCGGCGAATCATCCGGCAAGAGAGGATCGATCTAGTCCGAGTGATCGGATTGCTCAACCCGCAGGCCGGCATTGCAGCGCGGCTGGAGAAGGTGCCTGTCGTGTGGCAGATTGGCGACAGCCGACCACCCCATCTTATCCGCCGCGCTTACATGCCCATGATCAACGCGCTGGCCGATGCCACCCTGTTCAATGGCAGGCGGATCCTGGAACTGCATGGAGGCGAGGCCGCCCTTCGAGTACCCTGGTTCGTCTATTATCCGCCGGTAGAGACTGGCCGTTTCAAGCCCAACCCGGCCCTGAGAACGGAGACTCGCCGGCGCTTAGGTATTCCGGCTGAATCGACGGTCGTCGGGATGGTCGCGAATCTCAATCCCATGAAAGGCATCGAACATTTCATCCACATTGCAGCCATCCTTCATCGGTGCTCCCCGGACAGCTGGTATCTAGTCGTTGGTGAGCGTTACGACACGCATCGCCGGTACTGGGATCGGCTCCAAGCTGAAGTTGTCGCGTCAGGGATTCCGAGGGAACGGATGTTGTTCGCAGGGGGCACGAGGAGTCCCGAGAGCTTCTATCCGGCTATGGACGTGAAGCTGATCACCTCCCTGCCGCGGTCGGAAGGAACTACCACAACCGCCCTCGAAGCCATGGCCTGCGGCGTGCCGGTGATAGCGTTCGACGTTGGAGCGGTCCGCGAGATCGTGAATCATGGCGTGACAGGATTCCTTACATCGCCCCTAGACGTTGAGGCGACTGCCGCAGCTGCTCTGATGCTCATGAACGACCCGGTGCTGCGATTCCGGATGGGCAGCGCCGGCCGCCAGGCGGCGGTGGAGAAGTTCGATGCCACTGTCTGTCTCAACTCAATAGAAAATTGCCTAAACAGTGCGATGCTCCTTCACAAGGGCCGGACGAGGTTACGTCGACGCTCACGGTGAACCTCGGCGCCAACCGCAGTTGTTGCAACGTCGAACCCGCCTCCCTCTCCCGATTTCTTCAATACCCCGTTGGCCGCACGTTGCCCTTCCTGAATGCTCCATACATGAGCATTCCTGCTACGTAGGCCTTCACGGTCGGGTTGGTCGTGAGGGTGTAGTCTTGACCGCTACCAGTGCTATCAAAAAGCGTGACCTCTTTGATCTTCGGGAAGGACCCGTCGGCAAGTCCGTTCATGAGGTCTTGGAGCGCCTGGTACGAACTATCCAAACCGCCGGCCTCGTCGATCTGAATCAGCTTGGAGGGATCGATGGACTGTGCGATATTGTAATTACCAGCAACATTGGCAGACCCATATTGGTCCCAACTCAGCCAATCGACGTACCGGCTGCCCGGATAGTGGCTGTCCAGGAAGCGCTGGGTGTCGTTGGTACTCGTTCCCCAGTTGAACACGAACTGGACGTTGTTCGCTCCCTCGGTCCGAAAGATGTCATAGATGTGGCGCCAGGCTTCGATAAAGGCGCGTGGGCTACTCCAGTTCTCGTAGCTCCAGTGGTAGCCGGTATTGTCGAACTCCTCGAAAGGACGCAGGTAGATAGTGGGCTTTCCAGGGAGCGTCGCCGCCGCCGCTGCGTAGCTTTTGAAGTATGAGTCATACGGACCCGACGCGATATCCCTGAGGGTGACGCAGGAGTCGTTCGGGTACCAGGAGATCTGCGGCGTGGCGCCGGCTGCGAGGATATCTCTCACATAGCCGCTGGGGTCGAGAGGAGTCCAGGACCCCGGACAGCCCCAATCTTGATAGGTGCCTACCACCTGTGCCTTATGGTTGAGGGCGGCGCTGTCAGCCTGGAGCCGGGAATTGGTCGGGTTCTGGGCGTTGACGTTCTGGACGTTCAAGCCCCACTGTATCTCCTCGTGCGTCCGCGGCAGTGGCGTCAGAGTTAAAGCGACCACGCCAGCCGAGATGACAAGAGCAGCCGCAAGGGTCGCTAGGGTTCGGAACCGGCTCAAAGTCATAACCCGGGCATCTCCTACGTGTGTAGAAAGGGTATCCCGCGTTTGAGCACCCGGTCAAGGCTGAGGGGAGATCCGCACCCTCCACGGCTCTTCTTCGGCTCCGCCCGAGCAGGATCCGCGTCCATCTTCGGATCATAGTCAACGCCAGGCGTAGCGGGCGACTCGTGCTGAGGCCGGCCATCTGCGCCGCCACGGCGTACAGAGCCCTGAGCGAGTCGTCACTGGACATTGGGTCAAATGTCTCATATGAAACCCGCCGGCACCAGCCTAGCATCACCCCATGGCGCCGATAGAGAAGGCAATGTCCGTCCGCGGCGTCAGCGTCGCGGACCTGGTCGCAGAGCAGGCTTGGGGCCGTCCGGATTCGGCCGCGATTGTTGACGACGAACAGACACTGACCTACAGCCAGCTCGATCGCTGGGCATCGTCGATCGCCTGGCGCTTACGTCGGCTCGGTGTGGACAGAGAGGTAGTCGTCGCACTTCTGCTTCCACGCTCGGCCAGATTCGTGGCAGGTGCCCTCGGAATCATTCGGGCGAGTGGAGCATACCTCCCTCTCGACGCCGCATATCCGCGCGAGAGCCTGGCATTCATGTTGAGGGACGCTGGCTGCGCGGTCGTGGTCACCGACCATGATCATGCGACACAGGTGCCTGAGGGCGACTGGAACCAGCTGGTACTGGAAGCGACGTTGCCCCGTAGTTCGTGGCCCTCCGATCTGCCAGTGGCGAC
Organism: Candidatus Dormiibacterota bacterium; assembly: GCA_963808785.1. Taxonomy (GTDB): domain Bacteria; phylum Chloroflexota; class Dormibacteria; order Dormibacterales; family Dormibacteraceae; genus CAVTSA01. The sequence goes on along the minus strand of CAWEGH010000002.1, from coordinate 886,703 downwards.
CCAGCCCAAGGCCAGTGATCTCGCCTATCTGATTTACACCTCAGGTTCGACGGGACAGCCGAAGGGCGTCGAAGTGACTCACCAAAGCCTTCTCAATCTCTGCGCCTGGCACCAGGACGCGTTTGCGGTGACGGCTGCTGATCGTGCAACCCAGATCGCCAGCCTCGCCTTTGATGCTGCGGTGTGGGAAATCTGGCCTCACCTTGCTGCAGGGGCAAGCATCCACATCCCTCACGAAGAGATAAAGCGCGATCCCGAGCGACTCTGTGAATGGTTGGTCGAGGAACGCATTACCATCACATTTCTACCAACTGCTTTGGCAGAGATCGCCATGCAAAGGAGCTGGCCTCGGGAGATTGAACTTCGCACCCTCCTGACCGGCGCCGATACACTCCGACATTATCCATCTCCTGACCTCCCTTTCACTGTCGTCAACAACTATGGTCCCACCGAGTGCACTGTGGTCACCACGTCAGGCGTTGTCCCTCCGGGTGCCTCGATTGAGGAACTGCCGTCGATTGGAAGGCCGATCAGTAACGTCCACGTGCACATCCTGGATGACGCCCTGCACCCAATGTCGATCGGGGAACCTGGCGAACTGTACGTGGGAGGAGCTAATCTGGCTCGAGGTTACCGCAATCGGACCCAACTGACTGATCAGAGCTTCGTCTCCGATCCGTTTTGCCCCGGCGCAAGGCTCTATCGGACCGGCGACATTGCCGCGCTAAGACCCGACGGGCAACTCGCGTTCTTTGGCCGAGCTGATAACCAGATCAAGATCAGAGGCTTTCGAGTAGAGCCCGACGAGGTCGCGATGGCGTTGATGGGCCACCCCGGTGTGGCGGTCGCGTTCGTCAGCACCGGGGAGCGCCCCGGTCACGATGTCCAGTTGGTCGCCTACCTGGTCGCGACAGCCGACCCGCCACCATCTCGGTCCGAGCTCCGTAACTACCTTTCTTCGCTGGTCCCGGCGCACATGGTCCCGGACGTGTTCGCGTGGATCCAAACGGTGCCGTTGACGGCGAACGGCAAGGTCGATCGCAGCGCGCTGCCAACGTTGGACTCGATTGCGGCTGCAGGTGAACCGCAGCTTTCTGCGCCGCCCCGGACACCGGTTGAGGAGCGCATGGCGGCCATCGTCGCAGAGCTCCTGGGCCTAGACGCCGTGGGAATCGATGAGGACTTCTTCCTGCTCGGAGGACATTCCTTGCTCGGCACTCAATTGATCGCGCGCATCCATGAGTCATATAACGTCGACCTCCCTCTTCGAACCTTGTTCGACAACCCCACCGTTGAGGCGATGTCCGGGCAGATCGAGCGTCTTCTCATCGACCGAATCGCATCCATGAGCGAGGAGGAGGCGCGGGAGGTACTACGCTCTTGAGCTCATACTCTCCCGTGCGGCCGCTTGACGCTGAGTTGAGCCTCTATCATCTTCTTGAGCCAGACGTTCTCGCGGACCCCTATCCGCTGTACCACAGGCTGCGCAGTCAGGCGCCGGTTCACTGGGATCCGTACCTGCATGCGTGGGTGGTCACGCGCTACGCAGATGTCATCCATGTCCTGCAACGCTTCTCGGCTGACCGCACCCCGACTCCGGAGCGACTTGAGAAGATGGGCATGGCGCATCTCAGCCCCATCGCCAAGGTTATGGTCCGGCAGATGTTGTTCCTGGATCCGCCGGCTCACACCCGGGTGCGGTCACTGTGCGCATCCGCCTTCACCCCGCACCGCGTGGCCCGGCTCTCGGTGCACATCGCGGAAATCGCTGAGAACCTGCTCGACAAAGTGCAGGATCTGGGTCACATGGACATCATCGGAGATCTCGCCTATCCGTTGCCGGCCATCGTAACCGCCGAAATGCTTGGTCTTCCGGTGAGCGACTGGCCGAAGCTGATCAAGTGGTCCGGAGCGTTCGCCGGAATGCTCGGCAACTTCCAGCACAATCCCGATCTCGCCGCCAGAGTTTTGGTCGACCTGGAAGACATGATCGCCTACTTTCGGCATCACATCAGATTGCAGGGCGAGCATCGCACTGAGGGCCTTGCCGGGGCACTCGTCGCAGCCAACCTGGATGGCGACCGACTCAGTGAGGACGAGGTGGTGGCGAACCTCATTGTGACTATGGTCGGTGGCCAGGAGACGACGACAAATCTGATTGGCAACGGTACTCTTGCGCTTCTTCGCCATTCGGATGAGCTGGAACGGCTGCGGAACGATCCTCCGCTCATGCCCTCCGCGGTCGAAGAGCTGCTGCGATACGAGAGCCCTAGCCAGCACACGGCCCGGCTGGCACCGACCGACTCATATTTGGGGGACCGCCTGATCCGCAAGGGCCAAGCCGTGATCGCCGTCATGGGGGCAGGCAATCGGGATCCGGAGCGCTTCCCCGACCCTGACCGGCTGGATCTCGCCCGTCAAGACAACCGGCATCTTGCCTTCGCCTGGGCCGCTCACTATTGTTTCGGTGCGCCACTGGCACGGTTGGAGGGCCAGATCACCTTTCGGGCACTGCTGCGTCGCATGCCAGGGCTTCGCATGCACCCGGAGGTGGGGCTGACTTGGCGCCAGAACCTGGGTCTGCGTGGCTTGGTCGCACTGCCAGTTGACTTCTGAAGACGACGACCTGAACAGGGACAGAGGATAGGAATGGCGATCGGAGACCTCGACAAGCTTTCGCCGACCAAGCGAGCACTCCTCGAGAAGCAGCTACGGGGCGAGCTACCCACGCACCACCCCCAGTTGCAGAGCCTATCCCGGCGGGTCTCCGGGGACGGTGCCGCGCCGGCCTCGTATGGTCAGCGCCAACTCTGGTTCCTTTCGCGCTTGGCTGCCGGCTCCGTCGTCTACAACGAAGCCGCCACGATCCACTGCCCTCCCGGGATTCACGTGCCCTCGCTCGAGCGGGCTTTCAATGAAGTTCTGCGTCGGCATGAAGCGTGGCGCACGCGGCTTGAGGGGCGCGGCGACGATCTGGTGCAGGTCGTCACCCCGCCCCGCGACCACCCGTTGCCGTTCGTCGACCTGACCCAGCTCGAGGCCGGTGATCGGCGAGCGACGGCCGACCGACTCGCCACGGAGGACGCGCAACGCCCCTTCGACGAGGAGCATGAACCCCTCTGGCGTGCAAAGGTGATGAACCTCGGCGATGAGGGGTGCCGGCTGCACCTGACCCTGCGACATCAGATTTTCGATGCATATTCGCTTTACCGGATACTGCTGCCGGAGCTGATCGCCCTGCACGACGCCTTTCGCCGGGGCCGGCCCTCACCGCTCCCGGAGCTCCCGGTGCAGTACGGGGACTACGCTGCCTGGCAACGTCGATGGGTGGAGGGTGACGAGGCAGCGCGTCAGCTCGACTACTGGCGCGGTCACCTGCGGGCGCTGCCCCAGCTGCGCATGCCGACCGACCGTCGCCGACCGGCGGTCCAAAGCTTCCGCGGCCGGTTCCTGCCTTTTGAGTTGGACCGGGACTTGACTCGCCGATTGCGTGGGATCGGCCAGTCCCAGGGCGCCACCTTGTTCATGGCCGCACTGGCGGGCTTTATGGGGCTCCTTCACTGCATGACGGGCCAGGACGACTTAGCTCTCGGCACCCTCAGCTCAGGTCGGCGGCGAACTGAGGTTGAAGGTCTGCTCGGATACTTCCCGAATCCGCTCGTCTTGCGTGGCGATCTTTCGGGCGATCCGAGCGTGGGCGAGCTCCTGTCGCGAGTGCGTGACTTGGTCTTATCCGCGCTCGCCAACGACGAGATTCCGTTCGAGTCCGTTGTTCGGGAGCTGAGTCCCGAGCGCGTAAGCGGCGCAAACCCCCTGTTCCAGGTCCTCTTCACACTGGAACCGCCACTACCGGATCCGCCCGACGGCTGGGACCTGACTCTGATGGACGTGGAGACGGGCACCTCCAAGTTCGACTTGAGCGTCGAACTTGAGGAGCGCGCCCAAGGTGTGATCGGGCGCTTCATTTACAACACGGATCTTTTCGACGTCGAGACCATACGGCGCATGGCAAGCGACTACCGCTCGGTTCTTGAGGCCATCGTGGCCGAACCCGACCGTCGGCTCTCGTCGCTGCGCCAGATGTTCTCCGGTGGCGCGGCCCCACCGGCCGTCAAAACGCCGCGATGGGCCGCCCGTCAGGGGCCGACGGTCGAGATCCCTCAGGTTGGAATCGGCCGGCGTTTTGAGGAGATGGTGCAGCAGTTTCCCCACAAGGAGGCCGTGCGATTTGGCGATCAGCGCCTTTCCTATGCCGAGCTGGACCGCCGCGCCAACCGCCTCGCCGGTCACCTGAGGGCGTCCGGGGTAGGCCCTGGCCTGCTGGTCGGGGTGTGGATGGAGCGATCCCTGGAGATGCTCGTCGCGGTGCTGGCGACGATGAAGTCGGGCGGCGCGCTCTTGCCCCTGGACCCCGGGTTCCCCGCCGACCGTATCCGGTTCATGATCTCCGACTCCAAAACGAAGGTGGTCGTAACTCGCTCGGGCCTGCTGGCCGGAGCTGAGCTGGCTGGGAAGGTCGACTATGTCTGCGTCGACCGGGACGCCGAGCGGATCGGCAGGCAATCGCCGAGCGAGCTGGATGTGGTCGTGGCCGGCGACGACCTCGCCTATGTGATCTACACGTCCGGGTCCACCGGGCGGCCCAAGGGAGTGCAGGTCGAGCACCGCAACCTGGCTAACTTCGTCCAGGCGATGGTCGAACGACCCGGGGTGACGTCCTCCGACGTACTCCTCGCCGTCACCACTCTTTCGTTCGACATCTCCCTGCTCGAGCTGCTGGTGCCGCTGGTCGTGGGCGCTCAGGTGGTGATCGTCGACAGCGAGACTGCGACCGACGGCGCCGCCCTGGCCGCCCTCCTCGCCGAGTCGGGGGCGACGATCATGCAATCGACACCCTCCAGGTGGTGGTTGCTGATCGAGGCCAGATGGCGCGGGGACCGGCGTCTCAAAGCGCTCTGCGGCGGAGAAGCCATGACCCGGGATCTCGCCGACCAGCTCCTCGCGCGCTGCGGATCCGTGTGGAACATGTACGGACCTACCGAAACCACGATCTGGTCGGCGGTCGAGGAGGTGAGGTCAGGTGAAGGTCCGGTGCCGATCGGCGCGCCTGTCGACAACAACCGCCTCTATGTGCTGGATGCCAACCTCCAACTCCAGCCCATCGGAGTTCCGGGCGAACTGGTCATCGGCGGCAGTGGCGTGGCGCGCGGCTACCTGGGACGGCCCGAGCTGACAGCCGAACGCTTCATCCCCGACCCGTTCCGTTCCGAGCCCGGAGCCCGCATGTACCGCACCGGCGACCTCGTCCGCCGCACCCGGATCGGTGATCTTGAGTTCCTCGGTCGCATCGACCAGCAGGTGAAAGTACGGGGTTACCGCATCGAACCCGGTGAGATCGAGTCCGTTCTGGCTCGGCACCCGGCGATCGCCCAAGCGGTGGTTACTGCGTATCAGCACGCTCCCGGCGACACCCGCCTGGCCGCCTACTACACCCTCACCGACCCCAGGACCTCCACCGGCGCTGAAGAGCTCCGCTCCCATCTACGAGCCACGCTCCCTGACTACATGGTTCCCACCGCCTACATGGCGTTGGACGCTTTTCCCTCAACTCCCAACAACAAGATCGATCGCGCTCGGCTGCCCGCTCCCGACCGCACCCCGGCCGGGGCCGGCGATCCACCGCGGCCCGGGCTGGAGATGGAGCTCGCACGGGTCTGGGAAGGCGTCCTCGGAACACCGGGCATCGGCCGGGACGACGACTTCTTCGACCTCGGCGGCCACTCGCTGCTGGCCGTGCGCATGATCGCCGAGGTGGAGCAGCGCTTCGGTTGCGCGCTGCCGCTCGCAGTCGTCTTCGGGGCGGGCTCCACCGTGTCAGGCCTCGCGGACCTCGTCGAGCAGGCAGCGCAAATCGCCCCGCCGCCATCCTCTCGTCTGATGGTGACGATCAAGTCGAGCGGTCGCCGGCCTCCAGTGTTCGTGGTCGAGCCGAATCAGGCCCCGGTCCTCTCGCTACGCCACTTCATGCCTTATCTTGACGCCGAGCAGCCACTCATTGCCCTCATCGCCCCCAACCAGGATGGCCGTTTCGATCGAGACGCCGGCATCGAGAAGCTCGCAGACGAACTGCTGGAACTGATCCGCTCCCGACAACCTCGAGGCCCGTACCGCCTGGCCGGTTACAGCTTCGGCGGCGTCCTTACGTACGAGCTGGCGACCCGTCTCAGTGAGGCGGGTGAAAGGGTTGACCTCTTTGTGCTCATCGACACGTTATCACCAGCGATGACCCCGCGCTATTCCTGGTCATGGAGGTCAATTCGGCTTCGATTGCGCAGGCTGCGCGCCAGTCCCCTGTCACGGTGGCCGCGTGCGCTGAGTGCGCAGGGCCGGCGGTCGATTCGCGGCTTTGACGGGGGATTCGACATTGAAGGCGCGGCGCAGCTCGCCTGCGAGTATCGGATCCGGAGGTGTAGCGTACCGCTCACAGTATTTCGCAGTCAATGGGCCCGGCGCTGGACCCGTGACGACTCGATCGGCTGGTGTAATGTTCATGCTGGCCCGGTCCAGGTCCAGGCCCTCCCGGGCGACCATCGAACGATATTGGTACAGCCCACTGTCAACGATCTGGCGGCGCGGTTCGCCCATCTGATTCCGGGGTCTGAACAAGAAAGTCGGGTGTTGGACCCAGGACATTTGACACTGTCGGCGGCCAGCCACGAGGGTCATCGTCGTTATGCCGGCAAATGAATCAACCAACCTGGTTATATAGGCCACGCTTCCGGACACACTATATGAAGTGATTCTCATCGACGCTCACTCGTGAGACGAAACTGTCCAAATCGCCCGTCTCGGTTGTCAACGCGTCGGGGGTAATCGCCGCTGACCTCCGAGGGACGAGGGGTGCGTACTTCGAGGCCAGTGCTTCAGCTAACGAATGTGGCCAGCCAAGTACGCTGTCATTTGAGGGTTTTCGCTGACGTCGCAGGTATTCACGCCGCCGGCATCGACGTCGAAGAGCGTCACCTCCTGCACGGCGGGGTAGGACCCGCTCGCGATCCCGTTCATGAGATTTTGCATCGCCAGGTATTGGCCGTACTGGTTGTCGGTGCCGCCCATCTCGGGGATCTGAATCTTCCTCAAGGGAGCGATGATTTGGGCGACCTTGTAATCCGCCTGCGATGTTGTCATTTTGGTACTGATCCCAGCCGACGTACTGGACGTAATTGTCACCCGGGTAGTACGGGTGAAGGGCCGACACGGAGTCGTTGGCTGTCGCCGGCAAAGTTCCAGACGAACTTGACGTTGGTCGCACCCTCCAGCTGGAAGCGGTCGTAGACGTGCTGCCACGCGGCCTGGAACTTCGCTCCACCCCAGTTCAGATAGCTCCAATGATAAGCGGTGATGTTGAACTCCTCAAACGGCCGCATGTAGATCGTGGGCTTGCCGGACAGCGCCGCCGCCGCCCTGGCCCAGGACTCGATGTAGCTGTCGTACGAGCCCTGGGCAATCGAAGGAGAGGTTGATGCAGGAGTCGTTTGGATACCAGGAAATCTGTGGCGTCGCTCCCCAGCTCAGGATCGTAGTCACGTTGTTGCCCTGGTTGAAGGCGTTCCAGGAGTTCGGACAGCCCCAGTCCTGGTACATGCCGACCACCTGCGCGGCGTGGCCGAGGGCCTGGCTGTCCCTCTGGAGCACGGGATTAGTTGGAGCCTGATGGTTGACCCCTCCCTGAACGGTTATGCCCCACTGGGCCGCCGCCGTTCCGGCCAATCGGCTGGACACGATAGGGCTGCTCTTCGTCTGTAAATCGGTTACGCCGGCGAAGGCGATAAAGGCCGCCGCAAAGACGGTTAGGATGCGGAACGATTTCCAACGCATAACTGAGACATCTCCCCGCGCTTATCCCGAGGGCATCCCGCGATTCACCCGATGGTCGAGCCAACAGGGATGCGGGTCTCGCAAGCTCTATCTGGCTCCCGCTGAAGCACCATCCACGCCGCTGCCGCCTTGGCGGTTTTGTCCGGATAGCGCGCACAGGCGTCGGCAAGGGTCCGGAGGACCATCGCGCGATCCGAAGCATCGGAAAAATTTGTTCATGAATGGATGCTGCGAGCCGGACCGATCACCGACTCTGATCGATCGCGACCAGCGAAGCGGCACGCACACGGTCGCGTACCGCACGAGGGCATCGTCGCCCCGTCCCATGCCGCCATCGATCATACGTCCGGCGTCCGGTCGACAGGCCACGCGGGCGCCGGGTCAGCCAGCCCGATCGAGCACCCCGATCGAGCACTCGGTGATCATCGCAGCGCGGAGTGGCTACAGCCGTCCCCACTTCCTCCGCCGGCTCGAGGCGCGAGAGCTATCGGCGGCCACCTCGCCGAAGCCCTCCTCGGGCCGCTGTTCACCTGAGCCGGGTTCTCGCCTCAGGCTACGGAGGCGGAAGCCGGCTGAGCTCGACGGTTCGCCGGCCGCACGGTCCGGCCGCTCCTGGTTTGTCCTCGCCCGGTGCACGCCGGCTCCTGCTGCGCCCTTTTGCAACCCGGATGCCCGGTTTAGTAAGCGGTGGTGAGCGACGCGAGCGCGACGAGCATGCTTGTGGCTTCACGGGTATGCGATCGGCGCAGAAGGTGCGCCGCGGCGAGTGGCGGCGTGCGGTCAGCCAACCGACGGCGATCCGTTCACGCTGGGTAAAAACGGAGGGCCGGGTCGGGAAGGGAACGCCACGGGCGGGGTTCGCCACACGACCCGACCTCGAGGGCCGCCGGCCTCCTGATTTTCCGGTCCTTCAAATTCGCAGGCGCAGCGCTCGCGGCCAGCGCCCGGACGGCGAAGGCCGAGATGGACGGGAGATGACGGCGGCTGCCAGGGTTGGAACGTCCATGGCCACATGCCCATGGCCCGGAAAAGTCCCGTGCACCCATGGGGGTTTTCGCGGATAATAAATGGTGGAGGTTAGCCCTACCATCCCAAACCTTGGTTTTTCGGATTACGCTCCGCGACGAGGAGGCCGCCTCCATGCTCCCAATCCGTAGGGCCTTCGAAGACCCGACTGACCCCGACCAGCGTGAGTCAGAGCTGGGTCTCACGGGCGATGCCGAGACGCGACGCTGGCTGGCGCGTGAGCTCCACGACGCAGTAAGCAACCACCTCTCTGAGGCGATTCTTGAGATGGAGTATCTGAAGCGTCGCGAGGGGGGGTCCGTCCTGGGTGACGAAATCGCCTTGCTCCAGATTTCCACGCGCGAGGCATTGCAGAACCTGCGACGGCTGATCAGCGGCCTCCGCGACGAGCCTACGCACGTCACCGGGTTCGCCGACATGGTCGCCAAGAGGCTGGAGCGGTTCGAGCACCGGTCCGGTATTCAGATCATTCTCGTGGCCAGCGAGGGCTGGCCGGGCCGGGTGCCTGGGCGGACCGCGCACCACCTTCTTCGCATCATCGACGAAGCCCTCGAGAACGTTCGCCGTCACAGCTGCGCCCGCTCGGTCGAGGTCCGTCTCGAGCGCCGTGGTGACGACGCTGTACTCACGGTTCGGGACGACGGTGGCGGGCTTCGCGGCGTGCCTGACGGTCAGGGTTATGGCATCAGGGGCATGCACGAATACGCGACGCTCGCGGGCTGTGACCTCAGTATCGAGAGCGATCCCGACCAGGGAACCACGGTTACTGTCCTGCTGCCTCTAGAGGAGGGTCGCACCCGGCCATGAGGGAAACCGTGCCGCGTGTCGTGATCGCCGATGATCAGCCGCAGTTCCGATCGGGTCTCGCCCGTCTGCTACAGCTGGACAAGCGGGTGGAGGTTGTCGGCCAGGCGGAGAACGGTCAGGAAGCGCTCGACCTGGTGGCCAGGACCCGCCCCGACATTGTCCTGATGGACATCGACATGCCTGTGTTGGACGGAGTTGTGGCAACCTCTAGAATCGCCCGCGATTACCCCCACGTCAAGGTATTGATCCTGACCACCTTCGACGCCGACAATCATCTCATCCAGGCGTTGAAGTCCGGCGCCTCAGGGTGCATTCTCAAGGACGCGGACCCAGAAACCACTGTCTCGAGCATCCTCGCGGCACTCGGCGGGGAGCGCGTGATGGCGACCGCAGTGGCCAACCGGGTCCTGGATATACTCACCGAGCCGGTGACGGCGAAGGAGTCCTGCGACAGTCTCACGGCACGCGAGATCGAGATCCTGAAGCTGCTAGCCACCGGGATGCCCAACAAGCAGATCGCTCACGAGCTGAACATCTCGGAAAAAACGGTCCGCAACCACGTTAGCAATGTGTACGAGAAGCTCGGGATCGGTGATCGCTCGCAGGCCGTTCTCTACGCGGTCCGCACGGGCCTGGTCGAGCCATAGGGCCGGTCGGCTCCTCTGTCCCGCACCGTGCTCCGGGATCCGGACGCACTTCACGCGATTGCGCCAGATCAGGGTGCCGTCCCCGCCGCGACCCACAGCGATCGACGGCGCGAGACCTGGGGACCAACCGCCGCAGGAATATCCCGTGGCGTTGGGTCGATGTCTCCCCGACCTTAAGGACGATGTCTCATGGCTTGTGTGGCGCTCCCGCCCTAGCTTCGAAGTCGGGATGGTGACCAGCCGTGCTTGGGGCAGCGGCGGAATGAACTGTCATGAGCCGGGGAGGAGAGCGCCGTGACCGGCGCCGCGAATCCGCTGCTGCTCGTGTCGGCGAGGGTGGACGATCTGGTGCGGCGGGAGGTGGCGGACGGCATCAGACCGCGGCCCGGATACCTCGTTCTGGAGGAGGACCACGGTGTGCGCCTGCTCGACTGGTCTCACCTGCCTCCGTGGGTCGCCGCTCAAAACGGCTCCCCGCTCACCGCGGCGGTGCACGTGATCGCGGCGCTGGGCCGGCTGGACGGTGCGCCGGCGCTGCTCAGCGACGGGGAGCGCCTGGGCATGTTGCTCGCGTACGCGCTCCGCGCTCGAGGGCTACGCCTGCCCCATGTGGTGATCGCCCACCAGCTCGATCCAAGGCACAAGAGCCCGCGCTTCCGGCACCTGGGCGTGGCAGCGGGAATCGATCGCATCGTGGTCAAGTCGGCGCGACAGCGCGAGGTCGCGGTCAGGCGTGGGATCCCTCCGGAGCGGGTCTTTGTGCTTCCCGACGCGGTCGACACCGAGTTTTGGGAGCCCTGCGCCGAACCGACGCGGGGAGCGCACGCCATCGTAGGCAGCGTAGGCATCGAGCATCGCGACTACGCGACCCTGGTCAAGGCGATGGAGGGCCTTCCGGCCAGGCTCGTGGTCTCGATCGGGAGCACGCTCTCCCCCACCTCTCACGTCCGTCTTCCGGAGCGGTGGCCGCACAGCGCCGATGTCAGCTTCGCGGGCCCGAGCCGGCTTCGCCTGCGCCACGCGGACGCGACCGCCGTCGTGGTGCCGATCGTGGAGACGGAACTCACGGCCGGGATCACCTCGATCCTGGAGGCAATGGCGATGGCCAAAGCGCTGGTTGTAAGCGGCACCCGCGGCCTCGGCGACGTCGTCCAGGACGGCGAAACGGGCCTGGTCGTGCCACCGGGGGACGCGGCGGCGATGCACCGAGCCGTGCAACGGTTGCTGGAGGACCACCGACTCAGACGCCGCCTGGGTATGCGGGCACGCGCGTACGCGGTCGCCGAGGCCGGGGTCGACCGATTCGCCGCCAGACTCGCCGGTCATCTCGGCGAAGCTGGGGGCGCGGCCGGCGAGAGCCGGCGGTGGCCGGTCGCCGGAGTCGGGCCCCTACGCTGATTCGCCGGCTGGGTTCGCCGCCGGCGCGGCTGACCCGGCTCTTGGATGCTCCGCCAGCCAGACCACGCCGAGTGCACGCACTCTTGACCCCACGGACTTGGGGACTTCGCATGAGGCTCGGGGGCATCACCCAGCGGTTCCCCCGGGAACGCCGAACGGTATCGAGCAAGGACGTTCGCAAGAGATGCGATGCGTATGACGAGCCCGGTCCTTCCTCCACGCGGTGCGCCGGAGTTGGCCACGCCGCGACGGCATGTCGGGCGTCGGTGTGGCGCACACATCCTGGTTGCGCCCAAGAAGGGCGCAACCGTAGCGCGGACGCGGTCCGGACGCGGGCACCGATGCTACCACCAAGCACAGGGGCCGTCGCCGCCAGCGCGCGGCAGAGGGTGCCCGAGGTGCCATCGCAGTCATCCCATGGGTGAGGACCGGGACATTTGTCCTATTTACAGGCCTTTTTAGAGACATGTATCGTGGCACTTTGGTTGAGTGGGGTTATGTCACTATCCGTACTTACGAGACGGATTTTCCGGGAACCTCAAGCATGGCTGCTGGTACTTCGTGTTCTGCTGACCCTGGCTGCGGCAGCAGCGCTGTCAGTCGCTGCGGCGTCGCTGTTGAGTACGGCAGCGTATGCTGCCAGCCCCCCTGGCTCTAGGGCAGGTGGCGCTGTTCCGGCAAGCCCGGATGCTCCCATGTTGCAGTCGGCGAACGCCACGGGCTCGCCGACCGCCTCGAAGCCGAACGGGACCTCGGCTGCCGCCCCGCAGGGTGCCGAGTTCACCGCCACGCCGACCGCCTTCCACACTGGGGCGTCTGCCATGCCGGGTGGACAGCCCGCCGGCTCCAGCAGCAACGGGAACGGAGAGATTGGCACATCGACCGGCTCCAGCAGCAGCGGGAGCGGCGAGAGTGGCACATCCATCGGCTCCAGCAGCAGCGAGAGCGGCGAGAGTGGCACATCAACTGGCTCGGGCAGAAGCGAGAACGGGGCTCCCGGCACAGAGGGTGGCACGCCCACCGGCTCCAGCACCAGCGGGACCGAGGGGAGTGGCACATCCACCGCCTCGAGCAGCAGCGGCAACGGGGCTCCCGCCACAGAGGGTGGCACGCCCACCGGCTCCAGCAGCAGCGGGACCGGCGGGAGCGGCACATCCACCGGCTCGAGCAGCAACGCCAACGGGGCTCCCGCCACGGAGGGTGGCACCTCCACCGGCTCCAACAGCAGCGGGACCGAGGGGAGTGGCACATCCACCGCCTCGAGCAGCGATGCCAACGGGGCTCCCACCACGGAGGGTGGCGCCTCCACCGGCTCCACCAGCAACGGGACCGGCGGGAGTGGCACATCCACCGCCTCGAGCAGCGACACCAACGGGGATACCACCACGCAGGGTGGCACGTCGCCAAGTTCGACCAGCGGCGGGACGGCCGCGCCGGCACCGGACGCGGCCCAGCCGGCGGCAAGCACAACGCTGGCCCCTTTGAGCAGCGCCAGTCCGATGACGCCGGCGCAGCTCAACGCCACACAAGACTGCGAGCCCGACCGGGACGAAGCAACGGGCGCCACGCCCAAGTGGCTCTTGACCTCTGTGTCGGAGGTCACAGCTCACTCATTCGTGATGCCTGGGCGGGGCTTTGACGTTGGCTTGGGGAGTACCCCGGCGACCGACGTTTCCGACCGGATCGTCGTTCACTCCGGGGATTTGCGGGCCCTTCCAACACCAACGCAACCGGCGCCGGCAGCTCCGCCATTGGGGATCCGGAACCTTGGCGACCGCTGTGGCCAGGGCGGCGGCAACAGCTACGCAGGCGCAATGCCTTCGGCGGTGGCATCGCCTGCCGGATACGGCGGCTGGAGCTGGATGAAAGAGCCCGCCGCCTCTCAGGGGACCTGTCTGCCTTTGCACATCGAACGTCCTGGCTGACGTCCCTCCTCGGTCGTTATCTCTCCATGCCGTCCGCGCTGGACGGCCCCGCGATTTCGATTTGAGGAGGAACAGTCGGACCATGTGTCTTCAACCCAGCGCCCACTTGCCGCTTGTGGGTCGTGGGCGGGTGGAGCGTCTTGCGGTGGTGCGTCGCGGACCGCCCACCAATGTGGATCCACCGAGACCGCGGCCGCCGAGATTCGCGCTGACCGCTCCCGCGTGTCCGAGGGCAACCCGATCGGAGACCGGGCCCGAAAAGCAGGCGAAGGTGCAGAGAGCGCACACGCCGGCAGCCCGCGCATCCGGGGGCTCCCCCACGCCGGGACCACCTTCCCCGAGGAGGTACGTGATGAGCATCGAGACACCGGTCACTCTGGTGATCGCCGACGATCGGCCGTTGTTCCGATTGGGGATGCGTCAACTCATGGAGATGGACTCGCGACTGCGGGTCGTAGGCCTGGCCGAGAACGGCGAGCAGGCAATCGAGATCGTCCGCCGCGAACTGCCGGCGGTGGTGCTGATGGACGTCCGGATGCCGGTTCTGGACGGGATACAGGCCACGGCCACCATCAACCGAGAACATCCCCAAGTCAAGGTACTCATGCTTTCAAACTTCACATCCGACGGTTTCGTGACCCGGGCGCTGGAGGCGGGTGCACGTGGCTACATGCTCAAGGACGCCGAACCGGAGGCGATCATCCTGGCCGTCCTCGCGGTCGCCCATGGCGACCTGGTGATGGCGGGTGGGGTGGCCGAGCGGGTCCTGGACCTGGTCACGCACCGGGTGACGACCGAGGAGATGTACGACGGCCTGTCGGCCCGCGAGCTGAAGATCCTTGAAATGCTGGCGGCGGGCCTCGCCACCAAGCAGGTCGCATATCGGCTACGGATCACCGAGAAGACCACCCGCAACCACCTCAGCCGCATCTACGAGAAGCTGGGCGTCCACGACCGAGCCCAGGCCGTCCTCTACGCGACGCGCAAGGGGTTAGCCGTGCCATGAGCGCGTCCCTTCGGTGTGGCCCGCTCGGAGCCCCGAACCCTGCCCTGAGCGGGTGGCGGTGACGAGCGGAAACCGTGAGTCAGGGCCGGCGTGTAGCCGGTCCGGCCTCGAGCGCCCACGAGCGCGGCCGGGTGAGCGGCCAAGGGAGCTCCCGCTCGGGGGCCGCTCCCTCAGCGTCGCCGCCCGGATCAAACGGCAGCCGCAGGTGGCCCGGTCGGAGCCGTGCCGGCGCTCCACATATGCGTGATGTTCGTCACCCCCGAATCCTGATCCCCGTGACTGGCGGTGCCGGTGGGTGGGCGATAGCTTCGGGGTATGCAACCGCAGTCCAATCCAGGCGGCCCGGTCCGGCCTCGCTTCTGGGCACGGATCGGCCCCGCGCTTCTGCTCCTGGTACTGGCGCCGGTGATCGCCGAGTTCCTGCTCGGCGACTTCCCCTTGCGGCAGCTCTACCTGCTGGTGATCCTCCTGCCGCTCTATGGCGGTGGCGCGCTCCTGATCCGCGAGGTCACGCGACACGCCGGTCGTGGGTGGCCCACCATCATCCTGCTCGGGGTCGCGTACGGGGTCTTCGAAGAAGGCATCACGACCATGTCCCTCTTCAACCCCGACTACGCCGGGAAGCACCTGCTGAGCTATGGGTTCATCCCCCTCCTCGGGACCTCGTTCGCGTGGGATGTGTTCGTGGTCGCGATCCACGTCGTGTTCAGCATCTCGACCCCGATCCTGATCGCCGAGGGCGTGTCCGGGCGGCGGCGGACCTACCCCTGGCTTCGAACGCCGGGCCTGGTGGCGGCGATCGTCCTGCTGGTGCTGGGGGCGCTGGTTAACACCGCCTTCCAGGTCGCCACCTCACACTTCGTCGCGTCCCCGGCCCAGCTGGTCACGGTGGGTGTGCTGATGGTGGTCTTGGTGGTCGCCGCCTTCGGGGCTTTTCCCCGCCGGACGCCTGAGCCCGAGGAGCCAGGCTCGTGGCGTCCCTGGCTCGCCTTCCCGGTGGTCCTGGTCTTGCTCACCGCCGCGCTCGAGGTGCGCTACGCCCTACCTGGCCGGGGCGTGGGGGCAGCCTGGGTGATCGGGATCATGCTCCTGCTGCTGGCGGCGGTTGGCGGGGTGGCGCTGGTGGGCTCACGGCGTCCCGGCTGGGCGCCGATGGGCTGTCTGGCGGTGGCGGCCGGGGCGGTCGGGACGTACAGCTGGCACAGCCTGGTGACGTTCCTGGGCGGCCACACCAACCTCGGTGCTCCGGTCGGGCCCGCCGACGTCGCGGGTCAGATCGTGCTCATCCTGGTGGTCTTCGGTCTGCTCGGCGCCGGCGTGGCACGGAACCGTCCCGACCACCCCGCAGCACGCCTGGAATCGATCGCCGCAGAGGAGGCACCGGCGGGGTAGGGTTCCAGCCGTGGGACAGCTCTCACCGGACGGTCACTGGCGCTGGGACGGGTGGCGATGGGTGCCGGCGCGGCCGCTGGCGCCCCCTGTCCAGCAGCCGTCGAGCGCGCCGCGCGTCCCCACCGTCTGGACGCGGCGGCTGCAGGTCCTCCTGCTGGTGGTGGCCGGGTGGGGCCTGTTGTCGGGGCTGATCTCAGCCGCGATGTTTCCCGGCGAGTGGGGCCGGCTGCAGAGCGCGATCGTGGCGGAGTGGCACGCGGAGGGTATCCCGGGCTCCGAGATCGCCACGTTTCAGCGGTACCTCGCCTCGGCCCTCGTGGTCGTGATCGTTTTCCTGGTCGCGTGGTCGGCGGGCGTCTGCGCGCTCCAGGTCGTGGGCACCCTCCGACGGTGGGTCTGGTGGTACTGGGTCCAGCTCGCGCTCTGCTGCCTGGCCGCTCTCAGCCTCCTGCTCACGCTGTTCGACCTGATCCGCCTCTTGAGCGCCACGGGAGCGGGTTCCCCGACGCTGACGATGTACCGAGCTGAGCTTGGCACCATCCCCCTCACGCTGGTGGGTGACCTGCTCTGCGTGGGAGCCGCGGTCTGCATGCTGATCGCCGCCATCCAGATCGGGCCCTGGGCGATGACGCGGGATCCCGGCCACCTCCATGTTCGTTAGGTCGCGATCTCCAGGGGCGTTCCGGCACGGGCGCCGAGCAGCGTGTCGGCCCGGCCCTCGCGCACCCCGATCTCCCAGAAGCCCATCGACCCGAGGTAGAGGAAGGGCATGTTGGCCGGGGCCTCCCCAAAGGTGCGGGCGTGGGTGTCCACCAGCCTCCCACCCAGCCGCACGCCGCCGGGCCGAGACCGCAGGTCCGTGAGCAGGTTGCCGAAGTGGTCGACCCAGAGCACCCGCGGACCCGAGCCCGGCAGTGGCGCCACCACGGGCGCAATTCGCGAGCCTACCTCGGCCGGCGAGACGCCGGCCGCCAGCGCCGCCGCCGCGGGCGCGAACACGTCGCGCCCCTCGAACGTGGGCGAGGCGCCGGCGGGCCGGGAGAGCCGCCACACTTCTTCCACCGCGTCCGCGGTCTCGGCCGCGACCAGCCCGAAAAGTCCGTTGTCGGGACCGACGTACCAGGAACCGCCGCAGCGAACGGCCGCCGCCGGCCGCTCGGTGCCGACCCCGGGGTCGACCACCGCCAGGTGCACCGACCCCGGCGGCCAGTGCCGGGTGCCCGCCCACAGCACCACCGCGCCCGACAGCACGTCGAAGGGCGGCACGCCGCTGCTGAGAACGATCACGCGGGTGTCGGGCGCGCGCCGCAGCACCACCCCGACCATGGCCGCCACGTAAGGAGAGCCCTCGCCGAAATCACTGGTGACGGTGACGATCCCGCTCACGAACCGCCCTGTACAATCTGGGGCGCGTTCGTGGGGCGATAGCTCAGTTGGGAGAGCGCTGCCCTCGCACGGCAGAGGTCGTGGGTTCGAATCCCATTCGCTCCACCATCGCCCACGCTGAGGAGGGCCGCCCGCAGAAGGCCTTTCTCACGCGAAGCCGGCACGTTGCCCGCCCTCATCGGCCCGATTCCACGTCAAGATCGTCAGGCGCGGCGCAGGTAGGTGAGGACCGCCAGCACCCGCCGGTGATCGTTGGGCGTGGGGTCGAGGTCGAGCTTGGAGAAGATCGCCGTGACGTGCGCCTCGATCGTCTTCGGGCTCAGGAAGAGCCGTTCCGAGATCGCCTGGTTCGTCCGCCCCTCGGCCATCAGACGCAGCACGTCCTTCTCGCGATCCGTGAGCTGGTCGAGCGGGTCCCGCCGGCGCGAGGTGACCAGCGTCGACACTACCTCCGGGTCGACCACCGAGCCGCCCCGGGCCACGGTCGTGATCGCGGACGAGAACGCGTCCAGGTCGGCCACCCGGTCTTTGAGCAGGTAGCCGACCCCCCCGCCCTCTTCGAGCAGCGTCAGGACCAATTGCGTCTCCACGTACTGCGAGAGCAGCAGCACGCCCACCCCGGGGTGAGCGCGCCGGATCTCGACCGCCGCCACCAGGCCTTCGTCGGTGTGTGAGGGAGGCATCCGGATGTCGAGCACGACCACGTCAGGCCGGTGCGTCGCCACCAGCTGCATCAGGTCCGCGGTGGAGCCGGTCTGCGCCGCCACCTCCATGCCGAGCTCCGCAAGGATGCGCGACAACCCCTCCCGAAAGAGCAGTGAGTCCTCGGCCAGGATCACGCGCAACGAACCTTGCGCTCCCGGCTGTGCCCCGATTCCCATCTCTCGTCGTTCCCGCCTTTCACCCGGTACCCGCCTGTCTCCCGCGCAAGCCCAGGGGACATAGTAGTGGGCTCCGGGCCCGCAGCCAGGTGCCAGATCGTGTCAGGGGGCCTCCAGAGCGAGCGCCGCGTTCTCGGGCACCAGCTGGCCGGCGGGCAGCTCGACCTGGATGCGAGTCCCCTCACCCACCGGCGACTCCACCGTCAGCGTGCCGCCCAGGGTCACCACCCGGTCCCGGAGCCCGCGCAGCCCGGACCCGGTGGAGGAGATCGCGCCCCCTCGACCGTCATCCTCGATTTCGATCTCGAGCCGGCCGTCGACCTCGTGTGCCCGCACCGCCGCCCGTCCCGCGTCCGCGTGCTTGGTGACATTGACCAGTGCCTCCGACACCACGTAGTAGATCGTGCTCTCGACGATCGGCGTGCGCCGGCCCGAGAGCTCGACGTCGAGGTCGACCGGGATGGGCGCCCGCTCTGCGAGTGTCTGGAGCGCGGCCGCCAGCCCGGCGCGGCTGAGAATCGACGGATAGAGCCCGCGCGCCAGATCGCGCAGCTCGCCGAGGCCCTCCTTCAGCTGCTGTGTGGCTTCGAGCAGGGAGTGATCGACCTCTGACAGGTCGCCGCGTGCCAGCTGCGCCCGGGCCAGGCCAAGGGCCAGTGAGGCGGTGACCAGATGCTGCTGGGCGCCGTCGTGCAGGTTCCGTTCCAGAGCGCGCTGCCGCTCGGCCCCCGCCGTGAGCACGCGCTGGCGCGAGGCCCTCAAATCTTCGACCAGCCTCACGTTGTGCAGGAGCAGCCCGGCGTGGCTGGCGACCGCGCTGAGCAGGTTCTCCTCCGCCGGGGTGAGGCTGCGGGCCGGCGGCTGTGTGACCACGATGCAGCCCAGCAGCTCGTCCTCGGCACGGACCGGGAGCACCCTGCTGCGGACCCTGAAGAGCGCGCGCAGATCGTTCCCCGGGAGCGGGATGCGCTGGCCGCCGTCCTGGAGTCCGTCCGGCCAGCGCGTGGTCAGGCGGAGGTCGTCCTCGTCGCGCAGCCAGATCTCGACCGAGGCCGAGCTGGTGGCATTGCCCACCAGCGCAGCGATCTGGGGCAGTTGGTCGTCGATCGCGGGCGTCACGGTCATCGACTGGGCCACCTGCGACAACGCCTCCAGCGGCGTCGCGCGACGCCCGTAGACCACCCGATTGGCGAGCGCCTGGAGGCGATCGCGCAGCGGGGTCAAGCCGACCGCGACGATCACGATCACGGCCAGGGACAGCACCGGCTCGGCCTGGCTCCCGAAGTGGGAGCCGATGCCGAAGACGACGATGATGTAAAGGACGGTCACGGACAGCGTGAGTCCGCCGTAGAGGAGGGTCCGCGCCAGCACGCGGTCGATGTCGTAGACGTTGTAGCGGAGGATCGCGATGGCGACCGTGACCGGGGTGCCGACGCAGATGCCGATGATCCAGAGCACGCTGCCCCAGGCCCCGATCGCCTGCGGGACGGCCGTGTCGCCGAGCACCTGCGGCGCGAAGATGCCGGCCCAGCCGACCGCCGCCACGATCCCCGTCAACACGATCCAGCGCAGCTGATCCCGCTCCACGGCCTTCGAGCGCATAAGGCGCACCCAGACCAGCACCGCTCCGACCAGCGGCAGCGCGGTCCACGCCCACAGCGCCGGCCAGTAGGCGGGAGCGAAGACGGCCCCCACCCGCCAGAGCTGAGGTGGCATGGTGACCGGGAGCAGGACCCCGGGGCGGATGGTGAGCCCGAGCGCCTGCGTCAGATAGAGCTGTGCCAGCATGAAGACCGCGGTCGCCACGGCGCCCGCGACGATGATCGGGATCAAGAGCCTCGAGAACAGCGCTCCGGTCGGGAAGAGGAGCATGACGATGAAGATCTCGAGCGGCATCAGGGAGTAACCCATGGTCTCCACCCAGGCCGCGACCTCAGCACCCGGCAGGGCGCCCGGCTCGATCACCAGCCCGAAGGTCGCGTACTCCTGGGCGATCAGGACCAGCGCCACCGTGACGGTGGCGAGGAGCAGCGCCCACGCGAACCGGTGGCGCGGCGTCCGCTGCACGATCAGGGCGCCCACCACCGCCAGTGCGGCGGCGGCCCAGGCCGGCGGTCCTACCTGCGCGACCGCGGTCACGATCCAGGGCTGGCCCGGAGTCGCCGGCAGCGAGTTGGAGTCCAGCTGGAAGAGGAGGACCGAAAGCCCGGCCATGAACACCGTGAGGCCGGCCAGGGCCCACGCCGCCGCCCGCAGCACGCGCGCCCTGCGGACCGACTCCCCGGCCAGCATCAGACCCAGCTCGGCCGGCCCTTGAGACCGGCGTCATCGGTGATCCGAACCGCGCGACCGCCGCCCGGAGAGATCATCCAGAGGTCAGAGCCCTGGTCCGTCTTCCGCACGAATGCGATCCATTTTCCATCCGGCGACCAGCTTGGTCGACTCCCCTCGGTAAGAGGGTGGGGATCGCGGCCGTTGGCGTTGATGACCCAGATCCAGTCGTCGCCGGTCGAGCTCGCGGAGTACTGATAGGCGAGCCGGGTCCCGTCCGGAGACCAGGTCGGCCATTGAGCCTCGCCCATGGTGGTGAGCATCTGCGGGTCGGAGCCGGTGGGTGCAACCGTGACCACGTTCCAGAATCCGCCGCGATCGGTGGCGTAGGCGATGCGGCTCCCGTCGGGAGACCAGGCCGGCTCGCCGGCGTAGAAATCTTCGGGCGTGATCGGGTGCGCCCCGCCACCGCTGACGCTGCTCACGAACACGTTCCCGAAGGTGCCGCTGACGCCGACCGGCGCGTGCAGGCCGCGCTCGCCGCTCACGTAGGCGATCTCGCCGCCGTTTGGAGACCAGGCCGGCTCCGTCTGCCCGCCGGGCGCTTCCACCACCTCGTGGGGCGATCGACCAGCGATACCCGAGACATAGATGTCGGGCATGCCGGCGGCGGTGCTGTCAAAGGCAAGCGAGGTACCGGAGGGGCCGACCGCTGGATTCTGGGCGGGCTCCGACGACAGCTGCTCGGCGCCGTGGGGAAGCAGTCGGTAGAGCCGGTACAGCGCCCCGCCGTCGACGTCCATCGGGGAGCAGGCGAAGATCAGCTCCTGACGCGCGCCCTGTCCGCCCATCGGACCACCCTGGCCGCACGCGCCCGCAACCGACATCGCGCCGCAGGTCGCGAGCGCCGCCAGGGTGAGCGCGCCGGCCAGGGCCAGGGCCAGCAGCCTGGCGCCACCGACAACTCTGGCCACCATCTGAGGGTTCCCCGGCCGGGGAGCTAGGAATCGACCAGATCGGCGACCGCAGCCGGGGTCAAGTCCGCCTTGCTGATGAAACCGCGGGCGCTCGTGCGTTCCAGCCGGTCGCCGAAGTCTGATCGTTCGTGGCTCGAGATGAGGACCACCGCCGGGGCGTGGGCGCCGTCGGCCAGCTCATCGGCGAGCTGGAGTCCGTCTCCATCGGGCAAGTTGACGTCGAGGAGCACGACGTTGGGCTGCAGCGCCGGGACCGCCGAACGTGCTTCCACGACTCCCCCCGCCTCACCGACGACACGAAAGCCGCCGCCTTCGAGTAGCCGGCGAACGAAGGTTCGAAAACCCGAGTGGTCATCGACGATGAGCACTGTCGCGCGGGCCTCCGGAGATTGTTGCTCCAGAAGGTTCGCTATCACTGGCCCTCATCTTCACACCCCGGCGACGCGAATGCCAGAGGGTTTTCCCCATTCCATTTTCCGGGACCACCCCGATGTGCGGACCGGTAGTCGTCATCGACACTGGTGGCGACGCGAGAGAGCCTGTAACCCGTCGGTGGGGTCGGGGCAGGTACCAAGGAGGTCTGGCACACGTGACGACACTCGGCGCATCGACGCTGCGGGTCCTCGTCATCGAGGATCAAACCCTGCTCCGTCGAAGACTGATCGCACGACTCGCCGAGAGCCCGACGATTCGCGTCGCCGGTGAGGGCGGCGACGGGCTGGAGGCTCAGCGGCTGACGTGCATGTACCGGCCGGACGCGATCCTGCTCGACGCCACGCTCCCCGACGTTTCCTGCCTCACCCTGGTGGAGCGGCTGCACCAGCGCTTCCCGGACCTTGCCATCGTGGTCCTGCATCCTCAGCACACCAGCCGTGAGGCACGCTCGGTCCTCGCCTCCGGTGCCCGCGCGGTAATCGGGAAGGAAGCCACGGCGGACACGATCGAGAACGCCCTCTTGGGGCGGCCGCAGCGGATGCCGATCGAGATCTTCCCCGGCCCCCTGGCCACGACTCCCACCCCGGCCACCAAAGCACTCCCCCACCGCCTCACCGAGCGCGAGCTGACCGTCCTGCTCCTGGTGGCCAAGTCGGCCTCCAACCGGCAGATCGCGACCCAGCTCGAGATCCGCGAGAAGACCGTTCGCAACCACATCTGGCACCTCAGCGCCAAGCTCGGCCTGACGCGCCGTCGCGACGCCGCCGAGGTCGTCGCCTCTCTCGGCCTTACTGCCTGAAACCCACCCCTACCCCCCCATTTCCTGAGGAGCGCCCCCGGGCCGGCCCGGGGGCGCTCCCGCGTCTGGGTAGCATCGCCACCAGCATGGGCAAGCTGTTCTTCCACACCAACGTTTCCGTCGATGGCTATGTCAACGACGAGCAAGGGAGCATCATCTGGGGCGCGCCCAGCCCCGAGGTGTTCCGGGCGATTACCGACCTGGAACGTCCGATCAAGACCTACCTCTACGGGCGCCGCCTGTACGAGACGATGGCGGTCTGGCAGGAGATCCCGGACGACGAGACCCAGACGCCGGAGATGCGCGACTTCGGGAGGGTCTGGCGGACGGCGGACAAGATCGTGTTCTCGAACACGCTGGAGGCGGTCGACACGCCGCGGACCCGTCTGGCGCGCTCGCTCACGCCCGACGTCTTGCAGGGTCTCAAGTCCAACGAAGAAGGCGACCTGGAGATCGGCGGGGCCACGCTCGCCGGCTCCGCCCTGCGCTGGGGTCTGGTCGACGAAGTCCGCCTGCACTTGCTCCCGGTCACGGTGGGCGGCGGCACCCGCGCGCTGCCGGAGGGGTTCCGCGCCTCTCTCGACCTCCTCGACCAGGTCCGCTACCCGGACGGCACCGTCTTCCTGCGCTACCGCGTGGGGTCGGGCAGGGGCTAGCGGAAGGCGCTGGTCCCGGTGATGGCCTGTCCCACCGTGAGGAGGTGGATCTCGTTGGTCCCCTCGTAGGTGTAGACCGACTCCAGGTTGTTCATGTGGCGGATCACCGGGTACTCGAGCGTGATGCCGTTGGCGCCGAGCACGCTCCTCGCTTCCCGCGCGATCCGTAGCGCTGCCCGCACGTTGTTGAGCTTGCCCATCGAGATGTGCTCGGGCTGTACCAGTCCCTGGTCCTTGAGGCGGCCCACCCGCTGGGCCAGCAGCTCGCCCTTTTGGAGCTCGAGCACCATCTCCACCAGCTTGGCCTGGGTGAGCTGGAAGGCGGCGATCGGGCCGCTCGAACTGAATGCGGGCCCGGGCGTACTCGAGCGCCGTCTCGTAGCAGGTCCGCGCCGCCCCCAGGGCGCCCCACAGAATCCCGTACCGAGCCTCCGAGAGACAGGACAGCGGACCGCGCAGCCCCTTCACACCGGGCAGCACCGCGTCATCCGGCAGCACCACGTCTTCCAGGATCAGCTCCGAGGTGGCGGAAGCCCGCAGCGAGATCTTGCGGTGGATGTCCCGGGCGGTGAACCCCCGGGTCTGGGTGGGGACCAGGAAGCCCCGGATCCCGTCCTCGGTCTGCGCCCAGACCACCGCCAGGTCGGCCAGCGTGCCATTCGTGATCCAGAGCTTGTTGCCGTTGAGGACCCAGTCCTCGCCGCGGCGCCGGGCGCTGGTCCGCATGTGCGCCGGGTCGGAGCCGAAGTCGGGCTCGGTGAGGCCGAAGCAGCCGATGACCTCGCCCCGCGCCATCCGCGGCAGATACCGCTCCTTCTGCTCCTCCGACCCGTACTTCCAGATCGGGAACATGCAGAGCGAACCCTGGACGGAGACGAAGCTGCGGAACCCGGAGTCGCCGGCCTCAAGCTCCAGGCTGGCGAGGCCGTAGGAGGTGGCGTTGGTGCCGGCGCACCCGTAGCCCTCGAGGTGCATGCCGAACAGGCCCAGCTCCGCCAGCTCCGGAATCCGGTCGCGGGGGAAGGTTCCCTCCTCGAACCACTCCTCGATGCCGGGGAGGACGCGGTCCCGGACGAACTGGCGGACCGTCGACTGGATCAGGCGCTCCTCGTCCGAGTAGGCCGACTGGAGGCCCAGGAGGTCCTGCGGATCGACGCGCTGCGCGTGCGGCGCCACCGTGCTCATAGCTGGTCATTTTCCCTCAGGCGACGCCGCACCAGTCGAGGATGGTGCCCGCCAGCACCTGCGTGGTCTCGAGCACGGTGGCGAGCTCGACCGACTCGTCGGGGGCGTGCAGGCGGTCGCCGGTGGGCCCGTAGCAGGCGGTGGGCATCCCCGCGTAGAGCGCGAAGAAGCGGTTGTCGATGGTGGCGGCGAAGGGCCGCCGGGCGAGCGCCCGGCCCACCACCTGCAGGTGGTTCCGCTCCAGGGTGCGCGACAGCGGGTCCTCGGTGTCGTAGATCGCCGGCTCGGCCGCGAAGCCGAACCAGGTGATCCGGGGCGGCATCTCGCGCAGCCAGGGGTCCCGGTCGGCCGCGCGGCGCAGGTAGCTCTCGATCCGCTCCTGCGCACCGGCCACCGTCTCCCCCGGCGCATAGGAGAATCGAACCTCCATCGTCGCCGCCTCCGGCACCGAGGAGGGCCAGTCCCCCGCGTGCAGCGTGCCGATGTTGTAGTTCAAGGGATGGGAAAGTCCGGCGAAGGCGGGATGCCGCACCGCCTCTTCGTTGACCTCGGCCTCCAGCGCGCGCACGGCCGCGATCAGGGGCCACATACGCTCCATCGCGTTGACCGCCGCGTCCGCGCGCTCGGCGTGCGCGCCCATGCCGCGGACCTGGATCCGGCACCAGAGCACTCCCGGGTGCGCCGTGCAGAGGCCCTGGCCCATGGGCTCGGGGACGATCGCAGCGTCGGCGCGGTGCCCGGCTTCGAGCAGCGCCAAGGTGCCGTGACCGCTGCACTCCTCTTCGATCACCGACTGCAGCTCCAGATCCCCGCGCAGCCGGACGCCCGCCGCCCGGACCGCCGCCACCGCCGCCAGCATGGCGCCGACCCCTGCTTTCATGTCGGCGGCACCGCGTCCGTACATCCGGCCGTCCTCGGCCTCGCCGCCCCAGGGATCGTGCGTCCAGTGATCGTCGGGCGTAGAGGGCACGACGTCGATATGGCCGTTCAGGATCAGCGAGCGGCCGCCGGACCCCGCGCCGGCGAGCCGGCCGCTGACGTCGAACTCGCCCTCGGTGGACCAGTCGACGGGCGAGAACCCGGGCCGCCCACGGAGCCGCTCGACGTCGACCGGCACGCGCTCCGGCTCCACGCCCAGCGCTCGCAGGCGCCCCTCGACCAGCCGCTGGGCGCCCCCCGTGCCGCCGCGCAGGCTCCGCTCCCCGACCAGTGCGCGAAGAAACGAGATCTGGTCGTCCCAGCCCTGCTCGGCGGCCGCGCGCACCGCGTCCGCTGCCTCCCTCCCGATCCGATCTGACACGTCCCGCACCCTACAGGCTGCGCCGGGGTCGGTGGGCTGCGACAATACTTGCCAGCTTCGCCTATGGCAACCTCGATCGCCGGCCCTCGGACAGACCGCCAGCAAGCCGAGACGCCCGACTCGCTGACGGTTATCTCCGGGAACCGCGCCGGCGCCATCTCCTCCAGCGTGGAGGACGCTTTACGGGCGGGGACGCTGCGACCAGGTCAGGCGCTGCCCACGGTCCGCAGACTGGCCGAGCACCTGGGCGTGAGCCCGACCACGGTCGCCGCCGCCTACAACAACCTGCAATTGCGCGGGCTCATCGTGGCCGCCGGACGCCGGGGAACCCGGATCAGCCCGCGTCCGCCGCTGTCGGGTCACATCGACCCGCCGCTGCCCGCGGGCGCGATCGACCTGACCAGCGGCAACCCGGACTTCGCGTTCCTGCCCGACCTGCGCCAGGCGGCCTCCCGGCTGGCCCTGCCGCAGCGCCCCTACGGAGTCCCCTGTGACGACGCGGAACTGCTGCAGGTGGCGGCCGACTGGCTCCTCCGGGACGGCGTCAGCCCCGACTTCCTGAGCGTGGTCAGCGGCGGCATGTCCGGCATCGAGCGTTCTCTGGACGCCCACCTCCGGCCGGGCGACCGAGTCGCGCTGGAGGATCCCAGCTACCACACCGCCCACGATCTGCTGCGCGCGCACGGGCTGATCGCGCAGCCGGTCACGATCGACGAGTTCGGGATGATTCCGGAGGCGCTGGAGGAGGCGCTCCGGCGGCAGGTGGCGGCGGTCATCGAGACGCCGCGGGCGCAGAACCCGACCGGGGCGGCCTTCGACGCCCGGCGGGCGCGCGACCTGCGGCGGGTCCTGCATGCGTGGCCGGAGGTGCTGCTGATCGAGGACGATCACTCGGGCCCGGTGGCGGGGTCGCCGCTGCACACGCTCACCACCACCCCCGGCCTCCGGCATTGGACGATCGTGCAGTCGGTCTCCAAATGGCTCGGGCCCGATCTCCGGCTGGCGGTGATGGCGGGTGACGCGGTCACCATCGCCCGCATCGAGGGGCGTCAGCGGCTGGGACCGGGCTGGGTCTCGTACATCCTCCAGAGCCTGGTCGTGGAGCTGGTCCGCGATCCGGGCGTCTGGGCGCTGGTGGATCAGGCCCGCAGCGCCTACGAGGACCGGCGGCGGGCGCTGGTTCGCGAGCTCGGACACCAGGGCATTACGGTCTGGGGCCGCAGCGGGCTCAACGTCTGGGTCCCGGTGGAGGACGAGCTGCTGGCCCGCCGTGCCCTGTTGGAAGCGGGGTGGGCGGTGGCCGCCGGGGAGCAGTTCCGCCTCAGAACACCGAGCGGTGTACGTCTTTCCGTTGGTAACCTATCGGTGGCCGACGCGGCCCGCATCGCCCAGGCCCTGACCCGGCCGGTCTTGCGGCGTGCGCCGACGCGGACGGGGTGATCGGAGGCGCCACTGACGTAGCGAGGATCATGCCGAAGCGGGACGGGGTCGATCGGTTTCTAGGCTGGCGGGGTAGGCTCCTCGGGCTGACGGGCGTGCTCCTCCTGATGGTTTCGCTGTGGGCACCCACCTCCGCGGCCGCCGCCGGCACGCCCACTCCCGCGACCACCCCGACCGCGCCGCCCGCTCCGGTGGTGCACTCCACGGCCACCGCGAAGCCGGTGCCCGCGGCGACGCCGGTTCCAACCCCCGCCCCGAAGCCGACCGCCACCGCGGCACCCGCTCCGGCTACCACCCCCACGCCCGCCACCTCTCCGGCCCCCACGCCTGCGCCGACCGCTGCACCCACGCCAACTCCTACCCCGACGGCTGCCCCGACGCCCACACCCGCCCCCACCAATTCGACGCCCGCCCCGTCACCGTCACCGCCGGCAAACCCCTCGCCCTTCCCGTTCACCGGGCTTAACACCGTGCCCTCGAGCAACACTCCGGTGTTCCCCCTCAGTCAACCTCAGCAACAGCTGGCCACCAACCTGACCCAGGCCGACTCGCAGCTCAACCGGCTGCAGGCAGAGGTGGCGCAGAACCAGCGGCAGCAGACGCAGCTGCAGGCGCAGGTCAACGCAGACCAGGCCCAGGCGCAGGAGCTGTCACAACAGGTGAGCAAGCTCCAGACGCGCGTGAACACTCTCACCGCGCGGGAGCGGCAGGAGCGCACGCAGCTGATGGAACTGGCGCGAGCCGTGTACGCGGAGCCCTCGTCGGCGCTGCTCTCGGTGGTCGAGGCGGCGAGTCTCGGTTCCTACCTGACCCAGAACGCGAGTCTGGACGACGCGGCACAGCGCGCTCACCTGCTGACCGGCCAGCTGGAGTCGACGCGGCGGCAGGCACAGGCCTCGCAGCGTTCCCTGGAACAGGCGTTGGGGCAGGTGACGGCAGACGAGACCCAGGCCCAGGCTTCGCAGGTGCAGCTCCAGGCGCTGGGGGCCGAGATGCAGAGCCAGCAGGCTCAGGTCGAGGCTCAGACCACGATCACACAGTCCGAGATCGCGTCCACCCAGCAGCAGGGCGGGTCCCTCACCAGCCAGCAGCGGGCCGAGGTGACCGAGCTCGGGACGGGTGGGCTGGACCAGCAGCTCCTTGACGCCGGACTGGCCGCGGGCCTCTACATGCTGAGCGTGTCGAGCATCCACTGGCCGGCCCAGCCGGATCCGACCCCACTCGGACTGACGGCCTACCCCGGGTACTGCGACTACTCACCGATCCAGTGCACCTGCTACGCCGCCAACGCCTACCAGGCCTACACGGGTGGCGTGCTGCCACAGAACCTTGGCAATGGCGGTCAGTGGATCAGCGGGGCCCAGGCAGCCGGCATCCACACCACGCAGACGCCCACCGAGGGCGCGGTGGTGGTGTTCAACGGCCCCGGCTACAGTGCCTTCGGCCACGTCGCGATGGTGCGTTCGGTGATCTACTCCAGCGGCACCGCGATCGGCCTCGTGGTCTGGGAGCGGAACATGGACGAGGCCGGGAGCTTCGATGTCCGGGTGGCGGCGCTGGGCAGCGGCTCGGAGATCGCCGGGTACATTCCGCCGCCGGCCTCGGCGCTCGCCGGATCCGTCCAGCAGATCATCGTCAACGCCTTCTCCCCGCTGGGCGCGGCCGCCGTGAACTGGGGTCTGACCGTCGCCAAGTGCGAGTCCGGGTACAACCCCAACGCTCAGAACCCGTCCGGGGCGTCGGGCCTCTTCCAGTTCATGCCCTCGACGTTCGCCGGAACCCCCGAAGGCAAGGCCGGCCAGTCGATCTGGGATCCCGCGGCCAGCGCCGCTGCCGCCGCCTGGATGTACAGCCAGGGGCGGCAGGCCGAGTGGCAATGCAATCCGTGACCGGCGCGCGCGGCGGGCGTTAAGACCCGTCCCGCCCGCTGTCATCCCATCGTCTTCTGCCCGTCCAGCGCCTCCCGGATGATGTCTGCGTGCCCTGCGTGCTGGGCCAGCTCGGCGAGGATGTGGAGAAACACGCGACGGGCCGACCACCGCGCTCCGGGCGGGAACCAAGGGGCGGGCGGCAGCGGCCGGGAGGCACCGAGATCGGGGACGGTGCGGACGAGCTCGTCGGTGGCCGCGGCGGCCGCATCGTAGTCGGCGAGCAGGCTCTCCACCGTGTCGCCCTCCTCGACCTGGAACTGCCGGGCGTACTCCTGCATCGTGGCCTCGTCGACGACCCGTTCGGGCGCTCCGTTGACGATGAAATCGGCCCACTGCCGCTCTACCGCGGCGACGTGTTTGATGATGCCGCCCAGGCACAGCTGGCTGACGGTGGTGCGGCGGCCGAGCTGTTCCGGGGTCAGGCCGCGGACGGTGTAGCGGAGGAACCCGCGGTGCGCCGCAAGCGTCTCCAGCAAGTCCTCGCGCTCGTCGGTGGTGACGGTGGCCATGTCAAGCCTCCTCGCATGCCGGTGGTCG
Organism: Candidatus Dormiibacterota bacterium; assembly: GCA_963808785.1. GTDB lineage: Bacteria > Chloroflexota > Dormibacteria > Dormibacterales > Dormibacteraceae > CAVTSA01. The sequence goes on along the minus strand of CAWEGH010000002.1, from coordinate 856,826 downwards.
GGGTACAGCACAGATGTTGAAGCCATTTGCGGTCGATAACGGACCGCGATAGGACTTCCCGAGTGCTCACGCGCTTCGGTAGAGCTTGGTGATCACGAACTCCCGGTGGCCGAGCGCTTCGGCGCAGGTGAGGCGTCCGCCGGCGATACGCAAGACCAGGTCCCAGAGCCTCTCGCCGGCGCCGGCGAGGTCCTCGGCGCCGCGCAGCAGGCCCGAGACGTCGAGGTCGATGTGCTCCGGCATCGTCTTGGCGGTGATCGGGTTGGCCGTCACCTTGATGACGGGCACGATGGGGTTGCCGATCACATTGCCCTGCCCGGTCGGGAAGAGGTGGATCACCGCCCCCGCCGCCCCCATCAGCGTGACGAACTCAGCCGCCGCCGAGGAGGAGTCCATGAAGTTGAGACCGGGCCGGGTGGGCGGGACCGCGGGGGCCAGCGCGTCGACCACCGGGACGATGCCGGTCTTGGCGATGTTGCCGAGGGCCTTCTCCTCGATGGTCGAGAGGCCGCCCCGGATGTTGCCCTGGGTCGGCTGCGACCCGAGCAGGTTGGCGCCCGACCGCTCCACCTCTGCCAGGTAGCCGTCGTAGAAGGCCTGGAACCGCCGGCGCACACCGTCGTCGACGCAGCGGGCGGCGATCAGGTCCTCGCCTCCCGTCAGCTCGGTGGTCTCGCCGAAGACGACGGTGCCGCCGCCGGCCACGTGCCTGTCCACCACCCGGGCCACGGTTGGGCAGCTTCCGAGGCCGGTGGTGGTGTCCGATTCCCCGCACTTGATCGAGATCAGCAACTCCGCCGGTTCGACCGGCTCTCGCTGCCATTCCGACGCGTCCTGAACCAGCCGCTGGGCCGCCCGCGCCGCTGCCTCCAGCGTGCGCAGATCCCCCGCGCGCTCGATGGAGAAGGACTCGACCGGGGTCCCGCGCCCCGCGATGCCGTCCGCCACGTGCGCGGTCCAGTTGGGCTCGATCCCGATCACGACGGCCGCCCCCACGTTGGGGTTGCTCCCATTTCCGATCAGCGTGCGGAACAGCAGCTCCAGGTCCTCCCCATACTGCAGGCGCCCGTAGTGGTGGGACAGGGCGAAGGTCCCCGGCACCGCCGCGGCGACGTGCTCGCAGACCGTGTTGGAGAGGTCGTCGACCGGCAGCACGACCACGTGGTTGCGGACCCCAACCCTCCCGTCGGACCGCCGGTAGCCGGTCAGGGTGGCGCTCACCGGCTGCTCTCCCAGCGAGCGCTGCGCAGGTTGTGCACGTGGGCCAGCGCCCCCTTGGGGATCGGCACTCGCGTGACCGCCACCCGGACTCCGTACTCCCGCACGCCCACCCCCTCCGCGAGGTCGCTCAGTGCCACCTTGTGACCGAGCGGGATCGGCTCCACCACCTGCAGGCCCACCTGTCGCCCGCTGTCGAGGTAGCGGACGGTCGCGGCTCCCGGGTCCACGTCGGTGACCGCCACCGCCACCTCATCGCCCTCCTTGTGGACCAGGAACGCGGGCGCCTCCCCCCCACTCGCGTCACGTTCACCCGCGCTCACACGACCAGAATGGGCCGTTTCTCCGCAAACAGGGCCTCCCGCGAGCGTTTTAGGCCCGCATTGCCGAGAGACGGCGGTGGTTACTGCGGCACCGGCGCCGCCCCCGTCTCGAGGAAGGTCTTGAGCCCGGAGAGGATCATCGGCCAGCCTTCGCTGACGCTCTTCAGAACCTCACTCTCCTGGGGGAAGCCGTCGTGCACGACCGTGAGCCGGACCAGGCCGTCCAGCGGCGCGAGATCGAACGCGACCCGCGAGCGGGGCTCGGCGGCGACCTTCCGCTGATACTCTTCCGTGAACCCGACCACCCGGGCGAACTCGGGTGTGATCGTCTGCCAGGTGTAGGCGAGACGCCGCGGCGGGTCGGCCTCCAGCACCACCTGCTCCGGGTCCTCGACGGTCACCCCGCCGTAGATCCAGGTCACCGGGGAACCCACCTTCCAGTCCGAGAGCAGCTCCGCGCCCCAGTACTGCTTGGTGAAGGGGGGTTCGGTGAGGGCCTGCCACAGCCGCTCCTGCGTGGTCTTGATGTACGTCGTGTAGACGAACTCGGGATGGGTCATCGCGGTCTCCTCCAGTGCGGACTTGAGGTCGGCGAGGGCGCTCACCCGGGACGCGTGGTAGCGCGCGATCCAGCGCCGGCCGATGGTCTCGATGGGTTCGGCGTTGAGGTAGTGCAGCTTCTCCCGGCCCCGCCACACGGTCGTGACCAGGTTGGCCTCTTCCAGCACGGCGAGATGCTTGCTCACCGACTGCCGGGACATGCCCAGTCCCGCCGTCAGCTCGCGCAGGGTCTGACCGCTGCGGGCGTTGAGCCGGTCGAGCAGACCGCGCCGGCTCGGGTCCGAGAGCGCCCGGAAGACGTCATTCACCGCTCAAGGCAGAAATGCAACCCATCGGCTGCCTTTGATGTTAGGCAGCCGGTGAGTTGCATGTCAAGCGTCGTGAAGCTAGCTGCCCACCTCGCGGCGCTGCATGGCCAACACCGCGATGCCGAACCCGACCACGGTGATCGCGACCAGAGCCCAGAACCCATTCCAGAAGATCGGCGTCGTGAGCGGCGTGCCGTAGAGCCGGAAGAACGAAAGGTTCAGCACCCAGGTCGGCGCCTTGAAGATGGGTCCGAAGAACTCGACGAAGAACGCGACCACCGCCAGCGCCGAGACCAGGCCGATCGCGAACCGCGGCAGCCAGGCGGAGACAGCGCCCCCGATGGCGCCGAAGGCTGTCGCGACCGGCAGGAGCAGGAACGTCGCCGTCCACACCGGGCCCTCGATGGTCGCGTGCTGGCCGGCGGCGGCGGCGAGCAGTCCGACCGTGCCCGAGACCGCGATCAGGAGGGAACCCAGCCCCAGCTCCACCGCGCGCTGCAGGACCACGCGTGTGCGGGAGATCGGCTCCGCCAGCGTGAGCTCGAGGCGGCCGCTCCCGTCCTGGCCCGCCCAGCGCGCCGCCTGCACGATCGCGTAGGCGGCGACGACGAGCCCCACCAGGCTCCCCCAGGTGGCGGCGACGAGCGCGGTGAAGGGGGCGACACCCGGCTGCAGCCAGACCCTCAGGGAAGGGGTCTGCTCGATCAGGTTCGCCCCCGACTTGGCGATGTCGCCGATCAGCGCCATGAGCAGGAAGGACCCCACCATCCAGCCCAGCAGCGACCAGCGCTGCTCCCACAGCGTCGACAGGACAGGAACCCAAAGCAGCGGGTTGCCGGCCGCTTCCCGGCGGGCAGGCCGGCCGCGTCGCGAGCGGCCGAGGCGGCCCGGGATCGCGGCGCCCAGGTCGCGGACCGAGAAGGCAAAGGCGCCGAGGCCGACACCGACCACGCCGATCGCAATCAGGACGAGGGTCGCCACCAAGTCGAAGCGCCCGCCCGGCACCACGACGTTGGTCTGGTCGAAGAGGAAGAACGGCGAGATGTGGGCGACGCCCCGCCAGGTGGCGGCGGTGCGTGAGAGCGAGTTGAGGAAGAACAGCACCGCCAGCACCACCCCGCTCAGGCCGGCGGCGCCCCCCCGGGTTGGGACCAGCTGCGAGAGCACCAGCGTGATACCGAAAGCGGCGATTCCGATCGCCCACAGCGCGACCCCCTCACCGATCAGCGCGCCCCAGGAGAGAGGCTGGCCGGCGGCGGTCCCGGCGGCCGCGATCCCGGCGACACCGACCAGCTCGGTGAGGACGGCCGCCAGTGCGGCGGCCACCGCGAACCCGAGCGAGCGGACCAGTGTCCAGCGGAGGCGCCCGACACCGCTCGCCAGATACACCTCGGTGAGCCCCCGCTCCTCCTCGCCGCGAACCAGGCCGCTCCCGGCGACAACGGCCCAGATCACGAACGCGATCGCGATGATCGGGTAGCCGCGCCACTGCACGTAGCCGCCGACGGTGTCAAGCCGGGTCGGGATGGGGAGCAGATAGGACAGCTGGGTCGCGAGGGGTGCGGTGGCCGCGGCGAAGGCTCGCCGCTCCGCCTCCGAGTGGCCGGCCACCTGGGCGTAGGCGGCGGTGTTGACGAACACGTCGAACATGCCGAAGACGGTGACGATCACAAAGCCGACCCGGTGCGAACGCAGGAGCAGGCGGAGCATCACTCAGGGCCCCCGTGAAGGGCAGCTTGCGCGGCTTCGGGGGGCGTTCCCGCCACCTCCACCGGCTGCTCGCGATAGCGCGCCAGAAAGACATCCTCCAACGAGGGCTCCTCCGAAAGCAGGTTCGTGATCGTGCCCTCGCTGGCGGCCTTCAGGAACGCCTCGAAGGAGCCGTGCACGGAAGCGGTGAGACGGTTCCCGTCCACCCGCACGTCCTCGATGCCGGGCACCGCCCGCACCGCCGCCTCCGGGATCGGGCCCTGGTACTCGACCTCGACGTGCCGGTATCGAAGATGGTGGAGGTCCGCCAGCGTGTCGATCTCGACCAGACGGCCCTCACGGATGATGCCGACGCGCCGGCAGATGCGCTGGACCTCGGACAGGATGTGCGAGGAGAGGAACACGGTCGCCCCCCCGTCCCGTACCTCCTCGATGAGCTCGTAGAAGGTCTGCTGGTTGAGCGGATCGAGGCCGCCGGTCGGCTCGTCGAGGATCAGCACGCGGGGCCGGTGCGCGAACGCGAGGATGATGCCGAGCTTCTGCTTGTTGCCTCGCGAGTACTGCCGGTAGCGCATGCCAAGGTCGAGGTCGAACCGCGTCGCGAGGTCGACGACGCGGGTGTGGTCGACGGAGCCGCGGATCCCCTCCAGCATGGCCACGATCTCGGAGCCGCGAAGGCCGCCGAACTGCGGCAGCTCGCCGGGCTGGTAGCCGACCAGGCGCTTCACCTTGACCGCGTCGCGCCAGCAGTCGAGACCGAGCACGCGCGCCTCTCCTCGGGTGGCGCGGATGAACCCCATCACCAGCTTGATGGTGGTGGTCTTGCCGGCGCCGTTCGGGCCCAGGTATCCGAACACCTCACCCTCGGCGATGTCCAGGTCGAGCTCGAAGAGCCCCCGGTTCATCCCGTAGTCCTTCGTCAACCCCCGCGTCTCGATCGCGTTGGTCATTTCCGCTGTCCCTCCCGAATGCGCTCGAGGGCCTTCTCAACCACCTCGAGGTAGAGATCCATGGTGTCCGCGAGATTCCTAATTCGGTTGGCCGGAGCCCCTGGCGGCGCCACCTCCACGCCTTCGTGCAGGGCCCGAGCGAACCGCTGCAGCTGAGGAATGCCGAACGAGAGCAGCGCGTCGCCGCTGGGAGTGGCCTCGAACAGCACCCGGCGGCTGCCGACGGTATGGACGCGCCGCACCATGCCCCAGATCTCGAGCCGGCGGGTGGCGGTGCTGACGCCGCTCTTGGCGACGCCGAGATCACCGGCGATCTCGTCCAGCGACGCCGCCCCCTCGTGCAGCATCAGATGGGCGAGGATCCGGCCCAGCGTCGCGGTCAGACCGTAGCCGGCGAAGAAGGCGCCCAGATCGTCCACGAACCGCTGCCTCTGCGCCGCCAGCTCGTCTCGGTTCTGAATATTCAGCACATTCCGAATATTACGCGCAACCGAACAGACCGTTCGCTAGCAGAAGGGCCCTACCGGCCTCGGAATAGGCCCCATCTGCTAGCAAACGGCAGAAAGATCAGGAAGAGGGCGGGACCACCGGGAGCAGGATCCGGGAGGGGTGCGCCTGGTCGTGCAGCACCATCTGGTGGGCGATCGCCAGCTCGGCGTCCGCGAACGGCTCGTGCCCGGTGTTGGGGTTGCGGTCCCAGCGGGGGAAGCTCGACGAGGTGACCTGGACCCGGATGCGGTGCCCTTTGAGGAACACGTTGCTGGTGGACCAGAGGTCGACCCGGAACTCGGCGGGCTCTCCTGGGGTGAGCAGCGAGGGGGCTTCGTCGAGGTCGGCGTTGCGGTACCGCCCGCGCAGGATGCCGTCGGTCAGGTTGTAGGAGGTCCCGTCCGGCAGCACATCACAGAGGCGGACCACCGCGTCCGTGTCCGGCGCTGAGGACGAGAGCCAGATGTGAGCCGTGACCGGGCCCGTCACCTCCACGTCCCGCTCCAGCACCGGCGACGTGTAGACCAGCACGTCGTCCCGCGCCTCGATCCGCCGCTGATCGCGCGGACCGCCGGGGAACTCGGGCGCCATCAGCAGCGCGCCGCCCACCGGTGGCACCGGGTGTGCGGGGTCGTAGTCGAAGTGGTCGGGCACCTCACCCGCCGCCGGCTCCTCGCGGTCCAGCGCCCCCTGCGCGTGCAGGTAGTGAGGCACGACGACGGCGCGGCGAAGCGGCCACTCCGCCTCGCCGCGCCAGCGGTTGATCCCCATCACGAAGATCTGGACCGGCGGCTCCCCCAGCATGCCGGTGTCGCGGCCGTACAGCCAGTGGTCGAACCAGCGCAGCTGCATCGACTGGAGGTCCATGCGCCTGTCGATGAGCGCCGCCTGGGCGCCGAAGCCGAAGTTGCGCTCCCCGATCGGGTTCATCATCCCGCCGTGGCCCCAGGGCCCGATCAGCACTCGCGCCGGGCGGCCGCGCGCAGCCTCGACGTTGTAGGTGTCAAGGGTGTCCTGGAGGAAGATGTCGTACCAGCCGCCGATCGAGAACGTGGGCAGGTCGACACGCTCGACCACGCCCACCTGCGAGGTGGCCGACCGCACTCTCCCGGCAGTCTCCGCGTCGCCTGACACCAGGTCTTCGAAGTACGGCGCCACGCCGCTGCGCGCGATGGCGCTGCCCCCTCGCAGCGGAAGCTGCCAGTAGCCGGACGTGGCCAGCCCGTCGTAGTCGTCCAGCACGCCGTTGAGCGCGGTGCCGATAGCCTGCGGGTCGCCGCGATGCCGCCGGACCACGATGTCCGCGCCCATCATGAGGTTCCACCACTCCGCCGTCCCCAGCTCCAGAGCCCCGCCACGGGTCACCAGGCCGTTGTCGGGACGGCGCCAGGTGATCATGGGCACCAGCGTCTTCAACCCGGCCGGCTGCTCCCCGGCCGCCGCCCACTGCGTGAAGCCGAAGTAGGACACCCCATACATCCCGACCTTGCCCGTCGAGTACGGCAGCGAGGAGGCCCACTCCACGGTGTCGTAGCCGTCCTCGCGCTCGGCGGCGAACGGATACCAATCGCCGTCCGACTTGAACCGCCCGCGGGTGTCCTGGACGACAACGACGTAGCCGCGCCGGGCCCCCTGCACCGGGTCGAAGGAGGCCGTCGCCAGGGGCAGGTCCTTGCCGTAGGGCAGGCGGGTCAGCAGGACCGGCCAGCGGCCCGCCCCGGCGGGCCGGTAGATGTTCGCGCGCAGGATCGTGTCATCGCGCATCGTGACCGGGACGTCGAACTCGGTCTGAACGACCACGTCAGTGCCCACCACCGCCATTGGACTACCTCTCTTCGGATCCTGCTGTTCTGGACACCGCTCGCGCCGACCCCCGACTCAAAAGGTACCTCGCGCCGCCTCCAGGATCGCCAGCACGTCGTCGGTGGCGTCGTCCGCGGTGAGCGCCCGGATCACCACCTCGTCGGCCAGACCACCCCACCTGGCGAGACCGTCGCGAACCTCAGCCGGGGTGGCGGCGCGGACGGCCGCGTCCAGAGGTCCGGTGCCGAGGGCTCGATAGGAGGCGGCGTAGACGGGGATCTTCTGGTAGCCCGCCGCCTCCCGCTCCAGCGCCGCGATCCCCGGCGCGCCGAGGGCCGTGCGCACATAGACGTAGATGCGAGGGCGGGCCCGGCCCGCTCGGTCCGCCGCCTCCTGAACCTGCCGGATCCGCTCGCGGCCGCCGTCGGGGGTCAGCTGCGAGAGCAGGACCGCGTCCGCCAGCTCGCCCGCCAGCTCGCACATGCGGGGGCCGAGCGCGGCCAGGACCAGCTCGGCGGAGGTGCCCGCCCGCAGTTCCGGGATGGCCTCGCGCACCCGTCCCAACGGTCGGGATCCGAATCCGCTGCCGATCCCGAGCCGGAACCGGTCGACCGGCAGCCCGGCCTCAGCCATCCCTTCCAGGATCGACTGCGGGGTGCGCGCCGAGATCGGGATCACGCCGGTCGCCACCGGGATCGCGGCCGCACGCGCGACCCGGCCCAGCTTGGGCAGTGCGTCGTAGGTGGGAGGGTGGTTGAGCCAGAAGGTGCGGTAGCCCGCCTCCTCCGCGGCCCGGGCGGCGGCCAGGACCGTCTCTTCGGGGGCGGGGCCGGCGAGTCCGAAGCCGAGTGCAGTCATCCCCCCCAACCTACAATTCGCGGGGTGTTCGCGACCGAGCGACGGGCGCACCCGCCCGAGCAGGAGGAGCGACAGCTGACCCTTCTGGAGGCGATTCGTGAGGCGCTCTCCGAGGAGCTGGGGCGAGATCCGCGGGTCGTCCTGCTGGGTGAGGACATCGGGCGCATGGGCGGCGTCTTCCGGGCCACCGAAGGATTGCTCGAGCGGTTCGGCCCCGAGCGGGTGCTGGATGCGCCGATGGCCGAACTCTCGATCGTGGGTATCGCGGTCGGGCTCGCGATGCGGGGGCTGCGCCCGGTGGCCGAGATCCAGTTCGCGGACTTCATCCACGCGGCCGCCGACCATCTCATCGGCGAGGCGCCCAAGATCCGCTACCGTACGGCGGGAGACTGGACCTGCCCCCTGGTCGTCCGCACCGCTTACGGGGGCGGCTTCCGCGGCGGTCCCTACCACTCGCAGTCGGTGGAGGCCTTCTACACGCACGTGCCCGGGCTCAAGGTGGTGGCGCCCAGCTTTCCGGCCGACGCCAAGGGTCTCCTGCTGGCGGCCATCCGCGACCCCGACCCGGTCCTCTTTCTCGAACACAAGCTGACCTACCGGTCGGTGCGCGGCCCGGTGCCGGCCGGCGACGGGGCCCTCGAGTTGGGGCGCGCGCGCGTCGCGCGCGAGGGCGACGCGATCACCGTCTGTGCCTGGGGCCGGATGCTGCACGAAGCGCTGCGAGCGGCCGACCGGCTCGCGCTGCGCGGGATCGAGGCCGAAGTCATCGACCTGCGGACGCTGCTCCCGCTCGACCGCGAGACGATCCTCGCCTCGGTCCGCCGTACCGGCCGCTTCTGCGTAGCCCATGAGGACACACGGACGATGGGGCTGGGCGCCGAGATCGCGGCGCTGGTCGCGGAGGCCGCATTCGACAAGCTTCGATGTCCCCCGATTCGCGTCGCCGCACCGGACGTGGGTGGAATCCCGGTCGCGGACGCGATGGAGGACGCGCTGCTCCCGGGCGCACCGGACATCGAAACCGCGATCGAGCGTGCGCTGAGCTCCTCACGCGGCACCCGTGGGGGCGGCAACGCTGCGTTCGACCCCGCCATCCCCCAGGCCTCCAGCATCATCGAGGTCCGGATGGCCGGCCGTGACCTGGGGGAGGTGGTGGCCGCGGTCGCGGCGGCCTGCCGCCGGCACCCGGCGTGCAACGCGACGTTCGATTGGGGCGGGATCGCCGAGCACCCAGAGCCGGTCGTGGACCTCGATCTGGGGCCTCTCTCACCGGCGCGCGGGACAGGCACCATCACGCTGGTCGCGTACGGCGCCGGCTCGGCGCACCTGGGACTGCCCGCGGTCCGCCCCGGCCAGACCGCCGCGCTCCGGCTGGGCGCGCCGCGCGGCGACCGCTGCTACCTGGCGCTCTCCGTCGACCATCGAGCGGTCGACGGAGCCGAGGCCGGTCGCTTTCTGGCCGATCTCAAGGAGGCCCTGGAAGGAGATGCCTGACGTCCGCCTGCCCCGGCTCGCCGACACGCTGGTGGAGGGCACCATCACGCAATGGCTGAAGCGGCCGGGCGAGCGAGTCGAGCAGGGTGAGCCGCTGGTCGAGGTGGAGACCGACAAGGTCAACACCGAGCTGGAGTCGCCGGCGAGCGGGATCCTGGTCGAGATCGTCGCGCAGGAAGGCGACACGGTGCCGGTCGACGCGCTGCTGGCCCGCATCGAGGGGCCCGGCGGCAGCGGTGAGGGCTCGACCGCAGCGCGCGTGTCGGAGGGGGAGGAAGCCTCCTCCATGGCGGAGCGGGGCACGCCACCCGCGCCGGGGTCTTCGCTCACCTCGATGCGACGGCGGATCGCCGAGCGCATGCAGGAGGCACGAGCGACCGTCGACCAGGGCGCGGTCTCGCTCGAGATCGACGTCGAGGGCCTGCGCCCGGCGGCGGGCTGGAACGCGTGCTTCGTCAAGGCCCTGGCGCAGGCCGGCGGCTACCAAAGCGTCGGCATCGCGGTCGAGGTGGCCGGCGGCCTCGTCGTCCCGGTGCTGCACGAGGTGGAGAGCGCAACGCTGTCCGAGCTGGCACAGCGTCTGCGGGAGCTCGCCGGCCGGGCCCGGGAGGGGGCGCTGACTCCTCAGGACGTCGCGGGGGGCGAGACCACGGTGACGAACGTCGGCTCGACGGGGACGCTGGTCGCCTTCCCGCTCGTCAACCCCGGACAGGCGGCGATTCTTTGTCCCGGCCTGGCAGCCGGTGGACGCCTGCTGCTGACGCTCTGCTACGACCGGGAAAAGATGGACGAAGCCGGCGCCGACGGCCTGCTCGAGCGGACCGGCGAGGCGGTCCGCGCGCTGGCGGCCGCGTAGCAGCGCAGTCCGACCTCAGCCGTCAGAACGGCGCGCGCGCGACCGCTGGATCTCCTGCTCGGCGGCCTCTGCGCCGGCCCACCCGCCGGCCTCCGAGTACTTCCCCGGTTCCAGGTCCTTGTACCGCTGGAAGAAGTGCTCGATCTCGTCCAGCAGCTCGCGCGGCACGTCCTTGATGTCCGACCACGGGTGGCTGGTGTCCCACACCGGCAGGGCCAGGATCTTCTCGTCCGGCCCCTTCTCGTCCCGCATGTGCAGCACTCCGAGCGGGCGCACGCGGATGTGGCAGCCGGGGAAGGTGGGGTCGGCGACCACGACGAAGACGTCGAGCGGGTCACCGTCCTCAGCCAGCGTGTCGTCGATGTAGCCGTAGTCGGCCGGATACTGCATCGAGGTGAAGAGCCGGCGGTCGAGCCAGATCGTTCCCGTGTCGTGGTCGAGCTCGTACTTGTTGCGACTGCCGGTCGGCACCTCGATGATCGCGGTCACGTCGAGGCACGAGCGCGGGCTGGGCGTGCTCACCGGGGTGGATCGTAGTCCTCCGGGGCGGGTCGTATAAGCTATCGAGCGGCAACCACTGCCGCAGCGGCCCCGGCCTGGCGTCCTCGCGGCGACAAGTCCGGGTGTGCGATCGAGAGACGCGACCGGTTTCCGGCCCTTCTCCGAACGCCTCCTCCGTGAGTCTGTAGCCGCGTGCGGTGTCCCGCAAGGCCCATCGAGACGTGTACCGAGGAAAGAGAATCTAGATGCAGTCGAGCGTGCTGCTGGCGATCGCCGGCGGAGTACTTGCCGTCCTCTTTGCGGCCGTGCTGACGGTGATCGTCCTCCGGATGCCGGCCGGCAACGAGCGCATGCAGGAGATCGGCGCCGCGATCCGCGAAGGGGCGGCGGCCTACCTGAACCGCCAGTACCTGGTGATCGCGATCATCGGCATCATCATCGCGATCGTCCTGGGCTTCCTGCTCAACTGGACGACCGCCGTCCTCTACATCGTCGGCGCCACTTGCTCGGCGGCCGCCGGCTACGTCGGCATGAACGTCTCGGTCCGCGCCAACATGCGCACCGCGGAGGCCGCGCGCACCGGCCTCAGCCGGGCGATGGCGACCGCGTTCCGGGGCGGGGCGGTGACCGGGTTCATGGTCGTCGGCCTCGGTTTGCTCGGGGTCTCCATCTCTTACTTCTTCACCCACAACCTGGACGCACTCGTGGGACTCGGTTTCGGCGCTTCGCTGGTCTCCGTCTTCGCCCGTCTCGGCGGTGGGATCTACACCAAGGCGGCTGACGTGGGCGCCGACCTGGTCGGCAAGGTGGAGGTCGGCATCCCGGAGGACGACCCCCGCAACCCGGCCGTGATCGCCGACAACGTGGGGGACAACGTGGGTGACTGCGCGGGGATGGCGGCCGACCTGTTCGAGACCTACGCCGTGACGATGGTGGCGGCGATGCTGCTCGGGTCGCTGATCTTCCACACCATGGGCTGGGTCGTGTACCCGCTGCTGCTGGGCGCGATCTCCATCGTGGGCTCGATCGTGGGAGCCGCCGCCGTCCGCCTCTACTTCCCGCGCTGGATCATGGGCGGTCTCTACGTCGGGCTCGTGGTCGCCGCCGCGATCGCGCTGATCGGGTTCTACATCGTCACCCAGATCTTCATCAACCAGGGCTACCTGACGGCGGGCGGTCCGGTCGGCAACCCCTCCCATCTGTTCTGGTGCGGCGTGGTGGGGATCTTGATCACGATCCTCATCGTCATCATCACCGAGTTCTTCACCGAGACGCGGTACTGGCCCGTGCACCTGATCGCACGGCAGTCCGTCACCGGCCACGCGACCAACATCATCGCCGGCTCCGCGGTTGGCATGCTGGCGACCGGTCTCCCCGTCATCTGCATCGCGGCCGGCATCCTGATCAGCTACGACCTGGGCGGCCTCTACGGGATCGCGATCGCGGCCGTGGCGCTGCTCTCGATGACCGGCATCGTGGTCGCGATCGACGCCTTCGGGCCGATCACCGACAACGCGGGCGGGATCGCCGAGATGGCCGACCTGCCCCCGGACGTGCGCGAGGTCACCGACGCGCTGGACGCGGTCGGGAACACCACCAAGGCGACCACCAAGGGGTACGCGATCGGCTCCGCCGGCCTCGCCGCCCTGGTCCTCTTCGCGTCCTACACACAGGAGCTGGTCAAGCACGGCCTGCGTCTGACGTTCGAGCTCTCCAACCCGTCGGTCATCGTGGGGCTCTTCATCGGCGGCATCCTGCCCTTCCTGTTCGGCTCGCTGGCGATCCTGGCCGTAGGGCGGACGGGCAGCCTCGTGGTCCAGGAGGTGCGCCGCCAGTTCCGCGAGATCCCGGGGATCATGGACGGCACCGCCAAGCCGGAGTACGGGCCGGCGGTTCGCATCGTCACCGCCGCCGCCCAGCGGGAGATGATCCTGCCCGGCCTGATCCCGGTCGCGGCGCCGGTGCTGGTCGGCTTCATCCTGGGACCGACCGCGCTCGGCGGCATGCTGCTGGGAGCGATCGTGACGGGACTCTTCCTCGCCCTCTACATGACCAGCGGCGGCGCCGCGTGGGACAACGCCAAGAAGTTCATCGAAGAGGGCAACCTGGGCGGCAAGGGTTCGGAGGCACACAAGGCGGCGGTCACCGGCGACACCGTGGGCGACCCGTACAAGGACACGGCGGGACCGGCGATCAACCCCATGATCAAGGTCATCAACATCATCTCGATCCTGATCGCACCCCTGATCGCGGTCCACTCGCTGCTCCACTGACCCCTGGCTCCGGCAGGGCCGTTGGTGCACCAATCGCCCTCTCTGGGCACTCGGAGTGGGCCATTGGTGCACCAATCGCCCTTTCGGGCCCCGGGGGAGCGGGCGGTGTCTGCGAGGGCGAGCCGTATCCTTCGAGCGGCATGACGGTGTGGCGCGGCCCGCTGCGCTGGTGGGAGGAGCGGTCGACCCGAACTCAGGTGTGGGTCTCGGTCACCGTGCTCTGCGTCTTCTTCTTTTTGCTCAACTGGATCCCGTTCGACCAGCCGCTCTTCCGCGCCGTCCCCTATGGCCTCATCGAGGGCCTGCCGTTCGCCGCCATCGCGGTCTGGGCCACGCACGCCGAGCACCAGTCGCGCCTCCGCCGCGAGCGCGAGGCCCGGGCGGCGGCGGAGGGGACGCCGGTGGAGTCGATCCCGGTCGAGGAGCCGCCCCGCGCCCCCGACCCCGAGATGGACGCCTGGCTCGAACGCGAGCGTCCACGCCCGTGATCGCCGCGTGAAGGAGGCCCCCCGCCGGGGGTCCCCGCGAGCCGCCGCCTGGGGCGTCGACCCGGGGTACGAGGCGATCGGTGGCCGCTGGGTGACGACCTCGACCGCCACCCAGCAGGCGATCCTGCAGGCGATGGGCGCCGGGTCGGAGCGGCCGGCGAAGGCGCCCGTGCTGGTGGTCACCGCCGGTACCGCACGGCGCCTGGCGCCCGGGCCCCATCAGGTGGAGCTGGAGCAGGGAGGAACGGTGGCCTGCAAGGCAGCGCTGCCTCGGGACCTGCCCCCCGGCTACCACGCGCTCCGGGACCTCGGCGATGGGTCTGCGTGCCGTCTCATCGTGACCCCGGCGACCTGTTACCTCCCGGCCGGGCTGCGTGGCTGGGCGGTGGCGGCCCAGCTGTACGCCACCCGCAGCCGGCGCTCGTGGGGAATGGGCGACCTTCAGGACCTGCGGCGGCTGGCGGGGTGGGTCGGCCGGCAGGGCGGCACCACCATCCTGCTCAACCCGCTCCACGCGGTCGCGCCCGGGTTGCCGCAGGAGCCCAGCCCCTACTTTCCCTCCAGCCGGGTGTTCCGTAACCCGCTCTACCTGGCGGTGGAGCGGGTGCCGGGAGCTGCCGCTCTCGGCGAGGAGCTGGACGGCCTGGCACGCGCCGGCCGCGCGCTCAACGCCGATCGCCACCTGGACCGGGACCGGATCTTCCGGCTCAAGGACCGGGCCCTCCGCGCGCTCTTCGGGGCCTGGCCGGGCGATCCGGCGTTCGACGAGTGGCGGGCCCGGGAAGGGCATCCGCTGGAGGCGTTCGCCACCTTCTGCACGCTGCTGCGGGAGTGGGGCCGGCGCTGGTCCGAGTGGCCGGCCGATCTGCGCCACCCGCAGAGCCAGGCGGTGCGCCGCTTCGCCGGACGCAACACCGGCGAGATCAGCTATCAGGCCTGGCTGCAGTGGCTCCTGGAACGCCAGCTGCAGGAGGTGTCGGAGGTGCTGCCACCGATCGCGGACCTGGCGGTGGGCGCCGATCCGGAGGGAGCCGACGCCTGGGTCTGGCAGGACGTGCTCGCGCTCGGGACCAGCGTGGGGGCTCCGCCCGATCCCTTCGCGGAGCGCGGCCAGAACTGGGCGGTGCCGCCCTTCGACCCCTGGCGGCTGCGGGCCGCCGCCTACGAACCGTTCGTGCGGCTGGTCCGGGCCGGTCTCCGCCATGCGTTCGGGGTCCGCCTCGACCATGTGATGGGACTCTTCCGGCTCTACTGGATCCCGCCCGGCGCGGACGGGAGCCAGGGCGCCTACGTCCGCTACCCGGCCCGCGACCTGCTCGGCATCGTGGCTCTGGAGAGCCGGCGAGCGGGCGGCGTCGTGATCGGAGAGGACCTGGGGACGGTCGAGCCCCTAGTCCGGACCGCGCTGCGGCGCCGGCACGTGCTCAGCTACCGCCTGCTCTACTTCGAGCAGGAACCTCCGGCCGCGTATCCGAAGGACGCTTTCTGCGCCGTGACCACGCACGACCTGCCGACCCTGGCCGGGCTCTGGAGGCAGCCCGGGCTGGCGCCGCAGGCGCACGCCAACGTCCTGCGCGCGACCGGGCTCCGGGCTGACGCCCGCCCCGAAGAGGTGGTTGTCGCGGCGGCACGGGCGCTCTCCGGTTCGCCCTGCCGTCTCGCCTCGGCAACGCTCGAGGACCTGGCCCTGGATCCCGAGCAGCCCAACCATCCCGGCACCATCTCGCCCGAGAACTGGTCGCACGCCCTTCCCCTCACGCTGGAGCAGCTGGAGGCGAGCCCGCACGCGAAGCGCGCCGTCGCCGCCCTTCGCCGGCCCTGACGGCGACCAGGCTCCCGAGCCGGAAGGCGGCGGCCAGCGAGGCGGCCTTGGCCGGGCCCAGGCCTGAGCCCGCAGCCACCTCCGCGAGCGGGGCCCCGGCTACCCCGGCCAGCGAACCGTACTTCTCCAGGAGCGCCGACCCCAGATCGAGGGCACTGACTCCGGGCGAACCACTCCGCAGCACCAGCGCCAGGAGGTCCGCCTCGGACAGAGAGTCGATGCCGTGGGTCAGAAGCCGTTCGCGGGGCCGGTCCTCCGCCGGCAGGGTCGAGAGATGCGTCATGGGACCACCATCCCCCCGGGGGGCCCCGACAGCAACTCCCCCTGTAAAGACCACCCGCCGCCGCTCCCGCACTCCGCCCATAGTCCCGGTTTCACGGGAAAAACGGAACTATGCGGGTCAGGGCGGTGAGCCGGGGAGGCAAAATCTCTCGACGCCGAGATACACTGGGGACATGATCGACGCACGGACGGAGCTGCCGGGAACCGGACTCGACTACTACCGGCTGGAGGCGGCGAAGGAAGCCGGGCTGGGGGACGTGGCGCGCCTGCCCAAGACGGTCAAGGTCCTGCTCGAGATGGTCCTGCGGGGAGCCGCCGCCGGCGAGATCTCGAGGGAGTCGGTCCGGGCGCTCGCGAGCTGGCCCGATCCCCCCTCGGCCGACGCCGAACTGCCCTACAAGCCCGCCCGCATCCTGCTCCAGGACTTCACCGGCGTGCCCGCGGTCGTCGATCTCGCGGCCATGCGCTCGGCGATGCAGCGGATGGACGGCGACCCGGCGCGGATCGATCCGCAGGTGCCGGTGGACCTCATCATCGACCACTCGGTCCAGGTCGACCAGTTCGGCAACCCGAGTGCCTACGCGGGGAACATCGAAAAGGAGTACGAGCGCAACTTCGAGCGCTACGCCCTCCTCCGCTGGGCCCAGGGGGCGTTCCGGAACTTCACCGTGGTGCCCCCCGGGATGGGCATCTGCCACCAGGTCAACCTGGAGCGGCTGGCGCGCGTGGTCCAGGTCCGCGACGGCGTCGCGATCCCGGACACCTTGGTCGGCACCGATTCCCACACGACCATGGTCAACGGCCTCTCGGTCCTCGGCTGGGGCGTCGGTGGCATCGAGGCCGAGGCCTGCATGCTGGGCCAGCCCATGTACCTGGGCGCCCCGGTCGTGGTCGGGGTCCGCTTCCACCACGCGCTCCCGGTCGGCGCCACCGCGACCGACCTGGTGCTGACGCTGACCGAGATGCTGCGCAAGCACGGCGTCGTCAACAAGTACGTCGAGTTCTGCGGCGACGGACTCTCCAACCTGACCGTCGCCGACCGCGCCACGCTCTCCAACATGTGCCCTGAGTACGGCGCCACCTCCGCGCTCTTCCCGGTCGACCACCAGACGCTGCGCTACCTGGAGCAGACAGGGCGGGAGCCGGAGCTGCTGGAGCTGGTGGAGGCCTACTGCCGGGCTCAGGGCCTGTTCCGCGAGGACGGCGACCCGACCCCCGTCTTCAGCGAGCTGCTCGAGCTCGACCTGGCCACCGTCGTGCCCAGCATGGCCGGCCCGACCAGGCCCCAGGACCGGGTCGCGCTCCCCGAGGTCTGGGCGAGCTTCCTCAAGGGGTTCCCGAATGGAGACAACCCCGACATCGCCCGCATGGACAGCGAGGGCTACGAGCTGGCGCCGAAGACCGGCGGCGGTACCGCGGTGCTGGACCGGGCGGACACCAAGGTCCAGCAGGGCTCGGTGGTGATCGCCGCCATCACCTCCTGCACGAACACCTCCAACCCTTCGGTGATGGTGGCCGCCGGCCTGCTCGCGCGCAACGCGGTCGAGGCCGGACTCACCGTCCCCGAGTACGTCAAGACCTCACTGGCGCCCGGGTCGCGGGTGGTCACCGACTACCTCAAGCAGGCGGGGTTGATCGAGCCCCTGGAGAAGCTGGGCTTCTACCTGGTCGGCTACGGCTGCACCACCTGCATCGGCAACTCCGGGCCTCTCGCCTCGGATGCGGTCGAGGACGCGGTGCAGTCGCAGAACCTCGACGTGGCCGCCGTCCTCAGCGGCAACCGCAACTTTGAGGCTCGCATCCACCCGCTGGTCCACGCCTCCTATCTGGCCTCGCCGCCGCTGGTGGTGGCGTACGCGCTGGCCGGCACGCTGCGGCGCGACCTGACCAGCGAATCGCTGGGCGCGGGGAGAGACGGGCAACCGGTCTTCCTGAAGGACCTCTGGCCGCCGGCGGAGGAGGTCGACCGGGTGGTCCGCGAGGCCGTGCACCGGGAGTTCTTCACCCGCCAGTACGAGCAGATCTACGAGGGCGACGACCACTGGAAGCAGATGGCGGCGCCTTCGGGCCAGATCTACCAGTGGGACGCGGAGTCGACCTACGTTCAGGAGCCGCCGTACTTCGAGGGCCTCGCTCCCGATCCCACCCCACTCTCGGACGTGCGCGGCGCGCGCTGCCTGGTCATGGTCGGCGACTCGGTGACGACGGATCACATCTCCCCCGCCGGCTCGATCCCCTCCACGGCCCCCGCCGGCGAGTACCTGCAGGAGCACGACGTCGCGAAGCAGGAGTTCAACTCCTACGGGTCGCGGCGCGGCAACCACGAGGTGATGATGCGCGGCACCTTCGCCAACATCCGGCTCCGCAACGAGCTGGCCGAGGGTCGCAACGGGTGGTGGACCAGCCGGCAGCCGGGCGGCGAGCTGGAGACGATCTACGACGCCTCGACGCAGTACCGCGCGGCCGGCACGCCGCTGGTCGTGATCGCGGGCCAGGAGTACGGCACCGGCTCCTCGCGTGACTGGGCCGCGAAAGGCCCCAACCTGCTCGGCGTCAAGGTGGTGATCGCCGAGAGCTTCGAGCGCATCCACCGCTCCAACCTGGTCGGCATGGGCGTCCTGCCGCTCCAGTTCGCGGAGGGCGAGTCGCGGAAGTCGCTCGGTCTCGACGGGAGCGAGGAGTTCACGGTCCAGGGGTTGGAGGGCGGCCTCACGCCGGGTCAGGAGATCGAGGTGACAGCCCGCAAACGGGATGGATCGGAGCGGACCTTCACCACCGTCGCGCGCGTCCTCAACCGGACCGAGGTCGCCTACCTGGAGCACGGCGGCGTGCTCAACCTGGTCCTGCGCCAGCTGCTCCACCAGTGACCCCGGTCGACGCCGTCATCCTGGGGGCGGGCAACCGCGGGTACCGCGCGTACGGGCGCATCGCGCGGGAGCACCTGCGAGATCATCTGCGGTTGGTCGCCGTGGCCGAGCCGGACGACGCGCGCCGGGAACGATTCGCCGCCGAGCACGAGATACCGCCCCGGCGCCGGTTCCGCACCTGGGAGGACCTGGTCGCGGCCGCCCCACCGGCGCGGGCCGCGATCAACACGACGATGGATCGCACCCACCTGGCGAGCACCGAGGCGCTTTTGGAGACCGGGTACGACGTGCTGCTGGAGAAGCCGATGGCGACCACCGCCCAGGATTGCGTGGCCCTGGTCGAGCAGGCCCGCCTCCTCGGCCGCCGGCTGGTCGTCTGCCATGTGCTCCGCTACGCGCCGTTCTTCGTCGCGCTGCGCGACACCGTTCGCTCCGGCCGATTGGGTGATCTGGTGGCCGTCGACTGGCGCGAGAACCTCTCCTATCACCACTTCGTCCACAGCTTCGTGCGTGGAAACTGGTCCAACACCCAGCGCACCGCTCCCATGCTGCTCGCCAAATGCAGCCACGATCTCGACCAGCTGGTCTGGCTGGTGGGCAGGGCGCCGGAGCGGCTGTCCTCGTTCGGGTCGCTGACCCACTTCACCGCCGAGCGGGCGCTGCCCGACATGCCGGAGCGCTGCACCGACGGCTGCCCGCATCAGAACACCTGCCTCTGGTACGCGCCCGACGTCTACATCGGCGACCGCACCCCGAGGTTCATGCAGGACCCGGTGTCGCTCTCGCGTGAGCCGGCGGAGAGGCTGGAGGCGCTGCGCACGGGCCCTTACGGCCGCTGCGTCTACCGCTGTGACAACGATGCGGTCGACCACCAGGTGGTGACGCTCGACTTCGGAGGGGGCCTGACCGCCAACCTGACCATGCAGGGCGCCTCGCACAAGGAAGGGCGCACGGTCCGCATCGACGGTATGCGGGCGACGCTGCTCGCCGACCAGGAACGCAACGAGATCCAGATCTGGGACCACGGCACCGACGAGCCCGACATTTTGCGGCCGGCGCGGCGCGAGGACGCGGGGGGCTACAGCGGGCACGGCGGCGGCGATCAGGGTCTGCTGGAGGACTTCGTGGCGGTCCTGCGCGGCGAGCATCCGCAGGCGGCGACCGAGGGGACCGAGTCGCTCATCAGCCACCTCCTGGCCTTCGCGGCCGAGGAGGCCCGGCACACCGGATCGGTGGTCTCCCTCCACGCCTTCACCCGCTCACTAGCGTCACCTCGCTAGCGCTGTGAGTTATCGGCGCCCGGATAGCGCCGCCCTGCTGGCAAAACGGGCTCGGCGGCCCTATTTGACGGCGCCGGCGGTGAGGCCGGCCTGGATCCGCCCCTGCAGGATCGCGTAGAGGATGAACACCGGCAGCACCGCGATGGTGAGCCCGGCGAACAGCTCCACATAGTTCGCGTGATAGGACTGGATCTCGGCGATGTTGGCGAGCGCCTGCGCGAGCAGGTAGTTGTTCTGGTTGGTGTCCAGGACCAGCGGCAGGAGAAACTGGTTCCACTGCCCGAGCACGTTGAAGATGGCCATGCTGACCAGGCCCGGCGAGGCGAGCGGCAGCATGAGACGGAAGAACACGCCGAAGTGCGAGCAGCCGTCGATCAGACCCGCCTCGGCGATCTCCAGGGGGAGCGTGCGGAAGAAGGTGGTCAGAAAGAAGACCGTGAAGGGCAGCGAGTAGGCGACGTACACGATCACCATCCCCTCCAGCGTCCCCAGCAGCTGCAGGGCCTGGACGATGAAAAAGAGGGGCACGATCGCGAGGATGACCGGGAACGAAAGCCCGAGCACGAAGCTGTAGTAGATGAGGGTGCGACCCGGAAACTCGAACCGGGCCAGCACGTACGCCGTCATCGCCGAGAGGAGGACGGTGAAGAAGGTGCCGAAGCAGACGACGATCACGCTGTTGACGAAGTAGCGGCCGATGGCGTCCTCGTTCCAGGCTTTGGGGTAATTCTCGAAGTGCAGGGTGGTGGGGATCGTGAACGGCTCGTAGAGGAACTGATGGTTGGTCTTGAGAGACGACAGCAGCATCCAGAGGACGGGGATGACGACGATCAAGGCGTAGATGATGAGCACGGCCTGGGTCACCGTGATCGTGGCCCAGGTGCCGGGCCCGCGGGACCGGCGCCGCTGGGCGGCCCTGGTCTCGCCCCGGATCTGGTCCGCCGCCGCTTCCATCGCCGCGCCCCCTAGAACTCGACCACGTCCCGCCGCGTCACGCGGAAGGTGACGATGGCGAGCATCAACGACAGGACGAAGACTACCGTCCCCATGGCGGTGGCGTACCCGAACTTGTTGAACTGGAACGCCGTCTGCCAGAGGTAGAACGTGATCACCGAGGAGCCGTAGCTGGGGCCCGCCTGACCGGACGTGATCACGTTCACGATCGCGAACATGTCGAAGGCGAAGATCCCGATGTAGACGATGGCCACCTGGATCTGGGGCCAGAGCAGGGGGATCGTGATCCGGAAAAAGACGTTGGCGCCTCGAGCCCCGTCCATCGACGCGGCTTCATAGAGCTCGCCCGGGATGCCCTGGATGCCGGCCACGAAGAGCACCATGTAGAAGCCGATCGAGATCCAGATCGCGACCACCGCGATCGCGGGGAGCACGGTGAGGTTGCTCCCGAGCCAGGGGAACGAGGCCCAGCTCTTGTTGAACAGTCCCAGGAAACCACCCAGCAGTCCGTAGGTGGGTTCGTAGACGTACTGCCAGAGGATGCCGACCACGGTGACCGGCATGATGAAAGGCAGGAAATAGAGGATCCGGTAGGTGCCGGCACCCACGATGCGGGGAACCACCGAGGAGGTTCGCCCACGCGTGAGCAGGCTGGCGAAGAAGAGCGCCAGGATGAGCGTGACCACCGGGACCGCGACCACGAAGAACAGGTTGTGGAGCACGGACTGCCAGAAGACGGGGTCCCGCACCATGGTCTGGTAGTTGTAGAGGCCGACCCAGACCAGGTTGGAGGAGAACCCGCTCCAGGTCGTGAAGGAGATCAGGATGCTGCCCAGGTAGGGGACCACCATGAACACCCCGTACAGCAGCAGCGTGGGGGTCAGAAAGAGAATGATCAGCGGCCACTTGCCACGCTGCACGGGGTGCGCCTCTCTTACCGGCTGTATTTGGGGATGGTGGGGTCGTTCTTGGTCTGATCGGCGATCGACTGCGCCTGGGACTGGAACTGCTGGGGCGTGACCTGCCCGGTCATGAGCTTGCCGAACAGGTTTCCGATGTTGGTGTTCATCTGTGCGTACCAACCAGGGAAGGACGGGAACGTGACCTGATCCTTGGTCTGATTGATCCACTGGATCTGGGACTTCAGCGACGAGTCGGTGGAGGCGATCGGAAGATCGTTGGCGGCTCCGTTCACGATCGTCAGGTTCTTGGTCAGCGTCGTGAACTGGCCGGCGACATGCTTGGTGAGCAGGACCCGGCACAGCTCCTTGCCACCGGGCGCGTTCTTGGCCTTGGCCGGAACGATCATGTTCTCGCCCGCGAAGTTGCTGATCGAGGAGAACGCGATCTTGTCGCTGCTCGACACCGACGGCGTGGGCGCCACCACCATGTCGAAGCCGGAGGGGATGACACCGTTGGTCGTCATCTCGTTCTCGAGCCAGGACCCGCAGGGGATGAACGCCGCCTTCCCGGCCAGCCAGGCGGCCTGGGACTGGATGTGCGTGAGGCCCGAGGTGCCGGGCATGATGTAGCCCTTCTGCTGCAGTTGGTAGAGCGCGTTGAGCGACTCCCCCACGGCATCGTTCATCCACGCGTTGGGCTTCAGGTTGTCGATGTTGAGCAGGACCTCGTTGCCGCCCAGCTTGCCCACCATGCCGAACCAGAGATCCGCCATGTAGTAGGGATAGATGCCCTGGTAGGTCCAGGGCGCCATGCCGGTGCCCTTGATCTCCTCACACAGGGTCAGCATGTCGGACCAGGTCTGTGGGTACTTCCAGCCCTTCTGCTGGAACAGCGACGAGCTGTACCAGAGGCCGTAGACGGTGAGCGCGTAGAGCAGGACGAAGTGCTTCTTGTTGTAGACGGCCGGCTGCTGGAGCGACATCGTGACCAGGTCGCTGTTCTTCTTGCTGGTGTCGTCGATGGCCGGCGCCGACCACAGCTCGTCCAGGCTTGCCAGCTGGTTGGAGCTGACCAGCGTCGCCGGGTTGATGAATGAGGCCCCCGAGTCGTCCATGAAGTCGGGTGGAGTGCCGGCGGTGAACTGGCCCTGATACTGCTGCGAGATCTGCGTGGTGTCGGCGAACTGGATCTGGGCTTTGGGGTACTTCTTGGTGTAGGCGGCGGTCGCCTGCTTGGCCCACTCAAAGCCGTACCCGCCGTTGAAGATCACCACGTTGAGCGGGGCCGAGGCGTCGACTCCGAACGGATTCTCCTTCGACGTCTGGCCCCCACCACTGGTCGAGGGGCTGGACCCGCAGGCGGCCAGCAGAGCGGCGCTGGTGGGCGCTGCCAGCGCGGCTGCCACCACGCCACGGCCCAGGAACTGCCGCCGTGACCAACGTGTCGGATCGGCGATTCGATCAGCCATCTCATGTTCCCCCAGGGGCGGCGCCGAACGGCGCGGCCGCACCCCGCAAGCACCCGCGGGCACCCGCGGGACCGGTTCTTGGTCGGCGCGAATTATGCTGCGTCATGGCATAAGTCGTCAAGTCGGCCGCTCGGCGGCCCCTGGGCGGCACCGGCGCGCCGGGGAGCCGGAGCCGCCCCACCACAGACCCAGGAGGTGCCGCGGATGCGTTTGCTCGTCGTGGGAGGAGCCGGCTTCGTCGCCTCGCTGGTCCTTCCGCACCTGGCCGCGCGGCACCGGATCCGGGTCTTCGATCTGCGCGCGCCGGAACCCGGCGACCCGTCCTGGGAGGTGGTGGTGGGGACGCTCGACGACTTCGACGCGGTGCGGGACGCGGCCACCGGCTGCGAGGCGCTCCTCTTCATGGCCATGAACCGAAAGGAGCCGTGGGGCGAGCTGCCGGCGGTGGTCAGCGCCTACGACGTCAACGTCAAGGGCCTGCATCTGGCCCACTGGGCGGCCCACGAGGCGGGCGTCCAGAAGGTGGTGGTGACGTCCAGCCTCAGCGTGTACGCACCGAGGCCGCCGGGCGAGCGCTACCCCGACGAGTCCACCCCGCCCGACGGTGACGACTTCTACGGGTTCACCAAGCGCCTGGGCGAAGAGGTGTCGCAGAACGCCGCCCGCCGGTTCGGACAGTCGGTGACCTCGCTGCGGCTCTGCTTCCCCTGGCCCGACGACGACGCGCCACCGGCCGGACCCGGGGGCGGCGTCGACGCCGACGGGGCCACCTTCCGCGCCGCCACCTTCACCCGCGCCCGCGACGTCGCCTCGGCGATCCTTCGCGCCCTCGAGCACCCCCACACGGGCTGGGAGGCGTTCGCGATCTCGGGCGACCCCGACCAGCGCGTGGTGCCGACCGAGAAGGCACGGCGCGAGCTCGGCTGGCGGCCGACTCCGGAGACGAACTGAGGGCCATTGGTGCACCAATCGCCCGGTCGGAGTCGCGACATAGGGCCATTGGTGCACCAATCGCCTTTTTGGCGCCCGCGCACTGGGTAACGTCCTGGCGCATGGAGCAGCCGCGGCCGACCCCACCCACCGTCCGGGAGGCGATGCGCTCGGGTGGTCTGCAGCGCGCGCACCTGGTGGCGGGCCGGGAAGGCCTGGATCGCCGGATCGACTGGGTCCGCGTGATGGAGACGCCGGAGATCGTCGCCCGCATGGGCCCGCACGAGCTGCTCCTGACCGCGGCCTATGCGATGCGCGGGGACCCGGCCGCTCCCGCCCGCCTGGTCGCCGAGCTGGCCGCGATTCAGTCCGCGGGCCTGGTCGTGACGCTGGGCCGCTACCTGGACACCTTGCCCAAGGACATGGTGGCGGCCGCCGATCACCACCACCTCCCTCTCTTCACGCTGGCCGGGGACGACGTGAGCCGGACGGAGCTGATGGAGCCGCTCCTGGAACGGATCATGTTCGCCGAGCACTGGCGGCTCAAGCGCTCGATCGAGATTCACCGCCGGTTCACCGACCTGGTCCTGGACGGGAAGGGCATCGTGGAGATCTGCGGCACCCTGGCCGAGATCGCGGGGGCCCCGGTCACGATCGAGGACGCCACCTTCCACCTGCTGGCCCATTCCGGCGAGCCCACCGACGACCCCCATCGCATGGAGACCATCACCGGCCACGGGTCGCCGCGGGGCGCGATCTTCGACCCCCGCTTTCAGCACGCCCTGCGCGAGGTCGACCGCCGGCGTCAGCCGACCCTGGTCCCCGCCATGCCGCACCTGGGCATGCGGCGCGAGCGCATCATCGCCCCGGTGCTGGCCGGGCGCCAGGTGTTCGGCTACATCTCACTGCTGGGTCCCGTCGACCCCGGCGGCGAGGAGCTGGCGATGATGGCGATCGAACAGGCGGCGCTGGTGGTCGCGCTCGCGCTGACCAAGGAGCGGGATCTGGCCGCGGTGGAAGGACGCGTGCGCGGTGAGTTCCTGGACGAGCTGCTGCGCGGCACCTACGGCGACCTGGCGACCGCGCAGCGGCGCGCCCGCCACCTCGGCTATCCGCTGGCGGGCGCGCACGTGCTGCTGCTCTGCGACATCGACAACTTCCGCGATTACCTGAACCGGCAGCAGCTTGGCGAGGAGGCGATCCAGGCGCTGAAACGCGAGTTTCTGCGTCGGGTCTCGGAGGCCGTGGGCGCGGGCCACGAGCGCTCCCTGTTTCTGCTCACCTCGGACTCGGTGGTGGCCCTGGTGCCCCTGGGCGCGGCCCGCGACGCGGAGGGCCAGGCGGCGCGGATCGGGGCCCGGGTGCAGGATGCGGTCGCGGCCTGGGGCCCCGGCTTCACCGTCACGATCGCGTTCAGCGACCAGGTCGAGGTGCCGGCCGGGGTGGCCGCCGCCCATCGCGAGGTGCGCGGCGTGCTCGACACGCTGGCCCGGTTCGGCACCCGCGGCCGCGTGGTGGGCGTCGCCGACTTGGGCCTCACCGCGCTGCTGGCGGGGATCCCCGACCGGCGCCTGGAGTCGTTCCTCGACCGGCATCTGCGCGCCCTGGAGCAGCACGACGCCGAACACCGGACCCACCTGGTCGAGACCCTGCGTGCCTTTCTGGAGACCGGTGAGCAGCAGGCCGCGGCGCGCCGCCTCGACATCCACCCCAACACGCTCCGTTACCGCCTGGAGCGGGCCCGCGCGATCGCCGGCTTCGACCTCGAGGACCCGGAGACGCGGCTCAACCTGACCGTGGCGCTCCAGGTCCGGTCGATGCTGCGTCCCTGAGCTGGATCGATTTGTGACTCAGTAACAACCTTTCCGATCCTCGGTTGGCTCCAATCAACTAGATCGAGAGTGGGTGAGGTGTGTAGGTTTGGTTCGTGTCCTCCGCGCCTCTCTCTTCGCACGCGCTCTCGCAGGGATCGCTGCCCTCGCACCGTGCCGCCTGCGGCATGGGATTCGTCGCCGCGGCCGGGCAGCCGGCCTCGCATCGCGTCGTGGAACTGGCCGTGGGAGCGCTCGCCCGGCTCGCCCACCGTGGCGGCCTGGACGCGGACGGTCGCAGCGGTGACGGCGCCGGGATCCTGATCCAGATTCCGACCGCGCTGTTCGGGGAACGGACCGCGGTCGCGGTCCTCTTCGGCTGGGAGGCGGGGGCGCAGGAGGCGTTGGAGCGTGCCCTGGCAGACGAGGGCCTTTGCGTCTCGTCGTGGCGCCGGCCACCGCTGAGCCCGGACTCCCTGGGCGCCAAGGCGCGGGAGCGCATGCCGGAGATCCTGCACGCGCTGATACCGCATCCCGAGGGAATGGACGCCGAGGACTTCGACACCCGGCTCTACCGCGCGCGCCGGCAGTGCGAGGACCGCTCCGAGGTCGAGGGTCCGGAGCTCTACCTGGCGTCGTGCTCGTCTCGGATCATGGTCTTCAAGGGCTTGATGGCGGGCACCGCCCTGGCCGACTTCTATCTGGACCTGGCCGACCCGCGGACCGAGAGCCGGCTGGCGGTCTTCCACCAGCGGTATTCGACCAACACGGTCCCCGACTGGCAGCTGGCGCAGCCGCTCCGCATGCTGGCCCACAACGGCGAGATCAACACCATCAGCGGCAACCGGAACTGGATGCGTGCGCGGGACAACGAGCTCTCCCCCGAGCTCCGGAGCGCGGTCTGGGCCCTGGGCTCCGACTCCTCCTCGCTGGACAACGTGATCGAGCTCCTCTGCCGCCAGGGCGCCGACCTGGCGGAGGCGATCATGACCGTGGTCCCCGAGGCCTGGGAGGACCGTGACGACCTGGCGCCCGAAGTCCGCGACTTCCATCGCTTCACGTCGACCCGTTTCGAGCCCTGGGACGGGCCCGCCGCCCTTGCCTTCTCGGACGGGCGCTGGGCCGGCGCCGCGCTCGATCGCAACGGCCTGCGCCCGCTGCGCTATCAGATCGCCAAGGACGGCCTGGTGGTCGCCGCCTCGGAGGCGGGCGTGGTGCCGATCCCACCCGCCGAGGTGCTGGAGCGCGGCCGGCTCGGCCCCGGTGAGCTGCTGCTCGTCGACGTGAAGGGCGGGGCCATCCTCCGCGACGCCGAGGCCAAGCTGGCGGTCGCCCGCCGGCTCGACTTCGGACGCCTGGCCGACCTGGCGCTGGTCCCGCTCGGCCACGACGGGACGCCGTCCCGGGTGCCCGAGGCGCTGGCGCGCCGCCAGCGGGCCTACGGGTGGTCCGCGGAAGACGTCAGGGCGGTGCTCCAGGTGATGGCGGAGACCGGCGCCGAACCCACGCTCTCGATGGGCGACGACACCCCGATCGCCCCGCTCGGGCTCGTACCGAGGCGGCTCTACGGACATCTGCGCCAGCGGTTCGCGCAGGTCACCAACCCCGCCATCGACTCACTGCGCGAGCGGTCGGTGATGTCGCTGCGGACGCTGATCGGCGCTCACGGCCGGACGCTCACCCCGGACCTGGCGACCGCCGGTGGTGAGCGGCGCACGGCGCTGTTCGAGCTCGCCTCGCCGCTGCTGGGGACCGGCGAGCTGGGGACGATCGCGCGTGCCGGCCGGGTGCTGGACGCGACCTGCGGCCCTGGGGAGACCCTGCGCCAGGGGCTGGAGCGGCTCCGCCGTGAGGCGCTGGCGGCGGACACGTCGATCCTGGTGTTGAGTGATGGGGCGGCCGGTCCCGAGCGTCTCCCGATCCCGATGGTGCTCGCGGTGGGCGCCGTCCACGAGTGCCTGCTGGCGGCCGGCTTCCGGCTTCAGCGCGACCTGGTCGCGGTCGCCGGCGACGCGCTGGACGTGCACGACCTCGCCTGTCTCATCACGGTCGGCGCCACCGCGGTCCATCCCCACCTGGCGCTGGCCACGGCGCGCACGCTCCAGGACCACGTCCCGCACGGCGAGAACGCGGAGGAGAGCTACCGGCACGCGATGGAGCACGGCCTCCTCAAGGTGATGGCCAAGATGGGCATCTCGTGCGTCAGCTCCTACCGCGGCGCCCAGATCGTCGAGGTGCTGGGTCTGGGCGCCGAGGTGATGGAGCTCTGCCTGCCCGGCATCCCCTCCCGCGTCGGCGGCGCCGATCTCACCGACCTCGACCGGCGACTTCGCGGCTGGCACCTGCACGCCTGGGAGGAGGACGAGCCGAGCCCCAAGAGCCCGCTGGTGGACGTGGGCCGTTTCCGGTTCCGCAAGAACGGAGAGTTCCACGCCAACAACCCGATCGCGGTCCGCACCGGCCAGAAGGCGGCGCAGTCGGGCGACTGGGCGGACTACGAGAGGTGGCTCGAGCTGTCCACCATGGACCAGCCGCAGGATCTCCGCGACCTGCTGCGGATGGGCGAGGTGGAGGTGCCGGCGCCGCTGGACGAGGTGGAGCCGGCGTCGGAGCTGCGGCGCCGGTTCGTCTCCACCGCGATGTCTCTGGGCGCCATCTCACCCGCCACCCACGAGACGTTGGCGCTGGCCATGAACGAGATGGGCGCGCGCTCCAACTCCGGCGAGGGCGGGGAGGATCCGGCCCTCTACGGCAAGGTCCGGGGCCCGCGGCGCGACAACCGGGTGAAGCAGGTGGCCTCGGCCCGTTTCGGCGTCACGCCCGAATATCTGCGGCAGGCGGACGAGCTGGAGATCAAGATCGCTCAGGGCTCGAAGCCCGGCGAGGGCGGCCAGCTGCCCGGGATCAAGGTGACGGAGCTGATCGCGCAGCTGCGTCACGCGCAGCCGGGCCAGCAGCTGATCTCTCCCCCGCCCCACCACGACATCTATTCGATCGAGGACCTGGCGGAGTTGATCTACGACCTGCGGGCGGCCAATCCGCGCGCCCGGGTCGGCGTCAAGCTGGTCGCCGAGGCCGGCGTGGGCACGATCGCGGCCGGCGTCGCCAAGGCGAAGGCGGACTACATCCTGATCTCCGGCCACAACGGCGGCACCGGCGCCTCGCCCCTCTCCTCGATCAAGAACGCCGCCATCCCCTGGGAGCTGGGTCTGGCGGAAGCGCAGCAGGCGCTGCTGCGTCACGGCACCCGGGAGCGCGTCACCCTGCGCACCGACGGCGGGCTGCGCAGCGGCCGCGACGTGGTGGTGGCGGCGCTGCTGGGGGCGGAGGAGTTCGGGTTCGGGACCGGGGTGCTGATGGCGCTCGGCTGCGACATGGCGCGCCAATGCCACCTCAACACCTGTCCCGCCGGCATCGCGACCCAGCGTGAGGATCTCTGGATCAAGTTCACCGGGCGCGCAGAGCACGTGATCACGTACCTGACGCTGATCGCGGAGGACGTCCGCCGGCACCTGGCCCGGCTTGGCGCCCGGACCCTGGACGAGATCGTGGGCCGGGTGGAGCTGCTGACCGCGGTGCCGGGCGAGTCCGGCCTTGACCTGAGCGAGCTGCTGCGGGTTCCCGAGCACCCGGATGCGCCGCGGCTCCGCACCTGGCCGCGCAACGGCACCCCGCCCACCGACGTGGAGCTGGCGAGCGGGCCGATCGACAACAGCCACCGCGCGATCGGGGCGGCACGGCGGGACCTCCACCGCTCCTACGTGGGCGCCGCCGGCCAGAGCTTCGGCGCCTGGCTCGACGAGGGCTCGGAGCTGGAGCTGGAGGGCGAGGCCAACGACTACGTGGGCAAGGGCATGGGCGGCGGCCGCATCGTAATCCGCGCGCACGAGAAGGACGGCGCCGACCGCGCCGACCGGACGCCCGTCCTCGCCGGCAACACCTGCCTCTACGGCGCCACCGGCGGGACGCTGCTCCTGGCCGGCCGGGCAGGGGAACGGTTCGCGGTCCGCAACTCGGGCGCGGTGGCGGTGGTCGAAGGCGCCGGGGACCACTTCTGCGAGTACATGACGGGCGGCTTCGTGATCTCTCTGGGAACGGTGGGCCGCAACGTCGGCGCCGGCATGACCGGCGGTTCCGCCTACGCGCTGGAGTGGGGTCAGCTGAACGACGAGAGCGTCGCCGCGCGGCCGGTTCCCGATCACGCGGCGCCCATGCTGCACGAGCTGATCCGCGATCACGCGGCTCGCACCGGCAGCCGGCGAGCACACGCGCTGCTCGCGGACTGGACGCGGTCGCTGACCAGGTTTCGCCAGATCGTGCCGGCTTCAGAGCTCGAGCGAGCGAACGAACCGGCGGTCGTCGCGTAGCGAAACGGAGGCTGCAGCCGTTATGGTTACGCACGGTGAGCTCTCTGGGTAGTAGAGCGGCACAGCTGGGGACGACCGCCGAAAGGGGTCGGTGGGGAACCGGGGTGCTGCGGAAGCGATGGATCTTTTCCGCCGGGTCGATTTTCCTGGTCCTGGTGCTGGTGGCCGGCGCGGCCCTCGGCAACCAGTACGCGTTCAATCAGAAGGTCGCCAGGTTGCGTGCGACCTGGCAGCAAGAGCGCGCGGCAGGAGTTTCGAAGGCGGAGCTGACTCCTCTCCAGCAGCAGCTGGCTGCCAAGGAGCAGAAGTCGATGGGTCCCGTCCCTTACCCCTACTACTCGATGGCGCTGTTCCAGGACCCGCTGAAGGGTCTGGAGGCGCAGTCGGGGGTCGTCTACAACCAGGCGCTCACAAAGACCAAATCCGAAGCGCAGGCCGACCTGACGGCTCTCCAGGCCGCCTACGGGCCGACGCCGTTCGACCTCGCCGCGCATCGGCAGCAGCTGGCGAAGGCGACCACCCCGGGCGACTACTTGAAGCTGTCCAAGGCCTGGACGGTGGAGGCATCACAGGTCACCTCCAATCGCGACGCGCTCTCCAAGGAGGCGGGCGGCCTGACCAGTGGTCTGCCGACGGACGTCGTGAACGGCAAGTCCCAGGTCGAGCAGGATGCACAGCAGCTGTCGCAGGCGAAGCTCTGGACCGATCCCGAGCCGGCCGCCGACAGCGCCGCACAGGCCTACCTCAAGCAGAGCTACGCCGTCATGCTCCAGCAGCACGCGACGATCGCGAGCCAGCTGTCGTCGACCAACCAGACCCTCACGGCCCGGCTCCAGCTGAACAGCAAGGCCCAGGACCTGATGGGCCAGCTGCCCGGGATGATCCAGCAGTACGGTCAGAACACCAACGACCAGCAGCAGTTCCAGCAGGCGCAGCAGGCGCTCTCGGCCGCCTCCAACGACCAGCAGCTGCAGGCCGCGGCGGGGACGCTGCAGTCGCTCTACAACTCGCTCTATCAGGCCAAGCAGGCGGCACAGCAGGCCGCGGCCCAGGCGGCGCAGCAGGCCTCGGCCGGGGACACCGCGTCCTGCCTGCCCGACGCCTCGTCACAGCCGGCGCAGGAGATCATCGTCCACGTCTCCAACCAGGAGCTGGTCGCCTACCAGAACGGCTGCCCCGTGATGTCGACCCCGGTCACGACCGGGATGCCGGGCCTGCGCACGGACATGGGCACGTTCCACATCTTCGGCAAGTACCTGTCCTGGACGATGGTGTCGCCGTGGCCCAAGTCGAGCCCCTACTGGTACCCGACCACGCCGGTTCCCTACGCGATGGAGTTCGTGAGTGACGGGACCTTCCTTCACGGCGCGCCCTGGGAGCCGGACAGCGCCGAGGGCCCGGGTTCCGAGAACGGTCCCTACGCCAGCCACGGCTGCGTGCACATCCCGTCCACGATCCTGCCCCAGCTCTACAACTGGGCGAACGTGGGCGCCACGGTGATCGTGGAAAGCTAGCTGCCCGGGAGCGGCGCTCCGCTCCATCACCCGTTTCGCACGGAAGGGTGGTCATTCGGGGTGCGATAGCGGCCGTTTCGCACGGAACGGTGGTCAGCCACCAGTCCGAGGAGAACCCCGGGTCAGAGGTGCGAGCCGAACCAGTCCAGGTGACGCTGCAGGAAGTCCTCGCGCTGCCCCATCGGGCCCACCCTGGCAAACAGGTGCGAGGCCCCCGGGTAGCGGACGAACTCGACGTCGACCCCCGCCTGCGTGAGGGCGGTGAACATCTCCTCCCCCTGGCCGATCGGGCAGCGGTTGTCCGCCTCCCCGTGGATGACCAGGGTCGGCGTGACGGCGGTATGCGCCCGGGTCGAGGGTGAGTGCTCCCGGTACCACTCCGGGTCCTCCCACGGTTTCGATCCCCACTGGATCTGGCCCCAGAAGGGGGAGATGTCGCTGGTTCCGTACATCGAGACCAGGTTGAAGCAGGGCGCCCCGCACACCGCAGCCTTGTAACGGTGCGTGCGTCCGATCGTGTAGGAGGTCATGAAACCGCCGTAGCTGTAGCCACAGATGCCGACGCGGTCCTGGTCGACGTAGTCGCGAGCGGCGACCAGGTCGACGGCGGCCTGCAGGTCCAGATAGTCTTCGCCGCCCCAATCCCGGATCACGGCGGTGGCGAAGGCGCGGCCATAGGTTCCCGAGCCGCGGGGGTTGACCGTCAGCACCAGATAGCCGTGGGTCGCCAGCGTCTGGACCTTGGTCTGGAACCCGAATCCGTGGTGCCCGTGCGGGCCCCCGTGGACCTCGAGGATCAGGGGGTACCGTGTGGCGGGGTCGAAGTCAGGCGGGAAGAAGAGCCAGGAGTCGATGGTGAAGCCGGCGCGCTCGAACTGAATCCGCTCCCAGGTGGCGGGCGGGTGGCCCTCCAGCAGCGCGTCGTTGTTGTGGCTGACGATGGTGGTCTGGCCGGAGGCCCGGTCCCAGACCGAGACTTCCCCCAGGGCGGAGAGGGTGGAGTGGACCTGGACCACCTTGTTGCGGCCGGCGTCGACGCTCATCCCGATGTGGGCCGCCTCCCAGGAGGTCAGCGCCTGCAGGACTCGGCTTTCGACGTCGAACGTGTAGAGGTTGCTGGATCCCTCGCGCACGCCGTGGAACAGGACCTCCCGGTCGTCCAACCAGACCATGGGCGAGGGAGGAACCGAGTTGGGGTACCCGGCATCGGGCACCACCGGCAGATCGTCGGTCAGGCGCGTTACCGCGCCCGTCGCGGCGTCGACCAGGAAGAAGTCTGGTTGGGAGGTCCGGCCCGGGTCGGCGGTGCAGAGGATCTGGTCGCCGGCGGGAGAGAACGTGAACAGCGCGACGGTTCCGGTGTCGGCGAAGTGGACGTCCCGGACCTCGCCGGTCTCCACCGACTGCAGCCGCAGCCAGGAGTGCATGCCCACCCGGTCGGAGACGCGATAGGCCAGCGTCCTTCCGTCCGGCGACCAGGTCGGGAACCAGTGGTCCTCCTTCCCGGTGCTGAGCCGGCGGGGTTCGCCGCCCGCCGCGGGCACCACGAAGATCTGCGTGCGCCGGTCGCCCAGATAGCCGCGGACGTCCTCCTTGTAGTCGAGCCGGCCGGTCACGCGGACCAGCGGGTCGGGACCGGCGGTGCGCTCCTCGGGGTCCACCGTCACCGAGTAGGCGATGGCGGCGCCCTCCGGGGACCAGGCCACCCAGTTGACCGAGAGGTCATGCTGCGCGAGCGTGGTCAGCGGGCCGCCGGTCGCCGGGATCGTGACCAGCGCCGGCTTGCCGAGCCGGTCGGTCGTGAAGGCGATGGTGGTCCCGTCGGGCGACCAGCGCGGGTTCGCGTCCCGGTGTCCCTCCTCGGTGAGCGGTGCCGCTCCCGAGCCGTCGACGGCAGACGTCCAGAGGTTGCTCTTGGGGCGCTCCTCGGGGTGCTCGGGGTCGCCGCGACCGAGCCCGTACACCAGGCGGGTGCCGTCGGGTGAGACCTGTGGGTCGACCGCCGTGGTGACCCCGTAGGTCAGCAGCTCCGGGGTGAGCGACGTCGTCTGCACGCCTACAGCCATCAGAACCTCCTCTCCATCACCGTGCGCGGCGACGGGGGCCGCCACGCGAATCACCATGCTCCACCATCGTCGCCGGGCAGGTAGAGATGCGGCGGTGCCGAAGCGGCGCCGCCGCGACTCATGCGTCCTCTCTCTGAGACCGAGCTTAGCTGGAGCTGACCCAGACCTTGTTCATCCAGGGTCGGGCGTACTGCTGGAACGTGTTCAGCTGCATACCGTGGACGGTGCTGAGGGTGCCGTAGGCCTGCTTCGAGAAGTAGAGCAGATGGATCGGAAGCTGCTCATTCATCAGGGCCTGGTACTGCTTGTAGATAGAGATCCGCTTGTCCTTGTTGAGCGTCGCGGTCCCCTCGTTGAGCAGCTTGTCCACCTCGGAGTTGGTGAAGTCCATGCCGTTGAAGCCGCCGACCGAGGTGCCGGAGCTGGAGAACAGCTGTGACTGATCGGGGTCGTTGGTGAAGTTGAAGCCGATCAGGATGACGTCGTAGTTGCGAGTGTCGGTGATCTCGGTCACGATCTGGGTGAACTGAACGGCCACCGGCGTCAGGTTGCATCCGACCGCCCTCCAGTTCTGCTGGACCACCTGCGCCACGTTGGCCAGCGTCAAGCTGCCCGACGGGTAGTGCAGGGTGAAGGCGAGTGGCGTCCCGTTTTTGGCACGCATACCGTTGGAGCCCTTCGTCCAGCCCGCTTCGTCCAGCACCTTGTTCGCCTTGGACGGGTCATATGGGTACTGCGGCTTGACGTTGGGATCGTAGGCCCAGCTGGTGGGCGGCTCCACCCCGGTGGCATTCGACCCCTGACCGAAGAGAACCGACTTGATCATCGCGGGGCGATTGATGGCGTAGTACAGCCCCTGGCGGACCTTCACGTCCTGCAGGATCTTGCCCGCCGGCTTCGCTGGATTCTGGTTCAGCATCAGAAACTCAAAGGACGGGGTCACGAAGTCGGCGATGTTGAGCCCCTGCACCGTCTTCAGCGAGGAGATCGACGAAGCGTCCAGCTGGGCGCCCGCGTTGATCTCGCCGGTCTTGAGCGCGTTCCCGGTCGCGACCGCGCTGGGCGTCACCTTGAAGATGTAGTTATCAAGGTAGGGGGCTCCTCGCCAGTAGTTCTCATTGCGTGCCAGGGTCACCTGAGCCCCCTGCTGCCAGGAGACGAACTTGAACTGGCCGCTGGTCACGGTGGGCGCCGAGTTGTAGCTCATCGTGTTGATCTCGGCGGCCGGGATGCTGCCCAGGATGTGTTTGGGCATGATCGGGTAGGCACCGTGGCTGTACAGCAGCGGCGCGTAGGTCGACTTGGTCTTGATGACGAACGTCTGGGGGTCCGGCGCGGAGATGCTCTCCACATGGAGCGTGAAGTCACCCCGGCGCGGCGACGCGACGGCCGAGTACTCCGGGGCGAAGATCAGGTTGTAGGTGAACAGCACGTCGTCCGAGGTGAGCGGCGTGCCGTCGGTCCACTTCACACCCGAGTGCAGCTTGAACGTGTAGGTGTTGCCGTCCGAGCCGCCGTTCGGCACCGAGGTGGCCAGCCCGGGCTCCAGGAGCCCCTTGGAGTTGACGAACAGGAGGGGGTCGTTGACCAAGTTGATCATCAGGTTGCTGTAGACGTCCTGGCTCAGGACCGAGTTGAACGTCTTGATGTCGGTGGCCCATCCCTCGATGACGTGCCCGCCCTTCTTCGGCGCCAACTCTGCCGCCGATGCCACCACCGGGTTGAGCAGCACGCTCGACGCGCCGCCTGCCGCGAGCGCCGCGGCGGCGGTGCCGCGTAGAAAGTCGCGCCGCGAGATGCCGCCTCCCGGCGCCTGCTCGATTATCGACCTGTCGTTTTCAGGCATCAGACTCCTTCCTCCCCAGGTGGGTATTCACAAACGCTCTCAGTATTCGCGAGCCGGCCTCCTTCGTCCACTCCCAATACGGCTCCCCTCCCGGCGGCTCACCTACGCACGCCGGCCGCGAAGTCTGGGATCGAACGCGTCACGAAGCGCGTTCCCCAGCACGTTGCAGGCGATGACCGTCAGGAAGATCAGGAGACCGGGGAGGATGACCAGCCACACCGAGTGTGTGAAGTAGGTCTCGGCGTTGGAGAGCATGTTGCCCCAACTCGGAGTGGGCGCCTGGATGCCGAGGCCGAGGAAGTCGAGCGCGGCCTCGATCAGGACCACCTGTCCGATGCCCAGGCTGGCGGCCACGATCACCACCTGCAGGCAGTTGGGCAGGACGTGACGGGACAAAATGCGTGTGTCGCGCGCCCCGATCGATCGTGCCGCCAGCACGTAGTCCCGGGTGCGCAGCGACAGCACCTCGGAGCGCACCAGACGAGCCAGGGCGGCCCAGCTGAGTGAGGCGATGATCAAGGCGAGTGTGATGGCGTTGGGCCGGAACAGGATCGCCATCAGGATGAAGAGGAAGATGGCCGGGATCGCCAGCACGATGTCGACGATGCGCATCAGCCCGTCGTCGACCCACCCGCCGTAGAACCCGGCGCAGAGGCCGACGACCCCGCCGATGGCGAGCGCCACCCCCACCGCCAGGAAGCCGACCCCGAGGGAGATGCGCGCGCCGTAGACGAGGCGCGTCAGGGTGTCGCGACCCAGCTCGTCGGTGCCCAAGAGGTGCTCCCGGGAGGGACCCGAGTACGTGTTCAACAGGTCCTGCTGGATGGGGGTGGTGTGGGTGATCAGCTGGACCAGGGGCGCGAAGATCGCGATCAGGATCAGCACCAGCAGGATGACGGCCGAGATGACGGCGGCCGGATTCTTCGCCAGCTCGCCCATCGACTGGCGAAAGAAGCTCCGCGCCGGGCGCTGCGTGACCCGCTCGTCTTCGACCACCCGGGTCGAGATCGCGGAAGGCGCTATCCGTTCCGGTATGCCCTGGTTGCGGACGTCGGTGGGCTGGCTCATGCCAGGACCTCCGAGGGGCAGAGCCGGCGGAGTTGGTGGGGGTGCGTCATGCGTAGTGCACCCGAGGGTCGACGATGGCGTAGCTGACGTCGGCGAGCAGGTTGCCCGCCACCACCAGGAGCGATGCGAACGTGACGATGCCGAGCACGGTGGTGTAGTCGTACTGCAGCGCCTGCTGATAGAGCAAAAGGCCGATCCCGGGCCAGCTGAACACGACCTCGATCACCAGCGCGCCGCTGACGAGGCCCGGGAGCTCGAGACCGATCAGGGTGACGAGCGGCGCGAGCGCGTTGCGGAGTGCGTGCACGAACACCGTGCGCCGTTCCGGCATGCCCTTCGCGCGCGCCGTCGTCACGTAGTCCTGGTTCATGGCTTCGATCATGGTGGAGCGGATGAAGCGCGACCAGGTCGCGATGTAGAAGAAGCCGAGCACGATCGCGGGCAACACCAGGTGTACGAGGCGGTCGCCGACGCCTCCCCCGTTGATGGGACTGGTGGCGCCGCCCGAGGGCAGGAAGGGCAGGTGCCATTGATGGAACGCGACCGAGAAGAGCAGGATCAGGACCAGGCCGAGCCAGAACTGTGGGATCGCGAAGCCGGCCACCGAGACCGTGGTCAGCGCCTGGTCGAACGAGCTTCCCCGCTTGAGCGCGCCCATCACGCCGACCGGGATCGAGATCACGATGCCGATGAAGATCGCCGTGGCCGTCAGCTCGAGCGTGTTGGGCAAGCGCTGCAGGACGTCGCCCAGCACGGACGTGCCGTTGATCAGAGAGTTCCCGAAGTTGCCCTCCAGGATGCCGGGACTGACGTTCTGGGGACCGCCGATCACGCCCGCCAGCCCGATCCAGCCGAGCAGCTGCCCGATCCCGATCCAGTCCAGATACTGAACCGGGAGAGGCTTGTTGAGGCCCAGGTCGGCCCGGATCCGGGCGACGTCGGCCGGCGTCATGTTGGGTTCGATCGAGAGGCCGGGCACGTAGTTGCCGGCCGTGAAGTGCATGAGCAGAAACGTGATCAGGGTCACGCCGAAGACCACCGGGATGGCAAGCAGGAGTCTCCGGATGATGTAGGCGGTCATGACGTCGCCGGCGCCTCCCGGGCCACGGCGGCCGATTCGACGGGAAAGAAGCAGGCGGCGACGTGGTCGCCGCGCGACCACTCCGAGAGCGGGGGCACGGCCTCGGCGC
This sequence comes from Candidatus Dormiibacterota bacterium, assembly GCA_963808785.1. Taxonomy (GTDB): domain Bacteria; phylum Chloroflexota; class Dormibacteria; order Dormibacterales; family Dormibacteraceae; genus CAVTSA01. The sequence continues at coordinate 818,626 of CAWEGH010000002.1, read as the reverse complement.
AGCGCGCCTGGACGTTGAAGCAGCGGGTGCGGAACCGGCACCCCGAAGGCGGGTTCACGGGCGAGGGCACGTCTCCCTGCAAGATGATGCGCTTTCGCTGGCGCTCGACGCGCGGATCGGGGATCGGGATCGCCGACAGCAGCGACGCCGTGTAGGGGTGCTTGGGGTCGCGGTGGAGCTCGGCCGAGGGCGCCACCTCCACCACCTTGCCCAGATACATGACGGCGATCCGGTCCGAGATGTGCTTGACCACCGAGAGGTCGTGGGCGATGAAGAGGTAGGTCAGGCGCAGCTCCTGCTGCAGGCGCTCGAGCAGGTTCACGATCTGAGCCTGGATCGACACGTCGAGGGCCGAGACCGCCTCGTCGCAGACGATCAGCGACGGGTTGACTGCCAGGGCACGGGCGATGCCGATGCGCTGGCGCTGGCCGCCGCTGAACTCGTGCGGGTAGCGGTTGCGATAGCTGCGCGGCAGCCCCACCGTCTCCAGCAGCTCGTCGATCCGCTGGGATCGAGCCTGGCGGGTCGGCGCCAGGCCGTGGATGTCGAGGGGCTCGGCGACGATCTCCCCCACCGTCTGACGCGGATTGAGCGAGGCGTAGGGATCCTGGAAGATCATGGCCATCTCACGCCGCTCGCGCCGCATCTCACCGGCCGACAGCTTGAGCAGGTCCCGGCCCTTGAAGAGGATCCGGCCCTCTGTCGCCTGGATCAGCCGCAGGACGGTCCGGCCGAGCGTGGTCTTGCCGCACCCGGACTCGCCGACCAGGCCCAGCGTCTCCCCCTGCCGGATGGTGAGGTCGACGCCGTCCACGGCGTGCACGTTAGCGACGGTGCGCTGCAGGATGCCGGCCCGGACCGGGAACCACGTCTTCAGCCCCTGCAGCTCGAGGATGGGCTGCTCCTGGGTGGGGACGGTGGCCGGCGCCGGGGCTACCTCGGAGCTCATGCCGTCACCCCCTGCGCGGCGGCGGTCAGGTCGACGCCGTCCTGAGCGACCCAGCAGGCGGCCCGCTGCTCCCGCCCCACCGGGTCGAGCTCCGGCCGTTCCTCCAGGCAGCGCTGCCGGCGGAAGGGACAGCGCGGGTGGAAGGGGCAGCCGCGGGGCAGGTGCGCGAGGTCGGGGGGAAGGCCCTCGATCGGCCGCAGCGGTTCCCCTTCCTCGGCGTCCAGGCGCGGGATGCTGCGCAGGAGCGCCCAGGTGTACGGGTGCCGCGGGTTGGCGAAGACCTCCGCCGTCGGTCCTTCCTCCACCACCCGTCCGGCGTACATCACCATCACCCGGTCGCACATCCCGGCGACGACGCCCAGGTTATGGGTGATGAAGATGGTCGCGGTCCCGAACTCCTGGCTGATCTCTCGCAGCAGCTCCAGGATCTGGGCCTGGATGGTGACGTCGAGCGCCGTCGTGGGCTCGTCCGCGATCAGCACCTGGGGTGCGGTCGTCAGCCCCATCGCGATCACCGCGCGCTGCCGCATACCGCCGCTGAACTCGTGCGGGTACATGGTGGCCCGCTTCCCGGGCTCCGGGATGCCGACCCGACCCAGCATGTTGACGGCGCCCTTCCAGGCCTGGTTGTTGTTGACCTTCTTGTGCAGTCGCAGCGGTTCGGCGACCTGCCACCCGGTCCGGAAGACCGGGTTGAGCGAGGTCATCGGGTCCTGGAAGATCATCGCGATCTGCTCGCCGCGGACCTCCTCCATCTGCCGCTCGTTCAGCGTCCTCAGGTCGCGGTCGCGGAACAGGACCTGGCCACCGGCGACACGTCCGGGCGGCCGGATCAGCCGCATCACGCTCATCACCGTCACCGACTTCCCGGACCCGCTCTCGCCCACGATCCCCAAGGTCTCTCCGCGGTCGACATGAAAGGACACCCCGTCGACCGCTCGCACCAGCCCCTCCTCGGTCGGGAACTCGGTGTGCAGGTCGTGCACCTCGAGCAGATGGTCAGTCATGCGTTCCGATGCTCGGTCGCGGTCCCCTTCCGCGGTGTCTGCGCACTGTCACTCCTCGTGCAACCCCAGCACGGTTCCATCACCAACCGGGAAGTGCCACGCCTTCCTCGAGCGGCCTGGATCTGCTCCGCTAACCCCGCAGTGTACACGGCAATTGTGCTCTTACCCAACTCCCGAACGAGCCGGACTATCACGCGCCGGGTATGACTTCTTGGTGCACCTCCGCGGTTACTGAAGGACGCCGCGGATCACCTGGAGCGTGCCGGTGGCGGCCGCCTCCCAGGTGAACTGGCGCGCGCGCGCCCGCCCGCGGGCGACCAGGCGGGCACGCAGCTCCGCGTCGTCCAGGAGCCGCGCCAGCCCCTCCGCGATGGACCCGACGTCGGTGGGGTCCACCGCCACCGCCGCGTCGCCCGCCAGCTCGGGCAGTGAGCCCTGGTTCCCGACCAGCGCCGGCAGCCCCGCCGCCATCGCCTCCAGGACCGGCAGACCGAAGCCCTCGTAGACGCTGGGTAGGCAAAGCGCCGTCGCGGAACGGTAGAGCGCCGCCAGCGTCGCATCGTCGACATGGCCCAGCAGTCGTACCCCGGGGTCGGCGCGCAGCTCGTCCAGCGCCGTGCCGTAGGCCCAGCCGGCGCGGCCCGCGACCACCAGCGGCGGCAGCGGCCGCCGGCGCCGCAGACGCCGGATGGCCCGCAGCAGTCGCGGCAGGTTCTTGCGCGGTTCGATGGTCCCCACGAAGAGCAGGAACGGCGCCTCCACGCCCGGCGGCAGTGGGGCCTCGGGCACGCGCGCGTCGATACCCGGTCCCTCCCGGATCACCGCCACCCGCTGCTCCAGGCCTGGGGCCGGGTAGGCGTCGAGGAGGTCGCGGCGGGTCGCTTCCGATGGACAGAGGATCGCCGCCGCGCCGCGCACGGCGGCCGGCATCAGGGACCCCAGGTAGAGGCGCTGCTGCCAGGGCACGTCGTCGGACCGGACCCTGAACGCGAGATCGTGGATCATGGTGACCGCCGGCGGGGCCCCGGGCGCGCGCCGTGGGGGCGGCGGCCAGTAGGGATACAGCACGGTGTCGACGCCCGCCCCGGTTTCGGCGCCGCCCAGCCATTGAAGCTTCTGCGGCACCTCGTGACGGAACGGCGACAGCATGGCCCCCACCCGTCGCTCGTCCTGGGGCCGGATCCGGAGAGCTCGGGGACGCTCGCGGCTGCAGAAGAGGACCAGGGAGAGGCCGGGGTCGGCCGCCAGCAGCGCCTCGGTGATGCCGACCGCGAACGTGACCATCCCCACCCGTTCGCGCCAGCAGGCCGTCAGGTCGACGCCCAGCCGCAGCGGACCCGGCGCCAGGCGCCCGGCCTCGAGCGCGCTCACGAGCCGGAGGCGCTGCTGCGACGGTCCAGCCGGTCGAACTCCTCGCCGTCGCCCTCCCCCGGCATGCCAGTTTGCTGGCGCGACCGCGTACCCGGCCGCCACAACCCCTCCAGGTCGTAGTAGCTGCGTTCGCCGGGAAGGAAGACGTGGGCCAGCACGCTGTCGAAGTCGAGCAGCACCCAGGTCGCGTCCTGGTACCCGTCCACCGCCAGGGGCCGTATCCGACGCTCCCGCGCGCGATCCACCATCGCGTCGGCGATCGCCTTCACCTGGCGGTCGGTTTCACCCTCACAGATCACGAAGTAATCGGCGATGGTGGTGAGCCCACGGAGATCCATGATCACCGGGTCCCAGGCCTTGCGATCTTCGGCCGCCCCCCTCAGCAGTTCGGCCAGCTCACGCGAGTCCAGCGTTTCTCGTTCCTGCAACGGTCTCAGTATCCCGCATGCCGAGGGCACGTTTTCTCGACGATCCGGGCCGACAGCGCGCCCGGTAGGGCCGGAATGTAGAGAGACGGCCCCCGGACCAAGCCAAGGACGCTCCTCCGGAGCTCGCTCGCGCTCGAGCCGAGGTCAATCCTGGTAAAGGTGGTGCGCCGCGATGTAGGCGGCGACGGCCGGGTCCAGCGCGCCGTCGGGCACGGTGCCCGCATGAAGGTGGCGGCGGAGGTCGGTGGCGCCGATGTCGGGCGTGCGGACAGCGCAGACGCGAACGCGGCTCTCCGGGAGGCCGGCGGCTCGCACATCGTCCGGGGTCGGGTCCGGGAGGGCCGGGCGAGGGATAACCACCAGACTTGCCAGCTCCAGCACCCGGTCCGGCCGGTGCCAGGAATGGAGCTCGCGGGCGGCGTCCCAACCCAGGACCAGAAAAAGGGCAGCTCCGGGGTTCTGCTCGTGAAGCTCCTCCAGGGTGAGCAGCGTGTAGGAGGGCCCGGAACGCCGCAGCTCGATGTCCGACACCTCCAGTTCGGGGTGCCCGCGGACCGCCAGCCGGCACATCGCGAGCCGGTCCTGGTCGCTCGCCTCGGGCCGCGGACGGTGCGGAGGGACGCCGGCCGGGATGATCAGCACCCGGTCCAGCCCCGCGCAGCCCCGAGCCGCCTCCGCCATCGCGATGTGGGCGACGTGGATGGGGTCGAACGTCCCCCCCACGACCCCGACCCGGCGGGGGAGCCCCCCCGCATCCCCCGCGAGGGAAGCCGATTCATTCTTCCCGTCGGCTTTCGGCCCCGGGGCTGGCGCCCCGGTCACGGCTGGTACTCGAACTCGAGGTCGCCCACGCGGACGGTGTCGCCCGGCTCCGCGCCCGCCTCCTCCAGCGCCGCCGACACACCCATCCGGTCGAGGATGACCTGGAACCGCTGCACTGCCGGCTCGGCGTCGAAGTCGGTCCGCTCGACCAGGCGCTCGATCCGGGAGCCGGTGATCTCGTAGCCCCAACCATGGCGCACGACTTGCGGGGCCGCCTCGGTCCGGCGCAGGCGTACGCGGCGCCCGGCCGGGACCGGCTTCTCCGGCTCCGGCAGTCGAGCCAGCTCGAGGCGGACGCGTTCGAGCAGGGCGTCGACCCCGGTCCCCTCCCGGGCCGAGATCCAGAGGGCCTCCGTAAACGCGCCCGCGTCGCGGCGGTCGCGGGCTGCGGGGAGGTCGAGCTTGTTGACGCAGAGCAGGCTCGGGCGCCGTGCCAGCGCCTCGGAATACGCCTCGACCTCTCTGCGCACCACCATCAGGTCACCGGCCGGGTCGGGACCGGCGCCGTCCACGACATAGACCAGCAGGCGCGTGCGCTCGATGTGCCGCAGGAATCGCTGCCCCAGGCCGGCTCCCATCGCTGCTCCCTCGATGAGCCCCGGGATGTCGGCCACCACCACGCGCGAGCCGTCGCTCAGGTCGGCGACGCCCAGCTGCGGTTCCAGGGTGGTGAAAGGGTAGTCACCAATCTCCGGTGTGGCCGCGGAGATGGCGCGCAGGAGCGAGGACTTGCCGGCGTTGGGAGCACCGACCAGACCTACCTGTGCGATCAGCTTGAGCTCGAAACGGGCCCGAAACGACTCCCCCGGCAGGCCCGGCTCCGCCGTTTGCGGGGCCTGGTTGACGGAGCTCTTGAAGTGCACGTTGCCCCGGCCTCCGGCCCCTCCGCGGGCGGCCACCAGTTCGGCCCCCGGGGCGTCAAGGTCCCCGAGCAGGTCGCCGGTCCGGTCGTCGAAGAGCATGGTCCCCACCGGCACCTCGAGGCGAAGGTCCTCGCCGCGCCTGCCGTCCCGGCGGCCCCGGGCGCCATGGCCGCCATCCCCGGCCCGCCACACGCGACGGCGCGCGACGTCCTGCAGCGAGGACTGGTTGGGGGTGGCGCGGAGGATGATCGAGCCGCCGTCGCCGCCGTCGCCGCCGTCGGGGCCGCCGCGCGGCGTGTACGGCTCGCGCCGGAAGGTGGCCGCCCCGCGGCCACCGTCGCCGGCGCGCAGGTCGACGGTGGCGGTGTCGACCAGCCGGTACCCCGAGGGCGGCATCGCCGCCCCAGCCTAATTGCTATCGGCGGCTGCGGGCGCTGCGATCGATTCGGCGCCCACGGTGGCCCGGCGACCCTCGCGGCCGACGCGCTGGTAGCCGACGGTGCCGTCGCGGAGCGCGAACAGCGTGTGGTCGCGTCCCACGCCCACGCCCGCGCCGGCCTGGATCTTGGTGCCGCGCTGGCGGACCAGGATCGCGCCCGCGGTCACCGTCTGCCCGCCGTAAACCTTGACGCCGAGCCGCTGCGAGTTGGAGTCGCGGCCGTTCTTGGAGGAGCCGCCGCCCTTCTTGTGCGCCATCTACTTCTCCTCCGTCTTGCCCGCGTCGCCGATGCTCACGATCTCGATCTCGCTGAGGTCGGCCCGGGCGCCGCGATGGACGCGCACGCGCTTCTTCGGCTTGTAGCGCAGAACCTCGATCTTCTTGCCACGCTGATGGCCCACGACCCTGGCTTCGACCTTGATGCCTGACAGCGCTTCGGGGGTCACCTTGTAGTCCTCCCCGTCGCTCACCAGCAGCACACGATCGAGCGTCAACGGGGCCCCGGGCTCCGCCCGCACACGATCGACGAGCAGACGGTCGCCGGCGGCGACGCGGTACTGCTTCCCGCCACTGACGACGACAGCCGTCAGTGGTCCACTGGTTCGAGGCACGAGGGAGGATTGTACCGCAGCGCTCAGGTCGGGCGCCGCTGCGCCAGGCTGCGCCGCAGAGCGGTGAACAGCAGCGCGAAGGGCAGTGAAAGGACCGCCCCGGAGCCGATCGCGCCCCCGACCAGGCCCACCGCCGGCTGCCAGGTCAGCGCCTGACCCCCGAAAAAGTGGAGCCCGAGCACCACCACACCGCCGTAGACGGCGCCACCGAGCGCGCCCGCGAGGATGGTGAGCGGCCAGACCCGCGCCGGGCTCAGGCTCCTCAGGAAGCCCACCAGGTAAGCGGCACCGAGGAGGCCCAGCGCGTGGATCCCAAGGGGGCCGCCCCCCGACAGGTCGAGCAGCAGCCCGCCCAGCAGTGCCCAGGCGAACGCCCAGCGCGGCCCGTGCACCCAGGCCCAGGCCACGACCAGCGCCAGCACCAGGTTCGGCTCCATCCCCCACACCGGGACCCCGCCCGGGAGTGCGAGCTGGAGGAACGTGGCCAGCACCAGCGAGCCGAACCCGGCCAGCACCATGGTCATTGCTGGACCGCCCGCACCACGAGCACCTGAGCCGCCTGTGCCGGGTCCGAGAAGGGCGTCACCTGTCCCCCGACGATCGCCCCTGCCCCTGGGGAGTGTCACCGACCGTGGTCAGGCGGCCCAGGGCGACGCCGCCCGGGATCAATCCGCCGGTGGCCGTCACCACGCCTTCGCCCGGTTGAGGTTCGGTCTGTCCGGTGGTCAGAAGTCGCACCGGGAGCGCCGGCGTTCCACCTCCCGCGGTGCCGATGAGGCCGGTCGTCGCCGTGACCACCGCGACCGCGAAGCCGGGCTCGGCGGTGGTTTGGACCTGCGCTGACGATGCCGTCACCGAGCGCACCAGGCCGACCATCGCCCCATTCGCGATCACCGCCATCCCCGGCCGGACACCGGAGCCGCTGCCATGGTCGATGGTGAAGGTGCGGCCGAGACCATCCGGGTCACGGGCCACCACCGTCGCCCCCGTCGCCAGCAGGTGGTCCTCCTGGCGGAGACCGAGGTCTGCGCGCAGCTGAGCGTTCTCCCGCTGGGTCGCCTGCAGCTGGGCGAGCTGAGCCGCCAGGCGCCGGTTCTCCTGCTGCAGCTGCTGGTTCTCGTCGCTGGTCTGGCGGTTGCCGGCGAACCAGACCGCCGCGCCCTGCAGAGCGCCGTCGACCCGCGTGGCGGCCTGCATCGCCGGTGCCAGCGCGCTCGTCGCCGCGGCCCGGGGCGCTCGCGCCTGGGGGAGCTGAGAAGCGACCACCAGCGCCACCGCCAGGACGACGGCGATGGCGAACAGGCCGGATCCGCGCGAAGACCTGACGGCCTCGTGGCCGACGACCCTGGCGGCGGTGTGTAGTGACGACATCAGGTGCGCTGCTGCGATGTGCTGGTACGACGGCTGACGGACCCGCGGCCGTGCGGTACCGGCATCATACCGACCCGGCGGTGGCGCCGGAAAGGGTCCGTCTTATGGAAGATAGGCGGACAGAAGTCCCACCGCCAGCACCAGGACGGCGAGGACGACCAGGAGCTGCGGATAGGCGCGCCGGCGCAGACTGGGATACCACCGCAGCGGGATCGCCACCAGAGCCGCCACCAGGCAGGCGCCGATGCAGATGAGCGCGAAGAGGAGCACGCCGGCCGCGTTGTCCCGGAGGGTGGGCAGAGCCAAAGACGCGAAGAGCGCGGTCTGCGGAGCCCAGGACAGCAGCCGCACGACCTGGGCCGCCGGCGAGAAGCGCTCCTCCGGTTCGCAGAGGAGCAGGAGTGCCGGGAGGGCCGCCAGATACGCCACCGCGGCCACGCTCCGCTCGATGACGTCCAGGGGCAGGGGGTTTCCCTGCACCTCGGCCGGGATCAGGCTCCCGGCGCCGAGCGCGGGCCCGAGCACCGCCACCACCCACACCATCTGCCCCAGCAGCAGCAGGCGGCCGGCGGCGGCGTCCGCCCCCGCCAGCATCCAGAGCAGCCACCCCCCCGCACCGAGCGCCCCGAGCGCGATGAAGACGGTGTGCTCGGACACGGGCACCGGGCTCAGCGGCACCGCCACCTGGGTCGCCCCCAGCGCCAGCAGCACCACCGCCCCTCCGGCGGCCGGCGCCACCCGCCGCAGGCCCGAGCGCGCGTTGCGGAGCAGGCCGCGGCCGTCGGGCGCGCCCAGCAGGGCCCGTGCCCCACCCTCCACCACCAGCCCGAAGAGGAGGATGGAGAGCGCGCCCGGAAAGAGCAAGAGGGCGATCGCTTGCGCCCCCACCTCCGCCGTCATGTCGGGGTCCCCTGACCCGGGCCCGGACGGCCGGGCATCATGTCAACCCCACCGTCTGCAGCACCAGCCAGGGCACCACGCCGAGCACGAGCGCGCTGCCCATGACCAGGCCGAACACGATCGCTCTCCGTCCGCTCGGGATGCCCAGAGCGCGCCCCATCCGCAGGCCGATCAACATCCAGAGCAGCAGCCCGAACAGCAGCGGAACGGTGAGGAGTGCCCCCACCTCGGTGGCGGCGCGCAGCAGGTAGAAGCGCGCCGCGAACCCGGCAAAGGGCGGCAGGCCGCAGAGCACCGCCCCTACCACCACACTGAGGGCGCCCGCCCGGCGTGGCTCGGCCAGCGCCGTCCGGGCCTGCGCCAGGTCGTGCAGCGGCAGGCGGACGAGCAGGATCTGCAGCAGGATCAGGAAGGCGCCCTGCATGCCGGATCCGTCGGGCACCACGCAGCCGAGCGCTACCAGCGCCAGCCCCCAGTCGGCGAAGAACAGAAACCGCCAGGCCACCAGGTCGTCGCTCGCCCGCCACGCTCCCACCACGCCCCAGGCCAGGTTCAGCACGCCGAACGCGATCGTGAGCGCGCTGTACACGAGCAGGGCGGCCGGCCGCAGCGCGGCCAGCACCTGGGAGCCGACGATCAGGACCAGGATGGGCGACACCAGCGCCAGCCAGCTCATGTCACCTTCCGCGGCGGGAGCTCGGACGGTGCGCCGCCGGACCATCGGAAACAGTCCCGCGATGGCGATCAGCCCCAGGACCACGCCGAGCACACCGAGGTTCTGGGCCACCGCCGACTGGCGCACGTCGAGGAAGACGGTGCCGATGCCGAGCAGGAACGCGCCTGCCGCCTGCTCACGAGCGCGGGGACCGATGGCGCCCCCACGCGCCGCCTCCAGGCCCACCAGGAGCAGCACCAGGATCGCGGCGTACCGCGGGTCGCCCGCCAGCGAGACACCGGCCAGCGCGCCCAGCGAGATCAACCCGACGCGGACCTCGGTCCCCCGCTCGGCCAGCCGCATTGGAGTCGACGCCACGGTGAGTGCGAGGGAGAGCAGGCCGGCCGCGAGCAGCCCGCGGACCGGGAGCGGGGAGGGATGGAGCTGAACCGGCCCCAGGCGCGGAGCCCCGACGACCGCGTAGAGGGTGACGACCGCGCCCACCGCCGCCAGCACGTCGCTGGCGGTGCGGAAGTAGCGGGCCCGGCCCTCGCTGATCTCGGGCGGCAGCAGCTCCAGCGCGGCGCGCGATGGCTCGTCCGCGTTCATCGCGCCAGACCGGTGCTCGGGGTCGGAATCGGAATCAGCGCCAGCAAGAGCGCCACCACGCACGCACAAACGGCCAGCGGTAGGGAGCCCCCGACCCCCAGCGCCAGGGCTTCGATCGCCGCGCAGGAGGCGAGCGCCGCCCGGTCTGGGGTCGAGGTGAGGCGCATCACGGCCAGTGCCGACACCGTGAGCACGCCGGCCAGGGCCGGAGTCCCGATGTCCAGCGTGTTGATGAGGAAGAGGGACACCACGAAGAGCAGGGCGGCCGCGATCAGCCGCGGGGAGGAGCCGGGCGCGAACAAGACCCAGCCCGGAGCGCCGTCGCGCTGGCGAAGGATGCCGTAGCCGGCGCCTCCGACCAGGAGCACCACCCCGGGGAGGGTGTGTCCGGCCGCGATCTCGATCGCGCAGAGGCCGGCGCCGACCAGCAGCGCCCCGCATCCGAGCCCCCGCCGTCCCTCGGCGAGAACGGTGATCGACGCGCCGAGCCAGGCCACGATCACTCCCACGACGGCCAGCGCTTGGGTCATGTCAGGGTTCCCGCGGCACCCGGTGTGCGCAGGTTGGTGGGGCGCCTCACCGGGTCACCATGATCGCGAGCACGAAGGCGATCGCCGCCCAGAGCCAGATCGGCCCCCGCTCGCTCGCCATCTGCATGCGCTCCAACGCCCGGTCCCATCCAGGCGGACGCAGGCGGAGACGGCCCGCCACCCAGCGCAGGCCGTCGGCGGGAGTCGGAGCGGGGACGGCCACGAAGGGCGCCGGCGCCTGCTCCGGCGCCGGCTCGGCACGCGCCGCCCGGGTGGTCAGCGGCAGCAGGAGTGCGAAGACCAGGGCCAGGGCGCCGAGCACAAGCGCCCCCCAGCCTCCGGAGGCGGCCACCACGTCGCCGGCGGTCACCGTCACCGGCGGAGGCGCGTTCGGGTTGGGGATCGCGGCGGCCGCCGCCGGCAGCGCGATCGCGAGCTCGAAGAACCCGAGCAGCGCACCGCCGGCGAGGCTCAGGGCCACGACCACCAGCCCACCCACGGTCGAGCCGTCGCGCGTGACGGGAAGGCGGGACGCCCGGGCGACGCCCGCCAGGCCCAGCACCCAGGTGACACCGACGACGAGCACCAGGAGCGGCGCGGCGGCCCCCGCCTGCATGCTCGCTTCGGCGGTCAGGGCCAGGCTGCAGAACGGCAGGCCGGGCGGAACCGCGACGGCGAGCGCGCCGCCCAGGATGCCAACGCGACCCGACGTCGGCAGGAGCACGCTGATCAGCTGCGACAGGGTGGCGGCCGCGATCCCGGTGACACCGGCGGCGATGCCGAGCTGGGTGCCCAGGGAGAGGGCGATCGCGGCCACCGCCACCTGCATCGACGCGACCTCACGCAGGACCTGGCGACGGCTTCCGGCGGCCTGGGCACGCAGGGCGGCGGCGGCCAGCGTGAAGGTTGACCAGAGGGCGACGATCACATGCAGCGCCCCCGCGGGCCAGGTGCCGGCACCGAGCGGCGTCGTCTCGAGCAGCAGGAACAGGCCGAGCGGGGTGAGCAGCACCGCGGTCATGCCGGACGCGTCGCGACGCGCCCGGCCCAGGCTTTTGGTGACCCAGGTCGGCCAGGGCAGCAGGCCGGTCAGGCAGGCCGCCGCCACGATCACGAGCAGGAAGGGAATCGCGGAGAACGCCGTCACCGGGATCGCCGTGTAGACGGTGGTGCCCGCCAGCGCGAGCACGATCGCCGCCGCCGCCAGGAGCGTCAGGGTGGCGACCACCAGAGCAGGCCAGAGGCCACCGAGCAGCCGCCCACCCTCCTCCCGGTGTGCGGCCACCAGGAGCAGGCAGGCCGCGCCCACGCTGACCGCGAGGAGCGCCAGGCTGCCGGCCTCGACCGCCAGCAGCGCGCAGGCGGTGGCCAGCGTGCTGAGCGCGGCGATCGATCTGTCCCCGCCACGGACGGTGACCAGGACCCCGACCCCCGCCAGCAGGATGACCCCGGCCGCGAACCGGGTCGCGTCCAGCTGCAGCAGGGGCGGCAGCGTGACCGCCCGCAGCACCACGCCCACCGTGGTGGGAAGCTGTCCGACCGCCAGCCAGGTTCCGATCAGCGCCGCCAGCGCCGCCCAGGTGGCCACCGCTCCCGGGGTGCGGGCAGGGATCACGCCCTGCAGCGGCACGGCCCAGGAAAGAAGCCCGCCCGCCACCAGCACCGCCGGCGGAAGCAGGATCAGAGCGCCGGGCACGGCCGCCAGTCTAAGGACTCGCCCAGAGGTGCCCCCCGCGGCGGTGGGTACCGTCCGACCTCCGCAGGGAGCTTCGGGCTGGCGCCCGAGCGCTGCGCGCACGAGGGTGTAGGTACCGTGCGTGCCGGTTGCGGACGCGCATATGACTTACTTGGGTGGCTGCGCCCCCAAACCCCCCGCCGGCACTCGCCGGCGTTCCCTGCCGGGCCCGCAGTGGGGAGTGCTCTCGTGGTGCCGGTCAATGACTTGCCTCGGGCTGACGCCCGAGTGCTGCGCACCCGCTCGTGCGAATCCGCAGGGCGCCTCCGGACCTCAAGGGTGGGCCGCCAGAGGCGACGTGTGCTGCGGGTGCCAATGCCGGCACTCCGAGTCCCACGCGCCTGCCACCATGGGCCGATGTCTTCCGAAGAACCGGCTCCCAGCCGCTGGACGGCGGCGTCCGCCTACCCCGACATGTGGGTCGACCCCGCCGACGACCCCCGGGACCGGCACGCACCGATGACCGACGAGCGATCCACCCTACTCGAATACCTGCGCGGTTACCGGCTCACCGCGGAGATGAAGTGCGCCGACCTCGACGCCGAGCAGCTGGCGCGGCGCAGCGTCCCGCCCTCGACGATGTCGCTGCTGGGCCTGATCCGTCACCTGGCCGACGTCGAGCGGAACTGGTTCCGGCGCGTCCTGGCCGGGCAGCAGGTCCCTCAGATCTACGGCAGCGAGCCCGGGGACTGGGACGCGGCCTGGGACGGCGCGGTCGCGGATCCCCGCCTGGTGGAGCAGGCCTGGGCGGACTGGCGGGCCGAGGTCGCGTTCGCGGATCACCAGCTGGAGGGTGAGACGGACCTCGGCCGGATGGTCCATACGCGTCAGGGCGAGCCGGTCCAGGTTCGGGACGTGCTGGTCCACCTGGTCGAGGAGTACGCGCGGCACTGCGGGCACGCAGACCTGCTGCGCGAGGCGATCGACGGCCGCGTCGGGCAGTAGCGGCATCAGCGCAGGATTTCAACCTGATCACCGTCGCGGACGGTGTGATCCCTCCCCACGCGCTGACCGTCGAACCGGGCGGATGGACCCCAGACCCTGGCCCCGCCGAAGCTCGCTCCCAGGTCTCCGTGGATGTGCGCGGCGACGTCGGCGACGGTCGCGCCCCGGGGCAGGGCGACCGGCTCCTCGGCTACCACGCCCTGGTACCGGAGGTGGACACGGACCAGGTCGATGAGCTGCCAGATGGCGCTTCGCAGGGTCTCCAGGCTCCGGTCGTCGAGGACGGAGACCGGGACCACCGGCAGCTCGGGCAGCGACCGCCGCAGCGCCTCTAGGGCCCCCTCCGGAGCCTCGTCGAGCTTGGTGGCGACGAAGAGCGCCGGCAGCTCGATCCCGGCCCGCGCGACCTCTACCCGCACCTCGCGGAGCGACTCGGGGTCGGCGCCCAGGTCCTGACAGAAAAGCACCGCGTCGGCTTCACGCAAGACGCCGAGCAGCGCCCTGCCACCACCGCGGTCGTCGGCCGCCCCCGGGATCAAGCCCGGGATCTCGACCAGCTGCACCAGCACCCCGGCGATCCGGGTCAGCGCCGGCACCGGCCGGACGGTGGTGAACGCGTAGTCGCCGATCTTGATCTGAACGTTGGACAGGGCCTGCAGGAGCGAAGACTTCCCTCCGTTCGGGGGTCCCACGAGCGCCACCTGGGCCACTCCCTCCCGACGGACCGCGATGCTGTCGCGCTGCGTCACGCGCGAGCGCAGGCGGGTCTCGGCGACCTGGGCGTGCACCCACTTGCGAATGTCCGCGTATGGCCCGTTCTTGTAGTTGGGCAGCTCGCCGAGGATGGCCCGCAGCTCACGAAGCCGGTCGGATCCCTCCTTGCCGGCCAGGCGCCGCCGGATGAGCCGCATTTGAGTCTGGTGCGGGATGGGCAATGGTCTTCACTCCTGATCAACACCGGTATCAGCAGGAGCACGAGCGAGGGGCCGGCAACGGCGACGACCGATCGCGTCTGTCACTCCGCTGCTTACGACGACGCGGGATTCGTAAGCAGCCGATCAGCCGTTGAGCCGGGGGACCTTCCCACGCCAGCGGCGTTCGCCGGAAGCGAGCATGGGCGGGATGTTACCCCCGCAGCGGTCAGCCGAGCCGGGACAGTGCCTGCGTCAGGTCCTGGCGGCGAGCTCGCTCTTTCTCGACCACGGCCTGGGGGGCCCGGTCCACGAATGATGCGTTGCCCAGCTTGGCCTCCACCCGGGCAAGCTCCTGCTGCAGGCGCGCGCGCTCGCGCTCCAGCGACGCCGCGTCCCGCTGGGCGGCGGGCAGCTCCACGTGGCCCTCGACGGCGGTCAGCGGCAGTGCCCCCGCCGGCGGCGGGCCCGGCTCGCGTTCGACCTGCCCCCACTCCGCCAGGAGCCCGGCGAGCTCGGCATCGACCCCATCGGCGAGCCAGAGCCGTCCCCCACGCTCCCGCGCACCCGCCTGCTTGCGGAGCCGGCGGAGCTCTTCGGTGGCCTCGATGGCGGCCTGCAGTCGGGCCTCGGCGCCGGCATCGCGGGTCGCCGAATCCGGTTCCGGCCAGGGGCTGCGCATGACGAAGTCGCGCTCCCCGGGGAGGCGATGCCAGAGCTCCTCGGTGACAAACGGCATGAAGGGGTGAAGGAGCCGGAAACAGACGTCGAGCACGTGGACCGCGACCCCGCGCGCCACCGGATCGCCGGCGCGCAGGCGCGTCTTGGCGGCCTCCAGGTACCAGTCGCAGAAGTCGTGCCAGCAGAAGTCGTAGAGCGACGTGATGGAACCCGTGAACGTGAAGTCCTCGATGCGAGCGCGGACCTCGGCCGTCACCTGGTCGAGGCGGGAGAGGATCCAGCGGTCGGTCAGGGTGCGGCGGTCGCGCGGCGGCAGCCGGGGTGCGGGCCCATCGGACAGCCGCTGGGTGACCAGCTTGGTCGCGTTCCAGAGCTTGTTGGCGAAGCGCCGGTAGCCCTCGATGCGGCTCTCGTCGTAACGCACGTCCTGACCCGTCATCACCACCTGGCAGGCCCAGGCTCGAAGCGCGTCGGCGCCGTAGGTGCGGATCAGCTCTCGGGGATCCACCCCGGTGCCGAGCGACTTCGACATGCGCCGGCCGTCGGCCGCCAGGATCGTGGCGTGGATCATCACGTCGCCGAACGGGACCTCGCCCATGAACTCGAGGCCGCTGAAGATCATGCGCGCGATCCAGAGGGTGATGATCTCGCGCGCGGTGGTGTTGACCGAGGTGGGATAGAACTTGTGCAGGTCCGGAGTGTCCTCCGGCCAGCCGAGCGTCGCGAAGGGCCAGAGCGCGGAGCTGAACCAGGTGTCGAGGACATCCGGGTCCTGGGTCACCTGTCCGCTGCCGCACGTGGCACAGGCTGAGGGCTCCTCGACCGACGCGAACTGGTGCCCACTGGTGCAGGTGTAGACCGGGATCCGGTGACCGAGCCAGAGCTGGCGGCTGATGCACCAGTCCCGGATGCCGCGCAGCCAGTCTTCGTAGGTGCGCTGGAACCGGTCCGGATGCCAGCGCACCTGACCGCGCCGGCTCGACTCCAGCGAACGGGCGGCAAGGTCCGCCATCCGCAGCCACCACTGTTCCGAGACCAGGGGCTCGAGGACCGTGTCGCAGCGGTCGCAGTGTCCGACCTCGTGCGTGTAGGGCCGCTCCCCCTCCAGGAACTCCTCCACCCGCAGGTCCTCGACCACTCGTTCGCGCGCCTCCAGGGTGGTCAGTCCGTCGTAGCGCGGAAGGCTGCTCGCGTTGAGGCGGCCATCGGGGTGCAGCCCGTTGATGATCTGCAGGCCGTGCCGCTCTCCCAGCTCGTAGTCCAGCGGGTCGTGACCGGGCGTGACCTTGAGAGCGCCGGTGCCGAACTCCCGCTCGACCGCGGGGTCGGCCACGATCGGTAGCCGCCGGCCGACGAGCGGCAGGATCGCCGCCTTCCCCACCAGGTGGCGATAGCGCGGATCGTCGGGGTGGACCGCGACGCCGGTGTCGAAGAGCATCGTCTCCGGGCGCACGGTGGCGATCGTGATGCTCTCGTCCGAGCCCTCGATCGGGTACCGGATCGAGTAGAGCGTGTCGGTGTGCTCCCGCCACTGCACCTCGAGGTCGGAGATCGCGGAACGGCAGCGCGGGCACCAGTTCACGATCCGGGGTCCGCGGTAGATCATCCCGCGCCGGTAGTAGTGGACGAAGGCGGTGCGGATCGCCTTCACGTAGGGCTCGTCGAGCGTGAACCGGGCGCGCGTCCAGTCGAGGGAGGCGCCCAGCTCGTGGAGCTGGCTCAGGATGATCCCTCCCACCTGGTCGTACCAGGCGGCGACCCGCTCGTCGAACGCCTCCCGGCCCAACTGCTCCTTGGTCGTCCCCTCCTGAGCCAGCTGCTTCTCGATCACGTTCTGGGTCGCGATCGCGGCGTGGTCGGTGCCCGGGAGCCAGAGGACCTCGTAGCCGGTCATCCGGCGGTAGCGCGACCAGGCGTCCTGCAGCGCGACCTGGACGGCATGGCCAAGGTGGAGGTCGCCGGTGATGTTGGGAGGCGGGATCGCGATCGAGAACGCCGGCTTTGGGCTGTGGGCGTCAGC
This sequence comes from Candidatus Dormiibacterota bacterium, assembly GCA_963808785.1. Classification (GTDB taxonomy): domain Bacteria; phylum Chloroflexota; class Dormibacteria; order Dormibacterales; family Dormibacteraceae; genus CAVTSA01. The sequence goes on along the minus strand of CAWEGH010000002.1, from coordinate 801,779 downwards.
GCGGAACAGGTCGGCCTCCAGCCAACGCCGGTACCAGCCGGCCTCAACGGTGCCGGGGTCGTAGGCGCCGAGCATGCTGCCGGCGGGGATGTCAGTCTGGCCGGTGTCGGGGCTGCTCATCGGACGTGCGGACTCCTCGGGTTGCGGGTCGGGGGAGCCGGCGCGGTCAATGGGCCCGGGAGCGCGCCGGCGAGACTACGGGTACGTCGTCTACGGCGCGTTCCATGGGGTGGGGATTGTACGCGCCGGAGAGGGATCTGCCACGCTCGGCCCATGCCCGCCGATCAGCCCACCATCCTGGCCACCTCGGGTGGCACCCGCCTCAGCCGGCGCCACCACGTCGCCGCGAGCGCGCTCCTCTGGCACGCGATCGAACTGGGCCGGGGCGGGGAGCGGCCAAAGGTGTGCTACCTGGGGACGGCCACCGGCGACGACCTCTTCTGGCAGGCCCATCTCTTCGAGGCCTTCAGCGGCACCGGGATCGTGCTCTCCTGCCTGCGCCTCTTCTCCATGCCCAACATCGCCGACATGCGGGCCCACCTGCTGCGCCAGGACACGGTCTGGGTGGGTGGCGGCAGCGCCGCGGGTCTGCTGGCGATGTGGCGCCTGCACGGGCTGGACACGATCTTCCGCGAGGTCTGGGAAGCGGGCGTGGTGCTGGCCGGCGTCTCCGCCGGCTCGCTGTGCTGGCACGTGGGTGGCACCACCGACTCCTTCGGGCCCCGGCTGCGGCCGCTCACCGATGGGTTGGCGCTGCTCCCGTACGCCAACGGCGTCCACTACGACGTCGAGCCCCAACGCCGGCCGCTCTTGCAGAAGCTGGTCGGAGACGGAACGCTTCCCGACGCCTACGCCACCGACAACGGCGTCGGGCTCCTGTACCGCGGCACCCGATTGGTGGAGGCGGTGAGTGAGATCGCCGGCGCGGGCGCCTACGCGGTTCGCCGCACCGGGCCCGGCACCGTGGTCGAGGAACGGATCGAGCCCCGGCTGCTGCCCGACCCCCCGGCCGAGGACTGACCCCGATGCCGCCGACGTCACAGTTGGCCGTTGGTGCACCGGGCGCCAATCGCCCTCATTGGGCGCCTAGCCGCGCGACCGGGGGTGGCGCATCGGGACCACGGACATCAGCTCGGGGAAGGCGCCTGGGATCCGGCTCGCCAGCCGCAGCCCGCGAGGCGCGACCGTGATTTCGGCCGGGTTCCGCGCGACGGCGCGCAGGACCGCGCCGGCGACCTGGCGCGGGCTCACCTCACCGGGGGCGTGGGCTCCGGTCCGCGCGAACACCCCGGCCTCTCCCACGAAGTAGGGCGAGACCAGCGAGACGCCGACGCCGGTCCCGCGCAGCTCGTTACGGAGCGCGAACCCGAACGCACGGAGGGCTGCTTTGGTGGGCCCGTAGACAATCTGTCCCGGCAGCGGCACCTGACCGGCCATCGAAGCCATGAGCACGATCTGACCCCGGTGCCGCGCGACCATCCCATCCAGGAGGAGCCGGGTCAACACCAGGGGCGCCCGCAGATTGACCTCCACCGTCTCGTCGATGTCGGCCACGTCCATTTCGAGAAGACTGCCCCTGGAGCCGACGCCGGCGTTGGCGACCAGCGCGTCGATCTCTCCGGCCTCGCGCGCCAGCCGCTCCACCTCCGCCGCCCGTCCCAGGTCGGCGACGATCGTCTCCGAGCCGACCAGCTCGCGGGCCAGCGGCGCGAGGGCCTCCGGCCGCCGGCCGCTGAGGACCAGGCGATAGCCGGCGACGTGGAGGGCACGTGCCAGCACCGGCCCCAGGCCCGAGGTGGCCCCGGTGAGGAGAAGGCGGCCTCTCACTCGGGGTCCCCACGAAACGGAGCTGGCGGAGTTTCGGAGGGTGAGAGCAGATCCCGCATTGAACAAAAAAGGCGCGGCGCCGAGGCGCCGCGCCGATGTTCTTTCGAACTTACGAGAGGCGGACCCGGCCGGCCCGAGGCCCCTTGGGGCTGGCCTCGACCTCGAAGGTCACCGTTTCCCCGCCACGCAGGCTGTCGAAATCAGCCTCCGTGCCGCTCCGGTGAAAGAAGTACTCCTTTCCGTCTTCCGCCGCAATGAAGCCGAACCCGCGATCGGACACCAGCTTCTTGATCGTTCCGCTTGGCATTCCTGGCCCTCTTCTCGAACTCCGCTTACAACGTCGAGGGCCCGTTCGAGAAGAGAGGTCACCGCGGCGATGCGCCCCGTTCAGCGCGGTTGGAAGTGTACCGGAAACCCGTCGGGGCGGCACAACCAATTCGCCACCGCGGCGTCCCGAGGTTCAGGCACTCTCCTCGATGACGCCCACGGTGCTCGGGTCCTGGAGCTCGTACACCGGCGCCCGGCCCTCGCCGTCGATCGTGTCCCGGGTGATCGTGCAGCGCTTGATCTCGGGGCGTGAGGGGATCTCGTACATGGTGTCGAGGAGGGCTTCCTCGATGATCGATTTCAACGCCCGGGCACCGGTCCCCCGATCCACCGCCCGGTCGGCGATGGCGCGCAGCGAATCGGGCTCGAACACCAGCTCCACGTTGTCGAGACCGAAGAATTTCTGATACTGCTTGACGAGCGCGTTCTTGGGCTCGGTCAGGATGCGCACGATGTCCGACTCGTTGAGCGGGTGGAGCGTGACCACGATCGGCAGCCGCCCGATGAACTCGGGGATGAATCCGAACTTCATCAAGTCCTCCGGCTGCAGGTACTGGAAGATCTCGGAGCGCTCCTGCTTCGTGACCGGCGCGTCCGAGGCGCCGAACCCGATCGAGCGGCGGCCGATCCGGCGCTCGATGACCTGCTCCAGACCGTCGAAGGCGCCGCCGCAGATGAAGAGGATGTTGGTGGTGTTGATCTGGATGAAGTCCTGGTGGGGATGCTTGCGGCCGCCCTGCGGCGGGACGTTGGCCACCGTTCCCTCCAGGATCTTGAGGAGCGCCTGCTGAACCCCCTCGCCGGAGACGTCCCGGGTGATCGAGGGGTTGTCCGACTTGCGCGCGATCTTGTCGATCTCGTCGATGTAGATGATTCCGCGCTCCGCCCGGCTGACGTCGAAGTCGGCCGCCTGGATCAGCCGGAGCAGAATGTTCTCCACGTCCTCGCCCACGTACCCGGCCTCGGTGAGGCTGGTCGCGTCGGCGATCGCGAAGGGGACGTCGAGGATCTTGGCCAGCGTCTGGGCCAGGTACGTCTTCCCGCAGCCGGTAGGTCCCACCAGCAACACGTTCGACTTGGAGAGCTCGACGTCGCCCACCATCTTGCTGGCCTGCACCCGCTTGTAGTGGTTGTAGACCTGGACCGCGAGGACGTGCTTCGCCTTCTCCTGCCCGATCACGTAGGAGTCGAGCTGGGCCGCGATCGACTGCGGATTGGGGATGAACCCCGTCTTCGCCTTCTTCTGACCGGACGAGCGGTTGTCCTCCTCCAGGACCTCCTGACAGAGATCGATGCACTGGTCACAGATGTAAACACCAGGGCCCGCCACCAGCTTGCGCACCTGGTCCTGGCCCTTCCCGCAGAAGGAGCACCGGGTGTAGCGGCGGCGGTCTTCTCTCTCACTCATCGGGGGTTGCGATCCTACGCCGGTGCCGGTGGCCTGTGGCCACGGAGAATGTCCTGGGCCAGCGCCACGCACTCACTGCAGATGTAGGCGCCGGACCCGGCGATCAGCTGCACGCCCTGCTCCCCGCGCTGTTTGCCGCAGAACGAGCAGCGCGGCCCGTGCCGCACCACCTTGAGGTCCTTGTCGCGGCGCCGGCGGAACAGCATCGCCCCACCTACCGGCTGGCGCTCCCGGCGCCCACGACCTCCTGGGCCGCCGGCGACGAGGCCACGATGATGTCGTCGATCAGGCCGTACTCCTTGGCCTGATCCGGCGTCATGAAGAAGTCTCGCTCCGTGTCCTGCTCGACCCGTTCGATCGGCTGGCCCGAGTGGCGCGCCAGGATACCGTTCAGCACCTCGCGCGTGCGGAGGATCTCCCTGGCGTGGATCTGGATGTCGGTGGCCTGGCCCTGCGCCCCACCCAGCGGTTGATGGATCAGGATGTTGGCGTGGGGCAGGGCGTACCGGTGCCCGTGGGACCCTCCCGCGAGCAGGACCGCGCCCATCGAGTACGCCATCCCGATGCAGATCGTGGACACCACCGGGCGGACGAACTGCATGGTGTCGTAGATCGCGAGCCCGGCCGACACGTGGCCGCCCGGGCTGTTGATGTAGAGGGAGATCTCCTTCTCGGGGTCCTCCGACTGCAGGAACAGCAGCTGAGCGATGATCAGATTCGCGACCTGGTCGTCGATCGGCGTGCCGAGGAAGATGATCCGGTCCTTGAGCAGCCGCGAGTAGATGTCGAAGGCTCGCTCACCCCGGTTGGTCGACTCGACGACGGTCGGCACCATGTACATGCGGGGGTGCCCCCCCGCAATCCCCCCGAGGGAAGACGATTCGCCTTGTCTGCTGAAGCTCCCTGACGGTCCCCTATTCGGCATCTGCTGCTCCACCCGTCTCACTGGTCTCCTGTTCGGTCGATGCCGGGTCAGGAATCTCCGCCTCGATATGTTCGACGTCGTCATCCTCGAGCGCCTCGGCACGGGAGGCGGGCGCCTCGCCGGTGAGCAGCTCGGTGACGCGCTCCACGATACGAAGCCGGGTGAGGCGCTGCCGGAAGAAGTCGAGCGAGGACTGCTCGGCGAGGAACTTGTCGAGGTCCTCGGCGATCGAGGGTTCGCTCTCCGCCTGTTCGCGGATGTAGACCTTGACCTCATCCTCGGTCGGGGCTTCGACCAACTCCTTCTGTGCCTCGGTGAGGACCAGGTCGGTACGGATCCGTCCCTCGGCCTGGGGCCGGAACTCGGCGCGGTACGACTGCTCGGTGCGTCCCAGATACTCGAAGTAGCGCTCGAGCTTGAGCCCCGAGCGCTCGAGATCTTCCGCCATGTGTTCGAGCTGATGGTCGACCTCGTGGTCGATCAGCGCGTCCGGGATCTCCAGCTCGGCCGCCTCCACGTAGGCCTCGACCGCCCGCTGCTCGTTGCCCAGGCGATCGGAGCGCTCGGCGCTTTCCAGGAGCTGGCGCCGGACCTCGTCCCGGAAGGCCGCCGCGGTCGTCTGCGCCCCCTCCGAGACCTCCGCCGCCAGCTCGTCGGTGAGCTCGGGGATGTGCTTCTCCTTGACGCCCTGGACCTTGACCTTGAGCGTCGTCTCCTGACCCCGCAGGTCAGGGTTGCTGTGGGTCTCAGGCATGGTCAAAGTGGCCTCGACCTCGTCCCCCTCCTTCGTCCCCTGCAAGGCCTGGTAGAGCTCCGGCACCAGGACGCCCTCGCGGACGTCGAGCTCGATGCCGGTGCGTGACTCCGAGGTCACCTCCTTGCCGTCGACGTAGGCGGTCAGGTCACCGATCACCTGGTCTCCGACGCGCACCTCGCGCTCCACCGGTTCGACCTCGGTCTTGTCGGCGAGGCGACGCTCGAGCTCGCGCTCCACGTCGACGTCGGTGATCTCGGTGTGGGTGGGGTCGACATGGAGGGTCGCCACGTCGGGCAGCGTCACGTGGGGCAGGACGCTGACGCGGGCGCGGACCCGGCCCGGCCGGCCGCGATCCAGTTGCTCGACGTCGATCTGCGGCCGGTCCACCGCCTCGATGTGGTTGTCGATCAGCGCGCTGCTCACCACGTCGGGAACCAGCAGGTCGGCGACCTCCTCGCGCAGCCCCTGCGGGCCCAGCCGTGCTTCCACCAGCGCGCGCGGCGCCTTGCCCGGCCGGAAGCCCTGGATGCGCACCCGTTGTGTGAGCCGCTGCAGCGTCCGCTCGTAGGCCGCGTCGACCCGCTCGGTCGGAATCTCGATCAGGACCGAGACCCGGCTTTTCGGCAGCGTCTCCGTCTCCACCTTGACGCCGCTCGCCGGCGCGGTCTCTACGTCGCTCACGGAGAAGGGATTGTACGGAGTCGATGCGGGGGTGCCCCCCCCAGACCCCCCGAGGGAAGACGATTCCCTTATCTATCGGGCCTGCGGCCCCCGCGGCTGACGCCGCGGTCGGGGGCGCTGGTGCATCTCACCACGGGCGCCCACGCCCAGTCGCTGCCCCCCACTTTGGGATTCGCCCCCGAGACCGTGCCCTCACTCTTGCCACGCCCTCTATAACCCCCGTTTCGCGCGGAAGGGGTGCTATCGGGCCCCGAATGGGACCCGTTCCGTGCGAAACGGGCCCTAAAGGGGTCAGACGGGTTGGGTGCGTTCGGCGATGACCAGGTGGGAGAGGCCGAAGACGCGCGCCGGCGTTCGTTCCGCCCCCTGCAGTCCTGCCCGCAGCAGCCGGCCGCCGGGGCCGAAGCGGGCGATCAGGTTGTCGTAGCCGCCGAAGATGCGTGTCTCGTAGACAACCTGGAGCGGCAGACCTCGCAGGAGGCTGAGCAGGCGGCCGCGGGTGTAGGTCCTGACATGCGGCGCCAGGCGGTTCCGCAGCGGGTCCGGCAGATAGTTGACGAGGGGGACGTTGCCGAAGTGGTAGCGCCCGCGCCAGTAGACCCCGTGCTGCTCGACCGGGTACCAGCGGTTGGGGCAGAAGATGATCGCGCGCCCGCCCGGCCGCAGCACCCGCGCCATCTCGGCCACCGCCGCCCGGTCGTCCTGCACGTGCTCGATCACCTCGTTGGAGAGGACGACGTCGAACGTCCCCGCGGCGAACGGCAGGTGCTCGGACGCGGCGCAGGCGATCCGATGTCCGACCCGTTCGCCCGCCTCTCGCGTGCGCTCGAGCTCGAAGTCGATCCCGACCGCCAGCGCCGCCACCGTACCCAGCCGTCCGACGTAGGTTCCGATCCCGCAGCCGTCGTCGAGCACCTGTGCGGAGCGCAGGTCAGGGGCGTGCTCGGTGATCATGCCGAGCCGCCGATCCTGTCCCGCTCGCCAGACGTAGGAAGGCTCGCCGCGTTCGGCGGCTTTATCCGACGGATGGTGCGATGGGGTAGCTCCCGCGGCCCAGAGCGGGCCTCAGTTCTGCGAGGGGGCCGGTGACGTCGTGTGGTTGACGACCGCGACCACGCCGTCGACCGTGTGGGCGCGCTCCGCCGCGGCATCCGCCGCCGCCGCGTCCGCGATCTCCCCCTTCAGGTAGACGGTGCGACCCTCGACCTCGACTTCGAGTCCCTTGGGGAACTCGCCGCCGCCCGAGATGGCAGCCACCACCTTGTCCTTCAGGTCCGATCCGTTCACGCGGCCCCGGACGCCCTGGATCGCCCCCTGCACGCCGCCCAAGTTCGTGTAGCGGTCATAGGCCGCGCCCTGCACCTGGTTGAGGCGCTTGCGGACCGCCTCGCGCCGCTGGCGGTCGTACAGGAAGTAGGCGGTCGTGGCAGCCACACCAAGGCCGACTCCGACCAGGATCGCGGCCAGCGGCCACCTCCGGGCCTTGGGCCGAGGCTCCGGCAGGAAGGGCATGGGAACGCCCGTCTTCTCGACCTGGCGGCGCACCTCTGCGGCATAGTCCAGACCGTGGGCGGCGAGCGCCTGGCCCTGCTTCTTCAACGCCGCGGTATCCACGTCTGCCAGCCTTGAGACGACCCCGGAGCGAACCTGATCCAGGTTGCCGGCCAACTGGTCGCGGACGGCGGCGCCGCGCTCCTTGATGGCGATGGAGAACATGCGGAAAGCCTATCACCACCTCCGCTGCCGGAGTCCCGCCTTTGGCCGCCGCCTCAGATCTCGGTACCGCCCGCGGCGGGGACGCAGTCGGGGTCCGGCGGAGGTGGGGGCCCGTCCCCGATCACATGCCCGAGCAGAGCGGTCAGCTGCGCCGCCTCCTGGTCCGTGAACCGGGCGGCGAAGTGCTCCTGGATACCGCGCACATGGACGACCGCCGCGCGCTTGAAGATCCGGATTCCTTCGGACGTGAGCGAACAGACCGTCCCGCGACCGTCCTCCGCCGCTCCGCAGCGCGAAACCAGCCCCGCTGCCTCCATCCGCCCCACCAGCTGAGAGATGCCGCTGCGGCTGAGCTGCACGCCGCGCGCCAGCTCCTGCATTCGCAAGCGGCGACCAGGGGCGCCCCAGAGCTGCAGCAGCGTCTCGTAGATCGCCAGAGACAGGCCGCGCTCCTGCTGCAGCTCGCGGTCGAGGGTGGCTCGGAGGCCGCGGGAGCTCATGAGCAGGGCGCGCCAGGCCTCCATCTGGGCCTCGGTCGGTCGGGGGGTCTTGCGCATCGCTGCCTCGAGGTGGAGGAATAGTTCACACGGGAACTTTGTTCCTCAGTGTGATTCGGCGGTGAGGATGCCGGACGCGGCAGTCAGCGAAAGGTAGGAGGAATCGGTATGTCTCAGTACACGATCGACGGGGCGCACTCCCGCATCGGCTTCGCCGTCAAGCACATGGTGATCAGCACCGTGCGCGGCAAGTTCAACGAGTTCACCTCGACGGTGAACGTGGACGAGGGGCAGCCGGAGAAGGCGCAGATCGAGGTCGAGATCAAGGCGAGCAGCGTCGACACCGGGGTCGAGATGCGCGACAACGATCTGCGGAGCGCGAACTTCTTCGACGTCGAGAACTACCCCACGATCTCCTTCAAGAGCACCGGGGTCGAGCCGCTGGGTGGCTCCGAGTACCGCGTCACCGGTGACCTCACCATCCACGGCGTCTCGAAGCCGGTCGCGTTGACCGGGGTCGTGGAGGGACCGACCAAGGATCCCTGGGGCAATGACCGGGCCGGCGTCGAACTGGTCGGGCGGCTGAACCGCCGGGAGTTCGGCCTCACGTACTCGGCGGCCCTCGAGACCGGCGGACTGGTGGTGGCCGACGAAATCCGGCTCGAGATCGACGCCGAATACACCAAGGTGCGTGAGGCGGCGGCCGCGACCGGCGCCTGACACCCGGCCTCGGGGCCGAGGATGGGTGGCGTGAGCGACGACCTGCCGAAGCTGGCGGCGTCGGAGCTAGAGGCGCGCATCGAAGCGGTGCGAGCCGAGATCGCTCCGCTCGACCGCCGGCTTCGCGAGCTGCGGGCGGACCGGGACGTGCTGCTCACCGAGGTTCGGCGGCGGGAGCGCCTGGCGCGGCGCGATCAACGCGCGGACCTGCGCGCTCGCATGCGGGCGGGGGACCTTCCCACCATCGCCGAGATGGTGGCGTCGGTGGAAGGCGGCGAGTTCGACGACTACGCGTACACGCTGAAGACCGGCGGGGAGGTGCGACTCGGCTTCCCCGCCGCTCGCCGCCAGTCGCTGGCCTTCACCGACGGGCGCCGGATCGTCCAGGCCAGGAACCTGGCTCAGGCCGCCGAGCTCTACGCCGCCGGCTGGTATCTGGGGGCCGCCGATAAGCCGGGGGTGAGGGTCTACTTCCCGGGCACGCGGCTGGAGCGCCTGGTCGACCCGGCGGAGGTGTTCGCCCGACCCGCCTGACCCCGCACGAGGGCCATTTGTCGACAGATGGCCCCAAAAAGGGGCCGAAACCGTGACATCTGCGTACAGATGGCCGGTGGTGACGTGCGAAGGGGGAGTTTTTCAACGACAGCGTTGATAAATCGGTAGGATGGAGGCCGGATGGATCGCAAGCACGAGATCCTGGCCGCGTTGAAGCGTAGCGGTCCCAGCAGCCTGGCCGAGATCGCCAAGGCCCTGGGGCTGACCAAGCAGGGGGCGCAGCGGCACCTGGAACAGCTGCATCAGCAGGGCCTGGTGGAGCCGGAGTCCGTGAAGGCCTCGGGACCGGGCCGGCCGCAGCACCGCTACCGCCTCACCGAGGCCGCGCAGCGAGAGTTCCCGGGCGGCCATCGGGAACTGGCCGCGCAGCTGGTCGAGTTCCTGCCCGCGGCCGAGCTGGAGGCCTTCTTCACCGCCCGCGCGGCGCGCCAGGAGGAGGCCCTGGGCGCCGAGATCACGGGCACCACCATCGACGAGCGGGCGGTGGAGCTGGCCCACGCGACCCAGCGCTCCGGCCACATGACCGAGCTGCGGCGCGCGCCCGACGGCACCTTGCTGCTGCAGCACCACAACTGTCCGATCCAGGACGTCGCCGCCAAGACCGGCTATCCGTGCCAGCGGGAACGCGAGATGTACGCTCGCCTGCTCGGCACCGACGTCGTCCGCCAGACCTGGCTCGGGGCGGGCGACATCACCTGCGGTTACCGACTAGTCATCTTGGAGAAGGAGAAGGCAACGCGAATGGCAGACTTCGAGATCAAGGACCTCCGGGTCGCGGTGGAGGGTCGGGAGATCCTGAAAAGCGTCTCACTCTCCATCAACAAGGGTGAGGTCCACGCCGTCATGGGCCCCAACGGGTCTGGCAAGTCGACGCTGGCGGCGGCGCTGATGGGGCACCCCAGCTACCAGGTGCTCGGCGGCGAGGTCCGATTCAAGGGCCAGAACCTCCTCGAGCTTCCGGTCGACAAGCGGGCGCGGCTCGGCGTCTACCTGGCTCTGCAGTACCCGACGGTGGTCCCGGGCGTGACCATGGCCAACTTCCTGCGCACCGCGATCAACGCCAAGCGCGGCGTCGACGGGAAGGACGACACGAAAGGCAAGGCGATCACGCCGCGCGAGTTCCGCAGCCTGCTCGGCGACTCCATGAAGACGCTGCGGATGGACTCCACCTTCCTCTCCCGCTACGTCAACGACGGGTTCAGCGGTGGCGAGAAGAAGCGCGCCGAGATCCTCCAGTTGGCGGCGCTGCAGCCGGAAATCGCGATCCTCGACGAGACCGACTCCGGCCTCGACATCGACTCCATCAAGTACGTGTCGGAAGCGATCAACGGGATGCGGGGCCCCGACCTGGGGGTGCTGATCATCACCCACTACACCCGGGTCCTGGAATTCGTAAAGCCCGACTTCGTGCACGTGCTCGTCGACGGTCGCATCGTCCGTTCGGGCGGCTCCGAGGTCGCAGACGAGCTCGAGCGCACCGGCTATGCGGAGTGGGTCGACGAGCCCGTGCCGGCCGGCCAGGAGGTGAAGTAGATGGCAGTCGCACCGAAGATCAATGTCGGGGACGACTACAAGGAGCGGTTCGGCTTCTTCGACCCCGAGAGCTACGTCTTCAAGGCCAAGCGTGGCCTCAACGAGGACGTCGTCCGCGAGATCTCGTTCATGAAGCAGGAGCCGGACTGGGTGCTCAAGCTCCGGCTGCGCGCGCTCTCGATCTTCCGCAAGAAGCCGACGCCGACCTGGGGCGCCGACCTCTCAGTCATCGATTTCGAGAACATCTTCTACTACCTGAAGGCGTCGGACAAACAGGGCAAGAACTGGGACGAGGTACCAGACGACATCAAGAAGACGTTCGACCGCCTCGGCGTACCGCAGGCCGAGCGGAAGTTCCTGGCCGGCGTCGCCGCGCAGTACGAGTCGGAGGTCGTCTACCACTCCCTACACCAGGAGCTGGAGAAGAAGGGCGTCATCTTCCTCGACACCGACAGCGCGCTCAAGCAGCACCCGGACCTCTTCAAGGAGTACTTCGGGACCGTGATCCCGGCCGCCGACAACAAGTTCGCGGCGCTCAACACCGCGGTCTGGTCGGGCGGCTCCTTCATCTACGTGCCCAAGGGCGTCAAGGTCGACATCCCGCTGCAGGCCTACTTCCGGATCAACGCCGAGAACATGGGCCAGTTCGAGCGGACGCTCATCATCTGCGACGAGGACTCCTTCGTCCACTACATCGAGGGCTGCACCGCACCCATCTACACCACCGACTCCCTGCACTCCGCGGTGGTCGAGATCATCGTCAAGAAGGGCGCCCGCTGCCGCTACACCACGATCCAGAACTGGTCGACCAACGTCTTCAACCTGGTCACCAAGCGCGCCGTCGCGTACGAGAACGCGACCATGGAGTGGGTCGATGGGAACCTGGGCTCGCAGATCACGATGAAGTACCCCTCCGTCTACCTGATGGAGCCGGGGGCCAAGGGCGACGTGCTCTCGATCGCGTTCGCGGGCCACGGCCAGCACCAGGACGCGGGCGGCAAGATGATCCACGTCGCGCCCAACACCAGCTCGACGATCACCTCCAAGTCGATCTCGAAGGCCGGCGGCCGGACCAGCTACCGGGGCCTGGTCAAGGTACACCCGGGGGCGCACAACGTGAAGTCGTTCGTCAAGTGCGACGCGCTCCTGCTCGACGACGAGTCGATCTCCGACACCTACCCCTTCATCGAGTGCGACGAGCCCGAGGTCAACATCGGCCACGAGGCGACCGTCTCCAAGGTTTCCGACGAGCAGCTTTTCTATCTGATGAGCCGCGGCATCTCGCAGGACGAGGCGGAGACCATGATCGTCAACGGGTTCATCGAGCCCTTTACGAAGGAGCTTCCGCTCGAGTACGCGGTCGAGCTCAACCGCCTGATCCAGCTCGAGATGGAGGGGTCGGTCGGGTGACGCCTGGCACGACGATAAGGCCCCTTTCGCACGGAAGGGCCGCCATTCGGGCGTGGATAACACCCGTTCCGTGCGAAACGGGGATTCGGGCGAGCGCGGGGGCGGCGGGGGTGGTCCAGTGAGTACCGCGACGCCCGCCATTTCCAGGGGCGCGGTCGAGGACCTGGCGTCCTTGCACAGCGAGCCGGAGTGGCTGCGCGCCCGCCGTCGTGAGTCGTGGGAGATCTTCCAACGGCTGCCCATGCCGTCCCGCACCGAGGAGGAGTGGCGGCGCACCGACATCCGGGGGCTGGACCTGAACAGCTTCGAGCCGTTCGAGCAGGCGGCCGGCGCCCCCGACGCGGATCTGATCGCGGACACCGCGGGGGTGCTCCGGCAGCGCGGCTCCGAGGGGGGCCGGGTGGAACTGGACCCGGATCTGGCCCAGAGGGGCGTCCTGTTCCTGCCCCTCTCGCAGGCGGCCCGCGAGTATCCGGAGCTGGTGCGCGATCGCCTCTTCACGGAGGTGCGGCCGGACCGGGACCGGCTGACCGCGCTCCACGCAGCGCTCTTCAGCGGCGGCACCTTCCTCTACGTGCCCGAGGGCGTGGTGATCGAGCAGCCACTGGTCTCGCAGTTCTGGTCCGCCACCGGCGGGGCGGCGGTGCTTCCCCACACCCTGGTCGTGGCCGGAGCGGGCAGCCAGTTCAACTACGTCGATGAGTTCCTGTCCCCGGACCTGGAGCGGGCCGCCTACACCTCGGGCTCGGCGGAGATCTTCGCCGGCCCGGGCAGCCACGTCGGCTACATCGCGCTCCAGCGCTGGGGCCATCATGCCTGGCAGTTCGCCGACCAGCGGGCGCGGATCGACCGCGACGCGACGGTCCGGCTGATCAACGTCGGCCTCGGCGGCCACTTCGCCAAGAACCGGGTCGAGGCACACCTGGTCGGGCCGGGCGGGACCGCCGAGCTGAAGGCCCTCTACTTCGGCACCGGCGATCAGTTCTTCGACTACCACACGCTGCAGTCCCACGCGGTCGGCCAGACCACGTCCGACCTGCTGTTCAAGGGCGCGCTGACCGATCACGCCCGAGCGGTGTACGCGGGACTGATCCGCATCGAACCCGGCGCCCGGGGGTCGGACGCCTACCAGGCCAACCGCAACCTGCTCCTCTCGACGGACGCCAAGGCGCACTCGATGCCGATGCTGGAGATCGAGAACAACGACGTGCGGTGCACGCATGGCGCCACCATCGCGCCGCTCGATCCCGAGCACCTCTTCTACCTGGAGTCGCGCGGGGTGCCGCCGCAGACGGCGCAGCGGATGATCGTGCACGGCTTCTTCGGCGAGGTCCTGGACACGATTCCGGTGGCGCAGGCCCGGGAACTGGTCGAGCGCGAGCTGGAGGCCCGAATTGGCTAATCCCCACCAAACTCCGCCAGCTCCGTTTCGCGGGGGCCCCTATGGCTGACGTCGAACCCGAGGCGACCCCGACGAAGTTGGCCCGGGTGGCGTCGAAGGATGACCTGGAGCCGGAGACCGCGAAGCAGGTGGAAGCGGGCGGCCTGGTGCTCTGCCTCGCCCGCACCGACGACGGCGTCTACTGCGCCCTGGATGACGAGTGCTCGCACGAGGAGTACTCATTGAGCGAGGGCGAAGTCTGGGGCGACGAGATCGAGTGCCCCGCCCACGGCTCGAAGTTCAACCTGCGGACGGGTGCGGTCCGGGGGCTGCCCGCCACCCAGCCGGTGCGGGCCTACCGCACCCAGGTGGACGGCGACGACATCCTGGTCGAGGTTCCTTCGTGACCGCGACCGGTCTCGATGCGTACGACGTGGCGGCGATCCGCCGCGACTTCCCGATCTTCGAGACCGGGGTCGCCTACCTCGACTCGGCCAACACCGCGCAGCGGCCGCGCGCCGTCCTGGAGGCGATGGAGGAGTACTTCACCAGGTACAACTCCAACATCCTGCGGGCCGCCTACAAGATGTCCGAGCAGGCGACGGCCGGGTTTGAGGGGGCGCGCAAGCGGGCTCAGGAGTATGTCAACGCCGCCTCGCCGCGGGAGATCGTCTTCACGTCCGGAACCACGGGAGGGTTGAACCTGGTCGCCTACAGCTGGGGGCGCAAGAACGTCAAAGCCGGCGATCTGATCGTGACCACCGTGATGGAGCACCACTCCAACCTGGTGCCCTGGCAGCTGCTGGCGGAGGAACGCGGGGCCCGGCTCAGCTTCGTCGACATCGACGAGGAGGGGCGCCTGCGCCAGGATCAGTACCGGGCCCTGCTCGAAGAGAGCCCCAAGCTGGTCGCGTTCAACCAGATCTCGAACACCCTCGGGACCATCAACCCGGTGAAGGAGATGACGGCGCTCGCCCACGCGGCGGGGGCGGTGGTGGTGGTCGACGGGGCGCAGGGAGCTCCGCATCTGGGCATCGACGTCCAGGACGCGGGCTGCGACTTTTACGCCTTCAGCAGCCACAAGATGTGCGGGCCCACCGGCGTCGGTGTCCTCTATGGCCGGCGCTCGCTCCTGGAGGCGATGCCGCCGTTTCTGGCCGGCGGCGAAATGATCGACGTCGTCACGCTGCAGAAGACCACCTTCGCCCCGCTTCCCCACAAGTTCGAGGCGGGTACGCAGCCGATCGCGGAGGCGATCGGGCTGGGCGCGGCGATCGACTACCTGGAGGAGACGGGCCTGGACGCGATCCACACGCACGAGGCCGCCCTCACCGACTACGCCCTGGAGGCGCTCGCCGAGGTGCCCGGGCTGCGCGTTTTCGGTCCCCCCGCGGGCGCCGCCGACCGGGCGGGCGTGCTCTCGTTCGAGATCGCGGGCATCCACCCCCACGACGTCGCGACCATCCTCGACCGGCACGACGTGGCGGTGCGCTCCGGACACAACTGCACGATGCCGTTGATGGACCGGCTCGACGTTCCGGCGACGGTCCGCGCCAGCCTCTACCTGTACAACACGCGGGAGGAGGTGGACCGGTTGGTGGCCGGGCTGCACGACGCGCGCAAGATCTTCGGCGTCTGAGGAGTCTTTGGGGGGATGGCCGCGACCGACGAGCAGTTCTATCGGGAGTTCATCCTCGACCACTTCCGCAACCCCCGGAACTACGGGCGGCTGGAGGGCGCCGACGTCTCGCACGAGGAGCACAACCCGCTGTGCGGCGACGTGGTCGGCATGGACTTCAAGCTCGACGACGGGACGATCGCCGACGTCCGGTTTCACGGACGCGGCTGCGCGATCTCTCAGGCCTCGGCCTCCCTGCTCACGGAACGACTGAAAGGGCTCCGGCTGGAGGAGGCGAGGCAGATCTCGCGGGACGACGTGCTGGAGGAGCTGGGGATCCAGATCTCACCCGCGCGCCTCAAGTGCGCCCTGCTCCCGCTGAAGGTGCTGAAGGTGGGCGCCTGGGGCCTGACCGATCAGGACGAGGACGAATTCGAATAGAGACACGGGAGGTGAGGTAGAAGAACGGTGATGGCACAACAAGAAGAGGAGACGTCCTACCGGGACCTCAAGCTCGACGAGATCAAGAAGCTGATCGACAGCGGCGACTACGAGGTCGTGGACGTGCGGGAGGGCTGGGAGCATGGGGCCGGCCACATCCCCGGATCACGCAACGTGGTGCTGGCCTCGATCCTGGCCAATCCCGGCGCCGCCAAGTTCCAGGACCACACGATCTTCGCGTGCGAGGTCGGCGAGCGCTCGGCGGTGGCCTCGGAGATGGCGGTCGCGCTGGGCGTGAAGGACGTGGTCAACTTCCGCGGCGGACACAAGGCCTGGCGCGAGGCCGGGCTCCCACAGGAGAAGTGACGATGGCCGGTTCCACCACGATCGTCGAGGAGACGGAGGTCCTGGAGGCGCTCCGCGAGGTGTTCGACCCGGAGATTCCGGTCAACATCGTCGACCTCGGCCTCGTCTACGAGGTCAACCCGACGCCGGGCCGCGTCGACGTCAAGATGACGCTGACCGCGATCGGCTGTCCGATGGCGCCTGAGGTCATGAACGACGTCCGCGACCGCCTGCTGCTCCTCGACGGCGTGGAGGACGCCGGGGTCGAGATCGTCTACGACCCGCCCTGGACGCCGGAACGGATGAGCGAAGACGCGCGCTGGGAGCTGGGCCTGATCTGAGGAGAAAGAGGAAGGGCGAGCGTCCGAACCGGACACCCGCCCTTTCCGCGCTCTCCCGGCGCTTGCGCTAGGGCAGCGCCCCGAGGTCGCGGTCGATGCGCCGGTGGTAGTAGGTGCCGAGCATGCCTCCGAGGCCGGCCCCGACGATCATGACGACCAGCGTGACCACGCCCGAGACGACACCGGCGACCGTCAGGTCGTGCAGATTGATGCCGAGATGGAGCTGCTGCGCGACCTCGAAACGGCTGCTCAGGAAGGCTCCGGCGATGCTCAGCGCGATGGCGATGATGATCGTCCACAGCACCACGCCCAACCCGTTCACCAGACCGTCGTAGCGGGCCAGCCGTCCGGCCGCGTAGCCGCCGAAGAAATAGGCCAGGAACGTGGCCACCAGGGTGCCCGCCACCGCCACGATGCCCGCCTGCGAGCTGATCATGGCCATCACGGACCCGGTGGCGGTGCGATACCCGCTGGTCCCGACGATCGCGCCCACGATGCCGAGGAAGACGGCGAGGAAGAAAACCGCGGCCGCGAACCCCAGGAACGTCGCCACCCAGTCGAAGCCGCCGTGGCGCGCCCGCGCGCCCGCGCGTCGCGCGGCGATTGAGTCCTCGGCCTCGGCCGCCGGCGCGGGTGTAACGGCCGGATCCGCCGCAGCGGCGGACGGCCGTGTGCCGGCCGCCTCGTCACGCACCGGCCTGCCCGCCGGGCCGGCCGTGTCGTCCGACGCCGGCGTTGCCGCCGTCTCATGGGACGCGCGCGTGGCAGCCGTCTCGCTTGCCGCCGGTCTTCCCGTGTCGTCGCCGGTGGCGGGGCTTCCGGCCGTCTCGCCCGCCGCTGGTCTCCCCGTGTCGTCGGGCGATTTGCTCCAGCCGGTGGCGTACGCCGTCGGTCTCCCTCCCCTCTCGTCGGGCCCCCGCGTATCGGACGTCTCGTCGGGCGCCGGTCCGGCGGCCGCGGCGTCGGGCGCGGCGCTCCCCGCCGTCTGGTCGGGCGCCGGGCTCTCGGCCGTTTCGTCCCGATCTGTCATGTGCGTTCTCCCGATTACTCCTATCTGATAGTATTGCTATCAGGTAGGAGCATAGCATAGCAGCGCGGGTCGGCCTCTGGCCGCGACGCGACGTACCCTGCCGCAGCCCGACACAGGTACGAAACAGACCGCCTCTAGCGTGGTCGGCATGGAACAGCAGCAGCCGTACTCCACGCCGGAGCCGCCTTACTCGGCGCCACCGTACGGGTCGGCGTACGCGCCCACCAACCCGCTCGCGATCGTGAGTCTGGTTCTCGGCATCGGGTCGTTCGTGCTTCTGGGACCGCTCGCTAGCGTGCCCGCCATCATCACCGGGTACATCGCCAGGAGCCAGATCGAGAAACGCGGCGAGCGTGGGTCTCAGCTCGCGCTGTGGGGCCTCGTCCTGGGCTACGTCAACGCCGGTCTGGCAGCGCTCACCTTGATCGGAGGGATCCTGGCGGCGATCGTGTTCGCCATCACCAATCACTGAGTCCCGAGCGCTGGGGCGAGTTCGTCTTCGGGCGGCGCAGGCCTCAGACCACCTCCAGCTCGTCAGGGCCGGGCAGCGGCGGGAACGTCGCGTGCGGCTCGGCCTGGTACCAGAAGGCGGTCGACGCCACGTCGTCCTGCAGCGGCAGGTAGCGCCGCCGTCCCTCCTTGGTGGACCGCCACCCCAGCGCCTGGATCGTCACCCGCAGGTCCTGCTCGAAGCGGATCGGGTCGGGCACGTGCCAGCGGTAGAGGCCGAACCGCTGCTGACTCTCGTAGAGGCCGTCGGGCCGGATCACCTGCGGGAGGCCCAGGTAGGGCGTCGAGAAGACACCGTACTCGCCCGCCGGGTGCTCGAAGTTCCAGGCCCCGCCGAAGTAGTCCTCGGTCCCGGTCCCGGCGATGGTCGGCCACTCTTGGTCGCCGTCGAGATAGAACTTCATCTCTCCCTCGCCCCACCACCCGTTGTTGTTGACCCCCCAGGCAAGGTAGGTGCCGACGTAGTGGCCGCGGCCGCGCACGCCCTCGAGGAGCGTGTGGACCTGGCCGTAGGGGATCGGGTTGCTGCGCCGCCACTGGGCGTGGAGGTAGGCGGCGTCGTCGGGGACCTCGGTCAGCACGTAGTCGATGGAGAAGTAGAACCCTCGCACCGCATCGGGGCTCAGGTTCTCGATCGTGATCTCGGCGGCGCGCCGGAAGGGCATCTCCCAGTAGCTGTTGAAGCCGCCCGCGGGGTTGACCGCCACCGGCAGCGAGTTGACGTTGCAGCGCCGGCACCAGCCGCTGCAGAAGAAGTCTCCCAAGGGGGTCTCGATGGAGGGCTCGGGCTCACCGTCCCAGCGGCAGCGGAGCACCAGCCGGCGCCAGGCGTCGGGATGAACCGTGAGCCAGATGTGCGTGATCGCACCCGGGCCCTCGATCTCGGCCAGGGCGACGCGCTCGCCGCCGGCGATGTCGATCGACGGCGACACCTTCCAGCCCCGGCCCAGGTCACGGGCGGAGTCCGCGCCCGTCCCCGTCTCCGCACGGCCGCCCGCGCCCTTGGCGCCGGTCCGGTTCTCGGCGCTGATGGAGCGGCTGCGCGCCCGCGAGAGGCGAGACAGGTTGCCCAGATGGACACCGAGGCCGTCGAATCCTTCACCCATGGTCCCTACTCTCCCAAAGGGGCCCGCCTCGCAGCGGGCGTTCAGCCGTTTCTCGACACCCGGCGCTAAAACGGCCGCGGTAGGCCCCGATGGCGGAGAGACGGCCCCTCCTACGAGCCCTGCGACGCCAGGTCGGCCACCGCCTGCAGGCCGGCGGCGCCGGTGATGGCGCCCGGGCTCGCCACCGACTCCGGCGCCGCTCCGAGCAGGATCCGCTTGACCGGGACCTCGAGCTTCTTGCCGGTCAGCGTCTTGGGGATCGCGGGCAGCACGTGGACCTCGTCCGGCACGTGGCGCGGTGAGAGATCCCGGCGGATGGCGGCCTTGATCTCGTTCAGCAGCCCTTCCTCGAGCTCGACCCCGGCGGCGGGCGCCACGAACAGCACCAGGCGTCCCGCCCCCCCGCCGGCGTCCTCCAGGTGAACGACCAGGCTTTCCTGCACCTGGGGGAACTCGTCCACCACCGCGTACAGCTCGGCGGACCCGATCCGCACGCCGCCCCGATTCAGAGTGGCGTCGGACCGTCCCGAGATGACGCAGCTCCCGCGTTCCGTGAACGTGATCCAGTCGCCGTGGCGCCAGACTCCGGGAAAGACGTCGAAGTAGGACTCCCGGTACCGCTCGCCGTCGGGGTCGCCCCAGAAGCCCACCGGCATCGATGGCATGGGCTCGGTGATGACCAGCTCGCCCTGCTTTCCGACCACCGGCCTGCCCTCGGGATCGAAGGCCAGGGCCGCGACACCCAGG
The DNA here is from genome assembly GCA_963808785.1 of Candidatus Dormiibacterota bacterium. Lineage (GTDB taxonomy): Bacteria > Chloroflexota > Dormibacteria > Dormibacterales > Dormibacteraceae > CAVTSA01. The sequence continues at coordinate 781,904 of CAWEGH010000002.1, read as the reverse complement.
TAGGCGGCCGTCATCTCACCCGCCACCACGGGCAGCACCGGCACCCCGCCCACGAAGGCGGAGCAGACGTCGGTGCCGCCGGAGATCGACGAGACCAGCACGCCCGGCGGCAGCTCCTGATAGATCCACCGGGCGACGTCGGCGGTCAGCGTGGACCCGGTCGACGTCACCTCGCGAAGGGCGGACAGGTCGTGCTCACGCGCCGGGTGCACGTCGCTCTTGCGGCACGCGGTCAGATAGGCGGCACTGGTGCCCAGGATGCTCGCGCGCAGCTCCGACGCCCGGAGCCAGACGCCCCCGGGGTCGGGATGGGAGGGATCTCCGTCGAAGCAGAGGAGCGTCGCGCCCGCCAGGAGTCCGGAGACCAGGAGGTTCCACATCATCCACGCGGTGGTCGTGATCTGCAAATACCGGTCACGCGGCCCCATGTCCTGATGGAGTGCCAGCTGCTTCAGGTGCTCCAGGGTGGTGCCGCCGTGCGAGTGGATGATCGCCTTCGGGAGGCCTGTCGTGCCCGACGAGAAGAGGATCGCGAGCGGGTGCTCGAACGGGACCCGCTCGAAGCCGGGCTCGACGCCGTGCCCGAGCAGGTCGGCCCAGAGCGTGGCCCGCGGTCCCGCCTCGACCGCCGCCGCCCCGGGATCCAGATACGGCACCGTGACCAGGTGCTCGACGCTGGGCAGCGCCGCGCAGAGTTCGCGGACCGCATCACGGCGGTCGAAGTCGCGCACGCCCCAGCGGTAGCCGTCGACGCAGAGCAGCAGCCGGGGCCGAATCTGCTTGAAGCGGTCGGTGACGCTGCGCACGCCGAACTCGGGCGAACAGGAGGACCAGATCGCACCCAGGCTGGCGGTGGCGAGGAAGGCCACGATCGCCTCCGGGATGTTGGGCAGGTACGCGGAGACGCGGTCGCCAGGGCCGATGCCGAGCGCCCGGAGGCCGGCGCGGGCCCGCGCGACCGCGTCGTAGAGCGCCTCCCAGGTGAGGTCGACGCCCGGGCGGGTCTGGGACCGGCCCACGATCGCGAGTTCCTCCCCCCGCCGCCGGAGCGCGTTCTCCGCGTAGTTGAGCCGGGCCTCGGTGAACCAGCGGGCGCCCGGCATGCGGTGGGTGGTCAGGATCTCGTTCCCGGGCCCGTCGCCGGCGACCTCGAAGTAGCTCCAGATCGAGGCCCAGAAGTCTTCCAGGTGTTCCACCGACCAGCGCTGCAGGTCCGCGTACGAGCCGAGGTCCAGCCCGTGGGTGGCGTTCAGCCGGCGCCGGTAGTGCGTGAGCCGGGCGGCGTCGACGGTCCTGTCGTCGGGGGTCCAGAGCACATCGGGCATCACTTTGGAGCGTAGCCCGCGGCCCGGGAGCCTGCGGCGACGGCCGCGATTCAGCCACGCTCCCAGGCGCCCGGCGCGAAGCCGGCGGCGCCCCACCCCACCAGCGTGGTGAGGTCGTAAACGGGCAGACGGGTAGCCTCGCGAATGGCGGTGCGATAGGGCGGCAGGTTCGTGCATTCGAGCACGATGGCTCCGATCGCGGGATGACGGTCCACCAGCGTGCGCGCCGCGGCGACGACCTCCGCGCGCGCCCGATCGACGTCCAGCTCCAGGTGGTCGCCGAGGATCGTCTCCACCAGGGACGCCCCCGTCTCGTCCAGGCCCAGAACGCGCACCCGCTGCAGCGAGCCGATCCCCGCCGCCTTCAGGTGGTCGCCCGTCAGCGACGCCCGCTCGATCGTGAGCACGCCGACCTCGCGTCCCGGAGGCAGGAGCGCAGCCAGCCAGGGCACCTGGAGCAGGCTGGAGCTTAGGAACGGAACCCGCAGCCGTTCCTGGATCCGGCGCTGGTAGAGGACGAGGAAGCCACAGCCGGTGGTGACCAGCTCGACGCCTGCCCGCTCGAGCTCGACCGCCGCCTCCATGAACGGCTCCAGCAGGGCGTCGCCGGCCAGCGAGCGAACCACGCGGGCCGGGTCCGCCCCCGGGACCGCGCGGTAGAGGACTGGAAAGGGCCAGGTGGTCGCGTTTCCGTTGTCGCCCTGGATGCGCGGGAACCGGGAGTCGGTCACCACCATCCCGACCACGAAGCCGTAGAGGTTGTGGCCGCCGTGCGCGATCGCCCGCCCTGGTATCTCGCCCAAAACGCTCCTCAGATGATGGGGACGTAGTCCTCCACGTCGACCGGGATCTCGATCACGGTGGTCTCTTGCCGGCGGACCGCTTCGCCGGCGACCGCCGCCAGCTCACCCTCACTCTCGACGCGGCAGCCCGCGACGCCGCAGGCCCTCGCCGTCAGAACGCTGTCGATGGGATCGAAGTCGACGCCGTAGGGTGCCAGTCCGCGCCGCCGCTGCGCCAGCCGGATCATGGAGAGCGAGCGGTCGGCGAGCACGGCGACCAGGATCGGCGCGCCCACCCGGCGGGCCGTCTCCAGCTCCTGGCCGTTCATGGAGAAGCCTCCGTCGCCCAGCACCGCCAGCACCGGGCTCTGCGGCCGCGCCAGCTTGGCGCCGATCGCCGCCGGGAGGCCGTAGCCCATGCCGGAGAGCCCGTTCGACATGTGGAAGGTCAGCGGGTCACGGCTGGGCCACCACTGGCCGAAGAGAAACTTGTGCGAGCCGACGTCGGTGGTCACGATCGTCTCCGCGGGCAGGGCTCCCGCCAGGGCGCGCACGATGGCGAGCGGTGGGACCACCCCGGGTCGGGCCGGCGCCGGCTCGGTGAGCAGTCGCCGCCGCTCCTCCCGCGCCGCAGCCAGCGGGTCCCGCTCCCAGCGACCGGGCGCCGGTTCCGAGAGCAGGGCTTCGAGCAGCGCCTCCAGCGGCGCGGCGACCACCTCCCCACCACCCGGGGCCACGCCGGTGGCCCAGGCCGATTCCAGGACCCAGAGCACCGGCATCTCGTCGTGCCAGCCGCCGTCGATCTCGGTCGGGTCCAGCCCCACGGCCACCACCAGGTCGGCTCCGCGCAGGGCATCCACCATCACACGGTCGATCGCCATCCCGCCCACCACGCCGGCGAAGCGGGGATCGCGTTCGTCGACGATCCCCTTCGCCTTCGGGGTCACCGCGACCGGAAGCTGCCACTCGTCGACCCAGCGCCGGAGCAGCGGGGCGGCGGCCGGATCGGCGCCGAGTCCCACCAGGAGGGCCGGACGGTGCGCGGCGGCCAGGCGCTCGCCGACCGTCCGCGCCGCGGCACCCGCATCCCGGTCGTCGCCGCCTGCCGGGGACTCGCGGCCGCAGACGGTGGGGTCGGCCGCCGGCAGCTGCGAGACGTCGGAGCTGAGCGTCAGGTAGACCGGCCCCGCCGGCTCCTCCCGCGCCGCCCGCAGCGCCTCCCGCACCGTCGCTGCGCACGAGAAGGGCTCCAGCGCCGACGTGAGCTTGGTCACCGGCGCGAACACCTCACGCAGGGGGAGCCGCTGGTGGATGCGGGAGGGAGGCCAGGTGTCGGGCACCTGCGCCGAGATGGCCAGGAGGGGCTCGCGGTCGAGCCGGCTGTTGGCGATCGGCAGCAGCAGGTTGGCGGCGCCCGGCCCGAGCGTGGTGAACACCACCCCCACCCCTCCCCGCAGCCGGCCATAGACACCGGCCATCAGGCCGGCGTTCGCCTCGTGCCGGCAGAGGACGAACTCGATCCCGCGCCGCCGGCAGGCATCGATGAGGGGGACGATCTCGCCACCCGGGAGCCCGAACACGCGGTCGACCCCGGCGGCCGCCAGCTCTCCGGCGACCGCGTCAGCGACCGACCTGGATTCCAGCACGGCCGCCAGTATGCTGCCCCGCGTCAGAGCCGCAGGTGCACGGGGACCGGGTAGTGCCCACGGGTGCTGCGGAAGACGTCACTGGTGGTGGCCGCACCTCCCGTCACCGGCAGCGTCACCCCGGAGATCCAGCTCGCCTCGTCCGAACAGAGATACAGCGCCGCCGCGGCCACGTCCTCCACCTGGCCGACCCGTCCCAGGGGATAGAACGAGGCCCGGTCCTGCCTCTGGTCGGGGGTGCTGAGCCAGGCCGCGGTGAGTTGGGTCTCGATCACGGCGGGCGCGATCGCGTTGACCCGGATGCGCTTGGGCCCGAGCTCATACGCCAGGGTCTGGGTCAAGTTCACGACGGCCGCCTTGGCAGCGCCGTAGAGCGCCTCGCCGGGGGCCGGACAGAGCGCGTCGATCGAGGCCAGGTTGAGGATCACCCCGCCGGTCCCCTGCCCGTCCATGATGCGGGCCGCCTGCAGCCCGGCGTAGAGCGGCGTGCGCACGTTGAGCGAGAAGACGGCGTCGAACCCCTGGAGGGTGGTCCCGAGCAGCTCGCCCGCCGCCCCATCCGCGTCGAGGCCGCCCCCGGCGTTGTTGACCAGGACGTCAAGCCCGCCCAGGGCCTGCGCGGCGCCCTCCACCATCCGCACGGCGGCGTCGGCGTCCTTCAGATCGAGCGCGAACACCTCCGCCCGGCGTCCGAGCGCGCGCACCTCCCCCGCCGCCTCCTCCAGCTGATCGCGGCTCCGGGCCGCGAGCGCCACATCCGCCCCTTGCCGTGCCATCGCGAGCGCTATCCCCCGCCCGATCCCCCGACCTCCCCCGGTGACCAGCACCCGCCTGCCCTGATACCCGAACATGACTCCTCCCTGCTCCCTCATCCGGCGGTGGTGCGCCACGGGCCCCCGTGGCGACCGAAGCCGTAGTCGCGCGATCCTGTCCAGACCTCCTCCCGCCGCGAGGTCCCGCCGCTCTCGAAGCGATCCGGTCGGTAGAGCTCCAGGTCCGGGTGCGGAGGGCCGCCGGCGATCTCCTGCGCCGCCGGTGCCGCCACGCCGGGCGCCAGGCACATGCCGTGGCCCGAGAACCCGGCCACCGTGTACAGGTTCTGAAGCGTTCCCCAGCCGACCAGCGGGTTGTCGTCGGGGGTGCACTCGAGCATCCCCGCCCAGGCGTACATGAACCGCGACGGCGCCAGCTCGGGGACCCGGCGGGCCAGGCGCCGTGCCACCTCGCCGACCCAATCGGGTTCCGGCGCCACCGTCCAGGGCGGGTCTTCGAACTCGGTGGTCTCGCTGGTACCGACCAGGAACCCACGTCCCTCGGTGTGGAGGTAGATCCCCTGCTCATGGTCGATCACCAGAGGCGTGAGCCGGCCGTCTCGCAGGCGCGCGTCGAAGAAGAAGGCCTGTGCCCTCCGGCCCCGGATCGGCAGCCGGCCGCCCCAGGATCGCGCCAGACGGGGCGCCCAGGCGCCGGCCGTGTTGACCAGGACCCCGAACTCCAGCCGTTCCCCCCGTGCGGAGCGGACGGCGAGCGCTCGCTCGCGGCCGGTCTCGACCGCCACCACGTCCCAATCTTCGAGGATGGTGGCGCCGGCCTGGCGCGCGGCGCGTGCGAATGCAGTGGTGGCGGCGCGTGGATCCAGGTAGCCGTCGACCGGTGAAAAAGCGGCGCCCGTGATGTCCTCCACCGCCAGGGCCGGAAAGATGCTCTGCGCTTCGGCCGGCGTCACGATCCGGGTCGGGAGGTCGCAGGCGTTCTGCCTCTCGACCGCGCCCCGCAGCACCCGTTCGTGCTCGGGCGACCGGTAGAGCAGCAGGTAGCCCGCCCGGCGGAAGCCGATGTCCTCACCGAACTCCTCCCGGAAGCCGCCGACGCGCTCCAGCGTGCGCGCCGCGTTGCGGATGTTCGCTTCCTCGCTGAACTGGGTGCGGATGCCGCCGCCGTTGAGCCCGCTCGACCCGGCGCAGACGCCGTCTCGGTCGACGAGGGCGACCTCGACCCCCCGCCGGGCCAGCTCGAGCGCGAGCGCGGAACCGGCGATGCCCGCGCCCACCACCACCGCCTCGAACGTTCTCGCGGCCATGCGCGGATTCTGGCAGACGCGGGCGGCGCGGAAGGGGTCAGCGCAGCGTCAGCAACGCCTTCACGCTGTCGCGCACCATCCGCATCCCGCCCTCCTTGCGGAAGAGGCGCAAGGCGGCCTTCTGCTTGGTGCGCTTATCGACCCCGTCCACCCGGAAGAACTCGTCGAGGGCACGGTCGAGCAGCTCCGGGTACTTGGTCAGCATCTGGGGCCGGTGTTCAAGGAGGGGAACGGCGCCCTCGTACTTGTGCATGTCCTTCACGATCCAGCTCTGATCCAGGCGCCCGCGGTACTCGGAGAGCGAGCGCCCGGAGAAGTCTCCCCGTTCCTTGGCCCGGATCACCGTCTCACCCGCCAGCCGGCCCGACTCCATCGCCAGGTTCGACCCCTCACGGTGGACCGGGTTCCCGAGCATGGCCGCGTCACCACAGACCAGGTATCCGTCACCGTGGACCTTGGGGATGGAGCGCGCGCCCGCCTCCGGGATCAGGTGGGCCAGGAACTCGACGGTCTCGCCGCCCTGCAGGAGCGGACGGATCGCCGGGTGCTGCTTGAAGCGGTTGAGGACCGCGTTCGGGCTCCGCCGTGCCAGCTCCGGGCGGGAAAGCGAGGTATCGGAGACCTGACTCAGCAGGGTGCCGCCGCCGACGGAGAGGCTCTCCTTGTTGGTGTAGACGAACATGAAGCCGGCCAGGCCCAGCGTCGCGTCGCCGTAGCACTCCACGGTCGCTCCCTCGCCCGGCTCGCAGTTGAACCGCGACTCGATCACCGCCGGGTCCATGGCGATGATCTCCTTGTAGGCGATGGCGGCCTGGTCGCGGCGCATGGGGGCCTTGAGGGCCGCCTTCTCGAGCAGGGCGCTGCCCAGGCCGACGCCCTCACATACCACCACCACGTCCGCGAACAGGTCCCCCTCGCGGCCGGTCCTGACGCCCACCACCTTGCCGTCGCGCAGGATCAGTTCCTCGACCACTGTCTCGGGGATCAAGAACGCCCCCGCTTCCTCCGCCTTGCCGGCGAACCAGGGGTCGAACTTCGCGCGCAGGACCGAGAACGAGTGCGGCTTGGCCCGGTTACGCAGGTTCTTGTAGCCCAGGGCCCGGATCGCCGCGTCCGGGGTCATCAGCCAGCGCTGCTCCTCGATGATGGGCCGCTCGAGCTCCGCCTCCTCCCGCCAGTCCGGACCCACCACCTCCTCCAGGTAGTGGGTGTAGAGAATGCCGCCCATCACGTTCTTGGTGCCCGGCTTGGTGCCGCGTTCGATGAGAGCGACCTGGAGACCGGCCTTGGCGATGGTGATCGCCGCGGCCGTACCCGCCGGGCCGGCGCCGACGACGATGGCGTCGAGCTTCTCTTCGTCGCCCATATGGCCGGATATCGTACTGACGAGGCGGATGACGCGCACGATCGGCCTGACAGGAGGCATCGGCAGCGGAAAGAGCGCGGTGACGGCGCTCCTGCGCCGGCGCGGTGTGCCGGTGCTGGACGCCGACGCGATCGTCCGCGAGCTGCAGCGTCCGGGAGCGGAGGGGCTGCGCCGGTTGGTGGAGGCGTTCGGGCCCGGGATCCTGCTCCCCTCGGGCGAGCTTGACCGGACGGCGCTGGGACGGCTCGTGTTCGGCGACCAGCACACTCGGCGGCGGGTGGAGGCGATCCTGCACCCACTGGTTCGCGAGCGGATGGCGGAGCAGCAGGCGGCGGCGGCGGCGGCCGGCGCCGCGATCGTGGTGGAGGACATCCCGCTGCTGTTCGAGGCGCGCGACGTCCGGGGGTTCGACGCCACCGTGCTCGTCTACGCACCCGCCGAGGTACAGCGAGAACGCCTGGTCGAGCGGCGGCGGATGGCGCCCGCCGACGCCGAGGCCCGTATCAAGGCGCAGCTCCCGATGTCGGAGAAGCGGCGCCGGGCCACCTACGTGATCGACAACACGGGCTCACTGGAGGAGCTGGAGAGGGAGGTGGACCGGGTCTGGGGCCGCATCACACACGACCTCGTGCCTCCCGAGCCCTCCCCGGACTGTTAGAAACCGTTCGTGACTCGATACCGACTGGAACCGACCCGCGAGACGCTGCACGGGCACTTCTCGCCCTCCCTGAAGCCGATCCTGACCATCGACCCCGGCGACGAGGTCGAGTACCGCACGCTGGACGCGCGCTGGTACCTGGATCGAATGCGCTCCCCCAGCGAGCCGGGGCCCGTCTTCGAGCCCAAGGACGAGCGGCTCGACGCGGGCCACGCGCTGGTCGGGCCGGTGTCCGTGCGCGGGGCCGAGCCCGGGACCACGCTCGAAGTCGAGGTGCTCTCGCTCGAGACCGGCGACTGGGGCTGGAACACGGCCGGCGGCTTCGACAGTCCCGTCAACCGCGCGCTCGGGATCGTCGGCGGCGACCGCGAGACGCTGCTCTGGGACCTGGACGGCGCCGCCGGCACCGGCACCGACCAGTTCGGGCACACCGTCCGGCTGCGTCCCTTCCTGGGGGTGATGGGGATGCCGCCCGCGGCGCCCGGGATCTACTCGACCGCGCCTCCGCGCCGGACCGGCGGCAATATCGACTGCCGGGAGCTGGTGGTGGGTTCGACACTCTTTCTGCCGGTGGAGGTGCCGGGCGGACTCTTCTCCACCGGCGACGGTCACGCCGCGCAGGGTGACGGCGAGGTCTCCACCACCGCCATCGAGTGCCCGATGCGGAGCGCCGTGCTGCGCTTCTCGGTGCGCTCCGACCTGCCCCTGGCGACGCCGCGCGCGACGACGCCCGCGGGCGAGTTGACGTTCGGCTTCGCTGACACGCTGGACGAGGCGATGAAGACCGCGCTCGGCGACATGGTGAAGGTGATGCAGGAGCGCTATGACGTGCCCCCGCGCGAGGCGCTGGCGCTGGCCAGCGTGGTGGTCGACCTCCACGTGACCCAGGTCGTGAACGGCGTCGTCGGGGTCCACGCCATCCTGCCGCCCGACGCCATCCGCTGACTCCCCCCTCCCCCCTCGCCCCCGGACGCCCGTCGCCCCCCCTCGCCCCCCTTCGCCGCCCCATAATCCCCGTTTCGCACGGAAGGGCCGTCATTTCCGGTGCCTTAAGAGCCCTTCCATGCGAAACGGTGGGTACTCCCGGTGGCGAAGGGATGTGGTCAGGGTGCGAAGCGCCACCGCGTGGCGCCGTAGGGCTCGACCCCCGCGACTCCGAATGCGGTGTGGAACCGGAAGCGGTAGAGGTGCCAGGGTGGCGGTCCGGCGCTGGGTGCGCTGAAGGGTGCGACCAGCCCGTCTCCTTCCACCTGCGCCGGCCACCCCTCGGCCGGAAGCGGGCGGCGAGCGGCTCCAGGAGCTCGGGGTCGACGACTCTGGTCGCGGTGCCCTCCAGCACCAGGTCGATGCCCTCCAGCCGCGCCGCTATCGTGCAGGCGGGGTTGACCGCCAGGTTGCGTGCCTTGCGGGCTCGGGGCCCGCTCGTGAAGTAGAGGTCGCCGCCGTACCACACCGCACCCAGCCCGGCCGCGTGTGGCACCCCGTCCGGCCGGCAGGTCCCCAGAAAGTACGTCACGGCCGGGCCCGTTCCCCGCTCCAGGGCGTCCCGCGCCCGGGCCCATTCCAGCGCGGCGGACCCGTATCGATCGAGGTTTTTGACGGCGACCGGCTCGCGCTCTGACATATCGTTCACCTCCGTTGGGACTCCGCCTTCCGAGACGCTGTAACGACGTCGCCCGGCCGGCGGCGGAATCGACAAGATGGTCCCTGGCGAGCCGCATCTCGCCCTACCGGTCAACCTCCTTGGCAGGTTGACACGGTGCGCACTTCGCACTTCAGGCAGGGGCGGCGCGGGCGCCGCCCCTCCCGTACATTCGTGAACTGGGATGACGGGCATGAAGGTCGGACTCGGGTTGCCGGGCGGGACGATCGACGAGCGGAGGCTGCGCTTCGCGCGGCAGATCGGCGCCACCCACATCGTCGCCCACCTGGTCAGTGCGCGCTCCGGGCATCCGCTCGAGGAGCGCGGATACCACGTCTCCGAGCCCGACGCGTACGCCTTCTCCAAGCAGGGGCTGGCGGACCTGAAGGCACAGGTCGAGGCACAGGGCTTGCGACTGGAGGCGATCGAGAACTTCGCGCCCGCCGACTGGTACGACGTGCTGCTCGACGGCCCGCGCCGGGACGAGCAGATGGAGACGGTGGCGCGGGTGATCCGTTCCCTCGGCGACCTCGAGATCCCGACCATGGGCTACAACTTCTCGGTCGCCGGCGTCTGGGGCCGCGGCGCGGTGCCCGAGGCCCGCGGCGGCGCCGAGACCGTCGCCTACCGCGATCCCGAGCAGCCGCCGATTCCGCTCGGGATGGTCTGGAACATGGTCTACGACCCCGACCTGTTCGAGCCCGACGACCCGACCAAGGTGCTGGAGCCGATCTCGATCGAGGAGCACTGGCGGCGGCACGACCGGTTCCTGGACGAGATGCTGCCGGTGGCGGAGGAGGCCGGCGTCACCCTCGCGCTGCACCCCGACGACCCGCCGCTGGCCACGCTCCGAGGCACCGGGCGCCTCGTCCACCGCGCCGAGCACTACGGCCGGCTCGCCGACCGGCACCGGAGCCCGCGCTGGGGCTTCGAGTTCTGCATCGGGACGCTGGCCGAGATGCCGGGGTCGCGCATCCTCGACGTCGTCGACCGCTACAGCCGCACCGGTCGCATCGCGTATGTCCACTTCCGCAACGTGGTGGGTGTGGTGCCGTCCTACAAAGAGGTGTTCGTGGACGAGGGCGACACCGACATGCTGGAGGTGGTGCGGATCCTGAAGCGCAACGGGTACCGGGGGGTGCTGATCCCCGACCACACCCCGCTCGTCGACTGCGACGCCCCCTGGCACGCGGGAGTGGCGTTCGCGCTCGGCTGGATGCGGGCGGCGCTGCGGTCCATCGACGCGCTCGACGACTCGCCGTAGCGGGCCCGCCCCGTCTGCGTTGGTCTCGGCGTCTAGCGCGGGAGGAAGGCGACCGAGGCCGCCTTCAGGGTCGGGTCCGGCAGCACCGAAGCCCATCGCCAGTGGTCGGGCTCCGCGCGCAGCAGGCGGCCTCCGGAGCAGACCGCGAACACCGAGCCGTCGGGGGCGGGCACGAACAGCTCGACCATGTCCGGCATCGGTGTCTCGACGCCTTCCGCGGCCGGCTGCCAGGTCGCTCCCTCGTCGCTCGACGTGACGATCCGCCCCGCTTCGCCCACCCGCGGGGCCGGTCCCGACAGCACCACGCCCGGGACGCCTGGCACCGGGATGGTGGAGCGGGTGTAGTCCGTGTGGAGCAGCGACCAGGTCCGGCCGGCGTCTTCGGAGCGAGCGACGCCACCCAGGTGACGGTCGCCCGGGCGCCGCGTGCGGGTCGGCAGGGCGGCGTAGCCGAGCGAGGCCCAGACCCGCCCCGCCCGGAGCGGATCGCCGGCCACCTGGTGGATGTCGTCGTTGCCCGCGATCTCCTCGATCGACCAGGACTTCCCGCCGTCGGTGCTGCGGAGCATGCCGCCCACCTCGACCGAAGCCAGGACGTGACCCGCCTCTCCGGGAACCGCATCCACGTTCCGCACCGCCCCCGCGCGAGGCGAGTAGGGCAGAAACCAGCCGTCATGCTCCGGCAGAGCGGAGATGCCCGCCAGCTCCGACCAGGTGGCGCCCGCGTCGGTGCTCCGGAACAAGCGCGCCGGCTCGGTCCCGCAGAGGAGAGCGCCGGCGTCGAGCGGGTCCGGCCCGAGCGTTCGGACGGCGGGCGCGGACATGCCCTCCACCGCCTGCCAGCTCTCACCCCCGTCCTGGCTGCGCCACAGGCCCTCTCCGTAGGTGCCCGCCAGCAGCACCGAATCGGTCTTTCCCGAGTCGCCGACAGCATAGAGGGCGCTGACGCGGTGTCCCTCGAGGCCGAGCCGGCGGACCCCGTCGGTCAGGCCGACGACGCCGTCCTCACTGCCCACGACGATGTCGAAGCGATCCCCGTCTCTGCTCACAATGCCCACATCTTGCATCCCGGCTCGCGAGTGGTGGCGGGATTGTCAAACTGAGCGCGGGACAACCCCACTGCGCGACAGCCGGCGGGATGGCGTAGGGGCGGCGACAGGCGATCGAGATTGGTCGCCGTAGGGAGGCACGATGCGGATCGCGGTCACGGGAGGAACGGGGAGGGTGGGACGCGCCGTCATCGCGGCGGCGCTGGCTGCCGGCGACGAGGTGCTGAGCCTGGATCGGGCGGAGCCGGACCACGCCACGCTGCCAGCCGGCGTCGAGTACCGGCAGGTGGACACCACCGACCACGCCGACCTGATGGCCGGCATCCGCGGCGCCGACGCGCTGATCCACCTCGCGGCCTACCCGAGCCCTCACGGCCATCCCGACCACGTCGTCCACAACAACAACGTGGTCAGCAGCTATAACGCCCTCAGCGCCGCCGTCGAATTGGGGATCCGGCGGGTCTGCCAGGCGTCCAGCATCAACGCCACCGGCGCCGCCTACAGCCGCCGGCCAAGGTACGACTACCTTCCGCTTGACGAGCGGCATCCGACCTACGCCGAGGACCCGTACTCCCTCTCCAAGTGGATCTGCGAGGAACAGGGCGACTGCTTCGCCCGGCTGCACAGCGACCTCTCGATCGCGAGCATGCGGTTCCACGGCGTGGTCCCGAGCCGGGAGGCGGCGATCGAGCGGCTGGCGGGAGGTCCGGCCCTGGCCAACCATCTTTGGGGATACACCCGGGCCGACGCGGCCGCGCTCGCTTGCCTCGCGTCGCTCACCGCAGGCTGCTCCGGCCACGAGGCGTTCTACGTGGTGGCCCCGCGTACGATGATGCCCGGCCGTCCCACCGCCGGGCTGGTCGCCGAGCACTACCCCGAGGTGGCCCTTCGCCGCTCCCTGCGCTGCGAGGAGGGCCTGTACGACTGCTCGAAGGCGGCGCGGATGCTCGGGTGGCGGCATCCGGAGGACTGACCGGCTCATGCCTCCTTGACGTACGTCGCGAGGCCGCGCAGGAGCAGGTCGACGCCGAACTCGAACCGTTCGTCGGGATCCGGGTCGAAGAGCGTTCGCGCCGCGCGCACCAGGTGGGGGAAGCGGTCCGCCGGGAGCGACTTCAGGTACTCCCGAAACATCTCGCTGATCGCCTCCCCGCTCAGCGGCTCTCCGGTCGGTGAGGCGACCCCCAGCGACTCCTCGAAGGCAAACGCCCCCGCGAACAGTGCCGCGGTGTCGCCCGCCAGTCCGATCACGCGGTCGGGCACGCCCAGCGGTACCAGGAGGTCGAACAGCCACTCGGTGGTGCGAGCGAACGCGGGGCCAGAGGGCACCCGGCCCAGGGACAGCCTGGCGGCGTCGCGATGCCGGTGGCTCTGCTCGCGGAGTGCCCGTGCCAGGTCGCGCAGCTGGGACTGCCACCGCGTCGGGTCGGGCCTGGGCAGCGGCAAATCCGACGTCAGACGCTCGAAGAGAAGCTGCAGCAGCTCCTCCTTGTTGCGGACGTGCCAGTAGAGGGATGCCGGCCCCGTCCCCAAGGCCTCGGCCACCCGCCGCATCGAGAGACCGTCGATGCCGTCGCGGTCGAGCACCCCGAGCGCGGCGTCGACGATGGCTTCCCGGGTGAGCGGCGCCCGGGTGCGGCGGGGGCGGTCTTCCCGCAAGCGCCAGGCCGGCTCGGGAACATGGTCCGTCATCGCGGCACAGCGTAGGCCGAACGGGGGTCGATTCTCGAACAGTGATCGACAACGGGTCTCAGATGTGGTAGAACAGTGTTCATGGATGGAACATCGTTCGATAAGTCGCCCTCCCGGTTCCGGCTGCCGGAGATGGAGGGCTCCGCGGCACGCCGTTACGACCGGCTCCGCGGCACCGAGGCCCAGCTTGCCGACTACCGCCGCCGCGCCGACGAGCTGAGCGCCGGCCTCCGCCCCGGGGCACAGGTGCTCGAGATCGCACCCGGGCCGGGATACTTCGCCCTCGAGATGGCCCGGCGGGGCGCCCATGTCACCGGCCTCGACATCAGCCGCACCATGGTCGAGATCGCGAGGTCCCACGCGGAAGAGAGCGGGATGCAGATCGACTTTCGGCAGGGTGACGCCACTGAGCTGCCGTTCGCCGGCGAGTCCTTCGACCTTATCGTGTGCCAGGCGGCGTTCAAGAACTTCCTCCATCCGGTGCGGGTGCTGGACGAGATGCACCGGGTGCTGCGCCCCGGGGGGCTGGCGGTGATCGACGACATGCGACACGAGGCCGGCCTGGGCGACCTCCGGGCGGAGGTGGGCCGGATGCAGGTGGGCTTCGTCACCGGCCTCGTCACCACCGGCATCTTCCTGGGCCTGCGCCGCCGCGCGAAGTCGGTCTCCGAGTTCTTCCGCCTGGCCGAGGCCAGTGCGTTCGGGTCGTGCTCGATCCGGACCGAGGGAATCGGCCTCGAGGTGCGGCTCGAGAAAGCGGCGCTGGCCTGATCAGTAGACTCCAGCGTTGATGCGGGTCCTGGTGCTGGGCGGCACGGTCTTCCTCGGCCGGCACGTGGTGGAGACGGCGCTGGCACGCGGCGACCAGGTGACGATCTTCACGCGCGGTCACAACCAGGCGCCGGCCGGCGTGACCTCGCTGGTCGGGGATCGCGACGGCGGCCTGGACGCGCTGCGCTCCGGCACCTGGGACGTAGTGGTCGACACCAGCGGCTACGTCCCCCGGGTCGTCCGCCAGGCGGCCGAACTGCTGCGCGGGCGGGTCGGCTTCTACGCCTTCGTCTCCACCATCTCGGTCTACTCGATGGAAGACGAGGACAAGTCAGAGACGGCGCCGGTGCTGCAGCTGGACGACCCCGCCAACGAGGACATCGACGCCAACTATGGGGCGCTCAAGGCAGCCTGCGAACGGGTCCTGGACGAGATCTACGGCCCGCGCGCGCTCCAGGCCCGCTCCGGCCTCATCGCGGGCCCGTTCGACACCACCGAGCGGGTCACCTACTGGGCGGCACGAGGGCTGCGGCCCGGGGAGGCGCTGGCGCCCGGGCGTCCGGAACGCGAGGTGTGCTTCATCGACGCGCGCGACCTCGCGGCCTGGATCCTGGATATGGCCGCGAGGTCGCAGGGCGGTGTCTACAACGTGCAGGGACCGGACGTCGCGATGGGTCACCTGCTGGAGGCGTGCGGGATTCCGGACCCGACCTGGGTGCCGGACCAGTTCCTCCTCGACCACGGCGTGGTCCCCTGGACCGGCCTGCCGCTGTGGATCCCGGGCGGGATGGGCTCGCTGTACGCGCCGCGCGACCGGGCCCTTGGCGCCGGACTGGTCTGCCGGCCCATCTCGCACACCATCCGGGACCTGCAGGAATGGGTGCGGACCCGCCCGGCGCCACCCGGTCCCCAGGAGTCGGGGGGTCGCCTGCGGCCGCCGGCCGGCATGCCGGCGGAACAGGAGGCCGAGCTGCTGGCCGCCTGGCACCAGGGCCAGTGATAGACCCGGTGCTAAATGACGCCTGCCGACGCCAGCTCGCGAAGCGCGACCGGGCCCACGCCGACCTCAGCCAGCACCTCTTCGGTGTGCTCCCCTAGACGGGGAGCGTCCTGCCGGTGCCAGCCCTCCCCCATCCGCACCGGCGGCGCGACCTCGCGCCCGGTGGGGCGGTCGTCGACCAGGTGCCGGGCCCGGACGTGCGGATGGTCGGGAACCTCCCACACCTCCAGGACCGGTTCACAGCAGGTGTCAGGGCCCAGGTACGCACCCCACTCGTCGCGGCTTCGGGTCAGGAAGATCGACGAAAGCTCCGCTCGCAGCTCGTCCTGCCGCGAGTCGTCGAGATGCAGCGGGATCAGGTCGGGGCGCCCGATCTCCTCGCAGAGCGTGGCGAAGAACTTGCCTTCCAGCGCCGCGACCGACAGATAGCGCCCGTCGGCGCACTCGTAGACGGCGTAGCAGGCGTACCTGCCGGTCAGCCGGTGCCCGTCGTGACTCCGCGGTCCCGAAGCCTCGGTCTCGGCCAGGGGGGTCGAGATCCAACTCAACGCCGCATCCGTCATCGCGACGTCGAGCCAGCGACCCTCACCGCCTCGCGCCACGTCGAGCAGCGCGGCCAGAATGGCAACCGCGGCCGCCTGGGCCCCACCCCCCAGGTCGGCCACCTGCACCGGCGGCGGGTGGGGAGCGCCCCCGCGCGGCGCGGACAGCGACAGGATCCCATTCGTCGCCAGGTAGTTGAGGTCGTGGCCGGCCCGCTCCACCCAGGGGCCGTCCTGGCCGTAGCCGCTGACCGAGCACAGCACCAACCGCGGATTGCGCTCCCGCAGCACCGACCAGCCCAGTCCGAGGCGGTTCATCACCTGGGGCCGGTTGCCCTCCATGACGCAGTCCGCCCGCTCGGCCAGGGACAGGAAGAGCTCCCGGCCCCCGGGCGCCTTCAGATTGAGCGTGATGCTGCGCTTGTTCCGGTTGACCGCGTTGAACGCGACCGACTGCCCGTCCCGGAGCGGAGGGTACCGGCGCATGGCGTCGCCGGCTCCCGGCTGCTCGACGCGAATCACGTCGGCCCCCATGTCCGCCAGCAGGAGGGAGCAGAACGGACCTGGCAGCAGCCGCGTCAGGTCGAGGACGCGGATCCCCGCCAGCGGCAGCGGGCTCATCCGCCGGGGCTGGGGGAGCTCGTGGGGGAGGGCGAGGGCGATGCCGTGGGTGATGGCGAAGGCGACGTCGCGACCGGCGCCGGGGCGTTATGCGCCGCGCCCGTGTTGGAGGGATTGTGGAAGAAGAGTGCCACCGGAACCGCGATCACGCCCACGATCACCGCCAGTACGAAGGAGACGGCGCCCCACTCCTTGCGGACGAACGCCCAGGTCACCGGCGGCCCCGATCCTCGCCCTGCTCCTCCGGCTTGTTGCGTTGGTTCAAGAGGCGAACGAAGTCCTGGGCGCGAGCCATCGCCCGCCACCGCTCCGGGAAGAAGTCCTGCGCCAGGATGTTCTTGTCGGGAAGTTGGTACACGGTGACGCACCACTTCTGGAGGGTGCGCGAGACCTCGATCTCGAAGTCCTTCTCGTCCGTCTCGTAGCGAACGATCCGATCGTCGTCGAACCGCCGCCGGCCTTGCACTGCCATGTCATTCGGTGTCCCATCGGAGCCCGGGTCTGGCCCAAGCCCGAAGTAAAGAGTATAAGTCCACCCCGCTCATCCGCCAACACGCGAGCCCGCCCCGGGAAGCCGGCCGCGCGAGCGTCAGTCGGCGGCCAGCTCGGCCGGCGTGACCAGCTCCCTGACCACCTCGAGCATGGCCGGACGCAGGTCGGGATGGCGAAGGGCGAGCGCCAGGTTGGCCCGCAGATACCCGGGCACGGTGCCGGTGTCGTAGTAGTCGCCCTCGAACTCGAGCGCAACCACGTGTCCTCCGTCGAGGGTGCGCTTGATGGCATCGGTGAGCTGAATCTCGCCCAGCGCGCCCGGCTTGGCGTGGTCCAGCGCCTCCATCACGTCGGGCGCCAGGATGTAGCGGCCGAAGATGGCGAGGTCGCTGGGCGCCTCGGCGAGCGGCGGCTTCTCCACCATGTCGACGACCTCGTGCAGGCGGCCGTTCGACTGGCCCAGCTTGAGAATGCCGTAGCGGCTGATCTGATCTCGGGGCACACGCCGCGCCGCCAGCACGGTGGCCCCCTCCGACAGCTCGTGGGCGTCGATCAGCTGCTTCAGCGCCGGCTCCGCGCCCAGGATCACGTCGTCGGCGAGCAGCACCGCGAACGCCTCGCCCTCGACCTGCCGCCGCGCCGTCCACACCGCGTGGCCGAGGCCCAGCGCCTCCTTTTGCTGCACATAGACGACGTCCAGCTTGTCGCTCAGAGAGTCGACCTCACGAACCTTCTCCAGGAGGTCCTCTTTGCCCTGCCGCTCGAGGTAGCGCATGAGTTCCGGCGAGGAGTCGAAATGGTCGGTGATCGCCCGCTTCCCGCCGCCGGTGACGAGGACCACCTCCTCGATCCCGCTGGCCAGCGTCTCCTCGATCCCGTACTGGATCGTCGGCTTGTCGATCAGGGGCAGCATCTCCTTGGGCTGCGCCTTGGTCACGGGCAGGAATCGGGTGCCCAGGCCGGCCGCGGGAAACACCGCCTTGCGTACACGTGGTCGAGGCATCGAGGGATCATAATCTACGGCGTGGCGGACGCCCAATCCCGGGATACGAGGGCGCGGGAGGCCCTCGATCCGGCGGTCCGCCCGGGCATCGTCCACCGTGACCAGGTGGTGATCACCGACCAGCACCTGACGCGCCACGTGGGTGGCAAGGGCGTGTTCGCCACGCCGGCCATGATCTGGCTGATGGAGATGGCGTCACACAACTCGGTGGCGCCCTACCTCTCCCCTGCGCAGACCACGGTCGGGTACGAGGTCCACGTCTTCCACCGGGCTCCGGCCGAGCTGGGCGATCGCATCCTGGTCGAGGCGCGCCTGGCCGAGGTCGATCGGAACCGCCTCACGTTCGAGGTCAAAGCGACCAAGGACGGGCAGGTGCTGGGTGACGGGATCCACCGGCGGGCCGTGGTCGGCGCTCGCGAGTAAGGGATGGCGGCCATCCTGCCGGTCTCGCCGGACGACGTCGCCGAGGCCGCCCACGCCCTGCGCCGCTACCTGCCCGTGACGCCGGTGCAGCAGTCGTTCGCGCTCACCGAAAAAGTCGGCTGCCCGGTCTTCCTCAAGATCGAGACCATGCAGCCGACACGCTCGTTCAAGGTGCGCGGCGCCCTGAATCGGGTTCTGCACCTGCGGCCCGGGGAGCGGCGGGCGGGCGTGATCTCAGCCTCGGCCGGCAACCACGGCCAGGGCGTCGCCTACGCGGCGCGCACGTTCGACATCCCGGCCACGGTCTACGTCCCGGTGGGCGCCAACGAAGGCAAGGTGAGCGCCATGCGCCGCCTCGGCGCCCGCGTGGTGGAGCACGGACGCACCTTCAACGACGCCAACCTGGAGGCACTGCGCGTGGCCGCCGCCACCGGCGCCTCCTTCGTGCACGCGTACGACGACCCGGAGGTGGTGGCCGGTCAGGGGACGGCCGGCCTCGAGCTTCTGGAGCAGCTGCCCGACCTCGACACCGTTCTCTGCCCGATCGGTGGTGGCGGCCTCATCTCGGGGATCGCGGTGCATCTGAAGGCGCGCCGGCCCCAGCTCCGCATCGTGGGCGTGGAGCCGTCGGGCGCGGCCGCCATGCACGCGTCGCGGCAGGCCGGTCGGCTCGTCGTTCTCGACCGCGTGGAGACGATGGCCGACGGCCTCGCCGCCAGCACCCCGGGGCCGCTCACGTTCTCCGTCTGTGAAACCTTCGTCGACGAGCTCCTCCTGGTCGAGGAGGCGGAGCTGCTGCGGGCGGTCCGGGTCCTGCTGCAGTGGGAGCACCTGCTGGTCGAGCCGGGTGGGGCTGCGGCGACGGCGGCCCTGCTGTACCACTACCGGCCGCGCCCGGGGGAACGGCTCGCGGTCCTGGTCTCGGGCGCCAACATCGCGGACCAGGTGCTGATGCAGGCGCTGCGCGCGCGGTAGCGCTGGTCCGGCTCGCTGCGGGCTAGCATTCCCGACATGAAGGCGTACGCGCTGATCAACGCTTCCCCCGGTCGCGCGCTCGACATCGCGGTCGCGCTTCGCGGCAAGCCGGGGGTCGTCACGGCGGACGCGATCACCGGCGACTACGACGTCATCGCCACCTGCGAGGCGCCGGACGTCAACGGCATCGGAAAGATCGTCATCGAGCAGATCCAGAAAGTCGACGGCGTCTTCAAGACGATCACCTGCCTGGTCGTCGCCTGAGCCGGGAGGGCCGTCCCCGGTTGGTGGTCGCGGACGGTTCCGTAGGATCGACGCGGTAGACCCGCCGGGCCGCGTGGACGCGCGCCCGGACAACCCCGTTTCTGGAGAACCCCGTGATCACCGCTCAAGACCTCGTCCTGCGCGCCGGTGCACGCACGCTGCTGGACGGGGTCTCCTTCACCATCGGCACCGGCGACCGCATCGGCCTGGTGGGTCGCAACGGCGCCGGCAAGACCACGCTGGCGCGCGTCCTGGCGGGCGAGGCGGAGCCCGAGTCGGGGAGGGTGACCAGATCGGGGCGGGTTGGGTACCTCCCCCAGGGGCCGAACGAGGGCGACCTGACGCGGCCGGCGCGGGAACGCATCCTCTCCGGCCGCGGCCTCGACGCCCTGGCGCGGGAGCTGCAGCACGCGCAGCTGGCGATGGCCGGGGTCGGCGCACGCGAGGCGGTGCCGGCGATCGAGCGCTACGGCCACCTCGAAGACCGCTTCCACGCCCTGGGCGGGTACGCGGCGGAGGCGGACGCGGCGGGGATCGCGGCCGGCCTGGGGCTGGCCGACCGGTACCTCGACCAGCCGATGGGGACGCTGTCGGGCGGCCAGCGGCGCCGGGTCGAGCTCGCCCGCATCCTCTTCAGCGGGGCGGACACGCTGCTTCTCGACGAGCCGACCAACCACCTCGACGCGAGCGCCATCTCCTGGCTGCGCGACTACCTGCGCGGGTATCGGGGCGGCCTGCTCGTGATCTCGCACAACGTGAATCTCTTGCAGACGGTCGCCAACCGCATCTTCCAGGTCGACCCGCCGCGGGCCAGCATCGACATCTACAACATGGGCTGGAAGGCCTACCGCACGCAGCGGGCGACCGACGAGCGACGCGTGGTGCGGGAGCGGCAGAACGCGGAAAAGAAGGCGGCGCAGCTTCGCACGCAGGCCGACCGCCTGCACGCCAAGGCGACCAAGGCGAAGGCCGCGCAGGGCATGTACCGGCGGGCGGATCAGCTGCTGGCGGGTGCGGGGGAGGTGCGCAAGCAGGAGCGGGTGGCGCGGCTGCGCTTCCCGGACCCGGCGCCCTCGGGACGGATGCTGCTGCGTGCCCGCCGGCTGCGCAAGTCGTACGGGTCCTTGCAGGTGTGGCACGACATCGACCTCGAGGTCGAGCGGCAGTCCCGGACCGTGATCCTGGGCCAGAACGGCGCCGGCAAGACGACACTGCTGCGCATCCTGAACGGCCTCGACGAGCCGGACGCCGGCACCATCGAGCACGGGTTGGGCCTGCGGGCCGGCTACTACGCGCAGGAGCACGAGACGCTCGACAGTCGGAGGACGGTGCTCGAGAACGTGTGGCAGGTGGCGCCGGGGATGTCACTGCCGGAGGTCCGCGGGGTCCTGGGCTCCTTCCTCTTCAACGGCGACGCGCCCGACCAGCTGGTGTCCACCCTTTCGGGCGGTGAGCGCACCCGCCTGGCGCTGGCGACGCTGGTGGTCTCGGGCGCCAACCTGCTGCTGCTCGACGAGCCGACCAACAACCTCGATCCAGCGAGCCGGGACGAGATCCTGGGCGCGCTGCGGTCGTACCGCGGGTCGACGCTTTTGGTCACCCACGACCTGGGCGCGGTCAAGGCATTGGGCCCGCAGCGGGTGATCCTGCTGCCGGACGGGGTGCAGGACTTCTGGGATCCGAGCTTCGAGGAGCTGGTCGCGCTGACGTAGGGTTGCCGGCGATGTCGCGGCCTGACTTCGAGGCCCTCTACTCGCGCGTCGGCAGCAATCTGCGCTCGGTGCCGTGGGCGCTGCTGGAGCCACACCCGTCGTTCGTGGAGTGGCTGGACGGCGGCGGCGCGGCGCCGGCCGGCGGTACCGCGCTGGTCGTCGGGTGCGGGCTCGGCGACGACGCGGAAGAGGCGGCGCGACGAGGCTTCCAGGTGACCGCGTTCGACATCGCCCCCAGCGCGCTCCGGCTCGCCCGGCGCCGGTTCAAGACGTCTGCGGTCGCCTACGAGGTGGCCGACCTGCTGGCGCTTCCCGACGCCTGGCGGGATGTCTTCGACCTGGTGGTGGAGATCCGCAATCTGCAGTGTGTGCCGCGCCCCTCACGCCCGGACGCGATCGCCGCCATCGCCGGCTGCGCACGACCGGGCGGCGGCGTGGTGTTCGTGCGGGGCATGCTGGCCCAGCGCGGCGGCGGCGGGGGCCGGGGGCGGCAGCGTCTCCCCCTCCTTCGCTCCGAGTTCGCGGCCTTCACCGACGCCGGCCTCGTCGAGCGCCAGTTCACCGAACTTCCCAGGGAAGGCGCGTTCGTCGCCGTCTACGCCCGCCCCTAAGCGCTCTTTCTCTACAAACCCGGCCTCTGACAGGCGGGTAGCGCGGACTTGTAGAGAAACGGCGGGTTACGGACGTTAACGGGACGGCTTGTGAATTCGTTTGGGGGGTGCAAGGGTACTGGGCATGCCCCGACATCCACGTGTTCCGGACGGCCTGCGTGGGGCGATCCGTTCACCCTCGCTCAGGCGGAGGCGGCGGGCGTCAGCCCGGATCAGCTCCGCGGGAAGGCGTGGCGGCGCCTGGCCCGCGGATGGTACTGCTGGGCAGGGCGCCCTGACCAGGAGTCCGCGCGCCTGGGGGCGGCCGCCGACTCACTGCCCTGGGGAGCCGGGTTCTCGGGCCCTACCGCCGGCCGTCTTTACGGGCTGGAGGTACCGGAACCGGCGCGTCCCGAGGTCACGGTTCCCGACTACAGCCGCGTCGCGGCGCGCACCGACGTCAGAGTGCGCCGACTCCACCTGGCACCGGGCGACGTCGTCTGGCGGGACGGGCTGCCGCTCACCAGCCCGCTGCGGACCTGCTTTGACCTGGCGGGCCGGCTCCCGCTGGTGGAGGCAGTGGTCGCGATCGACATGGCGCTGCATCAGGAACTCATCGAACTCGCGGAGTTTCGCGCCTACGTCGCCGACCGACGGGGAGTCGCTGGCGTGATCGGCGCACGCCACGCGCTGGAGCTGGTCGAGCCGAAGGCCGAATCCCCGATGGAGACGCGACTGCGCCTGCTCCTGGTCCGCGGCGGTCTGCCCCGGCCCCAGGCACAGGTGGACCTTCGGGATCCCAGAGGCGCCTTCCTGGGGCGCCCGGATCTCTTTTACCCCCAGGCACGGCTCGGCATCGAGTACGACGGGGAGAATCACCGAGACCGCCTGATCTCGGACAACCGCCGCCAGAACGGCCTGCAGGGCATCGGCGTGGAGCTCCTTCGGTACACCGGCGCGGACCTTCGCGAGCGTCCGGCAACCGTCGTCAGCGAGGTCGGGAGCGCGCTCAGAAGAAGATCGGCCCCTCAGTCGGTGAGGTAGGGGGTCAGCGCCTCGAGGAAGGTTTGGGGCCGCTCCAGCTCGGGGGCGTGGCCGGCGCCTTCGATGATGGTCAGCTTCGACCCCGCCAGCAGCGACTGCGCGTGGATCGCCTGCGAGACCGGGAACATGGTGTCGCGGGCCCCCCAGATGAACCGGATCGGCATCGGGAGCCGCGCCCGCGCCAGCGCCGGCCCCAGGTCGTCCATGCTGTGCAGCGCCAGCGCCCGCACCGTCCGCGTGTGCGAGTACCCGGCCCCCGGGTCCTTATGGATCTCCCGCAGGATTTCCAGCTGCGAGTCGTCGAGCAGGTGGTCCCGCATCCCCAGCCGCCCCGTCACCGAGCGGAACCGGTCGCCCTCCATCGAGAGCAGCGCCCCCGCCAGGCCGGTGTAGGCGAGGTCCCCCACCCCCGGCACCGTGAACAGCCCGAGCAGCGGCGACCGCGCCAGCCCGAAGCCGAGCGGGTTGACGAGAATCAGCCGCTCCACCCGCTCCGGATGGCGCATCGCGACCTCGATCGCGACCCTCCCCCCCATCGAGGCCCCCACCAGCGCCACCTTCTTCAGATGCCGGGCGTCCAGGTAGCGGACGAGCGTGCGCGCGAACAGCGGCACCCCGTACCGAAGCGGCGGCTTCTGCGAGAACCCGAACCCCGGAAAGTCGGGCGCGAAGACCCGGCGCCGGGCCGCCATCGTGGGCAGGACGAACCGCCAGTCGAGAATGCCGGACTGCGTGAGCCCGTGCAGGAACACCAGCGGCGGCCCACCCCGGCCGCCGCTCACGTCGTGCAGGACCAGCCGGCCGGCGGCGACGAAGCGAGACCGCAGCCGGGAGTTCGGAGCCATCGGCTGCCGTACCATACCTCGGTGCCGAATCCGCCCGTGCGTGTGCGCATGGCGCCGAGTCCAACCGGATTCGTCCACCTGGGAAGCGCCCGCACCATGCTCTTCAACCTGCTTTTCGCGCGCCACCACGGCGGCGTGATGGTGCTCCGTGTCGACGACACGGACACCGAACGCAACCGCGCCGAGTACGAGCAGACCATCTATGACGGTTTCCACTGGCTGGGCCTGGACTGGGACGAGGGTCCGGACAAGGGAGGCCCCTACGGCCCCTACCGCCAGAGCGAGCGGATCGACCGCTACCGCGAGCTGGCGGCGCGGCTCCTGAGCGAGGGGAGCGCCTACCGCTGCTACTGCACCAAGGAGGAGCTGGACGCCGAGCGCGAAGCCGCCCGCCGGGCCGGGGTCCCCTACAAGTACTCCCGCCGCTGCCTCACCGACCCGCCGCGCGACCGCACCGAGTTCGCCGTCCGCCTCCAGGTGCCGGCAGGCGAGACGCGCTTTCTGGACTTGATCCGCGGCGAGCTCATGTTCAAGAACGAGCTGATCGGCGACCCCGTCATCGTCCGCACCAACGGCGTCCCCCTCTACAACTTCACCAGCACGGCGGACGACACCGACATGGAGATCACGCACGTCGTCCGCGGTGAGGAGCACCTCTCCAACACCCCGGTCCAGCTGATGGTGTTCGACGCCCTCGGCCACCCGCGTCCGCAGGCCTTCGCGCATCTGCCGGTGATCGTGGGCGCCGACCACAAGAAGCTCAGCAAGCGGCGCCATCCCGAGGTCCGGCTCTTCCTCTACCGGGAGCAGGGTTACCTCCCGCAGGCGCTGCTCAACTACCTGGCGCTCCTGGGCTGGAATCCCGGCACCGAGCAGGAGATCTGGAGCTTCGAGGAGCTGACGCGCGCGTTCTCGCTGGAGCGCGTCCAGTCCTCGCCGGCGATGTTCGACCACCAGCGGCTGGACTGGCTCAACGCCCACTACATCCGGCAGCTCTCCGACCGGGAGCTGGCGGAGCACCTGGGGGACTTCCTCCCCCGCCTCTCGCCCTCCACCCTGCTGGCGGCCGCCCCCGCGCTCAAGGAGCGCCTGCCCCGGCTCGATGCCGCGGCCACGCTGCTCGCGTACCTGGAGGAACCCCCTGCGATCCCCGAGCTGAGCCAGCCGCAGCGGGAGATGCTGGCCGAGGCCCGCGCGCGCCTGGCCGCCGTCGACCCCTGGCGCGAAGATCTGATCGAAGCGGCGCTGGAGGACGTGCGGGACCGTCTCGGCGCCAGCCGGGCGAAGCTCTTCACGCCCGTGCGGCTGGCGGTCGCGGGGCGGGTCTCGCCGCCCCTCCACTCGACCCTGGCCCTCCTGCCGCGCGAGGAAGCGCTGGCCCGCATCGATCGCGCCCTGTGACCGACCGGCTGGACGGCAAGCGCATCGTCGTCACCGGCGCCGCGGGCGGGATCGGGACCGCGACCTGCCGGCGGCTCGCCTCCGAGGGCGCCTACGTGATCGCGACCGACATCCAGGGCGACCGTTCGCGCCGGCTGGGTGCGGAGATCGGTGGCGACGGGCACGCCCTCGACGTCACCGACTACGAGCAGGCGGTGACGCTTGCGGCCGAGCTCGACCCGGTCGACGCCCTCGTCAACTGTGCCGGGTGGGACGCGGGCCAATTCTTCCTCGACAGCGATCCGGAGTTCTGGAACAAGGTCATGACGATCAACCTGCTGGGGCCGATGGGGGTGACTCACGCCTTCGCCCGTCACATGGCGGAGCGCGGGCGCGGCACCATCGTCACCGTCTCCTCCGACGCCGGCAAGGGCGGCTCCACCGGCGAGACCCCGTACGCCGCGGCCAAGGGAGGGCTGATCGCGTTCACCCGCAGCCTGGCGCGCGAGATGGGCCGTCATAACGTGACCGTCAACTGCGTCTGCCCCGGCCCCACCGAGACCGCGATGCTGAGGAAGGTGTGGACCGACGAGCGCGGCGACCGCATCCTGGAGGCGATGCGGCGCGCCGCCCCGCTGCGGCGTTTCGGTCAGCCGGAGGACATCGCCGCCTGCATCGCCTACCTGGCCAGCGACGACGCGTCCTACGTCACCGGGCAGGCGATCAGCGTCAACGGCGGCCTCGTGATCGGCCCCTGAGACAGGGCCCATCCGCCGGCAGACGGGGCTCCCACCGCGTGGAAGGAAAAATCGTTAGCGAAGGTAACAATTGGCGTAAGGTGAAACATATGCCGCCCACGCCAGCCGCCGGAGCCGGCCGCTACAAGTGGGTCGCACTCTCGAACACCACCATGGGCACGTTCATGGCCGGCGCCGACATGTCCATCGTCCTGATCGCGATGCCCGCGATCTTCCGCGGCATCCATCTCGACCCCCTTGCCCCCGGCAACGTCGCCGACCTGCTCTGGCTGATGATGGGCTACACGCTGGTGACCGCGGTCTGCGTGGTCTCCATCGGCCGCTTCGGCGACATGGTGGGCCGGGTCCGCGTCTACAACCTGGGCTTCGTCGTCTTCACCCTGGCCTCACTGGCACTCTCGGTCGACCCTTTCGTGGGCAGTCAGGGCGCGCTGTGGCTCATCGTGTTCCGCCTCGTCCAGGCGGTCGGCGGCTCGATGTTGATGGCCAACTCGGCAGCCATCCTGACCGACGCCTTCCCGGCCACCCAGCGCGGGATGGCCCTGGGCATCAATCAGATCGCGGTCCTCGGCGGTCAGTTCACCGGCCTGGTGCTGGGTGGGCTGCTGGCGGCGATCAACTGGCACGCCGTGTTCTGGATCAACGTCCCGGTCGGCGTGGTGGGAACCATCTGGGCCTTCCGCAGCCTGCGCGAGACGTCGGTACGGACCCGGGGCCGCATCGACTGGCTGGGGAACCTGACCTTCGGCGTCGGCTGCGCCGCGCTGCTGGTCGCCATCACCTACGGGATCCAGCCCTACCAGGGCAGTCCGATGGGCTGGGGAAATCCGATGGTCATCGGCGGCCTGGCCGCCGGCGTGGGCTTGCTCGCCCTCTTCTGCTTTGTCGAGACGAGAGTTCCGGACCCGATGTTCAGGCTGGCCTTGTTCAAGATCCGGGCCTTCGCCTTCGGGAACGCCGCCTCCCTCCTCTCCGCCGTTGCCCGCGGAGGGCTCCAATTCATGCTCATCGTCTGGCTGCAGGGCGTCTGGCTTCCACTCCACGGTGTGCACTACGCCGACACGCCCCTGCTGGCCGGCATCGCGCTGCTTCCGATGACCGCCGGCTTCCTGGTCGCCGGGCCCATCTCGGGGATCCTCTCCGATCGGTTCGGCGCCCGCGTGTTCGCGACCTGCGGCCAGGGCATCTTCATGATCAGCTTCCTGGGCATGCTCGCGCTTCCGGTCGACTTCACGTACTGGATGTTCGCGCTGCTCATCTTCCTGAGCGGCGTCGGCTCCGGGATGTTCACCTCGCCCAACACGGCGGCCATCATGTCCAGCGTCCCCGCCCGGCACCGCGGCGCGGCCTCCGGTATGCGGGCGACGTTCCAGAATTCCGGCACCTCGCTCTCGATGGGGATCTTCTTCTCGCTCCTCATCGCCGGCCTCTCGAGCGCCCTCCCGGGGACGCTCCGCTCGGGGCTCGCGAAGCAGGGAGTGCCGCCAGGGGTGGCCGACCACATCGCCTCGCTCCCGCCGTCGTCGACCATCTTCTCCGCCTTCCTGGGCGCCAACCCGCTGGAGAAGCTGCTCGGACCCTCCGGGGTGCTCCAGCAGCTGACGCCGGAGCAGGCCCGGGTGCTGACGGGCACCCACTTCTTCCCGCAGCTGATCGCGCCCGCCGTCCACCACGGCCTGGGTGTCGTGTTCATCGCGGCGGCGATCCTCACCGCGTCCGCGGGTATGGCGTCGGCACTGCGCGGCAAGCGGTTCCTCTACCAGGAGCAGGCTGCCTCCACCGCCACCTCGACCGCCCCACAGCCCAGGCCGGCGGGCCGGCAGAAAGAGCGGGTCAGCTGACCTCCACCGGCGGCCCAACCCCGGCTTCACTCAAAAACGGGCCTAGGTGAGCGCCAGCGCGATCTGGGGGGCGTCCGGACCATGGCGCACGAACGCGTACACGTCGTCGTGCCCGGCGCTCAGATCGGCCAGTCGCTGCCGCCAGGCGGCCATCGCCTCGCCGTCGTACCCGGCCGCCCGCAGGCGGACGTAGGCGAACGGCGCCACCTCCTCGAACGGCGCCCGCGGCCACTTCTCGCCCTCGGTGACACAGAGTGCCGCGCCGTGCTCGCGGAGCACCCGATACGTGTCCTCCACGAACCACGACGGGTGCCGGAACTCGGCCGCGGCCGGCAGCGCGAGCGCGGCCAGGAGCCGGTCCAGCAACTGGAGGTCGAGCTGGCGCGTGGGTGGGAATTGGAGCAGCACCGGCCCCAGCCGTTCCCCCAGCGCCAGCAGGCGCTGGTGGAGATTCCGGGCGACCTCTTCCTTCGGGAACGCTTCCGCCGAGTAGGTGAGCGCACGGTGGGCTTTGGGGCAGAACCGGAACCGCTCCGGCGTCTTCGCCACCCACCCCGCCAGCGTCGACTCGGTGGGTGCGCGCTGGAACGTCTGGTTCAGCTCGACCGCCGGCAGGCGCTCCGCGTAGGCGGTCACCATCCTGGCGGCCGGCAGCGACTCCGGATAGAAACCGCCCCGCCACTCGGGATACGAGAAGCCGCTGCAGCCGGCCCGGATCACCGCAGCGCCGGATCCACGGCGATGGCGCGCGCTCGCAGCTGGCCGCACGCGGCCTCCGACTCCCGCCCGCGGGTATCGCGCACCGTCACGCCCAACCCCGCCGCCTGGAGGCGGTTCGCGAAGCGGCGCACCTGACTCGGCGCCGGCTCGTGGTACGGCGTGTCGTCCACCGGGTTGAAGGGGATCAGGTTCACGTGGGCGAGCCGGCGGCGCAGCAGCCCGATCAGCTCGTCCGCGTCCCGGTCCTGGTCGTTGACGCCGCTCAAGAGGACCCATTCGTAGCTGACGCGACGCCCGGTTCGCTCCACGAAGCGATCGGCGGCGCCCAGCACCCGCGCCAGCGGATAGCGGCGGTTGATCGGCACCAGCTCGTCCCGCAGCTCGTCCCGCGCGGCGTGCAGGGAGATGGCGAGCGTGAGGGGAAGCGCGCACTCGGCCAGCCGGTCGATGCGCGGCACCAGGCCTGCGGTGGAAACCGTGATGCGCCGGGGGCTGATGCCCAGCCAGTCGGGGTCGACCAGGCGCCCGATGGCGGACAGCACCGCCGGCAGATTGGCGAGCGGCTCTCCCATCCCCATGAACACGACGTGGGAGAGACGCCGTCCCTCCTCCCGCAGCGTGCGAGCGGCGTCGATCGCCTGGTCCATGATCTCGGCGGCCTGGAGGTTGCGACCGAAGGGGCCTTGCCCGGTGGCGCAGAAGGGGCACTTGATGGGGCAGCCGACCTGGGACGAGATGCAGAGCGTGGCCCGGCGCGGATAGCGCATGAGAACGGCCTCCACCGTGTAGCCGTCGTGCAGTCGATAGAGCCGCTTGGTGGTGGCTCCGTGGTCGGCGTCCCAGCGCCGGACCTCCTCCAGCGAGCTCGATCGGAAGGCCTGCGCCAGCTCTGCCCGCAGCGGCCCCGGCAACTCTCGCAGGCCCGCGATGCGGCGCCCCTGCGCGAGCGCGCCGCGGATCTGGCGCGCCCGGTACGCGGGTTGCCCGCGCTCAGCCAGCCAGGCGCGGAGCTCCCGGTCGCCGACGCCGGTCAGCGCGGGCGCGACGGAACTCTGCCGCAGGGGGATCACCTCACGAGGATACGAAGCTCCAGCCCCCGCTCTCCCCACTTCCGCGCCCGCCCCCAAGTACCCGTTTCGCACGGAATGGGTGCTATCCGGTCCCGAATGGGACCCGTTCCGTGCGAAACGGGCGTTACTCTCGGCGCGGCGCCGACGGTTCAGGCCACCAGCCGGTGGATCTCGCCCTCCTCCTCGACGGCGCGCCCCTCCTCGACGAGTTTGCGAAGGTGCGCGCGGAGCGTCATCTCGGCTCCGTAGGCGAGCGCGGGGTTCTCGGCCAGCTCCGCCCGGTAGACCCGCCGGGTGAGATCGCCGGGCGTCCCCGGCGCCTCGGCCAGCGCCGCCACCACCAGGTCCTCCCGGTCCCGGCGATGGGCACGGTATTCGGCGATCTTGCCGGCGGCGTCCTGCACCGGGTCCCAGTGGCCCGGAAACAGCAGCCGGGGCTCGAGCGCCGCCACCCGGTCCAGCGAGCGCAGGTAGGCGGCGACGTCGCCCTCCGGGTAGGTGACCATCGAGCTCCCGCGCCCCAGGATCAAATCGCCGGTGAAGAGCACGCGGTCCCCCTCGAGCCAGAACGAAAGGTGGTCAGGCGCGTGGCCAGGGGTGAAGACCGCCCGCAGCGTGAGGCCGCCGACGTGGATCTCGTCGCCGTCAGCCAGCTCCGGATACCGCAGCAGCCGCGCCTGCTGCTCGCGGGCGAACCGCTCGGCGCCTTCGGAGTGATCCGCATGGCCGTGTGTCAACAGGACCACGCCCACCGGGGCGCCGCCGAGCCGCTCTACGATCAGACGCCGGTGTTCATCCAGGTCGGGGCCGGGGTCGATCACCACCCGGGCGGCGCCGTCGCCCACCACCCACGTGTTGGTGCCGGGGCCGGTGAAGGGACCGGGGTTCGGCGCCAGCGCACGCCGAACCGTGGTCATGCGGCGGGCAGATAGATCACGACCGGTCCGTCCGGAAACTCCTGCGTGTCCAGCCAGCCGCCCAGGTGATCCTCGACCAGGAGACGGACCAACGGCTCCCCGTATTCGGCGATCGAGCTGCGCGAGGTCGAGTCCTCAGTCCCCGAGATCTGGAGCCGCCACCACGGCCCGACCCGCTGTCCCTGGATCACCACCGGGCGCCCGCCGCCCACCCACTCGCACGCGCGCGT
This sequence comes from Candidatus Dormiibacterota bacterium, assembly GCA_963808785.1. GTDB lineage: Bacteria > Chloroflexota > Dormibacteria > Dormibacterales > Dormibacteraceae > CAVTSA01. The sequence continues at coordinate 751,202 of CAWEGH010000002.1, read as the reverse complement.
GAGCGCCTGCACCAGCGTCGGCTCGGCGCCGCGGATCACCGCGTCCGGCGGCAGCTCCCGCCGGGCATCCGGCGCCGAGAGGTTGAGGACGGCGCCCAACACGACCGAACGCGCCGGGTCTTGGGGCTCGAGTGCGGCGGCCTCAACCGCCGTCGCGCGGCGCGCCACGTCCTGGGCCTGGTCGTACAGCTGCTCCAGCAGCTCCGGGCGCCCGTAGGCGGCCTGGCGAGCCATCTCCTGCAACGCCAGGACCGAGGAGCGGAGCTTGTGACCCAGCCGCTGCAGCAGGTGGGCGCGCTCGGCGCTTTGGAGGCGCATGGCCTCTTCGCGGGCGTGCGCGACCGCCGCCGGGGTGGCCTCGCCGGAGGTCCAGCCGTAGAGCCAGCCGTCCGCTTCCAGAGCCTGCCAGGGGCCGCCGGGGGGAGGGTGAAGCGCATCCGCCGGTCCGTACCGCCGGCCTCCCGGCGACTCCTGGAGGCCCCCGCCGATCCGGACCCAGTAGCGATCCCTCTCCTCCACGCGCTCATTGTCTGCGAAACCGGAGCCCCATGTCGGCGGCACCCGCCAACAACTTATACTCGCGGTTCGTTACCGTCCATGCCATTTCCTTCGCCACGTCCGCTCACCCCCCTCACCGGTGACCTGGTCGGGGCGCGGGTTCTGGTGGTGGACGACGAGTCGATCTGGCGGGACATCCTGGCGGTCGACCTGCGCCGGCTCGGATACGAGGTGGTGCTCGCCGCGGACGCCGACGACGCCGCGCACCGGGCCGCGGAGATGCATCCCGAGGTCGCGATCGTGGATCTGATGCTGCCCGAACCCTGGGACGGCCGGGCTCTGGTGCGGCGCCTTCGAGACGAAGGGCACGACTTCCCGGTCGTGTTTTTCACCGCCTTCCCGGTGGATCGGCCGGTCGACCTGGAGGCGGGCCTGCTCGGCCACGTAACCAAGGCCGCCGACCGCGCGGAGCTTTACGACCTGCTGCTGCCGGCGCTGCACCGGCGGCGGGGAGCGCCTGGATCGGAGGAGGACTGATGGGAGTTCGGTCCCACCAACCTGACCTCTTGGGGGGGACGACGTCGGCAAAATGGTGCCCAGCCATGGTGTGCGTGAGACCGGGGGGCGCCTGATGGCACAGCAACGGAGCCGGACCACCGAGCCGGAGCTGCCGCCACTCCCGCCTGGACTCGACGCCTACCGCCCGGCCGACGTCTTGGGTTCGGTGACGCTGGTGGTCGAGGACGACATCCCGATGCGGACGCAGCTCGAGATCGATCTCAGCGACCTGGGCTACCAGGTCCGTTCGGCAGGCACCTCCGAGGAGGCGATGGACGAGCTGCAGCGGGGCCGGATCGCGGCCGTGCTGCTGGACCTGGTGCTGGACGACGACGAGGCGGGCGGCCTGGCGCTGCTGAGGCGAATCCGCGAGGACCACCCCGGGCTGCCGGTGCTCGTCCTGTCGGCCGCCCACGCCAGCTCGGCCGCGATCGGCAGGACGTACGCACTGGGCGCGAGCAGCTATTTCGTAAAGGGCCAGAACGCGATGGCCCACGTCTACTCCGACCTCGCGGCGCGCATCATCGAGGGCCGCCAGGCGCGCGTCGGGCTCTACCACTTCGGACGGCTGACGTTCGATCCCCAGGGCCGCATGCTGACCCTGGAAGGCCGCCAGGTCCGCCTCACCTCGCAGCAGACATGGCTCATCGTCTTCCTCGCCCAGGGCTCGCGGCCGGCGACCGCCGCCGATCTCGTCGAGGGTGGACTCTTCCGGCCCCAGGCGGCCCGCTCCACCGTCCACTCCGCCCTGCTCACGCTGCGGCGGAAGCTCGACGAGCTGGAGCCCGGTCTCGGCTCCACCTTCCTCATCTCCACCTCCCGCGGGTACTCGCTGGAGCCCAACGTATGACCCGCCCCCCGGTGGTTGGCGGCCTCCACGGCGCGGGGCCGCCGGTTTAGTCGAGTGCTCAACCGGCCCGCCATCCCGCGCGTGCCGGCGGCCGCTCTCCTCTCCCTGGTCGCGCTCACCGTCCTCCTCCTGGCGGTGCCGGTGCGCGCCGCCGGTCGTCCCACCCCTGGGGTCAGCTCCCTCACCGCCGAACTCGCCGCCTCCACCTCCACGCTGGAGCGGCAATCGTCGGCGGCCGGTCGCCTGGCCGGCTCCAGCCCGGCCGGCGCCTTCGCGACCGCGCAGCTGGCGATGCAGGCGGGGGCTGCCGACGAACGCTTCCGGAATACGGTCCGCAGCGAGCAGTGGGCGATCTACGAGCTGGCCGATAACCCGGCTCTGGCGGCCCAGGTGGAGGCTCGATTGGGAACGCGGGCGCCGGCCGGCCTGCCGTCGGTGCTGGCCGCGCTGCAGGCGCTCTTCACGCTCGCCGGGACGACCACGGCCCTGCCGATCGACAGCCGTCCCTATGACGCGGCTCTCCCGCTGGCGACGCTCGAGGGCTACTACCAGGGCGCCGCCCGGCAGCAGGGCCTGGATTGGGGGTACCTGGCGGCGATCAACTTCATCGAGACCGACTTCGACCGCAACACCGAGGTCTCATCCGCCGGCGCGCAGGGGCCGATGCAGTTCATCCCCGCCACCTGGGCGCGCTACGGGGAGGGGGGAAACATCCTGGATCCCCACGACGCGATCTACGCCGCCTCCCGCTACCTGCGCGCGATGGGGGCGCCAGACGACTACCCGCTCGCCATCCAGCGCTACAACGACGACGGCAACTACGTCGCCGCGGTCCGCGACCTGGCGGCCGCCATCGGCGTCGACGGGCTCTGGCTGCAGCGGCTGTACTACTGGAACACGTACGGCTAGGCGACCACTCTGAGAGTGATCGCTCGCACGGTACAGTGAGGCGCGTGGAGTACCGGATCGAGCAGCTGGCCCAGCAGGCCGGGGTGCCGGTCGACACCATCCGCTTCTATCAGGGCCGGGGGCTGCTCGAGCCGCCGCGGCGCGAGGGGCGCATCACCTGGTACAGCGAGGAGCACCTGGCACGGCTCCGGCGCGTGCGCGGCCTGCAGCAGCGCGGCTTCACGCTGAACGTCATCCGACGCTTCCTGGAAGGCGAGCTGGCGGGTTCCGACGAGGCGCTGGTGGAGGCGGTGACCCACGGCTCCGCACCCGGGACGCTGACGCTGGAGGAGCTGGCCGAGGCGTCGGGGATCGTGGGCCCGCTCCTCCAGAATCTGGTGCAGGCGGGCCTGCTGACGCCGGCCGAACAGGGCCCGGACGGCGAGGACCGATACCCGGCCGAGGACGTCCAGGCGCTTGCCGCCGGCCTGCGGATCGTGGAGGCGGGCATCCCCCTGGGAGCGCTCCTGGAACTGGGCGCGGCGCACGCGAGGGCCGTCGAGCGGACGGCACGAGGCGCGGTGGATCTCTTCGACGACTACGTCCGCAAGCCGCTGCTGGATGGCGGCGGCGACCCGGCGGTGGCGGAGCGGGAGCTGGTGCGCCGGTTCGACGAGCTGCTGGAGGCGAGCGGAGTCCTGGTCCGCCATCACTTCGAGCACTCTTTGCTGCGGGCGGCCCGGGAGCGCATCGAGGCGACGCCGGCCTGACCAATGGCAGGAGTCAGGCGTCGGCGCGCCCGTCGCGGCACCGCCCGCTGAGGAGTTCGGGGCCGCCGCCGCCGCGCGCTGTGAGATGCTCGGCGCGCAGATGGTGAGGTTCTGCTTGCTCCCCTGGGCGCTCCCGACCAGGCTCGGAGCGGGCACGCGCCTGTATTACCGGCTCGGCGGGCTCATGGCCGCCCGATCCGGCGGAGGCGGCCAGGGTGCGAGCGCCTAGCGACCGGGTAGCGGTCCTGATCGCGTCCTGGCTCGATCAGCGGCATGCGGGGCGGATCGCGGCCGCCGAGCCGGAGCGGATCGAGCTCATCTACCAGCCTGAACTCCTCCCCACCACGCGCTACGAGGCGGATCACCATGGGCCCCCGCGGGCGCTCAGCAACGAAGAACGCCGGCGCTGGGAGGTCTGCCTGAGCCAGGCCGAGGTGATGTTCGAGTTCGACTGGGAGCGCCCGGAGGAGCTGATGCGCCGGGCGCCGCGGCTGCGGTGGGTGCAGTCCACGAGCTCGGGCATCGGGCCTCTGGTCGCGCGCCTGGGCCTCTCCGACTCGCCCCTGCTGATCACGAACGCGGCCGGCATCCACGCGCAGCCGCTGGCCGAATTCGTGCTCCTGGCGGCTCTCTACTTCGCCAAGGAGATGCCGCTCATGAGCGCGTGGAAGACCGAGCGCCACTGGGAACGGTTCTGCGGACAAGAGGTCGCCGGCTCACGCATGACGCTGCTCGGTCTCGGGCGCGTCGGCTCCCGCATCGCGGAGTTGAGCGCCGCGGTCGGCATCGAGGTCACCGGGTACCGGCGTACGGGCGCCACGGAGGCGCCCCCGTACGTGGCGCGGGTGGTGGACGCCGCCGGCCTAGATGCCGCGCTGCCCCAGACGGACCTGCTCGTGATCGCGGTTCCCGACACCCTGGAAACGAGGAACCTGGTGGATCGGAGGAGGCTGGAACTGCTGCCGGCGAGCGCGGTGGTCGTGAACGTCGGTCGAGGCCCCATCCTTGACGAAGACGCGTTGATCGAGCTGTTGCGCGACGGCCGGCTGCGGGGCGCGGCCCTCGATGTGTTCGCGAAGGAACCTCTCCCCGCCTCCAGCCCGCTCTGGCGGATGCCGAACGTCATCATCTCGCCGCACTCGGCCAGCACCGTGCGGCAGGAGAACGACCGACTGGTCGACCTGTTCATCGAGAACCTCCACCGCTACCTCGACGGCCGCTCCCTCATCAACGTGTTCGATCACGACCGGCGCTATTGAACAAGCCCCATCTGCCCCCCACAGTCGGGCCCTTCACTGGCGCTGTCGGGGCCCATCTGCGGACAGTGTGGGCGTACGGCACCGCGCTACGAGAGTTCCTCTTGGTAGAGCAGCGTCGGAGCGGGCAGCGGATCTGGCGCCTCCCCGGACCAGGACGGGAACTGGTAGTAGCCGGCGGTGGCTGCGGTGCCGGCCAGATCGATGATCGCGAAGCCGTGGTCGTACCAGCCGTTGTCGACGGAGAGGCGGACCGGCGGCTCCCGGAACGGCACGTCGGTGTACTTGACCTGGTAGGGGTCGTCGTCGGTCTGGCTCTCGAACGCGCTGCACCCGATCAGGCGCGCCCGCGCCACACCGTGGAGGCCGTCCTGGTAGATGCCGAGAGAGTGCTCGTGACCCCACATCCAGATCGCGATCCGGTCCAGGTAGGGCTGCACGGCGCTGTAGAGGGCGCTGTTGAAGTTCGGCTGGGGGGCATCCGACCGGCCCCCGTTCAGGCGCCGGTGGGCGGAGAACAGCGGGTGGTGTGAGAGCAGGACGGTCCGGCCGGGGAAGGTCAGGAGCTTGTGCCGCAACCATTCCTCCTCCGACGCGTGGAGGGCGGGCGCGGCCGCGAAGGAATCGAAACGAGAGCTGGGCCGGCGGTCGTTGAATCCGGTGTCGACGCCCACCAGCTGCCAGGCGCTGTCTTCAGAGCGGAGACAGAAGTAGCTGGCGGCCTGCTTGGCCGCCCCCGTGTTGAGCCGGTCCACCAGCCCGTAGAATGGGCCGGCGCCGGAGTAGTAGTCGTGGTTGCCGGGGATGGTGAAGACCGGGATCCGGTGGCCGAGCTGCTGGAAGGCGGCGTTCAGGACGTCCGCGAAATGCAGCTCGTCCTCACGCGGGGTGCCCGCATAGTAGATGTCGCCGAGGTGGATCAGCACCGTCGGCTCGAGCCGCAGCAGCGCCTGGAGGAGATAGCGGGCATCCTCCATGCCCGTCCCCCAGTCGCTGATTAGCCCGATCCTGGCCCGCGCCGGCAGCCTGTATTCGACGACCCCGAAGTTCAGGTCGCCCTGTCCCTCGACCTTCCAGTCCCGGTAGACGGGGTGATGGCCGGACCAGTAGAACCTGATGTAGCGGAGCGTGGTTTCGAGCAGGAAGCCCGGGTCTCGCTCGCTGTAGGAGCGTCGTGCGCGCAGCGCGGCCAGCGTCTCGGGCAGCAAGCCGGGCAGCCCATGCCGGGCGGAGGTCAAGACCCTCTCCAGCTCGCTCAGGCGCCGCCCCGCTGCCGGCGGCGCCGCATCCGCGCCCGCCGCCCGATTTCGCAGACAGGCGTAGTCGTCCGCGTGCCGCACCGGGGGCTGCGCGCGCACCGCGGGAGACGTGATGTCACCTCCTGCCACCCGGTCGGCCGCCACCTCTCTGGCCGCGGACTGCCAGAGCGACACGGCGGGATGCGCGACGCGGACCATGGGCGGCGTCTGACCGGAAGGAATGGGCTGCTCGGACCGGTCGGGCGCGCTGCCTGGCGGCATCGCGCCAGGCTAGCTGATACGGACGTCCGGGTTAGCGAACAGGGCCTGCCGGATGGCCATTGGTCTCGTGTGCGGGAGTACCGCCTGGAATGACGCTATCCCAACGGTGCCGCTCAAGCCCGGGCGGCGAAGAGGTCGATGCCGTTGCCGTCCGGGTCCAGGAGCGTCGCGTAGCGCTGACCCCAGACGGTGTCCCACGGTTCCAGGTGCGGTGACGCTCCCGCGCTGACGAGGTCCTGGAAGGCTTCGTCGACGCCGCCCGGAGAGCCACAGTCGAAGGCAATCGACACGCGCGGGCTCCCCTGCGGCTCCATCCAGGCGGGATCGAAGCTCTGGATGGTCTGCCGGGTATCGATCAGGAGCCGCAGTCCTCCTTCCAAGGGCACCTCGACGTGCGGCTCGGCCGCATCCTCCGGCACGGCCAGGCCGAGCCGGCGATAGAAGGCGAGGGAACGCTCCATGTCCTCGACGACGATGCCAAAGGCCGAGAGAGTCGGATGCATGGCGATGACCCTACCTCGAAACAAGCCCCGTTTTCCGCGCAAGGGCCGTTCAGTGGATCCCGAAGACGACTCCAAACGTGAAGAGGAGCGCGAACCACACCTCCAGCTCCGCGGCTCGCTTGAGCGCCGCGACCAGGGTGCGGGCGCTGAGCGACCCCAGCGTGGACACCATCGCAACCGCGAAGGGCGCCACCGCGAGCGCGATGACCGAGAGAGCGGGCAGGCCGCCGAAACGGGCCGCGAGCACGCACAGAAGCAACGCCGCCCCATAAAAGCCCGCCACCATGCCGATCGTGGCTTTCCGGCCCAGGCGCACCGCGAGGGTCCGCTTACCGGCGGCGCGATCGGTCTCGATGTCGCGCAGATTGTTGATCGAAAGCACGGCGCTGGCCAGAAACCCGCAGGAGCCACCCAGCAACCACGCGGCCGGCGGCAGTCGCAGCGTCACCACGTAAACGGTCCCCACGGTCGCGAAGAGGCCGAAAAAGAGGAAGACGAAGACTTCGCCCAGCCCGAGATATCCGTAGGGCCGGGGACCGCCGGTGTAGAGATACCCGGCCGCCACCGCCACCGCCCCCGCGATCAGGAGCCGCCAGTCCGTGGTCAGGCTCAGCGCCACGCCGACCGCTCCCGCCACTCCGAAGGCGCCCAGGCCGGCGATCTGCACCAGGCGCGGCGGTACCACACCGGAGGAGGCCGCACGCAGGGGCCCGACCCGGGTCTCGGTGTCGGCCCCTTTGCGAAAGTCGGAGTAGTCGTTCGAGAAGTTGACGCCGATCTGCATGGCGACCGCCACCACCAGCGCCCCGATCGTCTCCCAGGGGCGGTGCGCGTGCAGGTGGTAGGCGATCGCGGTCGCGACCAAGACCGGTGAGACGGAGGCCGCCAGCGTGGCCGGCCGGGACGCGAGCCACCAGACACGGGCCGCGCTCGGCCGGGGCACCACGGTGAGGGCGGAGTTCTCGCTCAGGTCAGGCTCCTCGGCACGATAGTAAGGGGACGGAATCATCGGAGCGGGCACTCCGAGAGTGGTCACTCAATGGTGGGATCATGAGGCGGTGCCGGACACGCCCGACCTCCTGCGGAGCGCGGCCGCGCGCCATGCCGGACGCCCGGCGATCGTGGAAGCGGACACCCGCCTGCGCGTCAACTGGTTCACGCTCGACGATCTCGCTCACACCTGGACCAACCGCCTCCGCCGGGAGGGCATCGAAGCGCGGGATCGGGTGGTGGTGGTTGAGCCGGCCGGCGTTCGGTTCGCCGCCCTGCTCTTCGCCTGCCTCCGTCTCGGCGCCGCGATGGTCCCGCTCTCCCCGCGGGCGCCGGGCGCGGAGCGGGGGCGGGTGCTGGCAGACGCCCGGCCGCGGGCCGTCGTCGAGGACGGCGACCTGACCCTCATGGGCGACGCTGTCCGGGGCGAGCCGGACGACGCGTTCGTGCTCTACACCTCCGGGACCACCGGCGTGCCCAAGGGCGTCCGGCAGACGCTTGCCAATCACCTCGCCTCGGCGGCGGCCTGCCGGGCCAGTCTTCGGATCACGGACCAGGATCGCTGGCTCCTCATGCTGCAGCCCCATCACGTGGGCGGACTCGCCATCTTCATCCGCGCCACCGCGCAAGCCCAACCCGTGATCGTGGTCCCGCGGTTCGACGAGGCCGCCGTGCTGCAGGCGCTGCGTCAGTACCAGCCGAGTCTGGTGTCAGCGGTGCCGACCATGGTCGCGCGCCTGCTGGACGCGGGGGGACTCGATGTCCTGCGCCAGGTGCGCGCGGTCCTCCTGGGCGGAGCGCCCGCCTCTCGCGGTGAGCTGGAGGGCTGGCTCCAAGCCGGGATCCCGATCTCCTCCAGCTACGGCCTCACCGAGACCACCTCGCAGGTCGCCACCGTGCCGCCGGGGCGCGGCCTGGAACTGCTGGGCACGGCGGGCCTGGTCAACGCAGGCACGGCGATCGAGATCCTGCCCGGGCCCGAACTGGCGCCTGCCGGCGACCCTGACCCGCATTCGGTGGGGGAGATCGTGGTCGAGGGAGCCGTCGTCTCGCCGGGGTACGTCAATCCGACCCTCCCCGACCCCCCCGCCGGCGGCCGCTTTCGCACCGGGGATCTGGGCCGCCTTCAGAACGGAATCCTCAGCGTCCTGGGGCGTATCGACGACGCCATCATCACCGGCGGCGAGAACGTACAGCCGGACGAGGTGGAGGCGGTGCTGCGCACCCACCCGGCCGTCGTGGACGCCGCCGTGGCGGGGCGTCCCGATCCCACCTGGGGCCAGGTGGTGACCGCCTGGGTGGTCGGCGGCCCGGTCAGCGACGCGGAGCTCCAGGCCTGGTGCCGCGACCGTCTGGCGCCGGCCAAAGTTCCCCGTCGCTGGCGCCGGGTGGCCCGCGTCCCGCGCTCGGAGGGCGGCAAGCTCCGGCGCCGGGAGCTTGCCGATTAGAGGTGCGTCGACCTAGAGCATCCCCGCGCTGCGCGCGACCAGGATCCCGAAAATGACGACCACGATCCCGAGCACGATGGCCGCGGCCGAGAGAACGATGCCGGCCAGGCTCATCCCGGACCGATTCCGGTTCCGCGCGATGATCCCGAGGATCAGCCCGACGATGCCAAAGACGATGCCGAGATAGGCGAACAGGATCGCGAACACGACACCCGCGATCCCCAGGACGAGGCTCCCGATCGCGAGTCCGCGGCCTGGCGTGGCGCCGGCGGCGGCCGGCGGCGGGCCGAACTGTGAGCCGTAGGCGCTGCTGGGAGCGCCCGGCTGCGGCGTGCCGAACTGCTGCTGGCCGCCCCACGGGTCGCTCTGGGAGGCCGGCGGGGTGGATGCACTCTGCTGCTGGCCGCCCCAGGGGTCGCTCGGGGAGGCCGCCGGGTTGGATGCACCCTGCTGCTGCCCGCCCCCGGGGTCGCTCGCAGGCGGGGGCGGCGCGGACCCGAACTGCGGCGCGTTGTAGGGATCGCCGGAGGGCCCCGGCGTGGATCCGGGCTGCGGCGGAGCACCCCAGGGTTCGCCCGGCGGTGGTGGCGGGCCCTGACTCGTCATGGGGTCAGTATGACCATCGGCGCGGAGACGGCGCACATCAATGTCCTCATGCCCGGGACAACGCACGGGACGCCCAGCCGGGTCGCCGCTCACCAAAAAGCGGCCCGCGGGAAGCGCCGGCGGGCCGCTCGCGGCCCTCCTCAGCCGTGGTTGGCGGCGATGATCACGATGATCCAGAAGATCGTGTAGATGACGCCGATCACGGTCCCCACGATGCCGACGATGAGCGCCGCCAGGCCGAAGCCGCGGCTCCCCTGACGCCGCGAGATGATGCCCATCACCAACCCGCCGGCGCCCAGGAGGAGGTCCAGGAACGGGATCCACAACAGGAGGATGGAAAGGATCCCCACCGCCAACCCGATGATCCCCAGCACCATCCCCGGACGCGCCCCGGTTCGCGCCGGCTGCATGGGGGCGAACGACGGGCCACCCGGCTGCGGCGAGTATGTCGGCGGCGGTGAATAGGTCGGCGGCGAGTAGGCCGGCGCCTGGCCCGGGTCAGGGGTCGGCGACCAGCCCTGACTCGAGACCTGCGGTCCGGCACCGCCACCCCAGTTCTGCGGCGGGGGCGGCGCCTGCCAGCTCCCGGGCTGGGGTGATGCTGGCCCGGGAGCGGCCGGCGGGGGCGGCGACGCCGACCAGCCCTGACCGGGCGGCGGCGTGGGCGGGGACCAGCCCTGGCTCGAGGCCTGCGGGGGCGGCGGAGGCGGTGCCTGGGGCGAAGAACCCCAGCCCGACCCCTCGGGAGGTGGTCCGGAGCCCGGTCCCGGCGGTTCTGACGGCCCCGACTGCGGCGCCCACCCCTGACCGGCCGGCGGCGACCCCTGCTGTTCGCCGCCGCCCTCACCCGGGGTCGACGATTGCGGGTCCTGGCCGGTGTCAGACGCCGCCGGTCTCCAGGCCCGGGGCGGGTCGTCGCCTCCTGAATTCGGAGGGGGCCCCTGCTGCGGCGGCCTCTGCTCTTGGTCGCTCATGCGCAGAAAGACTACCCCCAACATCCTCCTAGCCAGCCGGAGCCAGGGCCTCGACGTGCGCACGGGCGGTCTCAGGGTCGGGGAAGGCCAGGACGGGGGTGCTCAGACCGGCGCTGCGATGCTCGTCCACCCGCTGCGCGATCTCGTCGGCCGAGCCCGTGACCACCAGCTCCCGGAGGAGGGCGTCCGAGATCCGGTTCGCGCTCGCTCCCCGCTCGCCCGCCGCCCAGGCGGCCGCCACCGCGTCCATCTCCTCCCCGAACCCCTGAGCTCTGATCGACCGGGCGTAGTACGGGACCATGGTGTAGGGAAAGACGGCGCGCCGGGCCTCCGCAGCCACCTCCTGGAAGCGCCCCGGAAAGCAGAACAGCCGCTCCACCGACTCCACCTCGGCGCCGAACGGCTCCAGCAGCCCAGAGAGGCGCCGGGGGCCGACCAGGAACAGGACCACGCCCGCGCCCACCGTCCGCGACAGCTCGAGCATCCGGGGGCCGAGCGCCGCGAGGTAGATCGGGACCGGCTCGCGGGGTGGCTCCTCGAGGCGAAGCCCTCCCACCCGCTCACCGTCGAGCAGCCGGCGGATGATCAGCGTGCGCTCGCGCAGGTCGGTGAGCGGCTTGGCGGGGAACGGCACGCCGTGCCACTGCTCCACCACCACCTGGGTGGAGGCCCCCAGCCCCAGCACCACGCGGCCCGGCGCCAGGGACGCCAGGCCGGCCGCCTGCATCGCCGTCATCCCGGGTGCGCGCAGGGCCGCGATCGCGATCGCCGAGCCGAGCCGTAAGCGCCGCGTCACCGCTCCCACGCAGGCCAGCGGCGTAAAGGCGTCGAGGGCCCGCGCCTCCTGGCTCCAGACGTCGGTCCAGCCCGCGCGCTCGGCCTCGCGCGCCAGCTCCGGCAGGCCCCGCAGCGGCCCGACCGGGACACTCAGCCCCAGCCTCACGCAACCTCCTCCGCTCGACGGGTGGCCATCTGTCGACACATGTACCGAATTCCGCGCTCCAACCGGGCCATCTGTCGACAGATGGCCGGGTTGGGGTGGGTGGTGGGGGTCAGTTGATCCGGCGTCCACGCCCGGCCCACTCGCGATCGCGGAGGATGAACTTCTGGATCTTCCCGGTCGAGGTCTTGGGCAGCTCGCCGAACTCGACGGACGCCGGGCACTTGAAGTGCGCCAGCCGTGAGCGGCAGTGGTCGATGATCTCGCGCTCGCTCGCGTGCCCGTCCGGTCGCAGGCTCACAAACGCCTTCGGAACCTCACCCCACCGCTCGTCGGGCACCGCCACCACCGCGCACTCGAGGACCGCCGGGTGCGAGACCACGGCCCGCTCCACCTCGATGGTGGAGATGTTCTCGCCCCCCGAGATGATGATGTCCTTCTTCCGATCGCGGAGGTCGATGGAGCCGTCCGGATGCCAGACGCCGACGTCGCCGGTGTGGAACCAGCCGCCGCGGAACGCTTCCGCGGTCGCCTCCGGGTTGTCGAAGTAGCCGGTCATGGTGATGTTGCCCCGGAACACCACCTCTCCCAGCGTCTCGCCGTCCCGCGCCACGTCCTCCATCGCCTCGGTCACCACCCGCACCTCGCCGCCGAGGACGTGTGGCTGGCCCTGGCGCGCCGCCACCTCGGCCCGCTCCTCCGCCGATCGGTCCCCGGCATCCGCGGGCGTCACGTTGACGGTGACCGGCCCGTACGTCTCGGTAAGGCCGTAGACGTGGACCAGGTCAAACCCCAGCGCCTCCATCCGGGCGATCAGCGTCGGGCTGGGCGGAGCACCGGCGGTCATGACCCGCACCGGCCGGTCGACGTGCCCCGCCTCCCCGGCGCTGGTCAGCATGATCAAGACCGTGGGCGCCGCGCAGAACCCGTCCACGCCACCCTCCCGGAGCAGCTGCCAGATCTGCTGCGGGTCGACCCGCGGCACGCAGACGTTGCAGGCTCCGGCGGCGACGGTGGCCCACGGGAAGCACCAGCCGTTGCAGTGGAACATGGGCAGCGTCCAGAGGTAGCGCGAGCCGGGCCGCAAATTGAGCTCGACCACCATCGCGATCGCGTTCAGCGCAGCACCGCGATGGTGGTACATCACCCCCTTGGGACGGCCGGTGGTCCCGGACGTGTAGTCGATGGCGAGGATCTGGTCCTCGCTCTGCACCGGCGGCAGCTCGTCCCGCGCCGACCCGGTGGCGACGAAAGAGTCGAACTGAGGGCCGACGAGCAAGCGCCGGACCTCCGGCCCAACGCCGTCCAGCAGAGGTGCCAGCTCGGGGTGCGCCACCACCAGCCGGGCACCGGAGTGTCCGACGATGTAGGCCACGTCGTCAGCGGTCAGGCGCGTGTTGATCGCAACCAACACGGCGCCCGCCAGCGGCACCGCGAAGTGCGCCAGCAGCAGCGGCTCGGAGTTGAGAGCCAGGAAGGCGACGCGATCCCCCGGTGCCACGCCGGCATGGCGCAGCGCGGAGGCGAAGCGGTGGGCGCGGTCACGCCACTCCCGGTACGTGAACCGGAGGTCGCCGTCCTGCACCGCCACGCGGTCGGCGTGCACGGAGGCCGATCGCTCCAGGTAGGTGAGCGGCGTCAGCTCCTGACGGAAGACCGGGCGCTCGTTTCCCACCCGCTCATTCAAGCATCTGCGGATTCAACCATCCGGGCGATGCGCCCCAGGTCGTCCTCCGTGTCGGCGTCGTCCGGCCGCCCCGGCACCCGGACCGGCTGCACCAGCTCCGGCTGCTCGCGAAAGATCGCGCGCGCTCCCTGGTCCCCGTCGAGGGCGAGCGCGCGGGGCCAGAGTTCGCGGCCGATGACGACCGGAGGCAACCAGCCGGCTCCATAGGTGGCGGCGACCGCCGGCGCGGCGCCCGGGGACCGCCAGGCGCGGAGAAGCGTCCGTACGGTGCCGGCCTCGACCAGCGGCTGGTCGCCGAGAAGCACCACGGCCGCCGCGGACGAATCCGGAAGCGCGCGGAGGCCGGCGGCGAGCGAGGTCGCCTGCCCCCGCCAGGCGTCGGGATTGAAGACGGGACGCACTCCCTCGCCGAGCACGGCTCGCACCCCTTCATCCGCGTAGACGGCGTAGACGCCGTCAGCGCCACCCTCAGCCGCCGCCAGCGCCCAGGTCACCAGCGGGCGGCCGCCCAGCGGCCGGAGCATCTTGTCGCCGCCCATCCGGGTGCCGGCCCCGGCCGCCAGCACGACGGCCGGCACGGGCAGCAGCCAGGCGGCGAGCGCGTGGGGATCGACCTCATCCGCGACCAGGACACGGAGGCCTTCGCGAGGGGGCAGCGCCACCCCGCGGTCCCCGAGCACGGCCAGGACGCGGCAGTCGGGGCGCTGCTCGACATGCGCCAGCAGCGCCGGCAGGTCGGACGCCCGGCCGACCAGGGCATGTGGTCCTGCGGGCAGGCTGGTGGTCCCCCCGCGAATCGCCAGGTCGACCCCGCGCAGGTAGATCTCCACGATCTGGAGGCTACCCTGTCGATATGGCTCCGCTCGGTGCGCATGTCGACTCGTCGGGCGGCCTCGAGAAGTCGTTCCCGCGCGCCGCCGCCATCGGCGCCGAGGCGATCCAGGTCCACCCCACCCCGCCCAACTACTGGGGGTCGCCGAAGCTCGACGACGACCGCGTGCACCGGTTCCGGGAGGCGGCAGACGCGGCCGGACACCCGCCCTTCTACTTCCACGCCGTCTACCTGATCAACCTGGCCGGGCCCGACGCGGGGATGCGCCAGCGGTCGGAGTCGACCCTGGCCGGGTACCTGGCCGCCGCCGACCGCCTCGGGATCTCCGGAGTCGTGTTCCACACCGGCAGCCACAAGGGGGCGGGCTTCGAAGCCATGCTTCCCACCATCACCGACCACCTGCGGAACGTGATGCGCCGCGCGGACCCGAAGGAGGCGAGACTCCTGATCGAAAACAACGCCGGCACCGGGGGCTCGGTCGGCGCGCACTTCGAGGAATTGCGCGCGATGCTGGACGCGCTCGATGATCCCCGGGTCGGCGTCTGCTTCGACACCTGTCACGCGTTCGCCTCCGGCTACGACCTGCGAACCGGCGCGGCGATGGAACAGACGCTGACCGACTGGGACCGGGCGGTCGGCCTGGAACGCCTGGAACTGGTTCACTGCAACGACTCGCAGACCCCGCTCGGCTCCAACCGCGACCGCCACGCCAATATCGGGGAGGGCATGATCGGCGAGGAGGGCTTCCGGGTGCTGCTCCACGATCCCCGCCTGGCCCGGGTGCCGTTCGTGCTCGAGGTCCCGGGCTTCGCGGGTGACGGGCCCGATCGCGAGAACCTCGAGATACTCCGTCGCCTCGCCGATGAGTGACGCCGTCCGGCTCCGCGAGGACCTGGTGCGCCGGCTGCGGGAGTCGGGTGTGGTCCGCGACAGCGCGGTCGGCGAAGCCCTGCGCACGGTCCCGCGGGAGGTGTTTCTCCCCGGCCTCGACCCCGATGAGGCATACCAGGACATGGCCGTGCCCACCCATCGGGATCGTGCCGGGCAGGTGGTGTCGTCGTGCTCCCAGCCCTCGATGGTGGCCCTGATGCTGGAGCAACTGTCGGTCGAGCGGGGCCAGCGGGTGCTCGAGATCGGCGCCGGGACCGGCTACAACGCCGCGCTTCTGCGGCAGCTGGTGGGGCCCGAAGGTGAGGTGGTGTCGGTCGACGTCGATCCGGAGATCTGCGCCGAGGCCCGGGCGCGGACCCGGGCGGCGGGCGCGTTGGTCGAGATCGAGGTCGGCGACGGCGCGCTCGGCTGGCCCGACCGCGCGCCGTATGACCGCATCGAGGTGACCGCGGCGGCGGGCGACCTGCCCGGGGCCTGGTGGGAGCAGCTGGCCGGGGCCGGCAAGCTGGTGGTGCCGCTCCACCTCGGGCCCCGGGCTGAGGCGTCGGTGGCCTGGGAGCGGGCGGGAACCGGGCTGCGCGCCCTCTCCCGCCTCCCGTGCGGGTTCCTGGCGCTCCGCGGAGAGCCGCCGGCCGCCCCTCGACAGGAGCCGCCGATGGGTCCGTTTTTGTTCGGCGACCACTCGTTGCTCGCGTTCCGGGGCGATCCCGGGCCGCTGCCCCCGCGCGCGACGGTGGTCCGGCGCCCGGTCACCACGTTCGTCTTCCTCCCCCGCTAGGGCCTCAACAAGGCGATTGGTGCACCAACGGCCCAGTCCCGCCGGTGGTGCTGGTAGCCTGACCTGGCCGTGGGTGTGGGCGTGGGCGTCGGAGTGGGCGCCGGCGTCGGGGGTGGAGTCGGCACCGGCGTCGGTCGCGGCGTGGGCGGGGCGGGCGTGATCGGCACCGGCGTGGGCGTCGAGGGTGGCGTGGCGGTGGGGCTGGGCGACGGCTTCTGGACCGTGATCGTCTGGCTCACCGGACATGATGAAGCCCAGCAGCCGCTGAGCTGGTGGTTGCCGGGCGAGGTCGACTGAGGGATCGTCACGTTGACCGTCGCC
Organism: Candidatus Dormiibacterota bacterium; assembly: GCA_963808785.1. Taxonomy (GTDB): domain Bacteria; phylum Chloroflexota; class Dormibacteria; order Dormibacterales; family Dormibacteraceae; genus CAVTSA01. The sequence continues at coordinate 734,892 of CAWEGH010000002.1, read as the reverse complement.
GCCCCCTCGGCGTTGGCCTGGAAGGTGGCCAGCTGCGTCGACGCGTTGTCGAGCTGGATCGAGCCGACCTGGTTCTTGGGCAGGTTGGTGAGCGTCACCGTGACCTGGCTGCCGGGCTCGGGCATGGTGGTCGAGACCTGCATCGCGGGGTGGGGCCCGCTGGTCAGCCGCCAGAGCAGGACCCCGAGGAGGGCGAGCACGACCAGACCGGCGATGACCCCCGCGATGATCCAGTTACGGCGGCGGTTCGACTGCGCGGCGGCCGCGGGGAGCGCCGCTGCCGCCGGCGCCCGCGGCACGCCACCGAGCCGATCCTGGCGCACCGCGATCGCAAGCTCGCTCACGATCTGCCCCGCGCTCAGCATCCGGCCCGTGGGGTCACCGTGAATGGCCCGCCCCAACGCGTCGTCGGTCGCCGGGCCGAGCTCGCGGTTCAGCGTCGACGGGGGTTGGGCCTGCCGGCCTCCGACGTAGGGCCGGCCGGTGAGCACCTGGTGGGCGAGCGCGCCGAAAGCCTGCAGATCCTCCTGCCTGCCCATGGTCCCGGGGTCCGGCGCGAGAGCGGTCGCGACACCGAGATCGCAGAGCACCGCCCTCCCGTCCGGGCGCACCTCCACGGCCGCCGCCTCCACCGCTCCGTGCACCCGACCCTGGGTGTGGACGTAGTCGAGCGCCTGCCCGAGGTCCTCCAGCATGGCGAGCCCGGTGTCGACCCGAGGACGGTCGGTCTCCAGCCGGGCGATGAGAGGCACACCGTTGAGATCAGCGGCAACCAGGTAATAGGCGCCGTAGCGCGCGCCCCCGCCGTACAGCTCCTGAAGGCTGGGATGACGGAGGGCGATGAGCCGCGGCAGAGACCGGTCGAGGCGATCGACGGCGGACGGATCGTCTTCGGTGGATGCCACCACGCGCAGCTTCACCGCCCGGCCCATGCGGGTGTCGTGGGCCCGGTAGACGGGCCCGAAGGGTCCCTCACCGATGATCTCCCCGACGTCGTACTGGTCGACCCGGGATCCGGGCGGAAACGGCCCCTCGTCGTTCTGCATGCTCAGGGCTCGGCCCCCATCAGTGGGCCAAGCCTAGCAAGCGACCGTCAGATCGCGTCAACCGGCGACGGCCGGGGCCTCCTCGGGTGCCTCCTTGGCGGCCGCACCTCGCGCTTTCTTCTCGCGCATCGGGAGGGAGGTTCCCCCGAAACGCGTGGCCACGATCTCCGCCATGATCCCGAGTGCCGTCGACTCGGCGTCGCGGCCTCCGAGGTCGAGCCCGATGGGGCCGTGGATGCGTGCGATGTCCCCGGCCGCGAAGCCCTCGTCCTGAAGGGCGTCGAAGCGGTTCTGGTTGGTCTTGCGCGAGCCGATGGCGCCGATGTAGCCGGCCTGAGTTCCGAGGGCCGAGCGCAGCGCGGGCATGTCGAACTTGGGGTCGTGGGTCAGCACCACGATCGCGGTTGAGCGGTCGACGGGAAGGCCGCGGAGCCCGTCGTCCGGCCAGGCCACGATGAGCTGGTCGGCCTCACTGAAGCGCTCCTTGGTCGCGAACTTGGCACGGGCGTCGATGACGGTGACCCGGTACCCCATGATCCTGGCCATCCGGTGCAGCGGGATCGCGATGTGGATGGCGCCCACGATGATCAGGTGCGGTGGCAGCGAGAAGGGCTCGACGAACCAACCGCCGTCACGCCGCGCCAGCTCCAGGCGGGGAGCCTCGCGGTCGATCTCGACCCGACCGTTGTCGAGGTTGGTGCGGAGCGTGAAGGGCCGTTCCTGTTCCAGCAGGCGGAGCGCCTCGTCGTGCTCGGGGGCGACGCGCTGGACCAGAAGCTCGATGTGGCCACCGCAGGCCAGACCGACCTCGAAGGCGACATCGTCCGCCACCCCGTACTCGAGGTGCCTGACCTTGCCGTCGCGGAGGGTCTTCTGAGCCTCCTGATAGACAGCGCCCTCGATGCAGCCGTTGGAGACCGAGCCGGCCATCGCGCCCGACCCGTTCACCAGGAGTCGGGAGCCGGTCGGCCGCGGCGACGACCCCCAGGTCTCGGTGACGGTGGCCAGGGCGACGTCCTCGCCGGCGTCCCGCCACTCTCGCAGCTGCTCCATCACCTCTCGCATGCGTGCTCTCTCCTTTCAGCTACGGACCGGCCGCCGCCGGTCGAGCGTGGCCAGCAGGCGGCCCAGCTCGTCCAGCGCGTCGACGCTGTGGGCGGCGAGGAAGTCGTCCGTGTGCGGCAGCGCGGCCGCCATCCCGCGGGTGACCGGCTGGTACCCCTCCGAGCCGAGGAGGGGGTTCAACCAGATCAGCCGGTAGGCAAGCCGCCGCAGACGGGCCAGCTCGGTGGCCAGCTGTTCGGGGTCCCCTCGATCCCAGCCGTCCGAAATGATGATGACCACGGCGCCGTGTCCGAGCACGCGGCGAGCCCAGACGCGGTTGAACTGGGCCAGCGCCTTGCCGATCCGCGTCCCGCCGCTGAAATCGTGGACCTGCTTGGACACGTGCTCCAGCGCCCGGTCGATGTCCCGCTGGCGCAGCAGTCGCGTGATCCGGGAGAGGCGGGTCGAGAACACGAAGGTCTCCACGTCCTCCCGGCGGGCGATGGCATGGGCGAAGATCAGGAGCAGCCTCGTGTAGCGCTCCATCGAGCCCGAGACGTCGCACAGCAGGACGATCGGCCGCCGGCGCCGGCGCGGGCGGCGATGCAGGAGCGAGATCAGCTCGCCCCCCGAAGGGACGGCCCGACGCACCGTGCGGCGGAGGTCGATGGGCCCCGACCGGGCCGGTCGGAGGCGGCGCGTCTGCCGCTCGGCCACCCGCCACGGCGCCTCGCGCAGCAGCCTGGCGACCTGCTCCGACTCGCTCCAGCTCAACTCGTCGAAGTCCTTCTGCCGCAGGATCTCAGAGGCGCTGTAGCCGCTGGACGTCTCCGGGCGCAGCTCCTCGTCGCGGCTCCTCTGCTGCTCCGGACGCTTCAAGCCGAGCAGGTCGAGCCAGGCGGCGACCCGCCGGGGGTCCATCGGGAGGGGGCGGGAGCGGCCGGGCACCGAACCGGCGGTGACGGTCGGGTCGGGGGGCGCCCAGAAGAGGTCGAACGCGGCCTCGAAGATGACCAGGTGGTCCTTGCGCGACACAAAGCACGCGCGCAGCGTGTCGCGAAACGCGCGATCGTCCTCCAGGTCGATCAGCGTCAGCGCCTCGACCGCACGTTCCAGGCGAGCCGGCCCCACCTCGAGCCCGACGTCGTGGAGCAACCGCGCAAAGGCGGCCACGCGCGGCACCAGGTCAAGTGCAGGCACCGGCTCCGCCGGTCGACTCCCCATTCAGACCAGGCTACGAGCGCGGGCGGGACGGGACCGCGGGGCGGGCGCACCCTTCGCGGGTCGCCCCACGTCCGGCGATCACCGCCGGTGAACGCTTACCGCTGCGGGTCCCCCTGACCGTAGCCGCCCTGGCCGCCCTGGTCCTGGCCGTAGCCGCCCTGGCCCTGGTCCTGGACGTAGCCGCCCTGACCGCCTTGATCCTGACCGGAGCCGCCCTGACCGCCTTGATCCTGACCGGAGCCGCCCTGGCCCTGCCCCTGGCCACCGCCCTGGCCCTGGCCTTGGCCGCCCCCGATGCGCCGCTCGACCTCGTTCTCGGCGCCCCGCTCGACGTCCCCTTCCAGGCCGCCGCCGCCCTGACCGCCCTGGCCGCCCTGATTCTCCAGCTCGTCCTTGGCATCGCCGAACAAGTTGCCCATCGCTCGGACTACCTCCAGTGCGATTTGCCGTGAAGGCGGGATTCACCCACCCATGCCGCGTACATCTTCGGACACCGGGGCGGCAAAGAACAAGTGTCAGCCACTCCTTCACGAGTACCGATAGCGCCGATCGACGCTCCCTACCGCCGGACGACCTCCCGGGCCGTGGTGATCGAATCGAGAAACTCGAGGTCCACCTTCACCCCGAGCCCCGCGTCCGACGGGACCTCCAGCCGGCCCTCGTGGAGCTCGAAGGGCGGCGTCACGTCCCGGCGGTAGTAGCGGTCGGACGCTGAGATATCACCGGGCAGCGTGAAACCGGGGAGCGCCGCCAGGGCGACGTTCCCGGCCCGGCCCAGCCCCGTCTCCAGCATGCCGCCGCACCACACCGGTATTCCCTGGGCGAGGCACACGTCATGCACGCGGCGGGCCTCGAGGTACCCCCCCACGCGGGCGGGTTTGACGTTGACGATCGCGCAGGCGCCGAGCGCGATCGCGTCCGCGGCGGAAGCGGCCGACACGATCGACTCATCGAGGCAGATCGGTGTCTTCAGCATCCCCGCCAGCCGGGCGTGCGCGAGCAGTTGCTCCTCCGGGAGCGGCTGTTCGATCAGCAGCAGCCCGAAGCGGTCGAGTGCGGCCAGCCGGTCCGCGTCCGCGAGCGTGTAGGCGGCGTTGGCGTCCACCTGCAGCGGGATGTCCGGCCACCGCTCGCGCACCGCGCGCACCGGCTCCAGGTCCCAGCCGGGCTCGATCTTGAGCTTGATCCGGCGATATCCCTGGTCGAGGTACTGTTCGACCGCGGCCAGCAAAGCAAGGGTGCTGGAGTGGATCCCGAGCGAAACGCCGCAGTCCACGGCGGTTCGGACACCACCCAGACGGTGGGCGAACGACTCCCGCCGCCCACGCAGCTCGGCGTCGAGCACCCCCATCTCGAGCGCCGCCTTGGCCATACGATGGCCCCGGACCGGCCGCAGCGCCTCCGCCACCCCGGCCCCGTCCAGGTCTGGGACCGCGAACAGACGTGGCAGTAGATGCTCGCGCAGCACCTGCTGGCAGCCGTCCACGTACTCGGAGGTGTACAGGGGCTCTGAGGGCGCGCAGCACTCGCCCCAACCCTCCGCGGTGTCGGTCTCCACGCGCAGCAGCAGCACGTCGCGTACGGTCTCGGTCCCGAACGACGTCCGGAAGGGCGTTACCAGAGGCAGCGCGACACGTCGCAGCTCGACGGCGCAGAGCTTCACAGGAATTCAGCGTAATCACACCCGGCTGCACCGCCGCCACCCGCATCCCCGGGTGAGGTCGCGTAGGAACCCCGCGGGCACGCAGCAGCGGGCGCAGCTCGGGCGCCAGCCCGAAGCAAGCCCCCGTACGACCTCACAGGACAGCGCGCACTGCGGACCCGGCAGAGGACGGCCGCGAGTGCGGCCGGGGGGGATTGGGGGGCGCAGCCCACCCAAGTCAGTCAAATGCGCGCCCGCAACAAACACGCACGGTCCCTGACTGGTTCGTGCGCGAAGCGCTCGGACGCCAGTCCGAAGGCCCTTACGGCAGCGCCTCGACTAGAGCGCGGCCGCCGCTCGCTCGACGAGCTCCGGCGTCTGGCCGCGGACCTTCTCCAGATCCTCCTGGTATTTGAGCGCCGCGCCCAGGGTCTGGTCGACCAGCGTCGGGTCGAGCCGCTGCGCCCCCAGCGCCGCCAAGGACCGTGCCCAGTCCAGCGTCTCGGCGACCCCGGGGACCTTGTAGAGCTCCATCTCGCGAAGCTCGTGGACCAGCCGCGTCAGCTGTCGGGCCAGCTCCTCCGAGGCCTCGGGGGCGCGGGCGCGCACGATGGAGATCTCCTTCTCGATGGTCGGGTAGTCGATCCAGTGGTAGAGGCAGCGCCGCTTGAGCGCGTCGTGCACCTCACGGGTGCGATTGGAGGTGAGGACGACGAAGGGCGGCGCCTTGGCGGTGATCGTGCCCAGCTCGGGGATCGAGACCTGGAAGTCGCTCAGGAGCTCGAGCAGGAACGCCTCGAACTCCTCGTCCGAGCGGTCGATCTCGTCGATCAGCAGGACCGGCGGCACCGCGTCGTCGTTGTCGATCGCGTCCAGGAGCGGCCGCCGGAGAAGGAACTCGGGTCCGTAGATGGCACGCTCCGCCAGCCGGCGGTCTTCCGCCGGCGCGTCCTGGAGCATGCGGATGTGAAGGAGCTGCCGGGGGTAGTTCCACTCGTACACCGCGTGGGCGACGTCGATGCCCTCGTAGCACTGGAGCCGGATGAGCCGGGCCCCCAGCACCTCCGCCATCACCTTGGCCGCCTCCGTCTTGCCGACGCCGGCCTCCCCCTCCAGGAAGAGCGGCTTGCCCAGCTTGAGCGCCAGGAAGATGGCGGTCGCGAGCTGGCGATCGCCGATGTAGCGACGGTCCTGCAGGCGTGCCGAAACGTCGTCGATGGATCCGGGAAGAGCCGTCATGGAGATGAAGAAAAGGCTACCGGGCGGGCCCGCCGAAGCGACGAGCCCGCCTTGCAGCGGCCGGCTCAGCCGGCGTCCGCCTGCTCCAGCGCCCGCCGGGTCAGGACCCGGGCCAGGTGCAGCTTGTACTCGGGGGTGGCCCGCAGATCGCCCGACGGCTGCAGGCCGTCGGACGCGTGCTGGGAGGCGTCCTCGAACGACGCTCCCTGCGCCAGCGCCTGCTCCACCGTGTGCGCACGGACGGGCGTCGGGCCGACGTTGGTGAGGCCCACGCGCCAGTTGTCGTCCGCCGCCTTCTGGACGGCGGCGCCCACGATCGCCCAGTCGAAAAGGCGGCGCCGGAACTTGATGTAGTGATGCGGGCCGGGCGCGACCGGGAAGTCGACCTCCGTGATCAGCTCGGCCGGCTCCAGCGGCGTGGTGAAGACGTCGAGGAAGAAATCCTGGGCCGGAATGGTGCGCTTGTTGGTGACGATCCCGGCCTCCAGCATCAACGCCAGCGTCGGGTAGTCCCCCGCCGAATCCGCGTGGGCCATGACGCCGCCGATCGTGCCCAGGTTGCGGACCTGGTTGTCGCCCACCTCGTCAGCGATCTCGGCCAGCAGCGGCAGATGCTCCTTCACCACCGCCGACTGCTGGAGGGAGACATGGCGGGTGAGCGCGCCCACCTTCAATCGGTCGCCCTCGACCCGGATGTAGTCGAGGCCTTGAATGCCGTTGATGTCGATCAGCGCCGACGGCTGGGCCAGCCGCAGCCGCATCAGCGGGACCAGGCTGTGGCCACCGGCCAGGATCTTCGCGTCCTCACCGTGCTGTTCCAGCAGCTGGACCGCCTCCTCGACCGAGGCCGCACGGGCGTACTCGAATGCGGCTGGGATCATGCCTCGCCTCCCGTTGCTGCGGCCGGTGCCGCCTGGTGTGACCTCGCTTCCCGAATCGTCTTCCAGAGCCGGTCCGGGCTGGCCGGCATGTCGACGTGCTCGACGCCGAGTGGCGCCAGCGCGTCGCAGATCGCGTTGATGATGCAGGCGCTGGACGCGATCGTCCCCGCCTCGCCGATGCCCTTGACGCCGAGCTCGTTGACCGGGGTGGGCGTCACGGTGCGATCCAACTCTATCTCCGGCATCTCGTTCATGGTCGGGACCAGGTAGTCCACCATCGAGCCCGTTCGGAGCGCGCCCTCGTCGTCGTAGACCACCTCTTCGAAGAGTGCCTGCGCGATGCCCTGGGCGATGCCCCCGTGGAGCTGCCCCTCGACGATCATCGGGTTGATCACCACACCGCAGTCGTCGACCGCGACGTAGCGCTTGAGGTCCACGCCGCCGGTCTCCGGGTCGACCTCGACCAGGGAGATGTGGGCGCCGAACGGCCACACCAGGTTGGGGGGGTCGAAGTAGGAGATCGCCTCCAGGCCCATCTCCATCTCCTCGGGCAGGTTCATACCGTAGGCGGCGAAGGCGACCTCGCCGAAGGGTTTGCGGCTTCCCGGGTTGCCCTTGACATAGAACTCGCCGCCCTCGAACGAGATGTCGGCGGGGTCGGCCTCGAAGAGATGAGCGGCGATCCTGGTCGCCTTGTCGACCACCTTTTGGCACGACTTGTAGATCGACATGCCGCCCACCGCCAGGGAACGCGAGCCATAGGTGCCGTACCCGAAGGCGGGGCCCTCGTTGGTGTCCCCGTGGCGCAGCTCCACCGAGTCGTAGGGCACACCCAGCGTGTCGGCCACGATCTGCGTGAAGGTGGTGTCGTGGCCCTGGCCGTGCGAGTGGGTGCCCACGTAGACGGCCACGCTGCCGGTCGGGAACACGCGCACGTGCGCGGATTCGGTCAGGGACAGACCTCCGGTCGCCGGCGCGGTCGCCGCCGAGGGGCCGAAACCGCAGAGCTCGATCCAGGTCGAAACCCCGATGCCGAGATACCTGCCCTGTGCGCGGCCCTCCTCCTGCCGGCGCCGAAGCTCCTCGTACCCGGCGATCTCGACCGCCTTGTTCAAGGACTTGTCATAGTCGCCGGAGTCGTAGACGAGGCCGAACGGGTTGGTGTGCGGGAACTCGTGGATGAAGTTCTTGCGCCTGACCTCGACCGGGTCGCCGCCGATCTCCTGCGCGTAGACGTTGACCAAGCGCTCGATGAGGTGCGTGGCCTCCGGCCGCCCCGCCCCCCGGTAGGGGTCGGTAGGCACGCGGTTGGTGAGGACGCCGACGGTCCGCGCCGCCACTTTGCCGATGTCGTAGGCGCCGGTGGAAACGAGGCACGCGCAGGCCTGGAACCCGCCGAAGGTGCCGATGTAGGCGCCGACGTCGAGGTACTGCGTCACCCGCAGCCCCTGGAGCCTGCCGTCCCTGGTGCCGGCCAGCTCGACGTCGAAGACCTGGCCCCGCCCGTGGGTGGTCGTCTGCAGGCTCTCGGTGCGGCTCTCGATCCACTTGACCGGCTTGCCCAGGAGCTTGGACGCGGCGGGAACCACGTAGTCCTCCGGGTAAGGGCTGATCTTGGATCCGAAGCCGCCGCCGACGTCGGGGGAGATGACGCGGAAGCGGGTCTCCGGGATCCCCATCGCGCCGCCGATGAAGAGCCGGATGAAGTGGGGGTTCTGCGACGACATCCACATCGTCATCGCCTGGTCGGCCGGGTTCCACTCCGCCAGCACGCCTCGTGGCTCCATCGGTGTCGGCGCCAGGCGCTGCTGGAGGATGCGTTCCTTGACCACCACCTCGGCGGCCTCGAAGACCTCCGGCACGTCGGGCGTGTAGGGAATGTCCCAGGCGATGTTCGCGCCCTCCAGGTCGGTGTGGACCTTGGGCGAGCCGGGCTTGATCGCCTCCTCCACGTCGTGGACGGCGGGCAGCGGGTCATACTCGACGTCCACCAGCTCCGCCGCGTCCGCGGCCTGGTACCGCTCACCGGCGATCACGACCGCGACCGGCTCACCCTGGAACGTGGCTTCGCCCTTCGCCAGTGGCGCGCGCGGGGGCTCGTGGACGTGGTCCGGCGTGAAGGCAGGGGCCACCGGCATCGCGCCCGAGATCACCTTCTCGATGTCCTCTGCCGTGTAGACGGCCACCACGCCGGGCGCCTTCTTGGCCTCGGTGGCGTCGATGGTGACGATCCGGGCGTGGGCGTAGGGGCTGCGGACGACCGACAGCCAGAGCTGACCGGGCCGGTTGTGATCTTCGATGTAGCGTCCACGGCCGGTGATCAGCCGCGGGTCCTCGCGCCGGTGGATCTTGGCCCCGACGAGCTGCGAGACAGCCATGGTCTTACTTCTCCGCGACTCCGGCGGGGGCAGTCGACCGGGCCGCCGCCGCCACCGCCTTCACGATGTTGACGTAGCCCGTGCAGCGGCAGAGGTTGCCTTCAAGTCCCTTCCGGATCTCGTCATCGGTGGGGTGCGGGTTCTGCTCCAGCAGGTAGACGCCGGCCATGATGAAGCCGGGCGTGCAGTAGCCGCACTGGAGGCCGTGCTCGTCCCAGAACGCCTGCTGAAGCGGGTGGAGCGTGCCGTCGGGGGCGGCCAGTCCCTCGATCGTCTTCAGCTCGTGGCTGTCGGCCTGGACGGCGAACAGGGTGCAGCTCTTGACCGCCTTGCCGTCGACGTGGATGGTGCAGGCGCCGCACTGGCTGGTGTCACAGCCGACGTGAGTGCCGGTCAACCCCACGACGTCGCGCAGGTAGTGCACGAGCAGCAGTCGCGGCTCCACCTCGTCCTCTCGCGGAGTCCCGTTAACGGTGACGCGAATCCGGTGTTTCATTCGCTCCCTCGGTCCGCCGCACTGGCCCCAGGCCTACCCAAACCCGGACCCCAACGCCGGTGACGTACGGACAATGCAAGATGTGACACCCCGAGGGCGACGCCGCGGTGATGCCGGGACGAACAGCAACGCCAGTATATTCATCGGACTGCCATGGAGATAGAGAACGTTTTTGAGGTCGGAGCCCCTCCGGACCGGGTGTACGCGTTCCTTCTCGATGTCGAGCACATCGTGGGCTGCGTGCCAGGCGCGGAACTCGTCGAGACCATCGACGGCAACACGTTCAAGGGTCGGGTGAGGATCAAGGTCGGTCCCATCACCGTCGCCTACAGCGGGAACGCCGAGATCGCGGACCGCAACGCCGAAGCCCACACCGCTGTCCTGAAGGCGTCCGGCCGCGAGACCACCGGTTCGGGCTCGGCGCGGGCCACGGCGACCATGGCCGTGAGTCCGAAAGACGGCGGCTCGGAGGTGAAGCTCTCGACCGACTTCGCCGTCGCCGGGCGCGTGGCGAACTTCGGACGCGGCGTCATGGAGGATGTCTCGAGGCGGCTGGTCGGCCAGATGGCGACCTGCATCAAGGCCAACCTGGAGGTCGACGAGCCGCCGGCGACCGCGCCGCCGGCATCCGGGACGGCGGCGGGCGCCCCGCAGGCGGGGGCGGCCGCTTCCGAGCCACCGCAGCCGCCCGCGGACCAGGTGTCCGCCGCGACCGCGGTTCCCCACCCGTCTGAAGCACCGCCCGCCGAGACACCGGCCGCGGAGGCGATCGCCGCCGAAACCCCTGCCGCGCAGACGCCGAGCGCCACGCCGGCGGCCACGCCCGCTGTGCCAGGGGTGGCCGAACAGACTTCCGGCGAGGCTTCGATTCCTCCCGCCGCGCCGGTGGGGGGCGTGTCGGCGCCGGCGACGACCGGCGCGGCGGTCACCGGCGGACCGGGTCCGACCGAGCCGGCTCCTCCTTCCGAAACGGCGGCGACCCCGCCGGCGGCGGCCCCGGCGCCCCGGCCCGCGGTGAAGACGGAAGCCAAGCCGATCAACGCCTTCAGCCTCTTCTTCTCTGTCCTCTGGGATCGCATCAGGCGCCTCTTCGGCGGCGGACGCTCTTAGGAGCGCGGCCGGGAGCGCCGGATGAACGCCGACGAGTCGCGCGCCCGCATCCGCACCGACTGGGAAGACCACGCGTTCATCTCGGTGACCGAGGAAGAGGGTCCCGGCCCCAGCGTCGGCATCAAGGACCTGGTTGACGTCCGGGGCACCGTCACCACCGCCGGGGCGACCGTGCTCGGCGACCAGCCGGCGACCCAGGACGCACCGGTGGTGGAGCGGATCCGAGCCTCCGGCGCCGTCATCGTGGGAAAGACGAACCTCCACGAGTTCGCGTTCGGCCTCACCTCCGAGAACCCTCATTACGGGGTGGTCCAGAACCCGCGCGCTCGGGGCCACGTGGCGGGGGGATCCTCCGGCGGGTCCGCGGCGGCGGTCGCGGCGCGGCTGTGCGACTGGGCGCTGGGCACCGACACCGGGGGCTCGATCCGGGTCCCGGCGGCGCTCTGCGGCGTGGTCGGGATCAAGCCCACCATCGGCACCGTCGACGGCCAGGGCGTGTTCCCCCTCTCCCGAACGCTCGACACGGTGGGACCGCTGGCGGCCGATCTGCGGGCGGCAGCGGCGGCGCTGGAGGCGATGTCGGAGCTGCGGGACCTGGTGCCGGGCGCCCCGCGGCCGCTCGACTTCTACCGCGTCGGCGTCCCCGAGGACTGGGCGCTCGACCTGGGGCCCGGGGTGCGCGAGGTGTGGGAGGTGGTCGCGGGCGGGCTGCCCAGGGTCCCGTTCCCCGAGCAGCAGGCGCTGATCGACACCGGCGCCGCCATCCTCGACGTCGAAGCGGCCGCGCTCCACCGGCGGTGGCTGGAGAGCGCGGCCGACCAGTACGGCGCCGACGTGCGGGACCGGCTCCTGAAGGCGGCGACCGTGCCGCGGGGCGACCTGGTCGCGGCGCTGGGCTCGCAGGCGCTGCTGCGGGTCGACGTGGAGGCGGCGCTCGCCGATCTCGACGCCCTGCTGGTGCCGACCACACGCATCGTCGCGCCCCGGATCGGCGAGCCCTACAACCGCCTCGATCTGAGCGGGTTCACGCGCCCCTTCAACACCACCGGCCATCCGGTCGTCTCGCTGCCCGCGCCGGTGCCGGAGGGCGCGCTGCCGGTGGGCATCCAGGTGGTCGGACATTTCGGGCACGAGCGGGAGCTGCTGGAGGTGGCGGCAGCGTTGGAGGCCGCGTGGGCACGCCCCTAGCCCTGACCGCGCGCATCCCGGGGTCCAAAAGTCTGACCAACCGGGCCTTGCTCTGTGCCGCCGGCGCGCGAGGCCGGTCGGTCCTCCGGCAGGCCCTCGAGAGCGACGACACCCTCGCCTTCGCCGGGGGCCTGCGCGCGCTCGGCTACCCGGTGGAGACTGACGCGGACGGCGGCGCGTGGACGGTGACCGGCACCGGCGCCGGGCCTCAGGGCCCTACCGGCGAGGTGTTCTGCCGCGACGCCGGTACCGCGGCGCGCTTCCTTCCGGCGCTGGTCGGCACCGGGCACGGCAGGTTCAGGTTCGACGGCAGCGAGCAGCTCCGCGCCCGGCCGCTGGGACCGCTCCTCGACGGGCTCCAGGCCCTCGGCGCGACCGTCACCCGCGAGGGCGAGCGCGATCTTCCCTTTCTCCTCCAGGCGCGGGGCCTGCGCGGTGGCGACCTGGTGGTGGACGCCCACCAGTCGAGCCAGTACGTCAGCGGGCTGCTGCTGGCGGCGCCGCTCATGGAGCGCCCGCTGCGGCTTCGCACCACCGACCTCGCGAGCCGCCCCTACGTGGAGATGACGCTGGGGTTGATGCGACGCTTCGGCGTAACGGCGGAGGAGTCGGCAGACGGCGAGATCACGGTCCCGCTGGGTGGCTACCAACCGCGCGAGCTGACGATCGAGCCCGACGCCTCGACCGCTTCCTACTTCTTCGCCGCCGCGGCGCTCACCGGTCGCACGCTCACCGTCCCGGCGCTCGGCAGGTGGAGCGCGCAGGGAGATCTCGCGTTCGTCGACCTGCTGGAGGCGATGGGCGCCCGGGTCGAGCGGCGAGAGGACGCGACCACGGTGACCGGCCCCTCGGGCGGCCTGCGTGGGGGCCAGACGTTCGACATGAACGCGATCTCCGACACCATGATGACGCTGGCCGCGCTGGCCCCTTACGCCGACGGCCCGGTGACGATCACCGGGGTCGGGCATACGCGGCGCAAGGAGTCGGACCGGGTCGGAGTGATGGCGGCCGGGCTCCGCGCGTGCGGGGTGTCGGTGGAGGAAGGCCCGGATTGGCTGCGGGTGCATCCCGCCCCGCCCCGGCCGGCGACGATCGCCTGCCATCGCGACCACCGCATCGCGATGTCGTTCTCGGTGCTCGCCCTCCGCGCCCCCGGGGTGGTGCCGGACGATCCCTCGTGCGTCGCGAAAACGTTCCCCGGGTTCCACCACGAGTTCGCCCGCCTCTTCCGCTGATAAACAGCACCCCTTTCGCACGGAATGGGTGTCATTGGGCGCGTGGTAACACCCCTTCCGGGAGAAACGGGTGTCATTCGTTGAGGGTGGGGGCTCCGGCGATCAGGTCCGCCACCTGAACCCACCGGCGGCTCCAGCGGACGTCGAACGCGGCCGCTCGACGGATGGCCCGCGACCGCTTCACCGACTCCGGCGGATAGTGCCTCGCGAACCAGGGGGAGTCGGGGCGCGCAAGCCGGACCGCACCCACGTACGCCGGAAAGATGAGGAAGATCGAGAGCAGCACCAGACGGTACTTGCCCTTGCGGACGCAGATGATCGCCGCCACGATGAACGAGGCCCAGCTCACCAACGCCCCGACCAGCACCCCGGGGCCGCTGGTGAAGTCCCGCGTGCTGACCGGGGCGAAGCCGAGCACGATCAGCAGCAGGCAGACCGCGAAGAGCGCGGTCGCCTGCACGGACGCCCGGCCCTGGCGGGTCCAGTAGACGTCCTGCAGGTGGAGGATGAGCGCGAATTCGTCGAGGATCAACGACGCCCCGGCGCCGACGGCGACACCGGCCAGACATCGCATCACGAGCCCGACCGCCCCCAGCGCTGTCACGGCTCCCACCAGCAGGAGGATCAGGCCGGGCACCGCGTGATGAACGTGGACGCCACCCTCGGTCACGTTGTCCTTGAAGGGCCCCCGCCCCGACCTGATGAGCCGGGTGACGATGCGCGTGGCGAGAAACGTCACCACGAACGCCGCCAGGCAAAGGCTCAGTGGAAGCGTCGTTGCCAACCCATAGGCACGGTACCGCAGGCGCCGTTCACGCGAAACCGGGACTCTGGGACGGCGGCAAAAAGAAAACGGGGCCTACCCCGGGGAAGGGGGGAGGCCCCGTGGCAGCAGCGCGGGTCGTCAGCTAGACGCCGGACCGAGCACCGCGGCCGCGGAAGAAGAACCCGACGACCCAGATCACGAGAGCGATCAGGATTCCGATCCAGAGCAGATGGATGAGGCCGCCGAGGTGGAAGAAGATCAACCAGAGGATGAACAACACCACCGCCACCGCGAGCAACGTGTGAATCATGAGCGAATGATAGCATGACTATCACCGAACGCGACACTGACCGTCGCTTCGGTCGCCCGCATGTGCCGCCTGGGAGTTCCAGATCCGTCGAGCTTCTTCGGCAACGCTCCTAGCATCGGCACGGTGTCGCGAAGGCTGGACGCTCGGGAACTGCTGATCGGGATCGAGGGGCTGGCGCTGCTCCGCCACCTCTACGACGGCACCGACGAGCAGGCCGCCCAACGCCTGGACGAGGTGCGACGCCTGGTCCGGGAGCCCCCGCCCAGGCCGACGGAGGACATCGAGGAGCTCGACCCGCGCACGGGCTATGAGGCCTGGTCGAGCACCTACGACGACCCCGGCAACCCGATCGTGGGCCTGGAGGAGCCGGCCGTCTGGTCGCTGCTCGACCGGCTTCCACCGGGTCGGGCGCTGGACGCCGCCTGCGGCACCGGCCGGCACACGGCCCACCTCCTCCGGCTCGGCCATCGGGTGACGGCGTTCGATCTCACGCGCGGCATGCTCGAGCAGCTGCGCCGGCGCGAGACCGGCACCCACCTCGTCGAGGGCGACCTGCGCGCCGTGCCCTTCGCGGACGCGGCGTTCGACGTCGTGACCTGCGGCCTGGCGCTGGCGCACGTGTTCGAACTCGGCTGCGTCGCGGGCGAGTTCGCCCGGGTGCTGCGACCACGCGGGCATCTGATCGTGTCCGTCCTGCATCCGATGCAGGCGTTTCTGGGCTGGCACGCGCCGTTCGAGGACGGATCCGGACGGCGGCGCTTCGTGCGCGAGCATCCCCACACCCACGCCGACTACCTCTCGGCCTTCCACCGCGCGGGGCTGGATCTGGTCGCCTGCCTGGAGCCGGCGCTCACCAGGCGCGAGGTCGAGGCCAAGCGACGCGCCTGGCGAGTGATCCCCGTGGCGGCGCTGGCCGCCTACGACGGCATGCCCGCGGTGCTGGTGCTGGAGGTCGAGAAGCGGTAGGGGCGGACAAGCGGCCCCGCCTCTCGGCAGGCCTTCTAGGATCGTGCGGTGGCAACCCTGCTCGAGCACCTGCACGGGAACCCCTACCCCGGTCGCGGCATCGTCTGGGGTCGCCTTCCCGACGGCACCTGGTGCGCGGCGTACCTGCTGACCGGCCGCAGCGAGGCCTCACGCCGGCGTGAGATCCGGCTCCGGGAGCATGGCGGCCTGGAGGTGGTCCCGACCGATGCCGCCCAGGACGACGACCTCCGCCACTACGCGGCGGCGGTGGAGACGGACTCCTGGCTGGTCTACGGCAACGGACGCCAGGTCGCCACCGTCCGCGACCGGCTCGACGGCGGCGCCCCACCCGTGGCCGCGCTCCAGGACCTGGAGTATGAAGCCGACCCGCCGATCCTGACCGCCCGTATCACGGCGATCGTGGACCGCACCGACCCGGCCCGGGCGTGGTTCGGCGTCGCCCGCCGTCCGCTCTCGGAGCGCACCGCCGGCGTGGTGGTCACCCTGACGGTGCGTGACCTGGCCCCGGGCAACGCGATCCTGGTCACCACCTACCGTTCGGACGGCGCCACGGTCGAGCCCGCCGAGATCTACCTGGAAGGCTCGACCGACGCGGCCAACCCGGCGGGGCTGACCGATCAGCTGTGGGCGGCGCTGGCCCCCGAGCGGCGGGTCGCCGTCGCCGCCTTCGGGCCGGCCGGTCTGCGCCATGCCGTCATCCGCGACTGACCACCCCCCACCCCCACCCGCGCCCGCCGTCTGTATACAGATGCACCTCAAAACCGCTCGCGAGGGGTGCTCTTGTACACAAACGTCCCCGGTCAGCGGCGGAGGAGTGCCTGCAGACGGGAGAAGGCGGCGTCCCAGCCCGGGGCGGGGTCCGGCTCGTAGACCTCCGGCCGCTCCGAGCGGGCGATCACCTCGCGCCCTGCCGCCACGTCGGGCAGCAGGCCGGTGGCGACCGCCTGGACCAGCACATTGCCGAACGCGGTGGCCTCCGCCGGGCCGGCCACCACCCGCCGCCCGCAGGCGTCCGCGGTGAGCCGGCAGAGCAGGCGGTTCCGGCTTCCCCCACCCACCACGCGCACCGTGTCGAGCCGCCGGCCGGTCACCGCTTCCAGGCCTTCCACCACCGAGCGATGCTTGAGGGCGAGGCTCTCCAGGCAGCAGCGGATCACCTCCCCCTGGTCGCGCGGCTCCGGCTCGCCGTGCTGCCGGCAATGGGTAGAGATCGCCGCCGGCAGGTCGTCCGAGCGGGCCAGCACCTCCGCGTCCGGGTCCACGATCGACCGCAGCGGCGCCGCCTGCTCGGCCCGCAGCACCAGCTCCCCCACCTCGAAGTTGCTCCCCTCCCGCTGCCAGCGCCGCCGGCATTCCTCGACCAGCCAGAGTCCGGTCACGTTCTTGAGGAGGCGGATCGTGCCCGCCACGCCGCCCTCGTTGGTGAAGTCGAGGCGCCGCGCCTGCTCACCCAGGATCGGCGTGTCCACCTCGACGCCGACCAGGTTCCAGGTGCCGCTGCTCACGAAGGCGCTCCGCTCGTCGAGCCCGGGCACCGCCGCCACCGCGCTCGCGGTGTCGTGGGTGGCGCCCGCGATGACCGGGACCGCCTCCCCCAGACCGGTCTCCGCCGCCACCTCGGCGGAGAGGGGCCCGAGGATGGTCCCGGGTGGACTGATGGCGGGCAGGATCGCCGCCGGAAGGTCGAGCTCCTCCAGCAGGTCGGTTGCCCAGTGCCGGCCCTCCACGTCGAAGAGCTGGGTCGTGGTCGCGTTCGTGTACTCCACCTGCAAACGGCCGCTCAGCCAGTAGTGGAAGAGGTCGGGAATCAGCACCAGGGACCGGGCCGCCTCCAGCCGTGGGTCGCCTGCCCGCCGCATGCTGACCAGCTGGTAGAGCGTGTTGAAGGCGAGGCGCTGGATGCCGGTCCGCGCGTAGAGGCGCTCGGGCGGGATCCGCCGATCCACCTCCTCCGGCATCCCGGCCGTCCTGCGGTCGCGGTAGTGGTGGGGGTCGCCCAACAGCTCCCCGGCGCCGTCGAGCAGGGCGAAATCGAGCCCCCAGCTGTCGACGCCGACGCCGGCCACGGAGCCTGAACCCCGGAGCCCGGCGCGAATCTCGTCCCACAGCCGCAGCACGTCCCAGTAGAGACCACCGCGCACCGCCACCGGCCCGTTCGGGAACCGGCGCAGCTCGTGCAGCGTGATCCGCCCTGCCTCGCAGCGCCCGCGCATCACGCGCCCGCTGGTGGCGCCCAGGTCGACGGCCAGGAAGTCCGCCCCCCTCACCGGCTCACAGGAGTGGCGACTCCAGTCCCAGGCTGGACAGGACCTGTCTCAGCTCGTCGTCGCCCAGGCCGTCCGCCCGGCCGCCCCCCACCAGGTTCAGATACTCGAAGCGGGCCGCCGCCTCCAGGTAGTCGACCCGGTCCGCGGCCGCGTCCACCGAAACGCTGGAGCGAGCCATGACACCGTGTTTGCTCCAGACCACGACCTGGTGGGTGCGCAAGCCCGCCACTGTGGCCCGCATCAGAGCGGGGGAGCCGGGAAGGATGTAGGGCAGGACTTCCACTCCCTCGGGCAGCTGCACGATCGTCTCCGGCTCCCAACGCAAAAGGCGGCGGTTCATGGCGCCGGGATCGCGGTATTCGGGGACGTGGCTCAAGTAGGTGAGGTGCGGCGGCTGAGCGTGGATGAGCGCGTTGAAGTCATAGCCGTTCCGCGCCACCTGGTCCTGGTGGACCGCGAGGTGGGAGTTGAACTCGCTGGTCAGGCGCTGGAACCGGCGCTGGGGCGCCGTGTGCAGCGTGCCCGTCTCTCCGCTTTGGTCCACGATCACCACGCCGAGCGCGGCCGCCGGGTCCCGCCGGACATCGCGGAGACGCCGGCCGGAGCCGGTCGCGATCACGACCTTGCCGGCGAGCGCGGGGGCGGGCTGCGGCAGCCGGATCGACTCCGCCTGGGGGAAGCTGGACTCGATGTCGAGCGGCCAGCCGACAAAGACCGAGATGTTGCCGGCGGCTCCCTCCGATGCGTCGAGAACGCTCATCCGTTCACCCGCGTCCGCGACTTCGAGCAGGAGCTCCTCCATCCCGGGCCGGGTGCCGGAGCCCGGCATCAGTGGCCCCACCCCGCCGGGGTGCCCTCACGGCGCCGTTCGGCGGCCCGTTCCAGGTAGTCGCTCCGGCGGAAGGCGTCGACCGGGTCCTCCGCCGCCCCCAAGTCCCGGCGCACCTTCGCGCAGAGCGGCCTGACGTCGGTCTGGTAGGCATCCAGCAGCACCCGGTGGGCACCGAGCACGTCGCCACCCTCTTGCGCCGCGGCGAGCCGGCGCCGGTCGACCAGCAGGGCCCTCGCGTAGGCCTCCTGCAGGTTCGTCACCGACAGGATCATGGCCTCGATCTTGGGTTCGATGTTGTGCGACTGATCGATCATGTAGTCGATCCGGGTCCCCGCCTCCTCCGCCTCGACCAGCTCGGTGTAGATCAGAAAGAGCTCGAACGGATTCACAGATCCGACCAGCACATCGTCGTCCGCGTACTTGCGGTTGTTGAAGTGGAAGCCGCCCAGGCGGCCCTCGTCGAGCAGCAGCGCCACCACGTGCTCGATGTTCACCCCCTGGAGGTGATGGCCCAGGTCGACGAGGACCTGCGCCCGGTCTCCCAGCTGCCGGCAGAGCGTGGCCGCCGCCCCCCAGTCGGGAAGATCGGTGTGATAGAAGGCGGGCTCGAAGGGCTTGTACTCCACCAGCATCCGCATCCCGTCCGGCATCGCCGCGTAGGCCTCGGCCAGACACTCTCGCATCCGCTGACGGCGGCCGCGAAACGAGTCCTGCCCGGCGTAGTTGGTGCCGTCGGCGAACCACAGGGAGAGGACGTCCGAGCCGACCTCACGCGCGATCTGGACGCACTCCAACAGGTGGTCGGTGGCCTTCCGCCGGACCGCGGGGTCGGGGTGGCAGACGCTGCCCAGGCGGTACTCGGGCTCCTGAAACAGGTTGGGGTTCACCGCCCCGATCCGCATTCCCAGCGCACGGGCGCTCTCGGCCAGCCCCCCGTAGTCGTCGACCCGGTCCCAGGGGATGTGGATCGCAACCGCGGGGCAGACGCCGGTGAGGCGGTGGACCTCGGCCGCGTCCTCGATCTTTTCGGCCGGATCGCGGGGGACGCCGGGCTGGGGGAAGACGGCAAAGCGCGTACCGGAGTTCGCGTAGCCCCAGGAGGGAGTCTCCAGGCGCTGCCCGCGCATCCGCCCCTCGACGTCCTCGACGTCCATTCCCCGATCGGTCAGCCGTTCGCGCAGCCGGTCGTAGTCCGCCCTGCCAGCACCGTCCATGCGCTCATCCTGCCCCTTCCGGCGCCCGGGGACGGCGCCCGCCGAACCGGTACGTGCCCGACCCCACCGCCAGCCGCACCTCGCGTCCGGCGCGGGACAGGACCCGCACGCCCTCGGCCTCCTCCACCGGCTTCTCACCCTCGCTCACCTCGGCGTCCGCGTCCACCGGCAGGCAGACGGTGGCGGTGGTGTTGGGCGGGACGGCGACTTCGAGGGTGAACCGGTCACCGTCCGTCCTCCAGGCGCTGGTGATCGGCCCTTGCACCGACCGGTACTCCGCCCGCGCGCCGGTCAGCCCGGGTCCGGGCTGGGGCCGGAGCAGGAGGCGCGAGAACCCGGCCGAGCCCGGTTCCTGATCGATGCCGGCCACGTGGCGGTAGAGCCACTCGCCGACCGAGCCCAACGAGTAGTGGTTGAAGGAGTTCATGTTCGGCGACTGGAACCCCTTCTCGGGGGTCCACCCGTCCCACCGCTCCCAGATCGTGGTCGCGCCATTGCGGATCATGAAGCCCCACGAGGGATAGGTTTCCTGCGTCAGCAGGCGGTACGCGAGGTCGGACCGCCCGGCCTCGCTCAGCACCGGGCAGAGGTAGCCGACGCCGACGAAGCCGGTCGCCAGATGCCCGTCCTCCCTTTCGACGGCGTCGACCAGGTGCTCGACAGCGCGCGGGCGGAGCGCCGGCGGCAGCAGGTCCATGTGGAGCGCCAGGACGTACCCGGTCTGGGTGTCGCCCAGGAGGCGGCCCGCGCCGTCGACATAGGCGTCCACGAACGCGGCCCGGATGCCGTCCCGCACCTCGTCGTAGGCGCGCGCTTCCCGCTCCCGGCCGGTGGCTCGCGCCATCTCGGCCATCAGGGCTGCGTCATACGCCCAGTAGGCGGTGGCGAACAGCTCCCGGGGCGTGCGGTCTTCTTGGGGCGAGAGCCAGTCGCCGTAGTTGTTTCCCAGCCGTTCACGCCGCAGGAGCCCTGGGTTGGTGTCGCTCAGATACCGCATCCAGCGCGCCATGCCGTCCCAGCACCGCTCCACGATCCCGGTGTCCTGATAGCTCTTGTAGAGCGTCCAGGGCACGATGACCCCGGCATCTCCCCAGGCCGGAGACCCTTTGCGCAGCATCTCCCGGCTCCGCTCGCTCAAGAGCGGCGCCACGTCGGGGAACGCCCCCTCCGGCGTCTGCTGGTCCAGGACATCGCCCATCCACTTGGTGAAGAAGGCGTCCAGGTCGGCGTTGTAGGCGGCGGTGCGGACGAAGATCTGGGCGTCCCCCATCCACCCCAACCGTTCGTCGCGCTGGGGGCAGTCGGTGGGAACGCTGAGGAAGTTGTCGCGCTGTCCCCAGACGATGTTTTGCTGGAGCCGGTTAACGAGGTCGCTGGAACACGAAAACGAGCCGGCGGGGGGCGTCGCCGACTGCAGCACTTCTCCTGTCACCGCGGAGATGTCGGGCTCCCCCGGATACCCCGTCACCTCGACGTAACGGAAGCCGTGGAACGTGAAATGGGGCGCGAACACCTCGTCCCCGCCGCCGCGCATCACGTAGCGGTCGGTCGCACGGGCGAAGCGGAGGTTCTCGGTGTAGAGCGTGCCGTCCGGGTTCAGCACCTCGGCGTGTCGAAGAGTGATCGCGGTGCCCGCCTCACCTCGGGCCCGCAGCCGGACGCGCCCCGCGATGTTCTGACCCAGATCGAAGATGAAACGTCCGGGCTCGGGCTCGGAGACCGACACCGCGGTCACCTCGCCGGTGACCCGCACGCCCTCGTCCGGCTGCGGCGCCGGATCGGGGCCGCCCGCGGGGCCGGCGGCCACCGGGTACCAGCCGGCGCCGTCAGACCCCGGCTCGCTCCAGCCCGGCATCTCGAGCCGCGCGTCGTAGTGCTCGCCGAGCAGCAGGTCGGAGTAGAGGATCGGCCCCGTCGTCCCCTCCCAGGAGCCGTCGCTGACGATGGTCTCCCGCGACCCGTCGTCGTACTCCAGCTCGAGCTGGGCCAGGAGCTGAGGATGGCTTCCGTAGTGGGCGCCACGCCGCTTGGCATCGAAGCCGACGCAGCCGGCGTACCAGCCGTCGCCGAGGATCGCACCCAGCACGTTCTCGCCCTCGCGAAGCAGGGCGCCGACGTCACAGGTCTGGTGATGGAGGCGCACGTTGTAATCGGTCCAGCCGGGTGCCAGGACGTCGCGCCCCACCCGGGCGCCGTTGAGGTGGAGTTCGTAGACGCCGCGGGCGGTGGCGTAGACGCGCGCCCGCCGCACCGCTCCCCGCACCCGGAACGACCGGCGCAGGTAGGGGCTGGCGGCGACGGAATTCTGCCACTCGTCGTAGGTCTGGCCGGTCGGTGGGTCGAAGGTCCGGTCGGGAGCCTCGCCGAGGCGGATCCACTGCGCCTGCCAATCGGAGGGCGCGACGAGCCCGATCTCGAAGGAAGCGGGCTCGGAGAACGCCGACCAGGTCCCGGAGCTGTCGCGCACCGCCACCTGCCAGGCACAGCTGGTGCGTGAGGCGAGCGGTCGCCCTTCCCAGGGCACACCGACGCTCCGGTCGGAGCCGACGTCGCCGGTGTCCCACTGCACGTTGGACCTCGCCGTCAGCTCCTGGAGGCTGGGGGCGGCCACGATCCGGTACCCCGTCTGCAGATCGGCGCGGCGGTCCGACTCCAGGGTCCAGCTGAGCCGCGGGCGCAGCTCGCCGATGCCGACCGGGTCGGTGCGATATTCACAGCGCAGCCCGGTTGCCCGCATCGTCAGCCGCCGGCCGACGTCGACCGGACCGTGGTGTCGATGCGGAGCACCCGGCGCTCTTCTTCAATCGTCTCCAGCGACTTTCCGGCCGTGTTCGGCATGAAGAAGAAGCCGACCACCGCGCTGATGCCCAGGAAGATGGTCAGGATGAGCGCGATCGGTTTGATGCCGAGCGTCGCCAGGGCGGGGATGAAGAAGCTCCAGACCCCGAGCAGGACGCGCGCCACCCCGAACGTCATCCCCTGCGCGGTGCCGCGCAGCAGGGTCGGGAACAGCTCCTGGCTGACCGTCTTGTAGAACGCCTCCCCCGCGAGCGCGGCTCCCACCGAGAAGCAGATGATGTTGATGAAGATGATGGGCGTGGTGAACGGGAACAGGACGTACACCAGGTAGGAGACGATGTTGAGCGCGCCGCCCACCGCCCACATCCACCGCCGGGCTCGGTGGCCGCGGTCAGAGATCTGCATGAAGATGACAAAGACCACGATCGCCCCGATCACAAAGCCGGCCAGCGACAAGCCGACGCTCTGGGCCTGCGTCTTGGCGCCCACTGTCTTGTAGATGTAGGTCGAAAAGATGCCGCCCGTCCCGGCCGCAAGGTTCCACATCACGTAGATCGTG
The DNA here is from genome assembly GCA_963808785.1 of Candidatus Dormiibacterota bacterium. Classification (GTDB taxonomy): domain Bacteria; phylum Chloroflexota; class Dormibacteria; order Dormibacterales; family Dormibacteraceae; genus CAVTSA01. The sequence continues at coordinate 711,675 of CAWEGH010000002.1, read as the reverse complement.
GCCGTGTAGAAGAGGGCGCCGATGATCGTGGGCCGGAGCAGGTCGCGCAGGCGGCTCTGGACGTGACGAGGAATTCCGACCGCTCCCGGCTGCCGGTTCGGGTCGGATGTGCGGGCCGCCCTGGCGGCGCCTGAGGCCGCGGTCCACCGTGCCGACTCCGTCATCCCCTGACGGAGGGCCCAGGTGATGACCGCCGCCAGCAGCAGCTGCAGGAAGACGATGCGGATGCCGAGCAGCCCGAGCGGAGCCAGCGCGAACGCGAGGATCAGCACCACGATCGGGCCCAGGTTCCAGGCGATCTCGGTCAGTCCCATCAGCTTGCCCCGGCCCTTGTCGGGAGCGAACTCGCCAACCAGGGCCAGGGAGGTCGGGACGTCCGCGCCGACCGCGACGCCGACGATGAAGGTGCCGATCAGAAGCATCGGGATGTTGAAGGTGAGGGTGATGAGCAGGATCCCGAACGCATAGACCATCAGGTCGTACTGGTAGATCCGCTTGCGACCCAGCAGGTCGCCGAGCCGGCCGCCGATGAAGGCGCCCAGGGCGGCCCCGATCGCGTTGGGACCGATGGCGGCCAGGAACCCGAGCAGAAAGTTGCTCATGTGCAGCGCGCTCTGGAAGAGGGCCAACCCGGCGCCCAAGGCCACGATCGACCCGGCGTCCAGGTAGGACGCCATCCCCGCCAGGACGGTCCACCTCCACTGCTGGCCCGAGATGCGGTTGACAGGTTGCCCGAGGATCGCCTTGTCCATACCTGATGCCCCCTTTGATGAGTGCAGCTTGTACCGATAATAGGCAATCGTCGGCCTCGGTCCCGTTGCGGCCGGGCGGGCGCGGCCTGGCCCGCGCTCAGCGGTAGCGCTTGGCGGCTTCGCGCTCGGCCGCCTCGCGGCGGATCGAACGCCAGCGGCGGCGCTCCTGTCCGCGCCCACGGGCGTCGACCCGGGCGGTGATGACGTGGAGCTCCCGCTGCAGCTTGAGGTAGCTCGCCCAGCGCTTGGGGTCGAGCTCGCCGACCTCCAGGGCGCGAGCGACGGCGCAGCCGGGTTCCCCCCCGTGAGCGCAGTCGGAGAACCGGCACTCGCGGGCCAGGTCATCGATGTCGGCGAACGCGTCGTCGAGCGCTCCCTGCCCTTCCTCGGGCTGACCCTCCCAGAGCTGAACCTCGCGCAGCCCGGGCGTGTCGATCACGCAGCCGCCGCCAGGCAGCCGCATCAGCTCGCGGTGGCTGGTCGCGTGACGGCCCTGTCCGGTTCCCTCATGCACCGTTCGAGTGCGCTGCTGCTGGCCGGTGAGGAGGTTCACCAGCGTCGACTTGCCGACGCCCGACTGCCCCAGGAAGACCGCCGTGCAACCTGGCGCCAGGTGTGCGCGCAGCTCCTCGAGCCCGGTACCGCGGTGCGCGGAGACCGCGATCACCGGCACCTCGGGGGCGATCGCCTCCACCTCCGCGCGCCGCGCGGCGGCGTCGCCGAGGTCGGCCTTGGTGAGCACGACCACCGGGTCGGCCCCACTCTGGTAGGCGACCGTCAGCATCCGTTCCAGACGGCGCACGTTGAAATCGGCGTCGACCGCGGTCGCGATCAGGACCAGGTCGACGTTGGCGGCCAGGATCTGCTCCCGAGTCGCCGCTTCAGGCGTGCGGCGGCTGATCGCGGTCCGTCTCGGCAGCACGGCGGAGATGGCCCCGTCGGGAGGGCGCAGCGTCACCCAGTCGCCGACCGCGATCTCGCGGCCGCCGCGCCGCAGCGCGGGCTGGAGGGGCGCCGGCACGACGGCACTGGACGTCGCCACCATGAACCTGACGCCGTGGTCCGCGACGACCCGCCCGATCTCCAGCTCAGCGGCCGGATCGAGCGCGTCGAACTCTCCTTGCAGGGTGTGGTTCCAGCCCAGCTGGTCGAGCCGGGCGGGGGCGTCGATAGGCACGGTGGGTGAATCCTCATGTGGGGCCGGACGGGAGACAGCGGTCGAGCGGTCGCTCTCCGGTTTCGCGGGAATCCCGGCCGGCGACGCCGGGGTCCGAGGGGAAGGCTCGCTGCCTACGCGTGCGTGCGGGAGGCGGCCGTCTGGCACGGGACTGCGGTGACAACAGCGGTCATGTGGCTACCTCCTTCGCTGAGGATTCGCGCCGACGAGACGCGTGACGTAAAACAATAGCACCGCCGCCCGGCCGGCGCTGACGCTCAGATGGCCCAGCGTCAACTTTGGCGCCCGCGGTCCGTCGTGGCACCCGGCGTCAACCCCCCGGTCCACGACCCGTGCGACCACCCGAGGGCGACCAGGGCGAGGGCGGTGGCCAGCAGTCTGGGGCTGCGGCGCCAGCCTCCGACCGCGAGCAGGACCGCGCTCACGGCCCGGACCGCCTGCATCGAGGGCGGCATGTGGTTGAGCACGTAGCGCCCGGCCCGGGAGCCGGCAAGTGGTTCGAGATCGCGGGTCATGACCAGCGCGGAGGCGACCACCGGCGGCCCCAGGAAGATGAGCAGGCCAGGGACCAAGCGGTGGCGCCAGAACAGCACCGTCGAGACCAGCGCCACGCCGCTGTCGGTGCCCAGCTTGGCGGGGTGGACCTGGTGGACCAGGTACCGCTCCTGCCGGCTCAACGCCACGACCGCGAGCGTACCGGCGAGCGTAGCCTCTGAACCCTTTTGGTCGTTACATGTAACATGAGGGCAGATGAACGAGCCGAAGAAGGCCGCCACCCGAGCACGTGTCCGCGCCTACCGCGCGCGAATGCGCCGTCAGGGCCTGCGGCCGATTCAGCTCTGGGTGCCCGACGTCCGCTCCGCGGAGTTCGCGGGGGCGGCCCACCGCCAGTCGCAGGCAGTGGCGGCCAGCCCCCAGGCCGCTGACGATCAGGCCTTCATCGACGCGATCACTACCGAACTGTGAAACGCGGAGAGGTCTGGACCGTAGCGGCCGGCACCGGATATGTCGGCAAGCCTCGCCCTGCGGTCATCGTTCAGGATGACCGCTTCGACGCCACCGATTCGGTGACGGTCTGCGCCTTCACGAGCGATCCGTCCGACGCTCCACTGTTCCGGCCGGCGGTCGACCCCAGCCCCTTGAACGGCCTCGGGGAACCCAGCCGGCTGATGGTCGACAAGATCACCACCATGCCGCGAAGGAAGGCCGGCTCCTGCATCGGGCGCCTTTCGGATCAGGACATCGTTCGTCTCGATCGGGCGCTCGCGGTGTTCCTGGGCCTGGCTGGATCGTGATCGACGAGGGCCCCGCTACGACGCCAGCAGCACGGTCCCGGCACGCGCCCCGGTGAGCTTGCCGTGCTCCACCGCCAGGACGCCGTTGACGACCACGTGCGGCACCCCCACCGGGGGCAGCAAGGGGTCGGCGTAGGTGGCCCGGTCGGCGATCTCGCCGGGGTCGAACACGACCACGTCCGCCCAGCGACCCACCTCGAGCGTTCCCCGGTCCCGCAGCCCGAACCGCCGGGCGGCGTCCTGGGTCGCCTTTTTGATCGCGGTCGCCAGCTCCAGCGTGCCCACCTCGCGGGCGTAGTGGCCCATCACGCGAGCGAAGGTCCCCGCCCAGCGCGGATGCGGCTTCCCGGGGCTCGGGATCCCATCCGAGCCGATCATCGCCGCCGGGTGCGCGAGGACGCGGCGCACGTCGTCCTCGTCCATCGTGTAGACGATCATGGTGGCGCGGCCACGCTCGGCCGCGATCAGGTCCAGCACCCACTGCCCGACCGGCCGGCCGGCTGCCTCGGCCAGGTCGGTGACGAGGTGCGCCTCAGTCTCGGGGTGCTCGGGCGCGGTCGAGATCGCGACTTCGTCCCAGCCACTCAGCCCGAGGCCGTTGGCGGTCCCGCGAAACCCCTCCTCGACCTCCTCCAGGATGCGGCGCCGGGTCTCGCGCTCATCGAGCCGCCTCAGGATGCCCTCGGCGCCACCCTCCTGGGCCCAGGGGGGCAGCAGCGCGTGCAGCATGGTGGAGCCCGCGGTGTACGGATACACGTCGAGCGTGACGTCGGTCCCTTCCCCGCGAACCCGGTTCACCAGGCGCAGCGTGTCAGCCGTCCGTCCCCAGTTCGGTCGGCCGGCCGCTTTGTGGTGGGAGATATGGGCCGGCAGCTCCGCCTCGCGCCCGATGCGGATCGCCTCCTCGACCGCCTCCATCACACCCCCGGCTTCGCCACGGATATGGCTCACGTAGGGGCGCCGGTAGCGGCTCACCGTGGCTGCGAGGTCGATCAGCTCCTCGGTGCGGGCATAGACGCCGGGCATGTAGATGAGCCCGGTGGAGAGCCCGAGCGCGCCCTGCTCGAAGGCGGCCTCGGTCATCCGCCGCATGATGACCAGCTCCTCCGGCCGCGGCGCGCGGTCGTCGAACCCCATCACGCCAACCCGGAGCGAGCCGTGACCGACGAGCGGGCCCAGGTTGGCGAAGTGACCGGCGGCCCGGGCGTGCTCGGCAAAGCCCGCCAGATCGGTCCAGTCCACGGTCTCGGTGCCCAGGATGGTCGAGTGACGCGTCAGGTCGGCCTGGTGCTCGGGCGTGCAGGGATAGGGCGTGAACCCGCAGTTGCCACAGATCTCGGTCGTGACGCCCTGGAGGATGGTGCCTGCCGCGACATCCTCGTGCTCAGGCCCCAGCTGCCACACCAGGTCGGAGTGGGTGTGGGTGTCGATGAAGCCCGGCGCCACCGCCAGCCCCGCGGCGTCGACCTCATGCTCGGCCTGCGCCGCGCCCAGGTCCCCGAGATCGACGATCCGTCCCTCTCGCACCCCCACGTCGGCCCGGCGCGGCGCCCCCCCGCTGCCGTCGAACACCTCGCCACCCCGGATGATCAGATCGAATGCGCTCACCCCAGGATCGTAGGAGGTGCGCCAGCGCGGGCCGGGAGTAGGCTCGCCAGACGATGGTTGACGACCGGGAGGCCGGCGCCGAGTTCGACCCCGAGCGCGCGTACCGGCTGATCTCCCTCGGCCGGCACCTGGACGAGGTGATGTGGCGGCTGGCGCGTGCCGGGCGCGCGCACTTCGCGGTCCCCTGCTCGGGCCACGAGGCGATCGGTACCGGGTACGCGATGGCGCTTCGGCCGGGATTCGATTTCATGGCCACGCACTACCGGGATCTCACCGCCGTGCTCGCGGCCGGGGCTGACCCGCGAGAGGTCATGCTCCACTTCTTCGCCAAGCGTGACGACCCGTTCACTCACGGCCGTCAGCCCTACGCGCACTGGGGCTCTCGAGAGCGGCGGATCATCTCGCTCCAGGGGCCGCAGCCGAACCACGTCACACACGCGGTCGGCGTCGCCTGGGGGTCGCGCCTGCTGGGTGAGAACTCGGTGACCTGGATCTCGTTCGGCGACGGCGGCGCGCAGAAGGGGGAGGTCCACGAGGCGATGAACTTCGCCGCCATCCACCGGCTGCCCTGCGTGTTCTGCGTCGAGACCAACGGGCTCACGCAGTCGGTGCCGCTGCACCTGGAGTCGTCGCTCCCCTCGCTGTCGGTGCGAGCAGCCGGCTACGGGATGCCGGGAGTGACCGTGGACGGCAGCGACGTGCGGGCGGTGTGGGAGGCGGCCCGGAGAGCGGTCGACCGCGCCCGGCGGGGGGACGGGCCGTCGCTGGTGGAGGCCACCTGCCGCCGCTTTCTGGGCAACACCTCGAACGACGACGACAGCCGGTACCGGCCGCCGGAAGAACGGGCCGAGGCGCGGCAGCACGACCCGCTCGCCAACGCCCGCGGCCTGGTCGAGGCCTCGCTGGCGGACGCGATCGACGAGGAGTCGCTGACCCTGGCGCGGGAGGCGGCCGAGTGGGCGGAGGCACAGCCGGACGGTGACCCGGCGGACATCGCCACGCACACCTACGCCACATCACCCTTTTTCTCCCGTTTCGCACGGAAGGGACGCTAAGACACGCCGGATAACATCCGTTCCGTGCGAAACGGGGCCTTCGCGGTCAGGGGACGGGGCCGACCAGGCAGGTGGGACCGCCGTCGGCCCGCGTGAACTGATCGAGCGGGACCTCCACCACCTCCAGGCCGGCCTCGCGCATGAGGCGGGCCGCGGTCGGGTTGCCGGCCGGCACGAAGGCGTGCCCCCGGGCCACGAGGACGTTCGCGCCCGGCTCCTCTTCCTGCGGGATCACCAGCCGCCGGATCTCGGCGGGCGCGGCGTCCGGGCCGGCGCCATCGATGGAGGCGAACCCGGCCGGCGTCCCGATCAGCAGATCGTCGCCGAGCGGGCTGATCGCGGTCGCCAGATGCAGGCGGTCGGTGACGGGACACAAAAAAGGCCGGTAGCCGAGCGCGGTGACCAGGATCGCCAGCTGGTCGGCGCCGCTCCGGTTGGTGCGGGCCGACACGCCGATCGCAACCCGGTCCCCGTAGACGATGACGTCGCCGGCGTCCAGGGTGCCCGGCTCCAGGATCCGGCTGAAGGTGGTGTCGGCGGGCACCAGCTCGCGAAGACGCGCCTCCACGCTGGGCACCTCGGCGCGGCGCGACGGCTCGCCGGGCCGGGTCGTCACCACCAGCGCGGTGGGGCTCTCCTGGCCCGCGCGAGGCAGCGCCAGCATGGTGTCCCAGACGAAGGTGGCGTCGGGAAGGTCGGGTTCGGGCGGAAGCTCCACCAGGTCCAGCCCCGCCGCCCGGAGCGCGTCAAGGTACCCGGCGTGCTGCCGACGGGCCTCTCCAGGGTCGATGCCGGCCTTGTCGGGATGCTCGGAGAGCGCGTGGACGAGCGCGTCCGAAGGTGGGCGAACCAGGAACAACATCCCCGCAGTATCGCGCCCGCGGGCTCAGCCCGCCTGTGGATTCCGGAACCAATCGGACCGCGCCAGCCGGAGATGTTCGCGGGTCAGCGCGTCCAGCACCCGGCGCGCCCGGGGGAAGCCGTCCGCGAACTCCTCCAGCAGCGAACGGTCGGGGCCGCCGTGCCGCGCGGCCAGCCGGTACGCTCGCCGTCCCACCCAGTCGAGCTCCCACACGCCACCACCGCCCGCGAGGACCAGCTCGCTCGGCATCGCCTCAGGAAACTGACCGCCGCGCCCGGGCTCGCCGAGGAGCCGGGCCAGGCGCGCCAGGTAGCGAGGCTCCAGCGGGTGCTGGTTGACATGGTCTCCGAAGACGCCCGACAGGAAGAGGCAGAGGTCCCCGAGGCGTCGCAGCACCGCCGGCCGCTGCTCAGGAGGCACCAGTTCCACCAGCTCTGCCAGGTTGAGCGGGCTCAGGTCACTGAAGCGGCGGCGGCGCCAGCCCCGGCCGGTGCGAAACCAGATCGTCTCCACCGCGACCCGCGTGTAGGAGGCGAGAAGGTCGGCGAGGAAAAGCCGCCGATGCCGGGCGTCGAGCCATTCGCGGGGTCCGGCGACGTCGAACACCGGCACCCGCTGACGCAGCCCCACGCGCTCGCTGAGAAAGCTGGTGCCGGCCAGGTCCAGCCGCAGGCGCTCGAGCAGCACCGCGAAGCAGAGGAAGGGCGACCCGACCACCAGGGCCTCCCGCGGGCGGTCGCCGAACAGCGACTCGTAGACGGCGGGGTCGGCCAGCGCCAGCTCGACCGAGGCGTCGTCCAGCTGCAGGTCCGCCACGCTGATCCCGGTCTCCCGGGCCAGCAGGCCGAGGTCCTTCGGGGTGAGACGGGTTCGATACGTCGCCGGAGCCATCGAAGTTGACGGACAACGTTACTACCGACTCCCGCCCGCGAGGACGGCGAGGAGCGCCGCGTCCCAACGGCTCCGCATCCAGCGTCGGGGCGCGCGGCCCTGGCGGGGTGCTAGGATGCTCGAACCCAATGCAAAAGGAGGTCCGGAAAGTGCGCCTACGCCTACCCACGATCGTGGTCGCGGTCATGTTCGTTGTGCTCGGGGTCCTGAGCACGGCACCGGCACGAGCGTCGGCGGCCTCTCTCCACACCACCGTGGCTCAAGATCACTGGAGCAACGCGATCTGCAGCTGGACCTACAACGCCTGCGAGAGGGTCGACAACGCGTACGCCGGCAGCGACGTCGTGTATTGGGTGGATGTCATCGGCGACGACACCGCCGTGCACACCATGCGGGTCCTCTTCGACGGGTACCCCCGGTACGAGTGGACCGGGCCCACCACGCAAGGGCACCTGTTCGGCATCGGATACACGGTGAGATCGGGGATGTGCATCCAGGCGGGAATCATGGGGCTGGCGAACGCCCGCACACCATGCTGGTACGCGCCTTAGCGCTGGTGTGACGCCTCGCCCGGCGGGGTGGGGACCAGGGAGGGCGCCCGCGGGCCGAGATGTTAGGGTGCGCCCATGGACGTGGAGCTGCCCAGGCTGGCGGACACCCTTACCGAGGGCACCCTCGCCCGCTGGTTGAAGCAGCCGGGCGACACGGTGGTGGCGGGTGAGCCGATCGCCGAGCTCGAGACCGACAAGATCAACTCCGAGCTGGCGGCGCCGGTCGCGGGCATCCTGAGCGACCTGCTGGTGGCCGCAGGGGAGACGGTCGACGTGGGCACCGTCCTGGCGCGGATCACGCCGGCGGGGTCAGCCCTCCCCGAGCGGACCCCGGTCTCGGCGGCGGCCGCGGCCCCGGCGGCCGGCGCTCGTCCTGCCGCGGCCGACCCCCGCGCCGCGCGCCTCCGACAGCACCTGCGGGCGTCGCGGGAGCGGGTCCCGGCCGGCATGTGCGCGCGCGAGATCCCGGGGTCGGCGGCACTCGAGCGGCTGCCCGAGGCGGCCACCGAAGCCGCCCGCGTCCGGCCGAACTTGGTGATCGCTACCCTCCCGGCCTCCACCTCGCACCTCGTGATGCCGGCCCTGCCCGCCGGCCGCTCGGCGCTGGTCCAGGCCGCCGCCGAGAGACGCGGGCAGCGCATGCTCACGCTTGTCTTCGACCGGCGGGTGCTCGACGACTGGGAGGCGGACCGGCTGCTGGCCGAGATCGCGGGCGGCCTGTAGTGCGCGGTCGGCCTGGGCTGCGGACACTCCCGGGAATCAGCGCAGGTGCTGACGTCGCTCCTGCGCCTGCCAGTTCCGCTCCAGGTTCGAGATCAGCGCGGGGGCGAACGCGCACCGCGCCTGCTCGCGGCAGTAGAGGGCGGCGTACCGGCGGAAGTCGTCCACCGGCTCCTCAATGATGCGCAGCGCCTTACGGTTGGCGGACGCCGATACCGGCCCCGAGGCCACCATGTGCCCCGTGTTGCGAGCGATCGCGGCCTCCATGTCGTCCGGATCCACGACCTCGTCGCAGAGGGCGCGCGCGTGGTCGTCACCGAACCGGAAGCCCCGCTCGGCCATGATCGCCTGCCGTGCCACCCGGTCGCCGGTGAAGATCGGCAGCCGTGCGTTGGCGACCCCCGGGATGATCCCCTCCTTACGCGCCGGCAGGGTCGCGATGGAGCCGATCTCGGCGAGGATGCGGTCGGCCGTCAGCAGCAATTGACAGCCCCCGCCGATGGCGTGCGTCTCCACCGGCATGATCCAGGGCTTCTCCCAGGTCCCCTCCAGCTCCTCCTCCCAGTCGTCCCGCTGCCAGCGCTCGGGATGCCAGATGCCGCGCCGGATCTTGTTCACGTAGCCCAGCTCGCGAGGGATGAAGAAGTCGGCGAACGAGATCCGGCCCCAGTAGAGGTCGGTGAGGTTGATGCCGGAGTTGAAGATGCGCCGGCCGCCGTATTTGGGGTGCTCGGAGACGCTGCCGCGCAGCATGCAGACCTCGACCTCGGGATCGAGGAGAACCAGGTCCACGCCCACTTCCAGCGCCGCGGTCGTCGAGTCGTCCTCCGCGTTGAGCACGTCCGGGTTGTACAGCTCGACCACGCCCAGGCGGCCCTGCCTCGCGACACGCGCTGCCCCCAGGTCAAGTCGGCCGGCGTGCCGGAACTCCCCCAGCCGCTCGAGCGATTCCTCCTTGGGCCGCAGCATGGCGTGCACCAGGTGCAGCCCGCAGCGGCGGTCCGCCAGGAACTGGGCGATCAGCTCCCCCTGGTCGATCTCCAGGCCTTCCTTCTCCGACTGCTTGCGCACCCGCTCGCCGGCCATCGCGTTGTGGTCGGGCACCAACCCCGGCACGTGCTCGGCCGCCAGCTGCAGCAGCGCCTCGGTGCGGCGCGGCTCCCGGAAGCCGTCGGTCAGCTCCCCATAGAGGGCGACGGCGTGGCGGCGCAGGAACGCGTGCCGGGCACCCCGCAGCTCGTCGCGGACGCCCACCCGGCGCTCGGCGTCCAGCTTCCCGCCCAGCGCCGCCTCACCCGCGGCGACGAATGACGCCAGCAGGGCGGCGTCGCTCGCCAGCGTGCCCGAGAACGCCGGACGGTGGCGTTCCAGGTCGGCGATGACGTCGGTTGTCATGGCGCCATCATGCGCCGTCCGGAGCCGACCACCGCAGGCGGGGCGCGAAAGGGCCCGATCGCCAGGGTGCTACGCGGCCCGGGTTCGGAAGGCCCTCCGGTAGGCGACCGGCGAGAGCCCGGTCACCCGCGAAAAGTGGAGGCGCAGGTTCTGAGCCGAGCCGAAACCGCACTGCTCGGCGATCCACTCCAGTCCGGCGTCGGTCGCCTCCAGGTGCTCGCGAGCCGCCTGGACCCGGCGCTGTATCAGCCATCGCAGCGGGCTGGTGCCCAGCTGGAGCTCGAACCGGCGGGCGAGCGTCCGCACGCTCAGGCATGCCTGCGCGGCGAGCCGTTCGACCGTGATCGGCTCCGCCAGGTGCTCTTCCGCCCAGGCCAGCACCGGCGCCAGGCTCAAGTCACCATCCTCCAGCACCGGCTGTTCGACGTACTGCGCCTGGCCTCCTTCGCGATGAGGCGGCACCACCAGCCGGCGTCCGAGCGCATTGGCGACCCGCGCACCGAAGTCCAGTGCCACCAGGTGCAGGCAGAGGTCGAGGCCGGCGGCTGACCCCGCGGAGGTGAAGATGCCGCCGTCCTCCAGGTAGAGCACGTCGGGCACGAAGTGCACCGCCGGATACCGCCGCGTCAGCTCGGCGGCGTGCATCCAGTGCGTGGTCACCGCGCGCCCCTCCAGCAGCCTCGCGGCCGCCAGGACGAACGCGCCCGTGCAGATGGAGACCAGGCGGGCGCCGCGCGCGTGAGCCGCCCGCAGCGCGTGCCTCAACCGGGCCGGGATCGCGTTCGGGCCGGGGACTCCGTCGGGAACGGGAACGATCACCGTGTCCATCGCCTCCATCGCGGCCAGACCCTCCGCTCGGGAGGCGACGAGCCCGCGTGCCAGGTGCCGCGAGGCCCGGTCGGAGGCGATCAGATGGAGCTCATACCAGGGGTCGTGAAGCTCCGGCCGGTCTTCGCCGAAGACCTCCAGCGGGAAGCTGAGCTCGAAGATCGAGGCTCCCGGGAGAAGCACCAACCCAACGCGGTGCGGGCCGTCTGACATGGCAGAAACATAGCACAACTTGACTATTCTGCCACTCGATTTCGGTGGCCAACGTCCGGCACCATGTACGGGTACGAAACGCGTCTGAGCACGGAGGTGTCTGATCCGTATGGCGGAGCCCGCGTTCGAAGCAGAATCTCCCCGCACCGCATCCGCGACCTCACTGCGGCGGCGTGTCGTGCTCGGCTGGCTGGCCCTGATCGCGGTCTACATCCTGTGGGGGACCACCTACAACGCGATCGCGCTCGGCGACCGCACCATGCCACCCCTGCTGTTCGCGGGCGCCCGATTCCTGGTCGCGGGCCTGGTCCTGTTCCCGATCGCCGCCCGAGGCCGTGCCCCGTGGCGGCTCCCCCGCCGCGAATGGATCGCGTCACTGATCACGGGGCTCCTGATGCTGGCGGGCGGCAACGGGCTGGTCGCGCTCGCGGAGACCCGAGTGCCGGGCGGCGTCGCGGCGCTGCTGGTGGCGACGGTGCCGCTCTGGGCGCTGCTCATCGACGCGGTCGTGAACCGGCACCGCATCCGGTGGCCGGCGGTGCTCGCGATCCTCCTCGGCCTGGCCGGCGTCGTGATCCTGGTCCGCCCCACACGGAGCCTGCACCTGGATCTGGTGGGTGCCGGCGTCGTGCTCCTGGGAGGGGTCTTCTGGGCCGCCGGCTCGGTCCACTCGCGGGGACCTGAAGCTCCGCGCAATCCTTTCCTGGCCGCCGGGATGCAGATGCTGGGCGCCGCGGTCTTCCTGCTCCTCGCCGGTCTCGTCACCGGCGAGGGGGGACAGGTCCAGCTCGCACGCATCGGCTGGACCGGGGTGCTGGCGCTGGGCTGGCTGATCGGGTTCGGATCGCTGGTCGCCTACAGCTGCTATCTGATCGCGCTCCGCCTGCTGCCGCTGGCGGTGGCTTCGACCTACGCCTTCGTCAACCCGGTGATCGCGGTCATGATCGGATTCGCGTTCTTCGCGGAGCCGTTGAACCTCCAGGTCGGCCTGGCGGCCCTCTGCACGGTGTCGGCGATCGCCGTGCTGCTCCTGTCGCAGCGAGGCGAGCCGGCCGCCCGGCACTGACGCAGGCCTTCAGTGGCTTCGGAGGTAGGCCTCCAGCGCCTCCTGATCGTCGGCGTTGTGGTCCGACAGCGGGTCGGCCGCACGTTCACGGTCCCTGCGCACCTCCGCGTTGAACCAGCGGAAGAAGACGACCAGGGCGTCGATCCCCATGACGACCATGTCCACGGTCATCATCAGCGCCCCCGCCACGGTCTGGTCGATGACCGCCGTGAAGCCCGCGAAGAGCAGTGTCGCGTGCACGTAGGGCGTGTAGAAGGGGTATCCCGCGAACTGAAGAGGGAGCGCCACCGCCATCATGGGCAGCGTCCCGAAGAAGAGCATGACGAGCTTCTGGGGCTCCGTCAGCGGGCGCCGGCAGAAGGTCGAGGTGGCCCGGATCAGCCCCCACCAGTAGACCAGTCCGCCGACCACGAAGCTGAGGTGCTGGACGGCGTAGAGGAAGTCGTTCTCGAGGGCGGCGTCGTAGAGCGGGGGCAGGTGCCAGCCCGCCATGAACAGGGCATAGATGGCGAGGCCGAGGCCGGGCTGTGTGACATAGGGGATGAAGGGGAACCGCCCCACCAGCCAGGCCGCCATCCCGGGCGTCAAACCGAGCAGGAGCAGCGGCGGGGCGCAGACCATCAGCGCCATGTGCTGGATCATCTCGGCGGTGACCAGGTAGGTCCGGGCCAGCGTCTCCAGCGGTGTCTGCATGGCGGCCCAGATGAGCACCACGCCGATCCCGAAGAAGACTCGCTGCCGGACCCGGACCCCGCCCACCTTGGCCGCCAGCCAGGCATGCCCGGCCAGCAGTGCGACCAGGGCCAGCGTTAGGAGAGGGCTGTAGATCGGGCTCCAGGGCCACGTGTACATCAAACCGGGGCCCCCATTAAACGGAGCTTGCGGAGTTTCATGGGGTGGTCATGCCGGTCCCTGTCGCAGCGCCTGCAGATTGAGCGACAGCTCCGACTGGCTGAGCTCGCCCAGCGTCGACCCCTCGACCGTCCCGTCGGCGAAGACGTAGTAGGTGTCGGGCAGATCTTGCACCCCGTAAAGGCCGCCGATGGCCCCCGCCGGATCCGCGATGGCGGGGGCGTTCACCAACGTCTGCTGGAGCAGCGAGAGGGCCGGCGAGCTGCTGTCCCGCTCGTCGACCAGCAGCAGCTTGACCCCTGCCTGACCCGTCGCCTGCTGGAGCATGGGCAGCTCCGAGCGGCACGGCGTGCAGTAGGAGGCGAAGAAGTTGACGACCAGCGGCGCGCCCCGGAACTGCGCCAGAGCGAGCGTGCCGGCGCCACGGAGGCTGGGCCCGCTGAACGCCTTGGCCGGCTCGCCCCCGGAGGGCGCCTGGTCCAGGAGCTGCTGCACGTTGTCGACCGCGGTCAGGATCTGCGCCTGGCCCCATCCGTCACCGTTTTGCAGGTCGGCCTGGCCTTGCTCGTCGAGCAGCGAACGCAAGGTCGCCGGCAGGCCGGCCACGTCGGGCACGCCCTGGTAGGTGTCGCGCACGTAGCCGTGGCCGTCGATCACGCTCAGCGTGGAGGAGGCGAGGTCCCCGGAGGTGAGCTGGACCCCCAGCGGCTGCCAGAACGCGGCCAGCGCACCCGGCGATCCGGTCGCCAGCGTCCAGCCGGCCCCCGACTGCCGGGCATAGTCGTGCAGCAAGGCCGGCGTGTCGTGCCAGGGGTTGACCGAGGCCTCGACCAGCATCGCTCCGCGGGGCAGGTGCTTCTGGAGCTGGAGGAAGAGTCCGGTGTAGAGCGGGCCCGTCTCGTGCGATGCCGTCTCGAAGGCGGCCAGGATCACCGTGCGGCCGGTGATGGACGCGTTGGTGAACGGCCTGCCGTCCTGGTTCACGAGATCGAACGGCGGCACCTGAGGAACCCTTCCCGACAGCTCCTGCTCGCCGAGATTGACCTGGTCCTGGCCCGCATAGACGCCCAGCGGCCGGCCGCCGGCGACCTGGATCAGAATCGGGCTGACCAGGTGCTGCTGGACCTGGAGGGAGGCGCCGAACTCCCAGCCCCCGATCATGATCCGGTCGTAGCGGCCGGCCGGGACGTCCTGCTGTAGCAGCTGGGTCGGCGCGGGCGCGGTCGCGATCGCGGACCGCTGGGTACGGCCCAGGTTCTGCCACCCGGATTGGCCGTGGAGCTCGACGGTGGTCGGTCCCAGCGTGCTCGCCTGACGCCCGCTGGCGGTGACCACGACCATGCCCTGGGCGGCCGCCCGCTGTTCCAGGACGACGCCCACGGTGAGCGCCGCGAGTGCCGTCACCACCACCCCGAACAAGGCCGGCCACCAGAGGCGCCCGCGCCCGGGACGTGAGGGAGCCTTGGCGTGCGCGTCTTCCGCCACCACCCGAAGGTACGCCGGGTCCGGGCGGGGTCCGCGCCCCGAACTCCGCCCCGTGACCGCACCTCGGGCCTCCGCGAGTAGCCTTCGGGGATGCCAGAGCGACGTCGTCTGTCGGAGACCCTCTTTTCCGGCGTGGCCCGGGCCTCGGCACGGTCCTACCTGCTCAATATCGGGTTCACCCAGGAGGATCTGCAGAAGCCGATCGTCGGCGTCAACCACGCCTGGATCGGCACCATGCCCTGCAACTTCAACCACCGCCGGCTGGCGACCTGGGCCGCGGACGGCGTACGCGACGCCGGCGGCACCCCGATGGAGGTCAACACGATCTCCATCTCCGACGGCATCACGATGGGCACGGCGGGGATGAAGACGTCGCTGGTCTCCCGCGAGCTGGTCTGCGACTCGGTCGAGCTGGTCGCCCGGGGACAGTACTTCGACGCGCTCTGCTGCATCACCGGGTGTGACAAGACGGTGCCCGCGATGGCGATGGCGGTCGCGCGCCTCGATCGTCCCGCGGTGGTCGTGTACTCGGGGTCGATCCTGGCCGGCAATTACCGGGGGCGCGAGGTCGCGGTGGGTGACCTGTTCGAGGCGATCGGCGCCACCACCGCGGGCCGGATGACCGAGGCCGACCTGGCCGAGATGGAGCGCAGCGCCTGCCCCGGCCCGGGCGCCTGCGGCGGCCAGTACACGGCGAACACGATGTCGATGGTGCTGGAGGCGCTGGGGCTCTCCCCGGTCGGCTACAACGGCCTGACCGCGGTCGACCCGGCGCGTGAGCGGGCCACGCGCGAGGTGGGCGCGCTGGCCATGAAGGTCTACCGGGAGGACCTGCGGCCGAGCCGGATCCTGACCCGTGCCGCCTTCCGGAACGCCATCGCCGCCGTCGCCGCCTCGGGCGGGTCGACCAACGCCGTGCTCCACCTGATCGCCCTCGCCGCCGAGGTCGGGATCGAGCTGACCGTCGACGAGTTCGACCAGATTTCGAGGCGGACGCCGCTCCTCTGCGATCTGAAGCCGGGCGGACGCTTCGCGGCGCCCGAGCTGCATCGCGCGGGCGGCGTCGCGGTGCTGCTCCAGCGCCTGCTCGCCGGCGGCTACGTCGACGGGTCGGCCCTCACCGTGACCGGCCAGACCCTGGAGGAGGCGGTGCAGGGCGCCACCGAGCGCCCGGGGCAGGAGGTGATCCGCCCCCTCGACCGCGCGTTCAGCGCCGAGGGCGGCCTCGTCATCCTCAAGGGGTCGCTGGCCCCCGACGGGGCGGTGCTCAAGGTGGCACACCACTCGCCGACCACCCACCGCGGCCCCGCCCGCATCTTCAACCGCGAGGAGGATGCGCTGACCGCGGTGCTTGGGCAGCACATCCGGCCCGGAGACGTGGTGGTGATCCGGTACGAGGGACCAAAGGGCGGTCCTGGCATGAGAGAGATGCTGCTGGTCACCGGCGCGCTGGTCGGTCAGGGCCTGGGCGACAGCGTGTGCCTCCTCACCGACGGCCGCTTCAGCGGCGCGACGCAGGGCTTGATGATCGGGCACATCGCCCCCGAGGCCGGGGTGGGTGGGCCGCTGGCGGCGCTGCGGGACGGTGACGAGATCGTGGTCGACGTCCCCGGCCGCACCATCGAGGCGCCAGGGGTGAACCTGGCCGAACGGCTCCGCGCCTGGACGCCGCCGGAGCCCGAATTCCGCTCCGGCGTGATGGCCAAGTACGCGGCCCAGGTGCGGCAGGCCAACCTGGGGGCGGTCACGCGGCCATGACACGGATCGGCTTGCTCAGCCCCGGCGAGATGGGGTCGGCGGTCGGCGGCCGGTTGGTCGACGCCGGCCACCAGGTCGGCTGGGCCTCCGCCGGGCGTGGCGCCGCGACGGCCTCACGCGCGGGAGAAGCGGGCCTGGTGGACGCGGGCACGGCGGCGCGTCTGGTGCGCGAGAGCGAGGTGGTGCTCTCGGTGGTGCCGCCGCAGTTCGCGCTGCAGACCGCGGTGGCGGTCGCGGCGACCGGGTTCGCCGGTGTCTACGTCGACGCCAACGCGATCGCTCCCGGCACCGCCACCGAGGTGGCGGCCACGGTCACCTCGAGCGGAGCGCGGTACGTGGACGGCGGCATCGTGGGTTCGCCGCCGGTTCGCTCCGGCACCACGCGCCTCTACCTCTCCGGGGCCGGCGCGCCGGCGGTCGCCGCGCTGTTCACGGACACCCCGCTGGAAGCGGTGGTGCTCGGCGGCGACCCCACGTCGGCCTCCGCGCTCAAGCTCGCCTACGCGGGCTGGACCAAGGGTTCGGCGGCGCTTCTGCTGGCCGCGCACGAGCTGGCGGTGCGGTCGGGCGTGGCAGGGGCGCTGGAGGCGGAGTGGGAGCGCTCGCAGCCCGATCTCACCCGCCGGCTGGAATCCGCACGCGCCTCGGCTGCCGCCAAGGGCTGGCGCTGGACGCCGGAGATGCACGAGATCGCCGCCGCCATGCGCGCCCGCGACCTGCCTCCCGGCTTCCACCAGGCGGCGGCCCGGATCTTCCAGCAGTACCCGCGCCCGGACTGACGCGACCCCGGGCAGGAATGCCCCGAAGGTGCACCAACGGGGCTCATTGCGGCGTTTTCGGACCCGTTGGTGCACCAACGGGGGTTATCCGCCAGAGAGGAGTACCAGCGATGCCGGCACAGGTCAGGGGTGTGGTGGCGAGGAGCAAGGGGGCGCCGGTCACCCTGGAGACGATCGTGGTGCCCGATCCGGGTCCCGGCGAGGCGGTGGTGCGGGTCCAGGCGTGCGGCGTCTGCCACACCGACCTCCACTACCGCGAGGGCGGCATCAGCGACGACTTCCCGTTCCTGCTCGGGCACGAGGCGGCGGGCATCGTGGACCAGGTCGGCGCCGGCGTCACCGGCGTGCGGCCGGGCGACTTCGTCATTCTCAACTGGCGCGCCGTCTGCGGGAGCTGCCGGGCCTGCCTGCGCGGTGAACCCTGGTACTGCTTCGACACCTTCAACGCGACGCAGCGGATGACGCTCGAGGATGGGACCGAGCTCTCCGCCGCCCTCGGGATCGGTGCCTTCTGCGACCGCACCCTGGTCCACGCCGGCCAGTGCACCAAGGTCGACCCCACCGCCTCCCCGGAGGCGGCCGGGCTCCTCGGGTGCGGGGTGATGGCGGGCCTCGGCGCCGCGATCAACACCGGCGGCGTGACGCGTGGCGACAGCGTCGCGGTGATCGGGTGCGGCGGTGTCGGCAACGGGGCGATCGCGGGAGCGGCCCTGGCCGGGGCGCGGCGCATCATCGCGGTCGACATCGATGACCGCAAGCTGGCGTGGGCACAGGGCCTGGGCGCGACCCACACCGTCAACTCGCGCCGCGAGGACCCGGTGGAGGCGATCCGTAAGCTCACCGACGGCTTCGGCGCCGATGTCGTCATCGAGGCGATCGGCCGGCCGGAAACCTATCGCCAGGCGTTCTACGCGCGCGACCTGGCGGGGACGGTGGTGCTGGTGGGAGTGCCGACGCCGGAGATGAAGCTCGAGCTCCCGCTTCTGGACGTGTTCGGGAGAGGCGGCACGCTGAAGTCGTCCTGGTACGGCGACTGCCTGCCGAGCCGCGACTTTCCGATGTTGATCGACCTCTACCAGCGGGGGCGCCTGGACCTCGACGCGTTCGTCTCCGAGCGGATCCCCCTGGACCAGGTAGAAGAGGCGTTCGGCAGGATGCAGCGAGGCGAGGTCCTGCGCTCGGTCGTCGTCCTCTGAACCCCCGCTGGTGCACCAACGGGGGCTGTTGCGGGCGTCTCGGGGCCCGGTGGTGCACCAACGGGGCTTACGTCAGCCAGGTGATCTCGACCGGGCGGCCGATCGGTCCGGCGAACGACTCCGCCTCGGCGAGCACCCGCCGGCGGGTCGCCGCGTCCACCGCCCGCCAGAGGTGCACCGAGAGGTGGTGCTCCCTCCGCCCCCAGCTCCCGATCAGGGCGCCGTCGACCACGATTCGGCCGGCGAGGCTGTTGCGCAGGCGCGGTGTCACGGGGCGGCCTCGATCGTCGTGCAAGGGGCCGGGCACCGAGGCCGCCGGCGGCTCTCCCAGCTCACGGTCGAGGGCGAGCAGGGGGTCGCCGAGCATGAGCAACCGCACTCCCGGCGTGGGCCCCGCGGTGCGCAGCCCTTCCTCGTCGCGGGCGTGCAGGAAGCGGTGGTCGCCGTTGACGGTGACCGGGATCAGCTCGGGGCCCAGCTGCCTGAACGTCTCCGACGCGTCGGACGGCGGCACGTGGGCCCAGGTCGCGAACCGGCGCGCGGTGACCGGGCCGTGCCAGCGAAGGAACCGCAAGGCCAGCTCCCGTCGTGCTTTATCGCCGTCGACCGCCGCTGTCGCAGCGGGGATGACGGTCACGCTTCGAGCGTCCCACCGGATGCGGTAGCGGCCGGCGGCGCAGGCCTCACGGAGAGCGAACTGAGGGCGTTCGCCCACCTTTCCCCGCCGGACCAGCGCTGCCACCACCTCGGAGTTGGGCAGGCTCCGACCTTGGAGGACATCGACCACCGCCTCCGCGGTCCGAAGCAGCGGCTCCACGCGGTCCCTCGGCCGCGGCAATGCGCCCACCGTGAAGACTGCGAAGTCCCGTGCCGGCACCACGTAATCGCTCATCCGGAACCACACTTGCCAGAGCGACGGATGCTCCCAGGAGCCGGGATTCACATCCCGCATCCTCGCGTGCAGGGCGGTGAGCGCGGCCCGCGGCACGGTGTCCTGCAGCCCGCCCCAGGCGGCACTCTCGTGCGCCGCGGACACCAACCGGCGGGTCAGGTGGGTCTGTCTGAGGCGAAACTCGAAGACCCGCTCGAACGTGACCTGGAGCGCCGCGGCGGACACGGAAGCGCTCCGGTGTTACGCGTTCGCCGTGACCTCGCCCCGCTGCCAGAGGCGGGCCGGGTGCTCGGTGTGACGGCGCCGCTCCCAGTCGGCGACGTCGTCCCAGATCAGGGCCCAGGACCGCTCCTCGACGTCGTGCACGTACCCGGGATCGACGCCGGCGGAGCGAAGGCGCTTGCACAGCGACTCGACCAGGAAGCTCCAGGTGTCGTTGGGATCGATCCTGGCTGCCGGTGGCATCTGGCGCGGGTCGGGGACGTCGATCAAAGGGTCCGCGTAGACGCGCATGCAGGCGGCCAGGGTGCTGTCGACGACGCCCCGGATCGCCCCCTCCTCTCCACCCTGCACCGCTCCCCGCAGCGCCCACACGCCATAGCTGACGTGGCGCGACTCGTCACGCGTGACGGCGGTGAAGCCGGCCCGGAACGCGGGCATCAGGTCGACGTTGCGCAGGAGCCTGAGCACCCGGCGCTGGCCGGTCAACGCCAGCAGCCCCTCCACCATCAGGTGATAGACGGTGAGCGCCTCCACCCATTTGTGGTAGTTGCGCGGATCCAGCCGCACCGCCTCCGTCGTGGTCACCAGCGCGCCGCGGCGAGGATTGAAGATCGAGTCGTACCCGCCGTCGGCGTCGACCCCCGGCGCCGGCGCCGCGGGTGACACCCTGGCGAGCGCTCCGCGCAGCCCGCCGGGGACACCGAGCACCTCGTTGTACAGCCGTGAGAAGAAATACGAGTGACGTGCCTCGTCGACCAGCTGGGTGGAAAGGAACAGCCGATGATCCTCGTCGGGGGCCCCCATGACGAGCGGGGAAAGCGTGTCGGTGACCGCTTGCTCACCGTAGAAAAAGCCGGCGAACGTCCCCTCCAGCTGCTGCCTCAGGAACACCGGCATTCCGGCCCACTGCAGGCGATCCCGCTCGAAGTCGAGAGCGGTCGCCGACCACTGCTGCGACTCCCAGCGCCGGTAGAGGTCGATCGGACCCGGCAGCTCGCGGTTCAGGAAGTCGACGTGGCGGTAGACGACCTCCGCGCTGACCTGCTCCAGGTCTTCGAGCCTCGCGCTCTCGACCAGCCGGATCTCTTCGGCCTCAGTCACGTCGCGACCTCCACCACGACACCGTCTCCGTCCGCTCTCCGGCCACGCTCCTAGAAGATGGCCTGCTCCGTCTTGGCGTCGAACAAGTGCATCCGCTCACGGTCGATGGCCAGCGTGACCTGGTCGCCCTGGGCGATCGTGTGCTGCGGATCGACGCGGGCGATGACGTCATCGTCCCCGATCTTGCCGTAGAGGTACTGGTCGGAGCCCAAGACCTCGACCACGTCGACGCGCAGCTGGACCTGCGGGTGGCCCTCCACCAGCTGGTCGCTCAGGTCCTCGGGCCGGATCCCGAGGATGCCTTCGGTGATGTTCGGGTTCCGCGGCAGGCGGATCGAGAAGCCCGACGCGGTCGCCTCGTCACCGGAGACTTTGGTGTTGAGGAAGTTCATCTTGGGGCTGCCGATGAAGCCCGCGACGTACATGTTGGCCGGGTGATCGTAGATCTCGCGCGGCGGCGCCACCTGCTGCAGCACTCCGAGGCGGAGCACGCAGATACGGTCGCCCATCGTCATCGCCTCGACCTGGTCGTGGGTGACGTAGATGAAGGTGGTCTCGAGCTCCTTGTGCAGCTTCTGCAGGTTGACCCGGGTCTCGACTCGAAGCTGGGCGTCCAGGTTCGACAGTGGCTCGTCGAGCAGGAAGACCTGCGGGTTGCGCACGATGGCCCGTCCCAGGGCGACGCGCTGACGCTGGCCGCCAGAGAGCTGGCGCGGCTTCCGCTGCAGGAACTCCTCCAGGCCCAGGGTTTGGGCCGCCTGCGCGACCTTGGACTGGATCTGCGCCTTCGGGGTGCCCCGCATCTTGAGCCCGAAGGCCATGTTGTCGTAGACCGACATGTGGGGGTAGAGGGCGTACGACTGGAAGACCATCGCGATGTCCCGCTCGCGCGCGGGCACGTCGTTGACGACGCGGTCGCCGATCCGGATGTCCCCGCCGGTGATCTCCTCCAGTCCCGCCAGCATCCGCAGCGCGGTCGACTTGCCGCACCCGGATGGACCGACCAGCACCATGAACTCGGTGTCCTTGATGTCGAGGTTCAGGTCCCTGAGGGCAATCGAGTCGTTCGAGTATCTCTTGGTGACGTGCTCATAGGTCACGGAAGCCATTGCGCCCATCAGCGTAGCGCCTGCTTCCAGGATCTGCCGGAATCAGGCCCGATCAGCGTCCACCGGCGGTCCGCGCGAACCGATCCAGGCGGCCGCTGTTCCAGACCACGAAAGCGGACGAGGCGGCCATCGCGGCGCCCGCGATGAGCGGGTCCAGGTGCCCCGACATGGCAAGCGGGATGGCGGCCACGTTGTAGCCGAAGGCCCAGATCAGATTGCCGCGGATGGTGGTGAGCGTCCGGCGGGCCAGCCCCAGCGCCAGGGGCACCACGCGCAGGTCGTTACGCACCAGGACCAGGTCCGCGGCGGCGATCGCGACGTCCGTCCCCGAGCCCACCGCCAGACCCAGATCGGCCGCCGCCAGCGCCGGTCCGTCGTTGACGCCGTCCCCCACCACCGCGACCTGGTGACCGGCCCGCTGGAGCTCGCGGACGATCGCGACCTTGTCCGGGGGGAGAGCCGAGGCACGGACCTCTTCGATCCCGGCCTGGCTCGCCACCGCGCGCGCGGTCGCTCCCGCGTCGCCGGTCACGAGGAGGCAGCGGAGGCCCATCCGCCGCAGACTCTCGACGGCCGGCCGGGCGCTCGGCTTCACCGCGTCGGCGACCGCCAGCATCCCCACCGTTCGCCCGGCGCGTGCGACGAGGACGGTGGTCTCCCCCGCCGCCTCACGGGCCTCCCGGGCCGCCGCCAGCTCGGGGCCGACGCGAACGCCGCTCCGGTCCAGGAAGGCGGCGCTCCCGATCAGCACCCGCGCCCCCTCCACCGCGCCGCTGGCGCCCAGGCCGGGTTGGCTGGCGGCCTCCCCCACGGGCGGGATCGGCAGCTCGCGGGCACGGGCTTCGGCGACCACCGCCCTCGCGATCGGGTGGCTCGAGGCGTCCTCCACGCCCGCCGCCCAGCGCAGCACGTCGGCCTCCACCTCACCCGGCGCCACCTCGACCGCCACCACCGCCATCCGGCCGCTGGTGACGGTCCCGGTCTTGTCGAACACCACCGTGTCCACCCGTCGGGACCTCTCCAGGGCCTCGCCGTTCTTGAAGAAGACGCCCAGCTGCGCACCGCGCCCGGACGCGACCCGCAGAGCCATCGGCGTCGCCAGCCCGAGCGCGCAGGGACAGGCGATGATGACGACCGAGAGTCCGGTGCCGAACGCCTGCTGGAGCGGCGCCCCGGCCAGCAGCCAGCCCGCGACCGTGAGGGCCGCCAGCAGCAGCACCACCGGCACGAAGATCCCGGCCACGCGGTCCGCCAGCCGCTGGGCCGCCGCCTTCCGGCTTTGCGCCTGCTCCACCAGCCGCACCATCTGGCCCAGCTGCGTCGCCGCTCCGACCGCGGTGGCGCGGACCTGGAGCCGGCCGTCGAGCGCGATGGTCGCCCCCACCACCCGGTCCCCCGGCTCCACCGCGGCCGGTGCCGCTTCGCCGGTCATGGCGCTGGTGTCGATCCCCGAGCTGCCGCTCAGCACGATGCCGTCGGTTGCCACCTTCTCCCCCGGGCGCACCACGAAGCGATCCCCCACCCGCAGGTCCCGCACGTCGAGGCGTCGCTCCGTCCCGTCCAGCTGCAGCACCGAGACGTCGCGGGCGCCCCTCTGGCTGAGCGCGCGCAGCGCGTCCCCGGTGCGGCGGCGGGACCAGGCTTCGAACAGACGGCCCGCCAGCAGGAACGTGGTCACGCCCGCCGCCACGTCGAGGTAGATGGCCCCGCCCGACTGGTGGAGCAAGAGCGTCCAGGGCGAGAGCCCAGGACGCGGCTGGTCCTCGAAGAACATGGCGTAGAACGACCAGCCGGTGGCGGCGATGACACCCACCGAGACCAGCGTGTCCATGGTCGCGGTGCCATGGCGGAGCGCCCGCAGCGCGTTGCGATGGAAGGGCCAGGCGGCCCAGCCGACCACCGGCAGCGCGGCGGCCACGAAGAGCCACTGCCAGCCCGGGAACCGGATCCAGGGCACGAGCGAGAATTCGATCGACGCCTCGCAGAGCGGCATGAAGAGGACCGCCGCCACCACCAGGCGCCAGCCCAGCAGCCGGACCCGGCGGTCGTCCTCGGCCCGCTCCCGGTCGTCGTCGTCCCCGACGTGGGCGACGCGAGCGCCGTAGCCGGCCTGCTCCACGCGCTCCACCAGCGCGGTCACCGGCACGTCCCCGTGGAGGTTGACCGTGGCCCGTTCCGACGCGTAGCTCACCCGCGCGTCCACCTGCGGGATCGTGTTCAGCGCCCTCTCCACCCGGGCCGCGCAGGCGCCGCACGTCATGCCCTGGATGGAGAGCTCGAGCTCGCGCGTGATCGGCCCCGGGGCCCCCCTGGGGGGAGCCGGGGCACCGGCCATCGGAAGCAGCCGCAGGCCGGCCCTGTCACGAGGGGTGGTGCTCATCTCAGACCCGCCACCCCGACTCGGCAACGTTGACTCACGTTCACACTCGACTTTAGACGGAAGTTGTGGTGACGCCGCCGGCGAACACCAAACCGGACCGGGGTCCACGTGCGCGCGCGAGTGCGCGTGTCCCTAATTCGCCCGGCTTGGCGTCGGACCGTACGATAAGCATTGGCCGCCGACTGCGGCACGGGCCGCGCGCGTTGTGATGGGAGGCCGCACGCACGCATTCGTCGGCCAGTCACCCCAAAAGGAGCCTGAAAACAGATGGGACTTTTCTCCGGTCTGGGCCACGAGGTCCGGCGCGAGTTCATTGCGCGTCCCGATTCGTCCAAGAACGAGATTCTCTACAAGTGGCCGGACCGCAACATCCGGCGCTGGAGCCAGCTCACGGTCCAGGCCGACGAGGTCGCGGTCTTCTTCCGTGACGGCCGCGTGGTCGGCATCGTGGAGCCGGGACGCGCGCAGCTGGACTCCTCCGAGATCCCCTTCCTGGGCATGCTGCTGGACACGGCGACCGGCGGCAACTTCTTTCTCACCGAGCTCTACTTCGTCTCCACCCGCGAATTCCCGGGCCAGCGGTTCGGGGGCGTGGTCGACAACGTGGTCGATCCTGAAACCCAGCTTGCGGTCGGACTCCGGGTGTTCGGTGAGTACTCGGTCCGCGTGACCGACCCCACCGCCCTGATCGTCAACCTGGTCGGGACCCAGCAGCTGCAGTCCAACGACCAGATCACGGACTGGATGCGCGAGCAGCTCCTGAAGGTGTTCCGGGACGCGGTCACCAGCCACATCGTTCAGAACAACTGGCCGATCCTCGGCATCGCCTCGCGCACGAGCGAGATCGAGAACGACACGCTGAGCCAGGTCCAGAACCAGATCCGGACCTACGGCATGTCGATCGTGCGGATGGGGAATTTCACCATCTCGATCAAGGAAGAGGACGAGGCGACGCTGAAGAACTACCGCCGCGACATCCAGTACACGCGCCTGGCGGGTGGGTTCCAGCAGTACGGGGCCGGTGAGGCGCTGCGCGGCGTCGGTGAGGGCGCTGCCAAGGGCGGCGGCGGGCTCGACAACCCGGCCGTGCTGGGGATCGGCATGGGCCTCGGCAACCTGGTCAACCAGGGCGGCGGGGGCGCCGGGCCGGCGCAGGTGCAGGTCCGCTGTCCCAAGTGCGGCACGCTCAACCCGGAGACGGCCAAGTTCTGCAGCAGCTGCGGGCAAAACCTGATGCCAGAGCCGCAGCCCCAGCAGGCGGCCGCGCCGGCCACGACGGCCTGCCCCAAGTGCGGCACCGAGAACCCCGCCGGTTCGAAGTTCTGCAGCAACTGCGGCAACCAGCTCGGCGGCCCGGCGGCTCCGGCCTCGTAGCCCGTCCAGCCGGCACACTCCGGGGAACCCGATGGAGCGGGAGCAAGAGCGCCGTCAAGCCCGGCGCGGGTCCTGGCGGGCGCGGGCGGCCGCGTTCCGAAGCGCCGCCGGCGCCGCCGGCCTGGCGCTGCTGTTCAGCGTCCTCCTCCCCGCCGTCGCATTCGCGCGCGGCGGTGGTGGCGCCCATGCCGGGGAGGGCGAAGGCGGCTTCGGAGGCGGAGGCGGCGGCGGGTTCGGAGGCGGTGGCGGCTTCTATCCGATCGGCATCGGGGGCGGCGGGGGCGGTGGCGACCCGCTCGACTTCCTGATCCCGCTCGTGATCGCGGTCGCCGCCTACTACGTCGTCCGCCATACGGTCCGCCAGCGGTCCTACAGCCCCCCGCCCGGCCGGCCCTATCAGCCCTACCGGATGTCGGCAGCACCGGTCGCGGAGGCTCCTCGCGAGGGCGCCGACCCGGCCGTGCGGTCGGGGTTGGGTGAGATCGCCGCCGCCGACCCCGACTTCGAGGCGGAATCCTTCCTGCAGCGCTGCGAGATGGTGCTGTTCCTGGTCAAGCAGGCGTATCAGGACCGCAACGTCCATCAGGGCCGCGCCTACCTGGCGAGTCCGCTCTACGAGACCTGGAAGGCGGAGGTGGTGGCGCTGCAGGCGTCGACCGAGCACTGGCTCTTCGAGAACCTCAACGTGCGCGCGCTGCACGTGATCTCGGCCCAGCGCGGTCCGGAGCAGGAGTCGATCACCGTCCACTTCGACCTCGTCTCCGACAACAAGCTGATCGACGACGAGACCGGGCGCGCGCTGCGCGACTCGGGCGACGACATCCGCTACGGCGAGCGGTGGACCTTTACGCGAGCGGCGGACGCGAAGACGGTGCGGTCCGGCGGTGTGGTGGCCCAGAAATGCCCCAACTGCGGTGCGTTGCTGGACCTCCACGAGGACGGGACCTGCAACTACTGCGGGGTCGACGTGGCGAGCGGCAAGTACGACTGGACCGTGACCCGGATCCAGAACGCCGCCTTCAGCGGCATCCAGGCCGCCGACTCGCTGGGGCTCCAGAAGCTCTCGGCCGAAGAGGGGGTGGCGCTGCTCAAGCAGGCCGACCCGGCGTTCGACCTGGAGGATTTCGAGCGGCGCGCGGCCCAGGCGTTCACGGCTCTCCAGCAGGCCTGGCAGGCGCGCGACCTTGACTCCGCTCGCGGCTTCATGTCGCCCGGTCTGTACTTCAGCTGGTCGGCACAGGTGAAGCAGCTCATCGACCTTCACAAGATCAACCACCTGGACGGCCTGCGCATCGACGCGATGGAGCCGGTGCGGGTGATCCACGGGAAGGCCTTCGACGACCTCACGGTGCGGATCAGCGCGACCTGCGCCGACTACGAGGTCGACGAGCGGACCGGGCGCGTCATCTTTGGTTCCCGCAGCCCGAGCTCGTTCAGCGAGTACTGGACCTTCCAGCGGTCGGTCGAAGCCACGACCACCGACAAGCACGCGGTCGACAAGGTCTGCCCCAACTGCGGCGCCCCGCTGCAGATCAACGAGATCGGCGAGTGCGCGTTCTGCCACGCGGCGGTCACCAGCGGGCGCTTCGACTGGGTCCTCTCCCGGATCGAGCAGGAGGACGAGTGGGCCCAGTAAGCGCCGTTTGCCAGCAGAAGGTCCTACTCGGCCGCGGGTAGGACCCATTTGCGCACAGACGGCGCTGAATCTCATCGCCCGGAAGTGATGTATGTTGTGGTGTATGCGGCGAACGAATCTCTACCTCGACGAGCGGCAAACCGCTGCCCTCGACGTCATGGCTCACGCCCAGGGCGTGTCTCGCGCGGAGGTGGTCCGCCGACTGATCGACGCCGCTTTGGGAGAGGGTGAGTCCAGGCTGGACAGCGATCTGGACGCGATCGACGCTGCCTTTGGGATCGATCCTGACTTTCCGATGCCCGATCGCTCAGGTGGCGAACGGCAAAAGTACCTGGACCGGATCTGGGACGAATGATCCTGGTCGACAGCGACATCCTGATCTGGGTTCTGCGGGGGAGGCCAGAGGCCCGGGAGTGGATGCATCGAACGCGGAGAAGCGGTGAGGTGCTCGCCATTAGCTCCGTCTCGATCGGCGAGGTCGCGGGCACGACCCGCTCGGGGGAGAGGCGGGAGGTCAGGCGGTTCTTGAGTTCACTGGCCCCCTTTCCGATCACGATGCGAGAAGCCTGGCAGGCAGCTGAGTATCGACGTCGGTACCGGCGGTCACACGGCTCGATCGAGCTGACCGACTATCTGATCGCCGCGACCGCATTTACCGAGGGACTCCCGCTGGCGACTCTCAACATCCGGCACTTCCCGATGTTCCCCGACCTCCAGCCGGCGTTTCCACTGGCTGACCGATAAGCCCTGACGCGGTCGTCAGCGCTCGGGGAGCCAGCCGGCGGCGATCGCGCCATCGATGGCGGCGCTGACGAAGGGCCCCAGCTGAGGCGCCCCCTCCCCCACCTTGGCCAGGTTGGCACGCACCTGAGCGGCGGTCACGTGATGTTCCTGCCAGGAGCCGCCGTGGTGCTCCAGGTTGAGCAGAAAGGGCGCCAACCGGTCGAGTGCGGCGGCGAACAGCGCATCCGGCGTGCGGCGGGCCTCGAACTCTTCCCAGAGCTCCGCGACCGCGGCGCCCTGGTCAGGCGGGAGGAGTCCGAAGATGCGCCGGGCCGCCGCGCGTTCGCGCTCCGGCCTGCCGGCCTGAGCCGCCACGTCATAGATGTAGGTGTCGCCGGCGTCGATCTCGACCAGGTCGTGCACGACGAGCATGGGCAGCACTCGACCCAGGTCGACCCCTGGCGGTGCGTACTCACCGAGGATCACGCCGAGCAGAGTCAGGTGCCACGAGTGCTCGGCGCTGTTCTCCAGCCGCTCGCCACCCGCCACGCGGGTCCGGCGCTCGACGCCGCTCAGGCGGTGCGCCTCGACCAGGAACGCGAGCTGGCCCGCCAGGCGACCCGGCGCCCAGGCGTGCACGCTCGTCATACTGCGTGGACTCTACCCGCTAGAACAGGCGGAGCGATCAAGGGAGAGGAACCAGGGAATGCCGGTCAAGATCTACTACGACAGGGACTGTCCCCCGACCCTCGACGAGAAGGTGGCGGTCATCGGCTACGGCAGCCAGGGGCACGCGCACGCCCAGAACCTGAAGGATTCCGGCGTCGACGTCCGGGTCGGCCTCCACCAGGGGAGCAAATCGAAGGCCAAGGCAGAGCGTCATGGACTGCGCGTGGTCCCGGTCGCCCAGGCGGCGGAAGAGGCCACCGTGATCATGATCCTGACCCCCGACGTGGGCCAGGGGAAGCTCTACCGCCAGGAGATCGAACCCCATCTGAGCGCGGGCAAGATGCTGATGTTCGCGCACGGGTTCTCGATGCACTTCAAGCAGATCGAGGTACCCGCCGAGGTGGATGTGACCATGATCGCCCCCAAGGCGCCGGGGCACCTGGTTCGGAGCACCTACGTGGAGGGGACCGGCGTGCCGATGCTGGTCGCCGTCTACCAGGACGCCAGCGGGCGCGCCCAGGAACGCGCGCTCGCCTACGGCCGTGCGATCGGCGGCGGGCGTGCCGGGATCCTCGAGACTGACTTCAAGATCGAGACCGAGACCGACCTCTTCGGCGAGCAGGCGGTGCTGTGCGGCGGCGTCTCCGCCCTCATCACGGCCGGCTTCGAGACCCTGGTCGAGGCCGGGTACCCGCCTGAGGCGGCCTACTTCGAAGTCCTCCACGAGATGAAGCTGATCGTCGACCTGATGTACCGCGGTGGTCTCGCCTTCATGCGCTATTCGGTGTCCGACACCGCCGAGTGGGGCGACTACGTCTCGGGTCCCCGCATCATCGACCAGCGCGTCAAGGACTCCATGAAGCAGGTGCTGGGCGAGATCCAGGACGGAAGCTTCGCCGAACGTTGGATCGATGAGGCGAACAACGGCGGCCCCAACTTCCAACGCCTGCGGGAGCAGAACGCCGCCCACCAGATCGAGGTGGTGGGCTCCGAACTACGCGGGATGATGCCCTGGCTGCAGCCCCGCACCGAGGACGACTGAAGGGCCCACAGTGCCGGCGAAGCGATGTCAGACGGACCTCGATGAGGTGGTTTTGCCGGCCATTCGCCGATGACGGTCGGGTATCAGGGGGAGCCGGGGGCCTACTCCGAGGAGGCGGCGCAGGCCCTGTTCCCGGATGCGGTCACCCAGGGGTTCCGCGCCTTCCAACTCGTCTTCGACGCGCTCGCCGCGGGAGCTGTGGAGCGGGCCGTGCTGCCGGTCGAGAACACGCTCGGCGGCATCGTCCAGGAGGTCAACGACTGCCTCTGGGAAACCCCGGGCATGCGCGCGGTGGGCGAATACATCCATCCCGTGCGTCACTGCCTGTTGGGACGCTCCGGCGAGACCATCGTGCGGGCGGTGTCCCATCCTCAAGCGCTGGCGCAGACGCGCGTCTGGCTGCACCAGCACGGCATCGAGGCGGTGCCGGCAGAGGACACCGCCGGCTCGGCGCGTGAGCTCGCCACGCATCCGGCGCCGGGCACCGCGGCGATCGCGAGCCGGGCGGCGGGCCGCCGCTACGGCCTCGACGTGCTGGCCGCGGACATCCAGGACGACGACTCCAACCGGACCCGGTTTCTGGTGGTGGAGCCGGGGCGGCCGGCACGCCCGGAGATGGCCGGACCTGGGTGGCGTGCCTCCCTGGCCTTCGTCACCGGCCACGTGCCCGGGTCGCTGGTGGCGGCGCTGCACTCGCTCTCGCAGGAAGGAGTCAATTTGACCCGGCTCGATTCACGGCCCTTCGTCGGGCGCCCCTTCGAGTACCGCTTCTACCTCGACTACGACATGCCCTCCGCGGACTCCGGCGAGGCTGCCCTCCGCGCGCTGGAAGGAGTGGCGCACACCGTGCGTCTGTTCGGCAGCTTCCCGGCTGCCGAGCCCACGATCGGGGGCAGCGGATCGCGGTAGCGGCACGGGGGCGGGGTCCCGGAGGCGATGTCGGCCGGGATCCCGGTCGTCGCGTGGGACGATGGAGGCACTCCGGAACAGGTCGTGCACGGGGAGACCGGTGCCTCGCCCCGACCCGGGAGATCGGGGCACTCAGCGAGAGCCTGGAGGCGCCGGCCTCAGATGCAGCGGCCAGGCATCGCCTCGGCAGGGCAGGTCAAGACCGCATGGGGACCGTTTTCAAGCCGGAGCTCGTCGCGCTCTGCTCGCCGGTCGCGGCCGGGTAGCCGGAGCGCGGCCGGCCGTCAGGCTCAGCCCGCGCTCGGTACCGGCGCCAGGCCCCGGGCGAGGGCGCGCTCCTTCGCGTGCTCGGCGACGCTCATCCCGTCCACCCGCTCGATGACCCTGGTGCGCGCGAAGTAGGTGATGGTGATGCGCACCTCCAGCGTCATCCCTTCCCGGTGCCGCTCGAGGGCTCCACGGACCCGGTCCAGATCTTCCGCCCGGCCCGTGAACCAGAGGTGTTTGCCATCGCCGTCCTCGAGGAGCAGGGCCCACCCTCCCTCGCTGGCCGGCAGCAGCAGCCGCACCTGCCCCTGAGTCGCGCTCGGCATGGTGGTGCGGTCGTACATGGCGGAGCTGATCATGGTTCGCGAATAGAGGCCGATCATCAGCGCCGCCGTGCTCAGCAGGGCGCCCGGCACCCAGAGCGCCAGGTAGAGGTACTCGGCACCCAACCCCCAGGCGGTGCCGCCGATCAGATAGAGCGGGAATGAGGCCATGGAGCCGAGCAGGCCCCAGCGCCGCTGCCGGAGCGCGAACCGCAGCAGCTCGGCGTTGTCGAGGCTGGCCAGACAGATGCCGAGCCGCACCCGCACCCAGGTCATGGGCAGGTCCAGGAGCGCCCTCAGCATTCCGCTAACTGTACGTCCAAGTATTCGGGGCCGCGACTCCGGAACCGGCGCCCCCGACGCGGGTCAGGTAGGGGATCTCAGGTATGGCTGGCGCGCTCGCGCTGAATGTGCAGTGGTTCCTGAGGCTCCTGGGTCTCGACCACTGGAACCGCCGGCTCCGCGAACGTGGGCCGGGTCCCGATCTTGTAGCTCGACCACTCGCCGTCGCGCAGCAGCCGCAGGGCCAACTGTTCCAGCTCCTGGATGCGCTGGTTGGAGCGGATCGCCTCCCGGATGGTGAGGATGCCGACCGCGGGGTGGCGCTTCTCGATCACGTGCCGGAGCATGGTCAGGTGCGCGTTGTCGGGAACCCCCGGCTCGCGGATCTTCCGCACCGCCGAGCGCACGTTGCCCTGTGTGCCGTCGATCGCCTCACCGCGCCCGAAGTCGAATTTATAGAAGTTGGCACGAGCGCCCCCGTGCGGATGCTCGCCCGAGACCTTGATCCATTTCTGGTCGTCGACGCCCTTGCCGACGTCGATCACCAGCCGGACCGTCCGTCCGTGGTGCGGGAACGTGCCGCGCATGCGCGCATAGGTCTCTCGGTCGCCGCCGAACGGCTCGTGCCGGCCCACCTGCAGCGGCCGCTCCGGATCCAGGGTGATCCGATCGATCGGAGCCAGCAGCGAGACGATCGCGAACGCGTGCGGGATGAGGTCGGCCACAACCCCGATCTCGGCCGCCGCCCCGGTCAGCGGCTTGGCTTCCAGGATCTCGACCCGCACCTCTTCCACGGTGTCCATGAAGTCGCGCAGCGTGCGTTCCTCGGTGAGCAACAGCTGGAACAGCCGCACCTCGAGCTTGAAGTAGTAGTGGTCGGCGGCGATCAGCTCCACTCCACCCGGAACCGTGTCCAGGAACGCGCGATAGGCCTCGGGGGAGGCCCCCAGCGGCTTCTCGATCACCACCACGTCGGACAGGGCGTAGTAGCGAGCCAGCGTGGGCAGGTGCGTAGCCGCCGGCGTGGCGATGTAGGTGATCACGTAGCAGCTGGTCTCGAGGGCATGCTGCAGCTGGTCGTGACCGGGATCGTCCTCTGAATCCCAGTAGATGAGGTCGCCCCGCTTCCGAATCTCCTCCACCCGGTCTCCCAGACGCTGGCGCGCCTCGGCACGCTCGACGATGTGGATGCGGAAGTTGAAGAACTGCTTCAGCGTCAGCAGGTGCTCGTAGGCCTTCTGGCCCCACATGCCGAAGCCGAGGAGCACGAAGTCCTTCTGAATGTGGTTCTCCTCTTCGGCGAGTGCGTGGAGCCGGGCGTTCTTGATCGCGGTTGCCGACTGGTGCCCCAGGTTCTGGGCCAGCTGCACCTCTTCAGGACGGAACCGGCGGCGCCGGGACTGCTCGACCAGGATCGCGGCCCCGATCGGCTCATCGCCGGCGAGCAGGGGTACCACCATCATCGACCGCACGTGGAACGCCCGCTTGTAGTCCTCCGGCACCAGGTTGCTGGCGCCCACATCCTCGATCAGCAGGGGCTGGCCTCGCTCCAGGGCCTCGAAGAGAAACCCGTGCTGTTTGCGCTCCCCGCGCAGGCGCGCCCATTTGCGGTCCCCGGTGGAGTCGGCGGCGCCGTACCAACCCGAGGTGTCCTCGTCGTAGAGCGCGACCTGGCAGAGGTCGACCCGTACCAGGCGGGCCAGGTTGCGCGCCACCAGGTTGAGCGTCTGATCCAGATCGATGGAGGAGGAGATGGCCTTCGACACCTCCGAGGCGACCTCCAGCTGTTCGGCGTGGCGGCGCGCCTCCTCATACATGCGGGCCGTGTCGACGGCGACCGCGATCTGGGAGCCGGCGGCCCGCAGCGCCTCCACCTGGCGGCGCGAGGGCACCTTGCCGGTCCGCACCTGATAGCCGACCTCGAGCACGCCGGTGGCGCGCTGGCGGGAGTCGAGGCCGAAGGGCAGGAAGATCCGGATCAGGTCCCCATGCCGGTTGGCCACGAAGATGTCCGCGTCCAGCGTGAACGGCGGCGGCGAGATCCCGGCCGCCTCGCCGGCGAAGTCCTCACCGATGAGCGCGATCGGGATGTACTGAATCACGTCGCCGTTGCGGCGCTGCACCGGCACCCGCAGCATCTGCATCTGGTCGGATGCGTACCCCTCCAGAAAGCCGGCCGCGCCCTCTTCCCCGTCAGGCTGCTCCGGCCCCACGACGACGGTCTGCCAGTGGGTCGCCGAGTAGGCGAGGACGTCGTCCGCCATCAGGGCGCGGTCCTGGCTCAGGGCCCACACCGGAATCCGGGTGCCACGCCGGCTGGTCGCCCCGTCGGCCACCGCCTGTGAGCGGATCGTCTCCAACATGGAGGCGCCGGCCGACGCGCGCACCGCCAGGCCTCCGTCAGGCCGCTCGCCGAGCAGGGTGACGGTCGCGAAGTCGAAGTCGAACTCCGGGGCGGAGGCGTCGGTGAGCCGCTGCGCGACCGCCTCCAGCACCTCCTGGCGGGAGGCTCCGGGCCGCAGGATGGTGGTCGTCATCTTGCTCAGCGCGCCCAGCAGCCGGTTCCCTCGCTCGAGGTCAGCGATCAACTCCTCAGAGGCGAGCGCACCCGTGATCAAGTCGGCCGTGGTGCCGAGCAGGGTGTCGGTGGCGGGCGCCCAGCGGACGCGGGCCAACGGGTCGCGGGACAGGATCACGAGGTACCCGCGTGGCTCCTGGTCGGCGTCGCCCAAGGGCTGCGCGATCACCGGGTGCAGCGCCGAGGTGCGGGCAGCACTGCGCAGCGCTTCGAGCGTCACCCCCGCGGTGTCGCCGGTGCCCTCCGGAATCGGGATCTGCAGCGGCACCGCGATCGGTGCCTGGGCGGAGACGAGGTCCAGGGTGCCTCCCTGCGGGGACATCCGGTAGATGGCCGCCGCCGCCTGGTCGATCGCGTACAGCAGCTCCGAGAGCGCGATCGCGAACCGCCGGCGCAGCGCGGGGCCGTCCTCCCCGTCGTCGGCGGGTTTGGTGGCCAGCAGCTGGGCTAAGCGGCGGGACCCCTGGAGGGCGGCGCGTTCGTCGTCGGCCAGACCGTCAAGGATCCGGTGGGCCGCTTCCGCGGCCACGCGCTCCAGCTTGCGCAGCGCCTCGCCCTTCGGCAGCCGGGGGTCCGGCGGATTGGGCTGATCCTCGGCGGAGTAGTTGAGGTAAACGTGCCCCAGGTAGCGGTGGTGCACGAGCAGCGGCAGCCCGATCATGGAGGCGATGCGGTAGCGCCGCACGAACGTGCTGTCGACCTCTGACGGCGCGTTCTCGGCGACCAGCGTCTTCCGGACCACCGCCAGCCAGACCGAAGCCCCGTACTGACGGATGTGGAGGTCGTCGGGCGCTTTCCCCTGTGCCCGGTCGGTGTCGTAGCGACTGAGCTGCTCCGTCTGGTCGGCGAGGGCCGAGATCAGGCCGTCCTCGGGCAGCCCGAGGACGAACGGGGCGTAGTAGGTGCGGGTGGCGTTGTCGAGCAGCGTGAGCGAGACGACGTCCGCACCCGACGCGCGCTGAAAGTCGTGGATCAGCTCACTCAGGAGAGTGCGCAGAGCGAGGGGTTGGTTCTCGATGGGGCGAGCCACGGTTGAGCTCCTCCGGGATGTGGATGGGTTCCGTCGGATTCCACGGTTGTCACTAGCTTCCCACGTACCGGATCGTAGTGTCCGTCTGTCCACAAAAAGGTGGTCGCAAGGGAGGCAAGCCCGGAGTGCGGGCAATTAGGTGCTTCAGGACGCCGAGCGGCCCCCGAGTGCCGGCACCGGCAATCGGGTGCTTGGGGGGCCGTTCCGCTCAGGCCGCCTTGACCGCTGAGACCAGCTGCGTCAGGGAGTCCTTGGCGTCGCCGAAGAGCATCACCGTCTTGTCGTCGAAGAGGAGGTCGTTGTCGATGCCCGCGTAGCCGGGGCGCATCGAGCGCTTGAGGAAGACGATGTGGTGCGCCTCGTCGACGTTCAGGATCGGCATGCCGTAGATGGGGCTCCCGGGCGAATTGCGGGCCGCCGGGTTGACGACGTCGTTGGCCCCCACCACCAACGCCACGTCGGCGTTCTTGAAGTCGTCGTTGATCTGGTCCATCTCTCTCAGCTGCTCGTAGGGGACGTTCGCCTCCGCCAGCAGCACGTTCATGTGCCCCGGCATGCGCCCCGCCACCGGGTGGATCGCGTAGGACACGTCGACCCCGCGCTTCTCGAGCTCGGTCGCCAGCTCCCGCACCACGTGCTGCGCCTGCGCCACCGCCAGCCCGTAGCCGGGCACGATGATGACCGAGCGCGCGTAGGCGAGCATGGTCGCGATGTCCTCGGCGGACTGAGGATGCACGCTGCGGTTCTCGGCCGCGGCGAGCGCGGGTCCCCCGGCGCGCGACTGGAAGGCGCCGAAGACAAGGCTCGGGAGCGAGCGGCCCATAGCCTGGGACATGAGCTGGGTCAGGATCGTGCCCGAGCTGCCGACCAGGGTGCCGGCCACGATGAGGGCGAAGTTGTTGAGAACGAAGCCGGACGCCGCCACCGCCAGGCCGGTGCACGCGTTGAGGAGCGAGATCACGACCGGCATGTCCGCCCCTCCGATGGGCAGCACGAACGCGAGCCCGAAGGCGAGGGCGAGCACCAGCAGGGGTACGAAGAAGGCCGCCGACCCGGACACGAACAGCAGGACGACCGCCAGCGCCAGGATCAGGATCGCGAGCACCGCCATCACCACCGGCTGGCCGGGGAAGATGACAGGCCGGCCGGTCATCCACTCCTGGAGCTTCAGGAAGGCGATGAGCGACCCGGCGAACGAGATGCCGCCGATCACGATCGCGAACACTGAGGGCAGCGTGATCGCGACCCCTGGGTGCACGCCGGCGAACGAGAGCAGCTCCGCGGTGGCGACCAGCGCCGCGGCACCGCCGCCGACCCCGTTGAACGCGGCCACCATCTGGGGAACGGCCGTCATCTTGACCAGCCGCGCCCCCACCGTGCCCGCGAACGCGCCGAGCACGACCCCGACGATGCAGATGACGACCCCGGCGACGGTGAACGACGGCCACAGGACGACCACCGTCCACCCGATCGCGATCACCATCCCGGCGGCCGCCACCAGGTTGCCCCGGCGCGCGGTGCGAGGCGACGAGAGGTAGCGAAGACCGAGGATGAACAGGACCGCCGCCGAAAGGTAGATGAGGGAGGTGGCGATCGTCACCGGCGCGACGCCTCCGGCAGCGCGTCGTCGGCGGTTCGCCGCGGTGCGTTCCGCCCCCGGAACATCTCCAGCA
The DNA here is from genome assembly GCA_963808785.1 of Candidatus Dormiibacterota bacterium. Lineage (GTDB taxonomy): Bacteria > Chloroflexota > Dormibacteria > Dormibacterales > Dormibacteraceae > CAVTSA01. The sequence goes on along the minus strand of CAWEGH010000002.1, from coordinate 674,982 downwards.
TGCGGTCGGTGACGACGAACCCTCCCACCACGTTGATGGTGGCGAGAAACACGGCCAGGAACCCCAGGACGACGGTGATCGGGTCGTGCGCGCGGGCGGCGATGAAGAGGGCGCCGACCAGGATGATGCCGTGGATCGCGTTGGATCCCGACATGAGTGGGGTGTGGAGGATCGTCGGCACCTTGGAGATGACCTCGAAGCCGATGAACACCGAGAGCACGAAGTAGGTCAGCAGCGTGACCAGCTCTTCGCCACTCACGTCAGGGGCCCCCGCGAAACGTAGCTTGCGAAGTTTCGTGGGGATCTCATGTCGGGACGACCTCCAGCAGTTGTTTGGCGCGTTCCGAGACCAGCCCGCCCTCGTGCGTGACGCAGCAGCCGGCGGTGATCTCGTCCTCGAAATCCAGCCGCAGCGTCCCCCCCTTGACCAGGTGCTGGACCAGGGTGGCGACGTTGCGGGCGTAGAGCCGGCTGGCGTCCACCGCGAGCAGCGAGGGCAGGTTTGTGCTGCCGTCGATGAAGGCCCCGGCGTCGGTCTCCACCACCTCGCCGGGCCGGGTCAGCTCGCAGTTGCCCCCGCCGTCGGCGGCGACGTCGACCAGCACCGACCCGCGTGACATCCGCTCCGCCATCCCCGCCGTGACCAGGATCGGCGCGCGGCGCCCCGGCACCGCCGCGGTGGTGATCACCACGTCGACCGCCGCCACGCGCTCGCCGAGCAGCTCACGCTGGCGGCGGAGGAAGTCCTCCGACTGCTCGCGCGCGTAGCCTCCCTCCCCTTCCTGCGACTCCAGCCCCAGCTCCAGGAAGGTGGCGCCCAGACTTTTCACCTCTTCCCTGGCCGCAGGACGCACGTCGTAGGCCTCGACCACCGCGCCCAGACGCCGCGCGGTCGCGATCGCCTGCAGGCCGGCCACGCCCGCACCCAGGACCAGCACCTTGCCGGGCGGGATGGTGCCGGCGGCCGACATCAGCATCGGGAAGTACTTACCGAGGCGGTTCGCCGCCAGCAAGACCGCCTTGTATCCGGAAAGAGAGGCCTGGGAGGAGAGCGCGTCCATCGACTGGGCCCGCGAGATGCGGGGCACCAGATCCAGCGAGAAGGATGTGATCCGCCGCTCCTGGAAGACGTCGATCAGCGGGCGCTGCTGACCGGGCTGGAGGAAGCTCAAGACCGCGGAGCCGGACTCCATCGCTCGCGCCTCTTCCAGCTGTGGCGGCTGGACTCTCACGACCAGGCCCGCACCCAGATAACCGTCGGAGGCGTTGGCGGCGACGCCCGCCCCGGCCTCCTCGTAGACGGCGTCGTCGTAGCTGGCGGCGACACCGGCGCCGTGTTCGACGCAGACCTCGACGCCGGTCTGGCGGAGGCGCCCGACAGAATCTGGTGTGATCGCCACGCGGCGTTCGCCCGGGATCGTCTCGCGTGGCGCGAACACCTTCATTGCCAGGGCAAGGGTAGTCGGTGCGGCGAAGGGGCAGCCGGTGCCTTCACACCTGCCCCTCCGCCCCCGGGTGGAGCCGGGTGGAACGGGAAATCCACTCGCGCGCCGATGTCTGGCGGGGGATTCCCCGTCTGGGGACAGATGGGGCCTATCGGCGCCTGTAAAGGACCCGTCTGTGGGGCAGATGGGGCCGCCCGGCGCGCACTGCAAACGGCGGGGCGCGACGCGCACTCTAGGGCCGCATGGATCGGATCAATGAGCGCGTCGCCATCTCGGTCGTCTACATGGCGTCGATGTTCATGTCGATCCTCGACTCGACCATCGTCAACGTCGCGCTCGCCACCATCGGTCGCGAGTTCCACCAGCCGGCCTCCACCGTGGCACTGGTCTCCATCTCGTACCTGGTCGCCCTCGCGGTCTCTATCCCTGCCTCCGGCTGGTTCGGCGACCGCTTCGGGGGCAAGCGGGTGCTGACCTTCGCGGTGCTGCTCTTCACCCTTTCCTCGGCCGCCTGCGGGCTCGCTCCCAACCTGCCTCTCCTGGTGCTGTCGCGGTTCATCCAGGGACTGGCGGGTGGCCTCATGACGCCGGTCGGGATGGCCATGCTGTACCGCGTCTACGGGCCCGCCGAGCGGGCGGTGGTGGCGCGGCGCCTGACCCTGGTGACCACGCTCGCCCCCGCCAGCGGACCGATCCTGGGGGGCCTGCTGGTCGAGTACCTGTCGTGGCGCTTTGTGTTTCTGGTCAACGTCCCGATCGGCGCCGCCGCGGTGGTCTTCAGCCTGCTCTGCCTCCGCAACGTGCGGATCGATCAACCCGGCCGCTTCGATCTGATCGGCCTGCTGCTCAGCGGGATCGGGTTCGGGAGCCTCATGTTCGCGTTCTCCGAGGGGCCGGCCCTGGGCTGGACCAGCCCTGGCATCCTGGTGACCGGCGTGCTGGGGGTGGTGCTGCTCTGCGCCACCGTCTGGTATGAGCTTCGGACCCCGGAGCCGCTCCTGCACCTGCGCCTCTTCCGCGACCGTCTCTTCCGTTCTGTGAACGTGACCTTCCTGATCGGATCGATGCCGTTCGTGGGGACGCTGTTCCTGTTCCCGACGTACCTGCAGGACGCGCTCGGGCAGACCGCGCTGGTGGCAGGCGTGACGGTGTTCCCGGAGGCGATCGCCATCCTCCTCACGACCCAGGTCACCTCGCGGCTGTACCCCGTGGTCGGACCTCGCCGCCTGCTGGCCGGGGGCCTCCTGGTGGTGGGAGTCGCGATCGCCCTGGTCGCGGCGGTGCCGCCGGACAGCAATCTCTGGGTTTACCGCGGGCTCATGTTCCTGCTCGGGATCGGGCAGGCCAACGTCTTCATGCCGGCCCAGGTGTCGGCGTTCGCCACCATCTCCAGGCGGGAGACAGGCGCCGCCTCGACGATCTTCAACTCCGGGCGCCAGGCGGGGGCCGCGATCGGGGTCAGCGTGCTCGCGACCACCCTCGGCATCCTCCACCCGACCCTGACCTCGGCCGGCGTTGCCGAGCCCCATCTGGCGGCTTACCGGATCGCCTTCCTGGTCGCCGCCGCGATCGCCTGGCTGGGCGCGTTCTCGGCGCTCTGGGTGTCCGACGCGGACGCCGCGCCCACCATGCGGAATCGCGCCGTGCGCAGGGCATCACCTCCGCCGGCGGAGGCCGAAGCGTAGCCCCCGTTGGTGCCCTTCCGGGTGGCCCACGCGGCGGCATGAGCCCCGCTGGTGCACCTCCGGGTCGTACGCGCGCCCGGGGATCGAACCTGCGCGGCGTGCCGTGGCGACGACGTGTGGGAACCTGGACCTGGCATGAACAACTCACTCCGGGAGGGCGCGGCGGGGATGGCGCTGCGGCCGCCGGCGAACCGCGTCAGCCGCCGCGCGATCTGGTACTGGATGGCGCGCGCCCTGCCCGGCTGGGTGGTACTGGTGGCGGCGCAGGTCGCGCTCTGGGTGGTGGTCCCGGAGGGCGAGTTATGGCACGTCCTGGGGCTGGTGGTCACGATCGCGCTCGCGCTCGCGCACCTGGGCTTGATGCCGCCCTGGCGCTACGCGGTGCACCGCTGGGAGGCGACGCCGGATGCGGTCTACACGCAGGTCGGCTGGTTCGACCAGGAGCGCCGCATCGCGCCCATCTCGCGTGTGCAAACGGTGGACAGCGAGCGGGGCGCGATCGAGCGGCTCTTCGGGCTCGCCAACGTGACGGTGACGACGGCCTCCGCGGCGGGCCCCATCCACATTCACGGCCTGGACTACGAGGTCGCGCAGCGATTGGTCGACGACGTCACCACCCGCGCCCAGGCGACTCGGGGCGACGCCACGTGATGCCACCTCACGAAACGCCGCCGGCTCCTCCGGGCGGGGACGCCGGCGTCAGCGACCCCGCCGCGGAGGGCGCCTATCCCGCGGTCAGGGCGCCGGCGCCCCTCGGGGAGCAAGTCCTCGAGATCCCCTGGCGCCGCCTCAATGCTCGGATGCTGGTGGCGAGACCGCTGAGCGACCTGATCCGGTTCATCCCCGGGATCGCGGTGCTGTTCCTGCTCGGCCACACGCGCGGCAGCGACTGGTGGGGCCTGGTCGGCGTCGGGCTGGCGCTCGCGCTCGGCGTCTTTCGCTGGTTCACCACCACCTTCCGGATCACTCCCGAGCAGGTGCAGGTGCGCAGCGGCCTCGTGAACCGGAAGACGCTGACCGTCCCGCTCGACCGCGTGCGCACGGTCGACGTGACGGCGCCCTTCCTGCACCGCCTCCTGGGCCTGGCCCGGGTGAGCGTGGGCACCGGCCAGTCGGATCGCCGCGGCGACGCGGTCCGGCTCGACGCACTGGGGGCCCTGGAGGCCGACCGCCTGGCGGGTGAGCTCCTCCACCGCCGCCGTGAGGTGCTGGCGGAGGAGGCGCACGAGGCCGGCCTGCCGCCCCCGCCTGAGGCGCGCGTGGAGACACCGGCCGCCGCGACCGGGGGCGCCGAGCTGGCGCGGTTCGATCCCGCCTGGATCCGCTTCGGCCCCTTCACCCTCTCCGGCCTGGTCACCGTCTTCGTGGTGGCGGGCTTCGTAAGCCGCTACATCTCCTACCTCCACGTCAACTATCAGAACCTGCCCGGCGTGCAGGCAGCCGAGCGCGGCGCGGTGGCGGGCGGGCTGATCGCGATCGTGGTGGTGGCTGCGCTGCTGCTGGTGTTGATCGTCCTTCTGCTCTCGACCGTGGGATACGTGGTCGCCTTCTGGGGCTTCCGGCTCACCCGGCAGTCGGAGGGCACGCTGCAGGTGCGCCGGGGCTTGTTCACCACGCGCGCCATCACCATCGAGGAGCGCCGTCTTAGGGGGGTCGAGGTCTCGGAACCCCTGCTCCTGCGGCTGATGAGGGGTGCCCGCTGCATCGCGATCACGACCGGGCTGCGGGTGGGGCGGGGAGCCGACCGGGGTGGCTCGATGCTGCTGCCGCCGGCGCCCCGCGAACTGGCGGTGAGGGTGGCAGGCGACGTCATCCGCGATTCGCGTCCGGTGGCGGCCCCGCTGCGCCGGCACGGCGGGGCCGCTGTCCGCAGGCGCTTCACACGCGCGCTGCTGGTCGCGCTCGTCCTCTGGGTGCTGACGCTCCTCGCTTGGCGCCAATTCGGTTTCGGGGTCGAGTTCTGGACCGTCGCGGTCGCGATCCTGCCCCTGGCGGCCCTGCTCGCCTGGGACCGCGGTCGATCGCTCGGCCACACGGTGGCGGACGGCTGGCTGGTGGTGCGCATCGGCTCCCTCATCCGTCGCACCAGCATCGTGAGCTGCGACGGCGTGATCGGGTGGAACCTGCATCAGAGCTTCTTTCAGCGCCGGCTGGGGCTGGTCAACCTCTCCGCCACCACCGCCGCGGGGCGTGGGGGGTACACGGCGCAGGACGTATCGCCCGCCGAGGCGGTCGCGACCTGTGAGGAGGCGGTGCCCGGCCTGCTCCGCCCCTTCCTGGTCCCGTCAAACCAGGTCTCGGAAGTTAGAACCGGGGTCTAGGAACGTGGCCGAGAGCCCCGACGGATCGCCGGGTTTCCGACCGCGCTCCTAGGATGGGCTCACCACGATGAGCCCGATCGTCAACGACCTCACGTTTCAGGCGGCGACCGTCAACGGATCCGGGAGCCAGTCGGCGAACCTGGTTCTCACCCGCGCGATCTTCGCGATGGGGATCCCGGTGGCGCCCAAGAACGTGTTTCCGTCCAACATCGAGGGACTCCCGACCTGGTACCAGCTTCGCGTCTCGCCGCAGGGCTACCAGGCCCGCAAGGGCGATCCCGACGTCGTGGTGGCGCTCAACCCGCAGACCTGGAAGACCGACCTGGAGGAGCTCCGGCCGGGCGGGGTGGTGGTGCACGAGGAGGCCTATTCGACGGCCGGTGTGCGCGACGACCTCAACTACTACCCGGTCCCGTTCGCGAAGCTGTCCAAAAGCAAGATCACGAACGAGGGGCTGCGCAAGCAGCTGACCAACATGCTCTACGTGGGCGTCGTCGGCGGCCTGCTGGGCATCCCCCTCGATGACCTCGCTCAGGGCGTGCACCGCAACTTCCCCACCAAGCCCAAGGCCTGGCAGTCGAACGTGGAGGCGATCACCGTCGGGTACGAGTACTGGAAGGAGCACTTCGCCGACCGCCCGTGCGGGTTCCGCCTCGAGGCGGTGCCGGGCGGCACCCAGGGTCTGGTCCTGCTGGAAGGCAACCAGGCGGCGGCGCTGGGGTGCTTGATGGGTGGCTGCACGGTCGCCGCCTGGTACCCGATCACGCCTTCCTCCAGCCTCTGCGAAAGCCTGATCTCCTACGCCAACCGGTTCCGGCGCGACCCCGAGACCGGGGAGCTGAAGATCGCGATCGTCCAGGCCGAGGACGAGCTGGCGGCCCTGGGCATGGCGATCGGCGCCGGTTGGACGGGCGCGCGCGCGATGACCTCCACCAGCGGGCCCGGGATCTCGCTGATGGCCGAATTCACCGGCTTCGGCTACTACGCCGAGATCCCGGTCGTCATCTTCGACATCCAGCGCGTGGGTCCCTCGACCGGCCTCCCCACCCGGACTTCACAGGCCGACATCGGCTTCGTGCACACGATCTCGCACGGCGACACCCGGCACCCGGTGCTGCTGCCGGCGACGGTGGCGGAGGTCTACCAGTTCGCGCAGCAGGCGTTCGACCTGGCAGACCGGTTGCAGACCCCGGTCTTCGTGCTCTCCGACCTCGACCTGGGCATGAACCTCTGGATGTCGCCGCCCCTCCAGTATCCGGAGCGAGCCTTCGACCGGGGCAAGGTGCTGTCGGCCGAGGACCTGGACCGGCTGCGGGGCGACTGGGGGCGGTACCGCGACGTGGACGGCGACGGCGTCCCCTACCGCACGGTTCCCGGCACGCCGCATGAGGCCGCCGGCTACTTCACGCGGGGCTCCGGGCATGATGCGGAGGCGCGCTACACGGAGGGCGCGGAGGCGTACGCGGGCAACATGGACCGGCTGGCCAGGAAGCTGCGCGACGGCCAGCATCTGCTGCCCGAGCCGGTGGTCGAAGAGGGGTCCGGATCCGGCGTCGGCCTGGTCGCGTTCGGGAGCACCGAGCACGCGATTCGCGAGGCGCGTGACCTGCTGGCCGAGCGGGGTATGCCGGTCGACTACCTGCGGGTGCGCGCGCTCCCCCTGCACCCGTCTCTGACCGCGTTCGTGGAAGCTCACGAGCGCATCTACGTGGTGGAGCAGAACCGCGACGGCCAGCTCTACGACCTGGTCCGCCTGGCCCTGCCCGGCACGCTGGTCGACCGGGTGCGTTCCGTCCGCCACTACGACGGGCGACCGATCACCGCCGAGACGATCACCCGCCCACTTTCCGAACTCGAGGTCACCCCGGTATGAGCACCGCAGTCAACCACATCGGACTCCCCCGCCTGGCCTACAAGGGCGCGGCGACCACGCTCTGCGCGGGCTGCGGCCACAACTCGATCACCAACCACATGATCAAGGCGCTGTTCGAGCTCGGCGTGGAGCCGCAGCGCCTGGCCAAGATGTCGGGCATCGGGTGCAGCTCGAAGACGCCCGCCTACTTCGTCGAACGCGCGCACGGCATGAACGCGGTGCACGGCCGGATGCCGGCGACCACCACCGGCGCCCACCTCGGCAACCGCGACTTGATCATGATCGGGGTCTCGGGCGACGGCGACACCGCTTCCATCGGCCTCGGTCAGTTCATGCACCTGGTACGCCGCAACGTCGACTGCACGTACCTGATCGAGGACAACGGCACCTACGGCTTGACCAAGGGCCAGTTCTCGGCCACCGCGGACATCGGCTCCACCCAGAAGCGGGGCGCCGTCAACAGCTACCGGCCGATCGATCCCTGCTCGGTCGCGCTCACGCTCGGCTGCTCCTTCGTGGCGCGCTCGTTCAGCGGCGACGGCAAGCAGCTGGTGCCGCTGCTCAAGGCGGCCATCGCCCACCGCGGCATGGCGCTGATCGACATCGTCTCGCCCTGTGTCACCTTCAACGACCACGACGGCTCGACCAAGAGCTACAGCTGGGTCAAGGACCACGACGAGCAGATCCAGGACGTGTCCTTCATCCCCTACTTCGAGGAGATCGAGGTCGATTACGAGCCGGGGGAGACGACGGTGGTGGAGCTGCACGATGGCTCGCACCTCCGCCTGCACAAGCTGGCCGAAGACCACGACCCCACCGATCGCATCGGGGCGCTGTCGCTGGTCGAGCGGTCACGCGACGAGGGCCACCTGGTCACCGGGCTGCTCTACGTCGACGAGTCGTCCCCCGACTTCGCGACCGCCGAGAAGCTTCCTCAGCGACCGCTTCATGAGTTCGGCGAAGAAGACCTGCGCCCCTCCCGCGAGGCGTTCGCGGCGCTGATGGCGGAGATCGCCTAACTCCCGCCAGCGCCCGAGTGTCCACACTCTGCCGCTACGCGCGCGGTTTTGGGCCCAAGGGGTGGGCAGCCTAACCACGGTCGCCTGCCGGAGGCGGAGAAGCCAAGATATCTCCTCGCGGGGGTCTCTCTGACCGGGGTCCAGCAAAGCGTCCTGGCTGACGCCAAGGTGCCGCAGCGAGGTCCCGGCCTGACTGGAAGCGGCGACAGGCAGCGGGGCTGGGGGCGCTCGACGCACGCGGCGGCGGTTGTTCAGGGATGACTGGCGAGCGTGACCACGGCTCAGCTTCGTCGAGGCGTCGTTAGCCACCATCAGTCTGCCTCGAGCTTGCCCGGGACCGCGAGTGAGATCACCGTGCTAGTGCATGGCGGGATGTCGAAGCGCGAGTTCGCACGCCGCCGGGCCGAGCGCCATCCACGATGCCCGGGAGCTGGGTCGACGTGACTCTCCCCGCGCAGTCCCCGACGCCGAGCCAACTGGACGGGTAAGAGCAGATCCGCCAAGGACTCGACTCCATCCGCTATCGCGCCCGCAATGCCCAGCATCGCGGGCTCGAGCAACGAGCGCGGCGGCCGAAGGCTCGCTGCAGTCGAGCTGGACACGCAATCCGACCCGCTGCGCGCTAGTGTCGCGGCCAAACTCAAGCTGAAGCACCGCCCCGTCACCGGTCTCCCGGAGATGCCTTGCGCTACGGAGTCATCTCCCCAGAACCCGGACGATGCTGGATGTCCGACGAAACCATCTACAAGGCGCTGGCTTCGTGCAAGCCAACAGGACTGCTCAAGCAGGAGGTCAGCGCGCTTGTCTACGCACGGACCTGGCATGGCGGCCTCCGCACCGCGCACCGGTCAGAGCCGCACTGGCCGAACGCATCTCCCGGGCTGGCGAGCGTGGAGCGAGCAGTACCGGCCGAGGTGGCTCGACCTTGCGGTGCTCCGGACTTGGGAACGCGACCGCATCCTCAGCATGCACTTGGAGCTCAGTGCCGACTCGGCACCCTGGTCCAGAGCGCTAGACCCGCTGGGTGCTGGTTGGTACCTCTGACCCCATGGCCACGTTCGCCAGTCCGGGTCGAGGCCGACCATGCTGGGCTCGATCACGCAAGATGCCGGCTGCCGACCTCGCCCGCCGCTCGCTGATCGAGGATCCGTGGCCGGACGCTCGCCAACCACGCATCGGAGAGAGGCTGGCCAGCCGACAGCAAGGCTCAGCCCGATCTACATTCTTCAGATCGCCAACCGAGCCTAGTACCGTGGTCCATCGAGTATACACAACGGATGCGCTCGCGGCAGTACTTCCCCAAGGGCACCGATCTGAGCGTGGCCTGTGCCAGTGAGCTGGTCCTGCTTCGCTGTCGGATGCTGCCATCGCTCCCCGACCACGACCTTTCCGCACCAAGCGCCCCCGCCGAGCCATGTCAGGGCTGCCGCGGCCGCGACAGCCACCAGTCGCGGCGCGACGGACCCGTCTGCGCAGCCCAGTCCGGGGCCACGCCCGCCCGGTAGACCCGCGCAAGCGGCAGCAGGAACCTACGGCCCTGAGAGCCACCACACGCCCCGCCTTCAGACTGGCGACCGCCGATCCATCGCTCCTCGCTCGCCCGCGGACCTGCCCCCGCTCGAACCCTATCCTTGGTACCTGCGGCCGCCGGCGTTGCGACCGCCGCCTAGATACCGCGCCGCGGTTTTAGGGTCGCAGTGTGGACACTCGGGCGTTACGTGGCGAAGGTGAACACCCCCTGGTCGACGACCACGCCCGACTCCTCGGTCGAGGTCTGGAAACGGGCCGAGGAACCGTCCCCCCAGATCGAGACGGTGAGCGTCTGCCCCGGCAGGACGGGGCGCGAGAACCGGGCCCGCATCGACCCGAAGCGGCGGGGATCGGAGCCGCAGAGGGCGTGGAGAAGCGCGCGCCCGGTGAAGCCGTAGGTGCAGAGCCCGTGCAGGATCGGACGCGCGAACCCACCCCGGGCCGCGAACGTGGGGTCGGAGTGGAGCGGGTTGCGGTCGCCGCTCAACCGGTAGAGCAGGGCCTGCTCCGGTCGCGTCGCGTACACCACCTGCTCGTCCGGCGCCCGGTCCGCCCGCTCCCATGCCGAGGACGGCCCCCTCTCCCCACCGAAGCCGCCCTCACCGCGGATGAAGGCGGAGGAGCGGGTGGTGACCAGCGCCGTTCCACTGGTGGCGTCGACCGCCGAGGCTTCATTCACGACCAGGGCGCCCGAGCCCTTGTCCCAGATTCCCGTCACGCGCGAGGTGGTACGGGCCCGGCCTGAGACCGGCAGCGGCCCGTGCAGCTCCACCTCCTGCTCCGCGTGAACGAGCATCGCGGGGTCGAAGTCGCCGAGGCGCCCCCAGCCGCCGCCTCGCGCGATCAGCACCGCGAAGGTGGGCAGGACCTTCTGCTCCACGCCCTGGCTGTTCTCGGTCGTGAACTGAAGGTCCTCTGTCGGGTCGCCCAGACCGGCCCCCACGCCGAGCGCGTAGAGGATCGCGTCGGTAGGATCCCAGGAGCGCTCCGCGGGCTCGCTCTCGACCCCGACCAAAGACAGGTCCAGCGGCACCTCTACACCCCTATCCGCTGGGCCAGGCGCTCCCGGTGGTACGCCACGTCGCCCAGGAAGAGCTGACTCGACTTCGCCCGCTTGAAATAGAGATGGGCGTCGTGCTCCCACGTGAACCCGATGCCCCCGTGGATCTGGATGTTCTCAGCGGCCGCGAAGAAGTAGGCGTCCGAGCAGACCGCCTTGGCGAGGCTGGCGACGACCGGCACCTCCTGGGAATCCTCGGCCGCCGCCCAGGCCGCGTACTGCGCGGCGGAGCGCGCCGACTCCAACTGCAGCAGTATGTCCGCGCACTTGTGCTTGATCGCCTGGAAGCTGCCGATCGGGCGGCCGAACTGATAGCGAACCTTCGCGTACCCGACGCTCATGTCGAGACATCGTTGCGTGCCGCCGACCTGCTCCGCCGCGAGGCCGATCGCGGCCAGGTCGAGGGTCTTGGAGAGCACCGGACCGGCCCCGCCCTCGACGCCGATCAGCCGTCCCGGCACCGACGAGAACTCGAGCCGGGCCAGCCGCCGGGTCTGGTCCAGGGTTGGGAGCGCTCGCCGGGTCAGGCCTTCGGCGCCGCCGTCGACGGCCAGCAGCGAGAGGCCGCCCGGCGTCCGGGCGGCGACCAGCACCAGGTCGGCGACGTGGCCGTCGAGCACGTACGCCTTGTGGCCGCCCAGGCGCCAGTCACCGCCCGACCGCTGCGCCTCGAGGGCGACGCCATCCTCGTCCCAGCGGCCCTCGTCCTCGGTCAGGGCGAGCGTCGCGATCACCTCGCCGCTCGCGATCCCGGGCAGGTAGGTGGCGCAGGCCTGCTCGTCTCCGGACTGCAGCAGCGCGTTGGTGGCCAGCACGACGGTCGAGAAATAAGGGGCGCAGAGCAGCGAACGGCCCATCTCCTCGAGCACGATCGCGAGCTCCACGTAGCCCAGCCCGATCCCCTCCCAGCGCTCGGGCACGGTGAGCGCCTGGAGCCCGAGCTGGCTCGCCATCTGCTCCCACACCGGGCGGCTGAAGCCCTCCTCGGTCTCCATCAGCCGTCGGACCTCGGCGGGCGGCGACTTGTCTTCGAGAAAGGCCCGCACGGTGCGGCGCAGATCCTCCTGCTCCTCGCTGAACACCATCCCACCCGGCATCTCAGGCCTCCTTCGTCACCACCAGCGCATCGAGCGCCTCGATCCGCCCCGCGCCGCACCAGAGCGGATTCGCCTCTACTGCCTGGAGGCGGGCACCGAGCATGGCCGCCACGCCGGCCAGGCGGAGCAGGACCTGGATCAGGCGGGGCAGGTCCACCGGGTCGGTGCCGCGGGCGCCACGCAGGACGGCGGCCGCGCGCAGCTCGCTCAGCATCTCTTCCACGTCCTCCTCTTCGACCGGCAGCACTCGCAGGGCGACGTCGTGCAGCGTCTCGGCCCAGATCCCGCCCAGCCCGACCGCGAGCACGTGCCCGAACGTGGGGTCGGCGGCAACCCCGGCCAGCAGCTCCACGCCCCCCTTCCGCATCGGAGAGACCAGCACTCCGGAACCCCGGTTGACCTTCGCGTAGCCCTCGCGCACGGCGGTGTCGGTGTTCACGTCGAGCAGGACGCCGCCCAGCTCCGACTTGTGAGCGATTCCCGGGCCGCAGACCTTGAGCGCGACCGGGTATCCGATCCGGGCCGCCGCCGTCACCGCCTCGCCGGCACCCCTCACGAGCGCGGCCGGGACCACCGGCACCCCACCCGCCGCCAGGAGCCGGCGAGCGTCAGTCTCGGCCCACGTGCCGGGCGGAAGTTCGTCCACCCAGGCGGGGGCCGGCGGCGACTCTGCCTCGGGGGCGGCATGGGCGCGGCGCGTGCGCTCTCTCCAGCGCAGGGAGTGACCGATCGCCGAGAGGGCGAACTCGAGGCCGCCGACCTGATGGATTCCGCGGGCCAGCAGGAGCTCCCGCGCGATCGGGTCGAGGTCGGTGCAGGTCGTCCGTACCGAGACCACCGGAATGGGCGCCTCGGCGATCGCCCGCGCATGCTCGTCGACCCGCTCCACGGCGGCCGCGTCGTCGGGTGCCAGCGGGCTGGTCAGGAGGGGCCCGAGCGCGAGCACGAAGTCGAGTCCGGGATCCCGCGCCACCTCCCTCAGTGCCTCCACCATCGGCGTCCGGGCTCGCACCGAGGCCGCGCCGCCCTGGTGCGCGAGCCCGAAGCCGGTGACGTCGACGGGATTCTGCGCGTTCGTGAACCCGGGGAGGATCTTCTCCAGCGCGGCCACGGTCTGGGGGCCGAAAGCCGCGATCGTCATCCCTTCCTCGTCGGAACGGTCGACGATGATGTCGCAGGCGCCCCCGGAGGCGGTGACCACGCCCATGCGGGGACCGGGGAGCGCCGGGACGTAGCCGAGCACGCCGGCGGTGATCAGAAGCTCCTCCAGGCTGCGGACGCGGATCACCCCCAGCTGGTGAAGCGCCGCGTCGACGACGGCGTCGTCGCCGGCGATGGCGCCGGTGTGGGCGAGCGCCATCTGCCGGCCGCCGGCGCTGCGTCCAACCTTCAGGACCACCAGCGGCTTGCCGGCGCCGAGCGCGCGCCGCGCCAGGGCCGCGAAGCGATCGGGCTGGCGGATGCCTTCCAAAAAGAGCGCGATCACGCGCGTGGACTCATCCTCGATCAGGTACTCGATGACGTCCGCCGTCGTCACCATCGCCTCGTTCCCCATCGAGACGAGCAGGCTCACCCCGATCGCGTGGTCGCGCGCGAACGCCTGCACCGCGCTCGCGAGGGCGCCGCTTTGCAGGACCACCCCGACCGGCCCCGAGATCAGCGGCGGCGCGATCGTGAGCCCGTAGGGGGCGACCTTGGCGGTCGCGTTGATGAATCCGAGCCCGTTCGGGCCCAGCACCGTGATGTCGTGGCCGGTGGCGCGCTCGATCACCCGGCGCTCGCGGAGCCGTCCCTCCTCCCCCCGCTCGGCATAGCCGGCCGCCAGCACCACCAGGTTCTTGACCCCGGCGGCGCCGGCGTCGTCGAGGACCTGCTCCACGGCCTCCGTGGGTACCAGCGCGAACGCGAGGTCGACCGGCTCCTCGAGGTGGCGAAGCGTGGGCTTGGTGGGGAGGCCGAAGACGGTCGGATGATGGGGGTGAACGGGGACGAACCGGCCGGCGAAGCCGGCGCGCTGCAGGCTCTGGTAGACGTTCCGGGCCCAGCCCGACGTGTCCGACGCCCCCACCAGCGCCAGGCTTCGGGGCCCGAACAGCCCGCGCAGCCGTTCCGGTGAGGAGAGGCTCTCGGTCCGGGGCCGGTCGCCGGCGATCCCAGCCGGCTCCGTCACCCTGCGGGCCCTGCCGGAGCCGCCGGCGCGGGGGTCGTGTCCGGCCTACCAAGAGCGGGCCCGAAGCTCTGCTCGATCATGCTCGCCAGGCGCTCGAGGTCCCAGGGTCCGGTGGAGGTCAGCGTCCGGATCGGATGCGGCGTGTCGTACAGCGAGACCTCGTACCCGCGAGCGTGGACCACCTGCCCGGTGATCCAGTCCGAGCGGACACTGGCCAGGAACGCGACCGCCGGCGCCACGTTCTCGGGCGCGCGCTCGTCATCCTGCGGCATCCGGCGCCGGTCCTCGGGCACCGACTCCGTCATCCGGGTCGCGGCCCCCGGGGAGATCGCGTTCGCGGTCACGCCGTAGCGGCCGAGCGCGTTGGCGCACGAGTAGGTGAAGCCGACGATGCCCATCTTGGCGGCCGCGTAGTTCGGCTGCCCGGGCGCGCCGTGCAGCCCCGAGACGGAGGTGAAGTTGATGAGCCGGTGGTGGGCGTGCTGGTCGCGCAGCTCACGCCAGTAGGCGGCGGCGTGCCGGGTGGTGTTGAAGGTGCCCCGCAGGTGGACCCGGATGACCGCGTCCCACTCGGCCTCGGTCATGTTGAAGACCATCCGGTCGCGGAGGATGCCGGCCACGTTGACGAGCACGTCGAGCCGGCCGTAGGTGTCGATCGCCTGCCGGATCAGCTGCTCCGCCTGCCCGAAGTCGGCCACGTCCCCGGTGTTGGCCACCCCGCGGCCCCCGTCCTTCGCGATCTCGTCGACCACGCGCTGCGCGGGGCCGGTGCTGGCCCCCGTGCCGTCGAGCTCGACGCCCAGGTCGTTGACCACCACCGACGCCCCCTCGGCGGCGAACAGCCGGGCGATGCCGGCTCCGATCCCCCGGCCGGCCCCGGTGACGATCGCGACCCGATCCTGGAGCATGCTCATCTCGGCTTCGTCACCCCCTCCTTGGGCAGTCCCAGCGCTCGCTCGGCGACGATGTTGCGCTGGATCTCGCTGGTCCCGGAATAGATGGTCCCGGCCCGGCTGGACAGGAACACGTCCTGCCAGCGGTCCGTCTGATAGCCCTCGCCGTCCGGCCGTACCAGGGCGCCCGCGCCCTCGATGTCGACCGCGATCTCCCCCAGGCGCCGGTGGTACTCGCTCCAGACCAGCTTGTTGAGCGAGGCCTCGGGCCCCGGCTCCCGGCGGGCCGCCATCTGCGCCAGCGTGCGCAGGCCCGAGAAACGCATGATCTGCACCTGCGAGTACGCCCAGGCCAGCTCCTGCCTGACCAGGGGGTCGCGGTCCCGTCCCAGCCGGCGGGCGGTGTCGACCAGCTCCCAGAATTCGCGCTCGTAGGCCAGGTGGGCGACGGTGGCGCTCCCGCCGCGCTCGAATCCGAGCGTCGTCATCGCGACCCGCCAGCCGTTGCCGAGCCCGCCGATGACGTCACGCAGATGCGCCCGCGCCCCGTCCAGAAACGTTTCGTAGAACTCGGAGCCGCCGGACATCTGGTGGATGGGCCGGATCTCGATGTGGTTGTCGTGCAGGGGCATCAAGACGTACGAAAGGTTGTGGTGCCGCGGCGCCGCGTACTCCGTCTTGAAGAGGCCGAAGAACCAGTTGGCGTTGTGGGCCCCCGACGTCCACACCTTCTGACCGGTGATCACGAGCTCGTCCTCGTCGATCTCCCCCGAGCACTCGACGCCGGCCAGGTCGGAGCCGTGGTTGGGCTCCGAGAAGCCCTGGCAGAAGACGGCGCGGCCCTCGATGATCTCGGGCAGCAGCCGGGCGCGCTGCTCGTCGTTGCCGTGCACGATGATCGAGGGCCCGACCAGCGATTCGCCCATCCCGCGCCGGATCCGTGGGACCTGCGCCTGGTGGCACTCCTCGTTGAAGATCGCGACCCGCACGCCGTCCCAGCCGCGCCCTCCGACGCTCTCCGGCCACTGGGGACAGATGAGCCGGGCCTCCTGCAAGGCGCTCTCCCATTCCCGATAGGCCGGGTGCCGGTACGCCGGCGGCGGAATCATGCGGGTCGACCCCGCCATCCCGACCGGCGACCAGTCGGCAAGGCGGGACAGCTCGGCGGGCGCGTGCTCCCGGATCCAGTCCCGCATCTCCTGCCGGAAGGTCCGGAGCTCCGGACCCAGGTCAAGCTCCACCCGTCTTCCCCTCCTCCCGTTGCGTCCCCACCTTGAGGTCACGGAACGGCACGTCGACGTCGAGCCGGGGCTCCTTGGGAAGCCCCAGGACGCGCTCGGCGATGATATTGCGCTGGATCTCGTCGGTGCCGCCGGCGATCGAGGTGCCCGGGCTCGACAGCGCCTGCTGCTGCAGCCGTCCCCGGCCCGGGGTCTCCTCGCCCACCAGCAGGCCGCCGGCGCCCAGGACTTCCATCCCGACCGAGCTCGCGGTACGTGCGATCTCCGAGCCCGCGATCTTGCGGACCGACCCTTCGGCGCCGGGGCGGCTGCCGGCTCGCACGGCGGCGGCCGACCGCAAACCCATCAGCCGCCCGACCTCCTCCAGCCCCGCCAGCTCGGCGAGCCGCTGCCGCACCAGTGGGTCCCCGTCCCGCTCCAGGCTCCGTGCCACCTCGATCACGCCCGGGGCGAGCCGGCTCTGGCCCATACTCTCCCGCTCCCCACGGACCCGGCCGCTGACGACGTCGCCCGCCCGGACCCCGAGCATGCCGCCGCGCGCGCCGGGGGCGGCGCTCGGGAGCGCGCTCATGAAGCGCTCGAACATGAGCGTCGTGACGGAGACGGCCCAGCCGCCACCGACGTCGCCCACGACGCGGCCGGCCGGGATCCGGGCGCCGTCGAAGAAGACCTCGTTGAAGCCCTCGGCGCCGTTCATCTGGTGCAGCGGGTGGATCTCGACGCCAGGCTGGTCGAGGTCGATGATGAAGTACGTCAGGCCCTGGTGCTTGGGCACGTCGGGGTCGGTGCGCGCGACCAGCATGCCGCGATCGGCGAACTGAGCGGCCGAGGTCCAGACCTTCTGGCCGTGCACCACCCACTCATCCCCATCCCGCTCCGCCCGCGTCTGCAGCCCGGCCAGGTCGGAGCCGGCGCCGGGCTCGGAGAAGAACTGGCACCAGGCCTCCTCACCCCGGGCCAGCGGAGGCAGGAACTGCCGCCGCTGCTCGTTCGAGCCGTGCGTCAGCAGAACCGGGCCGCCCAGCAGCTGCCCCAGGCTGGCGGGGGGTCCAAGGGCTCCCCGGGCCGCAAACGCCTCTCTCACCGTGCCCTGTGCCTCGGCGCGCAGCCCACGGCCGAACCAGTCGGTGGGCCAGCTCGGAAAGCCCCACCCCGAGCCGGCCAGCCGGGCCCACCACTCCCCGACCGTGAGCTCCGGGTCCCAGTTCTGCTCCAGCCAGGTCTCGACGTCCCTCTGGACCGACCCACCCTGGGAGCGATCGGCATCGGCATCCATCCCGGTTACCTCACGAACGATCGTACGGCGCCTTTCGCGGTTTCCAATTAGAGCACCCGCGAATCCGGCAAGTCAACGCCCCGATCGCGCGTTAGGCTGTACGCGATGAGCAGTGACCATGGAGCGGCGATCGCCGGCATTCACGAGTTTCCGCTACGCAGTGTCGCACCAATGAGCGCTCTGCAGGTCAAGGCCGCGTCGGCGGCGCGGGCGCTCGACGACGCCGGCCTCAGCTGGAGCGACGTGGACGCCGTCTACGACGCCGGAGAGACCGGCTCCGGGGTCGGACTCTCGATGGCGGAGTATTTCGGGGTTCGGCCCCTGGTGATGGACTCCACCGGGGTCGGCGGCTCATCCTTCGAGCTGCACGCCGGCCACGCCGCGCACGCCGTCGCCGCCGGGAAGGCGAGGGTCGCGCTGCTCACGTACGGGTCGACCGCGTACACGGACCGCCGGGCCATCGGCACCGGGGGACGCGGAGGGCAGGCGCCGACGCCGAGCGGCAACATGGAAGCCCCGTACGGATTGACGCTGGTCGGCAACTACGCCCTCGTCGCCCAGCGCCACCTCCACCAGTACGGAACCACGCCGGAGCAGCTGGCCCAGATCGCGGTCACCACTCGCGCACACGCGATGCGCAACCCGGAGGCGGTGCGGGCGCTGCAGGACCTGGGCCGCCGGGACGTGCGCGAGATCACGGCCGCCGACGTCGTCTCGTCGCGGCTGGTCGCGGACCCGCTCCACCTGCTCGACTGCTGCATCATCTCGGACGGCGGCGGCGCGGTCGTGATCGTGGCGCCCGAGATGGCGCGGGACCTGCCCCACCCGCCGGTCTGGATCCTGGGGACCGGGGAGTCCGTCAAGTACCCCGAGAACGGTGGCGACATCACCGTCAGCGCGGCCGCCCGCTCCGGGCCGCCGGCGTTCGGGGAAGCCGGCGTGAGGCCGGACGAGATGGACGTCGCCATGATCTACGACTCGTTCACGATCACCGTCCTCGCGATCCTGGAAGACCTCGGGTTCTGCGCCAAGGGGGAGGGCGGCGCCTACGTCGAGGGCGGCCGGCTACGGTTCGACCGCTCGGGGGCGCCGGCCCTCAACACGGACGGCGGCGGGCTCTCCTCGAACCATCCCGGGATGCGCGGCATCTTCCTCTTGATCGAGGCGACCCGGCAGCTGCGGGGTACGTCGACGTCGCAGGTGCCGGGGGCCAGGCTCGCGGTCGCCCACGGCAACGGCGGCTCGCTGGGGACCAGGCACGCGGCGGGGACCGTCGTGCTGGGGAGGGACTGACACGATGACCGACTTGCAGAGCGCACCCGGCCGCCCGCAGCCCGAGCTGCCGGAGCCCGACACCGGGCCCTTCTGGGAGGCGACCACCGACGGCCGCCTGACCTACCAGGTCTGCCGCCGCTGCGGCGGGATCGTCTTCTATCCCCGGGGACACTGCACGCACTGCACCAGCCTCGACCTCGATCTGCGGACGTCGGAAGGCCGGGGAACGATCTACACCTTCACCGTGATCCGGCAGCACGGTCACCCCTTCTTCCGCGGCCGGGTGCCCTACGCGGTCGCGTTCGTCGACCTCGACGAGGGGTTCCGGATGCTCGCCGAGGTGGCCGCGCCCGATCCCGAGGGGGTGCGAATCGGGCAGCGGGTGGAGCTGCGCTGGGAGGACGGGGGCGACGTGCGGATCCCGATCTTCGTCACCCGCGCGGACGGCGATCAGGCGGGCGACGGCGGCTGAGATCGAGCGGCGATGCCGGAACCGGAGGTGGTCGGCCCCGATCGTGTGGAGCAGGTGCTGAGCAGCGCCGCCCGTCTCTTCACGACCCGGGGCTACGACGGGACCAGCATGCGCGACCTCGCCGCCGAGGTCGACATCCGCCCCTCTTCGCTGTACCACCACTTCCCGAGCAAGCAGCACATTCTCTTCGAGATCTGCTACGGCTTCCAGCGCGACTTCAATCTGGAGGTGGTCCCCGAGCTGCGGGCCGGCCGGCCGCCGGCGCCCGCGATCCAGGACGCGATCCGCAAGCACATCGAGTTCTCGCGGCGCCGGTGGCCGGAGGTGCTCGTCAACATGCGCGAGCGCCGGAGCCTGCCGCTCGAGCAGCAGGCGTCGATCAACGCCCTCCGGCGCCAGTACCGCGACGCCTTGGCCGCCGTCATCGAGCGGGGGGTGAAGGAAGGTGCGTTCGGGGTCGCCGATCCCAAGCTGGCCTCGATGCTGATCCTGGACATGGTCAACGGCATGGCCGCCTGGTTCAAGCCGCGCGACCGCCGCGACACCGACCGGATGGCCCGGCGGTACGGAGAGGCCGCGATCTCCCTGCTGCGACGCTGGGAGACCTGAAGCGGAGGACCGATACCTGACGCCCATCCAAGGGGAGAAAACACATGCTGCTCGTCGACGCGCATCTCGACCTGGGAATGAACGCCCTGCATGGGGACCGGGATCTGACGCAGGAGGTCACCACCATCCGCGCCCAGGAGAGCGGCGTCTGGGGACCCGGGCGCGGTCAAGGGACGGTCTCGCTGCCCGAGCTGAGGCGGGGCCGGGTCGCGTTCTGCCTCGCCACCACCGTCGCCCGGTCGACGGGGACGCCCGTCCCTGGCATCGACTTTCGCTCCGCCGCCCAGGCCCATGGGGCGGCGCACGGGCAGCTCGCCTACTACCGCGCGCTGGAGCGGCTGGGGCTGGTCCAGATCATCACCGAGCAGCCGGCACTGACACACCTCGCCAGTGCCTGGACCGAGTGGGAGCAGGGTGGGGCGGCGACCGAGCCCCCGCCACCCGGCTTCCTCCTGAGCATGGAGAGCGCGGACCCGATCCTCTCGCCCGGTGACCTCGCCGAGTGGCACCGCCTCGGGGTCCGGGTGATCGGTCCCGCCCACTACGGGCCGGGGCGGTATGCGGGGGGCACCGGCGTCGAGTCGGGGCTCACGGACCTGGGCCGGGGGTTGCTGCTGGAGATGCAGTCGCTGGGGGTCGCGCTCGACGTCACCCACCTCTCCGACCGAGCCTTCTGGGAGGCGCTCGACGCGTTCGCCGGCCCCATCCTGGCCAGCCACAACAACTGCCGGGCGCTGGTCCCGCACCAGCGGCAGCTGGACGACTCGCAATTGCGCGCCCTCATCGAGCGGGACGCGGTGATCGGGTCCGCTCTCGACACCTGGATGCTGCAGCCGGGCTGGGTCCGCGGCCACTCCAGCAACCGCGAGATCCTGCTCGACCGCGTCTGCGATCACATCGACCATGTCTGTCAGCTGGCCGGCGACGCCCGCCACGCCGGCGTCGGCAGCGACCTGGACGGCGGGTTCGGCCGGGAACAATCACCGGCGGACCTCGACACGGTGGCCGGCCTGCAGCGGCTGGCCACCGGCCTGCACGCTCGCGGCTACTCGGACGCCGACGTGGCCGCCGTCTGCCACGGCAACTGGCTGCGCATCTTCGACCGCGTCCTCACCGGCGCGGGAGAGGGATAGGCCCCTTTCTCCGCAATCCGGGCCTACCGCTCAGGTCGTAGGGCGGGTTGGTGCAGAAACGCACGTGTTCTCTCGGCGCCCGCGTGCCCGACCTGCGCATGATCGCTGGTGATGCCCGGCAATCCCCGCTCGCCGGCGTTCGGATCCCTGACCCGTCGCCTGAGCCGAGTCCCGACGGCGGACGCGGTGCCCAACCATCCCCCGCTCGTCACCCCCCGGGAGGACCCTCGAATGATCTACAACACCCCGGGCTACATCACGATCGAGCAGCGCCTCCTGCGGCTGCAGGTCCGGCTCGATGAGCTCTCCTGCTGGCGCGACGCGGAGACGCTGCCGCTTGGAGAGGGGTGGGAGCTGGACGGCGCGCCGATCAGGCCCGGGGCCGCCTGGCCGGACCGGCACGGGGTGCACACGTTCACCAACCCCCGCCTCGCGGTCCCGCCCGCCTGGCCCCTGGAGCGGGCCCGGCTCGCCCTCCACCTGGGCGGCGAGGGGCAGGTCCGGCTGCGGTTCGAGGGCGGTGAGGAGGAAGCGTTCGGTCACGACCCCAACCACCGCCGGCATCCTCTGCTCGGGCGGACGGCCGCGCTCACCGCCGAGGCCACCGCGCGCCTTCCCTTCGGCCAGCCGGTTCGACACCCCGCCTTCCAGTACGCCGCCCTGGTCCTGGAAGAGCCGGACCTGCCGCGCCTCCTGACCCTGCTCGACGCCATCGCCGACGCCTGCACCGAGCTCGAGACCGAGGTCGCGGACCCGGTCCTGGCGGCCGCCGAGCGCGCGCTGACGCATCTCGACTGGCCCAGCGACACCTTTCCCTACCTCCAGCGCATCAAGAACACACGGCAGCTGCAGGCGGTCTGGGAGCTGCCCCCGGAGCTGGACTCGGAGCCTCCCGCGGCCCCGCTCGACGAAGGCCAGCGCGCGTCGGTCCGAGAGGCGCTGAGCTCACTCCAACGGGACCTGGCGGCGCTGCGGGAGCGCTACCCCAAGCGGGGCGCATTCCTGCTCACCGGGCACGCGCACCTCGACCTGGCCTGGCTCTGGCCCCTGGCCGAGACCCGGCGCAAGGCACGACGCACCGCGTCCACGATGCTGGCGCTGCTTCGCCGCAACCCTCAGTTCCACTTCGACCAGTCGAGCGCCCAGTGGTACGACTTCGTCGAACAGGACGAGCCGGCCCTCTGGAACCGGATCCGGGACCAGATCGCGGCCGGCCGCTGGGAAGGCGTGGGCGGCATGTGGCTGGAGCCCGACTGCCAGATCCCGGGCGGGGAGTCGCTGACCCGCCAGATGCTCTACGGCCAGCGGTACTTCGAGCGCCACTTCGGAGGGCGCCACACGGTGGCCTGGGTCCCCGACTGCTTCGGCTTCAGCGGCGCCCTCCCCCAGCTGCTGCGCCTGGGCGGCCTGACCAGCTTCTTCACCATCAAGGTCAACTGGTCGGAGACGAACAAGTTCCCGTACGACCTGTTCTGGTGGGAGGGGATCGACGGGAGCCGCGTCCTCGTTCACACGCTGGACAACCCGAACAACGGCTACAACGGCCAGGGAACGCCGGCCTCGATGATCGCCACCTGGCGCAACTACCGCGGCAAGCACCTGCACCCGGAGTCGATGATGCCCCTCGGTTTCGGCGACGGCGGCGGCGGGACCACCCAGGAGATGATCGACCTGGTCCAAGCGTCCGAGCTCCTGCCGGTCGTCCCCGCCACCCGGTGGGGACGCGTCGACGAGTTGTTCGAGCGCTTCCACGCGAGCGCCGCCGAGCACCCGCTCCCGGTCTGGCTGGGAAGCCTCTACCTGGAGCTGCACCGCGGGACCCTGACCACCCAGGGGCGGACCAAGCGCCTGCACCGGCAGTCGGAGCGGCAGCTGGTGGCGGCCGAGGTGGCCCGGTCCCTGGTCGCCCTGGCCGGCGGGGAGCTGCCGGCGAGTCTGGAGCCGCTGTGGCACACGCAACTGCTGAATGAGTTCCACGACATCCTTCCGGGGTCGTCGATCGAAGAGGTCTACGGGGAGGCGGAGGAACAGCTGGGCGACCTGTTGGGGGCGGCTCGCAGCGCGCAGCGTGACGCCGTGGCGGGGCTGGTCGAGGCGAGCGGTGCCAGCGCCGACGGCGACGACGCCCTGCTCCTCGTCAACACCGAGTTGCGCGACCGCCCGGTGCGCGTGGTGGTGGATCGTCCCCTCCTCGGCGCGCAGCCCACCGACTCCGGGTACGTGCTCGCGACCGACGATCCGGTGCCCGCGCTGGGAACCCGGGTGACGGTGGAGGCGGCACCGGTGGCCGGCCTCGAGGCCGGCGACCGCCACCTCGAAAACCGGCGGCTCCGGGTCGAGCTGGCCGAGGACGGCACGCTCCGCTCCGTCTACGACAAGGCGGCGGGGCGGGAGATCCTGGCCGGCCCCGGAAACCAGCTCTGGGTCTACGTCGACAAGCCGCGGGCGTGGGACGCCTGGGACGTCGACCCCGGCTTCCGCGATCAGGCGGAGCCGCTTACCGCGCTGGAGTCGATGGAGATCACCGAGCGCGGGCCGCACCGGGCCGCGATCCGGGTCGTGCGCCGGTTCCGCCACTCGACGATCACGCAGCACTACCGGCTGTGGTCGAACGGCGACCGCCTCGACATCGCCACCACTCTCGACTGGCACGATCGCCGGTTCCTGCTCAAGGCGCGGTTCCCGCTCGCGGTCCGGGCTCCCTACGCGTCCTTCGAGACGGCCTTCGGGGTCGAGCAGAGGCCTACGCACCAGAACACGTCCTGGGACGCGACCAAGTTCGAGGTCGCCGGGCACCGCTTCGTCGACCTGTCGGAGCCCGACTACGGGGTCGCCATCCTCAACGACGGCAAGTACGGCCACGACGTGGTCGGCTCCGACGTCGGCCTGAGCCTGGTCCGCTCGCCGGTCTATCCCGACACGCTGGCCGACGAAGGCGAACAGTCGTTCGTGTACGCGGTCTGCCCGCACCAGGGGACCTGGCTCGAGGGTGGCGCGCTCCGGGAGGCGGAGGATCTCAACACCCCGCTCTTGACGCGGGTCTGCGGCGCCTCCCGGTCCCGTACCTGGCGTCCCCTCGCGCTCGAGGGCCTGCCGGTCGCGCTGGGCACCCTGAAACCGCTGGAGGACGGGGGCGGGCTCCTGCTCCGGTGTTACGAGCCGCAAGGGGCGCGCGGCGGCGTGCGGGCGACCCTGCCCGAGGGCTGGGCGCTGGACGGCGAGCTGTCGCTCCTGGAGGATCGCACCGGCGAGGCGGAGACCGCGTTCGGGCCCTTCCAGATCCGCACCTGGGGCCTGACCAAGCGCTGAGCGCCGGCCGGGGAGGCCGCGCCCGCCTGCCGGGACCAAAAGCGGCCTGGGCGCGAATCCCACCCGCCGTCCGGGACCGCCTATTCCCCGTCCGCTGCCATGGCTCTAGCGTCAGTCGCAGATTGTTGTACCTGTCTTTCAGGGCGGAGGCGGCCCGGTGAGCGGGCTGAGAACGCTTGTCGTCGGAGCCGGCGCCGTCGGTGGTTACTTCGGGGGGCGTCTGCTGGCCGCCGGCCGGGACGTGACGTTTCTCGTCCACCCACGCCGCCGGGCCGATCTTCGAGCCGGCGGCCTGCACATCCGGAGCCCGCTTGGCGACGTGGACTTCATCGACCCCCAGACGGTGACCGCGCCTGAGATCTCCGGGCCCTACGATCTGATCCTCGTCGCCTGCAAGGCGTATGACCTGCCGGACGCCATGGAATCGATCGAGCGCGCGGTGGGCGGCGCGACCACCATCCTGCCGCTGCTCAACGGGATGCGGCACCTGGATGCGCTCGGCGACCGCTTCGGACCCGATCGCGTGGTGGGAGGCCACTGCCGTATGTCAGCCACGGTCGACGAGCGGGGGTACATCATCCATCTCAACGATCGAGATCTCCTCGGCATCGGCGAGCTCGACGGCAGCATGACCCCACGCTCGCGAGCGGTCACCGGCGAGTTCCAGGCGGCCGGTTTCGCAATCAGCCCGAGCACGCGGATCGTGCAAGAGATGTGGGAGAAGTGGGTGTTCATCGCCTCGGTGGCAGCGATCACCTGTCTCATGCGCGGCTCCATCGGCGACATCGAGGCGGCGGGGGGGAGCGACCTCGCACTCGAGGTTCTCGACGAAGCAGCCGAGATCGCCGCCGCGCATGGACACGCGCCCCGTCCCGACTCGATGGCCGAGTCACAAGCGCTGCTCGGCCGCCGGGGCTGGTCCTTCGCGGCGTCCATGCTTCGGGATCTGGAGGCGGGGCGTCGCTGCGAGGCTGAAGACCTGCTCGGCGACCTGCTGGCGCGATCCCCGCGGCCCCTGCGCCGCTCGCTGCTCAGGATCGCGTACGTGCATGTCATGACGTACGAAGCCAGGCGCCGGCGCGAAGGCGCGGGAACGCTCTGGAGCCTGGACGCGGAGGCACTCCTCGGGAGCGCCCTCGAGCCGCTGGTGCAGGCCGCCGGCTGAGCAAGGGCGGCACCTCCCCCAGGGCGCAGGGACAGGGTGGTCCCAAGCCCTGGGACAGCCGTCATCCTCACGCCGGTCGGGCCCATTGGAGAGAAGCCGGACCCCGCATACGGTGAGGCGTGAGTGATGAATCTGATCGAAGAGTCGCGCGCATGAGCCTGGCCGCCGATGATGCGCTGCGCCCCGCGTCCGGGGTCTTGATGCCCGCGGCGCAAGAGGCGGGCGCGGTCCATGACCTGGTGGCGTGGCAGGTGCGCCGCGTGCCCGACCGGACGGCGATCGTGTCGGGGAACGAGAGCGTCACGTACGCCGAGGTCGACCGCCGCTCGAACCGGCTCGCCAACCACCTGCGGTCGCTCGGGATAGGGCGTGGCGCGCTGGTCGGCGTGTGCTTGCCGAGAACGGTGGAGCTGCCCATCGCCCTGCTCGCGGTGATGAAGTCCGGCGCCTGCTACCTGCCTCTGGATCCCTCCTATCCGTCCGAGCGGCTTGAATACATGGCGGGCGATTCCGGTCTGTCCGCTCTGTTGACGACCGAGGCGCTTCGCGGGGTCGCGCGGTGGCCCGACCTGGGCGAGATCTGCATCGACCGCGACCGTGAGGCGATCATGTCGGCCTCCGCGGACGATCCCGAGGCAGCGGTCGTCAGCAAGGACCGGGTCTATGTCCTGTACACGTCGGGCTCGACCGGGCGTCCGAAGGGCGTGCAGGTCAGCCACGGCTCCCTGGTCAATCTGCTGCGATCCCTCCAGGAGAGCCCGGGCTTCGACGAGACCGACGTTCTGCTGGCGACGACGACGGTCTCGTTCGGACCGCACGCCGCACAGATGCTCCTGCCGCTGATCACCGGCGCCAGGGTCGTGGTGGCGAGTCGAGAGGCCTTGCTCGACAGCAGGGTATTGGCAGACTTGCTCCGGACCTCCGGGGCCACCCTCTTCTCGGCCACCCCTTCCATCTGGGACTTCCTGATGCGCAGCGGCTGGGAGGGCGACTCCAGTTTGAAGGCGCTCTACGGCGGCGAGCCGATGGCGCCGGACGTCGTCAGCCGGCTGCTCGATCGGTGTGGGTCGCTCTGGAACTGCTACGGGTCGACGGAGACGACGATCTGGGCGACGTGCGGACGGGTGAGGTCGGTGGAGGATGCCCGCTACCTCGGCGAGCCGGTGTGGAACACGCGGTTGGTGGTCGTCGACGAAGTCGACGAAGAGGAAAGGGCGGTCCCGGCGGGGCAAGCGGGCGAGCTTCTGATCGGAGGCCCGGGCCTGGCGCTGGGCTACCTGGGTCGTCCGGGGCTGACCGCTGAGCGCTTTGTCACCGACCCGCTGGGGTCGGGGGAGCGGCTGTACCGGACCGGAGACCTGGTGCGCCGTGAGGAGGATGGCCGCCTGCGCTTTCTCGGCCGTGTCGACCACCAGGTGAAGGTGCGTGGGTTCCGTGTCGAGCCGGGGGAGATCGAGCACCGGCTGACGTCCCACCCGGGGGTGGAGCGGGCGGTGGTGGTGGCGCGTGGACAGGCCGAGCACCGGCGACTGGTGGCGTACCTGGTCGGTCCGGGGGTGCCGCCCGCCGACGACCTTCGCGCAGCCCTGCGGAAGTCGCTGCCCGACCACATGGTCCCCACCTCGTACGTGGTGCTGGAGCGTCTGCCGACGACACCCAACGGGAAGATCGACCGCTCAGCCCTCCCCGAGCCGCCGGCCGAGGCGGCCCCCGCCGCGCAAGCCGAAGCTGGGTTGGAGCCCAGTCTCATCGACCTCTGGGGCCGCCTCTTGGG
The DNA here is from genome assembly GCA_963808785.1 of Candidatus Dormiibacterota bacterium. GTDB lineage: Bacteria > Chloroflexota > Dormibacteria > Dormibacterales > Dormibacteraceae > CAVTSA01. Next base: position 647,635 of record CAWEGH010000002.1, on the reverse strand, counting down.
CACCGGCCGGATCGGGGTCGGTGACAGCTTCTTCGACCTCGGGGGCAATTCGCTGCTGGCGATGCGAATGCTGGGCGAGGTGGCGGACTCCACCGGCATGCGTCCCTCGATCGGCCGGTTCCTCGCCGAACCCACGATCACGGGGCTCGCGGCTGCCGTGCGCGACGCGGTCGCCGAGTGCGATGAGCCGGTGGTGGTGGAGGCCGGGGACCCGGAGGGTGCTCCGTTCTTCATCGTCTACGCGGACGTGGTGGCCCTCCCCTCGCTGCGCTATCTGGCCCCGGTGCTGCCCGATCACCGGATCTGGGGCCTGGCGCAGGGCCGGCAGACCCTGGAGTTCGACCGCTCCCAGCGTGTCGAGGACATCGCGCGCGAGCTCGTCCCGCTGATCGTGGAGCGGCAGCCGGAGGGACCGGTCACGCTGGCCGGACACTCCTTCGGCGGGCTCCTCGCCTACGAGATGGCCTGTCAGCTGGAGGCCGCGGGCCGCCAGGTCCGGATGATCGCGCTGCTCGACATCACGGCCCCGGGTCAGGTCCGGCGCCGGCTGCGGAGGCAACCGCAGCAGCGCCTGCGCCTCGCGCTGGCGGGCCGCGTGCCGGGCCCGCTCGGTCGGATGGTGGACAGGCGACCGCCGGTGCGAGCGGGCGAGGAGGACCACTTCGACTACGACGGCGCGATCGTCCTCCAGCTGCGGTACCGACCGCGCGGGGCCACCGCACCGCTGCTCCTCCTCACCACGACTCGCCCCTGGGAGCCACGGCGTCCGGCCTTCCTCGGCTGGGACCGGGTGCACCGGGGCCGGCTGCTTCAGCGCGGCGTGCCCGGGGACCACCTGAGCATGCTGCTGGAGCCCAACTCGGCGGCCACGGGAGCCGGCCTGCTCGAGGGCATCGCCTGGGCGGCGGGGGGTCACGACCGGTGATAGGCGCAGGGCTCGGGTCGGTCCCCTTGTCCCGGGACTGCTGCCCCACCCCCGAGCCGCGAACGCCGATGGCCTTTGCCACCCGCCCGCGCGATGGTGAACGACGGAGATGATTCAGTTCGCGATCGTGGGGCTCGGACCTTGGGGGCTGTCGGTGCTCGAGCGCACCGTGAGCCATGTCAGGCGCACCGGCGTCGCAACCCGCGTCCACGTGGTGGAGCCGGGCGAGCCCGGTGGCGGCACCTACCGCGACACGCGATCCGACTACCTGATCTTGAACAACGCGTGCGGGCTGCTCTCGCTCTACGCGGCCCCCGACCCCGGTCAAGACCCGCCGTACGCGGTCGGTCTTCATGAGTGGGCGGTCCGCGCCGGCTATCGCTGGGTCGGGCACGAGTGCCGCCAGGATCCGAACGGACGTGCCATCACCCCCGAGGACTACCTGCCGCGCCGGTTGATGGGCGAGTACCTGCGCTGGTTCTACTCCGCGCTGGTCGCCTCGGCCCCCGCCTGCATGGAGATCGTGCGTCACCCGACCCGGGCGATCGACATCGAGCCCCTGGCCTCGGGACGGGAGCGGGTCCACCTGGAGGAGGGGGAACCCTTCACCGTCGACCACGTCGTGATCACCTCTGGGCACACCGAGAATCAGAGGGCGTGTCCGGGAGAGCGCCGCGGCCTGCAGCTTCCCTACCCGGCGGAGCGCTTCGCCGAGGAGGTCCCGGCCGGGGCCACGATCGGGATCGCCGGCATGGGCCTGGTCGCCTACGACCTCCTCGCCGCGATGACGATCGGCCGCGGCGGGTGGTTCGAGGAGGTCGGAGGCCGGCAGCGCTACCGGCGGGGCGGAAATGAGGTCTCGATCCACCTCTTCTCGCGCTCGGGCCTGCCCTACTCCGCGAAGGCGGTGGCCTCCATCGATCCCGGGAACCAGTACCCACTGATCGTCTGCACGCCCGAGTGGTTCCGCGCGCTGCGCGGCCCCGACCAGACCCAGAAGGTCGACTTCCGGGGTCAGGTGCTGCCGGGGCTGTACGACGAGATGCGCTGCCGCTACCACCTGCACGCGGCGACGCTGCACGGCGGCGACCGGGAGCGGGCCGGCGTCGCTTCCATGATGCGGGCGGCGCACGCGGCGGGAGACCTGGGACGCGAGCTGCGGACCCTGGAGCGCCGGTACGGGCACTTCGAGCCCTCTGAGCGCTTTCTGCCCCCGACCCGCACCTCCTACGCGTCGAGCGCGGTGTACCAGGCGCGGGTCTACGACCTCCTCCAGGAGGATCTCGACGCCTCGCTGCAGGAGGGCGGCAGCCCGGTCAAGGCGGCGTACGAGATGACCCGGGTGCTGCGCGATCAGCTCCGCAGCGTGATCGAGTTCGGACGGCTGACCGCCGACTCCTATGTCGACTTCCAGTCCCACGTCCACAGCAACATCAACGCCCTCGAAGCGGGGCCACCCGCGCTGCGCTCGGCGCAGCTGCTGGCGCTGCTCGACGCGGGGGTGGTGCGCACCCCGGCCGGGCCGTCGCCGGACCTGCAGGAGACCCCGGACGGCGGCGTCGTCCTCGCCTCCACCCAGCTCGACGAGCCCTTCGTCGAGACCGTGGGCTCGGTCGTTCGCGGACACCTCGACATGCCGAGGCTGATGGACTCCGCTTCGCCGCTGCTCCGCAAGCTGGTGGCGAGGGGGCGCCTCACCGAGCTGCACTACGGTTGGCGGCCGGTCGGGAGCGTGGGCCTGTCGGAGTCGTTCCACCCCTACGATCGCGCCGGCTCGGAGCAGGGCAGCCTGTCCCTGCTCGGAGTCCTGACCGAAGGGGTCCGGTATTTCACCCACTACCTCCCGTCGCCCAACACCCGACTCCGCGCGGTGATGGATGCACAAGCCTGCGTGGAGGGGATCCTTGCCTAGCAGAGCGAGTGGAGCCCGCGTGCTGCGGGTGGCCTTCGTCAACAACATGCCGGACGCCGCCTTCGCCGACACCGAGCGGCAGTTCATCGGACTTCTGGAACGGGCCGCACAGGGCGGGCCGCTCCTGGTCGACCGGTACCTGGTCGAGTCGGTCCCCCGCGCCGCGTCGGTGCTGCAGGGACCGGCGGCGCCCTACCGCCGGCTACAGGGCATCTACGCCACGCGTCCGGACGCGATCATCGTCACCGGGACCGAGCCGGTCGCTCCGTCGGTGGCCGAGGAGCCACTCTGGGAGCCGCTCACCGAGCTCTACGCGTGGGCGGCCGGCCACACGTCCTCCCTTCTCTGCTCATGCCTGGCCGCTCACACCGCGGTCCGTCATTTCGACGGCCTGGAACGCACCCTCCTCGATCGCAAGTGCTGGGGGCTGCTGCCCGACCACGTCGACCGGTCCCACGTCCTGGGGCAGGGTCTGCCGGAGACGGTCAGCTTTCCGCACTCGCGGTGCAACGAGGTGCCGCTGGAACCGCTTCGCGCCCAGGGGTATCAGCCGGTGCTGGAAGACGGCTGCCACTGGACGGTGGCCACCGCCGTCCGTGGCGACGCCCTGCTGGTGCTGGTGCAAGGCCACCCGGAGTACTGGCCGGACAGCCTGCTGCGCGAGTACCGGCGCGACGTCCGCCGCTACCTGCACGGCGAGCGGGACACCTTCCCCCCTTCCCCCAGCACTACCTGAGCGGCGCCGCCCGGACCGCGGTGGAGCGGTTCGCCGCCGCCGCCCAGGCCGGTCCTCGAGATGAGGGCGCGATGCTGGCCTTCCCGTTCGAGGAAGTGATGCGGCAGCTGTCCGGACACTGGTCGACCTGGGCCGATACCCTCTATAGGAACTGGCTCGGCGAGGTGCGCCGGCGCGTGTCCGACGAGGTGCTGGCTGAGGCTCAACTCGCCGTCTGACGCGGCACCGCGGGAGGTTCAGGTCGATGCGGGACGAGACGATCGCGATCCACGGCGGCTATCAGGCCGACGGCACCCGCGCGGTGGCGGTGCCGATCTACCAGACGGTGGCGCACGAGTTTGAGACGGCGGCACAGGCGGGCGCCATCTTCGACCTGGAAGAGCCCGGATTCCACTACAACCGGATCAACAACCCCACCAACTCGGTGCTGGAGGCCCGGCTGGCGGAGCTTGAGCGCGGCACCGCGGCGGTCACCTGCAGCTCCGGCATGGCCGCGGTGAGCGGGGCGCTGACGACGGTGGCGACGATGGTGGGAGACAACCTGGTGTGCGCGCCCCAGCTCTATGGAGCGACCTACACCTGGCTCGCGCACATCCTGCCCAAGCAGGGCATCGAGGTCCGTTTCGGCAAGGACGACCACCCCGATTCGCTGCGCGCCCTGATCGACTCCCGGACCCGCGCCGTCTTCTGCGAGACGGTCGGCAACCCGGCCGGGAACATCGTCGACCTGGAGGGCGTGGCGGAGGCCGCGCACGGGGCGGGCGTGCCGCTGATCGTGGACAACACCGTCCCCACCCCGGTCTACCTGAAGCCGGTGCGATGGGGCGCCGACGTCGTGGTCCACTCTCTGACCAAGTTCATCGGCGGCCACGGGACGACCATCGGCGGGGCGATCGTCGACGGGGGCCGGTTCCCATGGTCAAAAGATGCGAACCGGTTTCCGGCCCTGACTCAGCCCGAGCCGGCCTTCCACGGCGTGGTGTACGCCCGTGACTTCCCGCGACACCCGTTCGCGACGCGGTTCCGCACCGTCGGCCTGCGAAACCTGGGCCCCACCCTCTCGCCCTTCAACTCCTTCCTCTTGATCCAGGGTCTGGAGACGCTGTCCCTGCGCCTCGAGCGGCACGAGCAAAACGCCCGCGCCGTGGCCGGCTACCTGGCGCGGGACCCACGCGTGGCCTGGGTGTCGTTCTCCGGCTTCCCGGACGATCCTCAGCACCAGCTGGCGCAGAAATACCTGGACGGCCACGCCACCTCGCTCCTCACCTTCGGGGTTCGCGGCGGCTTTGAGGCCGGGATCCGGTTCTTCGACTCGGTGAAGCTGTTCAAGCGGCTGGTCAACCTCGGCGACGCCAAGTCGCTGGTCGCCCACCCGGCGTCGACCACGCACCGCCAGCTCACCCCGGCCGAGCACAAGCAGGTCGGGATCTCACCCGAGATGATCCGCCTCTCGGTGGGGATCGAGCACATCGACGACCTCCTTCTTGACCTCGACCAGGCGCTCCACGCCGCGGCCCAGGAGGCCGCCGTCGTCGTGCCTCCCCGCGTGTAACCCGCCCTTCCCTAGCAGCCGGTGCCGGTGGGCCAGTCGGTGATCTGGCGGGCGGCGACCGTGCGTGCGCGCCGGATGCCGGGGATGACCACGCAGCTCGGTATCACGAGCGAGGAGCGGTCGGCGGGCTGGAAGAACAGCACCCGGTCGTCGTGCGGGAGGAGGACCACCGCCGGGTTCCCTTCCGGGCCCTCGACCACGATCGCGTCCGCACCCACGCTCAGCACCTGACCGCTGAGGACGTCCGGGCTGGGAGCCGGCGAGGGCAGCGGGAAGGAACCGGGCGACGGCGACGGGCTCGGGTCGGGCGCTGACGGCGGCGCCGGCACCGACCCCGGCGGACAGGTGTCGTCGACGCTCGAGGCGGCCACGATCACGTCCGCCGTCAGGGTCCCGGTGCCGTCCCGATCGCCGCTGGCGACGATGCACGACCCGGGCTGGATGACGGCGCTGGTGGCGGTCGTGACCGCGTAGATCGGGGTTGTCCGCGGGGCGAACGTGACACGCACGGAGCCTCTTTCCCCGTCGCGCTGCACGGTCAACGTCGTCCCGCGCACCCGGATCAGCGCCCCGCGCACCGTCACCGGCGTCGAAAGCCTGGGTCTGGGGCGGGTGGTGGCGGCGGCCGTCCCGCACGCGGCGACCAGCAGCGCGGCCAGCGCCGCGGCCAGCGCCAGCAGGGCTGGGCACGCCCTCGGTGAGCTCACCCTTCGCTACCCCGTCGTGCCTTCCAGGAGCCTCGTGTAGAGCCTCGCCGTCGCCGCGTCGAAGGCGACCAGCGTGACTCGCTCGACCCTGGTGGGGGTCTCGCGCAGGGTTGCCACCGCGATCTCGGCGGCGCGGGCGGGCGGGAACCCGTAGATCCCGGTGGAGATGGCCGGAAACGCGAGCGTCCGGGCGCCGATCCGGTCTCCCTCCGCGAGGCTGGAGCGGTAACAGGACGCCAGCAGCGCCTCCTCCCCGTGCCCCCCGCCCCGCCAGACCGGACCCACCGTGTGGATGACCCAGCGGGCGGGGAGGCGGAAGCCGGGGGTGGTCCGCGCTTCCCCGGTGGGGCACCCGCCCAGCGGGCGGCAGGCGTCCAGCAGCTCCCGTCCGGCGGCCCGGTGGATGGCGCCGTCGACGCCGCCCCCGCCCAGCAGCGACTGGTTGGCGGCGTTGACGACGGCGTCCACCTCGAGCCTGGTGATGTCCCCGCGCCAGGTCACGATTTCCGGCATCCCGCCCGAAGCCTACCGTGCGATCCTGTCCCGGACGTGATCGCGGTCTGCGGCGAGGCACTGATCGACATGACGCCGGCCGGCGAGGACTTCCGGCCCCGGGCCGGGGGCTCGCCGTTCAACGTCGCCGTGGGCCTGGGCCGTCTGGGTGTGGCGACGACCTTCTTGGGCCGCATCTCGACCGATCCTTTCGGTGAGACGCTGGTCCGCCGCCTGGAGCAGAACCGGGTCGACACCTCGCTCCTGGCCCGGGGGCCGGAGTTGACCACCCTGGGCTTCGTCCACCCTCTGCCGGGGGGCGGCGAGACCTATTCGTTCTATGCCGAGCGCAGCGCCGACCGGATGCTCAGCCTCGGGGATCTCCCCGCGGCGCTGCCCGGCGTGGAAGCGCTGCACTTCGGGTCCTTCTCACTCGCGCTGGAACCGGGCGGCACCGTGCTGCGCACCGTTATGGAGCGGGAGGCGGGCCGGTGTCTGGTCTCGCTCGATCCCAACGTCAGGCCTTCTCTCCTGCCCGAACGGGACGTCTACCGTCCGCTCCTGGAGCGCATGGTCGCCGCTGCCGGCCTGGTCAAGGTCAGCGAAGTCGACGCCACCTGGATCTATCCGGGCGCGGCGGTGGCGGACATCGCCGCTCGGTGGCGACAGCTGGGCGCGGCCCTGGTGGTGGTGACGCGCGGGGCGGGCGGAAGCTGGGCGACCAATGGCGCCGTCACCGCCACCGCGCCCGCCCACCCCGTTCCCAACCTGGTGGACACGATCGGCGCCGGCGACGCCTTCACCAGCGGGCTGCTCGCGTGGCTGGCCTCCCACCAGCGCCTGCACCGGCGGGCAATCCTGGAGCTCGACGAGTCGGCGCTTGGGGATTCGCTCCGGTTCGCGGCGTTGGTGTCCGCCCTCACCTGCGGCCGGCCGGGCGCCGAACCCCCCACCCAGAGCGAGGTGTCGGCCGTCGCCTGAACCGGGACCAAGGTGGGCGCTCTGGCGTGGGGGTACGCTCTGCCCGGATGCCAGTCACGTTCACCGGGGTCCTGGAGCCGGCCCGTCAGGGTGGCGCGGTGGTTACCCTGCCGCCTCACGTGATCGCGGCCCTGGGCGGGACGCGGGTGCGTGTCAGGGGCACCTTCGCCGGCCTCGAGTTCGCCAGCTCCACCATGCCCACCGGCGCCGGCGGCGCTGTGCTGGGCGTGCACAAGGCGACCCGTGAGCGAGCGGGAGTGGATTTCGGAGCGCAGGTCGAGATCGTGGTCGCGCGCGACGACCGGGCGCGCCGGGTGGAGGTGCCACCGGCGCTGGAGCGGGCGCTCCAGGCGGACCCCGAGGCGCGGCAGGCGTTCGAGCGGCTGGCTCCCACCCACCAGCGCGAGTACGCGCGCTGGGTGGCCGAGGCGAAGCGGGAGGAGACCGTGCAGCGCCGGGTGGAGCGCACGCTCGCCAGGCTCCACGGCGCCCCCCGCTGACCGCGCGCGTTCGTGGCCGCTGCCAGTCGGATGCTGGGTTGAGGGCCGCACCACGGCTTTTATCCCACCTCGGTTGCCTGGTTTCCGCCCCCGACTACGAGGCCACCTCGTCGAGGAAACGCAGGACCGAGCGCACCGCCTCCACCCGCCACAAGACCAGCACCCGGTCGAAGCCCTCCGCCTTCACGAGACGCTGCTCCAGACCCTCCAGCTGCGGCTCCAGCCGCCCGCGCTGGGCCCGCAGGAGCGGCCCCGCGTCGCGTCCCAGGTGATCCGCGAGCGCGAGCTTCAGCATCAGCGCCGAACGCACGTCCCGCGTATGCGCGACCGGCTCCTCCAGCCACGCCTCGACCAGGTCCCGCCCGCGCTCGGTGATCGCGATCAGACGGCGCTGAGGCCCTACCTCGCTCCGTTCCTCACCCTGGATCTCGACCAGCTGCTTCTGGGTCAGATTCTGGATCGCCCGGTAGACCAGCGGGGTGCGCAGCGACCAGACCCGCCCTACCGCCCCGTCCGGCTGCAGCTGTTTGGCGAGCGCGAATCCGTGCGCCGGCCCTCCGGCGAGGAGTCCGAGCACCGCCCACTCCCCGGTCGTGGGTGGCACCTGGTGCAGCGCGACTCGACCGTCTACCACGGCGCAACGATAATCACTGCCGGCCGCCGAAAGGGAGCTGGCGACGTCCGCCGCGGCATCGGGCTCGGCCCGGGACATTCGCCCAGCGTCTGACCGAGGCGCCGGTTTTCTTGCGGTTTCCGTCGGGTCACGATGGCACCAGATATGAATGACCTGCTGCGGGCGACCCTGAGGGACTGGATCCCTCCCGTGATCCGTCGCGCCGTTCGTCGCCGCCTCACCGCTCAGCCGGACGCACAGGAATGGTGGGAGGGAGTCCGATTCGGCGTGCACGGTTTGAGGCTGCCGGACGGGCGCCGGTTCACCTATCGTTCCGATGCCGGCGACCACGCCGCTGTCAAGAAAGTGTTCTTCGAGTGGGAGTACTCCACGCGGCTGCTCTCGCGCGACGGGGAGCTGCAACGGTTCTATAGCGAGTGCGAGCGCCCACTCATCATCGACGCCGGGGCCCACATCGGCGCCGCGTCCGTGTGGTTCGCAATGTCTTATCCGCGTGCGACGGTGATCGCGGTCGAACCACACGAGGGGAATTTCAGGGTTCTGGAAGCGAATGTGCGCGCGTTTCCCAACGTCGTCCCCGTCCGGGCGGCGCTCGCCTCCAAAGCGGGCACGATGTTTCTGAGCGACCCCAAGGGCGGTACCTCCTCCGACACCTTTCGCACCGGAGCCAGGGCCGCGGGCGCCGTCTCACGGGTCGAGGCGGTGACGCTGGCCGATCTTGTCGAGCGTGCGCCGCGGGCCACTCCCTTCATCTGCAAGCTGGACATCGAGGGCGCGGGGGTGGACGTGTTCTCGGCGCCTCCGCAACTCATCGGACGCTTCCCGCTCGTGGTTGCCGAACTGCACGACTGGATGCTTCCCGCACAGGCGAGCAGTCGCGATTTCCTCCGCTGGCACATCGATCAGAGCCGCGATCTGGTGACACGGGGCGAGAACGTCTTCTCGATCGCACAGTGCGTCGGAGAGTCCGTCGAGCGCATGGCGGTCGCATAACTCCGGGCGTGGTGCTGCTCAGGACCAAGGTCCCGGTCGCGCTGGGCGGAACTCGGCGCGGTGCAGTGAATTCCTATGTTCCGCCACCGGGCCGGCGAGCCACACTGCTACTGTGAATCAGAGTGCGACCGTCCTGACGCGGGAACGCGGTCGAGGAGTAGAACCCGCATTGAGGTCTGATCAGCGCGAGGCCCGGGACCGAGAGCCTTCTTCCCTGCCACGATTTCCGATCATCGCGGGCGGCACGATCTCGCAGAGTGTGCGGAGTGAAGTGGAACGGGGCAGGCGAGCACGCATCGACGTGCTGGAGATGGAGCGCATCTTCGATTCACCGCTCTACGACTTTGACTTTCTGCATCGCGCATCCCAACACAGTGTCAGCGCGCGGGGAGCGCTCCTGGCGGCGCGCAGCACCCGCAGATGGACACTGTCGCTGGCGACCGAGGTACTGTCACTGGCGCGTCACGATGACGTCATCTACGCGACCGGTGAAGACGTCGGTTTTGCGCTCGCCGCGCAAGCTCGTGCGCTGCACTTTCATAAGCCGCGCATCGTCATGCGCCTGGAGCAGCCCGACTATGGGCGGACACCGCTGCGCCGCAGCCTGTACAACCAGTATCGCGGGTACGCCCTGCCGCGTATCAGCCGGGTCATCTGCCGAACCACCGCACATGCGCACCGGCTGAGCAGTATCGACCGCTATCCATTCGATCACATCGATTTCGTCCGCGAGACCACCGACCCTCTCTTCTATCGTCCTGATGCCCCCACGACGGATGCCACCGCGGAGGCGGTGCCGCCCGCCGATCTGCCCCTGATCGTCAGTGCCGGCCTGGAGGAACGTGACTACTCGACGTTGATCGAGGCGGTGCGCGATCTACCGGTGCGCCTCATCATCGGGGCGGGAAGCCCCTGGTCACACGCCCGCTTTGGCTGGGGTGATCAAGCTTCTCTACCCCCGAATGTCAGTGTCGATCGGTTCCCGCCGCTCCGCATGCGCGACCTTTATCGGTCGGCGGCCTTCGTGGTCGTGCCGGTCAGGCCCACGTTGCGGGCCTGCGGCATGAACGTGGTGCTGGAGGGGTGGGCGATGCGGCGGGCCGTGCTGGCGACCAGAACCGTCGGGTTGCGCGACTACCTGACGGAGGGAGTCGATGGCCTCTTCGTCGAACCGTGCGACTCCTCGTCGATGCGGAGTGGAATCGAGCGGTTGCTCGGCGATCCCGGCCTGGCGGCACGTCTTGGCCAGGCCGGGCACCAACGTGTGGTCGACGACCTGAATGTCGACCGCTACGTGGCGCGCATCGGAGGCATCCTCGCCGGCGTCCTGGAAGGCTGACTTCGAGAGGGCGCCCTCAGCGTGCGACCCCACCGACCGCCGGTTCAGCGGGCGCGGCGCTCGCCGGCTCTGGCGGCCGATCGGGGCCCACCCCCTCGGGCCACACCGTGATCGCCGCCGGGTCGAGCACCACCTCGCAGCGCTGCCCGACCTCTGGCGCCTCGGCGGCCGGAACCCGCGCGAAACAGCGCAGACCTCCGCTCAGGTCCAGCTCCAGCTCGGTGCTCGCGCCCAGGTCGATGCGGTCGGTGACCCGAGCGCCAAGTCCCTGCCGGGAGACCTGCACCGCCTCCGCCCGGATGCTCCAGCTCACCGGGGTGCCAGGCGGCGGCGTGGGCCCGGCGACGGCGAGGACAAGGGCGTGCGAGCGGATCCGGCCCGGCTCGACGACCTCGCCCTTGAAGACGTTCTGGATGCCCAGCAGCCGCGCCACCAGCGGCGAGGCGGGGTGGGCGTATACCTCCGCCTGGGCGCCCACCTGCGCCAGCCCGCCCTGGTCGATGACGAGCACGGTGTCGGCCAAGGCCGCCGCCTCCTCCGCGTCGTGGGTGACCACGATCGTCGACAGCTGCGTCGCCCGCTGGAGCCCTCGCAGCTCCCGCCGCAGCTGAACCCGTACCGGGGCGTCGAGGCCCGTGAAAGGCTCGTCGAGGAGCAGCAACCCGGGGCTGGTGGCGAGGGCGCGGGCGATCGCGACACGCCGCCGCTGGCCGCCCGAGAGCTGCTCCGGCAGCCGGTCCTCGAGCCCGGACAGCCCCAGGGTCTGGAGCCACCAAACGGCGAGGCCGGGGTCGGCGCCGACGCCGAACAGCACCTGGCGCCAGACGGTGCGGCCGGGCAGCAGCGCCGAATCCTGGGGGACGTAGCCGACCCGGCGCGCCTCGGCTGGGAGGCCCGAGACCACGCGATCGCCGAACCGGACCTCCGATCCCGGCCCGCGGTCGAGGCCGGCGATGAGGCGCAGCGTAAACGTCTTCCCGGCCCCCGACGGCCCCAGCACGGCCAGGTGCCGGTCGCCCCGCGCCAGCGCCTCCCGGAGATGAAACGAACCGCGAGCGGCGTCGAGAGAAAAGGCGACGCGCGGGCCCGGCGTGGGCGCCGGCGGTCGCGGCGCCGGGAGCCGCGGGCGGCGGCGGCGGAGCGGGATGCGCGGCATCAGCGCCGCCACCGAGATGAGGACGAACGGGACCAGCAGCGACGCCGCCACCGCCGAGACGGTGGTGGGAAGACCGGTGCTGGCGAACTGCACGTCGATGAAGACGGGCAGCGTGTGGGGGTAGTACGCGACCAGGCTGGTAGCCCCGTACTCGCCGAACGCGCGCAGCCAGGACAGCGTGAGTCCGGCGGCGATCCCGCCCGCCGCCCCCCGCAGCCACACGTGCCAGAAGCGCGCCAGAGGGCCGTGGCCCAACGTGGCGGCGACGTCGTCCAGCGAGGGATCGACGGCCATGAAGGCGGAGCGGGAGGAGACGATCGCGAAGGGGGCGGCGACGAAGGTCTGCGCGAGGACGATCCCGACCGGCGTCTCCACCAGGTTGCCGTGGAAGATCCGGCCCGGGATCGTGTAGTCGCCGAGCACGTAGATGAGCAGGATGCCGGCGGCCAATGGCGGCAGCGCCAGCGGCAGTTGGATCAGAAATCCGAGCACCGCCGACCGGCGCCGGCGTGCGAGCACGAACGCCAGCGGCACCCCGAGGATCGCGATCACGATCATCGAGACGGTGGCCGTCTCCAGCGAGGTGGCGATCGCGGACCAGAGGCCGGGCACCAGCAGCTGGGCCGGAGGTGCGGTGACCAGGCGCAGGAAGAAGTACCCGATCGGCACCAGCAGATAGGCCGCCAGCAGGCCCCCCAGCGGCCAGAGCACCCAGGCCGGGTTGGCAGCCCGCCGAGCCGTCGAGGTGCCGCTCATCTGAGGAAGGCGATCAGTTGGCGCTCTTGGGCAGGAGGGCTCGGATCGTCTTCGAGATGTCCGCGCGGTCTCCCGTCAGCTCGTAGGGCAGCACGGTCAGCCCGACCGACTTCATCTGTTTGACGCCCTCCTTGCCGAGCAGATAGACGATGAAGTCCGTCCCCGCCTTCTTGTTGGGCGCGTTGTCGAGCAGGGTGATCGTGTAGGTCGCGGACTGCTCCGCCTTTCCCAGGCTCACCGTGGTCGTGATGTCGGCCGCCGAGGCCTCCACCGAGTAGAAGAAGCCCGCGTCCAGCTGGCCCGACTGCAGGTTTCCCACCAGCGCCGCCTCCGGGTACACCTGGGAGCTTGCCAGGACGCTCGAGGAGAAGGTGCTGGGCAGGTTGTAGTCGGTTTCCGCGTCCTGCAGCCCCGCCACCGTCAGCTTCCCCTTGGGGTCGGTGGTCGGGTCGGTGCGGCCGACCTTGATGCCGGGCTCCTGCAGCACCTCGTACCAGGGCTTGCTCTTGAAGTCCCGCGCGAACCGGCTGTTCGCGTTGTAAGCGATCAGGAGCTTGGTGCTGGCGAACGTGAGGTACCAGCTCACGACGTCGCCGCCGGCCGCTGTCATGAGCGGTGCGTTGACGGCCGCCGCGGCGCTGATGAAGACGTCCCCGGTCATCGTCCTGGAGGCGATGCCGTTCGCGATCGTCCCCGAGTTGGCGCCCTGGCCCTGGAAGGTGTCGCCGGTCGCGTCCTGGAACGCGGGCCCGACCTTGTTCGTCATCAGGTCTTCCAGCGACGCGGCGAAGAGCACGGTCGCGGTCCCGTTGTCCGCCTTGGGGCTGGTGGTCGGCCTGGTGGCCGAGGTGCCGCCGCAGGCGGCCAGGAAGAGCAAACCGGTCACCGCCGCGCCCAACCATTTCAGTCTTGCCATCGGTATCAGGTCCCCTCCCTCGGGCTCGGTCCGGGTCCGCGTCCTCGGGTGCCGAGCACCCCGGGTCGTTCAGTAATAGCACCTGCGTGGTCTCCATGGCGAATACCGCGTTGCTGCATGATGCACCCATGGAGCTTTCCGCGCGTAACCAGATTCCCGGCACGGTCACCTCGGTCAAATTGGGCACCGTGATGGCCGAAGTCCAGGTCCGGATCGAGGGGGGCGACGTCGTCTCCGCGATCACCGCCGGCTCGGCGACCGCGCTCGACCTCAAAGAGGGGGACCGGGTGACGGTGGTCATGAAGGCGACCGAGGTGCTGATCGGGAAGTAGTCAGCGATCCGGAGGGCGCGGCGGGCGGGCTGCGCGGCCGGGCCGCCGGCCGCGCAGGACGAAGAAAACGACGACTGCGGCCGCCACGCCGACGACGGTGATCACCGGCCCACCGCCCAGGGGCAGCGCGAGCCCGAACAGCGCCAGGTAGCCGACCAAGAGGCCGCCCAGCACGACCGCACCGCGAACCAGGAGGGTGGGCGCGGTCAGCGCCTGCGGCGGGGTGGCGGTGAGCCACCCCAGCTCGGCGGCCGCGTACAGGCAGGCGCCCTCGACCAGGACCACGGGGGTGACCGTCGCCGGCGCGAAGCCGACGCCCGCGACCAGGGCGGTCAGGATCAAGCCCACCCCCCAGTTGAGGAGCTCCGGAACCACCCGCGTGCTCCCGGCCAGGAAGAAGAGCAGGCCCAGCGCGCCGATCGCCAGGATCAGGCCCCAGACCGCCCCCGCGTGGGTGACCGCGAGCGCCAGCCCAGCCACCGCCGCCAGCACCGCGCCGGCGAGCAGCATCCCGTCGCGGACGCGCCGGCGCCCCCTCACCTTCCCGCCGCCCGCAGGCGTGCCCGCTGCATCGCCTGCATCGCCAGCGGGCCGCCCAGGGGCTGGCCGAGCTCCCAGCGCGCGACCGCCGCCCCCGCCGCCTGCAGCCGCGCCACCGCCACCTCCCGGTCCATCGACCACACTCGGTAGGCGAGCTGCTGCTCCCGGCTCGGCCCCGGCTCCGCGAACGGGAGCGGGGAGATCTCGATCACCGCCAGGTCGTGGCGGCGCGCGCGGAGGTCGAGCAGCGCCCGCGTGGTCCGGTCGTCGAGCAGGGGCGAGAGCGCGATCACCAGCGAGCGCGGAGGCAGGGTGCGCGGGGGCAGGATGTCGATGCCCTTCCAGGCGTGGCTGAGGACCACCTGGGTGTCGATCAAGGCATCCAGGATCCGGTAGAGCTGACGCTCGCCGCCCTCCGGCCGCAGCCAGCGCAAGGTGCCGCCGAACACGACCAGACCCACCCGGTCCCGCCGGCGCAGATAGGCGCGGGCCAGGGCCAGGGCTCCGCGAACCGTCAGGTCGAGCGCGCTGTCGGAGCCACGCTGCAAGTGGGTGAAGGCGTCGAGGAAGAGCACCACCTCGGTGTTGCGCTCGGGGTGCATCTCGTTCACGTAGGGCTCGCGCAGGCGCGCCGTGGCCCGCCAGTTGATACGGCGCACCAGATCTCCCGGGTGGTACGGGCGCACGTCCGCGAACTCGATACCGTCGCCCCGCTGGCGCGAGCGCTCGTTGCCGGAGAGAAGTCCCGTGTCGACCGCCGTCACCACCTCCCTCACCTCGTCGGGCCGCGGATAGACACGGATCGAGAGCTCCAGCGCGGGTTCCAACCGGTGCACGAAGAATCCCAGCGCATCCCGCGAGGACACGGTCACGGCGGCGCTCAGGTAGCCGGACCAGGCGGTGCAGCGCAGCCGCCACCGGTACTCTCGCTCCTCGCCCGCGGGAATCCCATGCCCGAGGCCGTCGGGCCCCTCCACGATCTCCAGGTTCCGGGGCGGCCGCACCTCGATCTCCAGCACCGCCGCGGCGCGCGCCGCCACCACCGTGACCAGAAGCTCCACCTCTTCCCCCTCCAGGGCACGGTCGCGGTCGAAAGCGGCGGTCGCGCGGAGGCCGGGCGGGGCCGAGGTGGCGAGCCCGACCGCGACCGCCAGAAGAAGGGGTAAGCCGAGCACCACCGGCTCCGGACGGCGCATCGCGAGCGCCGCGAGCAGGCAGCCGCCGCCCAGAAGCAGGTAGCCGCCCAGGCGCGGCGAGCGCCGCGTCAGCACGCGCGCCGGCGCCCGGACCGGGACGGCGGGCGTGCTCATCCCGGGCGACTCATCGCGCTCGGGGCACCGGCACCTGTTCCAGGCAGTCGCCGACCACGCTCTCGCCCGAGATGCGCTGCACCCAAAGCTCGGGGCGCAGGCTGAGCCGGTGGGCGAGCGCCGGCACCGCCAGCGTCTTCACGTCCTCGGGGACGACGTAGGTCCTGCCGGCCAGGGCGGCGCGGCACCGAGAGAGCTTGAGCAGCGCCAGCGAGCCGCGCGGGCTGGATCCCACCTGGACCCGACCGCTGGCGCGCGTCGCCGCCACCAGCTGGACGATGTACCGCGCCACGTCGGGGTCGATCTCCACCGATTCGATCGCCTGCCGCATCCGGAGCAGGTCCTCGCCCGAGGCCTGCGCGGTGAGCTTCAGGTCGTCGGCACCCCGTTCCACGCGCCGGCGCAGCACCTCCACCTCCTGGTCCTGGGTCGGATACCCGATCCCCGTGCGCAGCAGGAAGCGGTCCAGCTGCGCCTCCGGAAGGGGATACGTCCCCTCGTATTCGATCGGATTCTGGGTCGCCAGCACGGTGAAGGGCTCGGGCAGCGGGCGGGCCGTCCCGTCGACCGTGACCTGGTGTTCCTGCATCGCCTCCAGCAGCGCCGCCTGCGTCTTCGCGGGCGCCCGGTTGATCTCGTCGGCCAGCAGCAGGTTGCCGAAGATCGGGCCCGGCCGGAACTCGAAATCGAGCCGGCCGGGGTCGAAGATCGCCGAGCCGGTGATGTCGGCGGGCATCAGGTCGGGCGTGAACTGAATGCGGGTGAAGTCGAGCTTCAAGACCTGCGCGAAGCTGCGGGCGAGCAGGGTCTTCGCCAGGCCCGGATTGTCTTCCAGCAGCACGTGGCCGTCGGCCAGGATCCCGACCAGCACCAGCTCCAAGATCTCCCGCTTGCCGACCACCACCCGCTCCACCTGGTCCAGGATGGCGGTCGCCAGCCGGCGCACCTCGTCCAGCGCGGGCGCCGCCTGCCGGGTGAGCTCAGAGGGCATCGAGGCCCTCGACCGCGCGCAGCAGGTGGTTCCAGGGGATGCCGTAGCGCCGGCGGTCGCCGAGAGGTGCGTAGTCGGGGCGGACCAGATCCCAGGTGTCGGCGCCGAGCAGGGCGCTCACGCGTTCGGGCGCCGAGGCGAGGGTGAGGCCATGGGGGGCCAGGCGGTGCTCCGCGATCGCGACCAGATGCGGACGCAGCCGCGACTCGAAGTCGTACGCGGAGGCCTGGCCGAAGACGACCATCCGTTCCATCTCGCGCAAACCGGGCGCCGCCTGCCGCTCCGGCCGGCGGCGGCGGAATCGCGGCAGCTCCAGCTCCCGCCGCGGGACTGTCTGCAGCGGGACGTGCTGGAGCATGACGGCGGTCACGTAGGCGAGCACGATCAGGCCGATCACGATCGCCCAGACCCAGACCACGTACTGCAGCAGCGTGGGGTCGAAGACGCAGATGGCGAGGGCGCCGACAGTGACCAGCGCGGCCCAGATCGCCGCTGCGCGCGGGGCGTTGCGCGCGCCGCCGGCGCCGGAGGCGGCGCCTCGATCCTCGCTCACGCCGGCACCACATGCAGGTCGGGCACGGCGTGGTGGTGCACGCTCTCACGCACCGCGCGGAGCGTGTCCAGCGCCTGCTCCCGCATCGACTCGGTGACCGGGTTGGTCGAGTAGCGGGCCCACTCGAAAAGGTCCGTGAACGATCGCAGCGCGGCCGCGTCGAGGGGGAGCGAGAGCTGATCGAGCGCGCGCGTCAGGTATTCGTGGGGGGCCTCGCCGGGGCGAGCCGGCACACCACCCCGGGCCAGCACCCGTTCGAACCCGACCCAGGCGGCGATCACCGCCTCCCGCGCGTCGAGCGGTTCATCGCCGTCGGGCTGGAGCCGGGTCACCCCGGTGTCCAGCACCTCCTCCAGGTCCAGCGCCAGCTCCCGGGGCGTCGGCCGCCGGCGCCGGGCCACCTGCCAGCGCCAGATCAGGATGGCGGCGGTACCGACCACGATCACCGCCACGATCACCATCGCGGTCCAGTCCGGACCCGCCGGCGCGGTGGTGGCGCCGGAGAGCTTTCCCGCCCGGCCCCGGCTCTGCAGGCCGGCGAGCAGCTGCCCCAGCGTGGACTGGCGAAAACGGCGGAGCACCCGCGGGTTCTCGATCAGCAGGAAGACGAATCCGAGCATGATCGCCAGCGTCACGTACGGCATCAGCCGCTCCCACCAGGGACGCCGGCGGGGCACCCACTTTCGGAAGCTGTCCGGCCACAGCGCCCAGACGGTCGCGACCATCATCACCGCCAGGAGGACCATCAGCAGGTAGATCCCCACGTCGCCGAGCGTGTGGGTGAGAGAGGCGTCGCTCGCGTTGGTCGACCCCACCTGGACCGGCCGGCTGGCAAACGCCACCGCCAGGGTGAGGGCGATGGTCGCCCCCACGATCGCGAGCGCCCGCCACCGCCGGCCCGTCTGCATGGCTTCCGGCAGTCTAGACCGGCCTCGTGCGCTGTCCAAAGTGTGCGTTCGAACGCCTCTATGCTCGACCCCATGATCCGCGCTGCCGTGCTCACCGAACCCAACCGGCCCCTCCAGGTAGCCGAGGTCGATCTCGCCGCGCCGGGTCCGGGTGAGGTTCGGGTCCGGGTCGGCGCCGCCGGGGTCTGCCATTCCGACCTGCACTACCTGCAGGGCTCGCTTCCCCACCCGCTGCCGGTGGTGCTCGGTCACGAAGGCGCCGGCACCGTCACCGACGTGGGTGCCGGCGTCACCGGCGTCGCGCCCGGTGACCGCGTGGTGCTGCTGTGGCGGACCAGCTGCGGGCACTGCGCCTACTGCTCCAGCGGCCGTCCCCATCTCTGTCCAAAAGGGGTCCAGCTGCGCCTCCAGGGTACGCTCGCCGACGGGACCTCCCGCCTCTCCTGGCACGGCGAGCAGCTCCACCATTTCCTGGGCGTCTCGTGCTTCGCGGAGGAAGCGGTGCTGCCCCAGGAGGGCGTGGTCCCGGTGCCCGACGACGTGCCCCTGGAGGTGGCGGCCGTCTGCGGCTGCTCGGTGATGACCGGCGTCGGAGCGGTGACCAACACGCTTCGGGTGCAGCCCGGCTCCTCGGTCCTGGTGGTGGGAGCGGGCGGGGTCGGTCTGTCCGCCATCATGGGCGCCAAGCTCTGCGGGGCCGCCCAGATCATCGCCGCCGACCTCAACCCGGCCAAGCTGCAGACCGCCGAGGAGTTCGGCGCCACCGACGTGGTTGACACCCGCGGCCAGGACCTCCCGCGCACCGTGCGCAAGATGACCGGCGGTGGGGTGGAGTTCGCGGTCGAGGCGATCGGGATCCCCGAGCTGGTCGCGCAAGCGGTTCGGTCGCTGCGGGCAGGCGGGATCGCGGCCGCGGTCGGCATCGCCGGTCCCACCGCCCGGGTGGAGCTGCCCCTGCTCGAGCTGGTCGACCAGGAGAAGCAGCTGCGCGGTTCGATCTACGGGTCGACCCGGCCCGGGCTCGATTTTCCCCGGCTGTTCGACCTCTACCGCCACGGCCGGCTGCCGCTGGACCGCCTGCTCTCGCACCGGTTCACGCTCGAGCAGATCAACGAGGCCTACGACGCGCTCCAGCGGGGCGAGCTGACCCGCGCCGTCGTGGTCCTCTGAAGCCCGACTCTCAAAACGCACTTTGCCCAGAACGCGACGTCAAACTGTCCGGGCAACGTCTGTTTGCCAGCAGTGTGCGGGTACTCGGCCTCATGACAGGTCGCGCACCAGGGAGCGGCCCGCCGTACGCCCGGTGAAGACGCAGCCGAGCAGGAAGGTGCCCTCGAGCGCGTTGTAGCCCTGGGCGCCGCCGCCGCCGAAGCCGGCCACCTCTCCTGCCGCGTACAGGCCCGGGATCGCCCCGCCGTCGGCGCGCAGCACGCGTCCTTCGAGGTCGGTCTGAATCCCGCCCAGCGTCTTCCGGGTCAGGATGTGAAGCCGGACCCCGATCAGCGGGCCCGCGGCGGGGTCCAGGATCCGGTGCGGCGCGGCCACCCGGGTGAGCCGGTCGGGGAGGTAGCGCCGAGCGTTGTGGATGCCCATCACCTGGGCGTCCTTGGTGAAGGGGTTGCCGATCTCGAGGTCGCGTGCCTCGATCTGCCGGCGGACCTCGCGCGCCGCCAGCAGCGGCTCCGGCGTGAGCGCGTTCATGCCCCCGACCAGCTGCTCCAGCGAGCCGGCGACCACGAAGTCCGCGCCCCGCCGCAGGAAGGCCGCCACCGGTCCCGGGGGGCGCCGGCCCACCAGACGCTGCAGGACCAGCCGGCGATCGCGGTTGGCCAGGTCCGGGTTCTGCTCGGAGCCCGAGAGCGCGAACTCCTTGCGGATGATCCGCTGGGTGAGGACGAACCAGGAGTGATCGAAGGGCTGGAGCTCGGGGGTCGACCGCAGGAGGCGGAGCGTGCCCAGCGTGTCGTACCCCGGGTAGGCGGGTGCGGGCAGCCGGCGGCCGAGCGCATCCAGCCACACCGAAGAGGGGCCGGGCAGGATGCGTACCCCATGGCCGGGCCAGATCGGGTCCCAGTTCTCGAGGCCCTCGGTGTAGTGCCACATGCGATCGCGATTGACCACCCGCGCCCCGGCGCGCTCGGAGATCGCGAGCATGCGGCCGTCCACGTAGGCGGGCACCCCGGTGACCATGGTGCGGGGTGGCGTGCCGAGCCGGGCCGGCCAGCCCTGGCGGATCAGCGCCTGGTTGGCGCCGATGCCTCCGGTGGCCAGCACCACCGCGGGCGCTCGCAGCTCGAACAGTCCCGCCGGCCGGCGGTTGGACGCGCGCCCACGCGGGGCGTCGTCGGGCGCCAGCCGCGTCCCCGCCACCCCGACCACGCGGCCGCCCTCCACCCGCAGGTCGTCCACGCGGTGCCGGGAGTAGAGGCTGACCAGCCCCTCCCGCGCCCCCGCGCGCGCCCGGTCGGCGAAGGGCTCGGAGACGCCGGTGCCGCTCCCCCAGGCGATATGGAACCGGGGCACCGAGTTCCCGTGGCCGGTGGCGGTGCCGTCCCCCCGCTCCGCCCAGCCGACCAGAGGTGCGAACTGCACCCCCTGCCGCTGGAGCCAGGTCTGGGCTTCCCCGGCCGCGAAGTCGACGAACGCACGGCCCCAGCGCACCGCCCACTCATCCTCGGGCCGCGGGCCCTGGAGGCGGTCCCAGGCAGCGCTGCCCGCGTAGTCCTGCCACGCCAGGTCCACGGAATCCCGGATCCCGAGCCGCCGCTGCTGCCGGCTGCCGACCAGGAAGATGCCACCCAGCGACCAGTAAGCCTGCCCGCCGAGGTTGGCACGGCTCTCCTGGTCCACGACGGCGACGGCCCGGCCCGCCTGGATCAGCTCGCAGGTGGCGGCCAGCCCCGCCAGCCCGCCCCCCACCACGATCACATCCACGCCGCGCATCCCCTCGATCATCGCCCCCTCCAGCGGTGCGGGTAGAGTCGAGCCGATGGGAGAGAGGGTGAGCGGGTTCCGGGGCGGCGCCGGCGGCGCACCCGAGCCCGAGCACCCGATCGAGCGGCTGCCCTGGACGCCGGCGCTGGTGCTGCTGATGGCGGGCCTGCTCTTGTCGTTGATGGTCGCGGCCATGGATTCGACGGTGGTCGGCACCGCCCTCCCCACCATCGCCCGCGACCTGGGCGGCTTCGCGCTGTACTCCTGGGTCTTCACCGGTTACCTGCTGACCAGCACCACGTCGGTGCCGATCTGGGGCCGGCTCGCCGACATCGTGGGCCGGCGCACCATCCTCCTCTGCGGCCTGGCCCTGTTCGTCGGCGGCTCCGTGCTGTGCGGGCTCGCCCCCACCATGCGGTTTCTGATCGTCTTCCGCCTCCTGCAGGGAATCGGGGCCGGCTGCGTCCAACCTCTGGTCTTCACGATCGTGGGCGACACGTTTCCGATCGCGCAGCGGGCGCGACTGCAGGGGTTCTTCAGCGCCGTGTGGGCGATCGCGTCCGTCGCCGGCCCGCTGTTGGGCGCGCTTTTCGTGTCCACCATCGGCTGGCGCTGGATCTTCGACATCAACCTTCCCATCGGCCTGGCCGCGGCCGCCATGATCTGGGGCTACCGGGAGTCCCGCCGGCCGGCGACCGACGATCGGCACCTGGATTTGCTCGGCGCCCTGCTCCTCACGGTGGGGATCGCCGCGCTCCTGATCGGGCTCGGCGCGGGCGCCGCGGGCACGGGCGTCAACTGGCCGGTGGCCGGCGCCGGGGCCGCGGTCCTGGCCATCTTCTTCCTCGTCGAGCGGCGCGTGCGGGCCCCGGTGGTACCGCTGGACCTGCTGCGCAACCGGGTGCTCGGGCCCGCGCTCGCGGTGACGATGATCGCGGGAACGCTGATGTTCGGGGTCACGGTCTACGTCCCGCTTCTGGTCCAGGACGGCCTCCACGGGACCCCCCTCATGGCCGGCGCGGCGGCCGCCCCGTTGTCCCTGGGCTGGCCGGTGGGCTCGGTGACCGCGGGCCTGCTGCTGCTGCGCGCCGGCTACGAACGGCTGCTCCTGGCAGGATCCTCGGCGCTGGTGCTGGGCACGCTGGCCCTGGCCGTGCTCCCCCATACGGCGGTGGTGGCGGCCATCGCGGCCGCGATCATGGGGCTGGGGATGGGCCTGGTCTCGACGCCGGTCCTGATCGTGATCCAGAGCTCCGTCCCGCATCACCGGCGGGGCGCGGCGACGGCGTTCAACCAGCTCGCGCGCACCATCGGCGGCGCGCTCGGGGTGGGTTTGATGGGGATCCTGGTCCAGGGTGACGCCGCGGCCACCGCCGTCGAGGAGGGGGTCGGCCACATCTTCTGGATCCTGGTGGTGATCGCCGTCTGCTCGCTCGCCCTCTGTGCGGGGATCCTGGTCGCCAGCCGGCGCGCGGCCACCGCCTTGTCCTGAGCTTCGACGGCGGTAACGCGAGTACGCTCCGCGAGTGGCCGCGCTCCCCTCCTCTCCCGCTGCGTTCGAGGCCGGCGACTGGTCGGTCATCGCCCCCTATTTCGACGAGCTCGCGGAGCGACCGCTCGACGACGGGGAATCGTGGCTGCGCGACTGGTCGGACCTTGAGAAGCTGATCGGTGAGGCGTCGGTCCTGGCCGAGATCGCGTACACCACCGATACCGGATCACGGGCCAAGGAGGAGGCTCACCTGCGCTGGTCCTCCGACATCCTGCCGCGGGCCGACGAGCAGCAGGTGCGGCTCGCACGGCGCCTGGTGGAGCTGGGCCAGGTTCCGGAGGGCCTCGAGGTCACGGTCCGCAAGTTCCGGAACCGGATTTCGCTCTTCCGCGAGGCGAACGTGCCGCTGCTCGGCGAGGAGGCCAAAGACGTCGCCGCCTACGAACGCGTGACGGGGCAGATGCTCGCCGAGCTGGACGGGGAGCGGCTGCCGGTGCCACAGGTCGACGCCAGGCTGCAGGACCAGGACCGCGACCTCCGCGAGCGGGCCTACCGGGCGGGTAACCGGCCGTACATCGATGCCCGCCAAGAGCTGGCGGGCATCTTCGACCGGCTTCACCAGACGCGCCGGCAGATCGCGCACAACGCCGGTTTCGCCAACTTTCGCGACTACCAGCACCTGGCGTTCAGTCGCTTCGACTACACCCCCGCCGACTGCCTGCGGTGGCACGACGCGGTGGCAGAGGTGGTGGTACCGGCGCGCGAGCGCTCGCTGCGCCGGCGGCAGGCGGCACTCGGTGTCGAGTCCCTGCGCCCGTGGGACCTCACCGTCGATCCGCAGGGCCGGTCCCCTCTCCGCCCGTTCGCCGAGGCGGCGGGCCTGATCGCCGGCGTGGGATCCATGTTCGCCCACCTCGATCGGGAGCTGGGAGCGGAGTTCCGGGTCCTCGACGACGAGCGCCTGCTCGACCTCGACAGCCGGCCCGGCAAGGGTCCCGGCGGGTACTGCGCCCCCCTTCCCCATCGCGGACGCAACTTCATCTTCATGAACGCCGCCGGCACCCAGAAGGACGTCTTCGTGCTCCTCCATGAGTCGGGCCACGCCTTCCACTCCTTCGCCGCCGAACGCCTGCCCTATGTGTGGCAGAACGAGTACCCGATGGAGATCGCCGAGGTCGCGTCGATGTCGATGGAGCTTCTGGGCGGGCCGGGCCTGGCCCGCTCGCGGGGCGGGTTCTACGAGGCCGATCAGGACGTCTCGCGCGCGCGGGCCGAGAACCTGGAGGACATCCTCGGCCTGCTCTGCCACATCGCCTCCGTGGACGCCTTCCAGCACTGGCTGTACACGGACCCGGCCGGCGCCGACCGCGACGCTCGCGACGCGCGCTGGCTCACCCTCCGGCAGCGGTTCGAGCCCGGGGTCGACTTCTCCGGGCTGCGTGCGGAGCGGGTGGCGCGCTGGTACCGGCAGCTGCACATCTTCGAGCTGCCCTTCTACTACATCGAATACGGCCTGGCCCAGCTGGGCGCGCTCCAGATCTGGCGTAACAGCCTCCGGGACCCGGCGCAGGCGCTGACGCGGTATCGGGCCATGCTGGCGCTCGGCAACACCCGACCGCTGCCCGAGCTGTACCGTGCGGCGGGGGCCCGGCTGGTGTTCGACGCCGAGGGCATGCGGGAGCTGATCGACCTGGTGGAGGAGGAGCTGGCGCGCCTCGAAGGGTAGCGCCGGCGATGTGCCCGAGTGTCCTTGGGCCCAAGCGCCCGGTAGCGACGCAGTGCGGACACTCTGCCGTTACGTGCGGTCACCCGATCGCAAGGTTCTCCGTGCCACGATCGTGTGTTGATGCGAGTGCTCGTCGCCGAAGACGACCCGGGCCTGCGCGCGGTGCTCGTCGAAGGCCTCCAGGAGTTCGGCTACCAGGTCGACGCCGCCGCCGACGGTGAGGAGGCGATCGACCAGCTGCGCTTCTACGGCTATGACGTCGCGGTCGTGGACTGGCGGATGCCGCGCGTCAGCGGGCTCGACGTCGTGGCCTGGGCACGGCGGGAGCAGAAGCCCACCGCGTTCCTGATGCTCACCGCCCGCGACACGGTGCGCGACCGCATCGAAGGGCTCGACGGCGGTGCCGACGACTACCTGGTGAAGCCCTTCGACTTCGGGGAGCTGGTGGCCCGGGTGCGCGCTCTGCAGCGCCGCCCGCGGGTGGTCGACGCGCCGGTCCTCCGCCGCGGCGCCCTCGAGCTCGACCCCGTGCGCCGTGAGATCCGCCGGGACGGGCACCCCATCAACCTGACGGCTACCGAGTACCTGATCCTCGAAGTCCTGCTCCGCCGGTCCCCCGGCGTCGTCACGCGGCAGGCGATCGCCGAGCACGCATGGCAGGATGAGACCGCCCCGCTGGGCTCCAACACGATCGACGTCCAGATCAGCCGGATCCGGGCCAAGCTGGGGGAGGCGGGGGTGCGAATCGCGACCGTCCGGGGCAGCGGCTACCGGCTGGAGCCGGCGTGAGATCCCTCCTATGAGGCGCAGCTCCGGCCTCGCCGCCCGCTCGATCCGGGTGGCGCTCGTCACCACCGCGATCGTGGCCGGCCTGTACCTGGCGGCGGCGGCGTCGGTGGTGGTGATCGTCGACCGGGTGCTGACCGCTCAGGTGGACGCCGCGATCGCCGACACCCTGCGCGACGTCCAGCGGCACCAGGGTCAGGATCAGCCGCCCCCGGGCGGCTACGCCGCGCCCGACCAACCGCCGCCCGGCGGCCATCCCTACGGGCCCCCCCAGCTGGTCTTCACGGTCTATCCCTCGGGCCGGGTCCACTGCGACCAGCCCCAGGCGGATCTGCCGGCGCAGGACCGCGACCTGGTCGGGCCTCAGACCATCCACGTCGACGGCACCACCATGCGCGCCGTCGGGCAGCAGATCGGCGACGTCCGGATCGTGGTGGCGCAGTCGACGGAGCAGGTGCAGGACACGAGACTGACCCTGATCGTCGCCGAGGCCGTGGTCGGCCCCCTTCTGCTCCTCCTCGTTTTCCTCGGCGCCCTCACGATCGGGCGGCGGGTGGCGGCGCCCATCGAAGCGGTCCGCCGCCGGCAGCTCGCCTTCACGGCCGACGCCTCGCACGAGCTGCGGACGCCGCTCTCGGTGATCGAGGCCAACACCTCGCTGGCGCTGCGAGGCGAGCGGGCGCCGGAGTGGTACCGGCGCGCGTTCACCAACGTCCATCGTGAGAGCGAGCGCATGCGCCGCCTGGTGGAAGATCTGCTCTGGCTGGCCCGCTTCGACTCCACCGAGGAGCCGCGCCACCCGGCCCCGGTCGACCTGGGCGTGCTGGCGGGGGAGGCAGTGGACCGCTTCCAGGTCCGCGCCGAGGCCGGAAACCTCGCGCTCACCTGCGAGCGGCCCAGCTCTCCGATCGTCCTCACCGCGACTCCGGAATGGCTGGATCGGCTGCTCGGGGTCCTGCTCGACAACGCCTGTAAGTACGCGCCGGAGGGCGGATCGGTGCGCGTGCGGGTGACGAGCGACGGCCGACGGTGCGAGCTGGCGGTGGAGGATTCGGGCCCGGGCATCCCGCCGGCGCAGCGTGGCCAGATTTTCGATCGGTTCCATCGGGCCACCGACGAGGCGTCCGGCGCCGGCCTCGGGCTCGCCATCGCGGACGCCATCGTGCAGGCCACGGGCGGCCGCTGGCGGATCGGCGACTCGGAGCTGGGCGGCGCCTCGATGGCGGTCTCCTGGGCCGCCGGCTGACCCCCCACTCCCCCGAGCGCGTCGCCGCAGCCGGCGAACACCCCATCTGTGGGGCAGATGGGGCCTACCGTTGCCAGTGAAGGGCCTTCTGTGCGCAGATCGGGCCTACCGGCGCCTGCGGTTGTCACAGCCGGCGGCCCCGTGTTGTCTTTGGATCATGGCGACACAACAAGCGACCGACGAATCCGATATTCGAGCCCGAATCGACGAGCTGATCGGGGCGATCCGCGCCACCGATCTGGAGACTCTGAAGAAGATCTACGCTCCCGACATCGTGACATTCGACGTCTCGGGGCCACTGCAGGGCGTCGGAGCAGAGGCGAAGCTGAGCAACTGGGTCGAGGCCTTCACCCTCTTCCAGCCGCCGATCGGATACGAGATTCGCGACCTTACGATCACCGTGGGGGGTGACGTGGCGTTCGTGCACGGCCTCGCCCGGCTCAGTGCCACGATGCGGAACGGTGCCCGCGGCGGCGGATTCTGGGTCCGATTCACAGCGTGTCTTCGCAAAATCGGCGGCGACTGGCTGATCGCCCACGACCACGCATCAGTGCCCATGGACATGGAAAGCGGCCGGGCCGCGATGATTCGCGAGCTCTGACCCTGTTACGAGCGGCCCACCTGCTCCTTCGGTCGCTCCACCAACGAGAGGGCTCGCAGCGGGCAGTTGGCGACCGCGCGCCGGGCGGCAGGCATGACCGCACGGGCCAGGTCGCGGTCGGCCACGATGGGATAGCCCCAGTCGTCGACCCCGATCGCCTCCGGCAGCAGCTCCGCGCAGAGCCCGTGGGCGTCGCAGCGGGTCCAGTCGACGCGCAGCCGCGCCATCTCAGGCGATCCTCCGCCGCGCGAGCCGGACCGTGCAGCCGGATCCCCGGTCGTGCGCCCTGAAATCGGCGGCGAAGGTGTCGAGGGCGGAGCGCAGCACGCCGGCCGCCCCATCCGGGTGATGGCAGGCGCCGCGTCCGGCGACCATCGTCGACCAGCGGCGCAGCCGGGCTACCTCCTGACCGTCGCCCTGTCCCTCCCCCAGGCGGCGCGCCGCGACCGCGATGGCGGGCAGCCCGGCGCGGCAGGGCCCGCACTGACCGGCGGAGTACGCGGCCATCGAGGTCAGGATCTCGGCCGTCGCCTCCACCCCGCACTGGGTGCTGGGCACCAGCGCGACCACGCCGGCCCCGAGGGCGGGCGTTCGGGGGTCGAGCCGCAGGTCGTGGGCTCGCACGGCCGGCATGAAAGCCCCCGCGGCGCCCCCGAAAAGCACGGCCTGAACCGGCTGGGTGAGCCCGCCCGCCTGGGCGACCACCTCGCCCAGCGTCGTGCCCGCCGTCACCTCCCGCGCCCCCGGCTGCGCCACGGCCCCGCTGACGGTGACCAGCATGGTGCCGGGTAGCGTGCCGCGGGCCAGGAGCGCCACCGCGGCCAGTGTCTCCACGTTCTGGACCAGGGTCGGCAGGCCGTCGACGCCGCTCTCGAAGGGCAGCGGCGGCCGCATGGTGGGGAGCGCCAAGCCGTCGTTGAGGTAGTGAACGGCGGCCGACTCCTCGCCCGAGACGTAGCCCCGGGGGGCGGCCACCAGCTCCACCTGCGGCCGGGAGCCCGGTCCCAGCCCGCGTTCGGCCAGCGCCTGCTGCAGCGCCCGCCCGGCGGCGTCGTGCTGCTCGCCGACATAGAGGACGACCCGGTCCGCGCCCACCGCGCCGGCCGCCAGCAGCGCGCCGTCGAGGACCAGGTGCGGGCGAGCCGCAAGCAGCGTCCGGTCCTTGAGGCTCAGGGGTTCGCCCTCGGCGCCGTTGGCCAGCACCACCGCCGGACCCCGCCGGCGTTCCGCAACCGACCGCCACTTGCGCCCGACCGGGAAAGCGGCCCCTCCGCGCCCGCGGAGGCCCGAGCGCTCGACCTCCGAGATCAGTCCCGCCGCGGTGGGCAGGGGGCCGAGGCGCTGCCGGTGGTCCGACCACCGCTCCGGCCCCAGCCGCGGATCCGGGCCCGAGGTCAGCATCGTCACCGCCGCCCCCGGTCGAGATGGGTCCAGATCGGAGGGCCCTCGGGCGCCTCGGGCAGCGGCTCCGGCGCCCCCGCCCTTCGTCGCGCCAGGCGGACCAGGAAGAAGACGGCCACCACACCGCAGCAAGCCGTGTAGACGGTGTCCATCCAGAGGTACCGGGTATCGGTCCCGGCGCCCAGGCTGTGGATCAGAGCGAGCGGCCACAGCGCGTACGCGCCCCAGTGCACGAACCGCCAGGCCCGGTAGCTCAACCAGCGCCGGACCAGGCTGGTCGCGATCACCGCCGCACCGAGATAGAGCGAGATCACGCCCACTCCCAGCCAGAACGGCCGGTAAGAGGCGCCCCAGGGTATGAGCGCGGCGCCGAAACCGAGCGCCGTGAACGGGTCGAGGACGGCGGTCACGACGTGGATGGCCAGAAAGACGAGCGCCAGCAGGGCCAGGTTGCGGTGCAGAGCGGTGGTGAGGAACCGCGGCCAGCGAGGATGCGATGCGGCCACGGCGCTCAGCAGCCCCAGGGCCACCACCGCCGAGAGCAGGCAGAGCGAGACCGCGCCCGCGCCCCGGGTCGTGAACCAGAGCAGATGAGAACCGGTCACGCGACGCGCACCTCCCCCACCCCACGAGGCTCCGCCAGCTCCGCCTCGCGGGGTCCCCGCGGGTCGGGCACTGGAACCGGCCACCCGCCGAGGTGAAGCAGGCTGCCGTCGCGACGCACCAGGCGGGCCGGCTGCGGGTGCCGGCGGAGCCAGGTCATCGCCTCCTCCTCGCGAACCAGAGCCCAGGTCGCGAGCAGGTTGGCGTCGACGCAGGTGGCCCCGGCCACGGTCGCGGTCCGCAGCGAACCCTCGGCCGGGCGCCCGGTGGCGGGATCGATCAGGTGATGGAGGGTCTGGTCGCCGCGCACCCAGCGGCGCGCCGTGATCGAGGAGGTGGCGAGCGCTCCGCCCCAGACCGCGATCGCCTGGCCCGACCCGGGACCGGATCGTTCCTCACAGGCCAGCACCTGCCAGCCCTCGTCGGGAGTCGGGCCGGCGCACCGCAGGTCGCCGCCGATGCCGACCAGGACGCCGCAGCCGGCGGCGGCGCGAGCGGCCTCCGCGGCCAGGTCGACGGTGACCGCCTTACCGGTGCACCCAAGATCGAGCTCGACGCGCGGCGGCGTGCGGAGCGCGAGCGTGAGGGGATCGAATGAGATCGCCTGCCAGCCCGGAACCCGTTCGACGCGAAGCACGATCGGTCCGCGCGGGCGGAGCAGATCGAAGTCCCGATCGTAGCCGAGCCGCCGGAGCGCCGCGCCCACGGTCGGGTCGACGGCGCCGTCGCTGCGGCGCGCCCCCCGGAGCGCTGCCATCAGGACGCCGCCGAAAAACGGACTCACGCGGAGCGCCCGGCCCGCGTTCGCGTTGACGCGAGCGAGCTCGCTGTCGTCCCGGAACCGGCTCAGAGTGACGTCCGCCTGGTCCAGGACCGTCTTGACCGCGGCGCAGGCGGCGGACAGCGCCGCCGGATCCTGGGTCAGGACCTCGACCTGCATCCCGAGCGCGGTCCAGGAGCGAATGCCGCCTCGCTCCATCACGACGGTCTCGTGGTCGCGTTCGGCTGGCTGGTGGCGGGGGTCGGGGTCGGAACCGGCGTCGGCGTGCTCACCGGCGTCGGGTTGGCGGAGGTGGTCGGCGTCGCGGTTGGAGTCGTGGTCGAGGGGTTGTTGGTCGCCGTACCGGCCGAGGTGGTGCCCGAGTAGCTGGCCGCCGCGGCGGTGGCGAACGCGACCAGCGCCAGGACCGAACCCAGGATCGAGCCCACGGTGAGCCGGCGCAGTCGCGCCAGTGCTCGATCTCGGCTCCGCGGCGTGTGTGGGCTCGGCATCATCGGCATGCGTCAAATCATCCCTCACCCAACCTTTCCGTTCTGTGAACTTTTCGACCCCATCCCGCGCTCCCGCTCCCGAACGCCGGTCATGCAGACTGGCGGGCATGGAGCCGGACGCGGTGGAGCTGTACGACCTGCGCCTGACCGTGGTCGAGATCCGCGGGCGCTCGGTCTGCGGGCTCGTCGTCGGTGATCACATCGACCTGATCGATTCCAGCCGGCTGGTGCTCCCGGAGGGGCGGCATTTCTGCCTTTACGCCCTGGCCGCGGCCCTTCCTCTGCTGCCCGCCAAACAGCGGCGGCTGGACGCCGGCGACTGGCTGGAGGGCGACTCGCTGGTCTCGTGCCCCGATCCTGAGGAGGGCGTGGTGATGCGGATCGAGCGGATCGGCCGCCGTCGCATCCGGCGCCAGGACGTCACATGAGGGAGCTGGCGATCGGCATCGGTCCCGTCCTCGGGGCCGCCGAGATGGGGGACCTGGCGGAGCGGGTAGAGGCGCTCGGTTTCGATGTCCTGAGCGTGTTCGGCGATCTCGGGCAGCAGCCGCCCACCCTCCCGCTGCTGGTCAGCGCCACCCGGACGCGCCGGCTGCGCCTGGGTCCCGGCTGCATGAACCCCTACACGACTCACCCGATGGAGATCGCGGGACAGATCGCGTACGTGGACGCGGCCAGCGGCGGCCGGGCCTACCTGGGTCTCGCCCGCGGCGCCTGGCTGGACCGTCTGGGACTGGCGCAGCCGCGCCCGCTGGCCGCGATCAGGGACGCGGTCGAGATCGTGCGGCGACTCCTTCGGCACGACACCTCCGGGTACGCGGGCCGGGCCTTTCAGATCGGCCCCGGCGTCGCGCTCCAGTATCCGGTCGCGCGTCCCGAGATCCCGATCCTGATCGGGGGCTGGGGGCCTCGCATCACCGCCCTCGCGGGGACGATCGCGGACGAGCAGAAGCTGGGGGGGAGCGCCAACCCGGCGCTGGTGCGAAGGATCGTGGATCAGCTTGACGGAACGGGTACCCGGCTCGTGGTGGGCACGGTCACCGTGGTGGACTCCGACCAGGCCCGCGCGCGCAGGCGGGCGCGGCGCCAGGCCGCCCCCTACGTCGAGGTGGTGGGCGCGCTGGACCCCACGTTCGCGGTCGACCCCGAACTGCTGCGGGGGCTTCGCGAGCACCTCCGCGAGGGCGACCTGGACGCGGCGGCGGCGCTGATCCCGGATGAGGTGCTGGACCGGTTTGCGCTCGCGGGCACCCCTCGCCAGGTGTCCGAGCAGGCGGCCGCCCTCTTCGCGGCCGGCGCCGAGCGGATCGAGTTCGGTCCACCCTTCGGCGTCGAGGGGCTGGCCGCGGGCCTAGAGCTCCTGGCGCGGGAGGTGGCGCCGGCGCTTCGTCCCCTCTCGCCCTGAGAGGGACCGCTCAGCCGCAGGTCGAGGGGTCGAGACAGGTCGGCACGCCGCCGGCGCCCTGCAGGATGAGGTCGAAATTGGCGACGCTCCCCTCCGGGGTCGAGGCCCGCGTGACGGCCACCGTGTTCCTGCCCTGGATCACCTCGGGGAGCGGAACCTGAATCGCGATCGTGCGCCAGGTGTACGTGGTGCCGTCCCCGAACGGCCAGGCGGTCGAGATGGGCGCGTGCCCGTTGAGGCTGATGGTGGGCACCGTCTGATCGTCGGCGAACCAGTCGAACTCCACCAGGGCACCTTGAGCGTGGCCAAGGGAGGCGGCGTCCACGGGGAGCGTCTGCACCCTGACGCTCTGATCGTCCCAGCTCCATCCGGTGTTCAGGCTCTCCCCGCCCCGCTCCACGGTGTTTTCAGGGACGTCAAAGCCGCGGTCGCGAGGGAGGACGGCACCGTCGAAGCCGAAGTCGTCCCACCCGAACGTGTTGTTCTCCTGGCCCGGCGCGTACTTGCCCGCGTTGTAGTGAACGTCCTCCATCCAGAGCAGACCGCGCGTCAGGGGCATGGTGACGCCGGCGTGGGCGATCTTCACCAGGCGGGTCGCGCCCGGGGCCGACGCCGCCCACACCACCACCGACGTGGGCGAGATCTGGATTTCGACATGACTCTGGTGAGTCGGGTCTTTCGACATGCGCACGCAGGCGTCGTGCGTGAACGGCACCGCCGAGAGCGCGTAGTTCGCCGTCTCGAACATGCCGTCGACCGACCACTTACCCCGCGGGCAGTTGCTGGACACCTGGCCCGCGAACGTGATCCCGAAGCTGTTGCGGGCGAAGGTGTCGATGCCGGCCGCGCTTTGGTAGGGCGCGGGCACCGGCTGATCCGTGTACACCAGGCTCGGCCAGGCGGCGTGGCCGTCGAGCGAATCGTTGGCCACGTCGAAGGTCACGTCGCCGGTCCGGCCCGCGATGTCGAAGGGCTGGCGGGGGTACATGGCGACGATCGACTGCGAGCCTCCGTCGTTCGCCGTGTCGAAGAGCCGGCCATTGCAGATCTGGACGTTCTGCGGGGGTTTCACCGTCCCACCACCGCACGCGGCCGCGGCTGTGGCGGGCACGAAGTTGTCGTCCAGGCCCTGGGAGGGGTTGTCCCGGACGCTGAGCTCGGAGACCCCCCAGACGGTCGGGTTGAGCGCCCCCGACCGCGAGGGGTTGGACCTGGCCGCGTTGTCGAAGGTGTCGCAGAAGGCCACCCGCACCGGGTGCGTCGCTTTCTGGAACCCGCACGCGGCGAGCAGGGAGGTGCCGGCCGGGCGGTCGCCGCCGCAAGCGGCCAGCAGCCAAACGAGCACCAGCGCGCACACCAACGCGGCCGGAACCATCGAGACGGGTCGCGTGAACCCGGGCATCGCTCGCCGAAACTACCAGGGTGACGTCCGGTTTTTGTCCCGCTTGCCCCAGGACATCCGCCCACTCATGGGGGCGCGGGGAACGCGCCTAGTTGAGACGCTCCACGATCATCGCCATTCCCTGACCGCCGCCGACGCACATGGTCTCGAGGCCGTAGGTCTTGTCGAGCGTGCGGAGATCGTTGAGCAGGGTGCACAAAATCCGGGCGCCCGTCATGCCGAAGGGATGGCCGAGCGCGATGGCGCCCCCGTGCGGATTCAGCTTGTCGCTGTAGGGGTCGACCCCGATGCCGCGGGCGGACGGGATCACCTGCGCCGCGAAGGCC
Organism: Candidatus Dormiibacterota bacterium; assembly: GCA_963808785.1. Classification (GTDB taxonomy): domain Bacteria; phylum Chloroflexota; class Dormibacteria; order Dormibacterales; family Dormibacteraceae; genus CAVTSA01. Next base: position 614,208 of record CAWEGH010000002.1, on the reverse strand, counting down.
TCGTTCAGCTCCACCACGTCGATGTCGTCGATCGTCATCCGGGCGCGGGCCAGCGCCTGCTTGGAGGCGTCGATCGGGCCCAGCCCCATGAACTCGGGCTCCAGCGCCGAGACACCGGTGGCAACCACGCGGGCGAGCGGCTTCAGCCCCAGCTCGCGGGCCCTGGTGTCGGACATCACGATCACCGCCGCGGCGCCGTCGTTGAGCGGGCAGGAGTTGCCGGCGGTCACGCTGCCACCGGGACGGAACGCCGGCTCCAGGGTGGCCAGCTTCTCCATCGTGGTGCCGGGCCGGGGGCCGTCGTCCTTGGTGAAAAGACGGCCCTCGCCGAGCGGCACCGGGATGATCTCACGGTCGAAAAAGCCGTCCTCGCGGGCCTGGACGGCGGCGGACTGGCTCTTCACCGCGTACCGGTCCATCTCCTCGCGGGAGATGCGCTCGCGGTCGGCCACGTTCTCGGCCGTCTGGCCCATCTGGATGTAGACGTCCGGGAACCCTTCGGGGTTGTCGGGCTCCAGCCGGGGGTTCTGGTTGGTGGGGATGTCGGAGGTCCCGTTCCCGAACCGCGACACGCATTCCACGCCGACCGACAGGAAGATGTCGCCCTCGCCGGCCCGGATCGCGTGGGTCGCCATGCGGGTGGTCTGGAGCGACGACGAGCAGTAGCGGGTGACCGTGCAGCCGGGCGTGTCGAGGTGGGCGAGGATCGAGACCGCGCGACCGAGGTTGAAGCCCTGCTCGCCGCCCGGCAGGCCGCAGCCGCAGATCAGGTCCTCGATCTGCCCCGAGTGCAGCGCGGGCACTTGTTTCAGCACCTCGGTGGTCACGTGAGCCGCGAGGTCGTCCGCGCGCCAGTCGACCAGGGACCCCTTGAAGGCGCGCCCGATCGGGGTGCGTCCGGCGGCGACGATGACGGCTTCTGGCATGGGTTCGGCGTGCTCCTATGGTTCGGTTCGGGACCGACCGGCGATGCTACGCGCGCGCGACGCGGCGGGCGGGTAGGCGGCCGGGTTACGGGCGGGGGCTCCGCGTCCGGATCGCGATCGGCCCCGACCGCGCCAGCTCGGCGACGCCGTAGGGGGCGAGGGCCTCACGCAGACCCTCGATCACTCCGGGGTCGCCTGCCACCTCGACCACGATCTCCTCCGGCGTCACGTCGACCACGCTCGCGCCCGCGTGCGCGGCCGCCTCGATCGCCCGCCGCCTGGTCTCGCCGGTGACCGGCAGCCGGAAGAGCGCCAGCTCCCGCCGCAGGTGCTCATGCTCGGTCAGGTCCTCGATCGAGATCACCTCGATCAGCCGGCTCAGCTGCTTCTCCACCTGGTCCACCTCGGCGTGGCCGGCGTGGACGGTCAGCGTCATGCGTGAGCGCCCGGGGGTCTCGGCGCGCCCCACGGAGAGACCTTCGATGTTGAATCCCCGGCGCTGCACCATGCCGCAGACGCGGAAGAGCACCCCCGGCTTGTCCTCGACTTCCACCGAGAGCACGCGCACGGGCGATGCCGGGTCGCCGGGGATGGGGGCGGCGGGCACGATCTTGGTGGCCTCAGGCGTAGGCATCGGGCAGCTCCTGGAATTCGGTGAGACCCGCCCCGAGCGGGACGATCGGGTACACGTTGGCGTCCGGGTCGATCGAGAAATGCAGCAGGAACGGGCCCTCCCAGGCCTGCGCCGCGTCGAACGCGACCGGGACGTCTTCGAGCGAGCGGACGTGGTAGCCGGGCAGCCCGTAGGCGTCGGCCAGCTTCACGAAGTCGGGCATGTGCTCCAGGGCCGACTCCGAGCGGACCCCGCCGTAGAAGTCGTCCTGGAACTGCCGCACCATGCCCAGGCTGCGGTTGTCGAGGATCACGATCTTGATCGGCAGCCGGTGCTCGACGGCGACCGACAGCTCCTGCGCGGTCATCACGAACCCGCCCTCGCCGGCCACCACCCACACCGAGTGGTCAGGACGTCCGAACTGGGCGCCGATGGCGGCGGGGAGCGCGAAGCCCATGGTGCCGGACCCTCCGGAGTTGAGGAACAGCCCCGGCGTCGCGTAGTTCCACCAGAGCGCGGCCCAGATCTGGTTCTGCCCCACGTCGGCCACCACGATCGAGTTCCGGTCGCACCGCCGGTACATCTCCAGCATCACGTCCTGGGGCTGGAGATGGCCGTTGGACTGCACGTATTTCAGCGGGTGCTCCTCGCGCCAGCGCTCGATCTGGGTGAGCCAGGAGGCGCGGTGGTCGGGGGGCGCCTGCACCCGGTCGCTGAGGGCGGCCAGCGCCTCCCTGGCGTCGGACACGATCTCCAGGTGGGGCCGCACGTTCTTCCCCATCTCGGAGCGGTCGATGTCGATGTGAATGAAGGTCTCCACCCGCGGCGCCCAGCTGGCGAGGTCGGCGGTGACCCGGTCGTCGACCCGCATCCCGACGCAGAGCAGCACGTCGGCGTTCTGGACCGCCTTCAGGTTCCAACCGGTGCCCATGAACCCCGTCATGTGAAGCGCCAGCGGATGCTGGACCGGGAACGCGCCGATACCGAGCAGCGTGGTGCCGGTCGGGACCAGGGCTTTCTCGGCCAGCGTCTGCAGCTCTTCCTCGGCGTGGCTCAGGAGCACGCCGTGGCCGGCCAGGATGACCGGCCGCCGGGCGTTCTGGAGGGCGGCGGCGGCGGCGTCCAGCGCTTCGTCGACCGCCGGCTGCCGCTCCGGATGGTAGCCCGGAAGGTCGACCTTCTGGGCCCACACGGGATCGTCCCAGGTGGCCTGCTGCACGTCCTTGCAGATGTCGATCAGCACCGGGCCCGGGCGGCCCGTGGTCGCGATGTAGTAGGCCTCCTTGATCACATGCGGGATCTCGTGGAGGTCGCGGACCAGGTAGTTGTGCTTGGTCACCGGCTGGGTGCAGCCGACCACGTCCGACTCCTGGAAGGCGTCGCGCCCGACCATCTTGGAGGCGACCTGGCCGGTGATCGCGATCATGGGCACGGAGTCCATGAACGCGGTGGCGAGCCCGGTGATCAGATTCAGCGCGCCCGGCCCGCTGGTCGCGAACACGACCGCCGGGCGGCCCGTGGCGCGGGCATAGCCGTCCGCCATGTGGGCAGCTCCCTGTTCGTGCCGCACCAGGATGTGGCGCAGCCGGGGGTGCTTGGGCAGCTGCTGGTAGATGGGGAGGTTGGCCCCGCCGGGATAGCCGAAGATGATGTCGGCTCCTTCCCGTTCCAGTGCCTCCAGGATGATGTTCGCGCCGTTCACGTCGCCTCCTCCGACAGTCGCCTGAAATAAAGAAAAGCCCCCGCCTCGGGCGGGGGCTTTGATTGCTTGCGTTCCGGTGATTCTATCCGGCCGCGCGCGCCCCCGCCCTGGGAAGGGCAATAAGTACGAGCGCAAGGGCGAGAAACCGCGGGCCGGCCATGTGGTGTGTAGTCTAGCCGACCGGTCACTACAGTGCACGAACTGAGCGCAGGTGCCGCGCCTGCTAGGCTCGCGGCGCGGCCTCGTCCGCACCGAACAGGTAACCGATGAGAGAGCGTCCTTGGTGGCGGCCGAACAGGGAGGTACGGCGGCTGGCCGTGATCGGTGTCGCCCTGATCGCGCTGGCGGCCTGCGGCGGGGCCACCGCGGGCGCCCCGTCTCACCACCACGCGCGGCGGCACCCGCAGCCCACGCCCACCCCTGTCACGCGGATGATCGAGGGCGCGGCCTCCCAGTTCATGAGCCTCCTCCTCAAAGGCTCCTACGACGCTCAGTGGGGGCTGCTCAGCCCGCAGGCGCAGCAGCAGTGGCCCTCGGAGCAGGCGCGCGACCAGATGCTGGCCGCCAAGTACGGCGGCATGACGCTCGGCTACTCGCTCGGCACGCCGGTGGCGGGCCGGACCTGGACCAGCCCCGAGACGCTGACGCAGGTGCCCGGTCTCTGGGCGGTGCCGTGCTCGGTGACGCTGTCCGGCGGGGCACCGCAGCTGCCGGGTACGGCGACCGACTTCGCGTCCCTCCCTCTCTACCTTTCCTTCAAGGGGCGCGCCACACAGGTTTTCGGAGAGGGTGCGGCGAGCCTCGACGCGCCGGTGCTGCTGCCGGCGGCGGTGCCGAAGGTCACCGTCGCCGTCCCCGCGCTCATGTACCACGACATCGCGCCGGCGCCGAACCCGGCCAACTACGCCACCACCTACAGCTACAACCTGCAGTACCAGCTGACGGTGCCGCCCGACCAGTTTTCCCAGCAGATGACGTGGCTGGCCCAGAACAACTACCACCCGATCTCGCTCGCCCGGCTCGCTGACGCGCTCTACGACGGGCTGCCGCTGCCTCCGAACCCGATCGTGATCACGTTCGACGACGGCTTCCGGGGGCAGTACACGAACGCCCTCCCGATCCTCCAGAGCCACGGTTTCACGGCCACCTTCTTCGTCTGCACGGGGCTGGTCGGCTGGCAGACGGCGGCCCAGCAGTACGCGAGCTGGGATCAACTGGCGCAGATGGCGGCGGACGGGTTCTGGATCGAGGATCACACCGTCAACGACGACACCACCAACTACGGCCAGACGACCGCGGTGCTGGATCAGCTGCTGCTGTCCACCCAGCAGGTGCTGGTGCAAAAAATCGGTCAGCCGGTCCAGTTCTACGCCTACTCCGCGGTCTGGCCCTACCCGGACGCCCGGGACTCGGGACCTCTGGTCGACAACATCGTGCCGGTGCTGCAGCAGGGCGGCTACCAGCTCGCGCTGACCGACCCCAAGGATCTGTCGAACCAGGTGCTCTCGACACAGCCCTACCAGGTCCCTCGAATTCGGGTCTCGCCGGACGAGCCGATCCAGCAGTTCGCGACCGAGCTCACGGGGTGAGCAAGCCGCGCCGCCGACCCCGTCGCCCGGGCATGATCCGGGCCCGGGCTCAGCCCGAGCCGCCGGCGGCCTCAGGCAGGTCGAACCCGTTCGCCCTCTCTCTCCGCTCCCGGATGACGCGTCCCAGGGCGCGAAGATCACCGATGCTGACGGCGCGGGTGGCGAGCGCAGCGAGGCCGAACACCACACCGGCCGCGACGATCGGGACCGCGATGAAGTGCCCGGAAAGCAGGTACGCTACGATGGACATCGGAACGCAGGCGGCGACGATGCGCGCCATCATGCCGAGGTCCGCCCACCCGAACACGTCGCGGGGCAGGAGCCAGAGGCCGAGACCCATCATGTACAGCTCGGTGAGTCCGGTGACCGCCGCCGCGCCGACCGCTCCGTTACCCAGGAGATGCTGGGTGAACGGGATCGCCCAGAGGTTGACCAGGGGATTGAGGACGGCCGCGCTCACCGCGGCGAGCGTCCACTGCTTCTGACGATCCCGGGCGTTGAGGGCGGTGCCGATCACCATGTCCGCGGCCACCAGCGGCACCTGCAGCGCCAGCAGTTGGAGCGGCAGCCAGGCGTTCGAGAAGCTGGCCGGGTAGTGCAGGGCGCGTGTGATGTCCTGGGGCAAAATCGCCAGGCCGAGCGCGAGCGGGAGGGTCACCAGCATGATCACGCGGAGCACCTGGCGGGCGACGGCGGCGAACGCCCTGGTGTCGGCCGCCGAGGCTGCCAGCACGGGAAACCCGATCGTGAGCACGAGTGAGGGGACGAACCCGGCGAGCGCCGTCAGCCGCTGGGCCACCGCGTACCAGCCCACGACCTCGGGACGGGTCATCACGTTCAACATGACGACGTCGATCTGGCTGTAGGCGCTGAGCGCCGCCGACCAGGCCGCGAACGGGATGCCAGCCCGCACCACACGCCACATGAGGCGCGGTGACGTCCTCCACCGCGGTCGCAAGTGCCGGAACAAGAGGATGGCGCTCGCACCTTGATAGATCGCGGAGGCGGCGACGGCGGCGGCGGCGCAGGCCACCGGGCCTCCGCCCCCGAACAGGACCGCGGCGGTGAGCGCCGCGAGCGCGATCGCATTGATGGCGGTCGTCGCCCCCACCAGGCGCGGACGGTGCAGGCCCTGCAGGGTCGCGTAAGTACCCTGGAAGGCTCCGGTCACGATCAGAGCCGATGCCACGTAGCCGGTGACCTGGGTGACCGGGTCCGAGAACAGCTGGTGGAAGGTGGCGGCCGAGACGGCGGCGACGAGGAGGGACGTCAGCAGGCGAGCCAGCAGCGCCGGCACGTAGAGGGTCGCCGCTTGATCCGGGTTCCTGGCCACTTCCTTGGCCTGGTACACCGAGATCCCGAGGTCGGAGGCGATCAAGAACACCGCGACCACCGAAGCCACGACCGAGAACCGCCCCAGGCCGGCTGCTCCCAGGTAGCGGGGCATCAAGACGACGGCGACGGCCGAGCCCGCCCAGCTCGTGATCTGAGCCAGGCCGAGCGCCGTCAGGCCCCGAACGAAGTGCGCGAGACCAAGGCCGCCCGCGGCCGGCGACGCGGTCGGTCCGCTCACCTGCGCCGGCGGCTCCGGGCGCTCGGCCGGGAGGGTGGGCTCGGTCACGGCGCGATCGTTCGCGCCGCCCCCAGAGCCCCCGCCGGGCCCACCAGCGGCCGCGGCTCTACCACGTTGGGTCTCCCGTTGAGAACCGGCACGCGCGGCTCCTGGGGCGCGACCCAGGTGACCTCGGGCTTCTGCAGCAGGATTCGGTCGATCACCTCCACCCCCTGCATGACCGAGTGGTCCATGTTGCTGATCTCGTATTTCCAGGCGCCGAACCGGCCCCGGGACGAGACCCCCTGGCGCATCAGGAACGGCTGGATCCGCGCCAGCGCGGGGTCCCGATCGAGGGTCGGCACCGGGTAGAAGTGCTCCACCTCGATGAGCTCCGAGGTCACGACGCGATCCCGCTCCTGGGGCTCCATCAGGCGGGTCGACACCAGCCCGTCGACGACGCGGTCGACGATCGTGCGCCGGTCCTCCGGCTTGTACTTGGACCGTGACGTCTCGGTGAGGAAGAGGGTGTGCCCGGGGGGCGCGATGTTGGGCGAGTAGTTGGAGAGGAAGGTGACGCGGTAGAAGGGCGAGTCGGCCTCCGGGAAGTAGGTCCAGCACTTGGTCGTGTTGGCCGGTCGGTCGAGTCCGACTCCGACCACGTATCCGTTGCTGTGATGAAGACCTTCCGCCACCGGGAGCAGGGCCTCGGGCACCGGCCGCAGCATGCGCAGCAGCCGGGGGATGGGAACGGCGGAGACGAGTTCGTCGTAGTGGTCGCTGCGGCCGTCGGCCAGCCGCACGCACTTCCGCTCCAGGTCCACCTCGACCACGTCCGCGTTCAGGTGCAGGTGCTCGCGGATGTGCGGGACGAAGCGAGCGTAGAGGCCGCCGGTGCCTCCGTACAGCGGGTACTTGAACAGGTTGTTGGGGCCCCAGCTGAGGTCATCCGTGCCCCTGACCAGACTCCTGAGGGCGCGCTTCAGGTCGATCAGGCTCACCCGCTCGGCCATCCAGCCTTTGCTCATCATCTCCAGCGGGTGCGCCCAGACTTTGAAGTTGTAGGGGCGCATGAAGTGGCGCGCCAGTCCGCGGCCGAAGATGGCGTCGACCCACTCGGCGAAGCTGACCGTCGCGTCGACATCGGCGCGCTGGGCGTCGACCAGCCCCTCCAGGCATTCCAGCAGCATGTCCGGGGGCAGATGCCGGATGTTGTTCTGCAGCGGGTAGGGGATCCACCGCTGCTGCATCCAGATCCAGCTTTCCCGCTGGTGCTCGGTGTAGTCGGCTCCCAGCATCCGGTCCACCAGCCGGTCGAAGTAGTCGTAGTGCGAGAACATCACGTGACCGCCGATGTCGTGGGTGAAGCCGGCCTCGTCGGCGACGCTGCTGGCCAGGCCCCCCACGACGCCTCGCCGCTCATACACGGCGAAGTTGTGGTGGCCCAGCTCTTTCAGCCGCCAGGCCGCGCCCAGCCCCACGGGACCGGCACCGATGATCACAACGCGCTTTGCCAAGTCAGTAACTCCTCCGAACTCGCTCAGCGCAGCTCATACAGGCGGCGAGACCGATCGACGGGAAAGGCGAATGAGCGCCGGGCGCCGCTCAGAAGGTGGCCGATGAACGGCCATTGCGAGGCAGCCGACGGCCGGAGCGAATGCCAGGCCGCTCGCAGCGTGTGGTAGGCGACTTGCTGTGCGAACTGCCGGCCCGCGTAAAGGTCCCCGGTGCGGGCATGCTTGAGCCAGAACCCGCCCACGCCGATGCCGTAAGAGCGCATCAGGGCGGGCATGTCGCCGTTCCGGCGGAAGCCGAGGTGATACACGAACACCCCCGGCTCGAGCAACGTCGTCTCGCCGGCCAGGTAGGTGCGGTAAAGGAGATCGAAGTCCTGGGAGGATTGCAGCGGACCGCCGCCCCCCAGCACCTCGTCGAACCCGCCGATGCGCCCGAAGAGACGGCGGCGGGCGGCGAAGTTGGCGCCCATCCCGCAGATGAAGAAGCCGTCGCGGCGGCTCAGCCGGCGTCGCTGCGGGATCGAAAACGCCGGGGTGTACCCCTCGGCGCCTTCGCGGGCGGCGGCATCGGGAGGAACCAGCACCTGCCCATACAGCAGCGCCACGTCGGGCTCTCGCCCGAATTCGTCCACGATGAGCTGCAGCCAATCGGCCGGGGCGACACAGTCGTCGTCGGTGAAGGCGAGCAGGGGCGCGGTGGTGCCGGCGACCCCGACGTTGTAGGCCAGGGAGAGGCCGGGCTTGTCGAGGCGCCGGTAGTGGAACCGTGGATCGGCCTCCAGCCACGGGGTGACGGCGGCCCGGGTGTCGTCGCCACGGCTCTGGTCGACGACGAGCAGCTCGAAGTCGGTGAAGGTCTGGTCGGACAAGCTCTGTAAGGTGGCCCGCAGACTGGGCCCGCGGTCACGCGTGCAGACCACGACGGCGACCGCAGGGGAGTCGTGATCGATCCGATCCACTGGCATTGAAGCCACCGTATGAGAGGTCCGGATCGATCTCAATGGGCAGGGCGGGACGGCCGCAGGACAGGAGCCCAGTACGGTCAGGGGGCGAGGCGATGCCCGTCAGGTGGCTCCCGGAAGTGCCCGGACCCCGCGGCCGGCGACCCGGGACCGCCGGCCTACCGCCGTCTCGCCGGTCCGAGGGCGGCCGGGCGGGCGCAAGTCATTCGGTGAAGCTGAGCGCGAAGAAGCGGCCCAGCAGGTCTTCCGGCACCGAGGAGTGGAGCCGGATGCGGCGGTAGAGCCACAACAGCAGGTCCGACGCCGTCCCCTCCACGGCGGGGCCGCCGGACCTCAGGCCCACCTCCCAGCGGACGGTGCCGGTGGTCCTCCCCTCGCTCACCGTCCACGCTCGGGAGACATCGGTGCACCGAAGACCGAACGTGCCGTCCAGCGGCGGGCGAGGCGGGTCGGCCGGGTCGGCGTCGCTGGAGACGGAAAAGGTGAGGAACTCCTCGATCGAATCCACGGCCACGGCCGGCTCGATGACGATCGCCTGCCCGACGGCGCCGCCGGCGTCCCAGTGGTGTACCGCCGCCTCCTGCACCTGGTGCCGCTTGATGAAGGCGACGTCCCGCTGGGCGGGGGCCCAGGTCCAGACCCCGGTCCGCGGATCGGCCTCGCGCAGGGCGCCGAGCAGGTGCGCGGTCTGCGCGGTCAGGGCGGACACCAGCTCCGCGTCCGCGGCGCGGGCCGGCCGCCGGTCCTCATCGGGTGGCTCGGGCAGCCGGTCCTCGACGATGGTGGCCCAGAACCACTGCACCTCGGTGAGGTGGGCCACCAGGTCGGCCACGCTCCACCCCGGGCAGCTGGGAACCGGCAGGGTGAGGTGATCCCGGGCCAGGCCGGCCAGGGCGGCCGAGTGCTCCTCGATCGCGGCCAGCGGGTCGAACGCGAGCTCGGTCATCCCCGCCCGGCAGCATACTTCCCGACCACTCGCAGGCGCGCAAGGCCCCAGCTGTCCCGCAGAAGGGTCCTCCGCGGGGGGCGGCCGGAACCCACCGGTCAGCCGCGCCTACGCTCGGTGGAGCGGCGGCGGCACCGGCAACGAGACGACAAGGAGGCGGACGATGGAGCGGCTTCGCGTAGGGATCCTTGGTTGCGGCGCGGTCGCCGGGTTCCATGCCGGCCGCCTGGCCGCCCTGGATGAGGTTCGGATCGCCGGCCTCGCCGACCCCAATCCCGAAAGCATCGAACGTCTTCGCCAGAGAGTGTCTCTCGACGGCGTGCCCGCCTTCGCCTCGCCGGCGGAGCTCTACCAGGACGTCGAGCTCGAGGGTGTGGTGGTCGCGACGCCCCACACCCTGCACCACGCCATGATCATGGGGGCGCTGGAGCGCGGCCTTCACGTCCTCTGTGAGAAGCCGCTCGCCTGCACGCCCGAGGAGGCGCGCGACATCGCGCGGGCGGCGGCCGCCTCCGGGCTCACCGTCACCATCGGCTATCAGCGCCACTTCGACCCCGGCTACGTCTATCTGCACGATGTCATCGACCGGGGGGACCTGGGCGAGCTGCGCGCCGTCTCCATCACCTGCGGGCAGCACTGGAACGAATGGACGCGCAACGGCTGGCGCCAGGTTCCGGAGCTGTCCGGCGGTGGGATGTTGATGGACACGGGCAGCCACATGGTGGACGTCCTGTGCTGGCTCGTCGGCCGCCCCTTCGTGGAGGTGCGGGCTCTGGTCGAGAACCGGGGGCGACCGGTGGACATCGATACGACCGCCATGATCGCGTTCGAGGGCGGTGTGCAGGCACAGCTGACGGTCCTCGGAGACATGCCCTTCGCGTGGCTGGAGAGCGTCGTCATCGCGGGTACGAAAGCCGCCCTGCGGTACGACAACGACCCGCAACATCCCTGGCGACCGGGCCAGGTCTCCCGGCTCACAGAGGAGGCGGAGACGCGGCCGTTGAACCTGCGGACCGGAAACGACGACGTCGTGACGGCCTGGGTGGCAGCCATCCGCGGAGAACGCGAGAACCCCGTGCCGCCGGCCGCCGGGATCCGTGTCGCGGAGCTGACCACCGCCATCGTGGAGGCGGGTCGAGCGGCGCACACGAGCCGCGCCGCCGGCGCGGCACGGTAGGCCCGGCGACCATGGAGAGGATGTCCGCCGGCTATCACATGACCCCGGAGGAGTTCCGGCGCCGGGGGCATGAGACGGTGGAGTGGATCGCCCGGTATCTCGAGCGCATCGAGGAGTTCCCCGTGCTCTCCCGGGTGGCGCCCGGTGAGGTCCGGAGCGCGCTCCCGCCTCACCCGCCGGACCAGGGTGAGCCCTTCGACGCGGTGCTGCGCGACCTCGACACCGTGATCCTCCCCGGCATCACCCACTGGCAGTCGCCGCGCTTCTTCGGCTACTTCCCCGCTAACAGCTCCGGTCCCTCGATCTTGGGTGAGCTCCTCTCGGCGGGCCTGGGAGTCCAGGGGATGCTGTGGTCCACCAGTCCCGCCTGCACCGAGCTGGAGACGCATGTGCTGGACTGGCTGGTCGATCTGTGCGCGCTGCCCGACCGCTTCCGCTCCACGGGCGCGGGCGGCGGGGTGATCGAGGACTCGGCGTCGAGCGCGGTGCTCTGCGCGGTCGTCGCCGCCCGGGAGCGCGTGCGGGCGGACGGCCGCCCGGTCGCCGTCTATGCATCCTCCCAGGCCCACTCTTCGGTCGAGAAGGCGGTCCGGGTGGCCGGGCTGGGGGCCGACGCCCTGCGCCTGATCGAGGTGGACGGTGGTACCTACGCCCTTCGGCCCGACGACCTCGCCCGGCGCATCCGGCAGGACCGGGCGGCGGGAGTCATTCCGTGCCTGGCGGTGGCGACCGTCGGCACCACCTCCTCCGGCGCGATCGACCCGGTGCCGGCGATCGGGGAACTCTGCCGTCGGGAGGGCATCTGGCTGCACGTGGACGCCGCCATGAGCGGGACCGCCGCCGTCTGTCCCGAGTTCCGCTTCGTCAACGCGGGCCTGGCGCTGGCGGACTCGTACTGCTTCAACCCCCACAAGTGGATGTTCGTCAATTTCGACTGCGACGCCTTCTATGTGGCGGACCGCGCGGCGCTGATCGGAGCCCTGAGCGTCCTGCCGGAGTACCTCCGCAACCAGGCCTCGGAGTCGGGAGCGGTGATCGACTACCGGGACTGGCAGATCCCGCTCGGGAGGCGGTTCCGGGCGCTGAAGCTGTGGCTCACGATCCGGCACTACGGCGCCGAGGGCTTGCGCCACCACGTGCGGGAGCACGTGCGGCTGGCGGCGGTGTTCGCGGACGCGGTTCGCGAGGATGAGCGCTTCGAGGTGGTGGCGCCGGTCCCGCTCAGCCTGGTCTGCTTCCGGCTCCGCGGCGGCGACGAGGCCAACCAGCGCCTCATGGACCGGCTCAACGGTTCCGGTGCGCTCTTCCTCACCCATGCCCGCCTGGACGGCCGGCTCGTCCTCCGCCTCTCCATCGGCGCCACCCGCACCGAGCAGCGCCATGTCGAACAGGCCTGGGCCGCGATCCGGCGGGCGGCGGACGACATCGATGCCTGACAGCACCGTGCAGCTGCTGGCCGACCTGGTCGCCATCCCGTCGGTCAACCCGGACCTGGTTCCGGGCGCCGCGGGGGAAGGGGCCATCGCCGACTTCTGCGCCACCTGGCTCGGCGACCATGGGTTCGAGGTTCACCGGCTGGAGGAGCGGCAGGGCCGGCCGAGCATCGTAGGTGTGGGCCGGGGTTCCGGCGGGGGTCCTGCGCTCATGCTCAACGGCCACTACGACACCGTGACCCTGGAGGGCTACGACGGCGACCCACTGAGGCCGGAGCGCCATGACGGGCGCCTCTACGGCCGCGGCTCGTGCGATATGAAGGGGGGTGTGGCGGCGATGATGATCGCCGCCGCCGGAGCCCGCGACACCGGCCTGCGGGGAGACGTCCTGGTCGCCTGCGTCGCGGACGAGGAGTACGCGTCGATCGGCACCGAGGAGGTCGCCCGGCATTTCCGCGCGGACGGTGCCATCGTCACGGAGCCGACCCGTCTCGACCTGGTTGTCGCGCACAAGGGATTCGCCTGGTTCGACATCGTCGTCCGGGGCCGGTCGGCGCACGGCTCCCGCCCTGACCTCGGGATCGACGCGATCGCGAAAGCCGGCTCTGTCCTGGTCGGGGTCGACCGCCTGCAGACGCGCCTGGCGGCGGGCCCGGCTCACCCCCGGCTGGGGACCGGCTCTGTGCACGCGTCGCTGATCCGTGGTGGCCAGGAGCTCTCCAGCTACCCGGCCGAATGCCGGATCGGCATCGAGCGGCGCACCGTCCCGGGCGAGACCGCCGCGTCGGTGCAAGCCGAGCTGGCGGAGATCCTGGCGGGGGTCCGAGCCGAGGATGCCGGGTTCGACGCCGAGGTGGTGCCCGGCCTCGTCCGTTCTCCGTTCCAGATCGACATCGACGCGCCGATCGTCCGGGTTGTGCGCGAGGCCGCCACGCGCCACCTCGGGCACTCCCCGGCCGCCGGTGCGGAACCGGGCTGGACCGACTGCGCCATCCTCGCCGGCGCCGGCATTCCCTCGCTGCTCTTCGGCGCCAGCGGCGGCGGAACGCACGCGGCGGAGGAGTGGGCCGACGAGGCGAGCGTCGAGCAGCTGGCCGCCATTCTGCGCGACGCCGCCGTCGCCTTTTGCGGCCGCGCGTAGATCGGCGCGCAAGCCCGACTGCCGGCGCCGGCAGTCGGGTCTCTGAAGCCGGCTGCTGCGCGCCCCAGTGCCGACACTCGGGAATCAAGCCTCCCGGAGCGGTGGGATACCAGGTTGGTATCCTGACTTTCCATGCCGCGCACGCTGGCACAGAAGATCTGGGATGCGCACGTGGTCCGCCACACCGAAGGCGAGCCGGACCTCCTCTACGTCGACCTCCACCTGATCCACGAGGTGACCTCGCCGCAGGCGTTCGAGGGCCTTCGCCTGGCGGGCCGAAGGGTGCGCCGGCCCGACCTCACGCTCGCCACCATGGACCACAACACCCCGACCCAGGGCGGGATGGCGGCCGCCGACGAGATCGGGCGGCAGCAACTGGAGGCTCTGATCGAGAACTGCCGTGAGGCCGGGATCCGCCTCTATCCGCTGGGCAGCCGCCACCAGGGCATCGTCCACGTGATCGGCCCCGAGCTGGGAGCCACGCAGCCCGGCCTCGTCATCGTGTGCGGCGACTCGCACACCTCGACGCACGGAGCGTTCGGAGCTCTGGCGTTCGGGATCGGAACCTCGGAGGTGGAGCACGTGCTGGCGACCCAGACGCTGCCCCAGGCCCGTCCCCAGGATCTCGCGGTCACCATCGAAGGCCGGCTTCCGCTCGGCGTGGTGGCCAAGGACGTGGTTCTCCACCTGATCGCGCAAGAGGGCATCGCGGGGGGCCAGGGCTGTGCCGTCGAGTATCGCGGCTCGACGATCCGGGATTTGGGCATGGAAGGTCGGATGACCATCTGCAACATGTCGATCGAGTGGGGGGCGCGCGTGGGCATGGTGGCGCCCGACGAGACCACGTACCGCTGGCTGGAAGGCCGGCCGTACGCACCCCGAGGTCGGGACTGGGAGGGGGCGCTCGCGTCGTGGCAGCAGCTTCCCAGCGACCCCGACGCCGGCTTCCACCACGAGATCCGGGTCGACGCAGGAATGGTCGAGCCGGGCGTGACCTGGGGCACCAACCCCGGACAGGCGCTCGGGATCACCGCCCGTGTCCCCCAGCCGAGCAACGAGAACGAAGAGCGGGCGCTCCGGTACATGGACCTGCGCCCGGGGACCGCGCTCCAGGACATCGCCGTGGATCGGGTCTTCATTGGCTCCTGCACCAACGCGCGGCTCACCGACCTCCAGGCGGCCGCCGCCATCGTGCGCGGCCGGCACGTTCACCCTCAGGTGCGGGCGATGGTCGTCCCCGGCTCGGCCTCCGTCAAGCTGGAGGCGGAGGCTCTGGGCCTGGACCGCGTGTTCGTCGACGCCGGGTTCGAGTGGCGCGACGCAGGCTGCTCGATGTGTCTGGGCATGAACCCCGACATCCTGCAGCCGGGGGAGCGCTGCGCCTCCACCTCCAACCGCAACTTCGAGGGCCGCCAGGGCAGCGGCGGGCGCACACACCTGCTGTCCCCACCAATGGCCGCCGCCGCCGCCCTCACCGGTCATCTCACCGACGTGCGGGAGCTCGAGATCGACGAGCCCGTCCCGGCCTGAGCAGCCGGAGCGGGAAAAGGAGCACACGAATGCAGCCGTTTCGTCGCGAGGCCGGCCGGATGGCGCCGCTGGACCGGGCCAACGTGGACACCGACCAGATCATCCCCAAGCAGTTCCTGAAGCGGATCGAGCGCTCGGGATTCGGGCCCTTCCTCTTCTACGACTGGATGCGCACAGACCCGGACTTCGTGCTCAACCGCCCCCAATACCAGGGCTCCCGGTTTTTGATCACCGGCGCCAACTTCGGCTGTGGATCGTCACGGGAGCATGCACCGTGGGCGCTCGAAGACGCCGGCTTCCGAGCGGTCATCGCCCCCAGCTTCGCCGACATCTTCCGCAGCAACTGTCACCGGATCGGGCTGCTCCCCGTCCAGCTCCCCGAGGAATCGGTGCGCCGTCTGATGGACCTGGCGCTCGAAGAGCCCGCGTCGGTTGTGACGGTCGACCTCGAGCAGCAGACGGTTCGCGCCGGCGGCCTGGAAGAGCACTTCGACATTGACCCCTTCGTGCGCGAGTCGCTGCTCCACGGGTGGGACGGCATCTCACGAACGCTGCTCGAGGAGGGCTCGATCTCAGCCTTCGAAGCCACGCGTCCGGGATGGCTGCCCGCCTGCCCTGGACCGTAACCGTCAACCCGGGGGGTGCTTGGTAAATCCAAGGGCCGGTCGCTGAGAAACCGTCCCGCCGGGCCCGGGACAGGGTTGGCGTCTGGAAGCGCCCCCGGGGCCTTCAGAACCTGGTCATGAGGCCGTCGAGGCGGTGTTTCAATTTCAGCGCCGCCTCCGGCGACACCCCCACCTCCTCTTCCCAACCCGTCAAGACGTCAACCACGCCGTCCCAGAGCCGCAGCTGGCGCTCCATCCGCGACCGCCAGTACAGGCGGAGCCAGGTAACACCGGCGAGCCAGCCTCCGAGGCCGCAGAGCAAACCCCCGCAGAGCAGCAGTACGGCCGCCTTCCAGCCGCCCTCATGATGCCCGAGAACGAGTACGGCGAGGCCGAGGATCAGGTTCAACACCGCCAGGAGCGGCACCAGCAGCGCGTAGGCCAGTTCCCGGTCCTGGGCGTGGGGGTCCGGCGCCAGCGGTTCTGGCGCCCGGCGGAAGGTAACGATCGGCACGTTGAGGATGCTAGAGGCCCGATTGCAGCGATCTTCTAGGCCATCTGTCCCATGCCTGGTCCCAAAAGGTCACGTGCGCCGTCTGGGTTTTTCGAGCATAATAGGAGACGTCGTGAGCGTTACGAGCCCAGGGCTTGGGTTTTCGGATTACGGAGCCGAGAACCCATCGTCCGTGATCAAGATGCCAGGAGTGTTCGAGGACCGGCGCGACGGAGACGCCGCGAGCGGGAATACAGACATCCCCGGTGACCCCGAGACACGGCGCTGGCTGGCGCGTGAGCTCCACGATACGGTTGGCACCACCCTCTCGGGAATGCTGCTCGAGATGGAGTATCTGAAGCGTCGCGGAGGCGAATCCGAGCTCCGTGACGAGATCGAGGGACTGCAGAGCTCGACGCGAGAGGTACTGCAGAGCCTCCGCCGGCTCCTCAGCGGTCTGCGCGACGAGCCCACCCATATCACCGGCTTCGCCGACATGATCTACGACACGCTCGCCAGGTTCGAGCGTCAGACCGGAATTCAGACCATGCTGGTGGCCGACGATCACTGGCCGCGCCGGATGGTCGGACGGACTGCGCATCACCTGCTCCGGATCGTCGACGAAGCCCTGCAGAACGTCCGCCGGCACAGCTGCGCGCGATCCGTGGAGATCACGCTCCAGCGCGTCGGCGAGGACGCCGTGCTCACCGTCCAGGACGACGGGCACGGGCTGCAGGCACAGCCTGACGGCCACGGATACGGCCTGACGGGCATGCAAGAGTACGCGGTGCTGGCCGGCGGCGTGCTCCGCATCGAAAGTTTTCCCGACCGCGGCACCGCGGTCAAAATCGCACTACCTCTGGAGAAAAACCGATGACTGTGACCACGGAAGCACCACCTCGAGTGGTGATCGCAGACGATCAGACGCTGTTCCGCTCGGGCCTCGCCCGCCTGCTCGACCTCGACGAGCGGGTGGAGGTGGTGGGCCAGGCCGCGAACGGCCAGGAAGCCGTGGATCTGGTAGCGAAGATGCACCCCAACATCGTCCTCATGGACATCAAGATGCCCGGGGTTGACGGGGTGGAAGCGACCTCGCGCATCACCCGCGAGCACCCCGAGGTCAAGGTCCTCATCCTGACCACCTTCGACGCCGACAACCACTTCATCCAGGCGCTGAAGTCGGGCGCCTCCGGCTACGTGCTCAAGGACTCGGAGCCGGATGCGATCGTGTCAAGCATCCTGGCGGTGCTCTCGGGCGAGCGCGTGATGGCGACCGCGGTGGCCAACCGCGTCCTCGACATGCTCACCGGCACGGTGACACCGAAGGAGTACTACGACGGCCTCACGCCGCGTGAGATCGAAATCCTGAAGCTTCTCGCCACCGGTATGGCCAACAAGCAGATCGCCTACAAGCTCAAGATCTCGGAAAAGACGGTCCGCAACCACGTCAGCAACATGTACGAGAAGCTCGAGATCTACGATCGCTCGCAGGCCGTCCTGTACGCGGTTCGCAAGGGGCTCGTCGAGCCCTAACCAGGCCAGCGCGGCGACGCCGGTGCCATGGGCACCGGCCGGCGCCGGTCCTCCGGTATAACTCGAACCTTGGCTACGAGGCGACGCGTCACACGCCGTCCGCGGGGCCGGGCGACCAGGGGTCTGGGCGGAGAGGTTCGACGGATCCGGACCCCTGAGGCGGCACCTCTCTCCGGCCACGCTGCTGGGTGGTGAGGGATGTCCAATCCGCGAGGGGGCTCGCACCAGGCCTCATCTCAGACCTTTTGGGACGCGGTCCAGACGACGCTGGCCTGGCGACCGCGGACCGTGCTTGAGTACCTTCTGGTGGTGGCGGTGCTCGGCATCCTGCTCGCCCTGGTGATCATCCTGGGCGTCGAGCTGCATCTCGCCCACCGCTTCCTTTAGGCGCGTCCTGGCGCGCGCCCACGCGCGCCCACGCACCGCGCGCCCACGCCCATCGATGCACCCGTCGACCGCACAGAAGGGTCGTTCGCGGGCGCCGACGGGCCCCATTTGCCGGCAGCTGGGGTGTTCGCCTGGGCCCTGACGGCGGGAGGACCGAGCACCGGTCGTCGGCTATCCTCACACCGGGCATGGTGTGGACCATCGTGGTCGCGTTCGTGGCCGGCTGCTTCGTCGGCGCCGCGCTGGGCATCCTGGCCCTGGCGCTGGTCCAGGCCGGCTCCCGCCGCCCACCGGCGCCCTGATCACGATCGCGCCTGGTTCACGCGGACGCCGCGGCGCAGATTGTCCCGGGGCGTTCAGGACCAACGTCTCATGGTCGGCGAAAGGGAACTTCCCTAGCATCGAAGGTGCGATGGCGATGAGCCTCCCACACCCCGAGCGTGACTATCCTGGTGCCTCGAGCCCACTGCCCGAGCACGCCCCTCGGTCGGCCCCGGTCAACGGGCCCGACTCCGTTCTGGGCGGCCCCCGTCTGATCGCGATGCGGCCCTACCCGGCGGTCAAGCGCATCCTCGACGTGCTGGTCTCCTTGATCCTTCTGATCGTGGTCGCTCCCGTCATCGGGATCCTGGCGCTGGTCGTCATGATCGACTCGCGCGGGGGCGCCTTCTTCGCCCAGACCCGCGTCGGGCACGGAGGCCGTGAGTTCCGCTTCTTCAAGCTCCGCACCATGGTCCAGGACGCGGAGGCGCGGCTCGCCGAGCTGACCGCGCTCAACGAGGCGGACGGGCCTCTGTTCAAGATCCGTCGCGACCCGCGGGTGACACGGATCGGCGGCTTTCTCCGTCGCTCCAGCCTGGACGAGCTGCCGCAGCTCTGGAACGTGCTGCGGGGTGACATGAGTCTGGTCGGCCCACGGCCGCCGCTGCCCCGCGAGGTCGCCACGTACGGCCCCGAACAGCTGAGGCGTCTCTCGGTGATGCCGGGCATGACAGGCCTCTGGCAGGTCAGCGGACGCTCCGACATCGACTTCGAGCACTCCGTCGCGCTCGACCTCGCCTATATCGATACCTGGAGCCTGGCGCTCGATCTGAGCCTGCTCCTCAAAACCCTGCTCGTGGTCGTCCGGCCGCGCGGCGCCTACTGAACAGGAGCTGAGCCCCATTGCTGTATTCGATGCTGGAGATGTTGTTCCGGCACCGCTGGCGTTATCTGACCCTGCTGGTGGTGCTGCCCCTGATCGGGGCGCTCGTCTGTATTCCGCTCTTCCCCAAAGGGACCGCCGAGGAGTTGGTCTGGGTGCAAGACCAGAACCTGCTCAACACGTCGCAGCCGGCCTACGACTCCTACCTGACTCCGGCCCAGGTGACGCAGGCCGATTTCGAGCAGTACATCCAGACCGATAAGTTCGGGGTCGCCGTCGACAAGAAGCTGATCGCGAAGGGCGTCAGCACCGGACAGGCGTACTCGATCGCCGTCGGCCTTCACACCGCTCTGGTCGCCACCGCGTCCGGGAACAACCTGCTGCAGATCAGCTACACGTGCGATCAGCCGTCGCTGTGCACGCAGGTGCTTGGTCTGTCGTGGCAGGTCTATCAGAGCTACTCCACCGCCAACGCCAACGGCCAGGTCAAGGTCGCCGAGCAGGTGTACCGGCAGCAGGTCGAGCAGGCCCAAGAGCAGGTCGACAGCGCCACCGCAGCGATCAACACCTACGTCGCCCAGCACCCTGGCGAGTCACAGCAAACGACCACCGCCGATCCCCAGCTGAGCTCCCTGCAGCAGAACCTGGTGAACGCGCAGCAGACGCTGCAGACGGCGCAGGGCAAGCTGGCCCAGGCGCAGGCGCAGGCGAACACCAACCAGATCTCGAGCTCCTCGCTCTACTCGGTGGTGAACCAGCCGCAAAGCCGGGGCGGACACCTGAGCCACCTGCCCACCAAGCAGATGATGATCGCGGCCGCGCTCTTCTGGGCCCTGGCGGCGATCTCCCTGATCGTGAGCGGCCGCCTCGAGCGCGTTGTGCGGCATCCAAACCAGCTGGGAAGTGCCCTCGGCCTGGAGGTGGCGGCGGTGATGCAGCCAATCCCCGCTCCCACCTCGACGTCTCTGGCGTTGCCCGGTCGTTCTCGGGGAGCGGCGGCATGACAATCATCGAATCCACTCGCGAAGGTGCCTCCACGGAGCATCACCTGACGCTCCCGGCCGCGCTGACACTCTCAACGCCGGTCGTGGAGTCGGAATGCACGCAGCCTCTGCTGCTGCCCGCCCGCTACCTGGACCGGTGCCGCGATGCCGTGCGGTCGATCCTGTTCGAGAAGGACTCCCGGGTCCTGGGCGTGACGAGCGCCGCCCCGACCGCCGCCAAGGCGACGCTGGCGGCCGGCATCGCGACCACGCTGGCGGTCGACACCGGCGAACCGACGGTGCTCGTGGAGTGCGACCCGGAGCGGCCCGCCTACCGGTCGATGCTGGGCATCCCCTCCGACGAGGGGGTCGTGGACTGGCTCCGCGACGAGACGCCCCTCCACCTCTCCAGGATGCAGGCGCTTCGCAACGCGTACGTGATCCCGGTCGGCGGGGACGGCAACGACGTGGGCGCGACCTTCTATCAGCTGACGCAGACGACGCTGGTGCAGCTGCTGCGACGTGCCTTCCGGAATGTGGTGCTGAACCTGCCGCCGGTTGAGGATGGCGGCCACTCGATCCTGGCCACCCATCTGGCGGACCGGATCCTGCTGACCGCGGTCGCCGGCCAGAGCAAGCTGCCAGACCTGAAGCAGGCCGTCGAGCTGCTCGACACGGACCGCGTGCAAGGCGTCGTCCTGACCGATTTCGAGACCCGGATTCCACGCTGGCTGCGCCGGTTGCTCTGATGGGCAATGAGTTTTTCATCCTGGCCGCCCTCGCGATCGTCCTCGCACTGCTGGGGAAGCGAGCGTCGGTCAGGACCTACGGTCTGGTCGCGGCGGCAGCGGTGGTGGCGTCTTACTTCATCTACCGGTCGGCGTGATGCACCATGCGCGGCTGGCCTGGTTTCTGATCGGCGCCCTGGTCGGCGGGGCGGTCTGTGGACCGGGGTTCCTGATGACCGCGTTCGAGGTCCACGCCGCCCACCCCGGCCTGACCACGCGCATCGAGTCGCGGCTGCCGGTGTTCGGCGCCGCGGACGAGGGGACGCCAATCGGGAACCTGGGGGACGTGCAGGTGACGGTGTCGGTGCACGCCCCGGGGCGCACCATCTCGCCGTACATCTACGGGGTGGCGGCGGCGCCGGCCGGCGTCCTGCAGACGCTGGGCGCGACCACCGACCGCTGGGGCGGCAACCGGACCACGCGCTACAACTGGGTCCTCGGCGACACCTTCAACGCGGCTCGTGACTGGTACTTCCAGAACGTCGGCGACACAAGCGCGCCGAGCGACAGCGCGGACTCCTTCATCGACGCCGCGCACCAGAGTGGAGCGGCGCCGCTGATCACGATCCCGGCCATCGGCTGGGTGGCCAACGGGAGCAACGGGGCCCGGTCGGTCGGGGTCCCGGCGCAGGGCGGCACGCCGCTCACCCCCGGCGGGACCGCGATCGCGGGCTACGACCCGGCGGCCAACCAGGCGCTGACCAGCGTCGCTTCTTACGCGGTGGACCCGGGCAACCTGGCGAACCCGCCGTCGACCACCGGGCCCGTCTATCAAAACCAGTGGGTGTACGACCTCGAGCACCAGTACGGGGCCCAGGGCGTGCCCTTCTACGCGATCGACAACGAGCCCGACCTCTGGTGCGAGACCGACACCGACGTGCATCCGGCGTGCGTGAGCTACGACCAGATGCTGAGCATGTTCCTGCAGTACGCGACGGCGGTGCGGCAGCAGGCACCGCAGGCCCAGATCCTGGGGCCCGTGATCAGTGGGTGGACCGGCATGTTCTACTCCTCGCTCGACCGGGGCACTGACAACTTCGCGACCCACGCCGACCGCCAGGCACACGGCGGGGAAGCGTTCCTTCCCTGGTGGCTGCAGCAGGTCCACAAGGCGGACCAGAAGTCCGGGGTCCGCACCCTGAACGTCCTCGACGTCCATTGGTACCCGCAGGGGGCGAACGTGTCCTCCCCCGCCGCCGATCCCACCACGGCCGCGCTCCGGATCCGGTCCGTGCGCAGCCTCTGGGATCCCACCTACACCGACGAGAGTTGGATCAACCAGCCGGTCGACCTGATTCCCCGGCTGCAAGGCTGGGCCGCGCAGGACTACCCGGGCACGAAGGTGGGGATCTCCGAATACAACTTCGGCGGCGAGCAGTCCGCCAGCGGTGCGGTGGCGCTCGCCGAGGCGCTCGGCACCTTCGGACAGCAGGGACTGTATCTCGCCGACTACTGGACCTACCCGCCCCTCGGATCGCCGGCGGCGGCCGCCTTCGAGCTGTACCGCAACTACGACGGGCATGGCGCCACCTTCGGCGAGACCTCGGTCCCGGTCCGGGTCAGCCAGCCCGGGGTCCGGGCCTACGCCGCGGTTCACCGGTCGGGTCCGCAGCAGGGCCAGGACGACGTGATCCTCACCAACGAGAGCCCGAACAGCACGGCGACCGTCCATCTCCATCCGGGCAGCGCGACCCGGGGCGATGTCTACCTGGTTCCTCCCGGCAGCGGGCGGATCACGGTCGAACGGAACGTCTCCTTGAGCGACCTGCACCTGCCGCCGATGGGAGTCGGACTGGTGGTGGCGAGATGATCTCGGCCGGCGCGCTCACCACCATCCGGCAGCTCCCCGGCCACATCTCCGGGGCGCTGCAGCGGGAGGATGACTTCCCCCGCGTGGCGATCCGGCGGGTCGTGCTCAGCACGGCCGGCCTCGCGATCGTGCTGGGGGCGAGCGGGATCTTCCTCAACGCCGCCATCGCCACGTTGCTGGTCGTGGTCGGGCTCGCGACCTGGCTCTGGCGGGCGCCGGCGCGCGGGCTGTATCTGATGGCGGCCTGCTGTGCACTGGTGCAGTTGGGCTCGCTTGGCTTCGCCGACTCCCTCAGCGACCGGATCCCGCTCTGGACCAACCTCGACAGCAGCGGCTCAGGGGTGCCGGTCGGCCTTTCGCCATTCGACGCCATCCTCATCACGGTCATCGTCGTGGCGGCCCTGCGCGGGCTGTTCGCGGGCCGGTTGCACCTCTCCGCCGGCCGGCTCAACGCGCCCTACTACATCTACGGCGCCGCGCTCGTGTTCGGCCTCCTCAACGGCCTGCTGACGGGCGGCCACTTGAACCTCGCCGAGTGGGCGCTGCGTCCGCAGTTCTACGGGCTGCTCGCGTTCGTGTTCACGACCGCCGTGCTTCGCGAGCGCCGGCAGCTGGTGGTCCTCCTGATCGTCTTCCTGACCGCGGAGATGATCACCGCCGTCCTCGGCGACTGGCGCTACCTGGTCACCCTGCAGCGCAACGTCAGCACCGTGAACTCGCTCCTCGGCCACGAGGACTCCTACTTCCTGCTGCTCTTGCTGGTCGCGGTGGGCGCCTTCCTGATCTGGGCGCGGCGGCCGCGGACCCGGCTCCTCCTCCTGCTCCTGGCCCCATTTGCCGCCCTCGCGCTGGTCGAGAACAACCGGCGGACGGGGATCGACGCCGCCGGCATCACCTTCATCGTCTTCATGGTCCTGGCGATCCGCTACCGGCCCCAGATGCGGAAGTTCACGATCCCCATCGGCGCCACGCTGGCCGCCGCCTACGCCGTGTTCGTGGCCGCCTCCTGGAACGTGCAGTACGGCACCCGCTCCGCGTTGGTGAGCCCGATCAAGTCCGCGCTGGGGCAGGATCAAAGCCTGCGCGACAACTCTTCCGACGCCTACCGGCTCGCGGAGAACTTCAACCTCGCCTTCACCTACCACCTCTCACCGATCACCGGCTGGGGGCTGGGCAAAGACTTCATCCAGGTGGTGCCAATGGTCAACATCGGCAACCTGTACTCGCTCTACCTGCTTCTCCCCCACAACTCGCTGCTCTGGGTGCCGATGGCGCTGGGCGGGATCGGGATGGTCGCCTTCTGGGCCCTGGTCGGAACCGGCCTCATGGAGTCGATCAATTGCATGCGGATTCCCGACGACCGGCTCCTCCAGGCCACCGGCTTGTTCTGTGCCTGCGGCATCATCGCCGAGCTGGTCTTCGCCTATGCCGACCTGCAGCTGATGAACCCCCGCAACATGGTCACCTTTGGCATCCTGCTCGGGATCGCCAACGTCGCCCCCCGGCTGGCCGCCCGGAGGCGGGGTGCCGTCCTCCCGGAGGAGGTGCGGGATGAGTCTTGAGACCGGCCGCTACGCGCTCGTCATCGAGCAGACGCTGGGCCATGTCGCGCACTCCCGAAACCTGGAGCGCGTCCTGGCCGAGGACTCATTCGACGCCGAGCTGATCAAGCTCGAATACCGTGTGCCCGCCAGCCTCTCCCCGCTGGAGCGCTTGCCAGGGCTCAGGACCTGGTCGTACCAGGCCAGCCGCGAGGCGCGGACGCGGGTTCAGGAAGCGCTGGCCAGGGGACCCCTGCACGGGCTCTTCGTACACACCCAGGTGGCCGCCCTCCTGCTGCCCTCACTGATGCGGGCGGTGCCCACCGTCGTCTCTCTCGACGCCACCCCGAGCAACGTCGACCAGCTGGCCGCCGCCTACGACCACCGGCGTCAGCCGGAGTGCCTGGAGCGGCTCAAGGTGCAGTTGAACAAGCGCACGTTCGACCGCGCCGCCACGCTGGTCAGCTGGTGCCACTGGGCGGCGCGCTCGCTGGAACGCGACTACGGCGTGGACCCGAAGCGGATCCAGGTCATCCACCCCGGTGTCGACCTGCGGCTCTTTTCCGGCGTCAGCGTGCGCCGTCCGGGCCCTCCTCGCATCCTCTTTGTCGGCGGCCAGTTCGAACGCAAAGGTGGGAACGATCTGCTGCAGGCGATGCGGCGGCTCGGTGACGGCGCCGAACTGGACGTCGTCACGGGGTCGGATGCGGTGTTGCCGGCCGCGGCCGGCGTCCGCGTGCACCGAGGCCTCAAACCTCAGTCGCCGGAACTGCTCGACCTCTTCCACCAGGCCGACATCTTCGCGCTCCCTTCGCACGGCGACTGTTTCCCCCAGGCGGTGGCTGAAGCGATGGCCTGCGGGCTGCCGGTGGTGGCCACCAACGTGGGGGCGATTCCGGAGCTGGTGCAGGAAGGGGTGACCGGGTACCTGGTGCGGCGCGGCGACCCCCGCCAGCTCGCTCAGGCCCTCACCGAGCTCGTCCGCTCGCCGAGCCGGCGCGCGGCGATGGGACGAGCCGGGCAGCAGCTGGCCGTGGAGGAGCACGACGCGATGCGGAACAATCGCGCCATCCTGGATTTGCTCACGCAGGTCTCGCAGCGCCGAGCAGAAAGACTGAGGCGCCCGGCATGAGGGAGTTATGGTCGCGGCTGCTGCGCCTGCGGCTCACCGAGCGATTCTGGGGGCTGCTCGCGGCCCGGAAGTTCACGCGGGCGGGCTGGATCAGCTGCGCCCCCGGGTTCCCAAAGGTTCGCGTCAAGAACCTGGGCGGCACGCTGGAGGTCGGGAGCTGTCTCTTCTTTCCCGGCGTCCGCCTCGAGGTCGGCCATGAGGCCAGCCTGCGGATCGGGACCGGGACCTTCCTCAATCGCAACGCCGAGATCATCGCCTGGGACGAGGTCACGATCGGTGAGTACTGCGAGATCGGCTGGGACGTGATCATCATGGATACCGATCAGCACCCCCTGCCCGGCCGTGGCTTCGACTACCGGCCGGTCCATATCGGCGACCGCGTCTGGATCGGGGCCCGCGCCATCATCCTGAAGGGCGTCACCATCGGCGACGGCGCGATCGTGGGGGCGGGTGCGGTGGTCACCCACGATGTCCCGTCGGGAGGAATCGCCGTCGGTCCGGCGGCGGTCGTCATGGAGACGTCGGCCCGATGACCGCGCTCTCCGGCTGGCGCCTCGCGGACCGGCGCCCGGACCGCCCCCTGATGCTCGTCTCCGCCTACGCCGACGACGAGCTGCGCCGTGAGGTCTCGGGAGGGATGCGGCCCCGACCCGAGTATCTGGTGCTGGAGACAGATCACGAGGTCGAGCTCTTCGACTGGTCGCAGCTCCCGCACCGGGGTGCTCGAGCGGGGCGCTCGGTCTCCACCTCGATGGCCCATGTCAACGCCGCCCTGCCACGGGCACACGGGGCGAGCGCGATCCTGAGCGACGGCGAGCACCTCGGGATACCGCTGGGTGTGGCCATGCGTGCCACCCGCCGGCCGGTTCCACACGTGGTGATCGGTCACCACCTCAACACGCCCAAGAAGCGGCTCCTGTTCCGCACGCTCGGCGCCGGCCGGCACATGGATCGGGTGCTGGTGCACTCGAATCGCCAGCGAGAGGTCGCGGTCCGGGAGCTCGGCATGGATCCCGACCGCGTCTTCGTGCTGCCCTACGCCGTCGACACCGACTTCTGGGAGCCGGGAGCCGGCGCGTGGCCGGGCCGGCCGACGATCACCACCGCCGGCATCGAGCATCGCGACTACCGGACCCTGGTCGAAGCGGTCGCCAGTCTCGACGCGCGCCTCCAGGTCTCGATCGGCAGTACGCATTCCCCGCAGTCGCGGGCGCTGCTGCCGGAGCGCTGGCCGGAGCACGCGGAGGTCGGATTCGCCCAGCCGGCCGAGCTCCGCCACCGCTATGCCGAGGCCACCGTGGTGGCCGTCCCCGTCGTCGAGACCGAGTTCCCGGCCGGGATCACCACGCTGCTCGAGGCGATGTCGATGGGCAAGGCGGTGGTGGTGAGCGCGACCCGCGGGATGAGCGGCATCGTCAAGGACGGGGAGACCGGTCTTCTGGTGCCGCCCGGCGACGCCCCTGCCCTCCAGCGCGCGGTCGGGCGCCTCCTGGAGGACGAGGTGCTGCGACGCCGCCTGGGTGCCCAGGCTCGGGCCTTCGCCGTCCACGAGGCTGGTGTGGAACTCTTCGCGGCCCGGCTGGCCCGGCACCTGCAAGAAGTCACGGAGGAGCGGGCGGCGCCGGCGTCGGGACGTCGGGTGGACAGACCGGTGGGCCGGCATGCGTAACCGCTGCCGGCGCCGGGACACGCCTGGGGCGGGGATCCGGGGCCGCCAAGCCGGGCCGGCGGTGGACAGAGGCCGCGGGTATCGGCTATAGTCCTTAAGGACGCCGCCTACTCGATCTGGGCACATGTCCCGTATCACGTTTGGGCCGTATGAGCCACTAAAGGGGCTGCGAGGTCTCGCCCGGGGGCGGGGTTGAGCGTCCCAGCCCGGTTGCTTGGAGGTGGGGTTCGTGCGCAGGTATCCGGTGATCGCTCTGGCGGCGTCGCTGCTGGTGGTAAGCGCTTTCCTCGCTCGCCCCCTGGCCCAGCCGGCCGGCGCGGCAAGCCCCTGCCAGTTCCAGAAGTCCGCCTCCACGGTCGCCTTCTGTGACAGTTTCAACCAGCCCGCGGCGTCCAACTCCTCACGCTCGGGCCCGCTCGACCCCACCGTCTGGGGGGTCTCCTACCTGAGCGTCATCGAGAACCCCTCCCAGGGGGATGACGAGCAGTTCGTGCCCGCCAGCTCGAGCCAGTGCGGCGGCGGCTCTCTGCTGCCCCCCGACAACCTCCAGATCTGCAACGGGCAGCTCTTCGACACCGCCAACGACGGCGGCTCTCAGTCCATCGTCGCCATGTACCCGCGCCAGCCCTTCGACATCGCGGGCCGGACCGGCGACGTGACCTTCGACGTCTCCAATGACTCCCTCGACGGGCACGCCGCCTGGCCCAGCTTCGTCTACACCGACCAGCCGGTGCCGGATCCCTACGAGTCGCTGCCCGGGATCAACACCTACGCCCGCAACTCCTTCGGCTTCACCATGGCGGGCCAGGTCTCCAGCAACTGCCCCTCTGGGCAGTGGTCGGTCGACACCATGTACGTGACCCGCGGCTACGCGCTCTCCAACGTCCCCTTCAGTCGTGACGCCTGCGTGGGGATGTCGACCAATCCCTCCGTGATGAACCACGTCGAGATCCAGATCAGCCCCTCCTCGGTCGCCATCTGGGCCTCCGACCCGGGCTCGACCGGCCTCGTCGAGATCGCCTCCGCCGGCCTCACGATGCCGCTCACGCGCGGGCTGGTGTGGATGGAGGACACCCACTACAACGCCGGGAAATACTCCCCCGGGCAGGAGAACAACACCTTCGGGTGGGACAACTTCGGCTTTGACGGCCCGATCCTTGCTCGCGACCGCGGCTTCGACGTGCCGGTCCACGGGCAGATGAGCGGTTCCAACGAGAACACGGGTTGGGACGCCAGCTCCAGCGTTTCGGGTCGGACGCTCCCGGTCGACGCCACCTCCATCTCGAGGGCGGCGGCGGCATTGGTGGAGTTCACCTGGGCGCCGGAGAGCGGGGTCGTGCCCGCCGTCAGCCTCAACGGGAACGGGCCCATCTCGACCGCGTGGCCGTTCCCGGACAGCACCTACTACTCGGCACGCACCATCGCCGTTCCGGTGCCGCTTTCGGAGGTGGTGCAGGGAGCCAACACCATCACCGTCGAATCCAACCGCGCGCTGGGCTCGGTCGCCAACTTCGACCTCATCCTCGCGGGCGCCGGTGGCGTGCCCTCCTGTCTCGACCCCTCGGAGTGCTCCTCCGCCGGCTCCTCGTCGGGCTCGCCCCCGCCGCCTCCCACGCCCGTCCCGCCTTCGACCCCCGAGGCAAGGCTGAGCCTGACCCCGCTGCCCAGTGGCGTCTTCACCTCCGGACCGGCTCTGAGCTCCTGGTCGAAGACCCGCTACGACCTCTTCGGACGCGGGGCCGACGGTGCGCTCTGGCACGCCTACTCGAGCGGTGGCCGGTGGTCAGGGTGGGAGCCTTTGGGCGGCCTGATCGCCGCCGGCACCCAGCCCGCCGCGGTCGCCTGGGGGCCGAACCGGATCGACATCTTCGTGGAAGGCATCGACGCGCAGCTCTGGCACATCGCGTGGGTCGGCACCGGCTGGTCGGGATGGCAACCGCTTGGTGGCATCCTGACCGGGAGTCCAGCGGCCGCCTCCTGGGGGCCGAACCGGCTCGACGTGGTGGTACCCGGGCTCGGCGCCGGCGTCTGGCACGAGGCGTGGAATGGATCCAGCTGGGGCCCGTGGGAGGGCTTGGGCGGACTCACCCACGCGACGCCGGCGATCACCACCTGGGGGCAGAACCGGCTTGACGTGTTCGTCCAGGGCGTCGACGGCAGTCTCTACCACCAGTGGTACGTGGGTGGCTGGTCAGGCGGCTGGGAGGACCTGGGCGGAGGAGGCCTGACCACCGGTCCCGCCGCCGCTTCGACTGGCGCCGGTGAGCTGGACGTGGTCGTGGGCGGTCCCGGCAGCCTTCCCCAGCATCTCCGCTGGACCGGGTCCTGGCAGCCCTGGCAAGGGTTCACCAGTCAGATCCAGATCTCTCAGGGACCCGCCCTGACCTCGTTGCTGGATGGGAGGGACGAGGAGATGTGCCTCACCCCGTCGACCGGGCTCCCTGAGTGCAGCCCCTTCAAGCCTGCCGGGTGACCTGGCTCCCAGCCCCGAGCGCCGCGCCCGGCAAGGAAAGTCTCACCGACAAGGCTGGACAAGCGTGAATCGGATCATGTATGGTTTCGGCGGGTAATGCCTGCCCAATCTGGGCACATGTCACACCCGGATTTGGTGTGAACGTTCCCGCTGAAGGGGAATGGCGCCTGCTCTTCGGGTTAGTGGCGAAGCGTAGACCATCACGACAGCGTCGCGCCGCTGGCACCGAGGGGGAGGACCCGGCGACTTCGGAGGAGTGAGGCGATCGCCTCGGGGTAGGGAGGTCGCGGCGAAGGTACGCGGCCGTAGACTTGTGCCCGCGTCCCACGGGAGGCCGGCGCGAGAGTGAGAATGAGGCGATCGCCTCGGGGTAGGGAGGCCGCGGCGGGGGCCCGGCCATGGAGGTGTTTGTGCGCAGGTATCTGGTCATTCCTTTGGCGGCGTTGCTCCTGGTAGCAAGCGCTTTCCTCGTCCGCTCCCTGGCCCAGCCGGCGAGCGCGGCAAGCCCTTGCCAGTTCCAGAAGTCCGCCTCCACGGTCGCCTTCTGCGACACCTTCGACCAGCCGGCGGCGTCCAACTCCTCACGCTCGGGCCCGCTCGACCCCACCGTCTGGGGGGTCTCCTACCTGAGCGTCATCGAGAACCCCTCCCAGGGGGATGACGAGCAGTTCGTGCCCGCCAGCTCGAGCCAGTGCGGCGGCGGCTCTCTGCTGCCCCCCGACAACCTCCAGATCTGCAACGGACAGCTCTTCGACACCGCCAACGACGGCGGCTCTCAGTCCATCGTCGCCATGTACCCGCGCCAGCCCTTCGACATCGCGGGCCGGACCGGCGACGTGACCTTCGACGTCTCCAATGACTCCCTCGACGGGCACGCCGCCTGGCCCAGCTTCGTCTACACCGACCAGCCGGTGCCGGATCCCTACGAGTCGCTGCCCGGGATCAACACCTACGCCCGCAACTCCTTCGGCTTCACCATGGCGGGCCAGGTCTCCAGCAACTGCCCCTCTGGGCAGTGGTCGGTCGACACCATGTACGTGACCCGCGGCTACGCGCTCTCCAACGTCCCCTTCAGTCGTGACGCCTGCGTGGGGATGTCGACCAATCCCTCCGTGATGAACCACGTCGAGATCCAGATCAGCCCCTCCTCGGTCGCCATCTGGGCCTCCGACCCGGGCTCGACCGGCCTCGTCGAGATCGCCTCCGCCGGCCTCACGATGCCGCTCACGCGCGGGCTGGTGTGGATGGAGGACACCCACTACAACGCCGGGAAATACTCCCCCGGGCAGGAGAACAACACCTTCGGGTGGGACAACTTCGGCTTTGACGGCCCGATCCTTGCTCGTGACCGCGGCTTCGACGTGCCGGTCCACGGGCAGATGAGCGGTTCCAACGAGAACACGGGTTGGGACGCCAGCTCCAGCGTTTCGGGTCGGACGCTCCCGGTCGACGCCACCTCCATCTCGAGGGCGGCGGCGGCGTTGGTCGAGTTCACCTGGGTGCCGGAGAGCGGGGTCGTGCCCACCGTCAGCCTCAACGGGAACGGGCCCATCTCGACCGCGTGGCCGTTCCCGGACAGCACCTACTACTCGGCGCGCACCATCGCCGTTCCGGTGCCGCTCTCGGAGGTGGTCCAGGGGGCGAACACCATCACCGTCCAGGGGGCCGGCGGTCAGGGTGCGGTCGCCAACTTCGACCTCATCCTCGCCGGCGCCGGAGGCGTGCCTTCCTGTCTCGATCCCTCGGCCTGTGCTTCCTCGGCCGCCTCCTCGGGCTCGACCACGCCGTCCACGCCCTCGACGACGCCGCCCGCGCCCGCTTCGACGCCGACGCCGGCGCCCGCTTCGACGCCCACCGCCACCCCGGCGCCACCGTCACCCACGCCGGTGACGACGCCGGCGCCGCCGCCGCCGACACCGGTGACGACGCCGGCGCCGCCGCCCTCCACGCCGGGGATGACACCCACTCCGGGCCCGACCGCGACCGGCACCGGCGCGCCGACACCCGCACCGATCGTCACCTCCCGGCACCACCACCACCACCATCACCACCACCGTCGTTGACACCCGGAGGTGCACCAACGGGGCCTATCCCGCCGGCTCAGGCCCCGGAGGTGCGCCGACGGGGCCCTCCGGCACGCACCAGAGCGGTGCCCAGCCCCGCGTTCCACTCTGTCCCGGGCGCACCGGGACAAGCGCCGCGAAGGCTCCATTCCGCCACTCGACAGTGGGGCGATCTCTCGTGCATTCTTGAGGACACAGGTGCTCCCCAGCGTCTCCGTCGTGATACCCACCCGCCAGCGCCCCGAGTCGCTGCTCCGCGTCCTTGATGCCCTCGCGCACCAGACGGCGATGGACATGCAGCGGGTCGAGGTCGTCGTCGTCTGCGACGGCGTGGGTGATCCCGCCTTCGAGGCGGTCCAGCGCGGCTGGTATCCGATGCGGCTGCGCCTCGCCGATCAGCAGCGGCAAGGGCCGGCTGCCGCTCGCAACCACGCTCTGGCGCTGTCCACGGGTCAGCTGATCGTCTTCCTCGACGACGACGTGGTCCCCGAGCCACACTTCTTGAGCGTCCATCAAAAAGCCCATGAGCACGACCAGGAGCTGGTGGCGATCGGCCCCCTGCTGCCGCCACCCGGGCACGGGACCCCCTGGGTCCGGTGGGAAGGGAAGACGGTCGCGGAGCAGTACGCCGCCATGGCACGGGGCGAGTGGGAGGTATCCCCGCGCCAGTTCTATACCGGGAACGCCTCGGTCCGGCGGGTGCATCTCGTCAAGGCGTTCGGCTTCGACGTCACCTTTCCACGAGGCGAAGACGTGGAGCTGGCGTTCCGTCTACGTGACCGGGGGCTTCACTTCACGTTTTTGCCCGAGGCGGAGGCACAGCATCTGGCGGAACGCTCGTACGAGTCATGGGTGGCGATGGCCGAGGCCTATGGCCACTTCGAGGTCCGGATGGGTCGCGACCGTGGCCACCAGGACCTGCTGGAGGCGATCGCGCGGGAGTTTCACACCCGTCACCCCCTGACGCGCGCTCTGGCCCGGGCGTCGATCCGCAACCCAATCGTGGCCCGCGCCGCCGCGCGAGCGGCCCGACCGATCTCGCTCATGTGCGACCGGATCGGCGCGCCCGGTCTCGGTGGCGCCGCGCTCAGCGCCACGTTCGACGCGGTTCGCCTCACCGGGTTCGCGGACGAGGTCGGCGGGTCACGACCGACGCTCCTGCTCCTCGACCGTGCCGCTTTCGGCTGGCCCGCCGACGCGAGCATGGCGCCGGCTTTGGAGGTCCCGCCGCCGGCGCACGCCGCGACGGCTCCCCACACGACGGCCTCCTGAGGCCGCCTTCAGAGCTCAGTCGTAGTAGTCGGGAGCCCTCTTCAGCGTCTTCCACTGAGCTCCGTCGTGATGGTGGATGACGAGCTTGACGCCCTTCTCATCACGGATCCGGAGCAACTTCTGCGTGCTGGCGCGGAGCTCGTCCTCCTCGCCCGAGTCGACCATGGTCTTGGGGCGATCGGGCCTGAAGAGCGGCGCCAGAGGCACCGCGTCGGCGGTGATCAGGACCAGGCCGGTGCGGGGCAGCTCGAGCAGCACCGACTGGTGCGCCGGCACATGACCCGGGGTCGAGATCAAGTCGAAGCCCCTGAAGAGCTCCGTGTCACCCTCCACGGTCCGGAACTTCTCGTCGCCGACGTCCCAGTGCGCGCGGTGCCGGGCGAACCGCTCATAGCCTCCCTGGGCGACCTCGAGATGCTCCCTTTGGACCACGTGGACGGCATTCGGGAAGGCGTCGTTCTGACCCGCGTGGTCGACGTCGAAGTGGGTGGTGACCACCATGGCGACGTCCTCGGGCCGGATCCCGAGCCGCGCCAGCTGCTCGGTCGCCGTGACCACGCCGCCCTCCGAAGGCGTGCCGTGTCCCATGTCGGCAGGCGGACCGGAATCGATGAGGACATGGCTTCCGTCTGACATCGTCACCAGGTAGGAGCCGGCGACTCCCTCGATCGGGCCGCCGGGCCCGGGCATCGACGACTGGGCGGCTTCAAAGAGGTAGAGGCGAAGCGGGGTGGCCTGGTCTTCCATCACAGGAGCAGGCTAGCCGAGGCGGCGAACCGACAGAGTGAACGGCACCTCACTCGGCGAAGCGTGCGAGGACGGTTCCCGGCAGCACCCGCAGCAGCCAGCCGCCGTCGCGCAGGTAGCGGCCGCCCAGGCGCCGCGGCTCCTGCAGGAAGCGCCAGGACCACTCGAGCCCGGTCCGTTGCATCCAGGCCGGGGCGCGGGCGATCCGGCCCAACAGCAGATCCAGCGAGCCGCCGACACCGATCGCCATCCCGACCGGCAGCCGGGACAGGTTGCGGCTGATCCAGAGCTCCTGCTTGGGGTGCCCGAACGCCACCAGCAGCAGGTCGGCGCGGGCCGCGGCGACCGCGGCCAGGATGGCATCGTCATCCATCTCATCGAGGGTCGCGGGCGGCGTCTCGAGCGCGGACACCTGGAGGCCGGGCGCAAGCGCCCGCAGGTGGCAGGCGGCGCCCTCGGCGGCGCCCCCCTGCCCGCCGAGCAGGAAGACGCGGGCACCTTGCGCGGCGCACTGTACCGCCAGTTGAGGGACCAGGTCGACGCCGGTGACTCGACCCGGCAAGCTGGTGCCGCCGATCCGCGCCAGCCAGAGGACCGGCGTTCCATCGGCCACGTTCACCTCCGACTCTCCCAGCAGCTGCCGGACCTCCTGGTTGTGGTCCGCTTGCACCAGAAAGTCGAGGTTCACCGTGCAGGCCTGCGCCGACGGACGCTGCAGGCTCCGCCGGACCAGCAGCTCCGCCGCCTCCGCCAGTCGCAAGCCCTCGACCTGGATGCCGTTCACCCAGGCCCGGACGGGCGCGCCGCTGGTGGCGCCGGCCTGGGGGCGCTCGGTGCGATCCCAGCGCGAGGCGTCGAACCGGCCCAGGCGGCGGTAGAGCGAAAGCTTGCCAAGCAGGAACACCGGCGCCCGCACCAGCGCGGAGAAGGTCGCCCGGTCCGCCCTGGCCGCCCAGAGCCCGACCACGACCGAGAGCGCGAGGGCGACGCCGGCCGCGGCCCAGGGCAGCAGCACCCACGGAAAGGCGAGGCCGGTCAGCGCGAACGCCCCGCTCACCAGCAGCCCCGTCAGGTCGAGAGCAAGCAACAGACCCAGCGGCGGCACCGCCAGCTCCGCGGCCGCCTCGAGCGCGTGCGGATCACCACGGCGTACCCCCTGGGCCAAAAGCCGCGGCACCTCACGACGCATGGTGGCCAGCCGGCCTCCCTCCCAGCGGGAGCGCTGGGCGCCGGCCGCGCGTCCGGTGGCGACCGGCCCCCAGAGCCGGGCCGAAGCCTCGAAGTGGATCGGAATGCCGCCCCGGCGCAGGGTGATCGAGTGCTGGAGGTCTTCCACCCCGCTGAAGGCTTCCCAGGGATGCTCCCGCAAGACCTGGGTGCCGAACAGCATCCCGTTGCCGACCAGGGAGGCCGACAGTCCCAGGACCGCGCGGCCCGAGAACCGGACCCGGTGGAAGAGCAGGAATCCGGCGGCGACCAGCCGCCGGCGGACGTCCGTTCCCTCCGGCAGCACCAGGTACTCGGCCTGGACCACCGGGTGCCCGGCCTCGAACGCTCCCACCAGGCGGTGGAGGAAGTCGGGGGCGACCACCGAGTCGGCGTCGACCACCACCACGGCGTCGGGCGGAGCGGCGCTGTTCAGCAGGCGATCGAGCGCCCAGCGCAGGGCCCGGCCCTTGCCCCGATGCTCGGGGTCCGTACGCACCCACGCTTGCGCGCCCTCCGAGATCGCGATCTCGGCGGTCCGATCGGTGCAGTTGTCGGCGATCACCACCAGCCGGCTCGGGATGCCGGCCCGCGCCTCCTGCAGCCCGCGCAGGCAGCGGGCGAGGAGGGCCTCCTCGTCGTGAGCCGGGACCAGGATCGCGATCGACGCGCGGCCGCTCGCGCTCCGTGGGCGGGGCCGGTGCAACCGTGTGAGCAGCGCCAGCAGAAGGAGATAGAGCGACGCCAGCAGAGGCAGCAGTGCGAGCAGCGAAAGAACGCCGGTGAAGATCGCGCGGTAGAGCATCCATGGCGGATGCTAGAAAGCATCGGGCGGCCTGCCCATCGGCAATGACGGACGCTCCCGGGCGGCCAGTCCCGGGCCGCCCGGGACCGCCGCGCTACTCGCCGCGCCAGATCGGCTTGCGCTTGGCCAGGAACGCCTCCATCCCCTCGCGAAAGTCGCTGGAGAGGTAGCAGCGCAGGATCAGGTCGGCGTCCGAACCCTCCGGCAGCTGCCGGTCGCGAATTCGCAGCAGCGCCTCCTTGGTCGTCTGCAGCGTCAGCGGCGCCAGCTCCGCGATCTGCTCCCCCCACTCCTGCGCCCGCGGCAGCAGCGACTCCTCGTCCGGCACCAGCTCCGTGATCAAGCCCAGCTCGAGCATCTCCTGGGCGCCGATCAGCCGGGCCCGCAAGATCAGGTCCTTGGTGCGGGCGGCACCGATCAGGTTGACGAGCCGGGCGTAGTTGATCACGGAGAGGCAGTTCCCGAGCGTGCGCGCGATCGGGAACCCGAACCGTGCCGAAGGAGCGCCGAGCCGGAGGTCGCAGCAGGCCGCCATCATCGCCCCCCCGCCTGTGCAGGGGCCGGCGATGGCGGCGATCGTCGGCACCCGCACCTCCTCCAGCGTCCGCATCACGTTGGCCCCGTGCTGCTCGTAGTCGAGGGCGTCCTCCGCGGTCTTGAAGGACCGGAACTGGGCGATGTCGGTCCCGGCCACAAACGCCGGCCCCCGTCCCGAGGCCCCGGTCAGGATCAGCGCGCGCACCGAGGGATCTTCGTTGACCTCTCGACAGACCTCGACCAGGCGGTCGTACATGTTCCAGGTCATCGCGTTCCGCGCCTGCGGGCGGTTGAACACCACCCACCGCACCGGTCCCTGGCGGTGCGTCAGCAGCTCCTCGGTGGAGGCGGGTTCGGTCGGGATCGAGGTTCCGGGGCCGGTCATGGTGACGCCACCTTCTCCCGCGAGAGGTGAATGGTCCCGTCTTCGAGCAGGCTACTGATCTCCTCCGGGCCGAGGCCCACTTCGCTCAGGACCGCCTCCGTGTGCTCCCCCAGGAGGGGGCCGGCGGCCTCGCGCCGGGCGGGCGTGCCCGAGAACCGCATCGGCGACCCCAACTGCCGGACGCGCTCCGAGGCAGCCCGCGGATGGGGCGCATCCCAGAAGTACTCGCGGGCGAGCAGATGGGGATCGGAGTACACCTGAGCGTAGTTCTGGATCGGGGCACAGGGGACTCCCGCCGCCT
Organism: Candidatus Dormiibacterota bacterium; assembly: GCA_963808785.1. GTDB lineage: Bacteria > Chloroflexota > Dormibacteria > Dormibacterales > Dormibacteraceae > CAVTSA01. The sequence continues at coordinate 577,246 of CAWEGH010000002.1, read as the reverse complement.
CCAGCACCTCCATCCAGTGCGCCGTCGCGGCCTGCCGGGTGCGCGCCTCGATGGCCTCGATCAGCGAGTCGCGGTTCGCAAGCCGCGAGTTGGTGCTCCGGTAGCGGTCGTCTTCCAACAGAGCATGGAGGTCGAGCGCCTGGCAGAACGCGTTCCAGTTGCGTTCGGTGGCAGCCCCGATCGTGATCCAGCCGTCCTCCGTGCGCACGGCCTGATAGGGTGCGTTGGCCTGGTGGGCCGAGCCCTGCGGCTGGGGGATCTCGCCGGTCGCGAAATAGCGGCCGGCCTCCCAGATGGAGAGGCTCACCCCCGCCTCGAAGAGGCTGACGTCGATCCGCTGCCCCTCACCGGTGCGATTACGGGCCTGCAGCGCGCTCACCGCCGCCAGCGCGCCGTAGAGCGCGCACACCAGGTCGCAGACGGGCACCCCGACCTTGACCGGATCACCGCCCGCCTCCCCGGTGATGCTCATCAGGCCGCCTCGGGCCTGGGCCATGATGTCCAGCCCCGCGAGCTGGGCGAGCGGGCCGTCCTGGCCCCAGCCACTGGCCACCACCGAGATCAGCCGCGGGTTGCGGCGGTGCAGCTCCGGCCAGGGAAAGCCGAGCCGCGCGAAGGTGCCCGGACGCAGGTTCTCGACCAGGATGTCGGCGTTTTCGACCAGGCGCCACAGCACCTCCGCGCCGCGGGCTCGCTTGAGGTCGAGCGCAAGGGAGCGCTTGTTGCGGTTGAGGCGCAGGAACGGCGAGCTCTCACCGCCCACGAAGGGCCCGGTTCCGCGCACCGAGTCGCCGCCGCGTGGGGACTCGACCTTCACCACGTCGGCACCCAGGTCGGCCAGCTGCATGGTGCAGAACGGGGCGGCCATGAACTGACCCACCTCCAGGACCCGCACCCCCGTCAGCGGCGCCGTCACCGAGGCCTTCCCACCGTCGCCAACGGCTCCAGCTCGCGGAGGCAGAGGAGGGCGGAGCAGTGGCACCGTGCCCCGTGCCAGGGGCAGGAGTAGCCGTTGCGAAGGCCGTCCTCGAGATAGAAGTCCGGCAGCTCGCGGGCCGCCCGGAACCCCGCCCGTTCGAGCGTGGGCTGGGCGGGGACCCCCTCCGGCGTGTGCCAGGCGAACGTGTACACGAGCTCCACCTCCTGTTCCCGCAGCCAGTCCAGGCGCGCTTCGGTGAGGGCGGCGGCGAAGCCCTGTCGCCGGTGCGCCGGCACCACCGCCACGTTTTCCAGGAGGCCGAAGCGGCGCGCGCTGGGCGCCGACCGCAAGAGGTCCTCAGCCACCTGCTCGAACCCGGGCGGCGCGGCGTGGGGCACCTCACGGCGCAGGATCCAGAGCGCGTTTGCCGCCGCCACCAGCCGGTCGCCGGTCTCGGCCACGAACCAGGCCGTGCGGCCGGTGCGGTCACGGATGCAGACCGACGCCTCCTCGGCGCTCAGATAGCCATCGCCCAGGGTCGCCGAGTAGAGCGCCGCGATCGCCGCGGCGTCGGACTGCCGCGCGGGACGAACCGGCGGCAGTGACCGGGGGCTCATGTGCCGAGTCTAGGAGCGGGGCCACCAGCCCGGCGAGAGATGCACCCACGGGCAGTGACGTAACGCCTTCTGTGGGACCGAAGGGTCCGACCGGCGCCGGTGAAGGACACTTCGACGGGCACAGGTGGCTTATCTGTGCGGGTGCGAGGAGCCGCGGGAGAGTGACGCGGCTCAGCCGGCGGCGCCCTCCAGCTCCGCTCCCAGCAGCGATCCGCTCGGGACCACGTCCGCGTCCCGCTGCCAGACCATCGTGTTGGCCCCGTTTCGGGTGTCGATGATCGCGCCCGGAAACGCGCTTCCGTAGGTCTCGGCAAAAGCCTCGGCGGACAGCCACCGATCGCTCACGAGATGGTTGACCCAGTCCGGCTCCACGTTCACGCGCAGGCGCCGCCACGCATGGCGCAGATCGCGCAGGAACTCCTTGGCCGACCACCAGTAGTGCTCCATCCGGGATTCGGGTGCGGGGCCGATGGTGTCGAGCAAGATGACCGTGCCTCCGGGGGCCACCAGGCGGCCGATCCGCCGCAGGGTGAGGGGCAGATCCGGTACATGGTGCAGAACCATGGAGCTGATGACCAGGTCGTACTGGCCGCTCACCTCGTTCATGTCCTGGCACTCAAAATCGATTGCCAGCCCCGCGTATCTGCGCCGGGCCACCTCGAGCATGGGCTCGCTGAGGTCGATCGCCCGCACATGCCGGTAGTGCCGGGTCAGCCTGGCGGCGACGTCGCCGGTGCCGCAGCCGAGGTCGATCGCGGTCTCGCCGCTGCGGCCGTGCAGCACGCCGTCCACCCATTCCCGGAGAAACCCGCCATACACCTTGTCGCGGCGGTCGTACTTGCGCGCGAAATGGTCGAACAAGCGAGGGTCGTGACGGGACGCCCCTCCCGGAGGTACGTTCATGATGCTTTCCTTACGCCCATCGACGGGCGCCGACCATCGGCCTTCCGGGCAGGTGTCTGGGCGTCAGTCCCGTCACCCGCCGGGGTACCGACCCTCAGGCCGGTACCTTGGGCAGCTCGTCGACGGCGGCGTCGATCCGGGATTGGGACAGCTCGACGTCCTCGAGCTTGCCGGCGAAGTACGCGTCGTAGGCCGACATGTCGAAGTGGCCGTGGCCCGAAAGCCCGAAGAGGATGACCCGCTCCTCGCCTGCCTCCCGGGCCGCCGCCGCCTCCTCCGCCACCGCCATCAGCGCGTGCGAGGGCTCGGGGCCGGGCAGGAAGCCCTCGGTGCGGGCGAAACGGATCGCCTCGGAGAAGCACTGGCGCTGGGCATACGCCCGGGGCTCGATGTGGCCGTGATCCACCAACATGCAAAGCGAGGGCGCGTCGCCGTGGTAGCGGAGCCCGCCGGCGTGGATGGGGTCGGGCACGAAGTTGTGCCCGAGGGTGAACATCATCGCGACCGGGCCCACGCCGGCGGTGTCCCCGAAGTCATAGGCGTACACACCACGGGTCAGGGTGGGGCAGGCGGCCGGCTCGGCGGCGATGAAGCGGGTGTCGGGACGAGCGCCCGAGAGCCGGTCGGCGAGGAAGGGATAGGCCAGGCCGGCGTAGTTCGAGCCGCCACCCACGCAGCCGATGACCACGTCGGGATAGGCCCCCACCACCTCCATCTGCTGTTTGGCCTCCTGCCCGATCACCGTCTGGTGCATGAGGACGTGGTTGACCACCGAGCCCAACGAGTACTTGGAGTCGTCGCGCGTGGCGGCATCCTCGACCGCCTCCGAGATCGCGATCCCCAGGCTCCCGGGCGACTCCGGGTCGTGGGCGCGCACCGCCCGGCCACCGTTGGTGCGGTCGCTGGGAGACGAGTAGACGGTCGCGCCCCAGGTCTCCATCAGTGCCCGGCGATAGGGCTTCTGCTGGTACGAGATCCGGACCATGTAGACCGTCACCTCGAGGTTGAACAAGGCCCCCGCGAAAGCGAGTGCCGACCCCCATTGACCGGCGCCCGTCTCGGTGGTCAGGCGCTTCACGCCCTCCTGCGCGTTGTAGTAGGCCTGGGCGACGGCGGTGTTCGGCTTGTGAGACCCCGCCGGCGACACTCCCTCGTACTTGTAGTAGATCCGGGCCGGCGTGTCGAGCGCCCTCTCCAGGCGCTCCGCGCGATAGAGCGGCGTCGGCCGCCAGATCCGGTAGATGTCTCGCACCTGGTCCGGAATCTCGATCCAGCGCTCCTGCGAGACCTCCTGCGCGATGATGGCCTGCGGAAAGATCGGGGCCAGGTCGGCCGGACCCATCGGCTGCATGGTGGCCGGGTGCAGGTACGGAGCGGGGGGAGCCGGAAGGTCGGGCAGGATGTTGTACCAGTGGTCCGGAAGATCGCTTTCGTCCAGGAGCACCTTCTTCATGGGGACCTCCAAGAATGTCCAGGGGCCGAGGCATGCCTCGCCGTGCCGCCCCCTCACCCCCGTCGAGCGCAGCGTATCCCAACTGGAGGCGCCGCGGGTACGTCACCTCGACCGCGACGGCCGGAGCGGGGGCCTTCCGGTCGGCAGACCCGCCCGGGCTGGGTGCGCCCCGGCGCCCGGCCGGATTCAGCCCGCGCGCAGCGCCTGGGTCGGGCGCGGGATTCGCGCAGGATCGTCAAGCCAGAGGCCTTGCTCGATGTCGTCGATCGAACAGCCGCCGAACACCGATCGGCACCAGACCTCGGCCGACCACAGTCGCATCCGGAGGCGGCCGTCCGCCCGGGCGAACACATTGTCCAGCTCCTCGAGCGGGATGCCGAGCGTCTCGCGTAGCAGGCCGTACCGCAGGAATGACGGATCCGCCCCCTCCTCGATCCACTCACCCGCGTCGAACGCCATGCCGTGAAGCTTCGGGCGGTGGGCGACCGACCATGGCAGGAGGCGGCGGCCGACGTCGCGGAGGATGCCCTTCGTCCAGGGCCCGACGCGCGCCTCGAGCGGCAGGTTGAGGGCGAGGTTGACCACCTCCGGCTCCAGGAAGGGCACCCGCGCCTCGACCGACATTTGCATCACGTTCTCGTCCATGCGGTTCAACAGCCAGCACAGCGAGTAGTCGAGGCGATGCAGCAACCGGGCCTCCAGCGCCCGGCGCTCGCCGTCGTGGTGACCATACGCGGCCGTCGCCTCGGCCAGGGCCGGGCTCTCGGTGTCCGGGCTCAGCAGGTTGTTCCACGTCGCGACCGCGGGCGGTCGACGCACCGAACCGAGGGCCGTCCGCCACACCTGGCGCAGGACGCGCGCCGGGTTCAGAGCCTTTCGGGGATCCCCCAACAGCATGCCCTCGGCACGGCGCACGAGGTCGTGGCGCCGGGGCAGGTAGGCGGCCAGCGCTTCGCTGTGCATCGCGTCATAACCGCCGAACAGCTCGTCGGCGCCTTCGCCCGTCATCAGCACCTTGACGCCGCACTGCTGGGCGCGCTCCGCCAACTGGGCGACGGTGACCGCGCTGGCGTTCGCGATCGGGCTCCCGTGGCGGACGGTGGCGGGCACGAACAGGCGCCGGAAATCCTGCGGCGTCACCTCCACGATCTCGACCTCGATGCCGAGCGCCTCGGCGACGCGACGGGCCGCCGGGCCCTCATCGGCGGCCCCGTCCGCCACGTGGCCGGCCCCGAACGCGACGATGCCAGGCATCCGCTCGGCGGCCAGAGCCGTGATCAGGCTGGAGTCCAGGCCCCCGGAGCACAGCGTGCCGACGGTGGCGTCGGAGAGCAGCGCCCCGTGCACCGCGTGACGCAGCGTCCGCTCGAGCTCGTCGGTAAGCCGGGAACGCGACTTGCGCTCCAGACGCGCCGCCCGCGCCGGGTCCACGTCGCGGGCGGGGAGTGTGCCAGCGCTGCAGAGCAAGCCCGCCGTCGGTCAGCGAGATCTGCGCGACCGTGCCTCCGGGAAGGCGCGTGATGCCCTCCAGCAAGGTCCCTTCACCGCCCAGGTAGGAACCGGCCTCGATGCTCTGCCAGGCGTCGGACTGGGGGACCGCGGGTGCGCCGGCGGCGATCAGCGCCTGCGGTTCGGATGCGAACCAGAGGCCGCCGTCGAAGCGAGCGATGTGGAGCGGCTTGATGCCAAAACGGTCGCGGCCCAGGATGAGCCGGTCGCCGCTCAGGTCGAGCGCGGCGAACGCGAACTGGCCGGTGAGCCGCGGCAGCACCGAGACGCCCCACCGCTCGAGCGACCAGAGCAGGGTTTCGGTGTCGCTCTCCCCGCTGAGCCGGGCGCGGCCGAGCCGTGCGCGCAGGTCCTGATGGTTGTAAATCTCGCCGTTGTAGACGAGCCACCACTTGCCGTCGGGATGCGACATCGGCTGGTGCCCGCAGGGGCTCAGGTCGAGGATCGACAGGCGGGTGTGGACGAGCCCGACGTTGCCGAGAATCTCGATGCCGGCGTCGTCGGGGCCGCGATGGGAGAGCGCGTCGCGCATCGCCGCCAGGCGTTGGGGGTCAGGGCGGCGGGAGCCTGCCAGCACGCAGCCGGCGATTCCACACATCCTGGCTACCCAGCCAGTCCGGCAGGCACGCTCTGCTGGCGCGGCTCGTTGTTGCGCACGACGTGGATGCGTCTTGTCACAACTTCCGGGGGCGTCCGCACACGCCTCAACTTGCCCGCTTCCCCCGGACGCCGGCCATCGGCATTCGCGACCGGTACGTGGGCGTCAGTCCCGATCGGCAGAGGGCGAGAGCCCGTGGCGGCACGGCGAAGGCAAGGTCGCGGTCGCCACCGCGAAGACATGCGTCGCGCTCAAGGCAACCCGGCCGCCGAAAAGAAGCCCTCCCGCGGGCTCGGGCGCAGAGGGCAGGAGCCGGACATCGAAGTTCCCGGCTGCGGGGTCCAGATCGAGCTCAGCGTCCTGGTAGTCGAGCCACCGGCCGGTGAGGGGGAACCAGGACTTGTACACCGCCTCCTTGGCTCCGAAGTAGGCAGTCGCCAGAGTGGCGTCCCCAGACCTGCTCGTCCGGCGCCGCTCATCCTCCGTCAGGACCAGCCGGCTCACCTCCGGGCCCAGCGGCACCCGCACCTCGGCGTCGATGCCGAGGCTCCGGATCGACCCCAGGTCGGCCACCCGCGCCGCGGCGGCCGCCACGTAGCCCTCGCAGTGGGTGATGCTGCCGACCACCCCGGGTGGCCACAGAGGCTCGCGATTCGGTCCGGCGAGGACCGCGAAACCGGCCCAACCCAGCCCTGCCAGCACGCGGTGGGCGCAGTCGCGGCCCTCCGCGAACTCCCGCCGGCGGCGCTCGACCGCGTTCGCGACCAGGGCCTGCTCCCCGGGCAGCAGCGACGAGTGCCGGCCACCGCCACCCCGGCTGTCGGCCGTGAGGACGTGCTCCGGCACCAGGCTCGCTATCACGGTGAGGATTCATTTTCACGCGCCCGTCCAGCCGGAGCACTGCAGCACGGCCTGGATCGCGTTCGCGATCTCGCCGGCCAGCGGGGGCCCGACGATGACCCCGATCTCCCGGTTGCCGTCCAGACTCTGGCTGGAGAGGTTCTCGGAGCCGAGGAAGGCGAGCGAGGGGACCCCTCCCCGCCACAGCACGAAGAGCTTGGCGTGGATGTAGAGCGGGCTCCAGCAGCGCAGCGCACCGGTCGGGGTGGGCTCGCTGGGCGGCGCCGCCACCGCCACCGGCTCCCGCCCGGCAGCCCGCTCGAGCAGGCCCACCAGGCCCGGGTCCCGCAGCTCTTCGGAGGTCGCGAGGAGGCGCGTGGCGGGTGCCTGGAGGAACCGGGACAAGAGCAAGCGCGAGTCGTAGGGGCTGATCACCGCCTCCCCCGCCTGCAGCGAGGTCGAGAGTGCCGGCGCGGGTACCGGGCGTCCCTCGATGTCGGCCTCGATCACGGCCGAGACCTGGCGGGCGGCCGCATCGCTTCCGGGCAGCACCAACTCGAGATCGGCGTCGGTGGTGCTGGCGGCGCCGCTCCAGTTCGCCGTGCCTACCATGACCGCCGCCTCCGGCGTCCCCGCGTCGCGCACGCAGCTCTTGGTGTGGTCGAGGTCGACGCGCGGGGTGGGCAACACCTCGACGCCGGCCTCACGCTCGACCAGGGCGGTCGACCAAGCCTTCGGCTCCAGGATCATCCGCACCCGCACCCCGCGCTGGGCGGCGGCGCCAAGGCCGTCGGCGAGCGACTGCGACGTGACCTCGTAGACCTCGCAGTCGAGCGTCCGCCGCGCCCCCGCCACGAACTGTTCGATGGGCAGGTCCCCGGTCTGCTCCAGGAGCGAGACCGAGGGCCTGATCGGCACCGCTGCCGGGCCTGGCGGAGGTTCTTCGCCGCTCCGGCCGGACCACGCACAACCCACCAGCGACAGCACCAGGCCGCCGACCGCGGCCCACCGTCCGACACCGCTCGATCGCATGTCCACGACCGTAGCCACGGACTGAGCCGGCGCCAACACCCCCTGTTAATTAAGGCAATGCTCCCGTCTCGAGGCGACGGACACCCCGCGAGGGCCCCGATGGTGGTCGACCGCCCCGCGAAGGGTGCCTGCCCGGGGCGGGGCCTGATCCTGGCCTAATCCGACCCCCACATCCGGCCGTGGCCGACCTGATCCACCCAGGCCTGGGCCTCGCGGCGCATGCCGGCGTCGGCCCCCAGCTCGTCGAGCAGCCCGATCTGGAGCGCGTCTTTGAGGGAAACCAGGGGCACGCCGTAGTGAGCGGCCGCGTCCTCCAGCGCGTGCTTGCGCCAGGGGTCGGCCGCCACCGGCCTCGGGACGTATCGCAGCGCGGCCATCAATCCCCACCACAGCCGCGAGGCCCCGGTATCCGGCTGGGGCATCACGGGCGCGTCCCAGGCCCAGTCGGTGAAGAGGCAGATCACCGCTGCCCGCTCCGCCCGGAAGCCCTCTTCGCCGTGGAGCGCGACCTCGCCCCACCCTCGAACCAGCCCCAGGACGGAAGAACGCTCGGCACGCTCGGCGCGGGCTCGCTCGAAGCAGCGCAGCGGGCTGAACAACGCCCAGAAGCCGCAGCGGCAGCCCCGGCCCGGCGGATGCTGGCACCGGCGAATCGGCGCCAGGCAGCGAGCCTCGTTGGTGCCGGGTTCCCAGCCGCAGCTGGCGGCCCACGATTCGAGCTGTGCCCCGCGGACCCGCCACAAGCGCCAGCCGACGACTGGGTCGCGCTGCTCCTTCATCGGGGTGCCAGCGGCTCGGTCGCGGGCTCAGGCTGCGGCACCGTGAGCGGCTCGGGAGCCGGGACGAAGATCCGTTCCGTTTCCGGCGTCTCGAGTCCGAAACGAGGTGACAAACGGATATCAGAACCCACCATGTGTGACCCCTGTCCCTGATGGTAGCGAGGCGAGGGGTTGGATGTGAAGTCCCGAACCGACTGATCCCCCTCCGGGCGGCCTTGGTGGCCGGCGACGGGACCACCGTCGTGGCTTCCTCAGGTGCATTAAGTGATAGTAGTGCACCAACCTCTCCTCCCTCAACGCGGCCGGACCGGAGGTTCAGAACATCCGGCGCCAGCTCGGCGTGCGTCCTCCCTGTGCGCACCGCCGCGGCCCGCCGGTGCAGACATCGTCGGGGCAGGCCCGGCGCATGACCCCCAGCGGCCGCCGGCGCCACCCCGGGCGGTGCCGGCGGAGTGTCGCATCGTGCTCGCGCTCCAGATCCCATGCCCGCCGATGACGAAGACCCATCGTCGACCTCCTACCTTGCTGCTTCGCGGTACGCAGTTCGAGGTTCGGCATTGGTGCGCCGGGACGGTCGCGCGCGGTGCCGACCGGCCATGCTTGTCACGATAGGGACTTCGCCGGACCAGCGCAGGAGGTCTTTCTGATGGCAGAGGTGGTCGACGCGGTCGTGATCGGAATGGGGCCTGGCGGCGAGGATCTGGCGGAGCGACTGGCCGACGCCGGCTGGAAGGTCGCCGCCGTCGAGGAGCGGCTGGTCGGGGGCGAATGTCCCTACTTCGGCTGCATCCCCAGCAAGATGATCGTGCGCGCCGCGGATTCCCTCGGTGAAGGCCGGCGCATACCGACGCTCTCGGGCACGTCGTCGGACACCCCGGACTGGGGCAAGGTCGCGCACCGGATCCGTGCCGAAGCGACCGACAACTGGAACGACCAGGTGGCTGCCGACCGCTTCACCAACAAGGGCGGGACCCTGGTCCGCGGCCACGGGCGGCTGGCCGGGCCGGGCCGGGTGGTGGTGGGAGATCGCGAGCTGGAGGCGCGCCGGGCCGTCGTGCTCAACCCGGGAACCGCTCCTGCCGTCCCCCCCATCCCGGGCCTGTCCGAGGTGCCGTTCTGGACCAACCGCGAGCTGCTGCAGGCGGAGACCGTGCCCGCCTCGCTGACGGTGCTGGGCGGCGGTTCCATCGGCGCCGAGCTGGCGCAGGGCATGGCCCGCTTCGGGTCCCGGGTCACCGTCATCGAGGCCCTGGACCGAATCGTCACGTTCGAGGAGCCCGAGGCTTCGAAGGCGCTCACCGAGGTGTTCGAGCGAGAGGGCATGGAGGTCCGGACCAAGTCGAAGGCGGTCGGGGTCTCGAACGGTCCGGAGGGGATCACCGTCGAGCTGGAGGGCGGCGATCGGGTGACCTCCGAGAAGCTGCTGGTGTCGGTCGGGCGCCGCCCCAACCTGTGGGACATCGGGCTGGAGACGGTGGGCCTCGACCCCAAGGCCCGCTCCCTACCGGTCAACGACCACCTGCGGGTGGAGGGCACCCAGCGGTTGTGGGGGATCGGCGACGTCTGTGGCAAGGGCGCCTTCACCCACGTCTCGATGTACCAGGCGGCGATCGCGCTGGCCGACATCGAGGGCCGTGAGTGGCCGGCGGCCGACTACCGGGCCCTCCCGCGGGTGACGTTCACCGACCCCGAGATCGGCTCCGCCGGCCTGACCGAGCAGCAGGCACGCGAGCGCGGAATCCGGGTGCGGGTCAGCACCGGCGCCACCTCCGACTCCACCCGCGGCTGGATCCACGGCCCCGGGAACGACGGCCTGCTCAAGCTGGTCGAGGATCAGGACCGCGGGGTGTTGGTAGGGGCGACGTCGATGGGCCCGGTGGGCGGCGAGGTGCTCTCCATCCTCGTCCTCGCCATCACGGCTCAGATCCCCACCGAGCAGCTGCGGCACCTGATCTACGCCTATCCCACCTTCCACCGGGGACTGGAGCCCGTCCTCGCCGGCCTGTCGTAGAAGCGCCCCTTCAACCTCCCGTTTCGCACGGAACGGCCCTCAAACCCGGCCGGATGGGCCCCGTCCCGTGCGAAACGGGGCCTGACCCGGCGGGACGAGGTTGGCGACCTCAGGAGCGGACGCGGTCGCGCGCGAAGAGAACCTTGGCGCCGGTGTACCCGAGGACTGTGAAGCCCAGACACCAGACGACCCCGGTGATCCAGTCGTGGCCGACCGGAGTTCCCATGAGCAGCGCCCGCATGGTGTCAATCACGGGCGTGAAGGGCTGGTTTTCCGCAAACCAGCGCAGCCAGCCCGGCATCTTGTCGGTGGGGGCGAAGGCGCTGGAGACGAAGGGCAGCAGGACGACCAGGATCGTGGAGTAGCTGGCGCCCTCCGGGGTCTTGGCGAGCAGCGCGCCGGCGACCGTGACCCACGTGATGGCGACGATGACGAGGAGCAGGAGCCCCGCCACCGCCAGCCAGGCCAGGGGATCGACCACCGGCCGGAAGCCCATCAGCAGCATCAGCGCGAGGACGACGAGGCACGAGAGCGAGGTGCGGATCACGGTCCCCACCACTTGGCCGGTCAGCACCGACCCGCGCGTGATGGCCATGGTCCGGAACCGATCGATGATGCCCTCTTTCATGTCGGCGGCGAGCCGGACCGCCGTCATCGTGCAACCGTAGGTGGCGGTGATCATGAGGATCCCGGGCGCGACGTAGTCGACATAGGCGGTCCCCACGTTGAAGGACCCGCCGAAGACATAGACGAACATGAAGAGCAGGAACACCGGGGTGATGAGGGCGATCGCGGTCGTCCCGGGGCTCCGCAATGCGTGGATGAGGTCGCGCCGGGTCATGGTGGTGGCGTCGCGAAAGGCGCCGGCGAGCGCGGTCATGAGCGTGCCTCCTCGAACTGCGGTCGGGGTTGTTCCGCCGCCGCCGTCCCGGCGCCGGTGAGCGCGAAGAAGACATCGTCCAGGTCGGGCGTGTGGATCGAGAGGTCGAGCACCGACACCTCCCGGGCATCCAGCCAGTCGAGGATCTCCCGGACCGAGTGCACGCTGCCGTCGCTGCGAACCTGGATCTCCAGCGCGTCCTCCTCCACGGAGACGATGTCCGGCATCGCCCGCGCCTGGTCGAGCGCGCGGGGATCGGCGAAGCGGAGGGAGACGTGGCCGCCGGGCACCCGGGCTTTGAGCTCGGCGGGGCTGCCCTGCGCGACCAGGCGGCCACGGTCGAGAACGGCGATGTGGTCCGCCAGCTCGTCCGCCTCGTCGAGGTACTGGGTGGTGAGGAAGATCGTGACCCCGTCCCGGGTCAGTGTCCGGATGATCTCCCACATGGCACGGCGGCCGTTGGGGTCGAGACCGGTCGTCGGCTCGTCGAGGAAGATCACGGCGGGCCGGGCGACCAGGCTCATCGCGAGATCGAGCCGGCGCCGCATGCCGCCCGAGTAGTGCATGGCAAGCTTGCGCCTGGCCTCCTCGAGGTCGAACCGGCCGAGAAGGTCGGATGCGATTTGGCGGCCGCGGCGCCGCGGCAGATGATGCAGGTCCGCCATCAGGAGCAGGTTCTCCTCGCCGGTGAGGGTCAGGTCGAGGGCGGAGAACTGGCCGGTCACGCCGATCGCAGCGCGGACCCGGGCAGGATGCCGCGCCAGGTCATGCCCGGCGATGGTCACCTCGCCGGCGTCGGCGTGGATCAAGGTCGACAGGATGTGCACGGTCGTCGTCTTGCCGGCGCCGTTCGGCCCCAGCAGGGCATACACCGAGCCCGGCCGCACCGTCAGGTCGAGCCGGTCCAGCACCTGCTGCTTGCCGAACCGCTTGGACAGCCCGCGCACCCGGATCATCGGGTCGCGCGCGGATGCAGTGGCCATGACGCCTCCTTTGGTGGTGGCCGGCCACGGGATCCCGCCTTGGTTGCACGCCTCGAGCGAGGTCTCATCCCGGCCGTCTGGGGATTGTCGCGCCGGCGCCTCGCCACGGTGCCAGGGGCGCCTGACGTCGGCGAAAACAGTTTAGTATCTGAAATGTTCAGCATGCAACCCCAACCCTCCGATGACCGCGAGGGACTCCTGCGGCGACTGCTCCAGGAGGCTCATCTGGTGGGATCGAGGCTCGCGCAGAGCCACCAGCGGACGGCGGACGCGGTCGGCATCGGGGTGACCGACCTGCTGTGCCTGGAGCTGGTCAGCGCCGGCGAGCCGCTGACCGCCGGGCAGCTCGCCGAGCAGGTGGGGCTGACGCCGGGTGCGGTCACCGGTGTGCTCGACCGGTTGGAGCAGGGCGGGTTCATCAACCGCGAACGCGACCCCGAAGACCGGCGCCGGATTCTGGTCCGGGTGGATTCCGCCCGGCAGCGCGACATGGCCCGTCTGCTCGACCCGCTGGCCGGGGCGCTGGCCGAGATCACGGTCGACACCTCCGACGGCGACCTGCGGCTGATGGCAGACTTCCTGGCCCGGCTCCACCCGGCGATCGCGAACGAGCTGGCGCGCCTGCGGCCGACGAACGCGGCCCGGGATGCCGGGCCCACCGCGACCGTGCCCCGCTCCGCTCTCGCGAGCGCCCGGCTCGAGGTCACCGCCGGCCTCTTCGACGTCGACGTCGCCTCCGGTTCGATGGGGGACGACCTCGTACGCACCACCTTCGACGGGCAGCAGCCGAGGCTCGAGCAGGAGGGCGCCACGGTGACGCTGCGCCAGCGGCTCCTGTCGATCTACTTCGGGTGGGCGGGGCCGGGGGTGATCCGGCTCAACGACGCCGTGGCCTGGGAGCTCGCCTTCCGGGGCGGCTGCTACCGCGTGCAGCTGAAGTTGGGCGGCCTGCGACTGTCCGGTCTCGCGCTGCGGGGCGGGGACAAGCTGACGGCGACCTTGCCGGCGCCTCTGGGTACGGTGCCGGTCGCCGTCTCCGGCGGCGTCAACGACATCAAGCTGGAGCGGCCGCGGGGGGCCCCGCTCCGCGTTGCCGTGCGAGGCGGTGCGGCGCGCCTCAGGGTCGACGACCTGAGACTCTCCGCCGCCGACATAACGGGGTGGCAGACGCCCGGCTTCGATGAGTCGGCCGACCGCTATGACGTCACTTTCACCGGCGGTGCCAACAAGCTGACGATCGGCAGCTGGTAGCGGCCGTCCGCGCCGACGCGAAATCGGTGACCGACCAGCCGACGTCCGTGCAGGCCTCGCCGGTGCCTGCCGCCGGCTCGCGTAGGGCCAGGAAATCCTGCGGTCCGGTCGCTATCCGCACCTGGCGGCGCGGGCCGTCGACCCCCCAGGCGCCGGCGGTGCAGGCCTCGGTCCTCGACGAGGGTCACGCCCAGGAACGGTTCAAACGCGGCCTGCGGTCGCTGCTGGAGGGCCGGCCGGCCGGGGACTGAGCGGCGCGGCGGCGGCGCTTGCTACGATCGGCCCCAAGCGGCGTCAGGGCGCCGCCCAGGTCACACCATCGCGGGAGGGAGCAGGCAGATGCGGCTCGGCGTCGACGTCGGCGGCACCAACACCGACGCCGTACTGATGGACGGCCGTCGGGTGCTGGCCGCCTGCAAGTCCCCGACCACCCCCGACGTGACCGGTGGCATCGTGAACGCGATCGCGGAGTTGCGGCGGCAGCTGGCGTTCGACGCAGCCGCGATCTCGGGAGTGATGATCGGGACCACACACTTCACCAACGCGGTGGTCGAGCGGCGGCGGCTGCAGCAGACCGCCGCCATCCGGCTCGCGCTGCCCGCGACGCGGTCCCTGCCGCCACTGGTCGACTGGCCGGACGATCTCAGGGAGGCGATCGGTGGTCATGCCTTCCTCTGCCACGGCGGCTACGAGTACGACGGGCGTGAGGTGGCGCCTTTCGACCCGCACGAGGTCCGGCGGGCGGCCGAGCAGGTGCGCGATCTGGGTGTCAGCTCGGTTGCCATCAGCTCCGTGTTCTCGCCCGTCAACGCGGAGATGGAGCGGCGGGCGGGCGAGATCGTGGCCGACGTGCTGGGGCCGGGAGCGCAGCTCAGCCTCTCCGCCGAGATCGGCCGCATCGGCCTCCTCGAGCGGGAGAACGCGACCATTCTCAATGCCTGCCTGCGCGGGCTCGCCGAGGACATCACGTCGGCGCTGGAGAGCGCGGTCCGGAGGGCCGGTATCACGGCCCCGCTCTTCATCAGCCAGAACGACGGCACCTTGATGAGCGTCGACTTCTGCCGCCGCTACCCGGTGGCCACCTTCGCCTCCGGTCCTACCAATTCGATGCGCGGCGCCGCCTTCCTCTCCGGCGAGCGCGACTGCGTGGTGATCGACGTCGGGGGCACGACCACTGATGTGGGTGCCCTCCAGCACGGGTTCCCCCGCGAAGCCTCGATCGAGGTCCAGGTCGGCGGAGTCCGGACCAACTTCCGGATGCCCGACGTGCTCCCCTACGGCCTGGGCGGCGGCAGCCTGGTCGTCGACGGGCCCGGCGGTGTGCGCGTGGGCCCGCAGAGCGTCGGCTACGAGATCACCCGGCGGGCCCTCTGCTTCGGGGGCCAGGAGCTTACTGCGAGCGATCTCGCGGTGGCGGCCGGCCGGGTCGAGATGGGCGACCCCTCGCTGGTCGCGGGTATCGACCGGGACCTGATGGCGCGCGGCATGCGTCTGATCCAGGATCGTCTGGCAGAGCTGGTGGACCGGATCAAGACCACCGCGGACCCGCTGCCGGTGGTGGTGGTGGGCGGCGGGAGCGTGCTCCTCGAGGACCGCCTGGAGGGAGCCTCACGCCTTATCAAGCCGGAGCACTTCGCGGTCGCGAACGCGATCGGGGCGGCGATCGCCCAGGTCGGCGGCGAGACCGACAAGGTGTTCCCCCTGGACCGCCTGACGCGTTCGGAGGCGCTCGAGGGGGCCCGGGCGGAGGCGGTCGAGAAGGCGCTGGCGGCGGGGGCTGAGCCGGGCTCGGTGGAGATCGTCGACGTGGAGGAGGTGCCGCTCGCCTACGTCCCCGGCAACGCGGTCCGGGTCCGGGTCAAGGCGGTCGGCGAGCTGCGGATCGAGGAGGAGCGCGATGTCCCGACTGGTGACTGAGGAGGACCTCGAAGACATAGCGCGTGGCGCCGCCATCCTGGGCACGGGGGGCGGCGGCGATCCCTACATCGGGAAGCTGCTGGCGAGGGCGGCGATCCGCGAGCACGGACCGGTCACCCTGGTGTCCGCGGACGAGGTGGCGGATGACGCGCTGATCGCGCAGGGGGCGATGATGGGCGCGCCCACCGTGATGGTGGAGAAGATCCCGGAGGGGCGGGAGGTGGTGCACGCGTTCCAGGCTCTGGGCGAGCGCCTCGGACGGCCGCTGACCCACGTCACCTGCGGCGAGATCGGGGGCGTCAACTCGACCACACCCTTCGTGGTGGCGGCTGCGCTGGGCATCCCGCTGGTGGACGCCGACGCCATGGGCCGCGCCTTCCCGGAGCTCCAGATGACGCTCCCCGGCATGGCCGGCGTGACCGCCACCCCGATGGGGATGGCCGACGACAAGGGCAACCGCCTGGTGCTGGACACGGTCGACAATCACTGGACCGAACGGCTGGCGCGGACGGCGACGATCGAGATGGGGTGCTCGGCGCTGATCGCGTTTTACGTGCTGAGCGGAAAGCAGCTGCGGGAGACGATGGTCCTGGGCTCGGTTTCGCTGACGCAGGAGCTGGGGCGTCTCCTCCGCCAGGCGCGGGCGCGGCATGCGGACCCGGTGGCGGCCCTGGTCGACCGGCTGGCCGGCCGGCGGCTGTTCGGAGGCCGCGTGGTCGACGTCAGCCGGCGCACCGAGGGCGGGTTCGCGCGGGGCACCGCCCGGCTCGCAGGGCTGGACCGGGACAGTGGCTCGACGTTGACGATGGAGTTCCAGAACGAGAACCTGGTGGCGGTGCGGGACGGGGAGGTGCTGGCCACGGTCCCGGACCTGATCATCTCCCTGGACAGCGAGACCGGCGAGCCCGTCACCACCGAGGAGCTGCGCTACGGCTTCCGGCTGACGGTGATCGGCGCGCCCTGCGATCCCCGCTGGCGCCTGCCCCGGGGGCTGGAGCTGACCGGGCCTCGCTACTTCGGGTACGACCTCGACTACGTGCCCGTCGAGCAGCGCGTCCCCGCCTGACGAAAACACCCGTTTCGCACGGCAGGGATCCCAAACGCAGCGCGATAGGACCCGTTCCGTGCGAAACGGTGTTTTTTGGGGTGACGCGGCGGCAGGGGACGGGTGGGCAGGGGGACGGTCAGGCGGCGACTCGCTGGTCGGAGACCACGTGGCCGTCGGCGAGGCGGACGATCCGGTCGGTGCGGGACGCCAGGTCCAGGTCGTGGGTGACGAGGCAGAACGCGACCCCCTCCTCCCGGTTCATGGTTCGCATCAGGGCGACCAGCTGATCGGAGGTGTGGCTGTCGACGGCTCCCGTCGGTTCGTCGCCGAGGACGAGGGCCGGCCGGTTGACCAGCGCCCGGGCGATCGCGACCCGCTGCTGCTGCCCACCCGAGAGCTGGTCGGGACGGTGGTTCAGGCGATCGCCCAGGCCCACCGCGTCGAGCAGTTGGATCGCGCGCAGGCGGGCGTCGCGCCGCCGGGCCTGGCGCCGGCGGCCGGCGTAACGGGAGGAGAGGAGAACGTTGTCGAGGACAGAGAGGGCGGGCAGCAGGTTGTACTCCTGGAACACGAAGCCGATCCGGCGACCTCGCAGGTCGGCGCGTTTGCCGTCACCCAGGCGGGCCGTGTCCTCGCCGTCGAAGACCACCGTCCCGGCGGTCGGCCGGAGCAGGAGCCCCGCCAGGTCCAGCAGCGTCGTCTTGCCGCTGCCGGAGCGCCCCACCACGGCCATGAACTCGCTCTCGGCGATGCGCAGGTTGACGTCCTCGAGCGCGATCACACGCTGCGTTCCCTGGCGGTAGTGCTTGGTCAGGCCCACGAGCTGAAGGTCGGACATGTCGTAGCTCTCCTTGGGATCGGTGATGGTCAGAGGCTGCGCAGCGCGGTGACGGGGTCGAGGCGCGCGGCGCGGAAGGCGGGTGCGATGCCGGCCGCGGTGGCCAGGGCGACCGCGAACAGAAGCGCGACGACGGTCAGCCGGGGCGTGACCAGGAAGATGTCGAAGCCGCTCTGGTGCCCGATGGCGTTGACCAGGCTGGTCAGGCCGAGCCCGAGGCCGTAGCCGGCCAGGCCCCCGATGGCGCCGATCGTGGCCGCCTCCAGCAGGTACTCGCGCATGACCTGCCCGGTGTGGGCGCCCACCGCCTTCTTGAGGCCGATCTCACGCGTCCTCTCGCTGACGGCCATGATCATGGTGTTGATCACGGACAGCCCACCGATGACGAGGGCCAGGATCGCGGCCCCGGTGAAGACGGTCGTGAAGGTGGTGCTGGTCGACTTGAAGCTCTGGACGGATTGAGACGGAAGCGGCGCCTGAACACCGGGGACCGTGTTGTTGATCCGCCGCGCGATGGCGTCCATGCCGCTCAGGCTGGTGCCCCGGGGCGCCAGGACCGTGAAGCCCTGGGCGACGTCGTTGACATCGATCGCGGAGCGGATCGAGGGCGGGAGGGTGTCGGCGAGCAGCATGCGGGCGTCGGCGTCATCCACCTGCGCGAAGCTGTCGTACGGCGACCCCGTCGTCGCCAGGACGCCGGCGACGGTGAATCTGTGGTTGACAAAGCCGGGAGGGGCGTCCGAAGGCCGGACCGGCAAAAGGATCGTGTCTCCGGCCTGCTTCTTGAAGGTGGTCGCGAACGTGGAACCGAGCAGGACCTCACCACGCCGGCCCGCGTCGAGGTGGTGGCCGGAGGCGAGTCGCATGGCGGGCATCCCGTAGGCGCTGGCGTCAGGCAGCTCGTTCGTGATCATGGTCGGCGCCCCCAGCTGGACGGCGGTCGAGTTGGGCGCCGCAGCGACCTGGTAGGCGGGGTAGACGGCGGCCACACCTCTTACGTGCCGGAGCTGCCCCTCGGTCGACAGCGGGAGCAGCCCGCTCGTCTGCTCGGACGGGGCCTTCACCGAGATCGCGGCGCTGGAGTACTGGACCCCGACCGACAGCAGCGAGTTGAAGTGCTCGGCCAGGGACCCCATCGTGGTGAGCGCGAAGATGCCGATCACGATCCCCGAGATGGTGAGCGCCGATCGGAGCTTGCGCCGGTACAGGTTGCGAAGGATCTCAGTCACGGGTGCCGTACCTCCTGGTGCGTGGTTGGGGCCGGCGGGCTGCCGGCCTGACCAGCGTCGGGGAGGCGGTCCGTAGCCGTCATCGACCTGTGAGGTGGTTTTGCGCGTACTCCGGTGGGTGGACGCAAATACATCCGCTGGAGGATGCCGGCCCGGCAGAGCGGCGATACGATGCGGACGAGATGAGAGGCCGCCTGGCCGCCCTGGCGTCGCGGTGGACCTGGCCGGTCGTCATCACCGCCGCGACCGAGTTGGTGACCCTGGGCGGCACCGGCGTTCCCAGCCACGGGGGCCTCCTCTCGACCGCGCTGCTGGTGGTGGCCGCCGGCACCCCCTTGATCGCCGGCCGCCGGCCCTGGGTGGCGCTCACGGTCTCGCTGGCTGCGACCGCCGCCTATGTCGGGCTCGGGTACCCCACCACCAGCCCCTATTTTCTCGGGCTGCTGGTCACGGCCTATCTGTCGGCGGACGCCCGGGCTCGCGTGCGGACGGCCCTGTTCGCGCTCCTGATCCCGGCGGTGTTCATCGTGCTGGCGGTGGTGACCGGAACCGAAAGCGCGCGCATCGGCGTCGGTTTGAGCGTGATCGTGGTCCTGGGGCTGCTGGTGGGGCACGCGGCGGCCGAGTGGCGGGCGCGGGCAGAGCAGCAGGCAGAGCAGGCCCGGGAGGCGGAGGCGCTCCGGCGGCTGGCCGAAGAGCGGCTCCGGCTCGCCCGCGAGCTGCACGACGTGGTATCGCACAGCATCGCGATGATCAACGTGCGCGCGAGCGCCGCCGTCCACGTGATGGACGAGCGCCCTCAGGAGGCCCGCACCGCGCTGGTCGCGATCAAGGCCGCCAGCCACGACGCGCTCGGCGATCTGCGCGCCATCCTGGGGGTGCTGCGCGACACCGACGACGGCGCGTCCCGGCGACCGGCGGCGGGGCTGGCGCAGCTTGACGAGCTGGTGGAGAGCGTCCGGCGTGCCGGCGTGGACGTCGACCTGCGGCTCGACCTCGGTCCGTCACCGCTGCCCGCGGCCCTCGACCTGACCGCGTACCGGGTGGTGCAGGAGGCGCTCACCAACGTCGTGCGACATGCCCCGGGGGCGGCGGTCGCGGTCTCCGTGCAGCGCCGCGCGGATGGGCTCAGCGTCGCGGTCGAAAACGACGGCGGCCGTCCCGACGGGGTGGACGGAGAGGGTCGAAAGGGGGCCGGGCACGGCCTCGAGGGCATGCGCGAGCGGGTCCGGGCGGCGGGCGGGTCACTGGAGACGGGTGAGAGTCCAGAGGGCGGCTTCGCGGTGCGCGCGATGCTGCCCTTGGAGGCGGGATGACCACGGTCCTGCTGGCGGACGATCAGTCGCTGGTCCGTGCCGGGTTCCGGCTCCTGATCGAGAGTGCGCCCGACCTCGACCTGCTGGGTGAGGCGGCGGACGGCGGGGCGGCGGTCGCGATGGCTCGCGAGCTGCGGCCGGACGTGGTTCTGATGGACATCCGGATGCCCGTCATGGATGGGCTGGAGGCGACGCGCCGGATCGCGGGCGAGCCCGACCTCGCCGGCTGCCATGTGCTCGTCCTCACCACCTACGAAACGGACGAGTACATCTTCGAGGCGCTCCGCTGCGGCGTCAGCGGGTTCCTGCTCAAGGACGCGGAGCCGGCCGAGCTGCTGCAGGCGATCCGGGTGGTGGCCGCCGGCGACGCGCTGCTGGCACCGTCCGTCACCCGCCGCATCATCGCCAGCGTGGCGAGCCGGCCCGCGCTCCGCACGATGCACGCGCGCGATCTCAAGGAGCTGACAGAGCGGGAACGGGAGGTGCTGACGCTGGTCGGCCAGGGCAAGACGAACGACGAGATCGCGTCCCAGCTGTTCGTCAGTCCGGCGACCGTGAAGACCCACGTGAGCCGCGTCATGTCGAAGCTCTACGCGCGCGACCGTGCGCAGCTGGTGGTCGCCGCCTACGAGAGCGGGCTCGTCGTCCCCGGCGCGTGACGCCAGGCCCCGTTTCGCACGGAAGGGGTACTAAACGCAGCGCGATAGCACCCGTTCCGTGCGAAACGGGGATTTCGGTGGCGGTGAGCTACTGAGAAGTGGGCCGGCGGGCGGGGGTGATGACCTGCTCCGGGCCCCCCGCGTGGTCGACCTGCAGCGTGGTGTGGCTGACGTGGAACTCCTGCTGCAGCGTGTGCTCCAGCTGGCGCCGGACCTCGTGGCAGTCCTCGCCGGGCGCGACCAGCACATGGGCGGAGAGCGCCGGCATCCCCGACGTGATCTCCCAGAGGTGGAAGTCGTGCACGTTGACCACCCGGGGGTGCGCCCGCAGCGCCGCCGCCACCCGGTCCGCGTCGAGGTCGCCGGGCGCCGCCTCGAGCAGGACCGCCCCCGCTTCCCGGACCAGTCTCCAGCCGGTCCGGAGCATGATCGCCGCCACCAGGAGCGAGGCGAGCGCGTCGGCCCGCATGAAGCCGGTCAGGAGAATGATCACCGCCGCCAGCGCCGTGCCCGCGAACCCGTAGAGGTCGGTCAGGACGTGCTGCAGGCTCCCCCGGATGTTGAGCGACTGCCGCTGTGCCCGCGCCAGCTGCCAGGTCGCGAGCAGGCTGACGCCCATCCCCACCAGCGCGACCGGCAGGACCAGGCGTGCGTCTACCACCGGCGGCGAGAGCAGACGCTGAATCCCCTCCACCGCGACCACCGCCGCGATCACGAGCAGCGTGATGCCGTTGGCGAGCCCGGAGAGGATCTCGGTGCGGCGCAACCCGTAGGTGAGCGCGCCCCGTGGCTGCCGCACCGCCAGTCGCATCACCAGCAGCGACATCGCCAGGGCGAGCGCGTCGGTCAGCATGTGGCCGGCGTCGGAGAGGAGCGCCAGGGAGTTGGCGACCACCCCCAGGGCCACCTCCAGGAGCATGAAGGCGAGGACCAGGCAGAGGGCGAACACCACCCGCCGGCGATCCGCGGTGGGCGCGACCATGTGCGTGTGCGTGTGCGCCGCGTGCTCAGCCATCGCTCCGCACCTCCGCCAGGTGTTCGAGCGAGGTCCGGATCAGCTCCGCCACGTGGTCGTCGTCGAGGCGGTAGTAGACGTACCTGCCCTGCCGCCGGCCAGCCACCAGGCCCAACCGTTTGAGCAGGCGCAGGTGCTGGGACACGGCCGGCTCGCTGACACCCACCGCCGGCGCCAGCTCCGCGGTGCAGCGTTCCTGACCCAGCAGCAGGTGGACGATGCGGGCGCGCGTGGGGTCGGCGAGTGCCCCGAAGGTCTCCGCCAGCCGTTCGTAGGTGCCCCGGTTCGTGGTCCCGCCACGCGCGGTCGATTCAGTGATCACTTAATTCAAAGTCTACCCGACCGGAACTTTCAAGATGGGGAATAGCCTTGGGCCGCCTCCGGTTGACGCCCGTCGGCGTGAACCCAGCCCTCTCCGCACCGGCCCGTGCCTCGGGAGACGGCGACCTCGGTGGGGACACCGCTCACGTCGACGTGCGCGGCGTCTCCAAGACCTTCGCGGCCTCGCACCGGTTGATTCCGGCCGTCGACGACGTCTCGATGTGCGTCCCGCGAGGCCGGTTCGTTTCGATCATCGGTCTCTCCGGATGCGGAAAGTCGACCCTGCTGCGCATCGTCGCCGGCCTGGTCGCCCCCGACGAGGGCACCGTCTCGATCTTCGGCGAGACCCCGGCCGCCGCGTCCGCCGCCAAGCACATCGGCTTCGTCCCGCAACGGGCCGCGCTCCTGCCCTGGAGGTCGGTCCTCGACAACGTACGGCTGGCGCTGCAGGTCAACGCCGGCGCCAACCCCGGGGGCGGCGACGGCGACGGGCGCACCCGCGAACTGCTGGAGGCGCTGGGGCTGGCCTCGGTGCGGGACCTCCACCCCCGCCAGCTGTCGGGAGGGATGCAGCAGCGCGCGGCCCTCGCCCGTGCGCTCGTCTTCGACCCTTCGATCCTCCTCATGGACGAGCCCTTCTCGGCGCTCGACGAGATCACGCGGGAGGAACAGGGGCGGCACCTCCTCCGGGTGTGGGAGCGGAACCAGAAGACGGTCCTCTTCGTCACGCACTCCATTCCCGAGGCTGTCGTTCTCTCGGACACGGTCTACGTCATGTCGGGTGCGCCGGGGACCATCCAGGCGGTGGTTCCGGTCGACCTGCCGCGGCCCCGCCAGGACGGGGTCGCATCCACCCCGGCCTTCCACCGGGTTGAGGACCGTCTGCGCACCGAGCTCCGCAGCGCGCGCGAGGGCCGGGGTGGTCCCCGCCGCGAGGGAGCCCGAAAGTGAGGCAGCGGGGGCGATGGCGGACCGACGCGTTCGTCGATCGACCGTTCTCGGTCGCTTCGCTGTCCCGGCGCCTGAGCCCGCGGGTCTGGGCTCCTCCCTTGGTGGCCTTCGTGCTGCTGGCGGTCGCCTGGCAGCTGTACGCGACGGCCAACCGCTTCGTGCTGCCCACCCTCCCGCAGGTGGCCGGTGCGCTCGCGAGCGACCCCGGCCTCTATCTCGGGAACCTGTTGATCACGCTGCAGGAGGCGCTGGTCGGTGCCGTCTGCGGGATGGCCCTGGGCTTCCTGGGGGCTCTCGCCATCACCCGGCTGCCACTGGCGGAGCGCGCGCTGATGCCGGTGGCCGTGGTCCTCAACGTGACGCCGATCGTGGCCATCGCACCGGGGCTGGTGGTGGCGTTCGGGTTCGGCATGCTGCCCCGGTACATCGTGACCGCGGTGGTGGTCTTCTTCCCCTTCTTGATCAACTCCATCGCGGGGCTCAAAGCCGTCGATCCGGCGGCGGAGGAGGTTTTCACCACCCTGCACGCGTCGCGCTTCGAGATCCTGCTTCGCCTGCGAATCCCGAGCAGTGTCCCCTTCCTGCTGGCGGGAGCCCGGATCTGCCTGCCCCTGGCGCTGATCGGCGCCGTGGTGGCGGAGTTCTCGGCCGCCGGCCAGGCGGCGGGCCTGGGTTCGCTGGTGGAGACCGCCGCCTCTCAATCCAACCTTCCGGTGGTCTATGCCTCCGTCTTCGTCCTCGGCCTGCTCGGTATCGGGCTCACGCTGCTGGTGACCGCGATCGGGCGCGGGCTTGCCCTCTGGTACGGAGACCTTCGCGGGTGATCGGATGACGTCACCTCGACGCCGTGCTCTCCTGCTGGCCGCGCTGCTGGGCGCGGTGCTGGTGGTGCTGGCGGCCTGCGGCAGCGGGGCGGCCGCCGGCGGTCACACCGGGAGCGCCGTCTCCCGGGCGGAGTGCGCGAAAAACCGGGCCGCGGGGACGATCACCTACGCCTCCCCCTTCGGCTACGACGCATCGGCCGGCATCCTGGAGGCGTTCGTGGCCCAGAAGCTGGGCTACTTCCAGAGCCTCTGCCTGACCGTGCAGTTCGTGTCCAACTCGCCCCAGTCCACCGAGCTCGTCTCGTCAGGACGGGCCACGGTCTCCAGCATCGGGTCGGCCGCCGACGATCTGGAGGCGGTGGCGAACGGGGCCAACGTGGTCGGCGTCGCCACCTTCGGGGCGGTCTCGGACTACGCAGTGCTGACCCGGCCCTCGATCACACGGCTGCCTGAGCTCGAAGGCGGCACCTTCGGCTATCACTTCACGGTGCCCGTCAGCATCCTGGAGATGTTCCGGGCCGCGGGCGCCCAGCCGGCCCGGATCGACATGGTCGACACCACCGACTACGACCCGAACCAGCTGATCCAGGGCCACGTCGACGGTCTGCAGGCGTACCAGTCCAACGAACCGCTGATCCTGCGCGCCGAGCATCAGACCTTCCACGAGTTCACGCCGGCCGAAATGGGGGTGCGGGGCACGTTCAACGTCGAGATCTTCAACCGGGGCTTTTTGAGCGAGCACCGCTCGGCGGCGAGCGATTTCATGCGCGCCGACCTGCGCGCCTTCGCCTACTGCACCCAGCATGCCGCCCGCTGCATCGACATCGAGGCCGGGTACGCGCGCCAGTCGGGCGCCACCTACGAGGTGGCTCACGAAGCGTCGGTGTGGGCCCTTGAGTCGAGGCTGGCGCGCGACCACACGCTCCCCGGTCAGGGGGTGGGCGTGCAGAGCGAGGCCGAGTGGCAGCCCGAGGCGCAGGCGCTCCAGCAGTACCAGATCGTGAAGACCGTGCCCAGCCTCCAGACCTGGGAGGACAGCACCCTGGTGGCCTCGCTCTACCACGGCACGACGCTGGCCTGGCCCTGAGCGGCAGACACCCGATGGTGCACCAACGGGTTCCAAAACGGCCGGGAGAGCCCCGATGGTGCACCAACGGGTCCCTATCACGCGGCCCGCACGGCCGGCGTCAAATCCCGCACTACCGCGGTGGCGCCGCGCGCGGGCACCATCACCACCGCGTGGAGGTGGATCGACTCCAGCGCCGGACGGTCGGGTTCCAGGTCCACCCGGGCCAGCACCTCGCGCAGGACCACGTCCATCTCGAACTGCGCCAGGGCCGAGCCCAGGCAGTGCCGCAGCCCGCCACCGAACGGAATCCAGCTGTGCGGGTCCGGCCGCACGCCGAGCCAGCGCCCGGGGTCGAACGACTCCGGGAACGGATACTGATCGGGGCGCATCCCCGCCGCCGGGATCAGGGCGGCCAGGGTCCAGCCTGAGGGGACCTGCCGCCCCCCGACCTCGACCGGGCGGTGGAGCCGGCGCGAGGCGAGCCGGAACGCCGGCCGTACCCGCAGCGTCTCGCGGATCACCGCCTGCCGCCAGGTGTGGTCCTCGCGCGCCAGCGAGCGCGCGACGGGATGACGCATGAGCAGACACCAGGCCCAGCCGAGCTCGGTGGCCGTGGTCTCGAGACCAGCGATGAGGAGCGTCAGCAGCTGGTCGCGAAGGCCGGCGTCGCTCAGGCTCCCCTCCTGGATGAGCTCGCCGATCACGGTCCCATCGGCGGGCTCGTCGAGGTGCGCGCGCCGGCGGGCCATCTCCTCTTCCAGCAGCCGGTCGATCTCCCGGCGGAGGCGGAGGAACCGGCCCCAGGGGCTCCGGGGTCCCAGGTCCTGGCGCAGCGCCTCGAACACCATCCAGGTCGCCCCCATGCCCAGGAACTCCTCGAGAGCCGCCTGCAGCCGGTCGCCGCGCGGCCCCGGCTCGACCCCGAACACGATCCGGAGGATGGTCTGGAGGGTGATCGCGCGCATCCGCGGCAGCAGCTGCAGCGGCACCCCGCGCGGCCACCCCGCCACCTCGCGCTCCACGATGTCCACGAGCGCCGGCTCGTGGCGGCGCATCGCCTGCCCGTGCAGGAAACGGCCCAAGAGCCGCCGGAGGTGGATGTGGTCAGGCCCGTCGACGAGCAGAACGGAGCGTTCTCCCAGCAGCGGGGCCAGGACCTGATTCTCCTCCGCCGCGGTCGCCACCTCGACCGGCAGCTCGAACACCCGGCCCACGTCCTCGGGTAGGTCGACGAAGGCGTAGCCCGCGCCCTGGAAGAGGCGGAGCGTGAAGGGCGCGCCATAGCGGTTCCTCACCGCCGCCGGATAGCCGACCGGTCGCGCCAGCCAGAGCACGGTCTGCAGGGTTCGGGGCAGAGGCGGGCCGGGTGGCGGCCTCCCGCGCATGTTTTTATCGTAGAGACATGGCAGAGCAGGACCGACCCGACGCGGAGCCGGTGGCACCGGCGCCGCGGCCGGCTCCCGCGCCGGCCCCCCGCAAACGGGATCTGGCCGAGACGACCGGCTACGTGGCCGGCCGCACCGCCACCGGCCTCACGCGCCTGCTCCTCCGCAACAAGACGGTGCGCCAGACGCTCCGGAACGCGAGGGACGCGAACCGCGAGGACGAATGAGGCTTCTTCGGCGGTAGTCTTCGCCTTGTGCTGACGGAGCGCCAGTGGACCTGGGTGCGGGCCGTTCTGGTGCCGATCCTGATCCTGGCCTGGTTCGCGGTCATCGCCGTCGTCGGCATGGCGCTGGGCCGCGTCATCCACGCGGTGATCCTGCTGGTGCTGGCCGGGGTCATCGCGTACGCGATCACGCCGCTCGTGTCGCTGCTGGTGCGCTACATTCCCTTCCTTCCGCGTGGGGTGGCGATCGCGATCGCCTACCTGATCGGCTTCCTCATCGTCGGCGCCATGCTGGGGGTGGTCGGCTACACCGCGACCACCCAGATCGCTTCCTTGGTCGAACACATCCCCGGCTACATCAACGAGGCGCAGCGGCTGGAGCCGAGGGCGCTGGCCCTGCTCAGGCCCTGGGGCATCGCGCACCAGCAGCTGCAGCAGCTGCGAGACTCCTTGATCGGCGACGCCAGGGCCGCCGGCGGCGCGGTCGCAGCCGGCGCGGTCTCAACGGTGAGCACGGTCCTGGCCGGCGTGATCGACGCCGTGGTGGCGCTGATCCTGAGCGTCTACCTGACCGCCAACGGACCCCGCATCGCGCGCAGCCTCCGTGCGACCGGAGCCGGGGTGGGCTGGGGACGCCGCGTCTCCGGCTTCATCGCCGTCTTCAACCAGGTGCTGGGCGGGTATGTCCGGGGAACGCTGCTCCTGGCCCTGCTGGTCGGCGTGCTGGTGACCATCCTCATGCTCGCGTTGGGGGTGCCGTACGCCATTCTCCTGGGCGTGATCGCGTTCTTCATGGAGTTCATCCCCGTCTTCGGCGTCTTCATCTCGGGCGCCATCTGCGTGCTCCTGGCGCTGGGCACGGTGGGGCTGGTGAAGGCGGCCATCGTGCTGGGCGGGTTCGTCGCGCTCCACTTCATCGAGGGGGAGCTGGTCGGGCCCCGCATCATGGGCAAGGCGGTGGGCATCCACCCTGGCGTCTCGCTGATGGCGCTGATCGTGGGGACCGACCTGTTCGGGGTCTGGGGCGCGCTCTTCGGCGCCCCCGCCGCCGGTCTCATCCAGGCGTTCGTGATCGCCGGCTGGCGCGAGTTCCGTCGCTCCGACCTGTTGGAGCCGCCCCGTCAGGAGCCGGGGGCGCCGCGCCGCCGCAAAGTGCCGCCCAAGGAGGACCCGCTGGCGGCCGCGGCCGCGGAGGCGGTTTCCGAGGCGCAGGAGGAAGCCGCTCGCGAGGGCGGTTGACAGGATGTCGGCAGAGGGCGTGGGGTCTCCACGGTACATCCGGTCGGTACGTCCCCTGGCACCCCTCTCCACCACGCCCCCGGCGGCGTCGACGTGCGCCTGATCCTGTTCACCGAGATGTGGCGGCCGTCGCTGAACGGCGTCGTCACCCGGCTCGATGAGACGACCCGGGTGCTCCGGGCGCACGGGCATCAGGTGTTGGTCGTGTGTCCCGGCGGTCTGCCCGATCCCGCCCCGCTGGAGGGCGTCCAGCTGGTGGAGGCGCCCAGCTTCCGGCTCGGGCCGATCTACGGCGGCCAGCCCTGGGGGTATCCCACCACGCTCGGCCTCCGCCGCCGTCTGGACGCGTTCGGCGCCGACCTGGTGCACGTCGTGAACCCGGTGATCCTGGGCCTGGCCGGGGTGGCGTACGCCCGCTCCCGCCACCTTCCGCTGGTGTGCTCCTATCACACCCACGTGGTCAACTACGCGCGCTTCTATCACCTGGGACCGATCTGCTGGTTCATCGAAGCGGAGATCCGCCGTGCCCACCGGCGCGCCGACCTCAACCTGGTCACGGCCGACGCCTCGGCAGTGGTCCTGCGCAGGTGGGGAGCGGAGCCGGTTCGCCTCTGGCGAGGAGCCGCCGATCTGACCCGATTCGGCCCCCGCCACGCCACCCGATCCATGCGCGAGCGCCTCACCGGTGGCCACCCGGACCGGGAGATCCTGCTCTACTCCGGCCGGCTGGCGACGGAAAAGGGCCTCCCGCGCCTCTACCACCTGGCCACCGTCAACCGCCACCTGACCCTGGTCGGCGACGGCCCCGCGCGGCGAGAGCTGGAGGAGGCCGCGGCCGGGCGCCAGGTCACGTTCATCGGGCGGCTCGACGGCGAGGCCCTGGCCCAGGCCTACGCCTCGGCCGACCTGTTCTGCTTCCCGTCCACCACCGACACCCTGGGTCTGGTGATGCTGGAGGCGATGGCCTCCGGACTCCCGGTGGTGGCGGCCCGGACCGAGGCGTCGCAGCGTCTCCTGCTGGGCGTCCCCCACACCACGCTGGTGGACGCGGAAGACCCCGCGGCCTGGAGCGACGCCGTCGACGGCCTGCTGGCGCAGCCGAAAGATCGCGGTCAGATCGCGACCGCCGCCCAGCTGCGCACGCCGACCTGGGTCGACGCGACCAACGACCTGCTGGCGGCCTACGCCGAGGTGCTGCCTTCCGCGGCCGGGCTCGCCGATCTCCCCGCCTGATCCGCCTTCCGGCGCCAGTCGACGCTGGGCGGTATCAACTCGGCCCGGATCCGGGAGCGGTAGTGCTCCACGATCTTGAGCGAGTCCTCGATCAGCGAATCCTCCAGCCAGTGCGGCTGCAGGCCGAGGTCGAGAAGATGCTGATGCCTGGCGTTGTAGTAGTGGGCCTCCTGCTCGACCCGGGGATTGGGCAGGTTCACGATCTCGGTCGGAAGGCCCTGCCGCTCCCGGGCTGCCCGCACCCGCTGCGCCAGCTCCGCGACGTTGAACTGCTCGGTGAACTGGTTGAAGACGCGATATTCGCCCGCCTCGGCCGGATGGTCCAGCGCGAGCTCGATGCAGCGCACCGTGTCGCGCAGGTCCAGGAAACCCCGGGTCTGGCCGCCACGCCCGTAGACGGTGAGCGGGATGCCGACCTGCGCCTGCACGCAGAACCGGTTCAGCACCGTGCCCCAGATGTGGTCGTAGTCGAAGCGCGTGACCAGGTCGGGGTGGAGGCGGGTTTCGCGAGTCTGGGTACCGTACACGACGCCCTGGTTGAGGTCCGTCGAGCGCAGCCCCCAGATCTTGACCGCCAGCATGATGTTGTGGCTGTCGTGCACCTTCGAGAGGTGGTAGAAGGACCCCGGCTGCTTGGGGTACGGCAGGCGATCGCGCCGCCCGTTGTGCTCGACCTCCAGGAAGCCCTCCTCGATGTCGATGTTGGGCGTCCCGTACTCCCCCATCGTCCCCAGCTTGACCAGGTGACAGTCCGGCGCCTGGTCGCGCAGCGCGAACAGTAGGTTGAGCGTGCCCGCCACATTGTTGACCTGGGTCTCGACCGCAGTCGCGGCGCTGATCATCGAGTAGGGCGCCGATCTCTGCTCGGCGTAGTGCACGACCCCGTCCGGCCGGGTGCGGGCGATCAGATCCTCCGTCGCCTCCAGGTCGCAGAGGTCGACCGGCTCCCAGCAGATCTCACGGCCGGTCAGCTCCGCCCACCGATCCACGCGCCGCTCCATGCTCGCGATGGGCGTCAGCGACTCGGTTCCGAGCTGCTGATCCCACCGCCGGCGGATCAGGCTGTCGGCGGCGATCACGTCGTGCCCGCGTGCCGAGAGGTACATCGCGGTCGGCCATCCGAGATAGCCGTCCGCGCCCAGGACCAGTACACGCATACGTCGGGTGGCCTCCTTGTGGGTCGCTCCGCCGCCGGGCACGAGCGTGATGTAGGCGAAGTGTAGGGGATGGCGGGCGGCCGGCCTTCAGCGACGGGCCCCGCTACCCCCGAATCGAGAACGTCTCCAGGTAGGTGTGCAGCGAGTACACGAGGGCCATCGAGTCCCCGGCCAGGCGCACCGGGAGGTCGTACCCGTCGAGGTTCACCGTGGTCTCGGCGGGGATCTCCTGGGCCTCGGATCCGAAGGCGGCGGCGAGATCGGCGGCGATCTCTTCCGGACGCGCGTCCCGAGCGACGGCGATCGCGGGCGGCAGGGGCTCGCCGCCGAGGGCGGCGAAGCCGCTGGTGCTGACCGTCTCACGCGCGCCGTCCACCACCTCGTCACCGACCAGCCTCCAGCCACGGGCGCCGAGTGCCGCCACCAGGTCCGCCACCCGCTCCGAGCGCCGCGCCACCGCCCCTCCCCGCTCCCGCAGCTGGCTTACCGCGTCCGCGATCCGGTGCGGCATCTCGGCCGGTGTCGCGTCCCCGACGCGGAGGCGCAGCCGGAACGGAAGCGACGCCTCGGGATCGAGCCGGAGCTGCTCGGAGTCCATGTCAGCCGCCTTCGCCCTCGTCGCGGGCCTCGAGGACGACATCGGCCTCCACCAGGTCGCCGTGCCCGGGAAGGTCGGCGCGGATCGTGGTGCGGGCCGGTCGCGGCTCCGGGAAGTAGCGCTTGTAGACCTCGTTCACGGGTCCGAAGTTGGCGAGGTCCGTCAGGTAGAGGCGCACCTGGACGGCGTCGCTGAGGTCGCACCCGGCGGCGGCGGCGACGGCCGCCAGGTTCTTGAACGTCTGCTCGGCCTGGCCTTCCACGCTGTCCGCCAGCGAGCCGTCGGGCGCGTGCGAGCCCTGGCCGGCGAGAAAGACGAAGCCCCCGCTCCTGATGGCCTGCGAATAGGGCCCGCCGGGCTGCGGCGCCTGGTCGGTGCGAACACTCTGTTTGGTCACGAGAGAGCAAGGTACGGCATGCGGAGCCGGCCGTTTCAGGGAGCAGGCGGCGGGTACTATGTAGCCCTGTCATCGCTGGGGCGTAGCCAAGTTGGTAAGGCGCCGCGCTCTGGACGCGGAGATCCTGGGTTCGAGTCCTAGCGCCCCAGCCACCCAAGCTTCCGCGCCCCCGTCACCGCCGGTCCCCTTGGTGCGGCTCCGGGAGGCCCGACCCGCCCGATGAGGCCCGTCGGTGACCTTGGGGCCGCCAATACGACGCGGCAGGGATTCACTGCCAGAACGGGAATTGTGCCCCGCGCTCTACGATGGCTGGTGTGGCCGACGTGGATGCACTGCTCACGCTCTCACGTGCCTATCTGCCGCTCCCGGACACGGGTGGCAGCCTCATCTTTGCCGCCGATCTCGCTGGCCACGCCCAGATCTACCGTCAGGATGGACCCGACCGGTTCCCCGAGCGGCTCGCCGCCGGCCGCTACCGGACCCTGCCGCTGGCCCCCACCGCCCTCGGCCTGCTCGCCCGCCAGGACCAGGACGGCGACGAGTGCTGGCAGCTGGGGTTTGTCGAAGGGGCCACGTTCCGCCTCCTCACACGCGACGTCCGCGCCATTCACCGTGACGTGCACGTGGAGGCCTCGGGACGCACCGCGGTGCTCGTCACCAACCCCGGAGGTCAGTCGGATTGGGTGGTGGGACGGCTCGACCTGACCACCGGCGAGCTGACCCGGCTCCTCGACCGCGGCGGCTACTGGAGCTGCTTGGGTGTGCTGGCCGGCGGCGAGGTGGTGGTCGCCGAGCATGCGGGCAGCCTGCGCAATCGGGCGTACCTGCTCGGTGAAGGCGGCGCGCTCTGCCCGCTGCTCCCCCAGGCACGAGTGGTGACCGGCGTCTGCCCAGGCCGGCCCGGTCTGATCTCGGCCGATCTCGGCAGTGGATTCGTCGGCCTGCACGAGGTCGATCCCACGCGGCCCGGGGAGGTCCTCCGCACGCTGTTCGATGAGCCGCACGACGTGGAGGCGGCGGTGCTGGACCCCTCTGGAGAGCGGGTCGCGCTCGTCATCAACGCCGGCGCCTGCGATCGGCTGGCGACGATCGAGGTGGCAAGCGGCCGCCTGGAGGACGTGGCCACGCCCTGGCCGGGCGTCGTCTACGGGGACAACGTGAGCCGCGCCGACCGCCAGGTCGCCTGGCTGCCCAATGGCGACCTGCTCGCCGCCTGGGAATCCGCCACCCACCCGGCGGAGGTGTGGGAGCTGCCGTGCCCAGGCGTAGAGGGTGCCGTCCCGCGACGCTGGACGCGGGCCTCGGGCGCGCTCCCTTCGGGGCTGGTCGAGCCGGAGGAGATGGCCGCGACCGGCTTCGACGGCCTGCGCGTCCCGGCGCTGCGCTTCCGGAGCCGGGCGCCGCGCCCGGACGGACTTCCCCGGACCACGATCGTCTTCATCCACGGCGGCCCCGAGGGTCAGACGCGCGGCAACTTCATCCCCCAGCTCCAGATGTGGGTCTGCGCGGGCTACGATGTCCTCGCCCCCAACGTGCGCGGCAGCACCGGCTACGGGTTCACCTACGCGGGCCTCGACGATCGCGAAAAGCGCTGGGATGCGGTCCGCGACGCGGTCGCCCTCGCCCGCTCGGTGAAGGACTCCGGAGACGCCGACCGGCTGGTCGCGATGGGCGGCTCCTACGGCGGCTTCATGACGCTGGCGGTCCTGGTCGAGGCTCCCGACCTCTGGGACGCGGCCGTCGACGTGGTGGGGATCGCCGACTGGCACTCCTTCTTCCGCAACACCAGCGGCTGGCGCCGGGCGCAGCGCGCGTCGGAGTACGGCGACCCGCTGCGGGAGCCGGACGGGACCTTCCTCGCTGAGTTCAGCCCATTGCGCCGGGCCCACCGGATCCGTGCCCACCTGCTGGTCATCCATGGTCGCAACGATCCCCGGGTGCCGGTGGGTGAGGCGACGCAGATCGCCGAGGCGGTACCCGGCGCCGAGCTGCTGATCCTGGAGGACGAGGGCCACGGCATCGCGCGGGCGCAGAACCGCTCACGCGCCTACGGCCGGGCGCTCTCCTTCGTGACCGAGCGCATCTCGGCATGAGCACGCGCACGCCGGAAGTGGCACCGCGAGCAGTAACCAATCGAACGAGGCCCGCGTTTACCGTTGGTGGGCCGATCGTCGGAGGAGTCCTGCCGCGCCTTCGCGGCCGCTTCGCCGGGGATGGCCGGGTGAGGCGGGGGACGGCGGGATGAGCCGCTGGCTGCGCTGGCTGCGGCCGGGGCTCGAGGTGAAGCGATGGGTGATCCTCTTCGGCTTCTCCCTCTTGATCCTCATCCTCGGCGTCGCGTACCTCCTCCGCGAGGCCTACCGGGCGGCGCCCCTGCCGGGCTTCTTCTACTACCTGACCCTTCAGTTCTTCCCCTACTGGGTCCGCGCCCTCCTCTTCGGGGCGGTCGGCATCGGGCTCTTGATCTTCAGCTTCTACAAGCTCCAGCGCTCGATGCTGGGTCCCTTCCTGCCCGGAGGCGGGGACCAGAGCGTGCCCGAGATGATCTACACCTACCGCATCCGCAACCGCGGTCCACGTCTGGTCGCGATCGGCGGCGGTACCGGAATGTCGACGCTGCTCCGCGGTCTCAAGAAGTACACCTCCAACCTCTCGGCGATCGTCACCGTCGCCGACGACGGCGGCTCCTCCGGCCGGCTGCGCGAGGAGTACCGGATCCTGCCTCCGGGTGACTTCCGGCAGTGCCTGGTCGCGCTGGCGGACGCCGAGCCGCTGGTCAAGTCGCTGTTCAGCCACCGGTTCGGCGAGGGAAGCCTGCAGGGGCACTCCTTCGGGAACCTCTTCATCATGGCCATGGCCGAGGTGACCGGGAACTTCGAGAACGCGCTCCGCGAGTCGGGCCGTGTCCTCGCGGTGCGCGGCACCATCATCCCCTCCACCCTGCACGACGTGACGCTGGTCGGCAGCGTCAACGGCGCCGAGGTGGCGGGCGAGTCGCGGATCCCGCTCCAGAACGCGCCCATCCAGCGGGTGTACCTGAAGCCAGATGGGGTCGCCCTCAACCCGGAGGCCCTGATCGCGATCGCCAGCGCGGAGCTGATCGTGATCGGACCCGGCTCGCTGTACACCTCGATCCTGCCCAACCTGCTGGTGCCGGGCATGGTGGATGCGATCCGTCAGTCTCCGGCGCTCAAGGTCTTCGTCTGCAACGTGGCGTCGCAGCACGGCGAGACGGACGGCTTCAACGTGAGCGACTACCTCCGCGTGCTGCGCGAACACGTAGGCCAGGACCTGTTCGACTTCGTGCTCGTCAACGCCAATCTCTCGTATCAGCCCACCGGCGGACAGTCGCAGGTCCGGTTCGACTACCAGGCGGCGGCCGGTGACCACCCCTCGATCAGGTTCGTGGCGGGCGACGTGGTCAACGAACACATCCCCTCGCACCACGACCCGGACAAGCTCGCGCGCCAGATCATGAAGCGGATCTGGGACGGAGGCTAGCGCTCCGCTCCGAGGCTATTGGGGGGTCTGGACAGTGGCGTCGACGCGCTCCGGCTGAGTGACGTGTCGCCGGCGATAGAGCCTTTGCCGCCGGTCGACGCCGTAGAGCCAGCTGCCCGCTGAGCCGGCGACGATGCTGACCGCACCCCGCCACCCGGAGGGTCGGTGGGTCACCACCAGGCTTCGAGCTCCCGTCACCAGCAGGCTGCCGAGCTCCCGCAGCGGGGGTCTGACCATCACGATGTCGCCACATCTCACCTGTTTCATGCAGAAGGCGGCCATCCCCTGCAGATAGCCCGACCCACTGGCCGAGATTTGCTCTCGTCCCGTCCTCAGCCCGTGATGCACAACGTGGGGCTCATGGAAGGTGTACACCGACAGGCCGGCTCGCAGCGCGCGATAACCGAAGTCGGTGTCCTCTCCGCTGGCAAACCGTGTGCCTGCCCCCAACAGCCTGTCGAACCCTCTCAGCCGCGCCAGGCTGGAGCGACGTACCGCCATGTTGGCTCCCAAGCCGAGGCGGCGAACGACCATGCCCGCAACCGGGGGGACCGGTCCTTCCTGCAGCGTCTCGAACTCGGGGATCCACCCCTCCGCACGCTCCGGTCCCGGGATGACGTCCGCATACAGGATCGACATGTCTGGCAGCTCATGAAACCGCTCCAGCACCCGGTTGCCCCACGACGTTCCAGCCACGCAGTCGTCATCGGTGAAGGCGACGATCGGCGCGCGGGCACAACCGATGCCTTCGTTGCGAGCGTTGGACAAGCCCACCGTGCTGGAGCGCTGGTAGACGACCCGGTCATCGGCGAGCAGTCCGTCTGCCGTCAAGGCGACGTTCGTGGCGTCGGTCGAGCTCTGATCGATGACGATCACCTCAAGCCGGCAGTCCGGATCCGACAGAATAGCCCGCAGCGCCGGCAGGATGCGGGCCCCCCGATCGCGAGTGGGAACGACCACACTCAACTCCACAGCAGCAGGATGCCCGCCCGACCGGGATGCGTAATTGGGAACCTGACGAGGGTCGGCCAAGGCCCGCCTACTGGGTCCGGACGACCACCACGGCCGACATCTCGACCGTGATGCCGCGAGGCAGCGCGTTGGCCGCGACCGCCGCGCGGGTGTGGCGCCCGGCCTCACCCAGCACCTCGTACAGAAGGTCGGACGCGGCGTTCACCACCTCTGGCTGCTCGCCGAAGTCGTCGGTCGAGTTGACGTAGCCGGTCAGCTGCGCGACGGCTTCCACCCGGTCCAGCCCCGCCGCCTGCTCGATCTGTGCCAGCAGGTTGAGGCCGGCGACGCGCGCGGCTGCGCGGGCGTCTTCGATCGAGACCTGGTCGGGCACCCGACCGGTCAGGAGCCGGCCCTCGCGCGACGGCACCTGGCCGGAGATGAAGAGCAGCGCCAGCCCGGCGCCGGCCGGCACCAGCCGGGTGGGGACGTAGGAGGCCAGTGGCTGGGGCGCGGGCGGGAGCGTCAGGCCGAGCTCCCGCAGGCGGTCATGTGCGGTCACGTGCCGGGAGTGTAGCTCCCGAGGCGATCAGTGGCCCGGCGGCGCGTGCTGTTGAAGCTGGGCCAGGAGCGGGGCGATGTCGGGCACGCTGGGCGGCTGGTAACCCTTGGCGATGCCGAAGATCGCCCCCGCCACACCGATCACCGTAGCCGCGGCGAACATCACCTTGAGCCGGGTCGACATCGGCCGCCGGGGGACCATGCCGCCCGCGTTCGAGCCCATGCGCATCATCAGGGCCCCCTGCCGGAGGCGGCCCTTGGCCGAGCCCGCCATGGACGAGTAGAGGGCCTTGGCGTCGGCTCCGCCGATCCGACCGTCCACCCCCACACGCAGGCGCTGGGCCGCGGACCCGAGCAGCACGCCCATTTCGATCTGCTTCTTCGCGTAGGCGCGCACCTCGTCCGCACTGCGTGCCCGCTGCAGCAGGAAGGCGGCCGGGAAGCACAGCATGCCGATCCCGGCCGCGATCCAGAACGTGTCGTCGAAGCCCTTGGTCGCCTGCTGGAGGATGATCGTCTTCAGCTCCTCCGGCAGGTGGAGCGAGGCGATGCTGCTCGTGTTGCCGCCCAGGGAGGCGTGGCCGGGGATCTTGGGCAGGTGGGCGCTGATCCGGTCGGTGAGGATGGTGGCGAAGACCGCCACCCCGAGCGCGCTGCCCACCCGCTGCACCACGTTCGTGATCGCGGTCGCGCCCGGGATCAGACGCGGAGCCAGCGTCACGTAGGCCGAGGACATGGCCGGCATCATCGTGAACCCCATGCCCACGCCGCGGGCGAGCATCATCAGGATGATCACGCCCCGGCTGGTGTCGTAGCTGATGGTGGCAGTCCAGATCGAAGCGGCGGTCAGTATGAGCACCCCGAAGGGCACGATCTTGGCCGCGCCGATCTTGTCGACCAGCCGGCCCGAGATCGGCATCGTGACCGCGGCCGCCACGCCCGTGAAGGCGAGCAGGAAGCCGGACTCGAGGGTGCCGTAGCCCTGGATCTGCTGCAGGAAGAGCGGGAACAGGAATACCGCCCCGAACAGCGAGATGGCGACCAGCAGCACGAGCGCGATGGCCGCCGCGTAGGCCCAGTCCTTGAAGACCTTGATGTCCAGCAGCGGGAAGCGCTGGCGCAGCTCGAAGAGCACGAAGCCGACCAGGAGCACCGCCCCGCCCAGCAGCGGCACCAGCGTCTGGTAGGAGCCCCAGCCGTAGGTGTCCGGCTGGCTCAGGCCGTAGACGATCCCCACCACCGCCGGGATGACGAGGACCATGCCCACGACGTCGAGCGGGTAGCGGGCCGTGGTCTCATCGCGGCCCGGTCGGAGGACGATCATCTGCAGGATCACCGCCACGATCCCGATCGGGACGTTGATGTAGAAGATGAGGCGCCAGGTGAAGTCCTGGACCAGCCAGCCGCCCAGCAGGGGTCCCAGGATCGGGCCCAGCATCATCGGCACCCCGAGCACGGCCATCATCCGCCCCCGTTCGTCGGGGGGCGTGACCTGCATCAGGATCGTCATCCCGACCGGCATCAGGAACCCGCCGCCGAGGCCCTGGAGGATGCGGAACCCGATCAGGGCGTTCTCGGACCAGGCCAGTCCGCAGAGGGCGGAGCCCGCGATGAACAGCAGCTCGCTGACGACGAGGAGCCGCTTGGTGCCGAGCCGCTGGACCAGCCAGCCGGAGAGGGGGATCACGGCGGCGAGCGCGAGCGAATAGCCCGTGATCACCCACTGGATGTTGGTGAGGGAGGTGTTGAAGTCGCTTTCCAGCTTGGGCAGGGCGACGTTCACGACCGTCTGGTCGAGGATCACCATCACGGTGCCGAAGACGACCACGCCGGCCGCCAGCCACTTGTACTCGATGCCGCGCCGCTCTCGAATCACCCCGCCGGGAGGAGGCGCCCCTGGAGCCGGCCCCGGCGGAGCGCTCGGTGCCGGCGACGGGGTAGGAGTGACCAACGTCTGGCGCATTTTCCCTCAACCTCACTCTATCTCCCTGAGGCCATCTGTCGACAGATGTCACGCCTCGGGCCCGTAATCCGGGCCATCTGTCGACAGATGGCCGGCAAGAAGGCCTCGCGGCGGGGCTCGCCGCGTCAGCGGACGCGGCGGGCGGAGCGGGCGTAGGACCCGACCGCGAGCAGGAGCAGAAGAATCGCGAAGGCGGAGACGGCGAGGAACGGGGTCTCCGGCCCGTGGGAGAGCGTGCGCACCCAGTTGATGGTCGAGCTGGGCTGGGCGGCGCCGGCGGCGTTCGGCGCCGGGGTGGGGATCGCCTGCGCCGGCGCCTGCGGGATGCCGCCGACGTCCGAGTAGCCCCAGAACATGACCGCGTGGTCGATGGGCCGGAACGAGGCCGAGTAGATGAGCGGGTTGACGCCCGGGATCACGGCGAGCGCGGTCACGGCCGGCTGTGGCGCCTGGAGTGAGGTGAACGTGTTCCCGCCGTCCCGCGTCACCCAGAGACCGCCCGAGGACGACCCGCCGCCGTCGCTCGCGACGTAGTAGGCCTGGCCGCTCCCGTTGGCGGTGGCCAGGGACGTGATGTCGACCGGAGGCAGCGCACCGGCCCCGTTGTCGGGTGACCACTGGGCCCCTCCGTCGGTGGACTGGAAGAGCCCGCCGTTGGTGCCCAGGACGATGGTCGGCGTGGTGGCGCCCGAGGCGACCGGCAGGGTGAGCAGCGAGGACACCATGGTGCTTCCCGACACCGAGCCGGCGACCGAGGTCCAGGTGCCGCCGCCGTTCTGCGTCGCGTAGAGCGGCAGCGGCTGGCCGCTCCCCTCCCCGTCGCCGCCGGCCACCAGAGTCGGTTGCGCGCCCCCGCGCACGATCGTGAGGGCGGACACGTTGACGTTCTCGAGGCCGGCCGGCGTCCAGGTGCTCCCGTTGGTGCTGAGCAAGACGCCGTGCTGGGTACCCGCGGCGAACACCCCTCCTGACGCCGTCACCGCCCGCACCCAATCCTTCCGCGTGCTCGCCGTCGGCTGCCAGGCGGCGCCGTCGTCGGTGCTGATCCAGACGCCGGCGCCCCCGGTGCCGGCCAGGACCTGCCCGGCCGCACCGGGGATGAAGGTCAGCGTCGTGATCGCGTGACCCATCTCCTTCCCGGCCCGGATCCAGTGCGCACCACCGTCGGCGGAGCGGTAGAGGGACCCGTTCTGGGTTCCGGCCAGCACCACCAGCGAGTTGGTGGGGTCGACCGCGAGCGCCTCGACCGGGCTCTCGAGAGGGGCCGTCACGCTGCCCAGGAGCTGCCAGGTGTCGGGCCCCGTCGCCGCCGACGCGCCGGCGATGCCGACACCGCCCAGCAGGCATGCCTGCCCGACGAGCGCGATCGTCGCGAGAAGACGTAGGCAAGACGGCGACACGATCCGCGGCCCATTATGCCCCCGCGCGGCTACCGATGGGAAGCAGGCAAGGCCGCGGTTCCACGCGAAACCCGGCCTGTTGAGACGGTCATAGTCCCGGTCTGGCGTGAAAACGGCATACCCTGCGAGGGGTGAACGGCGTCCATGACATGGGCGGCCAGCACGGGCATGGAGCGGTCGTCGTGGAGGCCGCGGAGCCGGTCTTCCACCAGCCGTGGGAGGGGCGCGTATACGCGCTGATGGTCCTCGCCCGCGCCCGGGGCCTCTTCAACCTGGACGAGATGCGGCGCGCGATCGAGGAGCTGCCGCCGGCCCAGTATCTGGGCTCCGGCTACTACGAGCGCTGGCTGGCGGCGCTGGCGGCGCTCCTGCGGGAGAAGGGCGCTTTCCCGCCCGCCGATGCCGGGACTCCGGCCGCGGAACCCCCGTCCGAGCCGCCCGCGGCGCGTTACCGGCCCGGCGATCGCGTCCGCACCCGGAACGTACAGCCGCACCACCACACCCGGCTTCCGCGGTACGCCCGTGGCAAGGCGGGACTTGTCGAGTCGGTGCATGGCACCTACCGGCTGCCGGATCGGAGCGCGCACGGGCTGCCACCCGCCTGGCAGCCGGTCTATACCGTGCGCTTCCCCGCCCGCGAGCTCTGGGGTGAGGATGGGGGCGCGCGCGACGATGTGACGCTCGACCTCTGGGAGGAGTACCTCGAATGACCAGCCCTCTGCCGCCCGAACACCAGGGCCACGCTCATGGCGCCCCGTCGGACGTGGAGGCACGCGTGCTCGCGATCGAGTCTCTCCTGGTCGAGAAGGGATTGATCGAGAGCGCGGACGTCGACCGGGTCGTCCGCCGGTACGAGAACGACATCGGTCCGCTGCTGGGAGCACGGGTCGTCGCCCGGGCCTGGACGGACCCCGCCTTCAAGGCCCGGCTGCTGGCCGACGGCACGGCCGCCATCGCCGAGCTGGGAATCGAATCGCACGACCTGCACCTGGAGGTGGTCGAAAACCGGCCCGGCGTCCACAACCTCGTCGTCTGCACGCTCTGCTCCTGCTATCCCTGGTTCCTGCTCGGGCTTCCCCCCACCTGGTACAAGTCGGCGGCCTACCGCTCGCGGGCGGTGATCGAACCGCGTGCCGTGCTGCACGAGTTCGGCGTCGAGCTGCCCGACGACACGCGGGTCGTGGTTCGAGACTCGACCGCCGAGCTGCGCTGGCTGGTGCTGCCGGAACGGCCGCCGGGCACCGAGGGCTGGGACGCCGAACGCCTGGCGGCGCTCGTGACCCGCGAGTCGATGATCGGCACCGGTCTCCCCGCCGCGCCGGCGGAAATTGGGGGATGAGCGACGTCGACCGCGGCATCGCCGACCTCGGCGGACGTGCCGCGCTCCCGCGCCACAGCCTTCTGAAGGGGCCAGGGACGTTTGTATCCATAACCGACGTCAAATCAGGCCCGGACAGGTGCGTTCGTATACAAACGTCCCCCGGGGACGGTCGAGCGTCAGAGAAGAGGGCCGCCCCGCTCGATGAACTGGTCGCGACGGGGGCCGACGCCCAGCATCCGGACCTGCGCCCCCGCCAGCTCCTCCAGCCGCTCGATGTAGCGACGGCAGTTGGGGGGCAGGTCTTCCCAGCGGCGGCGCTCCCCGATCGGCTGCTCCCACCCGGGCAGCGTCTCCAGGATCGGCGTGCAATGCTTGAGCCACGAGATGTTGGCCATCGGGTGGTCCCACCGGCGGCCCCGGAACTCGTACCCGGTGCAGACCTTGACCTCCGGCAGCTGGTCCAGGATGTCGAGCTTGGTGAGCGCGATCGCCTCCGCGCCGCTCATCCGAACCGCGTACCGCACCACCGCGGCATCGAACCAGCCCACCCGGCGCGCCCGCCCGGTGACGGTCCCGAACTCGCGCCCCGCCTCCCGGATCAGCTCGCCGGTGCCGTCCAGCAGCTCGGTCGGGAAGGGGCCGTAGCCGACCCGGCTGGTGTATGCCTTCACGACCGCGATCGCGAGGTCGAGCTTGGTGGGCGGGATGCCGGCGCCCGCGATCACCCCGCCCGCGGTCGTGTTAGACCCGGTGACGTAGGGGTAGGTCCCGAGGTCGAGGTCGAGCATGGTGGCCTGCGCACCCTCGGCCAGGATCGTGTCGCCGCGGTCGAGCGCGCCCTGGATCAGCGGGTAGGTGTCCTGGATGAACGGTAGGAGGCGCTCGGCGTACTCGAGGTACTGCCCCAGCATCCGCTCCGGGTCCAGGGTCGCCTCGTGGTAGAGGTCGTGCAGGATCCCGTTCTTCACCTTGCCGACCACGAAGTCGAGCTTCTTGCGCATGAAGACCGGCTTTTCGAGGTCGCCGATACGGAACCCGATCCGTCGCACCTTGTCCGCATAAGCGGGGCCGATGCCGCGCCAGGTGGTGCCCAGCCGGTCATCACCCCGCTGTTCTTCTTCGAGCCGGTCAAAGGTCGGGTGATAGCTCATCACCATGTGCGCCCGGTCTGAGACCACCAGGTTGCCGGGCTCGATGCCGCGTTC
Source organism: Candidatus Dormiibacterota bacterium (assembly GCA_963808785.1). GTDB lineage: Bacteria > Chloroflexota > Dormibacteria > Dormibacterales > Dormibacteraceae > CAVTSA01. The sequence goes on along the minus strand of CAWEGH010000002.1, from coordinate 535,149 downwards.
GCGGAGCTGCCCGATCTCCTTCAGCAGGACCCCCGGGTCGACCACGACCCCGTGCCCGATGACGCAGGTGACCTCCGGATAGAGGATGCCGGACGGCATGAGCTGGAACTTGAACTCGCCTTCCTCGGTGACGACGGTGTGGCCGGCGTTGTTACCGCCCTGACCGCGGATGACCATGCTCGAGCGCTCGGCGAGCAGGTCGATGATCTTTCCCTTTCCCTCATCGCCCCACTGGGCGCCGACGACTGCGATGACCACGTCCGGCCATGGTAGAGGGCACGGCGTCCCCGAACCCGGGGGGCGCGCGCACACGAGTGCCGCACCGAGACGCGAAATGCGATCCAATGAAGGGGAGAACTATGAGCGACCCCTCACCTGACGAACCAACGCACGACGACACGTCCCGGGGCGACCTGGGGAGCGATTCCTGGCTCGACCGGGCCCGCGCCGCCTCGGTGACCATGCTCAAGCTGGTCGAACGCAACCCGCACGGCGGGTTCCCGACCGGCCGCCAGGTCGAACCCTGGCCGGTAAAGCCACACCCGCTGCACCCGACCGAGTGAGCGCGCCCGGGGCCGGCGGCGGGCCCGGCCTGCCGTCCGTCGCCGACGTGGTCATCGTGGGAGGCGGGGTGATCGGGTGCTCCCTCGCGTACCACCTGGCGCGCGCGGGACAGCGGGTCGTCCTGCTGGAGCGTGAAGCGCTGGGCTCGCAGTCGACCGGCCGCTGTGCGGGGGGCGTCCGCCAGCAGTTCTCGGCCGAGCTCAACGTGCGCATGCAGCGGTACTCGGTGGCCCGGCTGGAACACTTCGAGGACGAGATCGGCCATCCGCTCGACTTCCGGCAGATCGGATACCTCTTCCTCCTCACCGAGGCGACACAGGTCGCGTCGTTTCGGGAGCAGTTCCAGATGTGGCGCCGCTGCGGCCTCCAGGAGGCTCGCTGGTTGACGGCCAAGGAAGCGCAGCGCCTATCGCCGGCGATCGCGGTCGATGACGTGATGGCGGCCACCTTCTGCCCCAGCGACGGCATCGCCAGCCCGGTCGACGTCACCGACGGCTACGCGGCAGCCGCCCGGCGGGCAGGGGCCACGCTGCTCGAGGGCTGCGCGGCGACCGGGATCGAGCTCCAGCGCGGCCGCGTCGCGGGGGTCCGCACCGATCGGGGCGCGGTGTCGGCGCCGCTCGTCATCAATGCCGCCGGTCCCTGGGCGGGACGGGTCGCGGCGCTGGCCGGCGTCGACCTCCCGGTCGAGCCCTATCCCCGTCACGTCTTCGTGAGCGAGGCGACCTCGGCCGTCGCCCGCGACAACCCGATGACGATCGACTTCGCCAGCACGTTCTACTTCCATCCCGAAGGCGACGGCATCCTGTTCGGGATGGGCGAGCGGGACGAGCGGCCGACCTTCGAGCAGCGCGTGGACCCGACCTTCCTGGAAAAGGTGGGCGCGGTCGCCGAGCACCGCCTGCCGTTTCTCCTCGACCTCGGCATCCGGACCAGCTGGGCCGGCCTCTACGAGATGACCCCCGACCACCAGCCTTTCGTGGGGCCGGTGGACGAGGTGGAGGGACTGTGGTGCGCCTGCGGGTTCAGCGGGCATGGCTTCCAGATGGCGCCCGCGATCGGGCATCTGCTCACGCAGCTGATCCTGGACGGGCGGAGCGACCTGGATCTCAGCCCCTTCTCCCCAGGACGCCGCCAGACCGGTGCCTGGAGCGCGGAGCAAAACGTGATCTGAGCCCGGGGTCGGGCAACCCCGTTCGTGTTCGCGCAAAACGCCGAGGCCGCCGGCGTCGTTGAATAGGTCGTGAGCATGGAAACCGCCGCGCCCACCGCTGCAGCCACCGATCAACCCGGACGCCGCCCCCGTTTCCCCCGCCGGAGCCGAGACATCCTCTTCGGCCTCGCGGTGATCCTGATCGCCGCCGTGGCGGGCGCCGGCGTCTACACCTACCAGACGAACCAGGGGATGACGGCGGACCAGACGCTCTACCAGAGCCAGCTCAAGAAGCTCGATCGGGAGCTGCAGCAGGCGCGCGCCGAGGGCTACACCAAACAGGACCTGGCGCCGATCACACAGGGCGAGGAGCAGGTGACGGAGAACCGCGTGCCGGTTCAACCCTGGAGCCGCGACGGCTACTACCAGGCGCAGGCGGTGAAGGTGGCGCAGCTGCAGGGAGCGCTCCAGGGCCTGCTTCCCGAGGTCTACGCCAACGCGCGCGATACCGTGAGCCAGGACATCGCGCAGGCGCAGACACTGCTCTCACAGAACTCGGCGCAGGGTGGTGACGTCTCGCGGCTGCAGCAGCAGATCGGCCAGGTCCAGCAGCAGGAGACGCAGGCGTCGAACATCTCGGAGGTGATGGCGGCGACCGCGTCGGCGCAGTCGGTGATCCGGCAGGCCACCGCGCAAGCGGCGACGCTGAAGCAGGAGTCCGAGCAGATCCAGGCGGCCGCGAACCAGCTCCTGGCGCAGACGCCCAGCCTCCAGACCCTGCAGAACGACGGACAGACGGCGCTCGCCGACGCCGACAACGACGCCAGCATCGCCGCCTACCAGAACTTCGGCAACCGGTTCAAGGACTTCAACACCCTGATGGCGTCCTACGACCGGCTCCAGTTCTTCTCCGGCCAGCTGGCGTCGGCCAACCTCAATCAGGTGGCGGTCGCTGCCGCGGCCGAGCAGATGTACGCGAATCAGATCCACAGCATCTTCATGGCCGACATGCCCGCCCAGTTCATCCTGGTCTCGTTCCAGGAGCAGCACATCTGGGCCTATCAGAACGGGCAGCTGGTGCAGGACACCCCGGTCACCACCGGCATCCGCGGTGTCAGCAGCGAAGGCACCGACTTCGGCCCCATGCAGATCCTGCACAAGAACCATCCCTGGACCATGCACTCGCCGTGGCCCAAGGGCAACCCGCTCTGGTATCCCGACACCGTCGTCCAGTACGCCAGCTTCTTCACAGACAGCGGCGAGGCCATCCACGACGCCTCCTGGGAGCCGGACGCGGCACTTGGCCCGGGCTCACAGTTCGAGGCCGCCTACGAAAGCCACGGCTGCATCCACGTGCCGCTCGGGGTCGCGTCCTGGTTCTACAACTGGGTCAACGTGGGAACGCAGATGGTCGTCTACCCGGGCGACGGCACGTCGGTGCAGAACCAGCTGAGCCAGATCACGACCGATGCCCAGGGCAATCCGCTGAACCCCGCCTGAGCCGCGGTCGCCCCGGGCGGCGGGTGCCGCACCGGCCGAGCCGGCCTCCCCATACTTAGGCGCATGCCCACGGTCGGCGAGTTCATCCCCACCTTCGGAGCAGCCGTGCACAGCTCCGCGGAACGGTTCGCGGCCAAAGCCGGTGGAGCGCTCCAGGTCCAGCAGGCGGCCTACTTCGAGCTGCTCTATGGACTGCTGGTGGCGACCGAATGGAGCGTCGGCGAACGGCTCCAGCAGCAGGGAGTCCCGGGCCCGGCGCGCGACTTCATCAGCCGCTTCGTGCGCAACCAGGTGCTCGCGAACGTGGTCCCCCGGCAGATGGCGGCGTTCTCCCCCTCCCCCCAAGACGTGACGAACGCCATCGCCGGCCATCGCAACCTGGTGGACCAGCGTGAGCGCGAATACCGTCAGGGAGTCACCGGGAGCAACACACCCTTCGGTCAGCTGAACGCGGCTCGCGTTCTGACCGCCGTCGGCTACAACGCCGGCGATCCCAACTCGCTGGGCGCGGCCACTCGCGACGTCGATGAAGCGATTGGTTCCCTGCGGCTCCCGGAGGCGGCGGTCTACCTCACCCAGCAGTAACAGCTTTTCCCGTTTCGCACGAAGGGGCGCTCATTCGGCCGGTGATGAGCGCCGTTCCGTGCGAAAGGGTGGTCTCCGGCCCGGTTATCGCCAGGTGACTTCTGCCGTCTGGCCGGGAGCAGCGAACCGGGGCAGCCGCCGCGCCTCCGCCGCCAGCCCCTCGCGATCACGGGCGGTGAGCGGGATCAGGGGCTCCAGGACGACCTCCATCCCACCGCTCCGCTGCACCAGGTCCCACTGGCCGGCGACGAAGCCGTCGACCAGGAACGAGCCCCGGACGATGCCGTTCGCGGTCGCCATGGCCCGGCGGTGGTGGTCCGAGATCACCCGCCTGCGGTCCGCGTGGGAGAGCAGGAGGTTGTCGTAGGCGGGCAGCAGCCGGGCCGGCGCCGGGGTCTCCGGGTCCGGTCGAGGGGCCCCGGGCAGGTCGTAGAGCTCGCGCCCGCCTTCGTCGCGGAAGACCATCAGCTCACCCCGCAGGTCTTCCACCACCGGGCGCAGGCCCGTGAGCCCCGACCAGGTCTGGACGTCCGCCACCGATGCGGGTCCGAAGGCGCGCAGGTAGCGGCGGACCAGCTCCTCCCGGGTTCCGGCCGGACCCGGCGCACGGCCAAGGCAGCGCTCCAGGGTCTGGACCAGCGGGCGGCCGCCCCACCCCTTCGCGCCCCAGACCGCCCGCGGCGGAAGCTGGACCAGCGCCAGCAGCCCGCGCGCCACCTGGGCCAGTGCGTCCGGATTCCGGTCCGGCCACCGCTCAGCGAGCCCGGCTCCGATCCCGGTCATCGTCAGCGGTCCGGCCGCCAGCAGCTCATCAGCGGCCCCTGCGATCTCCTCCAGGTCGCAGCCGGCGAGGTCGCGAGCCCACACCGAGCCCGTCCGCAGCGGCCGCTCCAGCACCGGTGCCACCAAGGGTCGGAGAAACCCGGCGTCGGCGGCCGAGACCAGGTGCACCGTGCTGCGCATGAGCACGATCCGAACGACCTCCCGGCTCTCGAGGAGCCGCGCCAGGTCCTGGGGCCGGAAACCCTCCACGCGCGACCACAGCCCGACGTAGGGGGGAAGCGGCGCCTGGGCCTGGAGGCCGAGCAGGTGCTCGACCATCGCCGCCGGCCGCACCGTCGACCTCTCCAGCAGGTGCTGCCGGGCGAGCAGGGCCCGGTTCAGCGCCTGCCGGGAGAGGGTGTCGGTCAAGCCAGCTCGGCCCAGGCGATGCGCGACCCCTCGGCGAGGGAGCGGAACTTGTCCCACACCACGCTGGTCACGGTGTTGGCCTGGCCGACGAAGGTGCCGAAGCCGCAGTCGGTGCCGGCCATGATGCGGTCCCGCCCGACCAGCCGCCCGTAGTTGACAAGCCGCTGGGCCACCACCCGGGGGTGCTCGACGTAGTTGTTCGTGCTGTCGATCACACCCGGAACCAGGTACTTGCCCTCGGGCAGCGTGATCTCCTTGAAGATCTCCCACTCGTGGGCGTGACGGGGGTTGGCGGCCTCGATCACCAGGCCCGCCGGGCGCGCCCCGAGCAGGAGATCGACGAACTCGACCAGCTCGCTGTCGCGGTCGTGCGGCCCGTCGTAGTTGCCCCAGCACACGTGCAGGCGCAGCTGGTCGGGCGGGATAGCGCCGGTCGCGGCGTCGATCGCCTCGAGGGCCTCCGCGACGTACCGGCGCCGCTCCTCCGGCGTGTCCAGGGTGCTGGAGCCCGCGCCGATGTCCGGGCAGTCGAGCTGCACGGTGATCCCGGCGGTGGCGATCGCCTCGTACTCCTCGCGCATCGCGTCCACCAGCGCCGCCAGGTAGGCGTCACGGCTGTGGTAGTGCTGATCCTCGAAGAAGATCGTGATCAGCCCCGGTGAGGCCGTGGTCATGAAGAGACGCGTTGCGCCCGCTCGCCCGGCCGCCTCCTTCAGGTTCCGGATGTCGACCTGTACCGCCTCGTGATCGACACGCCGCACCTCGCCGTTGCAGGCCGGCTGGGCGAACGGGATGTCCTTCACGATGGCGAGCAGGCGCTCGGCGAAGTCAGGGTGGCCGGCGACGTCCGCAGAGCTGAACGGCCGCGACTCGCCACCAAACCCGCTGAGGCGGGAGCGGACGTAGGAGACGTAGCTGGGCTTGCCCTGTTCCCCGTCGTTGACCACGTCCACGCCGACCCGGACCTGTTCTTTGACGGCGTCGTCGATCGCCCGCTCCGCGCGGGCCTCGAAGCCCTCCACGGTCTCTCCACCGACCTGAGCGAGCAGCATCTTGGCCAGGTCAGGGGGCCGGGGGAGGCTGCCGGTGTGGGTCACCGGGACGTGTGGGCGTCCCTCATCTGGCATCTCTCAGCTCTCCTCCTTGAAACGACTCCACGACGGCGGTCGCGGTTCGGGGTGACACCCCGACGGCGTAGTGATTGGCCTCGACCTCGACCAGGGAGGCGCCGCGCACCCGGGCCAGGAATTCCGCCGCCGATCCGGCCGGGACGGTGAAGGCCTTGGGCATGGAGGGCAAGAATGGCAGGGTGGCGCGGACCAGGAGCACCGGACCGCCCAGATGCGGCCAGAGCGCGGTCGCATCGTGGTCACCGCCGTACGCCATGTCTTCGAGGACGGCTTCGTAGTTGGTGCGCGAGCGGACCCCTCCCTCGACCTCGAGCAGCTCGTATCGGAGGTACCGGTCCCAGATCTCGCCCCACGGCGTCAGGGTGCCGATGGAGCGGACCCGCTCGACGTACGCGTCCGCCGACGGATACACGTCGCGGAGACGCTGCACCGCCGCCATCACCGGCGCGATGACCTCCGGCGCGGGGATGCCGGCGGCGTCGATCAGGGCCAGGCGCGACACCCGCTGCGGCGCCGTCGCCGCGGCCTGCTGCGCCACGAAGGCGCCCATCGACCAGCCCACCACGGCGAACCGCGCGGCACCGAGCGCGACCCCGAGGTCGAGCAGGTCGCGAGCGTGCCGCTCCCAGCCGTAGGTGCCGGGCGGGGTGGTCTCGCTGTAGCCCCGGCCCCGCAGGTCGAGCGCCACCGTGCGCCAACCGGCCCGCCCGAGCGCCTGCGCGGTCGGTTCCATGCTGATCAGATTTGCCGTGATGCCGGGGACCAGCAGCGCCAGCGATCCCTGCTCGGGACCTGCGACCCGGCCCCGCAGGCGGCCCTGCGGCAGGTCGAAGTCGCGGTCGTACCCGTCGTCCACAGGCTAGAAGCGTATCCGGGTGAGGAGAGGAAAACTAGGGAAATCCCGGGTGCCGCTTAACCACCAGCGGGCGCAAAATCGCGGTCGGGCGCTGAGCATGACCCAGCGGCCTGGCCGCCCGACAACGCAAACAGATGATCTGCGGTCATTCCTCCAGGAGGTTCTCTGATATGACGCCCACCGAGGTCGTCCAGCAGCAGTTCGAGGCGCTGAATCGTCGCGATCGAGCCGGATGGTGCGCGGCCGGGGCACCGGACGTGTCATTCGACCCTGAAGGGGTCACCGGTGTCGACGTCTATGGGGAGGTCTACGACGTGCTCGTGGAGGCGTTCCCCGACATCCAGGCGAAAATCCTCTCTTCCCTGGAGCAGGGCGATCTGATGGCCTGCGAGGTCGTCTTCAGCGGGACCCATACCGGCGTGCTGCACTGGCCGACCGCATTCGACGAAACGGGCCTCCTGGGAGACGTGGCTCCCACCGGAAAGACCATGGAGGTGAGGTTCGGCAACTTCTGCACCGTCCGAGGCGACAAGATCGTGACTGACAACACCTACGGAGTGAGCATTGGGGTTGCTAACGCTCTGGGCGTGAACGCAGCCCTGGGAACCAGATCCTGAACGAAGGCCCCCGGCTTGGCAGCAACGTCTCCGGCTTCGCCCTGGACTCAATGTATGGCGCCCCCGAGCCGCGGCTGTGAGATGGGCTACTGGGGCCGGCCCGGGATCAGCACCGAGCGCGAGACCTCTCCGGCAAGGAGGGCACGGTAGGCGTCGTTCACCTGTTCGAGCGGATAGCTGCGGGTGATCAGGCGGTCGATCGGCAGCTTGCCCGCCTGATACAGCTGGAGGAGGCGCGGCATGTCCGCCTGGGGACGGGTCGACCCGTAGTAGCTGCCGCGCAGCGTCTTCTCTTGGTAGACCAGCTCGCCGGCGTTGATCGACGTCTCGCTGCCGTACGGCGCGATGCCGACCACGACCGCGGTGCCGCCGAGTCGAAGGGCGTCGAACGCCTGCCGCGTTGCCCTCGTGTTGCCGATCGCCTCGAACGAGAAATCGACGCCCTCTCCACGGGTCAGCTCACGCACACCCTCGACCAGATCGTGCGTCTTCGCGTTCACCGTGTGGGTGGCGCCGAAGTCCATCGCCGTTTCCAGCTTGGAGTCGAGCACGTCAGCGACGATGATCGGGTGCGCTCCGGCGAGGGCCGCGCCCATCACGCAGTTCAGGCCCACGCCACCGGCGCCGACGACGAGCACTGACGCGCCGGGGTTGACGCGGGCGGTGTTCATGACCGCGCCCACTCCGGTCATCACCGCGCAGCCGGTCAGCGCCGCGACCTCCATGGGTACGTCCTCGGGGATCTGCACCACCCCCTGCTCCGGCACCACGGTGCGTTCGGCGAAACAGGACACGCCGAGGAAGTGCTTGATCTCACTCCCGTTGCGATGCAGGCGACTGGTGCCGTCGAGCATGCGGCCTGTATTGCGGAACTGGGCTGCCATCCAGCACAACGCCGGGCGGCCCTGACTGCAGTACTCGCAGTGGCCACAGTTGGGCCGGAACAGGAGCACCACGTGGTCGCCGGGCTTGACCGTCGTGACGCCCCTCCCCACCAGCTCGACAATGCCGGCTCCCTCGTGACCAATGACGCAAGGCATGCCGATCGGCAGATCGCCGTTCATAAAGTGGTAGTCGGAGTGACACACGCCGGCCGCCTCGATTCGAACCAGCACTTCCCCATCCCGAGGCTCATCGAGGTCGACATCCTCGACACGCAGCGGCTGTTTCGGCTCGTACAGAATTGCCGCCCGCATGCCGGGAGCTTAACGCCGCCAGCCTTGGTCGGCAAGTCGTCGAATCGCGATATCGTCCGGCCATTGTCCTGGCAGATCGGATTGCCGGCATTGTGGTCCTGCTCGATCCGGAATCACCGCAGCTTGTTAGCGATACGCGAATACTGTCGGCGGCAAGGCGCTTTGAGCGCCTGTCGGCGAGGGCCTAGGCAGATTGTATTTGCCAGCGCCAACGACAGCACGCCGGCATCGCGTGTACGGGGCGCGAATCAGAGATTTCCCCGGCCTTGGCGGAGCCCGCTCACTGCGCCCGGAGCGTCCGGAGCGCGAAACGCGGCTAGTTGAGGGCAGCGTTGCCGGAGTACCAGCTGGACCCCTTCGGCCGGCTCCGCGGCTTCATCGAGAGCGCCTCGAATGGCCCGGGCGAGCGGGGCCGGCTCGATCGACAGTCCGGCGTGAGTGCTCGGGACGACCACCGTGTCCAGCTCACCGCTCACGAGCTTGTCCCAATCGAGGTGCCAGTCTCTGCTTCGCATCCGCGCGTACTCGGAACTTCGCAACAACAACGCGTCGCCGCGCACCGTGCCACCGGTGTAGGACCTGTGCGCGGCGGCATGGACGGAGCGCAACTTCGCGATCCGCCCCGTGGTTCCTCCTCTCCGGCCGTGCAGCCCTGCCACCAGGCGGTCGAAGGCGATATTCAGCCGCCACTGAAGCGCGTCGATCAGCCTCCCCTCCCGCCAGAAATCCGTCAACCTGCCGGCGACGTACCGCAACGGATTAACCGCCGGCGCTGCTATGCCGGGTGGAGGAGAATCAACGAGCACGAGAAGCCCGAGCTCCTCCCCCTGCTGCTGCAGCTGTCTGGCCATCTCGAAGGCGACCCAGCTTCCAGCACAGTGCCCACCGATCCAGTACGGGCCCCTCGGCTGCACCTCCTTCATCTCCTCGATGTAGTGGGCTGCCATCTCTTCCACGGAGGTGTGGAAGGGCTGGTCGGATTCCATGCCCTGCGGCTGGAGGATATAGAGCGGCTGGTCGGATCCCAGGTACCGGCCGAGCTGATAAAAGCTGAGCGCTGAGATCAGGAAGGGGGACACGTAGAAGAATGGGCTGCGGTCACCACCCGTCTGGACCGGTACCAACGACGTCCAGACTCGCTTTTCACCGCCGCCCGGCTCGCTTCCCTGGCCTTCCGGGTCCGTCTGCAGTGCCGTCGCCAGGCGAGCGATAGTGGGCGCCCGGAAGAGAACTGACAGCGGCGAGTGACGGCCGGTCAGGTCCTCGACCTCGGCGAACATGCGGGCAGCCAGCAGGGAGTGCCCGCCGAGATCGAAGAAGTCGTCGTCCCGGCCGATGCCCGGTGTGCCCAGGACGCCTTCCCAGATCCGCGCGAGCTCCATCTCCAGCCCCGGCCGGGGCGGATCGCCGGCCTCGGCCGGTGTGCGGTCGGGAGCGGGCAGCCGAGCGCGATCGATCTTGTTGTTGGGAGTCGAGGGAAAGGCGTCCAACGCCATGTAGGCGGTGGGAACCATGTAGTCAGGGAGCGTGGCTCGTAGATGGGAGCGGAGCTCTTCGGCGACGGTGGAGCTCCTGGGGTCGGTGAGGGTGTAGTAGGCGGCCAGGCGGGTGTCGCCGGGAGCGTGCTGATACGCAGTAACTACCGCTTGGGCGATGGCCGGGTGCCGAGCCAGAACGGACTCGATCTCACCGGGTTCGATGCGGTAACCCCGTACTTTCACCTGCTGGTCGGTGCGACCGAGGAACTCAAGATCGCCGGTCCGGGTGCGGCGGACGAGGTCGCCGGTGCGGTACATGCGGGCTCCGGGCTCGGAACGGAAGGGGTCGGGGAGGAAGCGTTCGGCGGTCAGCTCGGGCCGTCCCAGGTAGCCCCGTGCCACCCCGCTGCCGCCGATGACCAGTTCGCCCGGCACTCCGATGGGCTGGAGTTGGAGCTTGGCGTCGAGCACGTACAGGCGGTTGTTGTCGACGGGCGCGCCGATCGGCACCGGACCCTCACCTGGCCTCACCTCCTCGACCGCCGACCAGATCGTGGTCTCGGTAGGTCCGTACATGTTCCACACGGATCCGCAGCGCGCGAAGAGCTGGTCGGCGAGCTCCCGGGTCATGGCTTCCCCGCCGCAGAGCGCCTTGAGACGTCCCTCCCCGCGCCATCCGGCCTCGATCAGCAACCACCACCTGGACGGTGTCGATTGCATGATCGTCGCCCCCGATTCGGCGAGGAGGGCGGCCAGCGCGGCGCCGTCACTCGCGGTCTCGCTGTCGGCGATCACCACCTGAGCGCCCACGACCAGCGGCACCAGCAGCTCGAGCAGGGAGATGTCGAACGAAAGAGTGGTGACCGAGAGCAGCACGTCGGAGGACGTCACTCCCGGTCGTTCGACCATCGCCTGGACGAAGTTGGCCAGGTTGCGGTGCTCGACCTGCACTCCCTTGGGCCGCCCGGTGGACCCGGACGTGTAGATCACATAGGCGAGGTCGTCGCCGGCCACGACCATATCCAGACCGCTCGGCGATCGCCTCCCGATCCGCTCCGCGTCCCGGTCGACGCAGACATAGTCGACCTTCCCAGCCGGCTCAGCTCCGGCCAGCAGGCCCGAGTGAGTTACGACCACCTTCGCTTTGGAGTCGGAGATCATGAACCGGATCCGGTCGGCGGGGAACCCGGGGTCCAGGGGCAAGAGAGCCCCGCCCGACTTCATCGTCGCCAGCACCGCGACCAGCATCTCCAGGGAGCGCTCCATCCACACCCCGACCAGCACGCCAGGGCCGACCCCGGACGCCCTCAGGTGACCGGCGAGTTGGTTCGCGCGCGCATCGAGCTCCGCGTAGGTCAGCGACTCATCGCCGAAGCGAGCCGCCACCGCGTCAGGTGTCGCCGCCACCTGCTTTCGGATCCCGTCGTCCACGAGGGCTGGTACCCGGCCGGCCTCGACCCGGCCCGCCAGCCCCTCCAGCGCCGACCGCTCACCCTCCGCCAGCAACTCCAATTCCCCGACGCCACGACTCACATCCGACACCGCCTCGGTGAGGAGGTTCCAGTACTGGGACACGAGCCCCTCGATGGTCGACGCGTCGAAGAGATCGGTGTTGTACTCCGCGGTGGCGATCTGGGTGGTCGCCCAGTCGATCGAGAGGGAGAGATCGAACTGAGCGGCGGCGCGCCCGACGGTCAGGGGCTCGGTCCGCACTCCGTCGAATTCGGGGAAGAACGGGGCGTTGGAAACGTCGAACAGGATCTGGAAAAGAGGCGATCGGCTGGGGTCACGCGGCGGACGCAACTCTTCGACGACGCGCTCGAACGGGACGTCCTGGTGCGCGAGCGCGTCGAGCGTGGTACGGCGTGCTCGGCCTACCAGCTCGCGGAACGACGGATTACCGGAGAGGTCGATCCTGATGGCAACCGTATTGACGAACGACGCGACCAGGTCTTCGGTGTGGAGCCAGTTGCGGTTGGCGATAGGCACGCCGAACACGACGTCGTCGGAACCGGTGTACCGGTGCAGAAGGGTGGCGAAGGCGGCGAGCATGACCATGAACGGTGATGCCCGCTCCTCGCGGCAGAGGCCGGAAATCGCCCCGACCAGCCCGCGCGGAAGCGCGCTGGTGATGGTCGCCCCGCGGTCCGTCTGCACTGCCGGTCGGGCACGATCCGAGGGAATCTCGGTCACCGGAAGTCCCGTCAGCTGCTTCTTCCAGTAGTCGAGTTGCTCGACCATCGAACCTTCCGAGACCCACTGGCGAAGCCACCGCACGAAGTCGAGATGCTCCATCCCGAGGCTTGGTAGGGCGGGTGAGCGGTGGCCGACGGCCGCCTCGTAATAGGCGCTCAGATCGCGGGCAAGGACATCGAATGACCAGTTGTCGGAGATGATGTGGTGCAGGCAGGCGGCCAGAACATATTCGTACTCGTCCAGCCGATACAGCTCAAACCGGAAAAGCGGCGGGCTGGTCAGATCGAACGGCTTGCTCCCCATCCTCCGTATCGCGCGCTCAGCCTTGAGCATCCGGTCGTCGGGCGGCTGGGAGCGGTAGTCGACGACCGGCAGATGCACCGTGAGCTCAGGGATCACCACTTGCTCCGGAGTGCCGTCACGGGTGACGAACGCCGTGCGAAGCGGTGCGTGGCGCGCGACCAGCTGGTTGATCGCTCGTTCGAGAACGGCGGGGTACAGCCGTCCCCGCAGGCGCACGGCGTTGTACATGTTGTAAGCGGAGCCGCCCGGGCGCAGCTGGTGGAGGAACCACATCCTCTCCTGCGAGAAGGACAGCGGGTTCCACAGCGGGCCCTCGGTGCCCAGGTCCGGAAGCGGTGTGGACAGCGGGGACGGCGTGGTCGCGGAGGTCGCGACCACCCCGGCCAGTGCCCGCACCGTGGGATGGTCGAAGACGGCGGCGACGGACACCTCGACACCGAGCTGCTCCCTGATCCGAGAGACGATCTGGACAGCGAGTAGAGAGTGGCCGCCGAGGTCGAAGAAGTCGTCGTCCCGGCCCATGCCCGGTGTTCCGAAGACGCCTTCCCAGATCCGCGCGAGCTCGATCTCCAGCCCGGTCCGGGGTGAATCGCCGGCCCCGGACGGTGCGCCCTCAAGTGCGGACGGTTGAGCGCGATCGATGCGACGCTTGGGCTCCAGACAGCCGTCGTATACCGACTTCAACTCCCTGAGACCTGCACTCTCGCGTGTCAGCACGCCCCGGTAGAGGTTCGTCATCTCGACGCGGATGAGGACCTTCGACCGGAGCGGTGTCGAGGAAGTGCAGCCTTTTGGAGGTGAGGACTGCCCCTTCCGTGCGCGACCGTGGTCGGAGGAGGCGGCGTTCGCATATCAGCATCACCATCGTGAGGCATTGATCGACGGCCGGACAAGGGTCGGGTGCCACGGGCCAAGAACGGACATGTCCCGGCGCGGCTGGGACTTGGGAGGGGCGCGGTGCCCATATTGAAGGAGGCGTCCGGCTGTCTTTGGTGCGAACCGTACGCGGAGCGGCGCGGCAGCGGCAGTACGGATGACGGCCCGTGTGACCGTCGCCTACCACCGCGTCATTCGCGTCAATCAACGCCGGCGTGAGGCGTCCACGGTTGATTGCGCATGACCTCCAGCCCTCAGGGCCGGCCTCCGAACAAGGCGGCGGCCGATCCACCACGAGAGGCGCAAGTGTCTGGGTCGTAACTCGAGCTCCCGGTCCACGCACAAACCGCCGCCCGCGACACGATCCGGCCGTGGCGAGCTCACGGGGAGAGGACCGTCGGGCCGCGGGCCCGGCTCCTACTGGATGACGACCGACGGCGTGCGGCCCGTGGCGGCCGCCCCGGTCGGCGACCGGGTGCGGTCATACTCCTGAGGCGAAGCCGGCGGGTCTGGGAGGCGAGACGGTGTGATGGAACGGATAGAGGTGGAGACCGAGCGGCTGCGCACTCACTGCTGGGTCTGGGGCCCGGAGGACGGCACCCCGGTGCTGCTGGTGCACGGCAACCTGGTCACCGGCCGGTTCTGGAAGGCGGTCGCGGAGCTGCTTCCGCCCGCTGCGCGGGCGGTGGCGCCCGACCTCCGCGGCTTCGGACGCACCGAGGCCCGGGAGATCGACGCCACCCGGGGCCTGCGTGACTGGGGCGACGACGTGGCGGCGCTGGTCCGTGCGCTCGGTTGGTCCGGCCGGGGCCGGGTGCACGCCGCGGGTTGGTCGCTGGGCGGCGGGGTCCTGCAGCGGTACGCGATCGACCATCCCGAGGACCTCGCGTCGCTGCTGCTCGTCGCCCCCCTCTCGCCCTACGGCTTCGGGGGCACCAAGGACGCCGCCGGCACGCTCGCCCACGAGGACGGGGCCGGCGGCGGCGCCGGCTCGGTCAATCCGGACTTCGTGCGCCGGATCGGCGAGCGTGACACCAGCGCCGACGAACCCACCTCCTCGCCGATCGTCACCATGCGCTCCTTCTTTTGGTCGCCCAAGTACACGCCGGCGGACGAGGACGAGCTGCTCGGGGAGGTGCTGCTGACAGGAATCGGCGAAGGCCTCTACCCCGGCGACGCTGTTCCCTCCGAGCACTGGCCGGGCACGGCGCCGGGCCGGCGGGGCGTGGTCAACGCGATGGCGCCCATCTACTGCGACACCTCTGAGGTAGCCGGCCTGGACGTGCGGATTCCGATCCTCTGGGTGCGCGGCGACGAGGACCAGGTCGTCAGCGACACCTCCCTCTTCGACCTCGGGTACCTGGGACAGCTGGGCGCGATCCCGGGGTGGCCGGGCCCGGACGTCCTCCCGCCGCAGCCGGCGCTCCAGCAGACGCGCGCGGTGCTGGAGCGGTTCGCGGGCCGGGGCGGGCGCTACCGGGAGGTGGTGCTGGAAGGACACGCGCACGGGCCGATCGTGGAGTGCCCTGATCGGGTGGCGGCGTTGCTCACCGAGCAGCTGACCGCCTAGGGTGGACATATGGCCATCCCCACGCTTGCTTTCGGCAGAACGGGACATGTGTCGACGCGGATTCTGTTCGGGGGCGCCGCCCTCTCCGACGTGACCCAGGACGCGGCCGATCGCGCGCTCGAGATCTACACCAAGTACGGTGGCAACCACCTCGACGTGGCGGCCTCCTACGGTGAGGCCGAGGTACGGATCCGGCCCTTCCTGCAGGACCACCGGAAGGAAGTCTTCCTCGCCACCAAGACCGGCGAACGCAGGCGCGACGCCGCGCGGGCTCAGCTGGAGCGTTCGCTGACCCGCATGGGTGTGGAGTCGGTCGACCTCTGGCAGCTCCACAATCTCGTCGACCCGGGTGACCAGGACACTGCGCTCTCCAAGGGCGGGGTGCTGGACGCGGCGCGTCAGGCCCGGGAGGAGGGCTTGATCCGGTTCATCGGGGTCACCGGCCACGGCACCCAGATCGCGGCCATGCACCGCCGCTCGCTGGAGCGGTTCGACTTCGACTCCGTGCTCCTGCCCTACAACTACCTCACGATCCAGATCCCCTACTACGCCGAGAACTTCACGGCCCTGGAAGAGACCTGCCGCCAGCGGGGTGCCGCCGTGCAGACCATCAAGAGCCTGGCCAAGCGGCCCTGGGGCGACCGCGAGCGGACGGCGACGGTGTGGTACGAGCCGCTGACGGAGCAGCCCGACATCGACGTCGCCATCTGGTGGGCGCTGGGCCGGCCCGGAATCTTCCTCAACAGCACCGGCGACGTGGACATCCTGCCCCGCATCCTGGATGCGGCTTCCCGGTTCGAACATGCGGCCACCGACGCGGAGATCGCCGGCGTGCTCGAGCGCCGGGAGGCGGCGCCTCTCTTCGTCTGAAGCAGACCCGAGTCGCGCTGCTCGGTGGGCCGTTGGTGCACCAATCGCCCCCTTGCGCTGCTCGGAATGGGCCGGTGGTGCACCAATCGCCGTTTGCGGTCCCTTCCGTGCCTCACTACCCTGAGGCCGGTGCCGGCTGATCGCTGTCCGACTGGGTAAGAGACGCCAGTTTGCAGGCCAGGGCCACCGGAGACAACGCGAGTCGACCCGTCACAAACAGCCACCGGGGGAGGAGGGTCGGTGTCAGCATCTCGACCGGGCCGGCAAGACCGAGGTCCGAGCGGAGGGCTTCGGCGGCCAGCAGCCCGGTGCATACCGCGCCCTCCATGCAGACGAGGTCGACGTGCGACTGACAGTAGTCACCCGCAAGATAGAGGTTTTCGAGCTCAGTGCGAGCGGTTGGGCGGTATTGCCAGATGCCGACGTCATTCATGAAGAGCGGTTCGGTCACATTCGACTGAAAGTTGTAGTGGTCGATGTCTGACCACTCCAGCCCGGGGAGAAAACGCATCAACTCCTCCACCATCTGATGAACCGCCTCGGCCGCCGATAGGTTCTCCAGCGCCTGGAAGTCTGACGCGATCATCTGCAGGATGGAGGTGCTCCGCCCCGGCCAGACACGTGAGACATCGATGAACGACAGTCCGAACCGCGAGCCGAGCAGGTTGACATGACTGCCGGGAAGGTCAGGGAAGCTGCGCTTCAGATAGAGGTCGAGCGCCGCCATCGGCTCGGCCCGCAGATACGCCACGTTCGCGATCGAGGGAGCCGCGCGGTAGAGCTGGTCGTCGACCACCTCGAGCAGCTTCTCGCAGGGAATCGCAACGACCAGCTGGTCGACGGCGCGCCGTTCCGTTTCCCCGCTCTTCTCGTCCCGGGTCTCGATCGCCACCGCTCGGGCACCCTGCACCTCGACCCCCACCAGCCGCTGGTTGAGTTCGATCGAACACCCGAGCTGCAGCAGGCGGCGGACCAGGGGATCGATGAAGAGGTTCTGCAAATCGCCCCTGGTGATGCGAAACATCGGCAGCGGGTGGGCCAGCCAGTTCTGCATCACGCGCTGCATGGTCATCGCCGAGACCATGTAGGTCGGCACCGAGATGCCCTTCAGCATCAGGTCCTGGAACTCCCTCGCGACCTGTTCCGTGCGATAGAACCGTGACCGAATAAAGCCGCTGATGCTGATCTGATCCAGAAACGCTCTCTCGTTGTAGTGTTGACTGACCAGATCCATTGCCGAGTAAAAGAACAGGCAGGCCTGGCCGAACGGCAGCACTCCCGACTTGAGATTACTCCACACTGACGACAGCGCAGTGATGTTCCGCATTGTCTTCCAGCGCGGAAACTGGCCGGGACGCAGTTGGAGGAAGTCGGTGCGGTCGACAAAGTGATCTCGAACGCCCAGCTCGTCGACCATCCGCCACACATTCAGGTACCAGGCGGGGAAGATGTGATAGCCATGGTCGTCGTAATCGCTTCCGTTCTGATTGGCTCCCGCCTTGCCGCCGGGTCGTGAGATCGACTCGAGGATCTTGACATCGCACCCACGCTCGAGCAGCCGCAGCGCCGCGGTCATCCCCGCCAAGCCGCTGCCTACCACCGTCACGTGAGGGCGCGACGAGCTCTCTTGGGCGGACATCGTGACCCTCCAGACCGTTCCCGAATACCAACCGAAGTATGCGGCTTCGAGGTGTCCCAGACGACACCGTGCCACCCCGTCATGCCCGAGTGCCGGCAGTCGGGTGGCACAGTAACGCGCATGAAGTGGGGAGTTGGCGGGCGGACGCCGGCGACGGCGGCGGAGCAGCTGGTGGGCATTCTGGCCGACGAGGGTGTGGACCACCTGTTCTTCAATCCCGGAACCGACACCGCGCCCATCCAGGAAGCCCTGGCGGTGGCCCGCGAGTGCGGGCTTCCACACCCCGAGACGGTGCTCTGCACGCACGAACAGGTCGCGCTCTCGGCGGCGCTGGGCAGCTACCTGGTGACGGGCCGGGCCCAGGCCCTCATGGTCCACGTCGACGCCGGGACGCTCAACGTCGGCGCCGCTCTCCACAACATCCAGCGCAACGGGGTGCCGGTGGTCGTGATGGCCGGGCGCTCTCCCTACAGCCTGCATCCGGAGGTGCCGGGGCACCGCGATTCGCCCATCCACTGGCAGCAGGACGAGCCCGACCAGCCGGCCGCCATGCGCGCGTACGGGAAGTGGACGATGGAGATCCCGCGCGGACGTGAGCTGGGCGGGCTGGTTCGCCGCGCCTTCCAGGTCGCGCGCGCAGCGCCCAGCGGGCTCACGTACCTGATGCTGCCCCGCGAGGCGCTGATGGAGCCCCCCGGGGAGGCCCCGCGTGCACTGACCGTTCCCCGCCCGCCGGCCGCCGATCCGGGCGCGCTGCGGGAGATGGCGCGCAAGCTGGCCGGCGCGAGCCGGCCGGTGATCGTCACCGACCGGCTCGGGCGCCATCCGCAATCGGTGGAGACGCTGGTGGCCATCGCAGAGCTGCTGGGTGCGGTGGTGCTGGAGACGCGCGACGCGGTGAACTTCCCCCCGCGGCACCCGCTCTACGCGGGGCCCAAGGCGGCGGCCGCCCTGGAGCGTGCGGACGTGGTGCTCCTGCTCGACTCGGAGGTGCCGTGGGTACCCGCGACCGGCGCTCCTCCGCCCGGCGCGACCGTGCTCCAGATCGATCTCGACTGCGTCAAGGCGACCATGCCGGCCTGGCTCTTCCCGATCGACCTCGCGGTCACCGCCGCCAGCACGACCGCGCTGCCCGCGCTGCTGGCGGAGCTGAGAGCCCTCGACTCCCCCGATCACCGCCGGCGGTGGGCCGAGGCGCGCTCCAGGGCGGAGGCGCTGGCGGCGGACGTGCAGGCGGAGTGGGAGGCGCAGTCCACCTCGCGAGCGCCGGATGACAGCGCGGACGCGATGCTGGCCGCGCTCGACCGTGCCCTCCCCACGGACGCTCTCACGATCGAGGAGGCGGTGACCAACAAGCCGGCGTGCACTCGCCAGCTGCGCCGTCCCCCGGGCCGCCACTTCGGGGTCGGCGCCCCCGCCCTGGGGAGCGGGCTGGGAGCCGCGCTGGGCGCCAAGCTGGCCGACCCCTCCGCGGCGGTGATCGCCATCACCGGTGACGGCGCGTTCAACTTCGGCGTGCCGACCGCGGCTATCTGGTCCGCGCACCGCGCGGGCGCCCCGTTCGTGACCGTGATCCTGGACAACGGCGCCTACCTGGCTTCGCGACTTCCGGTGGAGCGCCTCTTCCCCGAGGGGGCGTCCCGCCGGGGCAACACGTTCCCGGAAACCAGGCTCGGCGGCTCGCTGGATTACGCGGCCCTGGCTCGGGCCTGCGGTGGCGAAGGACTGGTGGTCGACCGGCCGGACCAGGTCCCGGAGGCGCTGGAAATGGCTCTCGGCAGCACCAGGGAGGGGCGCTGCGCGGTCATCGACGCCCGGCTGCCGGGGTCCGGCTGAGGGAAGGAGGTCTCTCAACTCCAGAGACGGTCGTTGGCAGGCCGGGGGTTCCAGTCCTCGGTCGGAGTGTCGAAGAAAACGGGGTCCTCGGGATCGAGGTGGGCGCGGAAGACGTCTTCGTTGATGCCGGAGAAGCCAAGGCCGGGCGCGTCGGGCATCGCGATCTGGCCGTCCTCGATGATGGGGTTGGGGAGGCCGGTCACGAGGTCGGACCAGAAGGGCACGTCCGCGGCGTGATGCTCGAGCACCATGAAGTTGCTGGTCGCGGCCCCGATCTGGGCGGCCGCCATGGTCGCGATCGGGGTCGCCGCCATGTGGAGCGCCATCGCGATGCCGTGGTCTTCCGCCAGCTCCCCGATCCGCTTGGTCTCCAGGATCCCGCCTGAGGTCGCGGGGTCGGGGTGAACGATGCGCACCGCCTCCCGCTCGATCAGGGGCCGGAACCCCTCGTGCAGGAAGATGTCCTCCCCGGTGCAGGTGGGCGTGGTGATGGAGGTGGTGATGTCGCGCCACTGCTCGGTCAGCTGCCAGGGCACCAGGTCCTCCACCCAGGCCAGCGTGAACGGCTCCAGCGCGCGGGCCAGGCGGATGCAGGAGCTGACCCCGAGATGCCCGAAGTGATCGGCCGCGATCGGGATGTCGTACCCAACCATGGAGCGGGCGGCGGCGACGTACTCGACCAGGTGCTGGATGCCGCGATCGGTGAGCTGGATCCCGGTGAAGGGATGCATGACTTGCGTTTGCGCGAGCGCACCTGGGGGCGCGATCACCGCCTCCGGCACCTCGCTCAGGAGTCCCACCCCGATGTCCATCTTGAGAAACTGGAACCCGAGCCCGCGGCGCTCGATCAGACGCCGGCCCATCGCCTCGCCGTCGAGCTCGGTCGGCGTGTCGGCATAGCAGAGCACACGGTCGCGAAACTTCCCCCCTGCCAGCTGGTAGGCGGGGACCCCGTACGCCTTCCCGGCCAGGTCCATGAGCGCCATCTCGACGCCGCACACTCCGCCCGCTCCCCGCGCGTGATGTCCGAACTGCTTGATGCGGCGGAACAGCCGGTCGACGTCGCAGGGGTTCTCACCCAGGATCCGGCTCTTGAGCAGCAGCGCGTAGTACTTGCTGGCGCCGTCACGCACCTCCCCGTACCCGGAAAGGCCCTGGTTGGTGTCGATCCGGAGGATGGTGGAGTGGAACGGGACGCCCGCCAGGTTCGCGATCCGGAGATCGGTGATCCTGAGCTCACTGGGCCGCCCCGCGGTTCTCACCGCGTCCAGGGCGCTCTCCGTCGTCATCGCATCCATACCTCCCTGGGGACGTCGTTCATCGATCAGGGCGTCGGCCGCCCGGCCGCGGCGGCGTGGCGGGCGACGGCGCCGCGCAGGTGGTGGGCCATGCGCGCCCGGGCCTCCTCGGCGTCGCCGGCTTCGATCGGGTCCACGATGCGCTGGTGCGCCGCCCGCAGACGCACGATGGGCGGCTCCCCCCCGGGTTCGGACTCCATCAATAACACGCCGGTGACCGCCACGTCGCCCATCGCCCGGCGGATCGACTCCAGCGTGTGCAGCAGGAGCCGGTTGTGTGCCGCCCGCGCGATCGCCACATGCAGCTCGGTGTCGAGCCCGGCGAAGGCGTCGGGATCGTCCTCCGCGCGCATCCGGGCCAGCAGCCGGCGGAGCTCGTCGAGGTCCTGGTCGGTGCGGCGCAGGGCGGCGAAGTAGGCGCAGCTGCCTTCCACGCCCTCACGGAGCTCATGCAGCTCGACGAAGCTGCCCTCCTCCAGCTGGAGCGCCCACTCGTAGTAGACCGCGAGCAGCTCCCCACCCAACGGCTTGATGACCGGCACCTTGCCATTCGCCAGCTGGACCATGTTGAGAGCCGCCAGGTGGCGGAGCGCCTCCCGCGCGACCGGCCGGCTGACCCCGTACCGGGCGGCCACCTCCAACTCGCCGGGCAGCGTGTCCCCGGGGCGGAGCCGGTTCTCGAAGATGGACTGGATCAGGAGCTTCGCCACCTGGTCGGCGAGCGTGTCGCGGCGGAGCGCGGAGGCGCTCGACGTCTCCATGACGGCCGGATCCTAGCAGCCAGCCACGCTACCTGCAAGACAGGCTCCGCCGACCCTTCCCCGAGCGCCGGCACCCGGGGGAACGCCGGCGGAGAGGCGAAGGGCCCGGAGATGGCAAGGCGAAGGGCCCTGTAGGGAAGCAGGCCCAGGTGGGGATACTGCGGGCATTGTGGACCACGCGGCGAGCTACCTACACGCGGGATTCATCCTCATCTCGGTGCCCAACCTGGTGCTGATCGGGTCGATGATCGCGCTCTTCGTGATCGGGCTGTTGGCACCCTTTCCCGCCGGCCGCACCGGTGGCGGCAAGGGACCCCGGCCATGAGCGACGACGAAGCCCGGGAACCCTCCGGCAACTGGACGGCCACCGTCCGGCGCCTCCTGAGCCGCAGACTCCCCTACGAGCGGCTCCTCCCGGACCGGCAGCCCGCGTACGTCGCCTCCTGGGTGTACGTCTTCGGCGTCCTCACCATCGCGGCACTGGTCTGGGTCATCGTGAGCGGGGTCGTCCTCGCCTTCTTCGGTCCCCAGTGGTGGCATGACACCGGGATCGGAAGATTCTTCAACAGCCTCCATTTCTGGACCGTGCAACTGTTCTTCGCGTTCATGGTGCTGCACCTGTGGGGGCAGTACTTCGCCGCCGGCTGGCGCAAGGGCCGGCAGCCGACGTGGATCGCGGGTGCGGTCATCTTCCTGATCAGCATCCTGGCCGCGTTCACCGGCTACCTGTCGCAGCAGAACCTGGACTCTCAGTGGATCGCGGTGAACGCCAAGGACGCGGTCAACGCGAGCGGGGCGGGCGGCTTCTTCAACGTCCTCAACTTCGGCCAGATGTACGGGCTGCACGTGATCCTGATCCCGGCCGCGGTCACCGCCCTGGTCGTCGTGCACATCGTGCTGGTGCGCATCCATGGGGTGGTACCCCCGATCGGAGACTCCGAGAGATGAGCAGCCATGCCCCTACCACCGAGCGCGGCGACACCATTCCCTATGACCTCCTGAAGGAGCTCGCGCTCGCTCTCGCGGGAACGCTGGTGGTGGTCCTGGTTCTGGCGGCGGCGCTGAGCTCACCCGATGTGTCCCCCGTGACGGTCGAGAGCTGGGCTCGCAGCGACCCGGTCGACTTCACGACCACCGCCGCGCAGGAGCTGCAGGGGACCACGCTGAGCGCGCAGTACGGGTCGCCCTACAACGATGGGACGGGGTCGGTACAGAGCCTGGGTCCCTTCTCACCGCAGACCTGGTTCGGCGTGCGCCTCCCCGTGGACTCGGCGCAGGACTTCGTGCTCAAACCCCTCGGCATCGCTTCCGCGAACAACCCGGCACTCGCCGCCGCCCTGCACACCTATCAGACGGCGACGCAGTCCCGGCAGCAGGCGTGGCTGGCCGCCTTCGTCAAGGCGCTGGGCGGCGCCACCGTCCGTGGTGGCTCCGTGATCGTCCCGGCAGGTAACTACGGGCCGGTCCCGCTCATGCTCCGGAACCTGCTGGGCCTGGCGCAGACGGGTGCCCTCGACGGCTACCTCGTCAGCAGCGGCCGCTTCTACCAGACCGACTACACCCTGCCCCTGCTGTTCATGGGCGACGGGGGCTACCTGGCGTCGCTGGCGCAGGGTCAGCACCTGCTGGGCAACCAGTGGGGCATGATGAACGAGACGGGCAGCTATCCGGGACAGAGCTGGCTCTGGCTCTACACAATCTGGTACCAGGTCCCGCCCTACAACTCCACCTCCAACGCCGACCTGCTGGTCGTGCTCACGATGGTGGTGCTCAGCCTGGGCCTCATCCTGGTCCCCTTCCTGCCCGTGGTGCGGGACATCCCCCGTTGGGTCCCCGTGCACCGATTGATCTGGCGCTCCTACTACCGGACCCGTCCCGCGGTGGCCGGGGACCGTGACCTGAAACGCACGCCCTAGCCCTGCCCTGGGGAGTGCCGCACGGTCCACAATCTGGGCCTACCAGCGACGTTGTTGGCCCAGAGTGTGGACCCCAACGCGTCTCCGCCCACGCCTTGGCGCCCCCGCGAAGTACGGTTTTGACATGAACGTGGGCCGCGGTGATCTGGAGGCCAGGGGGTGGCGGCGATGAGCGAATGGGTTTCCGGCGATGTGGACGTTGACGGCGTCCGGCTTCACTACCATCGGACCGGCGGCGACGGACCGCCGCTGGTGCTGCTCCACGGGTTCTCGGACAGCGGCCTCTGCTGGACGCGGGTCGCCCGTGACCTGGAGTCCGACTACGACGTCGTGATGCCGGACGCCCGCGGCCACGGGCGCTCGGACCCGGCCGGACGCCGGCGTGAGGCAGGCTCCCTCGCCACCGAGGCCGCGGGCTTGATCCGCGCCCTCGACCTCGACCGCGTCGCGCTCATGGGCCACTCCATGGGCGCCGCCACCGCGGCCGAGGTGGCCGGGGCGGATCCCGACCTGGTCGCGTGTGTGGTGCTGGAAGATCCTCCCTGGCGCGACCAGTGGGAGGCGACACCCGGTCGCTGGGACTACCTGCGGCGCGCCCGCGAGCTGCCGCCCGAGAACCTGCTCGCCTACGGGCGGCAGATGCACCCCACCTGGGATGAGGCGGAGGTGGGGCCGTGGGCCGAGGCCAAGCTGCAGCTCGACCTCTCGCTCCTGGATGGCCCGCGGGGAGAGCCGCGGCCCTGGCGGGAGATCGCCGCCGCCATCCACTGCCCGGTGCTGCTCCTCACCGCCGACACCGAGCTGGGCGGGATCATGAGCCCTGAGGCAGGTGCCGAAGCCGCCCGGTTGGCGAACGGCCGCCTGGAGCACATCGCCGGCGCGGGTCACAACATTCGCCGGGAGCGATACCAGGACTACCGGGCCGCGGTGCGGAATTTCCTTCAGCACGTGTACCCGGCCGGTGTGGCGGCGGAGGAGGCGCCCTGAGGTGGCGCGCGGGGACCGCGTCCTGGTGGTGATGGATGTCGGGTCCGGCCAGACCCGCGAGTTTTCGATCGCCGCCACCCAGGCGGGGCGGCGCGTCGAGGTCGGCACCGGCTCGCGCCAGACGACGGTGACCGAGGTGACGAGGACCGGGAAGCCGGTGCGCAGCGCCACCTTCCTGACCTCACGGGTGGTCGCCCTGGTCGAGCAGCCGCGGGAGGCGGTGCGCCGGCGCGAGCCGGTCGAGCAGCTGCCCCTCCCGGTGGCGGCGAATTCGCCGGCGCCGGGGCACGAGACGCTGATCTGATCCAGAGCGGGAGACGGGAGGCGGCGACCCCGTGCCGGCGCCTCCCACGGACCGTCAGACCAGGTTGTCGATCCGCTCCCGATACTCTTCGGTCGAGATCTCGCCCTTGGCGTAGCGCTCATGAAGGATCGCGCGAGCCCGGTCGAGAGCGTGCTCGGGGGGCTCACCGGGCTTATCCGGTTCTCCGTCCGGGCCCGCCTGCGGACCCCAGGGGCCGCCGGGGGCGCCCGGGCCGCCGGGACCCCACGGACCCGGACCCCACCCACCGCGGCGCATCCACCCGCCACGCCGGGCGCGGCCGACCATGAAGAGGCAGGCCCCGATCAAGAAGAACCAAAAGAAGAGCCACAGCGGTCCCGCCAGAACCCAGGGGCCGAACCCGAAGCCGCCGGGATACCCAACCATTTCTACCTCCAGTCAGACGATGGCCCGCGCCGCACGGCGGCCGGTGATTGAACGCGCGATCCGAAGGGCGAGCAGGACCGCGCCGACGCCCACCGCGAGGTGGATCGTCTGTGCGATCCAGTGCAGGGTGCCCGCGAGGACGAGCTCCTGGGTCATTCCGTAGACCACCGTAAGCGCACCCCACAGGAACCCGGCGAAAGCGAGTACGACCGGAATCCGGGCGGCCAGCCCCAGGCCTGCCAGGGTCCAGAGACAGAGCACCAGAGCCGTGCCCAGCGCCATGTGCACCGGGACCAGAAAGTCGGCGTTCCCGGTCCAGAACGTGACACCGAGGACGACCTGGACCAAGCCCAGAACGACCGCGACCGCGGCCAGGATGCGGGCCGCACCGCTCATCGCCGGTCGCCTCCACCAGACCGATGCTGCATGCGTCCATGGTCTCGGCGAGCAGCCTGCCGGGGCATCCGCCAGTACGAGGAATCGCTCCTACGCGACCCTGCGTAGCCCTCGGCGCGATAAGGCGCCGGCGCGCGCGCTCGCGGCCCTCGGCCCTCACCCTCATGCGCCGAGTCCCGACTGGTAGGCGATGACGACCAGCTGCGCTCGATCCCGCGCCTCCAGCTTGCTCATGGCGCGACCGACGTGGGTGCGGACCGTGTCGGGGGACACGAAGAGCCGCTCCGCGATCTCGTCGTTGTGCAGCCCCTCCGCCACCAACGAAACCACCTCCCGCTCGCGCTCGGTGAGGGTTCCGAGATAGGGATGCGGCGCCCGGCGCGCCGAGCGCGGCCCGGCGAAGGTTCCGATCACCCGGCGCGTCACCGCCGGCGAGAGCAGCGAGTCGCCGGCCGCGACCACCCGGACCGCGCGCAGCAGCTCGGTCGGCTCCGCGTCCTTGGTGAGGAAGCCGGACGCGCCCGCGCGCAGCGACTCGAAGACGTACTCGTCGAGCTCGAAGGTGGTCAGCATGACGACCCGCGTCTCCGCCAGGGCGGGGTCGCCCGTGATCGCCCGGAGCACCTCGAGGCCGTCCACCTCCGGCATCCGGATGTCGAGCAGCAGCACCCGCGGGTGGGTCGCGCGGACCACCGCCAGCGCTTCGCGACCGTCCCCCGCCTCGCCCACCAGCTCGACGTCGTGCTCGGTCTCGATCAGCACGCGCAGCCCGAGCCGGACCAGCGGCTGGTCGTCGGCGACGGCCACCGTGATCACCTGACCGCGCCCGCCAGTGGCAGTCGCGCCCGGACCCTGAAGCCGCCCTCCTCCATCGGTCCCGCCTCCAGGGTGCCGCCTACCGCCGCCGAGCGCTCGCGCATCCCGGCGATGCCATGGCCGCCGGGCTGAGGCGACACGCCGGCGCGTGCGCTGCCGTCGTCGGTGACCACGATGTCGACCGCCCGCTCCTGGTAGTCGACCGCCACCCGCGCCCTTGCCGCACCCGCATGGCGCAGCACGTTGGTCAGCGATTCCTGCACGATGCGATACCCGGCAAGGTCGACCGCGGCCGGCACGCCGTCGCGCCGGCCGGCGACTGACAGCTCGACCGGGAGGCCGGAGGCGCGCATGGTGTCGATCAACGCCGGCAGGTCGAGGAGCCGGGGCGGCGGGCGCCGCGGCGCCTCTCCCGCCTCCACGTCGCCTCGGTAGAGCGCCAGCGTCGCCCGCAGCTCGTCGAGAGCGTCGCGGCTCTGCTGGTGGATCGCCTCCAGGGCCACCCGCGCCTGCTCCGGCCGCCGGTCCATCACGTGCAGCGCGATGCCCGACTGCATCGTGATCACGGCCAGGGTGTGTCCGACCACGTCGTGCACCTCCCGGGCCACCTCCAGCCGCTGCCCGTAGGTGCGCCGTCGCTCTTCCTCCTGGGAGGCCCGTGCGTACCACCGCGCGCGCACCCGCAGCATCCGGCCCAGGGCCCAGGGCACCCCGACCAGGGGGACCCAGACCATGAGGTCGACCGGCAGCTGCTGGAACTGGCCCGTGACCGCGGCCGCCGCCAGCCACGACGCGCAGGTGGCGGCGGCGATGCTGAGCGACACCCGAAGGGGCGACTGGAAACCGAGCGAACCCACCTGCAGCGCCCCGACCAGAAAGACCGGGCCTCCCGGCATCCCTCGGAGGATGGTGCCCAGCACCGCCAGCGAGGTGATGGTGGTCGCCACCGGAGGCACCACCCGCCGCAGCGCCAGCGGCAGCCCGGCCAGCCACAGCAGCCTGATGTCGCCGGCGACCAGGCGGACCGGTGGACCCCCAGGCCCGGCCACCAGATGCGGATTGGTCCACCACGCCGCCGAGACGGTGAGGAAGAGGCAGGCCACCAGGGCCAGGACGACGTCGATCAGCAGGGCCCGCGGGCCTGGCCAGCGCGGCCGGAGGAAGCTCGGAAACACCGGTCTTCGATCGACGATAGCGCTCGGATGGCCCCTCCGCATCCGCGCCCAGACGTACCGTCACGTACGCCGGTCGCCGTAGGGTCCCTGGCGCACGCCGCCCTGAGCCGCGTTCCACCGCATACTCGCCGAAAGTATGATAGTGCGAATGTCAGATCGGCCGGTCGCACTCCTGGATGTCGACGGAACGCTGGTGGATTCGAACTATCAGCACGCGCTCGCCTGGTATCGGGCCTTCCGCGAGCACGGCGTGACGCTGCCCCTCTATCTCATTCACCGGCACATCGGGATGGGTGGAGACCAGCTGGTGGGAGCGCTGGCCGGCCCCGAGTTCGACGACCGGTCCGGCGACGCGGTCCGAGAGGCGGAGGCGCGCCACTTCAGCCCCATGCTGGGAGAGGTCGCCTGCCTGGAGGGCGCGACCGCGCTCCTGACCGCCCTTCACGAGTCGGGCCACCAGGTGGTCCTGGCCACCTCGGCGCGACCGGCCGAGGTCGAGCACTACCTCGACCTGATGAACGCGCGCGGCGTCGCGGACGCGTGGACGACGGCGGAGGACGTGCGGGCCACCAAGCCCGCGCCCGACCTGGTGGCCGCCGCCATGCACAAGGTCGGTGCCCGTCGCGCGGTCATGGTGGGCGATTCGACGTGGGACGCGAAGGCTGCGGGAGCGGCCGGGATCGAGGCGATCGGCATCCTCACCGGAGGCTTCTCGGAGGAGGAGCTTCGCGAAAGCGGGTGCGCCGAGGTCTATGGATCCGTGCACGACATGCTGGAGCATCTTGACCAGGTGCAGCCGCTGCTTCCGCATCCCCGCTCGGGTTCGCCGCCCCGGTAGCCACCGGGCGCGAGAACGGCGGGATTCCAGCGCCTGTCAGCACTCGTCGGGGTGGAGCCGCTCGAGCCGCAGCGCGTGCCGTTCGCGCCCGGTCCGGCGCAGACGGTCCAGGTAGGCGGCGAGGTGGCCCCGCACCAGTGAAGGCCTCTCGCGCAGCACCGTGAGCAGAGGATCCCGGTCGTAGCGGCTGCGGCCGGCCACCTCTTGCTGCCAGGCGACGAGCAGCCCCATCGCGTGGTCGACCAGGTCCTGCCGGTCCCCGGCGAGGTCGCGCTGCTCATGCGGGTCCGCCTCGACATTGAAGAGCATCAAGGGCGCGAAGTCCTTGTAGCCGTCGTGGTAGGTGCGCACGCAGAGGTGGCTGCCGAAGCGGACCGAGCGCTGGCTCGACCACGCGTTCTGGCTCAGCACCAGGTACGGGCGCCCCTGCTCCCGCCCCGCCCGGAAAGCGGGTGCGAAGCTCACGCCGTCCCAGCCGTCCGGAACCTGGCCGCCCAGCAGCTCCACCATCGTCGCCGGCCAGTCGAACTGGTAGTGCAGTCCTCGGTCCACGCGGGGCGGGACGCCCGGCCACCGAACGATCCAGGGCACCCGGCAGGTCTGGACGTCGGCCGCCTGGTGGTCGCCCCACGCATTGAGCTCGCCCAGCATCTCTCCGTGGTCGGCCCCGATGATGACGGCGGTCTCCTCGAGCACGCCCTGGTCGGCCAGCACCTGGAGCAGCCGGCCCAGATGCTCGTCCGCGTACCGGACACCGGTGTCGTAGCCGTCGATCACCCGCCGGACCGCATCCATGGAGTCGATCTGGGCCGGCTCCCGCGGCCCGAGGTCGGTGCTGAGCGCGAAGCCCCACGGCTCCTGGGCGCTGTGCGGCCCGAATCCATCCCACCACCGGCGGCGCACCCCCTCGGCCAGCCACCCGGGGAGAGGGTCGCCCCGGAAAGGATCGCCGAACGCGAGCGGGGTCCGGTAGGGCGTGTGCGGATCCCAATAGTTGACGTGGAGGAACCAACCGTCGCGCTCACCGTTGCGCCGCAGCCAGTCGAGCGCGAGCTGATTGACCTGGTCCGCCGTCTCGAGGCCGTGCCGGCCCGGGTTCAGCACCTCCGCGTAGCCCGCGTACCAGTGCCACGCGGAGTGCCGCTCGCCGAAGGAGCTGACGGTGGCGGTGCGAAGCCCGCGGTCGCGCAGGAGCCGCATCCAGCCGGTGAGGCCGAAGAGGTCCTCGGCGCCCCGCCCGGGCCCCTCGACGAACGGCTGCGCCGCCGTGCCGCCATGGTCCACGACCCCGGTGTGGAAACCGAACCGGCCGCTCCAGAGGGCGGTTCGGGAGGGCAGGCAGGGGACGTCCGAGACCCACGTCTCCGTGAACCGCACGCCCTCGGCGGCGATCCGGTCGATGTTGGGGCTGGTCTCGCGCACGTACCCATAGCAGCCGAGGTGGTCGGGTCGCAGGCTGTCGACGTCGATGTAGAGGGCGCGCATGTCGACATGGTCCGCGTCCCAACCCCGCCGGCGCCGGCGCCGTGGGACCTCAGCGGGGCAGCGGGCGACCCTCGCGGCAGTCCCGCGCGTACTCGCCGGGCGTGAACCCGGCCGTCTCGGTGAACTCACGGGTCAGGTGAGACTGGTCGGCGTACCCAAGGGCAAGCGCGAGGTCGGCCCAGCACACGTCCTCACCCTTCCATGCCTCCACCTGGGGCTGCAGTACCCCCCGGGAGTCATCGCTGAGCTGTTCGATTCCGGCCATCTTTCTCGAACGGTCAGTGTCGCGTTTTACAAGCGCCGGGGCGCGACGGAGGCCTACCGTTCTCTGCATGCAGGTTGAGAACGAGCAGGCGGCCACGCTGGACGGCGTGATGCGGAAGACCGAGGGCATCATCGCCGGGGTGAAGCCGGACCAGCTGGACCTACCGACGCCGTGCACCGACTGGAACGTTCGTCAACTGGAGAATCACCTGGTGGGCTGGGCTCGTCACTTCGCCGCGCGGGAATCGGGTCAGGAGGTCGCGGGCGATCCCAGCGGCTATCAGGCCGGCGCAGATCCCGCGCGGGAGTTCGACGAAGCGAGACCGACCCTGGTCGGGGCGCTCGACGGCAAGCTGTCCGCTCCCGCGGACCCATCTCAGTCGGGTGGCTTTCCCCCGTCGGCCCTGACCACCATGCTCACCGGCGAGTACGTCCTCCACGGGTGGGATCTGGCCACCGCCACCGGCCAGCCGGTGCCCTTCACCGATCAGGAGGCTCGGGTCTGCCTGGGCATGCGCTCGTTCTTGACCGCCGAGAACCGCAGCCCCATGTTCGGGCCCGAGGTACCGGCCCCGGCGGGCTCGACCCCGCTGCAGGAGTTCATCGCGTTCTCCGGGCGCCGCCCCGCGTAGGGGCGCGACTTTAGGGTCTCGTTCCCGGGGTCGTCGTTCCGGTGGTGGTCGTTCCCGTCGTCCCGGTCGCCGGTCCCGTCGTCGTTCCCGGCTTCTTCATCTCGTTGGCCACCAGCTGCGCCAGGCGGTCATAGTCGAGCTGCTCCGCGACGCCTTCGGCGGCGCCCGCCTTCCCCTCCCGGGGCGCCCGAAGCGCATCGAACACGCGGCGCGAGGTATGCGAAAGCTCCTCGAAGAAGCGGGCGTTGCCGTCTCTCAGGCCGGCCAGGATACTGTTGCCAAGTCCATCGACCGCGACCGACTCGGGAGTGAGGGCGGTGCTGAGCGTATGCATCGATTCCGCGGAGGCGTTGGACAGGCCGCCCAGCAGTTCCACCATCGCCACCAACGACCTGCGTGAGCGGCCTCGGGCGGCCCTGGTCACGCGCACGGAGGGTTTCCGGACGTCCATGTCCTCGTTGGGCGGGCCGGCAGGGGTCTTGGTAGCCATCGGTGTCCTCCAATCTGTTGCCGAATCAGCGTGACTCAAGCTCTCCGAGCATCCTGCTCATCAACACGAAGAGCACCACCAGGATCGGGAGGATGAGCAGCAGGTGCGGTCCAGTGTATTGATCCAAAGTTCCCAACGGACCAATTCGCAGCGCCGGGATATGGACCACGAGAATCCCGAGCGTGAAGAGGGCGAGCAGGATTCGACCGTAGCGGAGCATCACGACGAGCACCCGTTCGAGCTGCGAGACCTCCCGCTGATAGGTCCTGGCCATCTCGGGAAGCTTGACGTCCAGCCAGTTCACGAGGCTGAAGGTGGTGCTGAAGAATCGCAGCCAGGCCTGCCCGACGGCCGCCAGGTCAGGGCGGAGCGCGCGCGCCAGCTGGCGGCCGGTCTCTTCTCTGACGAACGCCCGGACATCAGGGAGCCAGTTGATGGTCGGATCGAGCCGGAGCAGGATCATGTCGATCCCCACGACCGTCCGGTACATGCGCAAGAGGTCGGCCGGCAGCCGCAAGCCGGCACGGCGGATGGAGTCGAAGAGCCGCAGGAAGAGTCGCCCGGTGCTCCGTTCCTGAACGCTGGCCTGAGGGTCCTTGGAGGCCTCGATCCAGTCTCGGAGGATGCCTTTCACCTCCAGCTCGAAGCCGCTCAGGTCCCTCACCGGCAGGGGTGCCAGGCTGGTGAGCAACGCCTCCCAGGCCGCCTGGACGCGGTCGTTGGCAAGCGCGCCAAGCAGCCCGAACTGCTGTTCCCAGGTCGACTCGTCCAGCCATCCGACCATCCCGAAGTCGACCCAGGCGAGGCTGCCGCCATCCCTCAGCATCAGGTTGGCTGGATGCGGATCGGCGTTGAAGACTCGGTGTTCCATCGTCTGCTCCAGCATCGAACGCAGCAGCAGCCTGGCGGTTCGCCGGGGCCGGATCCCGCGCTCCGCCCACCTCTCGAGGCGACCCTTGTCGTCCGCCTGGACCGCCGCCAGCAACTGTGTCATCGGCACGCCCTCGATGCGTTCCATCGTGATGACCCGGCGGCTGGAGAGGCCGAAATAGACCCGGGGCGCGAAATGGTCGACCTCGTCCGCCTCCAGGTTGCGATGGAAAAGATCGGTGTCCCGTGCCTCTCGACGGAAGTCCAGTTCCTCGTGGGTGAGACTCGACAGTTCGCGGGCGAGGTTGTAGAGCTTGAGGCTGGTCAGGATCCCAAAGGCGCGAAAAAAACGTCCCATCACGAGCAGATAGGTCAGGTCGACGCGAAGCTTCCTCACGATCCCCGGTCGCATGACCTTGACGGCGACCGCCTCCCCGGTCATCAACGTGGCGGCGTGGACCTGCGCGATCGACGCCGAGCCCAGCGGCGTGGCCTCAAAGCTCATGAAGTTCGCCAGGATTGGACGCCCCAGATCCTCGACGATGACGCGCTCGATCCTTTTCAGCGCCACCGGGTGAACCTGATCGAGGAGATTGGAGAGCTCATCGCAGTACGCGGCCGGCAGCAGGTCGTAGCGCATGGCCAGCACCTGACCCATCTTCACGAAGCCACCGCCGCACGACTGCAGATAGCGCTTGAATGTGGCCGGTCGCGCCCGCCCGGAAAAGAGCAGCTGAGGAAAGTACCACAGGGACAGCAGGATCAGCCAGGACGTCCGGAACGCCCCATACACCAAGAAGGGAAGGCGGTAGTGTTCGGCTGGCCCGCGGTAGCCCTCGTCCGCCGTCCGCGGCGAGGCCGGCAACGGCAACGACGCGCCCGGCAGATCGGACAGCTCGGGCTCCTCACTCACCGTCCAGACCCCTTGTGTGGGAGCAGATATCGGTCCCTGACGATGGTGCGGCTGGGCGTGGCCTGGCACTCACGTCCATCATGTTCGGACCTTCCCGCCGGAACCTCGGTGCCAGGCCATGGGCAGTAAGGATAGCTGCGGGCCGGGAGGCCGGTTCCCTCGTCCGAAGAGAGAAGTTAGACGAACTGCGGTAGGAGGCCGGCCTACTGCTCGATCTGCAAGTCCGAGTGCCGGCGGTCGATGTTCTCGAAGCGGGTGAGCTCGCGAATAAACCGCAGGTCGATGCTGCCGGTAGGCCCATTGCGGTGTTTGGCAATGATCACCTCGGCCACCCCCGGCTTCTCTGACTTCTCGCGATTGTAGTAGTCGTCTCTATAAAGAAACATTACAAGATCGGCATCTTGTTCGATTGAACCGCTCTCCCTCAAGTCCGACAGTATGGGGCGCTTGTCGGGCCGCTGTTCAGGTGCGCGGGAGAGCTGGGAGCAGGCGATGATAGGGACCCGAAGCTCGCGCGCGATCGCCTTCATGGAACGCGAGATCTGGGACACCTCCTGCACCCGGTTGTTGTCGTTGGAGACCGCGCGCCCGTGCATCAGCTGCAGGTAGTCGACGACGATCAGCGCCACGCTGTCGCGCGCGCTCGCCTGCCGCGCCTTCAGACGCAGGCCCAGGTCGTCCAGGATCGGCGTGTCGTCGATGAAGATGGGAGCGTCGCCGAGCGGCCCCAGCGAGTACACCAGCTGCTCGTGCTCCCGCTCGCTCAGCATGCCCCGATGCAGGCGCTGAGCGTCGATGCGCGCCTGCTCGCAGAGCATGCGCTCGACCAGCTGCTCCTTCGACATCTCGAGGCTGAAGATCGCAACCGGAAGCTTGTGCTCGATCGCGGCGTGGAGCGTGATATTGAGCACGAAGGATGTGTTGTGCGTGGGGACCCGGCCCCTCCCCGCCTGGTAGAGCGACGTCGCGGAGTCGACCCGGATGCAGCGCACCGGCACGCTGGTCGCCGGCTCCACCGCCACCACCGCCACCACCGAGAGGGCCGTTTCTGTACACCCCGGTGCTTCCGCCCCCCGGGTAGGGCCGGGTTCTGCAGAAACGGGCGCTGCCGCGATGGCGACGGCGGTGGCTGACGCGACCGGCAGGTGGTGGGCGGGCGTGCCGGCCGGCGTGCGCAGCGTGCGGCGCATCTGGAGCGTCGACCGGACCCGGAAAGTCGGCGTCCGGCCCGGCTCCGGCTCCTCCGAGGTCGTCCAGAGGTGGTCGGCGTCGGCCACCACGCTGGTGCCGTCCGAGAACGCGACCCGGTAGCAGTCTCGCCCCAGCAGCACCGGGGTGGCGTAGGTGACGCGGCAGGGCGCCCCCTCCTCGTCCAGCACCTGGTCGCCGACCCGCAGCGCGTTCATCGTGGTCCACCCGGTCGGCGTCGGGATCGGGGTGTCGAGGGCGAGCGCCTTCCCCATCGAGGGACGCCCCGCGATCACGATCATGTCCGAAGCCTTGAACCCGTTGGTGACGCGGTCCAGCTCGTGGAACCCGGAGGGCACCCCCACCACCCCGCCACCGGAGGCCATCTGGGCGTCGATGCGGTCCATGGCCGGCTTGAGCAGGTCGTAGATCCGCTCCATCCCGGCGCCCGTCCGCTGCTCGGCGATCGAGAACACCTTCGCCTGCGCGCTGTTCAGTGCCTCCTCCGCCTCCAGCGCGTCGTTGTACCCGAGCGCCGTCACCTCACTCCCGGCCGAGATCAAGGCCCGCTTGTAGGCGTGTCCCTTGACGATGCGCCCGTAGTACTCGACGTTGGCCGCGGTCGGCGTCTGCTCGAGCAGGGTCGCGAGGTGCGCGCGGCCGCCGACCCGCTCCAGGACACTCTGCTTCTGCAGCTGGTCGCCCAGCGTGACCAGATCGATCGGCTCCCCCTCACGGAAGAGCTCGATCGCGGCCCGGTAGACCTGCGCGTTGTTCTCGCGGTAGAAGTCCTCTGGCTGCAGGATCTCGAGCACGCGCGAGAGCGCCGTCGGGTCGAGCAGGATCGAGCCCAGCACGGACGCCTCCGCCTCCAGGTCGTGCGGAGGCACCCGACCGGCGCCGGAGACGGGTACCGAAAGACTCATGACCGTTCCCTCGGCGGGGCTGCCGGCCGCGGCTAGCGGTCTTGGGTCACGATCAGGTTGACGCGCGCGTTGACGTCGCGGTGGAGGTGCAGGTTGACCTCGTGCTCGCCGAGCTGGTTGATGATGCCGTGCAGCTCGATGCGGCGCCGGTCGACCTCCACGTTGTGCTGTGCCTTGAGCGCGCGGGCGATGTCCTCGCTGGTGACGGAGCCGAAGGCGCGGCCCTCCTCTCCGATCTTGAGGCGCACGACGACGGTCTTGTTGCCGATCTGCTCGGCCAGGTCCTGCGCGACCTCGCGATCCTTGGCCTCCCGCCGGGCGGCCGCCTGCCGGATGCGGTTGGCCTCGCGCTCGATGCCGCGACCCGCGACCACGGCGAGATGCCGGGGAATCAGGTAATTGCGGCCGAACCCGTCCGCAACCGTCTTGACGTCGCCGGCAATGCCGACGTTCTCGACGTCTTTTGTCAACATGACCTTCACGGTCGCTTCACTCCTTCTGGTTCGGCCGGCCCTTCCAGGGCCTTCGCCTCCGGTCCTCGCAGGGTCGCCAGGGCGGCCTCCACTCCACTTCGCACGGCCTCCACGACCGTCCGCCAGTCCTTGTCGAAAACACTGCGCCGCTCGGCAACCGCGGCCCGCTGCGCCTTCACCACGTCGCGCGGCGCGGTGTCGTTGAAGACGCGCACCGCAAGCAGCGCCAGCGGGATCGCCTCCATCTGACCCAGCGGCACCCAGGCGGGCAGGTCCAGGGGGCCGAGCAGCAAGCCCAACGCGCCCACGAGCACCGCCTTGGACCTCAGCGGCACCCGCTCGTCGCGGAACAGGCAGTACGCGAGTTTACCCTGCGTGGGCAGGTCGAAGAGGAGCGGGGCGACCCGGGAGAGGAAGGGAGGCATGCGAGAAGATACAGGGTACGCACCCGGTGCCCACCCCGGGACCGCCCTTAACCGCGGGAGGAGCTCCCCACACTTACCGCCCGTTTCGCACGGAAGGGCCGCTAAAACTGGGGGCATGACCACCGTTCCGTGCGAAACGGGGGTTTGGGGGGTGGGTGGGGTAGGCGGGATGGGCGAGCGATGAAACCTATGCGACCGGGGCCACCGTCGTCCGCTCGACCAGCTGCACCGGGAGGAGCTGCGTGGTCGCGCGCCGCGCCGTCTCCTGCAGGGCGCGTTCCATCGATTGCCGGCCCATCTCCCGCATCGGAACCCTGACCGTGGTGATGCCGGGCAGGATGTCGCGCATGGTCGGGATATCGTCGAAGCCCACCAGCGAGACGTCGCCGGGCACGGCGAGTCCGGCCTCCCGCAGCGCGGCGAGGGCGCCCACCGCCATCAGGTCGTTGGCCGCGAAGATCGCGGTGAACGCGACGTTCCCCCCTAAGAGCTGACGCGTCGCCTCGTAGCCGCCGTCCCGGCTGAACGCTCCCGAAACCACCGCCACCGGCTCCGCGCTCACGCCCGCTTCCCGCAGGGCGCGTCGCAGGCCGGCGGAGCGCTCGTTGCTGGTCGAGAACCCAACCGGTCCCGTCACCTCCGCGATCCGCCGGTGACCCCGTTCGATCAGGTACCGGCCGAGGAGCTCCGCGCCGCCCATGTTGTCGGCCAGGACCGAGTCGACGGTCTGCGCCCGGCGCCCGCACAGAATGAGCCGGCTCCCCTCGAGCCGGAGCGCGCGTGCCTGCTTGCTCAGCTCGCGCTCGTAGCCAGGCACGCCGATCGCTCCCCCGGTGAGGATGACGGCATCGACACGCTGTCCCCGCAGCAGGTCGAGGTACAGCAGCTCGCTGGCGAGGTCGCGCGGCGAGTTGCAGAGCACGACCAGCTTGTGGTTCGCCGTCGCGACCTCCTGGATGCCGGCCACGATCTCTGAGAAGAAGGGGTCCGAGACGTCGTGGATCACGACGCCGACCACCGCCGTCGAGGTCGACCGCAGAGCCCGTGCATGGGCGTTCCGGACATAACTCAGCTCGCGCACGGCCTCGGTCACCCGGGCGCGGGTGGTGGCGGATACCGGGTAGTCGCTGTTGAGCACGCGGGAGACGGTGGCGGGGGAGACGCCGGCGTGACGTGCGACGTCACTGATCGTGCTCGACGCGCCGTGTCGTGTGGCAGCCATCGCCGTCGCTGAGAATAGGTCCGGTCGCTCTCGCGTTCAGACCGCGCGGGAGTCGAGGGCCGCGTGCAGCGCTGCGGCCTCCCAGCGGCCGTCGGCGACCAGCACCGAGTGTCGAAGGCGCAGCGTGTCGCCCGGGGCCAGCTCGAGCGGCTGGTCGAAGACCGGGCTGCTGGTCACCAACGGGTACTCCTGAGTCCTGACGAACCATCGGTTGGGGGCACCCGGATTGGTCGCGTCCTCCACCAACGCGACCGTCGCCTCTTCCCCGACGCAGGCCAGCCAGCGGGAACGCCACCCCATCGGCTCCGGCTCGGGCGAGGGCAGGTCGATCACCACGCGAGCGGAATGCATCACCTCGGAGCCTCGCCACGCCAGGCCCGCGTAGCCCGCGAGCGGCCGACCTTCCGTGGTCGGCGAGCCCAGGCGCAATGACGTGGTGCCGCAGTTGTCGATCGCCGTCCGGAGGCTGAGCCACCACGCCGATCTCCCTTCGTCGACGTCGGTCGCGAAGGCCCTCTTCTCGATCGCGACGCGTCTCCCCTCCGGATCCAGCCACTCCAGCTGCTCCTCCCCGTCGACGCAGCCCAAATGCCGGATCTTCCCGTGATTGTCGAGGTCCAGATAGCGGAGCCGCTCCCGGGAGAACGTCGGCCCGCCCCAGAAGTTCCAGGTGTTGACGACCGGCCACGAGTAGGCGAGGCCCAGGTGCCAGCGATGGTCTGGCGGTTGGTGCCCGGTGACCTCGATGCCGGACAGGGTGCGCACCGGGTGGAAGTAGGGCCGCGGCGCCAGGTCCGGCGCCAGATCGCCGCCCCGGTGGTAGACGAAGAGCGTGACGGCACCGTAGCGGGCGGTGAGCCCGTCGGGGCCCTCCTCAATCCGAGCCGGCGAACGACATGCTTGCCTGACCTCTCCTGGAGGTCGCGAAGAAGGCGCCCGTACCTTGAACGGTCGAGCGGCAGGCGCACCACCTCCCCGGTCTGGGAGGAGAGGATGATCGCGTTCGCCACCTCGAGCGCGGTCGCGGCCTCACGACCTGGAGCGATCGGTGGGCGGTGCGTTGCCAGCGCGGAG
Source organism: Candidatus Dormiibacterota bacterium (assembly GCA_963808785.1). GTDB lineage: Bacteria > Chloroflexota > Dormibacteria > Dormibacterales > Dormibacteraceae > CAVTSA01. Next base: position 496,731 of record CAWEGH010000002.1, on the reverse strand, counting down.
GCGAGGTCCCGGTAGAGGTCTTCATGACCGCCGCCGGTCGCGGTGGAGGTCGAGAGCTCCCCCGCCTCAGGGCCCTCAAACGGGTCTCCGGCCGACGCCGCGTACTCACGGAAGTCCTGCCCGTTCCGTACCACCTCCAGACGGCCGTTCACCAGCCGGAGCCGGCCTTTAGAGGCGGTGAGCTCGATGCGCTGCGCCTCGTCCACCTCGGCGGTCGAGATATGGAGCGACCCCACGGCCCCCGAGGACCACTCGATGATGGCCTCCACGGTGTCCTCGGTCTCGATCGGATGCACGCGTGTGCGGGTCCACCCGAAGACCGTCGACGGCGGCCCGGCGAGGTGGAACAGCAGGTCCAGGTCGTGCTCCCCCTGGTTCAGAAGCACACCGCCGCCCTCGCCACGCCAGGTCCCGCGCCAGGGTCCCAGGCCGAAGTAGGAGTGGCGGCGCGGCCACGTCCCCAGCAGCGTCGCGTGCTGGAGGTCTCCCAGCACACCCTCCTGGATCAGACGCCGGGCCTCGCGGACCTCGGGGCGGGTTCGCTGCTGGAACGCGACCGCGAGCACCCGGCCCTGGCGCTCGGCCGCAGCCACCATCTCGTCCGACTCCGCCACCTGGACCGCGATCGGCTTCTCGACCAGGACGTTGAGCCCGGCCTGGAGGCACGCCAGGGTGAGACCGGCATGGGCGGCGTGTGGGGCCGTGATGACGGCAAGGTCCGCCGGCCGCTCGAGAAGCTGCGCCGGGTCCTGATAGGCGGGACAGTTCAGCTCCGCGGCGACCCGCCGCACCCGCTCCCCGTCGATGTCCTGCACGCCCACCACCTGAGCCCCGATCGCTTCCAACCCGCGGCGGTGCGCGGTGAAGATCTGCGCCCCCGCGCCGGCCACCACGACCCGAAGCGCGCTCACCGGACCGACCCCAGCGAGAGCCCGTCACGAAGGCGGCGGTACGTGAAGAGATAGATCGCCAGCACCGGCAGCGAGGCCATGACCGCCAGCGCCATCATCTGTGACCACTGGATGCCGTACTGCCCGATCTGAGACGCGATCAACACGCTGATCGGGTACTGCGTCGGGTCGGCCAGGAACGTGATCGCATACAGAAACTCCCCCCAGGCGATGAAGAAGATGATGGTGGCCGCGGTCAGCACGCCATTTACGGTCACCGGCAGGACGATGCGCAGGAACACCCGCAACGGGTTGGCGCCGTCACAGACCCCTGCCTCCTCGATCTCACGAGGCACGGCGAGAAAGAAGGGCCGGATGATGAGCACGCAGAACGGCAAGAGCAATGCCGTGTCGGCCAGGATCACCCCCAGCTGGGTGCCGAGCAGGTTCCATCCTCCGAGCACGCGGTAGAGAGGGATCAGCGTCGCCGGCTGGGGTGTGATCTGAAGCACGATCAACGCCGCCAGCCCCACGTTCACCACCACGCCCCGCACGCGAGCCAGCCCGTACGCGGCCGGGGTCGCGAGCAGGATCGTGAGCGCGGTGGTCCCGGCGCCGATGATCGCCGAGTTGAGCGACGCCTGGACCAGGTCGCCGTTCAGGATCTTCTGGTAGGCGCTCAGCGTGGGGGCGAAGATGAACGTCGAGGCGCTGGCAAAGATCTCGGTGTTGGTCTTGAACGAGGTGGTCAACAGCCACAGGAAGGGGACGCCGTAAAGCAGCAGGAGGACGACGCTCCCGACCCGTGAGACCCACCCCGGCCGCTGCTGGATCACGATCGCTCCTCGCGTCCCGCCTGCCGGATGTAGATCGCCGCCAGCACCGCGACGATGAGCAGCGTGACGACGGCGGTCGCTGCCCCCTGCGTGAACTCATAGAGCTGAAAGGCGAGGTGATAGCTGAGGAACGGCAGCGTGGTGCTGATCGTGCCCGGGCCGCCCGCGGTCATGATGTAGATGAAGTCGAAGCTCTTGAACGCGTAGAGCAGGAAGAGCACGACCAGGACCAGGCTCACCGGCTGCAGGAGCGGAAGCACGATGTGGCGCACGACCTGGGCCCGGCCGGCGCCGTCAACCTGGGCGGAGGCCAGCACTTCGGGCGAGATGTCGAGCAGCGCGGCGCGGTAGACGAGCGTCGCGAACGGTGCCGTCGCCCAGGCGTTGACGAGGGCCACCGAGATCAGTGGCAGGTAGCCCTGGACGAGCCAGTAGACACGGGGGACGTTGGCCAGGGCGAGGACGTCGTCGATCAAGCCCTGGCCGTCGAGCAGGAACTTCCAGGCGGTGCCGTTGATGAGCGGTGGCAGCGCCCAGCTGAACACCATCACGGCGAGGACGACGGCCGACAGCCGTCCGCCTCGCCAGAGCGTGATGGCGGCGACCAGCCCTCCCCCCAGTCCCACGCCGACGACGATCGCGACGTAGATGACGGTGTTGACCGCCGCCTGCTGGAAGGCGCCGGTGGCCACCACCGCCTGGAAGCCGGCCAATCCGATGAACGGCCAGGTCTTGAAGATGTTCTCGGTGGAGACCTGGCTGACGCTCATCTGCATCAGCTGGACGAACGGGTAAACGGTGAGGATCAAGAGGTAGAGGGCGGCCGGGAGCAGGAACAGGTTGTGCGGACTGATCCGGAGCCGCCGCCCTCGCCGCAACACCGCGGGCCGGCTTACGGCAGCGGTCGTCACGGGCGGAAGTTCGACTTCACCCCGGACTCGGTGTCGGCGGCGGCTTGTTGCGGGGATTTCTGGCCGGCGATCACGGCGCTCCAGTTTTGGGCCACGACGTTCTGGGCCGCGGCCGCCGCGCCTGCCGCCGGCGGGTACTCGGCCCCGCGCGTCTCGACCGCGCGCACGAAGGGCGCGACCAGCGGCTGCGCCTTGATCGCCCCCGATTGCGCCATGTCCTTCCGCGCCGGGATGCTGCCGGCGCCGTTGAGCGTGATCAACTCCCCCGCCTTGGTCAGCAGCGTCGACTCGAGGTACGCCCAGGCGAGATCCGGGTGCTTGGTGAAGGCGCCGACCCAGAGGGCCTCCCCGCCGAGGAACATCGTGCCCCCCTTGGGCCCCTTGGGGAAGTCCGCGGTCCCGTAGTTGAACTTGAAGCTGCTCTTCGCGGGGCCGATGTTCCAGTTCCCGTTCTCCATGAACGCCACGTCACCGACCGCGAAGCGCGTGAAGGTCTCCGCCTGTCCCCAGGTGACCGCCTCTTTGGGGATGTAGCCCTGGCGCGCCCAGTTGCCGACCAGCGTGTACGTCTGCTCGATGGCGGACTGATCCGGCTTGTCGTAGCTGAAGCCGTACCCCGAAAGCCAGGGCCAGGCGGTCCAGTCGCCCTGGTCCGAGGGCTGCCCGGTGAGCGCGATGGGGACGTACTTCTTCCCCGATGAAGCCACCTTGGCGAGGGCCGGTGTCACCTCGTCGAACGTCGCCGGCGGCTGCACGCCGACCGCGTCCAGGATGTCCTTGTTGTACCAGAGGCCGGTGAGATTGACGTAGCCCTTGATGCCGTAGACCTTGTTCTTGAAACTGGTCAGCACGCTGTCCGGGAACTGGTCGCGGTCGGCGAACTGCTTCCAGCGCGAGTCGACGTCGTAGAAGGCGCCGGCCTGGTACATGTTGACGGTCTCGTTGCCGCCGTAGATCATCACGTCGGGGCCGCTCTTGGCGCCGGCCGCGGCGATGACCCGGTTCGGATAGGCGCTGAACTCGATGTAGGTCATCTGAACGTTGACCTTCGGGAACTTCCTCTGGAACAACTTGGTGTAGTTCTCGACCGTGGTCACGTCGCCGGCGGTCGCGTAATGCCAGATGGTCAAGGTGCCGGTCGTGTCGGGGCCCAGCTTCTGGCTGGACGTGCTGGAGCTGCCACAGGCGGCCAGGAGGCTGCTCAGAGGGCCCGACGCGGCCAGCGCGCCGGCGCCGGCCAGGCCTGCCTTCAGGAACTGCCGGCGGCTGTGCGGGGCGCCGGTCGCAGCGGCGGCCATGTTCTTCGATCCCGGCCTCACGGCGCTCTCGTCGTCCATCGGTGTGTCCATGTCCAACTCCCTGCGGGCCGGCGTCCGCCTTCCACGTCCCTAGAAATCGATTTATAGAAATCGTTTTCGCTGACTATACTTGGCGGCGGAGATGACGTCAAGTTGCTGTTGAGACCGCGGTACGCGGGGCAGGATGAGGGCACCGAGCACCGCCCGGGGGGCGTGCCCGAACTGGGCCGCCGCGGGGCTTACCCTCAGGGCAGGGGCGGAAACAGGCGCCGGGCGAGCACCAGGTTCGAGCTCCGTTTCCGGCTTCGCCGTCCGGTCGTCGCGGAAGAGGTTGCCAGATGAAGCTCGGCGTGATCGTGAACGGCGTCACCGGGCGCATGGGAACGAACCAGCACCTGGTGCGGTCGATCCTCGCGATCCGCCGTCAGGGGGGGGTCCCGCTGCCGGGAGGCGGCACCATCTGTCCCGAGCCGATCCTGGTCGGGCGCTCGGAAGCCAAGCTCCGCGCCCTCGCCGCCGAACACGACCTTCCGTGCTGGAGCACCGATCTGGACGGCTGCCTCGGCGATTCCCGATTCCCGGTCTACTTCGACGCGCAGGCGACGTCGGTGCGGGTTCCCGCCGTCAGGGCAGCGATCGAGGCCGGCAAGCACGTCTACTGCGAGAAGCCGGTCGCGTCCGACCTGGTGACCGCGCTCGAGCTGGTCAGGCTGGCGGAGGCGGCCGGCGTGAAGCACGGCGTGGTGCAGGACAAGATCTTTTTGCCCGGTCTGGTCAAGCTCCGGCGGCTTCGGGACGCGGGATTCTTCGGCCGCATCCTGGCTCTCCGCGGAGAGTTCGGGTACTGGGTCTTCGAGGGCGACTGGCAGGCCTCGCAGCGGCCGGCCTGGAACTATCGGGCGGAGGAAGGCGGCGGGATCGTCCTCGATATGTTCTGCCACTGGCGCTACGTCCTGGAGCATCTGGTCGCGCCAGTCACAGGGGTCTCAGCGTTGAGCGTCACCCACATCCCGGAACGTGTCGACGATGAGGGCCGGCGCTACCGGGCGACCGCGGACGACGCGGCGTTCGCCACCTTCGAGCTCGGCGGCGGCGCGGTCGCGCAGCTCAACTCCTCCTGGGCGACGCGGGTCTTTCGTGCCGATCTCCTGACCCTGCAGGTGGACGGGACCGACGGGAGCGCGGTGGCCGGCCTGCGGGATTGCTGGGCGCAGCACCGGACCGCGACGCCGCGGGCGGTCTGGAACCCCGACCTTCCGCGCGAGTTGGATTACCAGCGGACGGGCTGGCAGGAGGTGCCCGACAATCAGGTGTTCGAGAACGCGTTCAAGGCCCAGTGGGAGCTGTTCCTGCGGCATGTCGCCTGCGACGACCCCTTTCCCTGGACGCTGCTCGAGGGCGCCAAGGGAGTGCAGCTTGCCGAGCTCGGGCTGCGGTCGTCCCGCGAGAGGCAGTGGCTCTCGGTTCCGGAGCTCCAGGCGTGACGCTGAGCATCCGCCTTCCGCGCGAGCATGGCGGGGTAGAGCGCTATGCGCTGCGTGAGGGCGGCGGCTTCGGACGGCCCCGCGGCGAAATCCGAAGCCGCCAAGCGCTGGCGGCGGCCCACGTGGTGGCGGACCAGGCGACCGGCTGGCCCGGTGTCGACTGGGAGCGGACGCTCGCGCAGCGGCGGTACCTGTGGTCGTGGGGTCTGGGCGTGGCGGAGGCGATGGACACCGCTCAGCGGGGCGGTGCCCTCGACTGGCCGGCCGCCCAAGAGTTGATCCGCCGTACGCTCGCCGAGGCCCCAGCGACCGGCGGCCGGGTGGTCTGCGGGGTGGGGACGGACCAACTGAGACCGGGGTCGGCGCGGAGGCTCGACGACGTGCGCGCCGCTTATACGGAGCAGTGCGAAGTGGTCGAATCCGCCGGCGGCCAGGTGGTGTTGATGGCCAGCCGTGAGCTGACCCGGCTGGCGCGGGGCCCCGAGGACTACGCGCGCGTGTGCGGTCTTGTGCTCGAGCAGCTTGACCGGCCGGCGGTGCTCCACTGGCTGGGCCCGATGTTCGACCCGGCCCTCGACGGGTACTGGGGGGACCGCGATCCGGAGCGGGCGATGGAGACCTGTCTCGAGATCATCGACGCGCACGCCTCCCGCGTGGCCGGCGTCAAGCTGTCGCTCCTGGACGATCGACTGGAGGTGGCGATGCGGCGTCGCCTTCCACCTGGCGTCCGCATGTACACCGGCGACGACCTCAACTTCGATGAGTTGATGCTCGGCGATGCCGAGGGGTGGAGCGACGGGCTGCTCGGCATCTTCGACGGCATCGCGCCGGTGGCGTCGGCGGCGCTGCAGGCGCTGGACGCGGGAGAACCGGATCAATACCGGCATCTGATGAAGCCGGCGGTGGCGCTGAGCCGCCACCTCTTCGCGCCCCCGACCGAGTCGTACAAGGCGGGCCTCGTCTTTCTCGCCTATCTCAACGGCCGGCAGGAGCGGTTTCGGATGCTGGGGGGCCTGGAGACGGCCCGGAGCGTTCTCCATCTGTGCCAGGTGTTCCGGCTCGCCGACAGGGCCGGACTCCTCGAGGACCCCGAGCTGGCGGTAGCGCGGATGCGGGCACATCTCGAGGCTGCCTCCGTAACGACATGACCGTTGCCGAGGCCCGGAGCCGGCTCAGCCTCAACCACGCCACGATTCCGGGTTGGACCGTTGCCGAGGCGGCGGACGGCTGCGCACGGGCCGGACTCGGCTGGCTCGGCCTCTGGCGGCACCGCGTGGCCGAGTCGGGATTGGAAGCGTGCCGGCGAGCACTCCGAGACGCCGGGGTCCGCGCCTCCAGCCTCTGCCGCGCGGGGTGGTTTCTGGTCCCCGAGGAGCGTGGCGCGTCCGACCGCCGTGGCGACAACTTCCGCGCGGTGGAGGAGGCGGCGGCGCTGGGGGTGGAGACACTGGCCGTCGTTTGCGGCCCGGCGCCGACCCGGGATCTCGTGTCCGGCCGCGAGGCGATTGGCGAGGCGATCATCGAGCTGGCCGCGGTGGCCGCGGAGGCGGGCGTGCGGCTTGCCGTCGAACCCATGCACCCGATGTACTGCGCGGACCGTTCGGCGGTGGTGACGCTCGACCACGCTCTCGACCTGGCCGCGGCGGCCGGCGGCGGCACCGGCGTCATCGTGGACACCTATCACCTGTGGTGGGACCCCCGGGCGGAACCGCTCATCTCGCGCGCCGGCTCGTCCATCCTCGGGTTTCATGTGGCCGACTGGCTGGTCGACACCCCGGACATGCTCACCGGGCGCGGCATGATCGGCGACGGTGTGATCGACTTTCGCCGGCTGAGACGGGCGGTCGAGGAGGCCGGCTACACGGGTCCGATCGAGGTCGAGATCTTCAACCCCGAGGTCTGGGCCCTCGATGGCGACGAGGCGCTGCGCCTGATCGTGACTCGCTGCGCCGAGCACGTCCTTTAGCTGTCCGCGGCCGGTTAAGGCCTCTCGTCATCGCGCGCCCGGGGCGCGACAATGGCGCCAGTCGATCCGCGGCAGACGGCACGGCGCCGGCAGGCGAGCACAGGAGGGCAGGGACCATGGCACGGCAGCACCTGAGCGAGTTGGTCGGCAAGACCTTCCCGTGTTCCTTCGTCGGCTCGTATCCAAGACCCTCCTGGTTCAACCACAACCTGGCCGGGAGGGACATCCTCGAGGCCTTCCGGGACGAGGACTTCGCGCAGGCCTACCGCGATGGTGTGCGGGCGATGGTCGGCGACCAGGAAGAGGTCGGGATGGACGTGCTCTGTGACGGCCATCTCTGGTACGACAAGCACCAGGGTTTCATCGCCTCGTTCGGTCTCTACAACGAGGAGCGGATCCACGGCATCGAGATCCGCCCTCATGCCGAGGTGGGACGCGGGCTGCAGAGCACCCTGGCGGAGGGGAGCGGTCTCGCGGACGTGATGGACGCGGGCTGGACCGAGGTCTTCGAGACCACCATGGCCGCCACGGTCGCGATCACCGACAAGCTCGAGCGAGGCCCGATGCGGCACGCGCTCAACTGGAGCCTGGCGCAGCGCTGCACCAGCCGGCCGGTGAAGGCGTTCTTCGCCATGGGCCCGGTCGAGGTCTCCGCGACCATCGTCGACGAGCACTATCACGACCGCAAGGCGCTGCTCCGAGACCTGGCCGACATCTACCACGCGGAGATGCTGGACGCGGTGGCGGCGGGGGCCAAGATCGTCGAGCTGGACGACCTCATCTTTGTCGCGCCACCGGACGAGTGGGAGTTCGACGTCGAGATCTTGAACCGCGTCTTCGACGGCGTCGACGCCTACAAGATCTGGCACTGCTGCCACGGCGGGACGCCCGCGCCCGTGGGGCTGGCTCCATATCAGGCGCTGTTCCCGCGCGTGAAGGACCTGCAGGTCGACAGCTTCGACTGGAGCTTCGCCCAGACCGGCTTCCCGGACGAAGAGCTCGCCCTCTTTGCGACGCCCGGCTTTGACAAGGACCTCGGTCTGGGGGTGATCAGCAACAAGAACTATCTGATCGAGACGCCGCGCGAGGTGGCCGACGGGATCAAGAAGGCAGCCCGGCACGTGGACCCCGCTCGCATCCACCTGACCTCGGACTGCGGGCTCTTCGCGTATTCGCGAGTGGCGGCGAAGGCCAAGCTGCGGGCGATGGTCGCCGGGGGCGCGCTCGCGCGGAGGGAGCTCGGTGGCTGAAACCCGTGGCCACTTTCGCGGCGCCGTCGCCACCCACGCCGCCGCGAGCCACCCGGAGGCCAACCGATGAGCATCGACCTCGTCTTCAACTCGCCCCAGCGCGTCCGGGCGCTGACTCTCCGGAACCCATTCCCTCGCTCGGCCGACGGCCGGCCCGAGGCCCCCGCCTCGCTGCTGGAGCGCCTCCGCGAGGTGACCAACGAGGAGGCCTACGGCACGCTGGAACGGGGCCACGGGTACCGCTTTCTCTTCGAGGGGGGCTGGCAGTCGCTGCATCCAGGCGGGGTGCTGGTGGGTCGGGCGCTGACCGCCGTCTTCGTCCCCAAGCGGGCCGACCTCGACGAAGTGGTCAACGCCGCCGGCCAGGAAGAAGGATGGCCGGCCGGGAAGCAGAACACCTGGCTCATCGACTCCTTGCGGCCGGGCGACGTCCTGGTGGTCGACCTGTTCGGGAAGGTCCGTGACGGGACGGTGATCGGTGACAACCTGGCCACCGCCATGGCGGCCCGCACCAAGGGCGGGGGGCTGGTGGTGGATGGCGGGATCCGGGACTCGTTGCGGATGGCGGCGATCGAAGGCCTGCAGGTCTTTCACCGCGGGGTCGACCCGTCCGCCATCGCCGAGGTCACGCTGGCTCAGGTCAACGGCCCCGTCCGCATCGGAGGGGCGGCCGTTCTGCCCGGCGACGCGGTGCTCGCCACCCCGGCCGGGGTCACCTTCATACCTCCTCACCTGCTGGAGGAGGTGGTGACGCAGTCCGAGGAGGTGCGGCTTCGGGACGTCTTCGGCAAATCCCGCCTCGCCGAGGGTGTCTACACCACCGGCCAAATCGATGTCTCGCGGTGGTCTGACGACATCGAGGCGGACTTCGACCGCTGGCGCGCCGCCCGCTCCTAGCCGGCACGGGCGCGGCGGCGAGCGGGCCGGGCCAGGGGTAAAATCGGTGGATTCGCGGGCCGGCGGAATTCTCGGTGCCGGGGGGCCTGTCAGGTTGTTGACTCAGTTCGTTGCCAACCCGTCAGTAACTTGCTAACGTTTCCGCGAAATCGGCGTGGAGAACGGCTGACAGGGCCGGTACCTTCCTAAGGAGGGGAGCAGATGGAGAAGTCTGACCTCGCACTGAACCGTCGTACGTTCCTGGGGGCGGTTGGAGCCGGCGCACTGGGCCTGGGCCTGGCCGCGTGCGGCTCGAGCAGCCCGTCCGGCTCCTCCGGCACCACGGCGCCCAAGAACGGGTCCTCGGCCAAGCTGCCCGACTGGCTGTCTGCCAAAGCCAAGAGCTTCTCCGGCCGCACGCTCAACGTGATCGCGTCGCAGCAGTACTTCCAGACCACCAACACCGACTTCGTCAACACGTGCCAGGCGTTCGCGTCGCAGACCGGCACCACCGTCAACGTGTCGGTTCTGAACGTCGACACCGGCAACCTGGTCCCCCGCGAGGATGCGGCGGTGAAGGCGGGCAACCCGCCCGACTGCGCGTTCATCGACCCCTCGCGCTTCGCCGCTCAGTACTACCAGCTGGGCGATATCGTGCCCGTCAACTCGGCCGTCAACGAGATGGTGACCCACTACGGGCAGCCGATGAGCATCAACGAGCTCTATCTCAAGCTGGGGCCGAGCAAGGACTGGTACGGGATCCCGTTCTTCTCGCTGATCAACGGCTGGTTCGCGCGCAAGGACTGGCTGAAGGAGAAGGGCATCAAGGACAGCGAGTTCGCCTCCGGCGCGATGACGCTGGACAAGCTCCGCGACCTCGCGGTCGAGCTCACCGACACCTCCCAGCAGCGCTACGGGTGGGGCCTCACCTACAACAACAGCGGCGATGGTGGTGGGACCATCAGCTGGGTCCTGAACGCCTACGGCGCCTCCGTCAACGACGACACCGGAACCAAGGTCATCTTCGGCGAGGGCAAGTATGCGGAGCCCACTCAGGAGGCGATCAACTGGCTGGTCCAGACGTACTCGAATCCGAAGTACACGAAGGCGCTGCCACCCGGCGTCTTCGGCTGGGGGGACCCCAGCAACAACGAGGCCTGGCTGGCGGGCACGATCGCCTTCACGCAGAACGCGTACAGCCTCTACGCCCAGTCCAAGGCGACCGGTAACCCCGTCTACAACGAGACCCTGCTCTTCAACGGTCCCACCGGGCCGGCGGTCAAGAGGCCCCTTCTCTTCGGCAGCTCGGAGGCGTTCGTCGTCTTCAAGGGTGCGAAGGAGCCCCAGCTGGCGGAGATTCTGGCGCAGTACGTCGCCTACGGCCAGGGCTTCCTCCAGATGGTCAAGGATTCGGTCGGCCTCGTGCTCCCGGCCTACGACCAGGTGTGGCACTCGGACAAGTACTACCTGAACGGTGACCCCGCCTTCAAGCCGCAGTACGCGGGCTTGACCCAGCCGGTTCCGGTCGCGACCAGCACCGGCCTTCACTTCCCTCAGACCGCGAGCGCTCCCGGCCAGGCGGTCACGTCGACCTACGTGCTCAACGACATGCTGGGCGACATCGTCAACAAGAAGGCGACGATGTCGGAGGCGATCTCCACCGCTCAGCAGCGGATGAAGTCGATCTTCGAGCAGCAGGGGTTCCCACAAGGCTCATGAGCCTCACCGCATCGCGTCCGCTCGCCGCCCGGTCGGAGCCCTTCCACCAGCGCGTTTTCGGACGGGACGCGGGCCTCGCGGTCGGCTTCGTCGGCCCCGGGCTCCTGGTGATGATCGTCATCATCGCCCTGCCCTTCCTCTACTCGATCTGGCTCAGCATGACCCAGACGCGGACCGGCGGGGTGCTGGTCTTCGTCGGCCTCCAGAACTACGTCCAGGTCTGGCAGGACCAGTTCTTCCGCAACGCGATCGCCAACAGCTTCGTGTTCACCGTCTACTCCGAGGCCTTCAAGTTCACGCTCGGACTGATCGCGGCGCTCGTACTCCACAATCTGAGGCGAGGCCGGTCGGTCGCGACGGCGCTGGTGCTCCTGCCCTGGATCATCCCCACCATCGCGACCGCGCTCGCCTGGCGGTCGTTCGTGGACCCGCTGTTCGGCGGCCTCAACGACATCCTGCAGGTCACCGGCCTGGGACCGCTCCTTTACCGCTTGCACTTCGTGGACAGCTGGCCGGCGGACTGGCTCGGCTCCACCACGCTCGCCATGCCGGTGGTGATCCTGGTCAACATCTGGAAGGGCATCCCTTTCTTCACCATCAACTTCCTGGCCGGACTGAAGGCGATCCCGCAGGACGAGTACGAGGCTGCCTCGGTGGATGGAGCCGGGGCCTGGAGCCGGTTCATTCACGTGACGATGCCGGGCCTCCGGTTCGTCCTCATCGTGACCCCGCTGCTGTCCACCATCTGGACCTTCAACACCTTCGACATCGTGTGGCTGATGACGCAGGGTGGGCCCGCCAACTCGACGATGCCGTTCGTCGTCTACGCCTACATCAAGGCGGTGTCGCAACTGGAGTACGGACCGGGCGCGGCGGTGGCCCTCACCATGCTGCCGGTCACGGCGCTGCTGGTGGGCGCGCTTTCTCGCTATCTTCGTCGCAGCGGCCGGGATCTTCCTCCCCTGCCCTGGGACCGGTTCCTCAGCCGGTACCGGCTCCCGCTGGCGATCGCGGCGGGCGTGGCCGTCGTTCTGGTACTGGCCTTCTGCAACGCGGGCCTGCTCTGGAAGTTCGGGATCGCCATGGGCCTCGTCCTTCTCTTCGCGATCGGCTACGGGCTCTTCTTTCACGATCGATTGGTGCCCGCGGCGGGCGTGCGCCGGAGAAAGCGTCAGCTGCTGGGACGGATCCCGATCTGGCTCTGTCTCGCCTGCTTCATCGCCTTCGCCCTGGCGCCGCTCTACTGGATGGTCGTGACCGCGTTCAAGACCGATCTGCAGGAGCAGATCCGCACGGTGATCCTGTGGCCCTCGCCCTGGACGCTCCAGCAGTTCGGGACCCTGATCACGCAGAACCCGTTCCTGACCTGGTTCCGCAACACGCTGATCGTCGCAACGACGTCAACCCTGCTCGGGATCGCGCTCTCGGCCTTCCTGGCCTACGGGCTGGCGCGGTTCCGGTTCCGCGGCGTGGGTGGAATCGCGGTCTGCCTGCTCCTCACCTACATCATGCCGGGGGCGCTGCTCTTCATCCCGCTCTACGAGATCTTCAGCGTCCTGCACATCATCAACAATCTGGTGTCGCTGATCCTGGCCTATCCGACCTTCACGATCCCGTTCGCGGCCTGGCTGCTGATGAGCTACTACCGGAGCCTGCCGCACGAACTGGAGGAATCGGCGTTCGTCGACGGGGCGACGCGCGTCCAGGCGTTCTGGCGGATCGTCCTGCCGCTGGCCAAGCCGGCGCTGCTCGCGGTCGCGCTGTTCACGTTCACGAACGCCTGGAACGAGTTCCTGTTCGCGTACGTGTTCATCACCAACAACAGCCTGATGACGCTGCCCGTGGGACTGCAGTCCATGATCGTGGGCGACATCCTGCCCTGGGGTCAGCTGATGGCGGCGTCGCTCATCGTTTCGATCCCGGTCGTGGTGCTGTACGGCTACGCGCAGCGGTTCCTGGTGGAAGGGCTGACTCTGGGCGCGCTCAAGGGATAGGAAAGGCGCGCCGCCACGTACGAGGGGTGGGCCGTCGGTACGCCCCACGGGGGGTGGGGGCGGCCCACTTCGTTCCGCGGGGCCGGGTGGCCGGCGCCGCGGGTGCGTCAGTATGGCGCTTGCAAGCCCTCCAGCATTGGGAAGTGCCGGACATTCCGGGTCAACAGACGCGCGCCCAAACCAAGCGTGGTGGCTGCGATCGCCAGGTCGGCGGCGTCGATCCGGTGGCTCGGAAGCCAACGCCGACCCAGCGCCCCCGCCTCCTCCGCGATCTGCTGGTCGACCGGATGCCACACCAGCACCGAGAGGAGCCCGTACGTTTGCTCCTCTTCGCCCGAGCGCATGCCGGCAAGCACTTCCAGGCGGGTGATCTCGCTTGCGTGCAGCGGCGCCCCTTCACGCTCGCGTTCGAGCAGGTCGCGGGCCGCGGGGGCACCGCGCAAATGGTCGATGAGCACCGAGGTGTCGACGAGAGCCGTCACACGTCACCCGGCGCCGGAATCCAGGCGCGACCCGGACCGCAGCCGCTCCACCCAGGCTTCACCGTCCGTCTCCCGATCCGCCCAGGCGCCGAAGGCGCGACGCATCACCGCCAGGTCGTGGTCCGCCGAGCACCCCACGACATACATGGCATCGACGGCCTCCCGAATCAGCGCTGCCATCGACCTGCCGGTCCTCGCCGCCTCCGCGTCGAGCGCACGCCGCTCCTCCGCTGAAAGCGAGATCTGGGTGCGCACCATGATGTAAGGCTACATCACGCCGGGCGGAATTCCCCGATCGTGCACCGACCGGGCTACCTGCGCTCGATGCCGAGCCCCAACGTCCGCGGCACGGCCAGTCATCCGCCCTCGACCGGCGGCGGGGTCGTGATCAGCTCGTTCTCGAATGGTGGCCCTACGGGCGCCGGTCCGCCGGAGCTCTGTCGAGCAGAGGAGCCGTCACGGTCAAGTGGCGGAGCATCGCCCGCTCCGCCCGCTCGGACTCGCCCGCCTCGATCGCCTCGTAGATCTGACGGTGATCGGAGAGCGCGGCGGGGAGGGCGGTGCGCGGGCGGTTCGTGACGCGACGGCTGGCCGATTGCCACCAGCGCGACGCGTACATGAAGCGGTCGAGCATCCGGTTCCGGGTCGCTTTGCACACCTCGAGGTGGAACTGCATATCGTGCTCCAGGAAGCGCTCCGGACGCTCCAGGTTCGCCTCCATGCCGTCCAGTGCCTCTCTCAAGTGGGCCAGGTCATCGGCGGTCGCCGTCCGGGCGGCGCGCGCCGCCAGCCCCGGTTCGATGATCAGGCGCGCATCGTGCAGCTCCTGGAGGAGGTACGGAATCTGATCCGGCGGCAGCCATTCCAGGAGCAGCGGGTTCAGGTAGTCCCACTCGGCGGCGGTGCGTACCACCACGCGCCGGCCCTGCGAAATCCCCACCATGTCCAGCGAGGCCAGGATCTTGAGGGCCTCGCGTGCGACCGCCCGCGACACGACGAACTCGCCGGAGATCTGCTGTTCTGAGGGGAGCAGCCCGTCGGCGAACTCTCCGGACGCGATCCGCCGCGCCACCACGCCCGCGACCTGCATCGGCAGGGTTCGAAGCTGGACCTCGATGGTGCCCGCCGTGGGTAGGCGCGCCACGCGGTGATCTTATCCGACAAGTGAGCGGGCCTCACGGGGGTCGGGGCGCGGCCGGCCGGTGGAACGCCCCTCACAACCCCCCCATGAAGGTCCACAGCAGGTCGTCGACCTCGGGCAGGGTCTCGTGCCCGAAGTCGGGGTACAGCACGTGACGTTTCCCGGCCCCGATCGCGTTGTAGGCCGCGAACTGGGTGGACGGTGGGCAGACCTGGTCCGCCAGTCCCGTGACCAGCATCGTCTCGGCGCGGATGCGCGGGGCCAGATTGTGCACGTCGATGTAGCCGAGCCGGGTGAAGACCTCGGCTTCGCGCTCATGCCTGGGGTCGAAGGTGCGGAAGTAGGTCTGGAGCTCCTCGTAGGCGCCGGTGGCCAGGTCCATCTCCCAGACCCGCTGGTAGTCGGTCAGGAATGGATAGATGGGAGCGGCCAGCTTCAGCTCCGGCACCAGCGCCGCGCACGCGAGCGTGAGGCCGCCGCCCTGCGAGGCGCCGGTCGCCCCCACCCGCGCCGGGTCGACGTCCTCCCGCGCCATCACCAACCGCGCCAGGCTCGCGGTATCCAGGAAGATCTGGCGGAAAAGCAGCTTCTCCGGCGCATCGTCAAGGCCGCGGATGATGTGGCCTTGCAGCGTGTTGCCGCGCACGCCGCCGCCGTCCTCCGACGAACCGCCCTGACCGCGGCAGTCGAGGGCGGCCACCGTGTAGCCGCGCGCCGCCCACCCCTGCATCGCCGTCCAGTCGGGGGCCCGGCCGGCGTAGCCGTGGAAGTGCAGGAGCGCCGGATGGGGTCCGTTGGTGTGCTTCGGCTCCCACAGGCGGGCGTGAACGCGGGCGCCGCCGACGCCGGTGAACCAGAGGTGAAAGCAGTCCGCGATGCCCCCCTCGAAAGCGGGCTCGAGCACCGGCTGGGGGTCCAACGCCCTCGCCTCGGCCAGGGCGGCATCCCAGTAAGCGTCGAAATCGGCCGGCTTGGGATTGCGTCCCCGGTAGGTGCGCAGCTCTTCCAGCGGCATCTCGAAGACGGCCATGCGTTACTCCTCCCTCAAACCATCCGGCCCCGGCACCGCGAGTCGTGTTCCGACGTTCAAGGTAACGGGATGCGGCGCCCGTCGCGAAGTCGCGGCGTCCCCCGGGGGCTCGATGCCGCTTCGGTGCCCGACTGCGTCAACCTGAGACAGTGACTCCTTCCGAACCGCGCGGCGTCGAGCGCGGCCTGACCTCCTACGGCGACCCCGGCTTCTCCCGCTACCTCCGCCGCGCCTTCCTGCGCAGCGCCGGCTACGACGGCGACGACCTGCGGCGTCCGGTCGTGGGCGTCGGGCACACCTGCTCCGACTTCACCCCTTGCCACCGCCAGATGCCGGAGCTGGTGGAGGCGGTGCGCCGGGGGGTCCTGGAGGCGGGCGGACTGCCGATGGTCTTCCCGATCACCTCCTTAGGCGAGCCGCTGCTCTCACCCACCTCGATGCTCTACCGCAACCTGGCCGCGATGGAGACCGAGGAGATGATCAAGGCACAGCCGATGGACGCGGTGGTGCTGCTCGGCGGCTGCGACAAGACCGTGCCGGCGCAGCTGATGGCGGCCATCTCGGCCGATCTCCCCGCACTGCTGGTGGTCACCGGGCCGATGCTGACCGGAAGCTGGCACGGCGAGCGACTGGGGGCCTGCACCGACTGCCGCCGGTTCTGGGCCCGGCACCGTGCCGGCGCGGTCGACGCGGTCGCGATCGAGGAGGTGGAGGGAGCGCTTTGCCCGACCGCCGGCACCTGCATGGTGATGGGCACCGCCTCCACCATGGCGCTCTTGGTGGAGGCGTTGGGGTTGATGCTGCCGGGCGGCGGCGCCGCGGCGGCGGCCACCGGCGAACGCCTGCGCCACGCGGTCGCGTCCGGCCGGCGCGCCGTAGCCATGGCTCGCGAGGGGGTGCGGCCGAGCACGCTGCTGTCCCGGGGTTCGTTCACGAACGCGATCGCGGTGCTGGGGGCGGTCGGCGGGTCAACCAACGCCGTGATCCACCTGCTGGCGGCGGCCGGGCGCGCGGGTGTCGAGCTTGATCTCGACGACTTCGACCGCATCTGCCGCCAGGTGCCGCTGTTGGTCGACTGCAAACCGACCGGGAACGGCTATATGGAGGACGTCCACCGGGCGGGTGCGCGGCCGCGCGGGATGAGGGCGGCGCCCCCTCCGACGGCCATCTGCCGGCAGATGTACCGCAAAGGGCCCGAAACTTGGGCGCCATCTGCCGACAGATGGCCCCTCCCTGACTATGTGTCCGCGCCCGGCCGGACCAGGCCCGTTTCGTACGCCAGCACAACAGCCTGCACGCGGTCCCGCAGGTTCAGCTTGGAGAGCAGCCGCGCCACGTGCGTCTTCACGGTCGCCTCGCTCACGTGCAGGTTCTCGGCCAGCTCGGCATTGCTGAGCCCGCGAGCGAGCAGGGTCCACACCTCGCGTTCGCGCTGCGTGAGCGACCCGGTCTCGGCCGAGGGAGCGCTCACCTGGCCTGCGGAGCCCGGGCGCGCGAAGCGCTCGACCAACCGGCGCGTGATCGACGGGGCGAGCAGCGCGTCGCCGGTCGCGACCATCCGGACCGCGGCCACCAGCCGTTCCGGTGAGACGTCCTTCAACAGAAAGCCACTGGCCCCCGCGCGCAGCGCCGCGTACACGTACTCATCGAGGTCGAACGTGGTCAGGATGAGCACCCGGCAGGCGGCGTCGGTGGCGACGATGCGCCGCGTCGCCTCCAGCCCGTCCAGGCGCGGCATCCGGATGTCCATCAGCGCCACGTCCGGCCGGCGGCCACGCACGGCGGCGATCGCCTGCTCCCCGTCCTCCGCCTCCGCCACGACGCTCATGTCTCCCTGGGCCTCGAGGATCATCCGGAAACCGGCGCGGACGAGCGCCTGATCGTCCGCGATCAGAATCCTCAGCGGTTCGGCCGCCACGTTCGTCACGGCGCCTCCAGCGGGAGGCGCGCGTCGACCCGGAAGCCCCCCTCCGCCAGCGGCCGAGCCTCCAGCTCCCCGCCGAAGAGCGCGACCCGTTCGCGCATCCCGAGCAGCCCCAAACCCGCCCCCGACGCCCCCAGCAGCGGGTGACCCGCGGTGTTCGTCACCTGGATCCCGAGCGTTGTCGCGTCCATCGCGATCCATACCTCCCCGCGGGCGCCGTGGGCGTACTTGAGCGCGTTGGTCAGCGCCTCCTGGACGATGCGGTACGCGGTCACGTCGAGGCCGGGCGGCAGCGGCCGCTTGCCCGTCAGGTGCAGCTCGGTCGGCAGCCCGGCAGCGGTCACCCGCTCCACCAGCACGCCCACCGAGTCCAGGCCGGGGGCCGGCGCCAGCGCCGCATCGCCTGCCTCCTCCGAGAGCAGCCCCAGCAGCCGGCGCAGCTCGTCGAGGGCACTTCGACCTTGCTCCTCGACCGCCTGCAGGGCCTCGGATGCGCGGTCCGGCCGCTGCTCCATCAACGTCCTCGCCGCCCCCGCCTGCACGACCATCACGCTGACGCTGTGCGCAACCAGGTCGTGCAGCTCACGCGCGATGCGCGCGCGCTCGGTGGCGACCGCGACCTGGGCGCTGAGCTCCCGTTCGCGCTCCAGGCGTCGCGTGCGCTCCTGGAGGTCGCGCACGGCGCTCCCAGCCAGCCAGGTGCCGGCACCCCCGAACAGGGTCGGCACCCAGGCGGGGAGGATCGCGAACCAGGCGTTGGGGATGCCGACCGCCGCCAGGAGCGCCGCCATCCCGACCGGCACCAGCAGGCCGGCAAGACGGTGCCGGCTGTAGGCGCCGATGGAGTAGAACCCGATGAACAGCGCCGCCAGGCCGGCGTACGTCGGTGGCGCGGCGACGAGGAGCGAGCAGGCCGACTGGACGCAGGCGCAGACGATCGGCCAGCGCCGGCGAAAGGCGACCGGAACCACCACCAGGGCGCCGAACAGCGCCCGCGCCGGCGCCGGCTCGGGTACCCCGTTCGACGGCAGGATCAACAGCTGCGGGATCGTCCCCGCGAGCAGCGCGGCGGCGAGGGCCGCGTCGACCAGGCGAGGGTCGAGCCGGCGCGCCCAGGCCCAGGTCGAGCGCAGTTGCACCATTTGTCCGCAGCGTATCTCCGCCACGCCGGCACGCGCGTCCACCTCCAGGTAGAGCGGACGTCATCCGCTGTGATGACGGCACCGAAAGATCATCCGCAGTGGTGACGCGGATTCGGCCCCCCGGACGACGTGGCGGCGCCCCCCGCCCCGTGAGCATGAACGCATGCCACACAGCACCTCAGCGTCAACGCTCGCGGAGCCTGACACGGTGCGGGACAGCACCGGGACCCGCTCGCCCGGCGCCGGGACCGCGCCCGCGGTACGGATCAGCGGGCTCGTCAAAAGCTACGGCTCCACCCACGCCGTGGACGGCATCGACCTGCAGATCAAGCCAGGCGAGACCGTGGCGCTGCTGGGGCCAAACGGCGCCGGCAAGTCCACCACGATCGCGATGCTGCTGGGCCTGCTGGCCCCCGACCAGGGCAGGATCGAGGTCGCCGGGATGTCGCCGCGCCGCGCCGTTGCCACCGGCCACATCGGGGCCATGCTGCAGGAGTCGGGGATGATGGCGGGCGTCCGCGTCGGGGAGCTGCTCCGCTTCTTGCGCGGCCTCTACCCCCAGCCCCTCAGCCTCGCCGACCTGGTCGAGGCGGCCGGTCTGGAGGGTTTGCTCCACCGCCGCGCCGATCGTCTTTCCGGCGGCCAGGCACAGCGGGTTCGCTTCGCGATGGCGATCACGGGGGACCCTTCGGTCGTCGTCCTCGACGAGCCGACCTCGGCCATGGACGTGGAGGCGCGCCGTGCGTTCTGGGAACGGATGCGGCGCCTCTCGGCGGCGGGCCGGACGATCCTCTTCGCCACTCACTACCTGGAGGAGGCCGACGCCGCCGCCGACCGCATCGTCGTCATCGCGCGCGGCCGTCCGGTCGCCGACGGCACCTCCGCCGACATCAAGGCCACGCTCGGTGAGCGCCGGGTCCGCCTGACGCTGGAGAACGGCGACAGCGGACTGGAGGCCCTCGACAGCGTCCGCCAGGTCCAGCGGCACGGCCGGCGCATCACGCTCTACACCGACGACGCCGACGCCACCGTCCGCAGCCTGGTCCGCCGGCACGTCTCGTGGCGCGATCTGGAGGTCGAGAGCCCGGACCTGGAGCAGGCCTTCCTCACGCTTGTAGGAGAAGCATCATGACGCGCTTTCTCGGCCTCGAGGTGGTGCGCGCCCTGCGCGACCCTCGCTATCTCATCCTCGCCGTCGCCATGCCGGTGGGCCTCTACCTTCTGTTCACCCAGCTCTTCGGCACCCACGGTGAACGGGTCGAAGGGATCCCCCAGGTGATGGAGCTCATGATCGCGATGGCGGCCTATGGGGGCATCTGGTCGGTGTTGTCCGCGACCGCGCCGCGGATCGCCGCCGAGCGCCAGAGCGGATGGCTGCGGCAGCTGCGCCTCACCCCGCTCCCCGCCCACTCCGTGATTTTCAGCAAGGTCGTGGCCGCCGTCGCCACCGCGCTGCCGGCGATGATCCTTGTCGGCCTGACCGCCGTCATCGTCCACGGCGTGCACCTGGCCGCCCAGACCTGGGTCGAGATGCTGGCGCTCATGTGCGTGGGGACGCTGCCGCTGGCCCTGCTCGGGATCGCGATCGGCTTCCTGATCGGAAGTGACGCGGCCTACGGGGTAGTGATGATCCTCTACTTCGCGTTTGGCGCCATCGGCGGGCTCTGGATGCCGCTGGCGATGCTTCCAAACGCCATGCAGCAGATCGGGAAGGCGCTGCCGTCGCACGGGATCGCGAGCCTGGGCTGGCGCCTGGCGGCCGGCCAGCCTCTTCAGTGGTCCAGCTTCCTCGTGCTCGGCGCCTGGACGCTCGGCTGCGGCCTGCTCGCCGTTCTCTCCTACCGGCGGACAGCAGTGCGCTGAGCGCGCATCAAGCCGGACGGGCTCGGGGCCGCACGCCCCGAGCCCCTCGTGGTGCCTGCCGGCGGACGGGCGTGAGAAACTGCGCCACCGGCAACGGCGTTACTGGGACGGAGGAAGAGCATGTCCGAGGGACAGGTCTGGCACTGGCTGCAGCGGAACCTGGAGGAACGGATGGCAGCCTTTCCCGGCTCGGCCGGGCTGGCGCTGCTGGATCTGAACGGCTCGGAGCACATCTCGGTCAACGCCGGCGAGGTGCTCCCCACCGCGTCGACGATCAAGATCGCGATCCTCGCGCACCTGCTGGAGCTGGCGGAGCGGGGCGCCGTCGACCTGGACCGCCGGGTCGTCGTCGACGGCGCCCATCGAGTGCCGGGCGGCGGCGTTCTCACGTATTTCGACGACCCGGTCGAGCTCAGCGTGCGCGACGTGGCGGTCCTCATGATCGACGTGTCCGACAACACGGCCACCAACATGTGCGTGGACTGGGCGACGATCGACGGCGTGAACGCCATGCTCCGCCGCCTCGGCCTCACCCACACCACGCTGCGGCGGAAGATGCAGGACGAGGCGGCCATCGCGCGCGGTGACGAGAACGTGGCCACGCCGGCCGAGCTCGTCGAGCTGCTGCGGAAGCTGTTCCGTGACGAGGGATTGAGTTCCTCCGTGTGTCGGGAGACCCTCCGCATCCTGCGCAAACCGAAGCATGGCTATTTCCAGCCCGGCCTGCCCGAGAACGTCGAGATGGCGAACAAGCCGGGCGCCATGGGTCGCGTGCGCAACGACGCCGCCGTCGTTTACCTCCCCCGCCGTCCGTACGCCCTCTGCGTGATGACGGCGCGCGGGCCGGACGATCGCGTTGAGCAGGAGCGATTCATCGCCGGCATCGCGAAGACCGTCCATGAGCGGCTGTCTACCCTCGACGCGACCAACCAGTACGGGCAGGCACTGCCCGGCTGATCCTGCCCGGAGGACCGGCACGTGTTTCCTTCCTTACCGATGCCCCCGGGCGGTGCGGCGACGATTACGGGTACCTTCATCGTGACGCGTACGATCCACAACCCAAGCCGGCGGCAGAAACAACAGGCGGGAGCAAGGAGGAATCAAAGGTCATGGCGAAGGCGAGAGTGGCGCTCGGACAGTTCCATGCCGGCACGGACAAGGAGGCGAACCTCCAGCGCATGCTGGCGCTGCACGCCGAGGCGGCCGCCGCCGGCGCCGATCTGGTTGTCTTCCCGGAGGTCGCGATGTTCACCAGCGTCGACCTCAAGGTCGACGTCGTGTCCGTCGCCGAGCCGCTGGAAGGACCGTTCGTGACGCGGCTCCAGGAGGCGGCGGCCGGCGCCCGGGTGGCGATCGTGGCGGGTATGTACGAATCCGCGCCCTCCAGCGCGGGCAAGGTGTACAACACCGCGGTCGCGGTCGGGACCGACGGAGCGCTGCTGGGCGCCTACCGCAAGATCCACATGTTCGACGCCTTCGGGTTCCGGGAGTCGGACCACGACCAGCCCGGTGACGGCGAGCTCCTTCTGTTCACGCTGGCGGGCGTCCGCTTTGGCGTCACCATCTGCTACGACCTCCGCTTCCCGGAGCTGTTCCGGGCGCTCGCCGAACGGGGTGCCGACGCCATCCTGCTCCCCACCGCCTGGGCACACGGCCGCCTCAAGGAGCTGCACCTTTCGACGCTGGCCCGGGCGCGGGCGATCGAGAACACGGTGTTCTTCGCGGCCGCCGACCAGACCGGTGCGGCGATGACGGGCAACAGCGAGCTGATCGATCCCATGGGGGTCACCGTGGCCTCGATCGGCGAGGGTGAAGGGATCGCGGTCGGGGCGGTCGACACCGACCGCGTGGCCGAGGTCCGCCGCAAGCTGCCGTCCCTCCAGCACGTACGTCACGACATCTACGACACCTGGCGGCGCGTGCCCGAACCCGTGTAGGGCCCGCGGGGCGGGGGCGTTCCCCATCGGCGCGGGCTCTGTGTCGCGGGCGTCAGCGCCGGGCCACGAAGGCAGGTCTGAGTCCGGCCACCATCGGGAAGTGCTTGACGTTCAGCGTCAGAAGGTCGGCGCCGAGGACGTCGGCCGTGGCGGCTATGACGTAGTCGACGACGTCGATCCCGGGGTGGGATCCGCGATGCTGTCGCAGGAATTCCCCGGCTCGGACCGCAATGGTGTCGGTCACCGGGTGGAGATCGAGCTGCGAGAACAGACGGGCGACCGCAGACCGTTCGCCCGACCGCATCCCGCCCTCGATCTCGACCCTGGACAGCACGCTGGAGGCGGCTTGACTGATCGCAACCGCGTCCACCAGCAGCTGTGTCGCTTCCGGCACGCCACGCAGATGGGCGATCAGGACGGTTGAGTCGAAGAGCTTCACAGCCCGAGTTCGCGGAGGCGCTCGCCAGCGCCGCGGCCGCGAACCCCGGCGAGCCACTCGGGCCAATCCGGATAATCAGCCATAACGCCGGCGGTGGCCTCCACGACCGCGACGGGATCGTCGAGATCGCGCAAGATCCCGAGTTCGCGATCCAGCATCCGTCGAATCAAGTCCGCCTGAGAGACACCCTGGTCCGCGGCCTGCCTCGCGAGGCGCTCGCGCTGCTCCTCCGTCAGATACACCTGCGTGCGGTGCATATGGCTGAAGTATACATCACTCTTGGATCGTAACCGTAAAGGCCGTCTGCTGGCAGATGGGGCCTACATCCCGCCTGGTAGGCCCCATCTGCGCACAAACGGGGGATCTGGCGCGAGGGCCGAAGGCTCCGCTGCCTGCTCCTCGAGCACCTCGCGGAGCCGCCCGATGCCCGTGGCCAGGATCTCGCGGGGCGCGTTGAGCGCGATCCGCAGGTGGCCCTCGCCGCCGGGCCCGAACTCGCTCCCGGCGCGGATCGCGACCCCGCGCTCCAGTGCCCGCTGCTGCAGCGAGACCGACTCCACGTCCGGGCTGTGCCGGAGGTACGCGTAGAAGGTGGCCTCCGCGGGACCCAGCGTGACGCCGGGCGTGCCGTGCAGCAGCTCGGACACCAGCTCCCGACGAACCTCGTATTCGCGCCGCATCCGCTCCGGCTCGTCCTGAGGTCCCCTGATCGCGGCCAGGCCGGCCCGCTGGACGGCCGTGTTGAGCGTGCCGTTGAAGCTGCGGTGAAGCCCGACCACCGGTTCCGCGACCTCGACTGGGGCGATCACGTACCCCAGGCGCCAGCCGGTCATGGCATAGGTCTTGGAGAACGTCTGCACGTAGAGCAAGCGTTCCGCCAGCGCAGGCACCTCCAGCGTCGAGGTGAAGACGACTCCCCCAAGGATGGCGTGGTCGTAGGCCTCGTCGGAGAGCACGTAAAGGTCGTTTCGGTGCGCGATCGCGGCCAGCGCCTCGAGCTCGGCACGCGTGTAGACGGCGCACGTCGGGTTGGAGGGATGGCAGAGCACGATGAGGCGGGCCCCGGCGGCAGCCGCGGCGATCGCGTCCAGATCCAGGTGGTAGTCGGCCCCATGCGGCACCATCACCGGCTCACCCCCCGCGGCACGCACCAGCCGGTCGTAGACGGGATACGTCGGTGAGGGGATGACGACGCGCTGGCCGGGACCGACGACGGTCAGGATGCTGGACGCGAGCGCCGCATTCCCTCCGTGGGTCAACACCACCTGCTGGTCCGAGATGGGCCGGCCGGCGCGACGGGTCGCTTGCTCCGCCAGCGCCGCTTTCAGCTCCGGGTCGCCGCCCCAGCCCGCGTAGTGCGTCGCACCCTCGTCGATCGCTGCCACCAGAGCCTTGCGAATGTGCTCCGGGGTGTCGAAGTCGGGGTCGCCGATGCCGAGCATGATCGTGCCGGGGGGCGGCGGGGCCACGCTCCTCCACGAGGATCTTTCCGCGAACGGCCGTGCCAGCGGCGACGGTTCAAATTTGCTCAATGCCACACCTCTTCATTACGCCGACGAGTCCGGCGGTCGCGGCCGGAGACCTAGCCGCTGAACAGCGGCCAGACCGCCGGCATCTCCCCGACCGGAGCGTCGATGAGAGCCGGACCGTCCACGTCCATGGCCTTCCGCAGCACCTGACCGAGCGCCTCTGGACCCTCGGCCCGGAACGCCGTGATGCCGAAGGACTCCGAGAGCCGGACGAAATCCGGATTCTGCAGCTCAGAGGCGATCACGCGGCCGAAGCGCTGGCGCTGGGTTCTCCTCACGTTGCCATACGCGCCGTCGTTGAAGATCACGAAGATGGCGGGAAGCCGGTATTGCGCCGCCGTGGCCAGCTCCTGGACGTTGAACATGAAACCCCCGTCTCCGGAAAGCACCACGACCCGCGTATCGGGACGTCCGACCTGCGCGCCGAGACCGGTCGGCACCTCGAAGCCGAGCGCTCCTTGGTAGCCCGAGCCGAGATAGGTCCGCGGCCGGCGCACCGGAAGGCCGACCTGGGTCCAGTAGCCGACCTGGGTCATGCCGCCGACGATCACCGTGTCATCGGGCAGCGCGGCGCGAATCGCGGCGCCGAAGGCGGCCTGCGGCTGAAGCGCGTCGATCTTGCTCCGGGCCTCGGCTCGCAGCGCGTCGAGGCCGCGCCAGCCGTTGGAGGGGCGGGCCGGCACCGACTCACCCAACAGCGACAGCGGTTGTCGGGCGTCGGAGGTGATCGCCACCTCTGGTGTTACGTCCCGAGTCAGCTCCTCGGGATCGGCGTCGATCCGGATCAGGTGCTGGGACGGATCCAGGGTGATGCGCTCGCCCCGAGCCGCGGCAAACCGCGTGCCCACGGCCAGGATCACATCCGCTGAGTCGACCAGAGCTCGGGAGCCGACCACGTTGAACGCCAGCGGGTGATCGCTGGGCAGCGCACCGACCGCGTCGATCGTCAGCAGCACCGGTGCCCGCAAGCGTTCGGCGACCAGCCGGAGCTCGGCCCACGCACCCGACTGCAGCACGCCTCCCCCGGCGACGATCAGGGGCCGGTCCGCCTTCTGGAGCAAATCGGTCGCCGCCTCCACTCCCGACAGGTCGGGAGCCGCGGGAGCCGGGTTCGAGGGCGGCGCGGCGGCCGGGTGGGTAGCTTCGGCTTCGAGAATGTCGACCGGGATCTCAAGCGCAACTGGACGGGGGCGGCCCTGGGACATCTGGCGGAAGGCTTCGCCGACCAGCGCCTCGGTGCGTTCCGGCGCCTCGATCCGGCCCGCCCACTTGGTGACCGACGCCAGCATCTCCAGCTGGTGTGGGATCTCGTGCAGCTGGCCCAAGCCGCGTTCGATGCCATGCGAGTCGATCTGGCCGGCGATGCAGAGCACCGGCGTGTTGCACGCGTAGGCGCTCGCCAGACCGGCGCTGGCGTTCAGCAATCCCGGCCCCGGCACCACCAGGCAACAGCCGACTCGGCCCGTCGCGCGGGCGTAGCCCTCCGCCATGTAGGAGGTCGCCTGCTCGTTGCGAAGCGCGTAGACGTCGAAGGCGTCCCGGCGCCTGGCCAGCGCGTCGAAGGCGGCGTCGAGCTGCACTCCCGGCAGTCCGAAGATGACGTTCACACCGTGCGCGTGGACCGCCTCCATCAGGCGGTCGGCGCACGTCTCTGTACGTTGTTCAGTGACCGCCAACGCCGACCACCTTTCTTCGCTCCATCGCCTCCCCCTCCGGGCTTGTTCAATATACTGAACAGGATGCAGGATGCTGCACCAGGGGCAAGGGTATCGGAGAGCGAGGCCAGTGTCAATCCGGCGCTGGACCGGAACGAGGATGCCCGGCGGGGACGGGTGCCCGCGGTCGCGCGCGCGGCACAGATCCTGGGCTGGGTGAGCGCGAGCGCACGCCCGGCGACGCTGACCGAGATCGCGGAGGCGCTCGCTCTGCCCAAGAGCAGCGCTCTCGCCATCTGCCGGACGCTGGTCGGCGAGCACCTGCTGGAGCGGGACGCGGGCTCGGGCGGATACCGCCTCGGGGCCCAGATCCTGGCCCTGTCTCACGCCTACCTGCAGGGCCTCGACGTGGCGCAGGCGTTCCTCCAGGTGCTCGCAACGGTGCCTGGCGTCGGCGACGAGACGGTGCAGCTCGCCCTGCTCGACGGCACCGACGTCGTCTATGTCGCCAAGCGCGATGGCACCCGGAAGGTTCCTTTCCAGCGGATTGGCTGTGAGGCCGGTCAGCGTCTGCCCGCGTCCTGTTCTTCGACCGGTCGCAGCATGCTCGCGTGCCTGGGCGACGAGCAGGTGCGCGAACTCTACGCGGGGCGAGCGCTGCCCCGGATGACGCCGAAGAGCCCGGCCACGGTCGAGGACCTGCTGGTGGATCTGAGACGGGTTCGTCATCGGGGCTACGCCATTGACGATGAGGCGGTGAGCGAGGGTCTGGCCTGCATCGGCACCGCGGTCCGCGGCCCGGACCGCCGCCCGGCGGCGGCGGTCAGCGTGGTCTTCTTCCGAGCCCGCCTCGACAGCGAGCTCGAAAGCCGGCTGGCGGCGATGTTGTGGACGATCGCCCATCGCCTGTCGGCGCGGATGGGGCCGGCACGCGAATGACGCAGGTTGCGCCGCGCGGGCCGGTCGGTCCGGAAGAGACGGTGCTCGTCACCGGCGCCGCGGGTCGCGTGGCGGCGGCGCTCAGGCCCGGCCTCCGGGACGGCTGGCGTCTGCGCCTGCTCGACCGGCGCGTGCCGGCAGACGTCGAGGAGCGCGTCGAGGAGGTGGTGCTCGCGGACATCCGCGATGTGGAGGCGACCAGGGCCGCCGCCCGGGGCTGCGCCGCCATCGTGCACCTGGCCGGGATCCCCGCCGACGCACCCTTTGAAGAGCTGCTGGACATGAACCTGCGGGGCACCTATCACGTCCTGCAGGCCGCCGCCGCGGCTGGATGTCGGCGTTTCGTCTTCGCTTCCACCAACCACGTCACCGGCTACTACCCGACCGGCACCAGCGTCACGCCCGAGATGCCGGTGCGCCCGGACGGGCTTTACGGCGCGAGCAAGGTCTATGGCGAGGCGCTCTGCCGTCTGTTCCACGACGAGATCGGTCTTGAGGTCGCCGTGCTGCGCATCGGCAGCTCGCTGGCCAAGCCGTCGGAGCCACGCCACGCGCATACGTGGCTTAGCGACGGCGACCTCCGGCACCTCGTCCGGCGCTGCCTCGAGGTGCCGGACCTCGACTGGTTGATGGTGTACGGGGGCTCCGCGAACGCCGCCGGCTACTGGGACGACAGGGAGGCCCGGCGCCGGCTCGGCTACACGCCTTCCGACCGGGCCGAGAGTCTGGTGTCGCCGGGCCCGCCCGACCGCTTTCAGGGCGGCGCGGACGTCGGCCGGCGGCTCCCCCGGTGAGCACGGCGCCGCCGCGCGCCCCAGACAGGAGAACGGAGCCCGTGATGGATCATCGCATCACCGACGTGCTGAGCCTCACGTTCCGGTACCTGGACCACGCCGGCCGCGACAGCGAGGGGCACCGCCACCCGGCGCCCGCGCACGATGCCGAGCAGCGGGTGCTCCGCATCCGGACCGCCGGCGGCCTCACCGGCCACGCGTTCGGCGGCACCGAGGCGATGGTCGTGGCCGCTCGCGCTCAGCTGGTGGGGCACGACGCGTTCCAGCGCGAGGCGATCACCGCCTGGCTGCGGAAGGCGTCACGCCTTGACCCGGTGGCCCTCTCGGACCACAACGTGGGCATCGTGGATCAGGCTCTGTGGGACCTCGCCGGCAACGCGGCCGGGCTGCCCGTCTACAAGCTCCTCGGTGGCTACCGCGACCGCATCCCCGCCTACGCGAGCACGATGTGTGGCGACGACATCCCGGGCGGCCTCGACACCCCGGAGGCGTACGCGGCCTTCGCCCGCGCCTGCGTCGACCAGGGGTATCGGGCGGTGAAGCTTCACACCTGGATGCCACCCTATGGCCCCGATGTCGCGCGCGACATCGCCGCCTGTCGGGCGGTACGCGAGGCGGTCGGGTCCGATGTCCACTTGATGCTGGACCCGTTCCACAACTACTCACGAGAAGAAGCCCTGCGGCTGGGACGGGCGCTCGAGGAGCTCGACTTCCACTGGATGGAGGAGCCGATGGACGAGTACAGCGTCTCCTCTTACGCCTGGCTTTGCGACCACCTGGAGCTGCCGATCTGCGGGCCCGAATCGGTCGCGGGCGGCCTTCAGAGCCGCGCCGAGTGGATCCTGCGCGGGGCGGCCGACATCCTCCGGACCGGGCTCGAGCACGGCGGCATAACGCACGTGATGAAGACGGCACACCTGTGCGAGGCGTTCAACCTTCGCCTCGAGCTCCACGGGGGCGGTGCCGGGACGCTGCAGGCGCTGGCGGCGATGCCCATTCCGGGCGAGTACTACGAGCGCGGCCTGCTGCACCCGCAGCTCGACTTCGAGGCTGAGTTCCCCTGGCTCAAGACCCCGATCGACGCCATCTACCCCGACGGCCAGGTCCCGCTCCCCGCGCCGCCCGGGCTCGGCCACGACATCGACTGGGACTACGTCGCCGACCACACGACCCAGGACTGGCACTGACCGCCCACTTGCGTATCTGAAACTGGGCGGGTGTGCACCAATGGCCCGATTTGGGGCCCGAGATCGGGCTCGTGGTGCACCAACGGCCCTATGTCTGGTTGACCCACGGCTAGACTCGGGGTTAACCGGCCCGGTTGCCAGCGCGCCACCACCCAGGTAGCATCGTCACCCAGAGGGCGAACATCCGCTCGCCCGCCGTTCCAGAAAGCACGACGCCATGCCCGACACGATCCGGCTCCTGCACCTCGCCGACCTTCACCTCGACCACACGTTCTCCTGGGCCGCCCCCGCCATCGCCCGGCAGCGACGGCAGGCCATTCGGGACGCGCTGGACCGGGCGCTCGCGGTTGCCCGCTCGGAGCGGGTCGACGCGGTCCTTGGCGCCGGGGACCTGTTCGACCTCGGCCAGGTCACGCCCGACACCGTGGCCTTCCTGGTCGCCGCCTTCGCCCGGCTCGCGCCCACGCCGGTCCTGATCGCCCCCGGAAACCACGACTGGTACGGGCCGGAGTCGCCGTACGCCCAGGCCGGCTGGTCCCCCAACGTGACGATCTTCCGCAGCCACGAACTGGCGCCGGTGCCGCTCGCTGACGGATTCACGGTCTGGGGCGCGGCCCATCTGGCGCCCGCCGGAACGCCGGACCTGCTCGCCGGTGCCCGGGTGCGGGGGCCCGGCCTGCATGTCGGCCTCGTCCACGCGGCGGAGGCGGTCGACCACCGCCCCCCCGACGAGGCCGGCCTGCTCCCCGATCCGCACGCCCCCTTCCGGCCGGAAGAGGTCCAGCGCGCCGGCCTGCTTCACCTGTGCACCGGGCACTACCACTCGCCGCGCGACGAGCCCCTGTACACGTACCCCGGCAACCCCGAGGCACTGAGCTTCGTCCATCGCGAGGGGACGCGGGGCGCCGTGCTGCACACGTTCGACGCCGCCGGTCACCATGACCGGAGACGATTCGCCGTCGACAGCGGCATGCTGTCCGACTTGCGGCTGGAGGTGACCGGCTGCGCCTCCCGGCAGGACGTGCGGGCGCGAGTGGCGTCCGGCCTGCGCGATGGACGCGGGGTCGTGCGCGTCGACCTGTGGGGAGAGCTGCCACCGGGGGCGGCTCTGGATCCGAGCGCGCTCGAGGACTGTGCCCCCTGGTTGGACGCGCTGCTCTGCCGGGACGTCGGCGTGCGTATCGCCTACGACATGCCCGCGCTGGCGGTGGAGCAGACCGTCCGGGGTCAGTTCGTACGGGAGGTGACCGACCCCGCCGCGGACCTCGACTCCATGCTGCGTGAGCGCGTGCTGACGATCGGGCTGAGAGCGTTGGAGGGGCGCGCCGACCTGGACCCGGCTGCAACGAGGTCGGGAGAGCCGGGATGAGGATTCAGTCCGTCCGGCTCGGACCCTTTGGACGCTTCGCCGCTGCCTCATTCGAGTTCGCCCCCGGCCTCAACGTGATCTACGGTCCCAACGAGACCGGCAAGTCAACGCTCCACCAGGCCCTGCTGACCGCGGTCGGCGGCGTCAAGCGTGCCGCCGGGCGACGGGTGGAGGTCGAGGAGCTGCGCACGCGATACCGGCCCTGGCAAGGCCAGGCCTGGAGGGTCGGCGCGGTCGTCGAGCTGGGCGACGGCACCCGGGTCGAGTTGGTCCGCAACCTCGACCAGTCGAACGGCTCCCGGGTCACCGAGCTCGGCACGGGCCGCGACCGGGCAGGCGAAATCATCTTCGAGGGCGCTCCGGACGGCTGGCGCTGGCTGGGACTGGACCGGACCACGTATCCCGCCACCGCCGCCGTCCGGCAGGCGGACGTCCTGCGGGTGGGCGATTCCGCGGGCCTGCTGGCCGACCAGATGCAGCGCGCCGCCGCCGGCACGGATGTCACCGCGGCCCGGGCCATCGACCGCATCGTCGAGTACCAGCAGCAGCACGTGGGCTCAGCGGCCCGGAACAGCGTCAAGCCGCTGCGGCGGGCGATCGTGGCGGAGGAGCGGGCGCGGACGCGCTTGGAGGAGGCGCGCCGGGCGCACGAGGCCTACCTGCGCCTGGCGGCGGAGGCGAGGCGCTTCGAGGACCTCGCGGACGCGCGGGCACATGAACGGCGCTGTGCCGAGGCGGCACGCGCGCGCCACCGGGCTCATGATGAGCGCCGCGAGCTGGAACGCGTCGCCGAGCTCGAGGGGCGACATCCCTCAGCGCCCCCTGATCTCACGGCGGACGATCAGCTGGCCCAGTCGGCGGCGGTGGCTCTGCGGGGCTGGCGCGGGAGCCGGGAGCCGGTGCCCCTGCGCGGGACGACCGCGGCCGAGCTTCAGGACCGCCTCGATACCCTGCCCCCGGCCCCGGCCGGGGAGACGGCGCCCATCGCCGAGGTGCGGCGGGCCGCCGAGGCGCTGGCGGCCGCGACCCAGAGCAGGCGGATGCACGAGGGGCGACGCCCCGACCCACCTCAGCGTCCCCCCACCGCGGTGCCGGTGGAACAGCTCCAGGACCTGGCGCGCGCCCTGGAGTTGCCGGCCAAAGGGACGCCTGAGCGGTCCTGGGCCGGGCGCGCGGCGCCGATCCTGGTCGCCGCGGCGCTGATCGCGGTCGTCGGGTTCGCGGCGCTGGCGCTCACCCGCAACCCGGTCTGGCTCGGCGCCGCGGTGGCGATCGCGCTGCTGACCGCGAGCTACGCCTGGGCTCACGGACACTCGCTGCCTCCCGAGCTGGCCCTGCGCCGCGAGCGCGCCCAGACCGCGGCCGGAGAGGCGCTCGGCCTCGGGCTCCCCGACGATCCGGTGGCGCTGCGGGACCTCGCCCACCGGGTGGCGCTCTCCCAGCAGGCGGCGGGGCTCTGCCGGCGCTGGGACGGCGAGCATCAGGCGCACCTGGAAGCCGAGGGCGCCGCGGCGGAGCTGCTGCGGGGCAGGCTGGCGGAGCGGGGCGCGAGTGACCTGGCGGCCTACGAGGCGGCCTGCGCGGGACGTCGCGAGCAGGCGGCGGCGGCGGCACTGCGGGGCCCGCTGGAGCAGCAGCTGGAGACGCGGCGGGAGCTGGAAGCGCGAGCCTCGCGGGCCGCGGAAGAGGCCCGGGCGGCGCTGGCATCGCTGCGGGCGGTGGCGACCGCCATCCCCGGTGCGACCGTCGCACCGGACGCGCCCGCGCCGGACGTGGAGGCGGCGGTCGACGCCTGGCTGCGAGATCGGGAGGCACGGCTGGAGGTGGAGCAGCAGCGCCAGATGGAGTGGCTGGAGCTGCAGGGTCTGCTGCGGGCCGGATCGCGTGCGGAACGTCAGCGGCGGGCGGTGGACGCCGACCGTGAGGCCCGCGAGCTGGCGCTGGGGATCCCCGGCCCCGACCTCGCCCGCGCCATCGGGCGCCAGGACCCGCCCTGGCGCCTGCGCGCGCTGGCGGGGGAAGAGGCGGAGGCCCGTACCCGTGCCGACCACGCCCGCGGGCAGCTGGACCAGCACCCGGCGCGGCAGCTCAGCGTGCCCGAGGCACAGGAGGCTCTCGACCAGGCCCGGGCCGAGCGCCGCCGGGTGGAGGAGCTCGGGTCGGCCCTGGACCTGGCCCGGCAGTGCCTGGAACGGGCCCAGGATAAGGTCCATCGCAATCTCGCGCCGGTCCTGGCCGGCACGCTGCGCACGTGGCTGCCGGACGTCACCGGGGGGCGCTACCTGGACGCGAACGTGGACCCCCCCACACTGTCCGTCACGGTCTGCGGCGCGGACCGTGACTGGAGGGAGGCCGACCTCCTGTCGCGAGGCACCCAGGAGCAGATCTACCTGCTCCTTCGGCTGGCGCTGGTCGAACACCTGACCTGTCCCGGCGAGTCGGCGCCGATCCTGCTCGACGAAGTGACCGTGCACGCGGACGAGGCCCGGTCCACGGCCCTGCTCTCCCTGCTTCACCGCATCGCAAGGACCCACCAGGTGGTCGTCTTCACCCAGGAGGCCGCGGTGCGCGACTGGGCTCGCCGGACGCTCACACCCGGCACCGATCAGCTGCTGGAGCTGTCCTCGCCCTCCCCCAGCCGGTGAGACAGGGCCCGGCTCACCTCACCGCGGCCGCGATCAGCTCCACCTGCTCGAGGTCGCCCGAGCACGGAAACAGGACCAGCTCGTCGCAGCCGGCCGCCTCGAAGGCGCTGACGGCGCCGCGCACCGCCTCGGACGAAGTCAGGGACCCCGCCACGACCGCGTCCCCGAAGCCCGCGAACGAGTAGTAGTCCCCCAGGTACCGTCGCGCATGCTCCTCAGCCCGCGGACCGAGTGAGGCGTAGGCCAGCGCGACCAGCCTCGGCTCACCCTGGCGGCCGCCCTGGTGCCAGGCCTGTCGCGCCCCCTCCGCCCCGGCCTTGAAGGC
The DNA here is from genome assembly GCA_963808785.1 of Candidatus Dormiibacterota bacterium. Classification (GTDB taxonomy): domain Bacteria; phylum Chloroflexota; class Dormibacteria; order Dormibacterales; family Dormibacteraceae; genus CAVTSA01. Next base: position 463,106 of record CAWEGH010000002.1, on the reverse strand, counting down.
ATCCGGTCCGCCTCCGCCCATGACCCACCCGGCGCCGTACTCCACCATGCGGCGGAACGTCGCCGCGGCGCCTCCCCCCAGCAGCAGCGGCGGCCCGCCGGCCTGGACCGGGGCCGGACCGACCGCGCCCGCGAAACCGCGCGGCTCCCCCGCCCAGACCTCACGCATGGCCGCCAGCTGCTTGTCGAAGACCTGGCCTCGCGCGTGAAATGGGGTATCGGTCGCCTGATAGTCGTCTTCCCGGCCGCCGACCGCGATCCCGACCGTCAACCTGCCGCCCGAGATGCTGTCGATCGTCGCCAGCTGCTTGGCCAGGAGCGTCCCGTTGCCCCGGAAGGGGGCGATCAGGATCGTCGGCATGAGGCGGATATGCGTCGTGACGGCGGCCGCCGCCGCGAGCGTCGTGATCGTCTCGTGGTTGCCGTAGACGACGCGGTCGATGGTTCCCAGAGAGGAGAACCCGGCGTGCTCAGCGGCCACCGCCCATTCGACGATGCGCCGCCCCGCGATGCCGGGGATGGTCGAGGGAAGACCGAGACCGATGTCCATGCCGCCGAGGCTACACGAGCCGTCCCTGCACGATCCGCCCCTCCGAAAGCTGCACGCGCCGGCAGTCTGCGGGCAGGTAGTCATGCTGGTGCGACGACAGAAGAATCGCCGCCCCCTTCCCCGCCTCTTCCACCAGCACCTGGCCCACCAGCTCCATCGATGACTGGTCGAGAGTCGCGAACGGCTCGTCGAGCAGCAGCAGCCGGAACGGGCGGACCAGGCCGATGACGAGCCCGGCACGCTGCCGCAGCCCCCGGCTCAACGTCGAGGGCAGGGCGTCCGCCCGATCCTCGAGCCCGAACCGCTCCAGCAGCTCGTCCAATCGCTCTCGCCAGTCGGGGGCGGCGTGCAGGCGGGCCACGAACTCGGCCGTCTCGCCGATCGAGAGGTCGTCGTAGAGGACGGGGGTGTCGGGCACGTAGGAGACCTGGGCCCGCGCGAGCATGCTGCCCGGCTGTCCACCGCAGACCGCGACCTCGCCCGAGGTGGGTTCGAGCAGACCGGCGGCGATCGAAAGCAGCGTCGACTTGCCGGCGCCGTTCGGGCCCATCAGCGCCACCACCTCGCCGTCGTCGACCGACAGGTTGATGGGCCCCAGGGCGCGCGTGCGGCCGTAGTCCCGAACCAGCCGGTCGACTTCGAGGACGCCCGGCGGCCGGGCGGGCTCGCGAGGCTGGCGCGAAGGCCGGGATCCGCGCCGGGTGCGACGCCGCTCTGACACTCAATCGACCTCGAACAGCGGGAGCGCCCGCAGGAGCAAGAACCAGACCAGCTCGACGCCGACCGCGACCACCGCCGCCACCAGGCGCTGCGACAAACCACCGCTCACCGCGGCGGGCGCGAGTCCGACGATCGCGGGGACCAGCGGCAGGATGACGCGCGCGGCACGAGCCATGCCGCCGAAATCGATCGTGCCCTGTGGCGTCACACTGGTGAAGTTCTCCGCGATCCGGTCCAGCCGCGTCCCCGGCGCCCCTGCCCGCACCGACGCCCCCAACAGGCCGCCCAGAGTGGCGGGGATCACGGTGATCGCGGCCACCGCCACACCCTGACCGGGCACGCGCCCGATCATCATCACCACCACCGCGATCGCGCCCAGCACGCAGCCCGAGACCAGCGCACCCACGAGGTGGCGCCGGAAGAGCCAGGGGGTTCCGACCGGCAGCCGCTCGGTCAACCCTCCGTGCTCGACCTCCTGCCACCACGGCTCGAACAAATCCATGCAGAGGAAATAGACGATGGCGCCCGCGCCCAGGATCAGGTACGAGGAGCCGGAGACGGTGACCGCGAGCAGCGCCGTGACCAGGATCAGCAAGACGGCCACTCGGCCCACCCGCCAGATCGGCCACCGCAGCAGCGAGCGGACGTGCCGCTGCCAGATCCCCCAGCCCGGCGCCCGGGGCCACGGCAGGCGCAGCCACGGTTTGCCGCGAGCACTCTCATTGGCCAGGACCATCCGCAGACGGAGAAAACCGCGGAGGTCGAGGAGCTGCGCCGTGAAGAGGAGGAGCTGAGCGAGCCCCGCGCGGCGGTCGAGCGCGGGGATCGCCACCCCCGGACCGACGACCACCGCGATCACGCCGAGGACGACCACGGCCACGCCGACGGTGGCCGGGAGGATGACCGGGAGCACGGGGTGCAGGGGCCAGACGGCAAGGGCGCCGACCCAGGTCAGCGGCGAGAAGGTGGTCCGGAGCACCAGATCGAGGGTGGTCAACCCCAGCGTCACCAGGCCGATCACCCAGACCGCGGGCGCCGGGACGTGGAGGCCGGAGACGGTCATACCGGGCGCGACAGAGAGCAGCCCGATGAGAAGGCCCGCGATCAGGCCCGACAGTCCCCAGGCGAAGACCAGTCCCGCGGTCGCGGAGCCGACGTTGCCGCCCAGCCGAGCCTCGGAGACGCCGGCCAGCGTCGCGCCCACCAGCGCGCCCCCGAAGGCGCCCGCAAAGATCCAGCGGCGGGCGTTCTGCCGCAGTACGAGCGCCCGCGAGATCGGGGCGAGCAGCAGGTGGAGCACGTCGGCCCGTTCGGGGGACAGAGGGCCACCGTTGAGGCCGGAGCGCATGCTGGCGATCAGGATCAGCCAGGCGACGAGACCGATCACCGCGGGCCCGTAGCGGCGGATCTCGGCCAGTGTGTGGGAGTCCACCCGGTTGCCCTGGACCAGGAGCCAGAGGACGCAGGCGACCACCGCCCAGCCCGCGATCGCCATCTCCACCAGCGCCGCCGCGTGCATCCCCTTGGGGCGAGGATGGCGGCTGGCACGCGCCGCCCGCAGGTCGCTCAGGACCTGACCGGCGCCCTCGGTCGCGATCGCCTCGTCCGCCACGCTCACAGTGTGCGCGCACCCACGCCCGACACCCCCGTTTCGCACGGAACGGGCCCCATCGGGCCGCCCATGAGCACCGTTCCGCGCGAAAGGGCCCTCATCGTGCGGGGTAGCGGGGCGTCAGCCGGTGTTCTGAAGACCTGCGGAGACGCCGTTCACGGTCGTCAACAGCAGGCGTTCCAGGCGCTCGCGGTCGATCCCCTCCCCACCCGAGCGCAGCGCCCGCAGCGCCCGCAGCTGCAGGTGGGAGAGCGCGTCCACGTAGGGATTGCGCAGCTCCACCGCCCAGGACAGCACGCGTCGAGATTCCAGCAGCCGGGTGTGGGCGGTCACCTCCAGCACCCGCCGCGTGGTGCGGTCGTACTCGTCCAGGATCCGTTCTGTCAGCTCGGGCCGGCCTCCCACCTCGAGGTACCGCTGCGCGATGCGGCGGTCGGTCTTGGCCAGGCTCATCTCGGCGTTGTCGAGCAGGGAGGTGAAGAGCGGCCACGAGCGGTAGGCCTCCCGCAGCTCCTCCAAGGCGGCCGCCTCCAGCCCGCTGCCGAGCCCGTACCAGCCCGGCAAGTTGAGCCGCATCTGTGACCAGGCGAAGACCCAGGGGATGGCCCGCAGATCGTTCAGCGTCACCCCGCCGCCACGCCGCGCGGGGCGCGAGCCGATGCGCAGATTGCTCAGCTCCTCCAGCGGGCTGACGGTCGCGAACCAGAGGCCCAGCTCCGGCTGCTCGACGAGCGCGCGGTAGGCCCGCCGCGAGGTGTCCCCGATCTGCTGCGCCAGCCTCCCGTAGCGCTCCGCCGCCTGGCGCGTGCGCTCGCCAGCCGCCGGGCTCGACGCGGTGAGCACTGCCGACGTCATCTGCTCCAGGTGGCGCAGGCCCAGCGTGGGATTGCCGTAGCGGGCGAAGATCACCTCTCCCTGTTCGGTGACCTTGAAGCGTCCCGCCACCGATCCCGGCGCCTGCGCCAGGACCGCCCGGTTGGCCGGTCCCCCACCGCGGCCCAGAGCACCACCCCGGCCATGGAACAGGGTCAGCTTGATGTCGCGCCGGGCGGCCCAGGCGGCCAGCGCGCCCTGCGTGTCGTAGAGCTGGAGCTGGGCCGCCGCCGGTCCCACCTCCTTGGCCGAGTCGGAGTAGCCGAGCATGATCTCCAGGCGCCGGCCGTTCTCGTCCAGGCGCCGGCGCACCGGCTCCAGCTCCAGCATCTCGTCGGCCACCGCGACCGCCCGCCGGAGGTCCTCGCCGGTCTCGAAGAGCGGGACCACGTCCAGCACCGGGACCGCGGGACCGCCGGCCCGCCGCGCCAGCTCGAAGACGGTGGCGACGTCTCGCGCGCCGCGCGCGAAGCTGATCACGTAGCGGTGCGCGGCCCGGACCCCGTCGCGACGCTGGATCTCGGCCATCACCCGGAGCGTCGCCAGCACCTCCTGGGTCGGACCCGAGAGCTCGCCGCCCGCCTCCAGCTCTCGCAGCGCCCGCTCGTGCACGGCGCTGTGCTGACGCACCTCCAGTTCGGCGAGGTGGAAGCCGAACGTCTGGGCCGACCAGACCAGGTCCTGGAGCGCCCCATGGGCGAGGCGGGGGGCGCCGGCTCCGGCCAGCGAGGCCTGGACACAGAGCAGATCGTCGACCAGGTCCCGGCTGCGTCCGTAGGCCATCGCCGCCTCGCCGCGCCGGGTCGCCGCCAGCCGGGCCAGCACATAGAAAAGGAAGCGGCGGTGCGGCTCATCGCCGAGCGGGAAGTCGATCAGGCGGGAGCCCGCCCGAGCCTCCGCCTCCTCGAGCCGGGTGAGGAGGGCGGGGCTGGGTGGAGTGGAGGACCCGCTGGCGCTCAGCTGGCCCGCCAGCGCGCGGGTCCGATTCTCGAGCGCGGTGAGCGCCGTCGTGACCTGCATTCGCATCGTCTCGGCGGTGACGGCGGCGGTCACGAAAGGGTTGCCGTCGCGGTCGCCGCCGACCCAGCTGCCGAACTGCAGAAAAGGCGGCACGACCGGCGCGTCGGGGAGGTCGGCGGGGCGGCCCAGCGCCGCCTCCAGGATCCGGTAGAGCTGCGGCGCCGCGTCGAACAGCGTCTCCGCGAAGACCGGGAGCGTCGACTGCACCTCGTCCAGCGGTCCCACCTTGGTGCTCCGGATCTGCTCGATTCGCCACAGGCTGTCGATCTGCTCCAGCAGGCCACGGGTGGCGTCCCGCCGTTCGGTGTCCGAGGCCCGCGGGTCGTCGAGACGCCCCAGCTGCTCGGCGATGCGGCGGATGGCGGTGGTCACGGCGGTGCGGCGGGCTTCGGTGGGGTGGGCGGTGAAGACAAAGGTGAGCTCCAGCTCGTCGAGCTGCGACCGGACCCAGTCGAGACCCTGCTCGTCGCGCAGGGCAGCCACCGTGGCCGCCAGCGAGTCGCGCGGCGTCGAGCCCCGGTCCTGTGCCCGCAAGGCCCGCGCACGGTGGTGTTCCTCGGCCAGATTGGCGAGGTGGAAGTAGCAGGTGAACGCGTGCGCCACCTTCTCGGCGCGCTCGATCGGCCACCCCGCCACCAGCTGCTCGACCCGGTCTTCGGCCCGCTCGTCCTCGCGCGCCGCGATGACCATGCGGCGCAGACGCTCCACGTCGTCGAGCAGCGCCATCCCCCCGTCCTCCGCCATCACGCGCCCGAGCGCCGCGCCCAGCAGCCGAACGTCGTCGCGGAGCGCGGGCGGCATTTCGCGCCGGGCGCTCGCGCGCCGGGGAGAGGGCTCTTGCTCGGCGGTCACAAACAGAAGACTAGCCAGCGCGGTGTCGCCGGGGTCCGTTATTCGAGATCGACCACCTCGAATTCGAGGAGCGACGCGCCGCTCGCCACCGGCGTTCCCCGTTCGCCGGCGTGCGCCGCGCGTCCGCTCCCCTCCGCCCAGGCCTGGTAGTCGGCTTCCGTGCGCCACTTCGTGTAGACGAAATAGCGCGTCTCTCCGCGCACCGGCCGGAGCAGCTCGAAGCCGAGAAAACCGGGTGCTTCGTCGACCGCGTGCAGGCGGTGGGCGAACCGTCGCTCCAATTCGGGCCCAGCGCCTTGAGGCAGCTCGATCGCGTTGATCTTGACCACGGCCATAAGGCGCACGCTACCGGGGGCGTTGAGAGGCTGGGTGTCTGCCTGTCACACTCTGCGCGCGGCGACCAGGATGTGCGTTCCGGCGTCGAGCAGCGCCGGCGACCGACAAACGGTCTCCTCCCACCGCAGAACGCGCTGCCAGAGCGGGTCGTCCAGGCCCTCCAGCACCTCCCCCAGGTTGACCGACAGGTAGTTGGCAGCGGTCGCTTCGACGATCTCGCAGGGCTTGCCCTCCAGCAGGGCCTGCACCTCGGACCAGGTGAAGAGGTGGCACTCATGCGGAAGGCTCATGCCCGTGACTCGAGCGTCCTCACCCCTCAGGTCACCGGTCTCGATCACGTGCCGGTTCATCTCCGTCCGTCCCTGACGCTCGAAGTCGAGGATTCCTCCCAGCGCCATCCGCAGGGAACCCCAACGGCTCATCACGCTGAAGGTCACGAGCCCGCCCGGTCGCGCCTTCCGCAGCATTTGATCGAAGCCGTCGCCGGCGCGCTCGAAGACGTAGCTGAGGGGGCCGCCGAACGCGGTGACGACGTCGAAGCTCGAGTCGTCGAACGCGGACAGATCGACGACGTCACCCAGGTGGCGGCCGGCGACCGCCTCCTCATGGCCGGCGGCGATCACGCGCTCGCGATTGAGGTCCAGCTGCCGGGGGGAGACGTCGACCACGGTGACCCGGGCGCCCAGCTCCGCGAGCCGGATCGTGAAGCGGCCCGGGCCGGCGCCGATCTCGAGGACCCGGTCGCCTCCCCTCACCAGCCGGGCCAGGAGGCGACCATGGATCTCGAGGCTCACCCGGTCCATGGGCCGTCGCTCGAGCCGGTCCCACTCGCGCCCGCCGAATTCGTCGAAGTAGGCCCGCATGCCGTGGGTGACGTACCTGGGGGCCATTGTGAGTGCGAGTCTATTGCGGCTGAGTTCAACTCTGGGCCTGCGGGTCCTGGCTCTCAACGCGCGGGTAGCATCGGCCCCGGGATGCACGGCGAGTACAAGGTGCCGGGCGGCAAGCTGGTCGTCGTCGACTACGAGGTGGCCGGCGGCCGGCTGTGCGGTGTGCAGCTCTCGGGCGACTTCTTCCTGGAACCGCCGGAGGCTCTTACGAATCTGGACCAGGCCCTGGAAGGCGCGCCTGTGGACACCTCGCAAGAGGCCCTCACCCGCAGGCTGGAGGAGACGATCGCGGGCGGGATGACGCTGATCGGGTTCGACGCCGCAGCCATCGCGACCGCGGTGCTGAGGGCTCGGCCGTGACCACCTGGGGGGACTACTCCTGGCAGCTGATCCGGCCTCTGCCCCTCGTCTCGCCGCTCAACCACGCGCTCGACGAGGTGCTGACGCGGGAGGTCGGCGAGGGCCGCCACGCGCCCACGCTGCGATTTTGGGGCCGGGTCGAGCCGGAGGTGGTGCTGGGTCGCTTCCAGTCGGTGCGCAACGAGGTCGACGAGGAGGCGGCGAGGCGCTACGGCGTGGTTCTCATGCGCCGGATGACGGGTGGGGGCGCGATGTTCGTGGAGCCTCAGAACATCATCACCTACTCGCTCTACGCACCGGCCGCCCTGGTCGAGGGCCTCTCCTATGTCGACTCGTACGCCTTTCTCGACGGCTGGGTGATCACGGCGCTGCGGGCGCTGGGTGTCGACGCCTGGTACGAGCCGATCAACGACATCACGTCGGCGGGGGGCAAGATCGGCGGTGCGGCGCAAGCGCGGCGCCCGGGCGCGGTGCTCCACCACGCGACCATGTCCTACGACATGAACTCGGATCGCATGCTCGAGGTGCTCCGGATCGGCAAGGAGAAGGTCTCCGACAAGGGCATCCCGTCGGCGGCGCGGCGGGTGGGGCCCCTGCGCCTGCAGACGCGGCTGGCGCGGGACGAGGTGATCGAGCGCATGATCCGGTCGTTCGCGGACCAGGTGGGCGGGGTCGAGGAAGCGACCGTCGCGCCCGAGGAGATGGCGGCGGCGGAGGACCTGGTGCGGACCCGCTACGGCACCGAGGCCTGGGTACACGAGCTCCCCTGACGGACGGCGCCGTGCGTCAGGCGGTGACGGCGGTGCGCTGGGTCCCGGCGTACAGCTGGGCTGCCCGCCAGCAGTACCAGGCCACCAGGCTGCGGTAGGGCCGGTAGACCTCGCCCAGCTCCTCCAGCCGGCGGGGGGTCGGGGTGGGGATCGCCCAGGCCAGTCCGAAACCCCGGCGCACGCCGAGGTCGCCGACCGGCCACACGTCGGGCCGGCGCAGCTGAAACATCAGAAACATCTCCGCCGACCAGCGTCCGATGCCGCGCACCGAGCTGAGCCGTTCGACGATCTCTTCGTCGCTCTCGCGGGCGAGCCGGCGTGCGTCGAGGTGCACGGTCGCGTCGCTCACCTTGGTCGCCAGGTCTTGCAGCGATTCCACCTTGCGCGTGGAGAGCCCGGCCGCGCGCAGCTCGACCGCCGGCGCCGCCAGCATCCGCTCCGGCGTCACCTCTCCCCCGAGGGTGTCGACCAGCCGCCGGTGAATGGCGATGGCGGCCGCTCCCGCCAGCTGCTGGTGCGTGATTGAGAGCACGAGAGTTTCGAAAGGCGTGCCCGAGGGCGCGGGAAAGGTCGGCAGCCCGGCCTCGGCGTGGAGCCGCGCGATGACCGGGTCTCGTGCCTCCAGCTGTGTCACTCCCTCCGCGATCTGACGGGAGGTGGCTGCACGAGGCATGGCGGAAGGAACGAACCGCTGACCCGGGTTCACAAATTCCACGGCCGGTGGCATCCTGTGGCCAGCCGTATTTCGAGTCGTGGGAGGCGTGACGCGATGCCAGAACCTTCGTATGTTCAGGGCGCCTGTGGAGCCCCGCTGCTCGGCGAGACCATTGGCCAGAACCTCTACCGGAGCGTGCAGCGGTTCGGCGACCGCGAGGCGCTGGTCGACCGCCAGCAGGGCGTCCGGCTCACCTATCGCCAGCTCTGGGACCAGACCACGCGCTGCGCCAAAGGGCTGCTCGCCCACGGCGTCAGGCGCGGAGATCGCGTCGGCATCTGGGCCCCCAACCGCTCGGAATGGACCATCCTGCAGTACGGGTCCGCGCGCGTGGGCGCCATCCTCGTCAATATCAACCCCGCCTATAAGACGGCGGAGCTCGAGTACGCGCTGCGCCAGTCCGAGGTCAGCCTGCTGGTGCTGGCCCGCGCCTTCCGGACCAGCGACTACGCAGGGATGGTGCAGGAGGTGCGGGGCCGGCTCCCCCAACTTCGGGAGACGCTGATCCTGGAGGAGGGGTGGGCCGACCTGCTGCTGGCCGGCGACGCTGGGAAGGACTCGGCTCTTGGCGAGGTGGAGTCACAGCTGCAGTTCGACGACCCCATCAACATCCAGTACACCTCGGGAACCACCGGCTTCCCCAAGGGCGCGACCCTCTCCCACCACAACATCCTCAACAACGGGTTCCTGGTCGGCGAGACCCTCCACTACACGGAGGAGGACCGGGTCTGCATCCCGGTGCCCTTCTATCACTGCTTCGGCATGGTGCTCGGGAATCTCGCCTGCACCACCCACGGAGCCTGCATGGTGGTCCCCGGTGAGGCCTTCGAGCCGGTGGCGACCATGACCTCGGTACAGGAAGAGCGGTGCACCTCCCTCTATGGCGTGCCCACCATGTTCATCGCCGAACTCGACCACCCCGACTTCTCGCGGTTCGACTTCTCATCGCTCCGGACCGGGATCATGGCCGGCTCGCCGTGTCCGATCGAGGTCATGAAGAAAGTGCAGTCGCTGATGCACATGCCCGAGGTGACGATCTGCTACGGCATGACCGAGACCTCGCCGGTGAGCACGCAGACGCACACCGACGACCCGCTCGAGAAGCAGGTGGCGACGGTGGGCCAGGTGCAGCCGCACGTCGAGATCAAGGTCGTCGACCCCCTGACCGGAAACGTGGTCCCGCGGGGGGAGCCGGGCGAGCTGTGCAGCCGGGGTTACCTGGTGATGCTGCGGTACTGGAACAACCCGGCGGCGACGGCGGAAGCGATCGACGAGGCGCGCTGGATGCACACCGGGGACCTGGCCACGATGGACGACGACGGCTACCTCGCGATCGTGGGCCGCATCAAGGACATGATCATCCGGGGTGGGGAGAACATCTACCCGCGCGAGGTGGAGGAGTTCCTGTACGGGCACCACGACATCTCCGACGTGCAGGTCATCGGGGTCCCGAGCGAGCGCTACGGCGAGGAGGTGATGGCCTGGATCAAGCTGCGGCCGGGGGCGGCGGTGACCAGCGACCAGCTGACCGAGTACTGCCGCGGCAAGATCGCGACCTTCAAGATCCCGCGCTACTGGAAGTTCGTCGATGCGTTCCCGATGACGGTGACCGGAAAGATCCAGAAGTTCAAGATGCGCGAAGACGCGACCGCGGAACTGGGCCTGGTGCCAAAGCCGGCGGAGGCGACCCCCGCCGGCTGACGCGCCACGGATGACGCAATGGTGCACCACCGGGGCCTACCCCCGGTCTGGGCCCCCGGGGGTGCTCCAACGCTTGAAATGGGATTTCGATGGTATTGCTTTACCATGCAAACCGTCATCGACAGGGCCGGCCGGGTCGTGCTCCCCAAGCCGATCCGGGATGCACTTGGCTTGCTGCCCGGCACCGCGGTGGACATCTCGGCGTACGGCGCCGGCGTGCAGATCGTTCCTGCGGGCCGAACCGCCCGCCTCGTCGAGGAGAACGGCCTGCTGGTGGCGGTCGGTAGTACGCCGGTTGACGACGAGGTGCTCTTCGCGCTCATCGACGCCGGACGGAAGTGACGCTCGCGGTCGACACGAGCGTCGCCGTTCCCCTGGTCGTCCGGTCCCATCCCGCGCATGCCACGGTGGTGCGGTGGTGGAACCGGCAAGGGAACTTGATCAGCGGTCTGACCAGTCACACCGCCAGGTTTGGGACGTTGGTGCACCAATGGCCCTGTTCTCGGGCTCAGAGTGGGCCATTGGTGCACCAACGGCCCTGTGCTCGGGACCCTACTTCCCGGCCAGCCTCTCCACCACCGGAGCCAGCGCCTCCATGAAGACCCCCTGGACGGTGATGTAGCTGGCGCCGAACTCTTCGCGGCGACGCTCCAGCTCGTCGATCATGTCCTGCGTGGAGCCGCGGAGCATGGCGAGCGAGTTCGCCCCGCGCAGCGCGGCCGCGTCAACGCCCAAGAACTGCTCCATCCAGGGCGGAGCCTGGTCGCCGACCACAAACACGTTCATCGAAATCTCGATCGCGGCGGAGCGCGGTCCCGCCGATCGGAGCAGGGCTCCCACGTTCCCCCGCACCTGGTCGCGCGCCGCCAACGGGCCGGCGCTGAGCGCCACGATGTCGGCCTTCTCCGCCGCCAGCGCCAGGGCACGAGGACCCCCGGCCGCCATCATGACCGGGGTGTGCGCCTCCCCGTCCAGCTCTCGCAAGCGGTCGATCGTCTCCCCCACCCGCTGCAGACGCTGGGCTCCGCTCAGGGGTGTCTCTCCCAACATCCGGGCTCCCTCTTCGACCAGCCTCGGTAGGCCGGTTCCGATACCCAGCTCGAAACGGCCCCCGGTGAGCACGGTCAGCGAGTGTGCCTCCCAGGCCAGCAGGCCCGCCGGATGCAGCGGGACCGCCACCACGAACGGGCTGACGCGAAGGCCCGGCGCCGCCGTCGCCGCCGCGGCGAGCGAGGGCAGCGTGGCCGGCAACTGGGTGCCATCCGGCATCAGAAGCGTCGAGTAGCCGAGCTCCTCCACCCGCCGCGCGGTCTCGGCCCAGCGCTCGGGGTCCTGAGGGATGGTCACGGTGCCGAATCGAAAGGTGCGATCGGTCATCGCCGTCCACGCTACGGCCCCCGCCACTGCTGGTACGTTCACCAAAACCTGCTCAGCCATGACCAGTCAGGATTCCGCGCCCGGGTCGACCGCGGGGGGAACGGTCGTCCTCCGCCGGCTGAACCGCGCGGCGGTGCTCGACGCCCTGCGGCGTGCCGCTCCCGACGCACTCCGGATCACCGAGCTCACACAGCGCACCGGCCTCGCCCGACCGACGGTCTCGCTGGTGGTGGCCGACCTCGTCGAAGAGGGCCTGATCACTCAGCTGGCGCCCGGGGCCGGCCGGCGGATGGGCCGACCGGCCACCCGGGTGGCGCTCAACGGCGGGGTGGCCCTGGTGCTGGGGCTGGACGTCGGTCCCCACTCGGTCGCCGCCGGGATCGCCGACCTGACGGGGGGGCAGCTGGCCCTGGTGCGGCTGTCGGTTCACGCTCCGCACGCGGCGGCCCTGCTCGACGCCGTCGACCAGGCGGCGCGTCAGGCTCTGGCCACCGCCGGGCTGGGCCCGGAGAAGATCGCGGCCGTGGCGGCCGGTTCCCCCGGGGTCCTGGACCGAACGACCGGCCGCACCCGGCTGGTGCCCAGCGTCGCGGGCTGGGAGCAGATCGATCTCCACCAGCACCTGCGCCAGGCGTTTTCCTGCCCCATCCTCCTTGACAACGACGCCAACCTGGCGGCCCTCGCCATCGATCGGTCCCGGGGGGAGGGGGGCACGGTGGTGGCGGTCCAGTGGGGCGACCGCATCGGAGCCGGCATCGTCATTGGACACGAGCTGCTGCGCGGGCACGCGGCGGCCGCCGGCGAGATCGGCTACATCGCCGTCGACACCGAAGCCAACGCCACCGAGCGGCACGGCCTCGGCCCCCTGGAGCGCCGCATCGGGAGCGCCGCCATCGGCCGCCGCGCCTGGAGCCTGGCCCGCAGCCACCCCGAGAGTCTGCTGGCCGCGCACCTGGCGGCCGGCGACGACCCCGCGGCGGCGACCTTCGCGGCGGCCGCCGCGGGCGACTCGCGGGCGGAGGTGCTGGTCGACGACGTGGCCGGCATCTTCGCGCGAGCAGTCGCCCCCATCGTTCTGGCGCTGGATCCCGACACGGTGGTCATCGGCGGCGGCATCGCGCGCGCGGGCCGGGGCCTCCGCATCGCGATCGCCCGCAAGCTGGAGCCCCTGGTGCTGTTCCCGCCGGCGGTCGAGCTGTCGACGCTGGCCGAGAATGCCGTTGTCACGGGCGCGGTCCAGATCGCGCTGCAGGAGGCGTGGCGCGACCAGCTCGGCACCACCACCCCCGCGTAGTCAGGACGGTTGTATACGAACCGCCCTCATTCAGGGAGAGTGCTCCCGTATGCAAACGTCCGCGTGGGACGGCTAGGGCTGGAGCGGGCGCGAAGGGTTGTCTTCGAGGGCCTCGGTGACCGGACGTTCCTGCTCCCGCCGGAGGGCGTGCTCGCGCAGGCTGGCCAGCTCTCCCTTCGCATCGTCCAGCTCCCGGGACAGCGCCTCCGCCCGTGACTGGTGCTCGGAGGTCGCGCGCGCCAGGCGCCGGCGCCGGAACAGCCAGGCCGTCCCCGAGAACAGGCCGTAGACGAGACAGATGAAAAAGATCAACACCGCGAAGATCCCGGCCGGAATCCAGGCCTGGGTGCCGCGAAAGGTAAAGAAAAGGAAGTAGACCGGGACATGCTCCTGGTTCTGCAGGCCGTAGATGCCAAGCGCCAGCAGCACCAGCGCCAGCAGAATCCCGAGGAACGTTCTCAGGCCAGTGGTCATCGGACGCCGGCCGGGCGCACCACCGCCCTCGCATCGCCCAGCCTCGACCTGCGTGCGCCGGTTGCCATGCGCCTTATTGTGCTCGACACCGGACTCCGCCCTCCTGGGCCTAGGAGCGCCTCCGGTCGAGCTGGACGCCGAGGGCGCCGCGAGCGCGCAGCTTGGCCGCTTCGTGGAAGGCGTCGACGAAGCGCATGGTGCCGGTCGCCGAGCGCAGCACCATCGAGTGGGTGTAGGCGTAGGGGCCCTCGTAGCGCACGCCGCGGAGCAGGTCCCCGCCGGTGATCCCGGTGGCGGCGAAAAAGATGTTGTCTCCCGAGCAGAGGTCGTTGCTGGAGTAGACCCGGCCCGGCTTCTGTCCTTCCTCGCCGGCCAGGCGGCGCTCGTCGTCGTCGCGCAGGAGCAGCTTCCCCTGCATGTCACCACCCAGGCACTTGACCGCGCAGGCGGCGACGACGCCTTCGGTGGCACCCCCCGAACCCATCAGGACGTGGATGCCGGACTGGGTCTCGGCCGCCGCCATCACCGCGCCCGCGACGTCGCCGTCCCCGATCAGCCGGATCCGACAACCGACGTCGCGCACGGCGTCGATCACCGGCCCGTTGCGCTCCCGGTCGAGGATCATCACCGTCAGATCCCGGGGGTCGAGGTCGAGCGCCTTCCCGATCCGGATCAGGTTCCACTCCACCGGCATCTCGATGTCGATCACCCCGCGGGCCCGGCGCCCGACCACGATCTTCTCCATGTAGTGGACATGGCTGGTCCACATCGATCCTCGCTCGGCCAGCGCCACCACCGCCAGCGCGCCCGGCTGGCCGTTGGCGCAGAGCCGGGTGCCGTCGATCGGGTCGACGGCGACGTCGACCTCCGGTTCCAGGCCGTTGCCGACCTCCTCGCCGAAGTACAGCATCGGGGCCTTGTCCTTCTCCCCCTCCCCGATCACCACCGTTCCTCGCATGTCGACGCCGCCGAGCGCGGTGCGCATGGCGTCCACCGCCGCCTGGTCGGCGGTCTCTTTATCCCCGCGGCCCTGCAGCGGCGCCGCCGCGAGAGCAGCCCATTCGGTGACGCGGAGCAGCTCCAGCGCCAGGTTGCGGTCGGGAATCGACGAGGTTCGGGACGCGCTGGCCATGCCTGTACGGTACCGCCGCCCCGGCTTCCGGGCTCGGCCCGGGGGGGCCCACGTATCGTTTACGAGACGCAATGGATCCTTTTGCGCGGGGCGATGGTCAGGACCACGACTCCTTCCCGCGCGCGTCCGGCGACCCTCAGCTGGACGAGAACCAGGACCCGGGTTGGCCCGGGGAAGGACCGGCGGAGGACCCGGCCGGGTCGCAGAGTTCCTCTCCGGAGCCGGCCGGCGAGGGGACCGACGGCCGGCAGCCGGCGGGACTCGGTGACCCTCCACCCGCGTGGGACGGGTACTACACCCACCCCTCTGTGCGCTACTCGCCCTCCAGCACTCGCGGGACTTATGGCCGCCCGCAACCGGATGAGCCCCCGTACCCCGGCCTGGGATACCGTCCTCCCGGCTACTGGGCGGCTTCACCCGCCCCGCGCCGCGGGCCGCGCGCGGCCCTGGTGGCGATCGCGATCATCGCCTGTTTCGCCGTGCTGGTGGCGGGCGTCGGTGGCGGGGTGCGGGCCGCGCTCTATCTCCGCAACCGGACCGGCCCGACCGCGGGTCGCGCGCCCGGCGGTGTCGGGTCCAGGAGCGGGAGCGGCGCCGGCGCCGTCGACCTGCAGGGCCTGGCAGGAAGGCTCGACCCGAGCATCGTCGACATCACCGGCGTCAAGGAGGACGCCACCGGGCAGACCGTGGAGGACGATGCCGGCAGCGGTGTGATCATCACCAAGGACGGCCAGGTGCTGACCAACAATCACGTCGTCGAGGGCGACGACCAGCTGCAGGCGGTTCTGGCCGACGGCAGCACCCATCCCATCAAGGTGCTGGGCGAGGATCCCACCGACGACGTGGCGCTGCTGCAGATCCAGGGCCTCACCGATCTGCCCGCGATCCAGCTCCGGAACGGCGTCAGCGCGTCGATGAACGAGGCGGTCGCCGCGTTCGGCAACGCGCTCGGGCAGGGCGGCAAGCCCACTGCCACCCAGGGGCAGGTGACCGACCTCGATCAGACCATCACCGCCACCCTCGACAACGCCTCGCAGCGGACCGAGACGCTCACCGGCCTGATCGAGATGTCGGCGCAGATCTGCCCCGGCGATTCGGGAGGGGTGCTGGCCGACCCCGAGGGCCGGTACCTGGGCATCATCACGGCCGCCTCCTCTCCCAACGCAGGAGGGGGCAACGGAGGCGCCCCCGGCTACGGAGGCGGCGGCAGTGGCGGAGGCGGCGGCAGTGGCGGGGGCGGCGGGGGAATCGGCCAGGACCAGTGCTCAAACGACGGGTTCGTGATCCCGGTCGCCCACGCGATCCCGATCGTGCAGCAGATCCGGGCCGGGCGGCGGTCGTCGAAGGTCATCATCGGCGTCCCCGGCTTCCTGGGCGTCGAGGTGGAGGAATGCACCGAGGCTTCGGCCGAAGAGGGGTCCTGTCAACCCCCGACGGTGGACGGGGCCCAGATCACGCAGCTGGTCTCGGGGGGCGCCGCCGACCAGGCCGGCTTCCCCCAGAGCTTCGTGATCACCGGCATCGGCCAGGCCCAGGTCGCCGATCCCGGCGACCTCACCACCGCGCTCGAGCAGACCTCGCCCGGCCAGGCGGTGCAGGTGACCTGGAACAACGGTCTGGGCGGCGGCACCGAGACCACGACCGTGACCCTGGGAGCAGGCCCACCGGCGTAGCCCTGAGCACGCTGAAACCCGACGCTCGAAGGTTTCGAACGCGTTCATCGTCGTTTCATCGTGCACGTGAAGACTGATGGGCACGATGAATCCTTTCTCTCAGGGTGACGACGGGGAGCAGGACTCCTCCGCACCCTCCAACCCACCCGAAGGCAACCCGGGGACCGCTCCCGAGGAGCCCTCACCGGGGTGGCAGAACCCCCCCGCCGGCGCCGCCCCCGAGGCGCCCTCAGGGGAGTGGCAGGCCCCACCACCCGAAGCCCCTCCGGCGCCCCCTGCTCAAGGCCGCGGCGCACCGGGGGCGACTCCTTACGGCCAGCAGTATCGGTATCCGGGCTACGGCGGCTACGGCGCCTTTCCCGGCTATCCGGGCTACGGCACCGGATGGGACCCACAGGCCCAGCCGCAGACGCAACCGCCGCATCGCGGCCGCACGGCGCTGCTCGCGGTCGCGGTGGTGGCCGGTCTGATGGTGCTGGTGGTCGGCTTCGGCGGAGGCCTCGGGGCGGCCCTCCTCCTGGGCCGGGGCATCGGCCTCCCCACTCCCGCACCGGTGCACTCGAACACCGGCAATGGCGGCACCGGCAGCGGCAACGGCGGCACCGGCAGCGGCAACGGCAGCAGTGGCAACGGCAACAGCGGCAGCACGGGGAGCATCGACCTCTCCAAGCTGGCGAGCCAGTTGGATCCCGCCATCGTCGACATTAATGGCGTGCAGACGGACGGCCAGGGCCAGACGGTGGCCGAGGACGCCGGCACAGGCGTCATCATCACCTCCGGCGGCGAGGTACTGACCAACAACCACGTCATCGAAGGCAACTCGTCCATGACCGCCACGCTGTCCAATGGACAGAAGGTCCAGGTCAAGGTGCTCGGCGAAGACCCCAGCGCCGATGTCGCCCTGATCCAGCTGGAAGGGGTTCACAACCTCCCCACCATTGACATTCAGAACGGGGCCACCGCCAGCGTCGGCGCGGCCGTGGCCGCGTTCGGCAACGCCCTCGGGCAGGGCGGGACGCCGGCCTCCTCGCAGGGGTCGGTGACGGCGACCGACCAGAGCATCACCGCCGGCCTCGAGGGCGGCCCGACAAGCTCCGAGACGCTCAACGGGATGATCGAAGACTCGGCCCAGATCTGCGCCGGCGACTCGGGCGGTGTGCTGGCCGATGCGCAGGGCCAGTACCTGGGCATGCTGACCGCGGCCTCCAGCGGAGGCAATGGCGGCAACGGCGGCAGTGGTGGCAACGGCGGCTATCCGGGCAGCGGCGGCAACGGCGGCAGCGGCGGCTACCCCGGCGACGGTGGCAGTGGCGGCAGCGGCGGCAGCGGCGGCAGCGGTGGCAGCGGTGGCAGCGGCTCGCAGAGCTCGTCTCAGTGCTCGACCGACGCCTACGCGATCCCCGCCTCCAAGATCATCCCGATCGTGAAGCAGATTCAGTCGGGGCAGCGCACTCAGTCCGTCATCATCGGGGTCCCCGGATATCTCGGCGTCGAAGTGGACGGCCAGTCGTCGGCCAGCGGCGCCCAGGTGCAGGGCCTGGTGCAGGGTGGCGGCGCCGCCCAGGCCGGGCTCCCGCAAACCTTCGTGATCACCGCCATCGACGGCCAGGCGGTGGCCAGCTCCAGCTCGCTCTCGAGCATCCTCCAGCAGTACACCCCGGGCACCTCGGTGCAGGTGACCTGGAACGACGGGCAGGGCGGGTCCAGCCAGACCACCAGCGTCACGCTGGGGAGCGGACCTCCCGCCTGATCATTCGAAACCGAAACCGGCGGCCGCAGAGGCGGCCGCCGGCTCCACTCCTCCCTTAGCGGCGCCGCCGGTCCTCAGGACCGGCGGCGTTTCGTCGTCCTACGACCGGAGGAAGCGGAGGCAGACGGGCGACCCCAGCGGCAGGGCGTCCGCGGCCTGGTCGAGCAGCCCCGTGGTGCGGTCGATCCAGAACGGCACCACCGTGTCCGAGCTCTGGTTGGCACAGAGCAGCAGGTGTCCGGTGGGGTCGATCGCGAAGTTGCGAGGGACCCTCCCTCCACCCGAAATGTTGCCCAGCAGCTCGACCCGGCCGTCGCGCTCGTCGATCGCAAAGGCCGCGATCGAGTCCAGCCCTCGATTCGACACGTAGACGAACCGCCCGGTCGGGTGGACGTGCACGTCGGCGGGGTGGTTGCGGCGGTCCGGCACCTTCTCACCGAGCGTGCTCGACACCTGCAGCTCCTCCGTCTCGCCGGTGACGGGGTCGTGTGCGTAGACGAGCAGCGTCGAGTTGAGCTCACCGGCTATATAGAGCCGGTGCCCGTCAGGATGGAAGTCGAGGTGGCGCGGACCGGTGCCGGGCGGCGTGGGAATGTCCAGCGCGGGGAGCGCCCGCAGCCGGCCGGCGTCGCCGTCGAGGCGGTAGAAGAGCACCCGGTCGAGGCCCAGGTCACAGACCAACACCCGCTCGCCGCGCAGGTCGAACGTCGCCGAGTGAGCGTGGGGACCTTCCTGGCGGTCGGGATCGACGCTCGATCCCCGGTGCTGAACCAGGTCGGTGCGCTCCCGCACCGGGCCCTCATCCTCCAAACCGATGACGCTGACCGCCCCACCCCGATAGTTGGAGACGACGGCATGGCGTCCATCGGGCGCGACCGCCACGTGGCAGGGCTCCGTGCTGCCGGTATCAACGGCGCCGGTACGAGCAGCGGCGCCGTCCCGCAGTGCCAGCGAGACCAGGGCACCGGTCTCAGGTCCGCCTGACGCACCGTCTTCCAACGCACCGACCTCGCTCACCACGTACGCCTGGGTGCCGGCCGGCGAGACGGCGACGAAGCTGGGGTGGGGCGCGGCCGCCGTCGCCGCCGCCCGCCGCAGCGTCCCACGCTGCACGTCGAGCTCGATGAGAACCACGCCCTCCCCGCGCCCCTGGGGCGGCGTGTAGGTGCCGACGAGCAAAGCAGCGATCTCGGAATCGGACATGGGGCCAGGGTAAGTTGGGCCGCCGTCTCCGAATCGCGAAGGCGGCCTTTCAGGAGACTCGCGGGCGGCTTTTCAGGTGCTCCAGCAGGACGTCCCGATCGGGGGGCAGCGCCCCGTCCAGGACCAGCTCCTCGAGCTCGGCCTTGACACGGCCCACCTCGGGGCCGGGGGCGAGCGCCAGCACGGCCATGATGTCGTCGCCGGAGAGAGGCAGCGTGAAGCGGTCCGGGCGCTCGGCGAGCAGCGCCTCGAGCCGTCGCTGCAGGGCGTCGATCTTTTCGGGGTACGGATACGACGAAGCCGCGATATCAGCGCGAGCCAGCTCCAGCAGCAGCCAGAGCTCCTCACCCGCCGCCCGCGCCAGGCGACGCACGGCCCCGTCCGTCCACTCGGGCGCGTAGTAGACGGGCCGGAGATGAAGCCGGACCAGTCGCTCCACCACCTGGATGCGGGCGGCACTCAGGCGCAGCCGGCTCAGCGCCGCGACCGCCAGGCGTGCTCCCACCTCCTCGTGATCTGGGAAGGCGCCCTGGTGCACCGTGGCCGGCTTGCCGAGATCGTGAAAGAGCGCCGCCAGCCGCAGCGTCAGGTCGGCGCGTGTCAGCTCCACCGTCCGCAGCGTGTGGTGGAAGACGTCGTCGTCGTGATACCCGCCCTGGGCCACGCCGTGCGTCGCCGACAGCTCGGGCAGCACCCGGGGCAGCAGCCCGTGCTGGTCGAGGAGCTCCAGCGCCAGCCGCGGGCGCGCTGCGACCAGCATCTTCCAGAACTCGTCGGCGATCCGCTCCACCGAGACCACCGGAGGGCCCAACCGGGAATGCAGCCGCTCCATCGCGCGGGATGCCTCGGGCGCCAGGTCGAACCCCAAGACGGCCGCGAACCGCACTCCCCGCAGCATGCGGAGGGGGTCGTCGCGAAAGGTGATCTCCGGGTCGAGCGGGGTTCGCAGCCGGCGGGCCTCCAGGTCGGCGAGCCCGCCGAACGGATCGCGCACTCCTCCTTCCAGGTCGCAGTAGAGCGCGTTGACCGTGAAGTCGCGCCGGGCGAGGTCCTCTTCCAGCGTCGCCTGCTCGACCTCCGGCTTGCGCGAGTCGCCGCGATAGCTCTCGCGGCGGGCCCCCACGAACTCCAGCCGGCGTCCGCCCCACGTCACCTGCGCGGTGCCGAAGCGGGGGAAGCCGACCGGTGGCGGCGCTCCCGCCAGCTGCGAGAACCGCGCCGCCGCCGCCCCCGCCGGTGCACCCACCACCACCACGTCGAGGTCCGGCTCGGGCCCGGAGCCGGCGGGTGGAAGCAGGCGGTCGCGGACATACCCGCCCACGACCCAGATCTCTCCGTCGACCTCCGAGGCCACCCGTCGCAGCACCCCAAAGGCGGCGTCCTCCGTGACGTCGAGCCGCCGCACCACGGTATCCGTCACCGGACCCATCGTAGGAACGCCTCTCCCCAGGCGTCTCTTAGAGCCGTTGCGTCGGCGCGCGCGCGAGCCAGCGCCCGCGGCCCGGCCTGGCACGTAGCTCACCCCGCTCAAGCACGATCTCGCCGCGGCCGAGCACGTAGGCCGGCCATCCCCGCACCTGCCAGCCGTCGTACACCGAGTAGTCGGCGCGGGACCGCATGGACGCCCCGTCGATGGTGCGGGTCTCGTTCAGGTCCCAGGCGACGAGGTCGGCGTCGGCCCCGAGGGCGATCGTCCCCTTGCGCGGGTAGAGGCCGAAAAGCCGCGCCGGGTTGGTGCTGGTGACCTCGACGAAGCGGGACAGTGACAGCCGGCCCGTGCGTACTCCCTCCGACAGCAGCATCGGCAGCATCGTCTCCAGGTCCGCGACCCCCTGCCGGGCGGTGCGGACGTCGAGCGCCGGGTCCAGCTTCTGGGCCAGCCGCCAGGGCGCGTGGTCGGTTCCGCAGGTCTGGACGTCGCCGGCGGCCAGGCCGTCCCACAGGCGCTGGCGGTCGTGCGGCGTGCGCAGTGCCGGCGCTCCCGTGTAGCGTCCGGGCTCCCGCTCCTGGAAACGATCGTCAGTCAGGTGCAGGTAGAGCGGGCGGGTCTCGGTGTAGACCGGCAGCCCCTCCGCGCGGGCCTCGCGGCACACCCGCAGGGCCGCCGCGGAGGACAGGTGCACGACGTAGAGGGGGGCTCCCGTGATCCGCACCAGATCGACGGCACGTTCGGTCGCCAGCCGCTCCGCGGCCACCGGCCGGCTCTCTCCGAACCGGTGCAGGTCCCGGCCGGCGCCGGCGGCGAAGAGCGCTTCGCAGGCGCAGCGCAGCGCGTTGTGGTCCTCGCAGTGGACCATCGTGATCGAACCCGCGCGGCCGGCGGCGGCCAACGCGCGGGTATAGGCCTCGAGGCGCGCGTCGAAGTCGTCGAACGTCATGAAGAGCTTGAGGCTGCGGTGCCCCTCCACCGCCAGCGCCGTGATCTCGTCGACGGCGGCCTCCGTGGGGTCCGTGAGCACCGGGTGGAGGAGGTAGTCGACCCGCGCCTGGTCTCGCGCCCGGGCCAGATCTCGCTCCAGGCCCTCCCGCAGTGACTTGCCGCGGCGCTGGAAGGTCATGTTGCCGATGGTCGTGATTCCCCCGCCCAGCGCCGCCGCCGACCCGGAGTCGAAGTCGTCGACCCACTGCTCGCGGTCGGGGTCGTCGGAGGGTGTGCTCAGGTGGACATGGACGTCGATGCCACCGGGCAGGAGGTGCAAGCCGGCGAGATCGATCTCACGCTCGCCCTGCATGGCGCCGCCCAGCTGGACGATGCGACCTCCGTCGACGCCCAGATCGCCCACCCCCTCACTCCCCGCCGTGACGATCGTCCCCCCGCGCAGAACCAGGTCATACACACCCTCAGTCTGCGCCCCAACCTCCGACCTACCAGAAGGCAACGCCTTGGGGATGGCCGCGCAGGCGCTGGTCTTTGGTCACCAGGCGAGCTCCGTGCTCGATGGCGGTGGCGTAGATGAGACGGTCCGCGGGGTCGCCCGGGAAAGGCTCCGGCAGCGAGACTGCCGTCTCCGCGATCGACGGCGTGATGCCGAGAGTCCGGACCTGGCGTGACAGCTCGGCCAGCCACGATCGGATCGGGGTGGCAAGCCGAATCCGACCGTGCCTCGCGAGCCAGGCCAGCTCGAACCAGGTCATCGCCGAGACTGCAAGGTCGTCCGCCGCCTCGATCGCCTCCACCGCGGCCACGCTCAGCCGTTCCGGTTCGGCGGACCACCAGTGGACGACGTGCGTGTCCAGGACCAGCGTGCTCACCGCAGTTCCCACACCTCGCCGGTCGTGAACAGCTCCGTCTCGTCCTCGGTCGCTGTGCAGGCGGTCCCGCGGAACATCCCGCGCCATGCCTTCGTACCGCGTGCCGGAATCAAACGGGCCACGACGCGGCCATGCTTGGTGATGTCGACCTCGTCGCCGGCCGCGACCTCGTCCAGCAGGCGCAGGATCTGGGCCTTGGCCTGGGTAGCGGTCACAATTCTGGACATATGTCCACTATATCTTCCACACCAACTGGCACCAGACGGGTGCTACCCGGACCCCAGGAGGCGATCCCGGAGTTCGCGCCGGAGGAACTTGCCGGTCGCCGTCTTCGGCACCTCGTGGACGACCTCGATCCGCCGCGGCCGCTTGTACGCCGCCATCCGCTCCCGGCAGAACGCGAAGAGGTCGGCGCTGCCGGCCGTGGACCCCTCGCGCAGCGCCACGAACGCGACCACCGTCTCCCCGCGGTACGGGTCGGGGGCTCCCACCACCGCCGCCTCGCGCACCGCCGGGTGCTCATAGAGGTAGTCCTCCACCTCGCGCGGCCAGACCTTGTACCCGGACACGTTGATCATGTCCTTGGCGCGGTCGACCAGGTAGAACCAGCCCTCAGCGTCGACCCGCCCCACGTCGCCGGTGTGGAGGAACCCGTCGGTGAAGGCGGCGGCGCTCGCCTCGGGGCGCTCCCAGTACCCGCCGACCACCCCCGGTCCGCGCGTCCACAGCTCCCCCAGGGTCCCCACCGGCACCTCCTCTCCCGTCTCCAGGTCCACCACGCGCTGTTCGTGCCCCGGCACCGGAACCCCCACCGAAAGCGCGCCCGACTCGGGGTCTACCGGCGTCGGCCGGTCGAGCGGCGTCGCGTGCGAGGGCGACGTGGTCTCGGTGAGCCCATAGACGTTCCGGATCTCGACCCCCGTCCGCTCCCGGAACCGCCGCACCGTCGCCGGTGAGACCGGCGCCCCTCCCGACTGCGCCACCCGTAGCGACGAGAGATCGCGGGGCTCCCGGTCGAGCGCCTCCAGCATCGCCAGATAGGCGGTGATGGCACAGACCGTGAACGTGCAGCGGTGCCCCTCGATCTGGCGCACGGTCTCCACCCCCTGGAAGCGGTGGGCGAGCACCATGGTGGCCCCCGACAGCAGCGACAGCGCCAGGTGCCCGACCATTCCGGTGATGTGGAAGAGGGGCGCGGCGGCGAAGATCCGATCGTCAGGCGTGATCCGGTTCCAGACCCGATAGACGTCCGCCTGATGGACCAGGTTGGCGTGCGTGACGAGGGCGCCTTTGGGCCGGCCGGTGGTCCCCGACGTGTAGCCGAGCATGGCCAGGTCGCCGGGGGCGACCCCGGGGCCGGCGGCGCCGTCAGCCCGCGTCTTCACCAGGTCGAGGAAGCGCTCCGGCCCCGCCGCCGGCTCCACGCGTTCCACGTCTGCGGGGTCCGCCTCATCGCCCGCGTAGTCGAGATCGGCGGTCGCCACCGCGCAGCGGACGCTGGTGCCGCGCGCACCCTCCGCGCCCGCCTCCCGGTACAGCGAGTCGAGCGCGATCAGAACCACCGCCCCCGAGTCCTCCAGGTGGTACCGCACCTCGAGGGCTCGCAGCATCGGGTTCAGGGGCAGCACCACCCCGCCCAGCCGCCACGTGGCGAGTGCCCCGATGGCGAACTGCGGGACGTTCTGGAGCAGCAGCGCGACCCGGTCGCCCGCGCCCACGCCGCGCGCTCGGAGCGCCTCGGCCAGCGCCCGTGCCTCCCGGTCCAACTCGGTCCAGGTCAGGGCGCGGTCGAAATACCTCACGGCGGGGGCGCCGGGGCGCGTGCGCACCAGTGCGTCGAGCGCCCCCACCAGGGTTGGATAGGGCGGGGACAGCGTGGCCGGGACCCAGGGCGGGTACTGCTCCAGCCAGGGGTGCGTCAATGCACGGTCTCCCCCCGCCGCAGCATCTCCATGAACGTGGCCAGCCTCCGCGCCCGGGTCTGGGGTCGCTTCGCCTCTTCCAACCGGTACAGGATCGCGAACCGGTTCTGACTCGAGAGGGTGGCGAAGAAGGCGGCCGCGTCCGCGTCCGCGTCAAGCTCGCGCTGAAGATCCTCCGGGACGGCCGCGCGGGCAGGGCCAGGGTAGGCGGCGGTCCAGCGCCCGTCTGCCTTCGCGGCCTCCACCTGTGCCAGGCCCGCCGGCTCCATCTCCCCGCTCGCGATCAACGCTTCGGCCAGCTCGCAGTTGCGCTGCGACCAGCGGCTCTTGCGGCGGCGGGGCGTGAACCGCTGGCGATACCAGCCCTCGGGACCGCTGCCGGCCTGGGTGTCGATCCAGCCGTAGCGCAGCGCCTGGCGCAGGGCCTGGTCGTAGTTCACCGAGGGCGAAGGGTTGCCACGTTTGGCGAACTCGACCCGCACCCCCTGGGCGCTCGCGTGGTGCTCGGCCAGCCAGGCCCCGAAGGCGGCGCCGTCGGCGAAGCGGAGGATCCGTTCCTCGTCAGGCACGACGTCGCGGGGACCCTAGACGCCCAGGCCGCGCTCGTACCAGGTGCGCGCCCACTCGATCGCGCCCACCTCACCCACCCGGGCCCCGAGCGTGGCCCGGCGAACGCGGGGACGCCTGCGAGGGGTGACAAAGGGAGATGAGCGGAGGATCTTCATCATCCGCGGTTGCAGCACCTTCCAGGACTGGGTGATGCCGCCTCCGATCACGATGATCTCGGGATCGTAGAGGTTGGAGACGTTGATCAGCGCGGTTCCCATGGCGGTGGCCATCTCGTCCGCCACTCGCATCCCGTGCTCGTCGCCTTCGGCCGCCGCCTCCAGCAGCTCCTTGGTCGGGATGCCGTAGCGCTTGTGGATGTTGGCACCGCTGCAGATCGCCTCCACGCACCCGCGTTGACCGCAGCCGCACACGGGGCCGTTGGGGTCGATGATCATGTGGCCCACCTCGCCGGCCGAGCCATGCGCGCCGTCGATCAGCCGTCCGTCCGCCACCACCCCGGCGCCCACCCCGGTGCTCCAGGTGATGTACACCATGTCGCGGGCCTCTCGCGCCGCACCCTGATGGAACTCGCCCAGGCCGGCCAGGTTGGCGTCGTTCTGCAGCTGCACCGGACAATGCAGCTCCTTCTGCAGCAGCTCGGTGATGGGGACGTTGTACCAATCGCGGGGGTCACCCAGGTTGGGCGGGTTGATGAGCATGCCGGTGCGCGGATCGACGGGACCTGGCGCGCCGATCGCCGCCATCTCGAGGTGGACCGTGTGCTGACGTGCTTGCGCGCCAACCCACTCGACGACCCGCTGCGGCGTACCCAGGGACTTGGTCTGGGTCCGCGCCGCGTTCAGGATCTGGCCCCCGGCGTTGCCGAAGACCACCCGCACCTGGGTCCCGCCGAGGTCGATACCGGCGAGCACGCGGGCTCGGGAAGTAACGGTGTTCGGCATGAGTTTCCATTCTCGTCAGGGTGGGTATCCACCGCAACGAGGAGAGCTTGGAATCAATGCCTGAAAACCGCAAACTTCCGGTGCTGCCGCTGACCGAGGCGGTCGTGCTGCCCCGGATGAGCGCCACCATCCCCCTCGACAACGAGGACTCCCGGCGCGCGGCCCGTTCCGCCTTCGGCGACGACGGATTGCTGCTGCTGCTGCCCCGTGTCGACGGCCGTTACTCCACCGTCGGCGTGATCGCCAAGGTGGACGAGAAAGGGACGCTCGCCAACGGCACCGAGATCGTCGTCGCGCAGGCGCGGCACCGCGCCGTGCTGGGCGCGGTGACCACCGACGCCACCGGCGCGCTGATCGCCGAGGTCACGCCCCGGCCGGACCCGCCGACCAGCGACGGGACCGCGCACGAACTGGCGCAGGAGTACCGCGCCGTGGTCGAGAACATCCTCGAGCTGCGCGGCGCACAGCAGATCGCGCAGGTCCTGCACTCGATCGACAACCCCGGACACCTGGCCGACATGTCCGGCTACTCGCCCGATCTCTCGATGGCACGCAAGGTCGAGATCCTGGAGACGCTGGACGTCGCCGAGCGGCTGCGCAAGCTGATCACCTGGAGCCGTGAGACGCTGGCCGAGCTCCAGCTCAAGGAGCAGGTCAAGACCGACGTCTCGCAGCAGATGGAGAAGAACCAGCGCGACTTCTTGCTTCGCCAGCAGATGGAGGCGATCAAAAAGCAGCTGGGCGAGTCCGACGGCGACGCCGCCAAGGACTACCGCCAGCGCGCCGACGAGGCCGGCATGCCGGAGGCGGCGCGCAAGGAGTTCGACCGCGAGCTCGACCGCCTGGAGCGGACGTCGGAGCAGAGCCCGGAGCAGGGCTGGATCCGCGGCTTCCTGGACTGGATGCTCGACATCCCCTGGAGCGTCCGCACCGAGGACAACCTGGACCTCAAGAAGGCGCGCGAGATCCTGGATCACGACCATTCCGGCCTGGACGACGTCAAGGACCGGATCATCGAGTTCCTGGCCGTACGCAAGCGGCGCCAGGAGCGGGGCCTGACCGTCGAGGGCGGCCGCGGCTCGGGCGCCATCATCACGCTCGTCGGCCCTCCGGGTGTGGGCAAGACCTCACTCGGCGAGTCGGTGGCCCGGGCGCTGGGCCGCAAGTTCGCGCGCATCTCGCTGGGCGGAATCCACGATGAGGCGGAGATCCGCGGTCACCGCCGCACCTACGTGGGCGCGCTCCCCGGCCGCCTGGTGCGAGCGCTGAAGGAGGCCGGTACCAAGAACCCGGTCATCATGCTGGACGAGATCGACAAGGTCGGCGCGGACTGGCGGGGGGACCCCTCCTCGGCCCTCCTCGAGGTGCTCGACCCGGCGCAGAACCACACCTTCCGGGACCACTACCTGGAGGTTGACCTGGACCTCTCCGAGGTGCTCTTCATCCCCACGGGCAACGTGGCGGACACCATTCCGGGACCGCTGCTGGACCGGATGGAGCTGGTCCGGCTCGACGGCTACACCGAGGAGGAGAAGCTGCAGATCGCCAGGCAGCACCTGGTGCCGCGGCAGCTCGAGCGCAACGGATTGGACGACACCGAGGTCAGCTTCGAGGAGCCGGGTCTGGCGGAGATCGTCGGCGACTACACCCGGGAGGCGGGCGTCCGCAACCTGGAGCGCGAGATCGGAAGGCTGCTGCGCAAGGCCGCCACGCGGCTCGACCAGGGGCAGGCGACGGCTCCCATCACGGTCGACAAGGCGGCGGTCCGGGACTTGCTGGGCAAGCCACGGTTCCAGCGCGAGGAGGCGCGCGAGCGCACCTCGGTGCCGGGCGTGGCGACCGGCCTCGCGGTGACCGGCGCCGGCGGTGAGGTCCTCTTCATCGAGGCCACCTCCATGCCGAGTGAGAAGAGCGGCGGTCTTACCCTGACCGGCCAGCTGGGCGAGGTCATGAAAGAGTCGGCGCAGATCGCCCTCTCATACGTGCGGTCCCACGCCGAAGAGCTCGGGTCCGACGCCGGACCTATCGACCGCCAGGTCCACGTGCATGTGCCGGCGGGAGCGGTGCCCAAGGACGGGCCGTCGGCCGGGGTCACCATGGTCACCGCGCTGACCTCCCTGCTGACCGGGCGCGCAGTGCGCTCCAACGTGGGGATGACGGGCGAGGTGACGCTGCAGGGTCGCGTGCTGCCGATCGGCGGCGTCAAGCAGAAGGTGCTGGCGGCACAGCGCGCAGGCCTGGACGAGGTCATCCTGCCCCGGCGCAACGAAGCCGACCTGGACGACCTGCCCGAGCACGTGCGCAACGAGATGACGATCCACCTCGCCGGCGACGTCCGGGAGGTGCTCGACTGGGCGCTGCTGCCGGCCACCGAGAAGCCGGTCGCAGTCGCCTCCTGAGGTCGCTACTCACCCCTACCCCTGTGGCGCCTCTCCCGGCCGTCGGGAGAGACGCCCGTTCCGGGGTCGGGCTCAATTCGTGGTGAGTCCCGATCCCTCTGTGTAAGGTTTGACGTTCATGCCCCGGATGGACGCCTTCGCGCTCGGCCGCCAGGGGCCACGGTCGACGATGGAGGACCGGCATGTGCTGTCCGTCTCCGGGGACACCGCCTGGGGCGCCATCTTCGACGGACACCGGGGGGCGGAGGTCGCGGACTACGCGGCGGCGGCGCTGCCCGGTCTGTTCGGCCTCTCCGCCGCCGACGCGCTGCGCGGGCTGGAGGTGGGGGCGCGCCGGCTGCCGAGCGGCGCCTGCGCGGTCGTCCTTCGACTCGACAGCGGGGAGCTTCAGGTCGCCAACCTGGGCGACGCCGAGGTGGCGGTGGTCGAGAACGGGCAGGTGGCCACCGTCACGGAGCTGCACCGGGTCACCAACCCCCGCGAGCACCAGCGGGTGCTGGAGGGGGGAGGTGTGATCGACGGCCTCTACGTGATGGACCTCGCTACCGGGAACGGCTTGATGCCGACGCGGACCCTGGGTGACGACGAGTTCAGGCCGGTCGGCATCTCGGGGGACGTCGCGGAGTGGCGGGGACGCGTCCGGGACGGCTGGGTCGTGGCCGCCTGCGACGGGCTCTGGGACGTGCTCGATCCGCAGGAGCTGCCTGCCTTCCTGGAGGGGTCGACCGCCGAGGCCGCGGTCCGCAGGCTGGTCCACGAGGCGCTGGCGGCCCGCTTCTCCCACGACAACGTGACCGTCCTGGTCCTGCGCCGCACCCCTGACTGATCACGGGGGCCCCCGGTGGTGCCCCTTCGGGGTCTCTACGACCTTTGACCGAGATCGCGATCGGTCGGGTGGTCGATTCCTGGGAGGGGGTCCGGGACCGACGATCGAAGCATGGCACTCGCATGCATCACCGGCGGCTCGCTCGGGTTCGGGCGAGCCCTCACCGAGGCCCTGGCTGCCGATGGCTGGGACCTGGTCGTCGACGCCCGCCACCCGAAACCGCTGCGGGAGGTGGCCGGGCCGCGCGTCCGCACCCTGCCAGGCGACATCGCGGACCCCGAGCATCGCGCAGCGCTGGCGCGAGCCGTAGGGGGCCGCCTGGACCTGCTGGTTCTCAACGCCGGCACGCTGGGGCCGAGTCCGCTGCCTCCGTTGGAGCGCCTCTCCCTGGACGATCTGCGCCAGACACTGAAGACGAACGTGGTCGCCCAGCTGGGGCTGGTGCAGGTCCTCCTTCCCGCCCTGCGCGCCGCGCGCGGCACCGTCGTCGGGCTGAGCAGCGACGCCGCCCGCGAGCCCTACGCGACCTGGGGTGCCTACGGGGCTTCCAAGGCCGCGCTCGACCAACTGCTCAACGTGCTCGGGGCGGAGGAGAGCGACCTCGCCGTGTACGCCTTCGATCCCGGCGACATGCGCACCGCGATGCACCAGGCCGCCTTCCCCGGCGAGGACATCTCGGACCGCCCTCTCCCGTCGGAGTCGGTGCCGCCCCTGCGGCGTTTGCTCGCGCTGCGCCCGGAAAGCGGGCGCTATCGGGCCGCGGACCTGGTAGAGGAGCGGGTCCGTTGACCCTGGTCGCCGAAGCGCCGCGCTTCTCCTTCACCGTGCCGCACGCGCTCGTCGCGACCACGCCGCCCGAGGCCCTGGGAACGCCACGTGACGAAGTGCGCATGCTGGTCAGCTCGCCCCGCCGGCAGGAGCACCACCTCGCTCGCGACCTGCCCGGCGTTCTCAGCGCCGGTGACCTGGTGATCGTCAACGACTCTCAGACGCTGCCGGCCGCCCTCACCGGACGCGACGGTGAGGAGGAGGTGGAACTCCACCTCTCGACGCTCGACCCCGCCACCGCCCCTGGCATGGAGACGGCGCTGGCCGCGACCTCCTCGCGCTGGGTCGTCGAGGTGCGCACTCCCCTCCCGGTGGGCAGCCACGCCGCCTTCGAACCCCGACGCGGGCACGTGCTGACGCTGGCGGGCGGGGCGGTCGCGACCGTCGAGCGCTCGCAGCCTGGCGGCGCCGAACGGAGCCGCCTCTGGGTCGCCGTCGTGCGCACCCCGCGGCCGCTGGGCGCCCATCTGGAACGGTGGGGCGAACCGATCCGCTACGACTACGCGGCGCGGCGCTGGCCGGTCCAGGCCTACCGCACCGACGTCGGCCGCCATCCCGGAAGCGCGGAGATGCCGAGCGCGGCGCGACCGCTGACACCCGCGGTGCTGGCCCGGCTGCGAGGGCGTGGCGTCGAGGTGGCGAGCGTGACCCTCCACACCGGTGTTTCGTCCCTCGAGACCGGCGATCCGCCCTATGCGGAATGGCGGCGCGTGCCGCACGCCACGGTGAGGGCGATCCGGCGCGCGCGCCGGCACGGCGGCCGGGTGCTCGCGGTCGGCACCACGGTGGTCCGCGCCCTCGAATCCGCCGCCGGCCGCGAGGGCGAGGTCCGTCCCACCTCCGGCTGGACCTCCCTGCTGGTCGAGCCCTCACATCCGGCGCGCACCGTCGACGGCATCCTGACCGGCTGGCATGAGCCGGAGGCGACGCATCTCCTGATGCTGGAGGCGGTCGCCGGCCCCGACCTGCTGGAACGGAGCTACGCCGAGGCGCTGCGGGCAGGCTACCGCTGGCACGAGTTCGGGGACGTCCACCTCCTCTGGCGCGAGGAGAGGTGAAGAGAAAGGGCCATAGGCGCACCAATCACCCACTCCCGCACGCCAGATTGAGGCGGTGGTGCACCAATGGCTCATTCCTGGCCGCGCTGGTGTGGAAACGACCGGGTCAGTCGAGCCGGATCTTCTTCACCCGCGCCGAGCGCTCTCTGTCGGGCGTGCGGGGGCGCGGCCGGCCGCCCCGGGACCGCGCCCGCGGCTCGCCGCTGCCCTGGTTCATGTCAGCCTCGGTCTCGGCGCCTGCCCACCGGACCGCCTGCTCCATGTCTCGCGGCCAGTCGTCGCTGTCGTCCCCGGCGGCGTCCGGCGTCGTGCGGTCGGTGCGGCGCCCCAGCCGCTCTTCATAGATCAGGAAGAGCGCGGTGAGAGCTTCGCGCTGGGCGTTGCGCAGGTGCCGCTGCGCCTCCGGCGAGATCACGTCGCCGAACGCCTGTCCCAGCCGGTGGCCGACGTCGATGATGAGGTCCGCCAGCCGCTCCGATTCCGTGCTCATCCCGCGGACTCTCCCCGGGCTGACCCGGCGGCGCCGAACCGGACGCGCAGCTCGCCATCCTCGAGCGCCGCGCCCACCGTCTCGCGCAGGGCCAGCGTGCGCGGCAGGGAGATGTCGCGCTTGTAGTGCCCCACCGTCACGAAGAGCTCCCCGTCCTGGCGCGCGAGATCGACGTCTCCCCGCTCCACGAAAGGCATCGGGAGGCTCAGCACGTACTCATCGCCCACCCGGACCACCCGCTGCTGCGGCCCGGTGTGCAGCCGGGCGGCGGGGTCGGTGTCGCCGTAGACCGCATCCGCCATCCGCGCCAGCATGGTGGGGCCCACCACCTCGTCGTCGAACAGGGGCACGTCGAGGATCGGCAGCGGCGCGAAGGACTGGTCGACCTCGGCTGCGTACCCGGCCTGGATCTCGTGCCAGCGCCGGAACAGCGGGTCCTGGAGACCGGATGGGAAGCGGCGATTGACCACCACGCAGTCCGTGTCGTACCCGAACAAGGACAGGTAGGTGTAGGCGCGCTTGGCCTCCTTGATCACCATCTTCTCGAGGTTGAGCACCAGCCGCATCGAGGTCAGCGTGGAGTCGGTGAGGATCCGCTTCATGCCCTCCAGGTCGAGCAACAGCTCTCGCACCGACGCCATCACCTCTTCCCCGGGCAGCGGAATCTCCAGCATCGGCTGCAGCAGCGGCCGCGCCACCCGCAGCGCCCGCCGCTCCCAGGGGTAGATCTTGTCCAGCCACCATCTGGCCGCGTCCGGGAACATGAGCAGCTGCAGCGTCTCCCCGGTCGGTGCACAGTCGACGATCAGGACGTCGTACTCGTCGCGCTCGGCGTGATGCTTGATCCACATCAAAGAGGCGATCTCGTCCATCCCCGGAGGAGTGGCCACCTCCTCGGCCACGATGTCGTCCAGACCCTGCGTGGAGAGGACGCGGGCGACGTAGTCGTGCAGCCGTCCCCAGTTGCGCTCCATCTCGTGCAGAGCGGAGACCTCGTGCGCCCACAGGTTGTGTTCGATCGGCTCGGCCGCGGTGCCCAGATCACGGTCCAGCGCGTCGCCCAGCGAGTGCGCCGGGTCGGTCGACATGACCAGCGTCCGGTAGCCACGGCGCGCACAGGCGAGCGCGGTGGAGGCGGCGACCGAAGTCTTCCCGACCCCACCCTTGCCGGTGAACAGGATCACACGCATGAGCGGGTCAGCCGGCCAGGTGGGGAACGAGCAGCTTGGCGCCGATGATCAGGAGGATGATCATGATGACCGCGGTGATCGCGAGCCGGATCAGATCAGACTTGAAGTAGGGCACCTTGTCGAGCGGGATGCCCGGGTTGTCGTCCCCGATCTGGATCCCGCGCGAGGGCCGCGTCCTGACGGCGCGGCGCTGAGCCTGAACGCGCTGAGCCGCGGTGGGCGGCGGGCTCGGTACCGGCGCGGTCCGTGGCTTGGTCGCCGTGCTCGAACCCAGCTGCATCTGCACCGAGGGCCGGTCGGGGGCCGGCTGCCCGCCGGTCGCCTCAGGAGCGGCCTGGCCACCGGGCGGGGCTTGCGGCTGTGGTCGCGGAGCCGTTCGCCGTTGAGCCTGCTGGCCGCCGGGGCGCCGGCGATTATTGGTCCTTCGACTGGGCATTCGGACCGCAGTCTACCGGGGCCCCGGCGTGGGGTTCGCTCCGCTGGGCAGGCAGGCGACGAGGAGGAGTGACATGTCGACGTGTGCTGCATCGAGGGTGACTGCCGCCTGCCTGGCCGGAGGAGACTCGTAGGTTGGTGACCTACGACATCTTGGGCTTTAGCAGGAGCCTACCTCCTGCATGTTGGCGTTGTCAAGAGGAATCTCCGCACCCGCGTAAAGCGCGGGAGAATGGTGGTGATGTCGCAGCCGCCCCCCGACCTGCCCTTCTGCATCGAGTGCGGGGCACGCCTGGAGCCGGGCGCGCGCATGTGTCCACGGTGCGGAACCGAACGTTGGTCGCCGGGCCGGCCGCCGCGCCGGGAGCCGGCGCCACACCGGCAGCCGGTGTCCAGCCGCCCCGAGCCGCGCGCGCTGACCAACGCTGAGGTCCAGGCCACGGTCGCCTCCATCCCCTGGATCTACGCGGTGGGAGCGTTCCTCAGCGCCGGCCTGCTGGCCTGGGTGCTGGCGGAGGGCATCACCGCGGGAGGGCGCGCCAACTGGAACTCGGTTCTGGCCCAGGCGGGGATCCCCGTCCCCCAGTTCGCTGCCTCCCGGATGGAACTGACCGCGATCTTCGGCATCCTCCTCCTCCTCCTGGCCGCCGCTCACGCCGCTGCGTACCAGGGTCTACGGGCGAAGACACGGTGGGGCTGGATGCTGGGGGTCGTGCTGGCCGCTCTCTGGTCGCTCGTCCTGACGGGCATCCCGGTGCTGGTGAAGCTGGTCCAGCGTCAGGTGCGGGCCGCGTACGGCGTCTCCTGACCCGAGTCCTCCCTCGAACTCAGCGCCCGATCCGGAAGAAGACCACGTCCCCGTCCTGTACCCGGTACTCGCGGCCCTCGATCCGAAGCTTGCCGGCCGCGCGCAGCGCCTCCATCGACCCCGCCGCTACCAGCTCGTCGACTGAGGTCACCTCAGCGCGGATGAAGTGGCGTTCGAAGTCGGAGTGGATGACGCCGGCGGCGACCGGCGCCGGCGCGTCCCGGGCACAAGGCCAGGCGCGCGCCTCGGGTTCGCCCGCGGTGAAGTAGGTGATGAGTCCGCCCGCCGACCAGACCGCGGCGGCGACTTGGTCCAGGCCGCCCTCGGCAAGGCCGTAGGATTCCCGCATCTCGGCGGCCTCTTCCGCCGCCAGCTCGCCCAGCTCGGCCTCCAGCTGCGCGCACACCACCACCAGCGGCGCGTGCTGCTCGGCCGCCACCCGCCGCAGTCCTTCGACATTTGGGCCGCCATCGGGCAGCTGGTCGTCGCCCACGTTGGCGACCAGGACCGCGGCCTTCTGCGAAACGGCGAAGATGGGCGCCAGGTAATTGCGCTGGGCCGGCTCCAGCTCCAGCGTCCGGAGGGGCCGGCCGGCGTCCAGGTGGGCCCGCGCCAGCTCCAGCGCCTCCGCCTCATCCGCCCGCTCCTTCCGCCCCACGCGGAGCTCCTTGCTCACCACGTCCAGTCGCTTTTCCAGCGTCGCCAGGTCGGTCAGCACGAGGTCGACCTGAAGGCTCTGGACCTCGTCCACGGGGTCGGGCGCGGGCCCGAAGCAGCGGGCCAGGATCACCACCACGTCGGCCTCCCGGGCAGCGGCGATCCGCTGTGCTCGCGAGCCCGGAGGAGCGTCCTGCAGCCGGACCTGCGCCGGGGTCGTCTTCTTCGGGTGCACCGCCTCGCTCAGCGCCCACAGCCGGCGGTCGGGGACGTCGATCATCCCCACGCCCTCGTGCCCGCGGCCCCGGGTGAGAGCGTTGAAGAGGGTCGTCTTTCCCGACTGGTCGGCGCCCACCAGCGCCACGCTCACCGGCACCGGGGGCTCCCCCACCGTTTCAGGGTCACGGCCGACCAGGATACCCGGGGGATGCCTAACGCCTTAGTGTCCACACTCCGGCGCTAAAACTCGCCGGGTAGGGGCGGAATGTGGACACTCTGCCGTTACCTGCAGCGTCAGCCGATGATCGAGATCCGGTCCTGGTCGAGCTCGAATGTTGCGTGCAGCGCGCGCACCGCCTCCTCCGCCTTGTCCTGCTGGATCACACAGGTGATGCGGATCTCGGCCGTCGAGATCATCTCGATGTTCGCGCCCACGCTGGCCAGGGTCCGGAACATGCGGGCCGCGATGCCCGGCGTCCCCAGCATGCCCGACCCCACGATCGAGACCTTCGCCGCCCCGGCCGCCACCGTCACCCCCTTGGCACCCATCGCCGCCGCCGCCTCCCGAACCAGGGGCTGGGCCACCCTGAGATCGGCGTCGTCGCAGGTGAAGGTGAGGTCGGTCTCCCCATGCATCGACACGTTCTGGACGATGACGTCGATCGAGATGCCGGCGTTCGAGAGCGGCTCCATGAGGGAGGCGGCCACCCCCGGCCGGTCGGGCACCCCCAGAATCGTCACCTTGGCCACGCCCTTCTGGACCGCCACTCCCCGCACCCGGTTGCGCTCTTCCATCGGCACCTCGTTGACGATCATCGTCCCTGGGCGCAGGTGGAAGGAGGAGCGGACGTGAATCGGCATCTGATACAGCTCGCCGATTTCGACGGCGCGAGGGTGCATCACCTTGGCCCCCACGGAGGCGAGTTCGATGCACTCGTCGTAGGCGATGGCGGGGAGCAGGCGCGCTTCCGGGACCACCCGGGGGTCCGCTGAGAGGAAGCCGTCGACGTCAGTCAGGATTTCGCAGGTCTCGGCGCCCAGCGCGGCGGCCAGAGCCACGGCCGTGGTGTCGGAGCCGCCGCGGCCCAGCGTCGCGATGTCCAGGTTCTCGGTGATGCCCTGATAGCCGGCGACGACGGGGACGATGCCCTTGCCAAGCAGTTCCCGGAGGCGGGTGGCGTCGACCTCGCGGATGCGTGCCTTTTGGTGATGGCGGCTGGTGCGGACCCCGGCCTGCATTCCGGAGAGCGACATGGCGGGGACGCCGAGGGCCTGCAGGCACATGGCGACCAGCGGCGCGGTGATGGTCTCACCGTTCGCGACCAGCTGATCCAGCTCCCGCGCGGGCGGGTCGTCGGCGACCTGGGCCGCCAGCGCGAAGAGGCGATCCGTCGTCTTACCCATCGCGGAAACGACGGCGACCACCTGCTTGCCCCCGTGCACGGTGTCGGCGATCCGCCGGGACACCCGCCGCACGCGAGCCGCCGTCCCGACCGAGGTCCCCCCATATTTCTGGACCAGGATCGGTGCCCTGGTCACCCGCCGACTCCCTCCGGGTAGCGGTTTCTCGCCTTCCGCGTGACCCCGTGGAGGGAGACCCGGCTGACCAGCGGACGCCCGCGACCGGGGGCCGCCGCCGCCATCGCCCGCGCCACCTCGGCGGCCCGTCCCACGGGCGTCAGCGCGAAGACACTGGGTCCGGCGCCGCTGATCGACGCCCCATAGGCACCCGCTCCGAGCGCGGCCTGGATGGCGGGCCCGGTCCAGGGATACAGCTGGCGCCGCGGCGGTTGGTGAAGCCGGTCTTCCATGGCCTCCCGGAGCTGGTCCAGCCGTCCGGTGTGAAGCGCGTCGACCAGGAGACCCACCCGACCGGCGTTGAAGACGGCGTCCTCCAGGGGTACCGTCCGGGGCAGCGCGGCGCGGGCGCTTTCGGTCGAGGCGGGCTGATCGGCGACCAGCAGGGCGACCTCGGCGTCGGGCACCGGCAGCGAAAGCAGGCGGCCCGGGGTGCTGAGACGTACGCCTCCGAAGGCCGCCGCCGCCGCGTTGTCGGGATGGCCTTCCGCCGCGGCGGCCGAGCGGAAGGCGCGGCCGGCGTCGAGGCCCTGCAGAGTCGCGGCGATCACGCGAGCGGCCGCCGATGAGCCGAGCCCCACCCCCATCGGGACCCCGTTCCGTACCACCGCGCGGAACGGCAGCACGGAGAGCGGGTTGGGTGCGGACTGGAGGACGGGCGCTCCTTCTCCGGTGAACGTCCAGTCGGGGCGATCGGCGGGTTCGGCCTCCACCTCCAGCCAGAGGTCGAGCGCCAGAGCCAGCAGGTCGAAACCGCTACCCAGGTTGGCCACCGAAGCGGGGGCGCGCACCACCACCCCGCTCATACGCCGGCCTCCCGAAGGGCCGCTGGTGCACCAATCGCCCTGTTCGTGCCCTCCAAGTGGGACGTTGGTGCACCAATGGCCGCCTCGGGGAGCGGCGACCGGGTCACAGCTTCAGCGCCTTCGCGATCGCCCGCGAGTCGCCGTCGAGCTCGGTCGGAGGCTCCACGTTGCCGAGCGCCGCCGACGGGTCCTTGAGACCATGACCGGTGAGCACGACCACCGTGGTGGAGTCGCGCTCCAGCTTCCCCTGCTGGACCAGTCGCACCAGCAGTGCCAGCGGCGCGCAGCTGGCCGGCTCCGCGAACACGCCCTCCCAGGAGGCAAGCTGGACCTGCGCCTGCAGGATCTCGGTGTCGCTGACCGCGTCGATCAGGCCGCCCGACTCGTCTCGCGCCGTGGCCGCTCCCTCCCAGGATGCGGGGTTGCCGATCTTGATGGCGGTCGCGACCGTCTTCGGGTTCTCGACCACCTCACCCCGAACGATGGGGGCGGCGCCCTCGGCCTGCGCGCCCACCATGCGCGGGAGCAGCGTCGTACGCGCTGCTTCGTACTCCTCTTTGAAGCCCTTCCAGTAGGCGGTGATGTTGCCGGCGTTGCCCACCGGCAGGACCAGGTAGTCGGGCGCGTCGCCCAGGTCGTCCACGACCTCGAAGGCGGCGGTCTTCTGACCCTGGATGCGATACGGGTTGATCGAGTTGACGACCGCGATCGGGTAGTCGTCGGCCATCTCCCGCACCGTGCGCAGCGCGTCGTCGAAGTTGCCGGAGATGGCGACCACCTTGGCGCCGTAGAGCATGGCCTGGGCGAGCTTGTTCATGGCGATCTGGCCGGCGGGGATGAGCACGATCGCGCGCAGGCGCTGGGAAGCCGCGTACGCCGCCGCCGAGGCGGAGGTGTTCCCGGTCGAGGCGCACACCAGCACCCTCGCCCCCTCCTCGATCGCCTTCGCCACCGCGACCACCATCCCGCGGTCTTTGAAGGACCCGGTCGGGTTGAGGCCCTCGTACTTGAAGAAAAGGCGGCGCAACCCCAGCGCGGGGCCGATGTTGCGCGAGGGGATCAGCGGCGTGGAGCCCTCGCAGAGATCGATCAGGGGCGTGCGGTCGGTGACCGGGAGGCGCTCCCGGTAGCGCGCCATGACTCCCATCAGAGCACCCGCAGGAAAGACGAGACCTGCCGCACCTGCGGCAGGGCGGCCGCGCGCTCTCGCGTTCGCTGCAGCGCGGCGTCGGGCGCCGGGTGGGTGGTGACCACGAACTCCGCCGAGTCCTCGCCCGCGACGTCCTGCTGGATCGCGCTGGCGATGCTGACCCCCTCCTCCCCGAACACTCGCGCCACCTCGGCGAGCACGCCCGGGCGGTCCAGCAGGGTGCACCGCAGGTAGGCGCGCGTCGAGACCTCGGCCATCGGAACCACCGGCTGGTCGTCGAACCAGAACGGATGCCGTTCGATCGCGCCGCTGCGTACGCGCCGGGAGAGGTCCAGGAGATCGGCGATCACTGCACTGGTGGTCGGCCGCGCACCCGCCCCCGGGCCCTGCAGGGCCACCTCGCCGACCAGGTCCCCTTCGATGAAGACCGCATTCTGGACGCCGTCGACCTGTGCCAGTGGGTGGGCGTTGGGGACCATGCAGGGATGGACCCAGGCCTCGATGCCCCGGTCCGTGCGCACCGTCCGCCCCACCAGCTTGATCGTGAAGCCGAGGTCGCGCGCGTAGCGGAAGTCCACCGGCTGCACCCCTGTGATGCCTTCGCGATAGACGTCCCGGGGATGGAGGCGGGCGCCGAACGCGATGGAGCCCATGATCGCGACCTTGCTCGCCGCGTCGTACCCGTCCACATCCTCAGTCGGGTCGGCCTCGGCGTACCCCTCGCGCTGGGCGGCGGCCAGCGCCTCTTCGAAGGTGAGGCCCTCGTGTGCCATCCGGGTCAGCATGTAGTTGGTGGTGCCGTTGATGATCGCGGTCACCCGCCACAGCCGGTTCGAGACCAGGTCCACCTTGAAGGTGCCGACGAGCGGGATGCCACCCCCCACGGCCGCCTCGAACGCGATCTCGACGTTCACCTCCGAGGCCAGGTCCAGGAGGCGGTGACCGTGCCGCGACATCACCACCTTGTTGGCGGTGACCACGTGCTTGTGGTTGCGCACGGCTCGCTCCAGGAACGTGCGGGCCGGCTCCTCGCCCCCGGCCACCTCGACCACGATCGCGATCGCGGGGTCGTCGAGGACGCTGCCGACCTCGGTCGTGATCAGGTCGCGATCGATCCCAGGGCGCGGCTTCTCACCGTCGCGCACGGCGACCCGCCGCAGCTCCAGGTCGACGCCGGTGCGCCGTTGGAACTCAGAGCGCTGTGCGACCAGCTGGCGGGCGACCTCTCCGCCCACCGTGCCGGCCCCGATCAGGCCGACACCAAGGGGTTCAGACATTCGGTCCTATTCTCCCAACCGGCCACGATCGGCGCGGCGAGGAGGGCTAGTGGGCGAGGAGACGCTCCCGGATACCGTCCGCGACACTCAGGTGCGATCCCAGGAGCAGGATCACCACCGCGGCGACCAGGACCAGCGCCAGGGCCGCGGTCGCCAACCCGCTGTAGGTCGCCACCGGCCGCTGCCACCCACGATCGGCACGACGCAGCACGTCGTCCATGTCGGGCACCCCGCTGGGCGCCCAGCCCGCGACCTCGTCACGGACGAGATCGCCCATGTGGTGGTCCGCGGTTGGCCCGGTCACTCTACCCTCGCCTCTTTA
This sequence comes from Candidatus Dormiibacterota bacterium, assembly GCA_963808785.1. GTDB lineage: Bacteria > Chloroflexota > Dormibacteria > Dormibacterales > Dormibacteraceae > CAVTSA01. The sequence continues at coordinate 423,077 of CAWEGH010000002.1, read as the reverse complement.
GAACCGGCCGAGGTCCGATTTTGCTCCAACTCGGCGACGCGGGCCCGCATCCGTGCCATCGCGTTGGCGAGGCGGGAGGCGACGGTGCCGGGCGGAACGCCCAGGATCTCGGCGATCTCATCGCGCGGCCGGTCCTCGAAATATTGAAGGACGACCGCGGCTCGGAGCTTGGGGTTCAGGTCAGCCATCGCCTGCTCGAGCAGGCTCCGCTCCTCGATGCGCCTCAAATCCTGGTCCTCGCTGGACTGCTCCACCTTGAGAGGCAGGAATTTGGCCAGGCGTCGCCGGCGCAGGTGCGAGATGGCGGTGTTGACCGCAATCCGGTGGAGCCAGGCCGAGGGAGGCGCGTCCGGTTTGTACCTGCCTCGGGCCCGATAGGCCCGCGCAAAGCATTCCTGGGTCAAGTCCTCGGCGTCCGATTGGTCAAGGACCATGGCGCGAATGGTCCGGAAGACACTCTGGTATTCCCGCTCGTAGAGCAACGGGAACTGTGACTGGGGGTCCAGCCACTCCTCCTTCGTGGAGCCGGCGTCCGCCACGGATCCCCAGTTTGCCCCCACCCGGCGAGAAATGCGGGCGCACGGAGGCGACAGGGCAGGATCTAAGCATGGCCTTCCTATGGACAACGAGCGAGAGCTGGCCACGGGTCGCTCCCGAACGACGAGGGAGAGTCCTCGCAGATTTCAGCCCTCGCCGTTGTCGGTGGTCCTCCGGTCCTCGTGCGCGTCCGGCTCCAGCTCCAGCGCCAGCAGGTCATCCATCGTCTGCCGCCTGCGGATGAGGCGGGTGGCGCCGCCGTCGACCAGCACCTCGGGGGCGAGCGGACGCGAGTTGTAGTTGGAGGACATGGCGGCGCCATAGGCACCGGCGTCGTGGAAGACCAGGAGATCCCCCACCCGCGCTACAGGGAGCGTGATCGGAGCCAGCTCGCCGTTGGCGTCCTGCGTGAAGACGTCGCCCGACTCGCACAGCGGTCCTGCCACCGATGTCGCGCGCTCGCCGCCGCGGCGCTCCCTGCCGTCGGGACCCAGGACGGTGATGTCGTGGTAGGCGCCGTAGAGCGCCGGCCGCAAGAGATCGTTGAAACCGGCGTCGACCAGGACGAAGCGGTTACGACCCTGGTCTTTGACCGCCCGGACCTCGGCCACCAGCACCCCGGCCTGAGCGACCAGGAACCGGCCCGGCTCGATCTCGAGCCGCACCGCGTGGCCGAGCCGGTCCGCGATCTGCCGCCGGGCACCGTCCCAGGCCTCGAAGTACCGCGCCGTGTCGAGCTCGGGCTCACCCGGCCGGTAGGGCGTGGTGAGTCCTCCCCCGGCCGAGATCGCCCGCAGGTCGCGGCCGGCACCGAGGACGGTGTCGCGCATCGCGCCCGCGACCTGGGCCAGATGGTCGTAGTCGACGCCGGAGCCGATGTGCATGTGCAGTCCGACCAGATCCAGCTCCTCGCGGTCGACGGCGGCGAACGCCTGCGGGAGCTGCTCCCACCAGATGCCGTGCTTGCTGTGGTCGCCGCCGGTATTGGTCTTGCGGCTGTGCCCGTGACCGAAGCCGGGATTGACCCGCAGCCAGACCGGATGCCCGGGAGCCCGTTCCCCGAGCTGGGTCAGCATGTCCAGCGAGCCGGCGTTGACGGGGATTCCCAGACGCAGCGCGAGGTCCAGGGCCTGCCGGTCGAGGACGTCGGCGGTGAGGACGATCTGTTCCTCTGGCTCGCCCGCCCGGTAACCCGCCGCCAGCGCCCGGGTGACCTCCCCCGCCGACACCGCGTCGATCAGGACACCCTGCTCTCGCATCAGGCGCAGCAGGTGAACGTTGGAGGCCGCCTTCTGGGCGTAGCGGACGACGTCGAAGGACCGCACGCGTGCGATCTGCCCGCGGATGACGCCGGCGTCATAGATCCAGAGTGGCGTCCCTTGCTCGGCCGCAATGGCGACCAGCCGCGGCCCGGGGATCACGGAACCCGAACCACAGGCAGCGTCAGCCGGGAGGGCCGCGGGCGGTCGAAATAGACGGTCTGGTGGGTGACCCGCATGGTCCGGCCGGTCGCTTCGGGCTCGCCGGAGCCGAGGTTCCGAGCGTAGCGGGGGAACGCGCCGGCGGCCACCTGAAGGCGGATGCGGTGCCCGGGTCGGAAGCGATGGGCGGCGGGGTCCAGACGCAGGGTCACCGTCTCGACGCGACCAGGTTCGGGGTGGAGGGAGTCCCGGCGCAGGATGCGATCGGCCACGTTCCTGGACACGCCACCGGCGTCGACATCGCAAAGCCGGCAGAAGAGGTCCACGTGGGGACTGTCGGCGGCCACGTGGAGGGTGACCGCCGGCCGGCCCCGGATCTCGAGCGGGCCCTCCAGGGGCGCGGTGGAGAAGACGAGGACGTCGGAGCGGGCCTCCACTCCGGCGTTGTCCCGCACGCCACCCTCGCGCGCCATCACCCGGCCACCCACGGACGGCGTCGGATCGGCGGGGTCGTAGCGCATGGTGGATCCGCCCTCGACGAGCTTGGGCGGGGCGGTGGTGAGGCGACCGCCCGACTGGAGGTACCAGGGCTGCTCTTCGAGGTGGGGACCCGGCCAGTCGCTCAGGTCGAGCCACGACTCGGCGCCGGTGACGAAGACCCGGACCGGCGCCCGGGGTGGCGGCGGGCCGCCGCCGGCGACGTGGTGGTCGAGCCATGCCAGCGACTCGGTGAGCGCGAGCTTCTGGTTCACCGTGAGGTGGGTCCAGGGACCGATCACGAGCCGAGTGGGAACGCCCCGGTCGCGCAGGGTCTCGTACTGACGCAGCGTCTGATCGATGAAGTAGTCGTACCAACCGCCGATCAGAAGGACCGGTGCGGTGACACGCTGCAGCGCCTCAGTAGCGCTGTAGGGGACCCAGTAGGGGTCGTCCCTCGATTCGTGGTCCACCCACTCCATGAAGAACGGCACCGGGTTTCCGCCCAGGGTCGCCGCCGCCTGGTCGATGGGAAGGGTTGCGAAGCGGGGCGTCAGGCGGCGGGTGGCCGTGAGCAGGCGCGTCACCGCAACCAGAGGGTGGTCACGCTCGAGGTGGGCGACGATGTCCGACCAGGAAAGCAGGTTCTGAAGCTCCAGCGGCCCCTGGCCGCGGCCGATCTCCAGCACGTCGTGGAAGCCGATGATGACCACCATGGCACGCAGCTCCGGCGGCGGGTCGAGTGCCAGTGTCCACTGGGTATAGCCGAGATAGCTCGGGCCCCACGTCGCGAGGCGCCCGTCGAACCATTCCCGCTCCCGCAGCCAGGCCACGACGTCTTGACCGTCCTGAGCTTCGTGGACCATGGGCCGGAAGGGCTGGCCGGAGCCGAACGTACCGCGGCAGCCGACGACCAGGACGTGATGCCCGCGCGCGGCCATCGGCAGGCCGGAGACCGCACCCGACACGAAGCCACGCCCGTACGGCGTGCGGATCAGGATGGTGGGCCGGTCCGGCAGGCCGCCCGGCGCATAGTGGTCGGCGAGCAACACAGCGCCGTCGCGCATCCGAAGCTGGAGATCCCGCTCGACCAGAACGTCGTTGGAGGCAGGTGGGAGGCCCCAGAGCCGGGAGAGCACGGCACCGGTGATGCGCGTGCCGGCGCCGGCGGGCTGAAGCGCGCTCGACATCGCCTCAGGATATGGCGAGCCAAGGAGGTGGACGTGAGATCGGAGGAGTTGCGCGTCCTGGTGGTCGGGCTGGGTCACATGGGCATGTCCCACGCTCGGGCCTACGCCACCTTGCCCGGCTACCGCCTGTCCGGCCTCTGTGCCCGGTCGATCGCGCGGCGTAAGGATCTGCCGCCGGAATGGCGCGAGGTGCCGCGCTACGCCGACTTCGAGACGGCCCTCACGGCGGTGCGGCCGGACGTGGTCTCGATCAACACGTACGCCGACACGCACGCCCCGTATGCACTCCGCGCGCTGGAAGCGGGGGCCCACGTCTTCGTGGAGAAGCCGCTGGCCGAGACCGTGAGCGACGCCCAACGTGTGGCGGAGGCGGCCCGGACCCACCGACGCAAGGTGGTCTGCGGCTACATCCTCAGGGTGCATCCGGCGTGGCAGGAGTTCGTGGCGCAGGCGCGCAAGCTCGGCCGCCCGCTGGTGATGCGGATGAACCTCAATCAGCAGTCATCCGGCGAGGCCTGGAGCTGGCACCGTGCTCTGATGCGGAACCTGACCCCGATCGTCGACTGCGGCGTGCACTACGTCGACGTGATGTGCCAGATGACGGGTGCGCGTCCGGTGCGCGTGCACGGAATCGGCGCCCGCCTCTCCCCCGAGGTGGCGGTCCCCAACTACGGGCAACTCCAGGTCGAGTTCGACGACGGGTCGGTGGGCTGGTACGAAGCCGGTTGGGGCCCGATGCTGAGCGAGACCGCGTTCTTCGTCAAGGACGTGGTCGGGCCGGGTGGTTCGGTCAGCATCGTCACTCCGGAGGGTGCTTCGGCGGCGATCGAGACCCACACCGATTCGAGCGCGATCCGGGTGCATCACGCGGCACTCGCCGCCGACGGCTCCTTCGCCGAGCCCGACACCTTCCTGGCCGTCGGGGACGAGCCGGGGCACGACGAGCTTTGCCGGCGCGAGCAGGCGTGGCTGCGGCAGGCGATCGCCGATGATCTCGACCTGACCGCCGATCTGGAGTCCGCGGTGGAAAGCCTCCGCATCGTGCTGGCCGCCGACGAGAGCATGCGGACGGGGCAGGTGGTGGAATTGTGAGCGGCCGCGACCGGGCCCCGGGACCGCTGCTGATCCTGCTCAACGGCGCCCCCGGGGTCGGCAAGTCGACGCTGGGGCGGCTCTACGCGGACCGGCACCCGATGACCTTTTGCTGCGACGTCGACGTCCTGCGCTCGATGGTCGGCGCCTGGCAAGAGGACCGCCCGCAGGCCGGAGGCCTGGCGCGGGCGTTCGCGGTGGCGGGCATGCGGGCGCACCTCAGAGGCGGCCACTCGGTGATCGTGCCGCAGTTTCTGGGTCGGATCGAGTGGGTGCTGGAGCTCGAGGCGCTGGCCAATGAGGTCGGGGTCCGGTTCGTCGAGGTCGTGCTGATCGCGGGCAGAGAGGAGGCGGTCCGGCGCTTCCAGGAGCGGTCCCGCAGGCCCGAGACGGCCGAGCACGCGGTGGCTCTGGCCGGGCTTGCTGACGGTGATCCGGACGTCGAGCTGCGGGCCATGGGGGCCCGGCTGGCAGAGGTGGTGAAGGCGCGCCCGGGCACCATCGCGGTGCCTTCGACCGAGGGCGAGATCGAGGTCACCTACCAGGCGCTGGCGCGAGCCATCGACGGGGCGTGAGCGCGAGGAAGGGCCGGTTCTCGCGGTGGTGGGCGGCCCGGGACTCGAACCCGGATGAGTTTCCTCACACGCCCCTCAAACGTGCGCGTCTACCTGTTCCGCCAGCCGCCCTGGCCGGGTAGAAAGTGTAGCCGGACCACCCGGAATACTGCGCCGGCGCCCGCTGGGCCAAAGTGGGCCTGTCACGCGCCCGCGGCGGTATCCTCTCTGGGTTCAGCGGACGTGCCGGCGTAGCTCAGTGGATCAGAGCACCAGACTTCGGATCTGGGTGTCGGGGGTTCGAGTCCCTCCGCCGGTACCACCTCCTGAGTTTGAATTCAGGAGGAGACCCTGTGAAACAGTTTTGTCCTGCTACGACCCCCTTCGACTGCTGTACGACCCGCACTGGTTTGGTGGTCTGTTGCTGTACCGATTTGAAGGGTTTTGCTGCGGATAAGTGTGAATCCTGGAGTTTCTCCAGCTTTTACTCCGGAGGTCGTAGCGGTGCCCAACCTCTCTGTCGTCGAACCCCACGCACCGTCGGCGCTGGAGCAGCTGGTCGAGGATTACCTCGCCTCCTGTCGCGCTCGGGGTCTCGCGCCGCGGACCGTGAGCGAGGCCTACGGGTACCCACTGCGCCGCGTCTTCCTCCCCTTCTGCGCGGAACGAGAGATCACCGCGCCCGGCCAGATCAGCCGGCGCGTGCTGGACGCGCTGTCGTCACACCTGCTCAAGGAAGGCGGCCCGCGCGGCAAGCTCTCCCTGTTCACCGTTCACAGCTACCTGACCGCCATCAACGCTTTCCTGAGCTGGGCCGGGCGGGAAGGCGATGTGGGCGAGGGCGTCAAGGCGTAGCGGCCCCGTCTGCCCAAGCACCTGGTCGAGACCTGACTCGGGACGAGATCCAGCGCGGCCTACGATGGCCCGCGTGACGGCGACCAACCGTGCCGACGACGCGGGCGACGAGGTCGAGGACCCGATCCACGAGGAGGTGCGCCGAGTCATGGCCGACCCCCGTGTCAAGGCCCGTCTCGACGAGGCCGAGGAGAGTGATCGGCGCGGCGAACGGCTGGCCCGCCTGTCACACAACGAGGCACGCCGGATCGTCGGGTTGGGGCCCCTCCCCGGCTGGGACGGATCCGGGGCGCCACCCACCTCCGATGATGGAGGGCCCTCGCGGAGCCGGCGGTACCATGTCGACATGGCGAGGCACCGCGCCGACGACGGCGACGAGATCGAGGACCCGATCCACGAGGAGGTCCGCCGAGTCATGGCCGACCCCCGCGTCAAAGCGCGCCTCGACGAGTGGGAGGGACGGGAGCGGCGAGGCGATTTCCCAGCGCCGGTTCCCGACAACTTGGTGCGCAAGATCGTCGGTCTCCCGCCTCTGCCCGAACCAGACTGACGATTCGTGACGCCCCCTCTCCAGGTGGTGTGGACTCCTGCGCTCCAGGACCTGGAGGAGGCGGCCAGCCGGTCTCCAGAGAGCGCGCGCCGTATCTACGAGACAGTGGAGCGGATGGCATCCCTGGGGTGGTCGCTCGGCCACCCGACCGATCGCCCAGGCATCCGGTACTGGGCGGTTCCGCCGTTCGGCGTCTTCTACCGCGTCCGCGGAGGACAGCTCTACGTGCTGGAGATCATCGACGTACGAACGTTGCGCCATCCAGTGCGGTGACCTTTACGAAGCCGCGCACGCATTGCCGCTTCCCAGGGCATCACTTGCGAGGTGTACAGGAAGTGCTAAAGATGGCCTGCACGCTCACGCCGGTAACTTGCGAACCCATCGCCGGATGCATGCCCTTCGCACACATGCGAGTGATCGCTGATGCCCGGAGCAGATGCGGATGGACCCGCCTCCGGGTCCAGGTCCGCCCGCGCCAAGAAGAGCCAGGCTGACGCACACGCGGGCGGCCGGTCCTGCCCTGGCTGTACGCCTTCAGGCGACGGTACAACTCGCCGGAGATCGGCGCCAGGCGCTGACCCGTCTTGCCTCCCAAGGGAACGAACCAGTACCGGCACGCACGCTTAAGCACATCGTCAAGGCCCAGTGTCGCGACCTCGCCCCTACGAGCACCTTCTCGATCGATCTGGAGGATCGGCCAATCGTGGTGGAGATCCAGGTCATCGACCACGAAGAGCTGACCGAGGCGCGCTGGGTTCCTCTCAGCGTCTTGATCGACGAGTGGACAAGAGAGCTGCCGCCCGAACTAGACGACCCGGCCATCCGGTCGGCCGCCGAGGCGTCAATCAACGGGCCGCGGAGCTCCGGGCAGGCGGCTAAAGTGCGGTGGCGCCGTCGACCAGGACCGCGAGCCGGCACGAAGGCCCACGTCTGGTTTCGCCTTGCGCAGATTTTGCAGCGAAATCCCGCAAAGGGCCAACTCACAGCCGCTCCTGGACACATGCCCCGTGCAGGCTCCCCCGCGGACAGCGTGCTCGGGCGTGACATCCCTGGGTTTACTTCCTTGACACCGAGGAGATTGGACCGTCATCTAGAACAGCGTGGTAAGGGCTAGTCCTTCCAGCCGAGGGCGCCGCAATAGAGGCCCGTGGCAAACGCGTCCGGCTTCTCCCCCCACTCCCGGAACGCAGCGATCATGCCATCGAGGTCGGCGCGGCTGGCCCACCCCTCGCCGATGATGACATCGCTCACGCTCGGGGCGCTAAGCAGGTCCACCGCGACCCCGGCGATCCAGCGCGTGCTCGCCGCGTCCCCGTGCACCTCGGGCACGTGAGCGACTCCGTGGGTTCGTGCGAAGCCGGCCTCAAGCATCAGGCTGCGCAGGTGCCGTGAGTAGTAGGGATCGCCACCTCCGTGGATGATCACGCGTTGCCAAAGGCGGAAGGCCTCCGCCAGCTCACCGCGGTCGGGGGATATGACGGTCGTGCTGTGGTCGTCGTCCGTGACTGCCGCGAGGCCTCCTGGACGCAGGACGCGTCGCATCTCAGCCAGTGCGCGTATCGGCTTCCCGACATGCTGGAGCACTGCGACCGAATAGACGATGTCAAAGCTGGCATCGGCGAACGGCAGCTCGTACACCGAGGCTGTCTCGAACTCGACATTGTGGAGCTCGCGCTCGGCGGCGGATCCCCGCGCTGTCTCAATCTGGCCCGTATCGATGTCGATCCCGACGATGCGACCCGGCAGGGTCTTCGGTGCCAGGTCGAGCGCGATACTGCCGACCCCACACCCAGCGTCGAGAACGTCCATCCCTGGACGCAGGTGCGGCAGGAGGAACGGCAGGAACGTCTGGGCATCGCGCGTCGCGACATAGCGCGACTGCACGCCTTCGTCGATCACGTAGCGCTCATCCACTCGCCGAAGCGTAAGGGTCCCCCGACCGCTCGGCATCCGGGATATCCCTAGACCTTCACGAGCAGGGCCACAGACGCGATCCTGGTCGTCGTGTGGCTTGTTCCGCCGATCCGGCCGCGTCTGGTGGCTTTCATCACTGGCCTCCCATAACGAGCGCACGCGCCGTAACCGAGTCATCGGCGAGTGTTGAAAGGTCCGACCTCCGCCTCGGGACGGGCGGGATCTTTGTTTGAGCTAGCGGATTCCGTCGACGTCGGACTCATGGGTCCCATTAATTCAACAGCGTTCGGTTCTAGGTCGTCAGGTCCTTTAGTTTGCGTCCCTCTGCTCACCGTGCCCCTTTCCCTGATGAGCTTGGATGAGCGAAGACAGAGCCGGCGGTAGCCAGTTCGACGGACAAACGTTGCTGGAGGCTATCCGCGCCGACCTCTGCTGCCGTCGCCACGCGCGTCCGCTCGATCAGTGGCAGGACCGCCCTGATGATCCCGGCCAGCAGCGCCGCGCCATCGGGATCGTCGGGACCGAAGTGTGGCTGGACCCCCATCATCCCAACGGCTGCAGGCCAGCGGATTGCAGCACCGTCCAAAGGCGCGGCCCCAGCGCGGGCTCGATGCCGCCCCGGATGAACGCCTCGCCAAGCCATGAAAGCACTTGGGTCACCAGCGGCGTCGAGGGCTTCGAGTGGGCGCTGCGCAGGTCGAACTCGATCGGAGCGACGATACCGCCAGCGCGCAGCCCGCCAGCCTGCATCTTCAGCACCGCCGCAGGATCGGGCACGTACATCAAAACCAAACGTCCGGTAACCGCGTCGAACGGTCCGTAGGGGCCCTCTCATGGATATCTCCGACAACGAACCGGACGTTGGGTAGGCCATGGTCGGCTGCCCGGGCGGTCGCTCTTGCGACGGCATCGCGCGGTTGGTCGATCCCGACGACCTCGCCAACCGACCCGACCAGCCTGGCGGCGGCGAACGCCACATCCCCCGCTCCGGAACCCAGGTCGAGAACGCGCATACCAGACCGAACGCCCGCCGCGACGAGGATCATGCGCGTCGCGGGTGCGAGCGTCCTGCCCTGGAGCTATAGCCGCTCGAATTCAGCGGCCCCGCTGCCAAGTTGGTAGCCGCTGTCTGCGCTGCTCATCAGGTTCCCGCCGCCCAGGCAACGTCGTCAGTATGATCCCGCGGGCGCGCGCATGAGCCGGACGCCCCCAAGGGGGGCTCGTACCGCGCCGCCAATGACGACGAGATGGGGCAGCCATCGCGCGCGAGTGCAGCAACAGGTACAGGAGCGAGCTTGGGAGCAGCCGGTACGGGCCAGCAACCGGTTGAACTCTCGGAGACCAGTGGCGACCGCCTTGGGAATTGCGTCCTTGGCCCTCCCAGACCCTTTAAGCCTCTGGTCCAGGGTTCGAATCCCGCGGCCGCACCCGCCGCCCTGACCCCGGAAATCGGCCCAGACGTCCCCCACGCGAGCGAGACCGCTGCAAGCCTAGCGGGGTGGAGGTCGTCTGGCCCAGACGTTGTCCTGGAACGCGTCGTACACGATCGAGAACAGGGACTCGGCCGTCGCGCCGATCGGAGAGTTGACCAGCACCACCAGCTCCATGTCCTCCGGGAGGTAGAACAGAACCGCCTGCTCGACATATCCGCCGTTGTGCTGCAAGGCACCGTTCTTCGCGTAGAGGGGGCCGCCGAGCAGCGTGAAGGTGGCATAGTCGATCGCGAAGTTGCTGTCGAGCATGGTCTGCGCCTGTTCCGGGCTCACGATCGTGCCGGCGCGCCGGAAGGTGCCCATCACGTTGAGGACGTCCTCGACCGTCATGTGCCAGCCGATGATCGAGGTCAGATCGCCCGAGTTCCAGCCGGCGCCCGACACCGGGAAGTTGTAGGCGAGCGCGTCGTTCGGCTCGTGCACGAAGGTCGCATCGGTCACGCCGGACGGCCGGAACACGTTCGCCTGGACAAAGTTTTGGTAGTCCTGCAGCGTTGCGACGTCCCAAGCGCTGTCGTTCGTGTCGGGCGCTTCGACATGGGGCGGCACCCTCAGCCACGGCGGGACGTTGCCGTCGACCGTCGGGATCAGAATGCGGCACAGTCCGAAGTTCAAGTTCTGATACCAGGGCTTCCCGATATGGGTCGTACCGGCCTCGATCTGCGCTTTCATGAACAGGAAGTCCATCTCCGAGGTGTCGACCCCATAGGCGAGGCCGGACGTGTGCGTCAACAGGTTGGCGAACGTGATCTGGTCCACGTTCGGGCCCTTGACCCAGTAGTCGGGCAGATAGTCGATGATCGCGGTGTCCGTCGAAAGCCCGGCCTCGTTGAGCGCCCGGACCATGGCCATCGCGGTCGGCTGCTTGCTCAGGCTTGCCACATGCTGCCGGACGTCGGGCGTCCAGGCCTCGGCGGTGTCCCACGGCTCGTGCGCCCAACCCCAGGCCAGTCTCTTCATTGGTAGACCGTTCTTGTTGAGGCCCATCGCGTAGCCCGCGACCGAGTTGTCGAACGCGGCCTGAAGCGCACTCACGAACCCGTCCGGGTTGAATTCGAATCCGAGGAACTCCTCCGGCCGTCGAGCGTCCTCACGCGGGGTCGGAGGGCGCTCGACGTCGAGACCGCGATCAGAGGTGACGCCAACGAGGTTCGCCGGCCGCATCACGTGAGCGCGGATGGTCGCCTCGTCGATCGTGACGCCGCGGATCTGCCTCAGCGCCTCGTTGAGGCGCTCGCTGTTGGCCACGTTCTCAGCGTCGGTCATGTCACTCTCCTTGGCTATCGACTCTCGCGACTGCGGTCGCGCCTCTCTAGTTCATCTCCCACCGCGGGTTCACCTGACGGGTCACATTCGCCGCGGCATCCGATACCCGCAGCGGCGTTCAGCGGCACGCAAACCGGCCGCAATGAGGCAGCACCACATGTCAGCCCGAGCGGCAAGCACCACCCCTGTTTGTGAACTCACCGACACAATGCCACCCTGCTCGGCCCGCCTGCATTGACATACCTGACTCCTCCGGACCGCAAGGCCGAGCCTTCGGCCTGCACCGCGCCTGCGGGTGCTGCTCCGCACCGGGGTTCTCACGAGGACTCTGCAACTGAAGGCCGATACCAACGCCGCCGCTCGACTACCGCTCCGCCGCAGGATTGAGAGAACCATTACGCCCGCCCAAGACCGCTTCCGGGGCGGGCGTACTCAATCTCCTTGGCGTCTCCTTCTCTCATCGCTCAGGCCCTTCTCGGTGAGGATTAGGCCTGATGGCGGTGAGGAACACGACGATTGGGCGGTAGGGCTCCATGACCGGGCCGATGGCCTGGACCGCGGCGTGCTGAACCGCCCTCGACTCCGCCGGTCCGATCGATTCCAGCCAGGCGGTGAACGGCGCTTGGCCGAATCGGTAAGCGACCAGCTGGGTGGGTTCGGTTACACCGACATCGACCGGCCGTTCGTTGACCGTGATTTTGGTCAAGCCCGTCTCACGGGCCGCGGCCGTCATGGCGGCGGCTGTCCCCAACGCCGGGGTGGCGTGCGACTTGATCTCGACGTACCGTCGGGCACCTGCCAGCCCGCGGCGCGAGCGATCTCGTCAATGCGGTCGCGGACCGCACTCCGGCTCCGGTTGGCATAGACGCACGCCAATAGGGCTCCCCCCGGCCGCAGCACCCGCATCAGTTCGCGAAACGCAGGCTCGGGGTTCGTGGGAGATTGCGTAGAACGCCGCCACGGCGTCATCCACGGCCGCCTCGGAGAGCGGCAATCCACAGATGTCGCCCACCACCCGGGCGCCGCCCGCAGCAATGTTGGAACGCAGCATGTCGGCGGCAAAACGACTGCCACCGGTCTGGCGCCACAAGCCCGCAGCGCACCATGGCCGTCCCGGTTCCGGCGCCCGCGTCCAGCACCAGTCGCCCGCCGAGCGGACGGGGAGAGCGGGCGACCAGCTGTTCGGCGATCGGCCCATACACCAAGCAGGCGCCAGTCGCCCAGGGCTGGCCCGTCCCGTGGTAGTGGTCGGTCACCCGATCGGCAGGCCCTGACGGCGGACCGCCTGGCCGACCTGCTCCTCCCACCACCCAGCTCATCCTTTCCGCCCAGCGCTTTCTCCCAGGCGAAGCAGGCCATCATGCCGACTATGCACAGATCGAGCTGCGCCTGGAACCACTCTGCCGTGTCGATGCCGGCATGCTCCAGCATCCTCCGGTACCGCTCGATCACCGCCTCCTTTGGCTCGGGAAGGCGGGCGCGGTTGAGGGCCAAATACCAGCACAACTCCCAGCACCCGGGGCCGGCGCCCGGAAGTGACCAGTCCAACAGGATCGTCCGGCCGTCCGGGTGGGCGCCAAGGTTTCACATCTTCCAGTCACCGTGCAGGAAGGTCACCGGGGTCTGGCCCAACAGCGCGGCCAGCGTTCCAGGAGTGTCATGAACCATCCGGGCGGCCGAGGCGAGGAGCGGGGAGCGCTCAGGCAACCGCTGCCAGCCGGCGTCGGCCGCGGCGATGGCGGGCGGGACATCGCCGGATCGAAGCTCGGGCGCGATGGTGTCAGGTGCGAACATCAGCAGCCGCTGCGGCATCGAGGTCAGCAGACCATCGCTGTCAGCCCAACCCCAAAACGTGGCCGCTAGCTCGGCCATGTGCTCGATGAAACCTTGATGCACGTCGGCCTCGATCACGTCGTCGCCCTCGATGAGCAAGTAGGGGCCGACACCGTGCATCAGGGTCAGCAACTCTGATTCGTCCCCTTCGCCGTTGACCTCCATCGCAACGACGGTGTGGTCGATGCAGCCGGGAACCTGGTGCATAACCCCGGCTCGCCACACGTGGTACGAGCGATGCACCCGATCACCGGTCACCCGCATGATCCAGTCGCCCGACTGGCTACACCGCTTCAGGAAGTAGCCCCGCCCGTCGATCGACACGCGCTCGAACACCGCGCCACCCCGGGCGTCGCCCGGATAGATCCGCTGGCGTGCCGACGCGCCGGCCAGCAGCGCGCTCACAGGCCCGCTATCGACCATGACTCCCCTCACCCTATCTTTGGTGTGCTGCCGCCTGCAAGCGGAGCCTCGCTGTCATGAAGGCACTTCCGGTTGGCCTCTGCACGCACCGGCCCACGCCGACCCGCTACCGCAACCCGGGCATCACTCTTCGGGACCGTGCGGACGTGATACCGGCCCTGACGCCAAAACGCCGGCCGCCAGGGTGCAGCTCTTGAGAAGCGCCCCGCCCTCGCGAGCGCGAGTCCGGTACCGACCTGCACGCCCGGAGGTACCCAAGGCCGTCCATGTAGTGCCACTTCCGATCACCGATCCGGACTCGGTGATTCCAGCGCCTGGGAACATTGGCCCGGGGGTTCGAGTCCCTCCGCGGGTACCACCACGTTCCGCCGCCGCCGCTTGTAGCGTCTGGTTGCAGGACGCCCTGCTCGCGCGCGCAAGATCGTCCCCTGCCCCACCCCAGCGTCCTCAGCCAGCTGCGAAGGAGTGATCCCCACGCACTACCTGTACCCGTCCCAGATGATGACGGGAGGCGGCCATGATGGCGCTGGAGCGCGCGCCAAGCTGCCTACGTCTCCGTTCCCTGGTTGAAGAGCCTCCAGTGCCCCTCCGAGAGGACTTCGACGCTGCCGTCGACTACCTTGATAGCGGTCTCATCGTCGATCGCATATGCCGGATTCGGGATGCCGGCCGCCCATCGTTCCGCGTTGGCCATGGTGTTCTGGGGCAGATCCGGGTGATCCAGGTGGGGGAAGATCGAGAACTCGACGACTCCCAGGTGCAGCGTCGTCGCCAGTGATGCTCGGCTTCGACTCGACGAACCACTCTCCGACTCGCGGGGTCATCACCATGCTTCCCGCGCTCAGCCCAACCCAGACCATGTCGCAGAGCGAAGGCAGGAGGTCGGCCAGTCCGGACTGCCGCAGCCAGTAGGTCAAATAGAGAGGGCCGCCGCCATTCACCAGGAGGACGTCCGCGTCCCGGACCCAGGGAACCCAGCGTTCCGCACTGATCGTCGGGAGCGCGGTGAGCTCGAGAAGACCGACGGACTTCCACCCCAACTCGGTCATTGGACACCGCGGCTCTTGCCCGGCGATGAAGCGCCATGCACTGGCCGGCGTGACCATGGGATGCCCATACGACGCCGTCGGAATGCATAGGGCGTTGCACTCGACGATGGGCTTGCCGAGTTCGTCCACAAGTGCATTGCGGATGGTCTCGTTCTTGATGCCGGCGGACGTAAGGAACAGCTTCACGCCAGAATCGTATCCCAATGTGGACGGGGTCCACATATCCACTTTGTCGGTGGAGAAGGCGGCGGACCGGCCCCCCTCATCGAACTGAGCGGCGACCAGGGGGAGCGCGCCCAACCACGCCTCGCTGAACGTCGACCACCCATTGACCGCTCCGAGCGAGGTCAGACCCTCCTGCATGAGCCTCACGATCCGCTCCTCGCTCAACTCCTTTTCGCAGCTGCCTCACCAGGCCGGTTCACGGGAGTGATCTCGCTCGCCCGCACCTCCGTCGAGATGGTTGCAACCGGCCAACGTCGCGCCCACGTGCGGTCCGGCGTCCGGTTCTGATCGCAGATCATCCCAACCACGGGATGGGCAGCATCGGATACCGCCCGGATCGCCGTGTTGTCAACCAGCGGGTGAATGCGTTAACCCAGGCCTGAGCCTTGAAATCCTCATGGAGCCGCGGAGTCCCCACGCCAGCCAAAGCAACCATGCCACCTCGACCATCAAGAGCGTCCCTTCCCACACTCCCCCGAACACCAGCCCCGGCGGCGCGACGGCGAGGATCGCGACCAGTATCAGTCCGTACGAGGCTCGCACCGGCGGCACTGCAACGGCTACCGCGGCGGCGAGCACCGTCACGTAGTCCTGGACGTGAATGTACGGCGTGAGGAAAAGTGAGGCCAGGACGCCAGCTGCGATGGCGACCGCGGGTGTGCGGCCGCCGTACCAGGCAACCGCCAAGGCGGCGATGACGAGCAGGGCCTCCAACGCGATTGCAGGCGGGTCCTGCCCGAGCCACCCCAGGATCGTCATTTGGACCGCGCGCGGATGCGAGTGACGGACCATGAGAGCCAGGTGCACGAACTGGCTGAGTCCGCTGCGGCCGAGTGACCCCGCACTGACAGCGCTGACCAGCACAGCGACGGCACACCAGACAGCGAACGTCCGGCGATAACCGGCCAATAGGATTGCGAAGGGAAGGAGCAGCGTGGCAGTCGGACGCAGAAGAATGAGCGAAAGCGCAAGCCCGGCCCACTCCTCGTGACCCGCTCGCAGGAGGCGCCACGTTAGGGTGACCGCCAGCGCCCCAAAGATGGCGTTCTGGCCGCTCACCACCGTGTACGGTGTTACCCAGAGCCCAGCGGTCATGAGAGCCGTCACGGCCAACCAATTACGTGGCACCAGCAAAACGAGAGTGATCACTGTGCACAAAGCAATGAGGGCGACCCAGAGTGCATAGGCGAACACGTAAGGCAGCGCGAGCAGCGGCGCGACCAGCCAGGCCATCGGCGGCGTGTTGAGGAAGGGCAGGAACGGCTCGTGAGCGCCAGCCATGCCAGGCCACGCTGCCTTCTGAAGTGTCGCGTCAAAGACGTGCGACCACCCATGATGCGCTCCCACGGTGGCGCCGAGCCAGTAGGTCTGGAAGTCCCCGCCGTGCAGCAGGTGGCCATCGAATTGGCCTCCGGTGGCAAGGCTGACGACGGCTCCGCCCGCTGCGAACGAGATCCCGGTGATCGTCAGCCACCGGCGTTCGAGGCCAACACGAGTGAGCCAGGCCTGCACGGGTGCGGGCCACGTCCACAAACAGGCAGCCGCCAACGGGGCCGCGAAGCAGCCTCGGGGCGGGATGAACATCAGCACTACGCCGCAGGCAGCAACGGCGGCGACAGACACCGGACCCTGAGGGTATCGGAACCAGGCCCGCGTCGCCATTCCGGATCGATCACACCTCCTGCCGCGAGGGTCTCGAGGATGCTGAAGGCATGGGCCTCCCGGGCGGGATACACGGGGAATCGCCACCCACCGCGCTGCCGCTCGTGACCAGCCGGTCTGCTTGTCCTGCCCTCCATCCTCCATGGATGCCGGACGGCGTCGTGGTGCTCAGGGGTCCCACGTAACATGGAGGGGGCTCGTGGAATGAACGCACAACCAGCACAGCCGGACGCACGTGGCGCGGAGAGCACACTGTCCGACCAGGACGCGGCGCTGCTGAATGGACGGAAAGTCATGATCGTGATGCCGGCCTACAACGCGGCGCAGACGGTCCGACAGACCTGGAAAGGGATCCCGCAAGGATGGGTCCAGCGTGTGATCTTGGTGGACGACGGTTCCACCGATGACACCGTCGAGGTGGCCAAGTCGCTCAACCTTCAGGTCATTGAACATCCCCACAACGTCGGGTATGGTGGCAATCAGAAGACCTGTTACCTCGAGGCCCTGCGCCAGGGGGCCGACGTCGTGGTCATGCTTCACCCGGATGGCCAGTACGACCCTACCCTGCTCCCCGCCCTCGTTCGGCCGATCCTGTCCAGAGATGCAGACATGGTGCTGGGGTCACGGTTCCTGCAGCGAGGTGGGGCCAGACGGGGCGGCATGCCGCTTTACAAGATCGTCTCCAATCGTTTCCTGACAGAGACCGAGAACCTGGCTCTCGGACTCCGCTTCTCTGAGCTCCACACCGGCTACCGCGCCTATAGCCGCGAATTCCTCACCACGATCCCGTTCCTCCGGAACTCGAACGACTTCGTCTTTGACACCGAGGTCATCGCGCAGGCGGTCAACTTCGGTTTCCGCATCCGGGAGGTGCCGGTTGAGACGAAATACTTCCCGGAGGCGTCCTCAGCAAGCTTCGCTCAAAGCCTTGTCTACGGCCTCAAGACTGAGCTGACCATGAGCAAGTTCCTCCTCCATCGTCTTCACGTCAGTCGATCCCGACTTTTCAAGCCTTGAACTGGACCGGACCAGAAGGCGCGGTCAACGTGACGGGCTCTGCTGCGCTTCGCGGCGGCTCACTCGTGCTCAACCTGCTCACGACGGGGCCTGGGTACTCTATTGCATTCTGCCATCGCCCCCTCGCCGGCTGACGAGGGCGGCGTCGGCAGTCTCGACCGGGAAAAGCCGCGACGACACCTGGAACACTATGGTTGAAACCAAAGCGACCAGCACGATCGCGGCCAAGATATCGAGGCAATAGTGCTCGCCGAGGTAGACGATGGAGAAGTAGACGCAAAGGGAGTAGGCGAAGAAAACCACGCCAAGCTTGCGGTTGACGCCCCAGACACAGAGCGCGGCCAGGGTCGGATACGCCGCGTGCATGGACGGGAAGGCGGCGAACTTGTCCGAGTCGAACGTGAAGAGCGGTGACTCGTAGTAGTTCACCCCCCAACGGTTGATCATCTCCGGCAGGACATGGTGCACTTGGTCCGGATATTGGTACCAAGGTGGCGCGGTAGGAAAAAACAGATAGAAGACGAACGCCACCAGCGACATCACCAGCAGTGTGGCGACGAAGATCCAGTACCGGCGGCGGTCCTTGAGCCAGAGGATGAAACCTGTCCCCACCGGGACCACGAAGTGCATGAAATAGAAGCCCATCGTTACCCAGTCGAGGAGTGTGTTGTGGGCCGGGTCGTAGAAGTGCGACTGGAGCCAGACGTTGGGCAGCGTGCCGCCGAAGAGCGACTGCTCCCAGGCGCCGACGTCGTGCGGAGGGATCCCGGTCCGGCCGGCCAAGCCCCCCAGTTGTTCGTAGGCGAGAAACAGGATGAGGAAGGGCACGAAGTCGAAAATGAACTGCCTTCCGCGGCCCAGCGCAAAGGCGACCAACGCGAGCGCCAGAACCACGTACTCGGGCTCGATGGAGATCCCACGCCACAAAAGGATTCCGAAGATGATGGCCAAGTAGAGGATGCTCCCGACCAATAAAAGCCGGCTCCGCAGCGTCGGCTGGATGATCGCGGCCCACAGGCGACGGCTCGGTTGCGCCGGCGGCGACGATAGGCGACGCCTCAACGGTCGCACCTATCGTGGGCAGGGGATCCGGTCAGGATAGGCAGTTCTCCCTCCGGCGCGTTCATGGTCCGCCAAGTGTACTGACTCCTTACCCAGCCGTTTACCAAAGCTTCGTGCAACCTCCATCTCTGAGAGGTGGGGCGCGGCGTGCGAGGGGCAGAACGGCGACTACCCAGCGTGGTTGAGGCGGAGGCCCCGAACACCTCGGCGCGCCGGTACCTCGCAGATTGGAGACTCCCCGCCGAAAGGGGGCCCACCTGACGAAGCTCTCCCGGCCTCGATCCGACGGGTAGGCACCACTACCACGTCATGGAGCGATCGGTTCTTCCGAAGAGCGGGACTCTCGAGGCTTCGCTCGCCATGAGCCAAGTCCGGAGGCCGGGCGGTGGGAGGGCAGTCTCCGTTCCCGACGAATAGTCGGGGAGTGCCGCCTCCGCCTTCGATCGCGACCCCTCTTCATCGGTCCTAGGCAGCACCCGGATAGGGTGCCGCTAACTCAATTCCTCGTTCCGGGTTGAGGCGCGGGTCAATTCAATGAAAAGTCTGTTGACGGCGTCCTGTACCTCCGGCGTCGACCGGCTCGCCACTTGGTAGAGGTGATTGATCGCTCGCTTAAGGCTGGAACCCGACGGAGGGGTCGCCAGCGGAATGATGTGGGCAGTGGGCACGGGCACTGCATGATACGACGCCGCTTTCCAGGACTGACTCCAAAGTAGGAGGGCATAATGAGACATGTATGGGCAGTTGTCCCGACCATCCCAGGCCGGATCAACAATGATACCTGCAGTATCCGTGGGACCTGGTTTCCGATCGCTGACTGAACCAATTCACCGTGACGATAAGTGACTATCTCTTGGTCCTGATGTGGGCCCTCCCAGAGCCGTGCCGTGACGACACCAGACGCCGGCCGGGGGAGGGCGTCGCCTCCTGGGCGACGAGGCGCAACCCCCTGGGGCACGCGGCAGACGGCCGATCGGAGTCTAGGATCGGGGAGTGCCGGTCATCGTTAGCGTCCAGACGGTACATCCCCGCAAGTTGGCCGCCGTGCGACGCGAGGTCGCACAGGGTGAAATTGCCTCCGCCTGGGGACCGGCGGTGGGCCAGGTTTGGGGCTTCATCCGCGGCCAGCCGGGCTTATGGACTCACGGCCACAACGTGTTCCTCTACCAGCACCCGCAGGAACCGGGCGGACGGATACGGTGCGACTTCGGGGTCGAGGTGACCCGTCCATTTCGAACTACGGGGGAGGTGTACGCGACCGAAACGCCAGGGGGCGAAGCCGCCGTCGCCGTCCACCGCGGCCCGTACAACCTGATGATCGAAGCCTACAAGGCAATCGACGAATGGATGACCGCGAATCGGAGGCAGTCCGGCGGGTACTCGTGGGAGATCTATGGAGACCCGACGCCAGACCCGGCCGACACTGAGACGACGATCCTCCACCTTCTGATTTAAGCGCTCGAGCTGGCGAAACCACTGACAGCGGTCGCCGGGCTCACGCAACCCACCAATTGACACGTCGAACACGGTGCAACGCCCATTGCGCTGGCCAGATTCTCAAAGCAGCCTGAGGCCTCGACCCCACCGCATCGAGGCTGTGCGAAACGGCGCCGCTCGCGCCGGGAGGAGCCGGACTGGTGGTGACTGCCGGGCGCACACGCCACAAGGCGAACTGCCTGAGGACCATCTAGCGACGTGCCCCAGGGCCCGAACTGGGGGTGCTATCTGTCGACAGGCGGCACCTCGGGCCGATAGTCTGGGCCATCTGTCGCCAGGAGGGGTTCGGTTACTCCGCGGGCTGCGACCGGTCCGCCTCCGGCTCGACCAGCATCATCCCGTTCACGAACACCGGCTCGATGCGGATCACGAAGTCGCGCTCCCCCGGCGCCCAGCTCGAAAGGCGCTCCATGTACCGGGCCGCCTCGTCGGCGTCGGAGACGGCCCGGGCCGGTCCCCTCGCGATGACACTCCACCCCAGGTGGCGCTCGAGGTCGATGCTGTCGGCTTCATAGGCGACCACAGCTCCCTCGCTCACGACCGAGACCAGCTCCGACCACTGGCTGGTACGGATGATGATCGCGTCCCCGTCCATCAGATGATTCACGGGACGGACCGCCGGCAACGACCGGTGCGTGTACACGACGCGACCCAAGGACACGGTGGCCAGGAGCCGAAGCGATTCGGCCCTCGGCAGGTCGTCCATCCGGCGCGGTCGGGGACTCATCGCATTTCGGCGCTCACCGGCACTCTACCTCCGTCCGCGCAGAGCCGGGCTCCCCGGGCTCAAACGAACGCCTCCGACACCACCGTGGCCCTGTAAAGGGTGTCCAGCCGTTGCTCCAGGTCTTGATAGATGGCGGTCGCGCGCTGGCGGGGCCGCCAGGTCCGGGCCAGGGGCAATGGCGCCGGACCCGGAGCCCCCAGCCGGCGCAGGGCGAGCACCGCCGCCCCCCGACTCGAAGCCTCCTCCACGTGCACGGCCGACACCGGCTTGCCGAGCGCGTCCGCGACCACCTGGCACCATCCCGGTGATCCGACCAGCGCGCCCCCGCTGATGACGGTCCGGCCGGCGCCGTCGAGGAGTACGTCAAGCCCTCGATCGACCGGGCGCAGCAGCGCCGCCGTGCCCTCCATCCCGGCTCGTGCCAGGTCGAGCGCCGAGGTCGACTCACGGAGACCGGCCACCGCTCCGGTGGCACGGGGGGCAAACCCGGGGCTGCGCTCCCCGTTGAGGAGGGGCAGGACGGTGAGGGCGGCGCTGGCCGGCGGCAGCCGCCGCAAGGAGTGCTCGATGGCCACCGGGTCCACCCGCAGCCGGTCGACAAGCCAGGCGTGCAGGCTGCCGCCGTTATTGAAGGCGCCGCCGGAAAGGTACCTCCCCTCCTCGATCACGTAGCACCAGAGCCCCTCGGGGAGGGCTTTCGGGCGCGATCCCAGGGCGGTCCGAAGAGCGGCCGAGGTTCCGATCGTCAGGGCCCGTCGGGACGCCCGGTCACCATCGGTGCCTACGGTCGCGGTCGCCCCGTCGCCGGCCGCCCCGAACCAGCGCGCTCGGGCCAGCCGCGACAGCCCTGTCCGTGCCTGCCGCCGCAGGCCGGTGTACTCCTCCACGCGGCACGGCAGCGCAGCCACCTCCACTCCCAGCCGGCCTGCCAGCTCCGCGTCCCAGGTCCCGTCGTCGAGCCGTCGGAGCCCGGTGCCCGAGGCCATCGAGGCCGAGGTCCCCAGCTCGCCGAAGAGCTCCAGGTACAGGTAGTCCGTGAAGCTCACCCAGTGCCGTACCCGAGCCCACACCGGCGCCGCTTGCTGCCGGCACCACGCCAGCTTTGCCGGCCAGTAGCTGGTATGGACGGCGGCCCCGGTCCGCGATCGCACACCGGAGAACGCGGAATCCTGAAGCAAGGCCTGAGCCTGCCGCCAGCTGCGCTGGTCGGACCAGAGCCAGATCGCGGTCGCGGGCCGGTGCGCCGCGTCCAGGCCCAGCAGCCCGTGCCAGAAGCAGGAGGCCCCGACGGCGGACACGCGATCACCCTGCCCCAGTGCGCGAAGGGCGCCCGCGAGCACCGCTTTGCACTGTGCCGCCAGGCGCCGAGCGTCCAGCTCCGAGCGACCCCCCGCGTCGACGCGTGCCTGATAGGCGATCCGCGCCTCACTGCCCAGGACCGGCTCCGCGGCCAGATCGTAGAGCGCCGCCCGGACCGAGCTGGTCCCGATGTCGAGCACCGCGATCAGGTCCCGCGTCACCGCCACACCACCACGCCGACGATCATCCTCCGACCGCCCCGGCGCCATCGGTCCGGCTTGCGCTAGGCTCGCCCGGGGTGGCCCTTCAGGCGGTGGTCTTCGACCTCGACGACACGCTGCTGGCGGCGACCCGTGCGCGCATCCGGGCCAACCGCGTCCTGCGCGAGCTCGGCATCCATCCCTTGCGCTGGAGGGCGGTGGGGGACGGCTGGTGGCGCCGGTACGTGGGCGGCGAAATCACCAGTGAGGAGCTGCGCCACGGCCGCTGGCTGGCCGTCGGTCTGGAGGGCGACGCGGCGGTGTCAGCCGACCGTGCGTGGCGCGCGGTCGCCTTCGACTCGGAGTTCCGGACCGGCGCCCGAAGACTCCTGCGCCAGGTCCGGGACGCCGGACTCCGGACCGCGATCCTGACCAATGGGACCGTCGACCCACAGCGACGCAAGATCGAGAAGCACGGTCTCGCCGAACTCGTCGACCTGGTCGTGGTGACCGAGGAGATCGGGATCCACAAGCCGGACCCGCGCGCCTTTCAACAGGTCCTCGCCCTCCTCGGTGTCAGTCCCGAAGAGACGGCGATGGTCGGCGATGACCTGCGCAACGACGTCGACGGCGCGCTCGCCTCCGGCTTCCGGCAGGCGGTCTGGTTGGCCCGCCCGCCCATCGAGCACCATCCCGACCCCCGCGTCACGGTCGTCAACGATCCGCGTCAGGTGCCGGCAGCCCTGGGACTGGCGCACCGCTGACCGGGGCGCCCCGCGGGATCAGCGCTCCGTCGCACCTACCCGGGCGGCTCGCTTCACAGCCTGGCGGTGCAGCGTGTACGCCACGTAGAGCGCCAGGCCGCGCGGCTGGTAGCGTTGCCGGCCCGCGACCGTGGTGCCGTTCGAGATCGCCGCCCGGAGGTCTGCCTCGCCATACCCGGGGTAGGTCGTGTACGCCCGCCCGATGGCGTCCAGGATGTGTGCGTCCGAGTTGCCGACCTGGGGCAGCCCCAGCTCCTCCTGCATGCGGTGCGCCATCTGGTTGTAGAGGTACATCCCGGGGGTGGCGTTCTCGACCTCGATGGCGTCGAAACGAACGCGGGCGGCGACCCAGCCCACCCCGTGGACCTTCCCCTCCCCATTTCCCGGCCGCTCCACCCGCCAGCAAGGGTGGGGGGCGATGGCGATCCCGCCCTGCTCGTGAATCGCCGCCACCGTGACTTCGGCAGGCATGCCCGAGGGCACGTGGTTGCGCAGGAAGAGACCGATGATGTGGCCGTCTCGCGACGAGACCTCCTCCCCCAGGATGACGAAGGGTGCGTCGGGCAGGCTCCGGGCGTAGTCGCGGGCGACCAGCGCGCCCTGGATGTTGTCGTGGTCGGTGATCGCTATCGTGTTCAGCCGCCCCTCCCAGCGCACTCGGTCGATCACGGCTTCGGGGGACGGCCAGCCATCGCTGTAGTTCGTATGGCAGTGCAGGTCCGCCACGCCGCGTTGGGGCATCCGGCCCATCCTACGTGGGAGGAGGTTTCCAGCAGCCAGCTGACAGACAATGACTGACCGTCAGTCGCTGCGGATTGAGAGCGGACAAGTCCCTTGCCAATTCCTCTCGAACCGTGCATGGTTTCCCCCGGAGGTTTTCCCATGCAAGGCGAGATGATGGATTACCCGCTCACCACGCAGCACGTGATGTGGCGGATCGACAAGTTCTTCCGGCGCAAGACCGTCGCCAGCAAGGTCGCGGACGGCATCCACCGGTACTCCTACGGCGACATGCTGGCCGGGGCCGGCCGGGTCGCCGGCGCCCTCGACCGCCTCGGCCTCAAGGGCGGCGATCGGGTGGCAACTCTGGCCTGGAACAACCACCGTCACCTGGAGCTCTACTACGGCGTCCCCTGCTCGGGTCGCGTCCTCCACACGCTGAACCCCCGCATCTTCCCCGACCAGCTCTCTTTCATCATCGGGGAGGCCGAGGACTCGGCGCTGTTCGTCGACGCCACCCTCCTGCCCGTGCTGGGCAAGATCCACGACCGGCTGCCGTCTTCGCTGCGCTCGATCGTGGTCATGAACGAGGGCGGCGGCGCCCTCCCCGAGCACCCGTTCCAGAACCTGATCGATTACGACGACCTGATCGGCGGCGAGCGGTCCGAGTACTTGTGGCCGGTGCTCGACGAGCGTCAGGCGGCGGCCATGTGCTACACGTCGGGCACCACCGGGAACCCCAAGGGGGTCGTCTACTCGCACCGCTCGCAGCTGCTGCACTCTTTCGCGTGCATCCTGGGCGAGGGCCTCGGGCTCACCGAGGAGGACAGCGTGCTGGCGGTGGTGCCGATGTTCCACGCCAACGCGTGGGGCCTCCCCTACGCCTGTGGGATGGTCGGCGCCCGCCTCGCGCTCCCCGACCGCTGGGCCGGAGACCCGGTCTCGCTGGTCGAGATGGTGCAGGCAGAGAAGGTGACCCGGCTGGCCGGCGTGCCGACCGTGTTCATCGCCCTGCTCCGCCACCTGGAGCAGACGGGCACTCGCCTGGAGGGCGTGAAGTCGGCGGTGGTCGGTGGGTCGACCGCCTCTCCCGCCCTGATCGACCGTATGGCCGAGCAAGGCATCACGGTCTACCACGCCTGGGGCATGACCGAATCGTCACCGATCGGCACCATGCGCTCGATCCGGAGCTGGCTCAGCCCCGAGGAGGCGAAGAGCGCGGCCTACAGCCAGGGGGTCGCGGTGCCCGGCGTGGAGATCCGCCTCGTCGACTCGGTGAGCGGCGAGGAGGTGCCTTGGGACGGCAAGACGTGGGGCGAGATCGAGCTGCGCGGGCCTTGGATCGCCTCGCAGTACTACAAGAACACCGATCCCTCAAAGTTCACCGACGACGGGTGGCTCCACACCGGCGACGTGGCGACGATCGACGAGAACGGGTACGTGCGCATCGTCGACCGCACCAAGGACGTCATCAAGTCGGGCGGCGAGTGGATCAGCAGCGTCGACCTGGAGGGGGCGATGATGGCCCATCCCCAGGTGCTTGAGGCTGCGGTGGTCGGCGTCCCCGACCCGGTGTGGCAGGAGCGCCCGCTCGCCTTCGTGGTCCCCAAGGACGAGTTCAAGGGCACGTTGACCGATGAGGACATCAGGACCTTCCTGACCGAACGGGTGCCGAAGTGGTGGCTGCCGGAGCGGATCGTCTTCATCGACGAGGTGCCCAAGGGGGCGACCGGCAAGTTCGATAAGAAGGTGCTCCGAACCCTACCGGTGGCTACGCCGACGCCCTGACTCTCCGGTCGGGGCCGGCAGGATCCTGGTCGCTATACTCAGTGATCCATCGCATGCGGCGGTGGCGGAACGGCAGACGCGCTAGTTTCAGGAGCTAGTGGGGGTTACCCCGTGGAGGTTCAAATCCTCTCCGCCGCACCATGAGATGAACACATGGTGCCTCGCCCGGCGGCACGCGAGAGGCGACCCGCTCGGTACTGATTGAGCTTTTGGAGCCGAGCCCGCCGTTCGATCAGGATTCGCGCCAGCCGGGCCTCCCAGAAGTTGCGGCGTCGACGCCACTTGTCTGAAAGGGCCAAGCAGTTCCGGGCAATCGGTCTCATAGAGCTCGGTGGCCGCCGCGAGATCGGTGCAGACCCGAAGCCATATCTTGGCTTCGTCCTCGCTGTCGGTGTCCGAGGGGTCGCCCGGCAGCCAAGAGTCGCCTGCTGTTTCGCCGCTCCTCGTGGCCGTGGCGGGATGGTTCAGTTATGGCTCTGTGGCGTCCACCACATAGTCCGTCCCTCGGAGGCGGACGCGCAGCCGCTCCACCTCGGCTTCCTCCCGGGTCCGCTCCACCGCTTGCCCGCACCGCACGTGGTAGGGCCGGTCGTCGAGCCAGAGCATCGCTTCGCTGGCCTCGATCAAACCATCGCCCGCCGTGCAGGGCTGGGCGCCGGCGGGGCGCGGAGAGCGCGCGTGGTCGCGGCTGGGCGTGGCCGGACCGCCCAGGCCCTTGGACAGCCGGTGCGCCAGCCGAGCGTCGTCCGCCATGCCGTCGCCCATCGCCCCCCACGCTACCCTGTGCAGCGATGGCAGAGCCGCGGAGGGCACGAGGCATGCGCCCCGGGCCGAGCGACGGCCTCACCGCGCCCTACGTGTTGCTTCTCGGGGTCGGCCTGGTCTCCCTCTTCATCATCCTGCTCGCCTTCGGGCAGCTGATCCAGGGCACAGCCCCGTGGCAGCACGTCGACGCGCAGGCCCGCATCGAGGGCGTCTACCGGTACGACCCCGCCGCCGGACACATCACCTCGAGCCCGCAGTCCACCTTCCGGAAGGGTGAGGCGTTCGCCGCTCGCGTCGACTGGGGCTCCCTCCCCGCCGGCCTCGAGGTGGGGGCTCGCTGGTACGACGACTCCGGTGTCGACTGGGGCGGCATCCAGCCGGAAACGGCCGGGCAGCTGGCCGGCGCGGGCCCCTCCCTGGTGCCGATGGTTCGCGCCGACGCCCCGGCCGGCGTGTACACCGTCGACGTGATGCGCTACTCGGGAGGCCGACCGGTCCAGATCCTGGGCCGGACCGACGTCGCCGTCAAGACGTGAGCGGGGTGGTCGCGGCCAACCCCAGCCGGTTTCGCCCCCGGCGCCACGCCGCGGCGGCCGTGATCGCCGGCATCGTGGTGGTCGTCATCCTGGCCGGCACCATCCTGTCCCAGGTCGTACGCGGTGTCCAGCTGGCGACCCTGCTGTTCGGCGTGCCGGCGATCGCCTGCTTCATGGCCGGCACCATCTTCGAGATCCGGGGCCTGGCGGGACATCGCGACGAGCGGCGACGCGACGTCGTTCGAGGCGGACTCTTGCTCGGTCTCGGCTTCGTGCTCTGGGTGCTGGTCGCAGAGTCCGCGTTCCTCTTCACCGGCGACGCTCCCGCCGTGGTCCTGGGCTGCGCCGCCGCTTGCGTTCCCACGACGGCGTTCGGCCTCTGGGTGGTCCATCGCATCGACCGCTATGAGAAAGAGCCGTGGCGGGTGGCGCTGGTGGCAGCAATCTGGGGCGCCATCGTGGCCACCACGCTGGCCCTGATCGGGGAGGTGATCTGGGACCTGCTGGTCGGGGCGTCCATTCCCCCCGGCACGGCGGCGAACGTGTCGAACGGCATCTCGGCCGGGTTCATGGAAGAGATCGCGAAGGGCACCGCGCTGCTCCTGCTCTACCTGCTCATGCGCGACGAGTTCGACGGTCTGGTCGACGGCATCATCTACGGCGCGATCGTCGGCCTCGGGTTCAACTTCATGGAGTCGACCATCTACATGGTCAGTGCCTATCAACAGGTCGCTCAGATGGGAGGCCCGGGCATTGTGGGCGCGGGGGCCCAGTGGTTCGTCCGGCAGGTGGTCGATCTCTTCACCGGCCACGCCACGTACACGGCACTGATCGGCGCCGGCTTCGGCCTGGCGCGGCAGTATCCCCGGCTCTGGCAGAAGCTCCCGGTGATCGCCGCCGGCTGGCTGAGCGCTATCGCGGCTCATCTCATCTTCGACGCCTGGATCGCCCAGATCCCGGTCCAGAACGTCCTTCAGGTCCTGCTCCGCGAGCTGGCAGGGGGCGCGCCCTGGACGGCGATCGTGCTGCTGCTGCTGGGCATGGGCCTCGCGGCCGAGGGCGATGCCATCGACCTCCACCTGCGGACCGAGGCCGCCTCCGGCCGGGGCGCGATCGGTCCCCAGGAGGTCCGGCTGCTGCGACGCCCGCTGGCGCGTCTGAGAGAACGCGTGCGCGCCTTCCTCCGGCACGGACCCGCCGGGTGGCTGGCGGTCACCAGGCTGCGCAACGCTCAGCTCGACCTGGCGCTGGAGCAGTGGCACCGCGAGCGCAAGGTGATCGAGACGCCGCTGGAGGCGGAGGACCTGCTGCGGCGTCGTGTCATCCAGCTTCGGAGGCAGGTTCCCCAGGGCGCGCTGGCGAGCTCGTGAGCAGCGCCGCCCGCCCCAGCAGGTCGGCGATCGCCCGGTGAATGGGAAGCGGGATCGCGTCCACGTCGGGGTCCACGGTCGGGCGCATTCCGTTGACGAGCCCCAGTTCCGCCCCGAACCGAAGCAAGCGCTCCTCGGCCTCCCCGGTGTGAATGAGATCGTCCCGGCCCACGCGTCGTGCGAGCAGGTCCGCAACCGCGTAAGCCGCCCAGTTGGAAGTTCCCCCCGTGACCAGCACGCTGGTCGAGGTGACGGCGGCGATGCCTCCACCACAGCCACAGCTGCAGCGCCTGGCGAAGGGCACCGCCTCCTGGACCGCATCGGTGATCGCACCCATCCCGATCTCGTTGCCCCCGTCCCCCATGCCGAGGGTGGGGATCCCCTCCGCCGCCGCCATCTCGAACAGCGCATCCAGCGCCGCTTTGCCCTGCCCCACGTCGCGTCCGCGGGCGTTGTGGAAGACGCCCCGATCGTTGCGCCCCAGGCGCTCGATGCTGACCAGGACGGCAGGCTCCTCTTCGCGCAGCAGCTCGCGGGCGGGCGCGGCGGGTGGCCCGAGGGGAAAGCTCCGAGACGGCAGCGAGAGACCGGCCCAGCCGGCCAGGTCCAGCAGCGGGGGCAGCACCTCCTCCTCGGCGACCAGCAGCACGCGCAGGTTCAGTGCGTCGCTCAGCACCCGGGCCAGCACGGTGGCGCCGGACGGCCCATCGCTCTCGATCTGCGAGGTGCTGATCCAGGGACGCGGGGCAAGACCGGTAGTGAGGAGGACGGTCGACCCGGGCGCCAACCCGGCGAACAGGTCCGCGGCGGCAGAGAGGGGAGATACGCCGGCGCGGGCGCGCGCCGCCTCGGCGAGAGCCCCCGTGCCCCTCCCTCCCAGGTCGAGGTTGGAGATCTGGTCGAGCAGGCCCGCCATCGTCGCCGACCCAGTCTTTCAGATTCAGCCTGGCACCCCACCCCGCGCACCCCCGAAGGTGCACCAACGGGTCCTATCCGGCGCGTTTAGGCCCCGAAGGTGCACCAACGGGGCTTATCCCGCGCGCGTGGGGGTCAGGCGGCGACGACCCGCTCGCTGACCACGATGGCAATCCCGCCCTGCTGGTGGATGTTCGCCACCTTCTCTGCCGCGCCGGCGCCCTCCCGGCAGGCGATCTCGGCGGGCAGCACCGCGCCGTCCAGGGTGTCGTGGTCGGTGACGGCCAGGACGTCGAGACCGCGCCGCCGCGCCTCGGCGAGGACGGCGGCGGGACTGTCCAGTCGACAGGCGGGCACAAGCGCTGGAGGCGGCGTTCCGAGCGCGCGGAGTGCCGGCGACTGTAGTTGGTGTGGCTGTGCAGGTCGGCCCGGCCCGGGAGCCGTCCTCAGTAGTTTCGAACTATCCTTTCGAAACTACGGTGACGAGGGGGACTGAGCGGTCGGGCGACGGGCTGCTGGTGGCGGTCGACGTGGGCGGCACCAAGCTCGCGATCCGGGCCCAGTCGTGGAGTGGTGACACGGTCGCCGACCGCGTGCTGCCGGCCGCGGGCTGGCGGGTGGAACCGGCCACGGAGGCCGCCGCCTGGCTGCTGGACCGGATCAGAGAGGCGATCCCTCCCCGATCGGTCGTGGACGCCGCCGCGATCGGAGCCCAACGGTGCCACACCGACGAGCGGGCACAGGCGCTGGAGGCGGCGTTCCGAGCGCGCGGAGTGCCGGCGACCGTCGTCAACGACGCCATGCTGGTGGTGCCGGCGGCGGGGGTGGAAGAGGGTCTGGGCGTGATCGCCGGTACCGGCTCGATCGCGGTCGGGCGCACCGGCGCGGGCCGCTTCGTCATGGCCGGTGGCTGGGGTTGGGTGCTGGGGGACGAGGGCGGCGCCGTCACGCTGGTTCGGGCCGCCGCACGGGCTGCCCTCCTGGCCCGAGAGGACGGACACGAGGACGCCGTACTGCTCCGGCGGCTGGAGGAGGCCTTCGACGTGGCCGATCACGACCAGCTCACGCTCTCCATCACCGAAGATCCGTCGCCGGCGCACCTCGGCGCTGCCGCGCCCGCCCTCTTCGCCGCCGCCGATGCCGGTTCCGCGCTCGCGCAGAGCGTGATCGACGACGGCGCGGCAGCGCTCGCCACCCTCGTCGAGCGGCTACTGCGGAAGGGAGCGGCCGGCCGGGTGGTGGTCGCCGCCGGCGGCGTCATGACCGCGCAGCCTCGTCTCTTCGCCGCCTTCCGCGAGCAGCTTCTGGCCGACCACCCCGAGCTCGAGGTTCGACTGCTGGAGGCGCCGCCGGTAGCCGGGGCGCTGGTCCTGGCGCGCCGGCTGGCCGAGCGAGTCCGGGCCGGATCAGCCTCCGGCCGGACGCTGTAGCGGCCGCCGCGGCCCGTGCCGCGGGCGGCGCGGGAAGGGCGAAAGCTCCAGGATGCGCACCACCCGGTAGCGGTGTGGCCGCCAGCGCTCGAAGAAGGGCTCGATCTCCTCGTCGGCCAGGGAGCGACCGAGGAACGCGTAGCCGGCGAGGTCGGCCAGGTGGTAGTCACCGAGCGGCAGGGCGTCGGCGTCGCCGAGCGCCCGCTGACCGACCTGCGCCGCGGTCCAGACGCCGATGCCGGGGATCGAACGCAGGCGCCGGTACACGGGCTCGGGATCGTCGTCCGGGCCGGTCCGCGCGACCGCACGCTCAAGGGCGGCCCCGGCGGAAAGAGAGGCGCTCGCCGCTCGCATTCGGTGCTCGTCGACCCCCGCTCGCAGCCACTCCCAGGAGGGCAGCGAGGACCACTGCTGGGGGCTGGGCGGCAGCCGCATGCCCGCCGGCGCCGGCCCCGGCGCCGGGTCGCCCAACCGCTGCACCAGGCGGCGCCAGGCCGTGCGCGCGTCGAGTCCGACCACCCGCTGCTCCAGGATCGCGGGCAGCAGCGCCTCCAGCAGCCGGCCCGTGCGCGGGACCCGAAATCCCCGCAAACGGTGGTGCGCCCGGGCCAGCGCGGGCTCCCCGGGGTCGAACGTCTCAGGATGGTCGCCTTCGCCGAGCAGGCCGGGCAGCCCTCCCAGGAGCTCCTCGGCGCCCGGTCCCCAGGCGTGCGCGTGCACGTCACCCTGCGCCTGCCAGAGTCGGTAGGTCACGCCGCCCGAGGGAAGCAGGCTGGTCCGCCAGACGGTGCCTGCCCCGTCGACGCGATGACAGGGGTCGAACCGGCCGTGCTGCAGATCGGAGAGGGTGACGCGGACGTCGAGAGCGAACGGTGGGCGCCAGACCCGGCGCCGGGGCGGCTCCGCGCCCACCGTGGCCCTAACTCAGGCGCGGGGCGGGGTGGCGGTGGTGGCGCTGCCGCCGCGCCGGCCCCGGCCGCCGCGCCGGCGACCGCGGGCAGGCGTGGCGGCGCCCGGCGCCGGCGCTGCCGGTCGGGGGGCGACGCCGTGCCGGGCCGCCGACCGCTCCGGCGCCGCCATCTCGTGGTACGTCCAATCGCCGTCCTCGAGCAGCCGCGGCAGGTCCACGTCGCGCAGGTGCGGCGCTCCCTGG
Source organism: Candidatus Dormiibacterota bacterium (assembly GCA_963808785.1). Classification (GTDB taxonomy): domain Bacteria; phylum Chloroflexota; class Dormibacteria; order Dormibacterales; family Dormibacteraceae; genus CAVTSA01. Next base: position 391,293 of record CAWEGH010000002.1, on the reverse strand, counting down.
CGGCGCAGCTTGGACCAGGCCAGGTGGTCTTCCGGGGTGACGAAGGTGAGCGCCCAGCCCCCCTCACCCATGCGGGCGGTGCGACCGATGCGGTGGGTCAGCCACTGCGGTGTGTCCGGCAGCTCGAAATTGACGACCAGCCCCACGTGGCTCACGTCGAGACCCCGGGCGGCCACGTTGGTGGCGACCAGAACGTCGACCTGTCCCTGCCGGAAGGCGGCCATGGTCCGGTCGCGTGCGCTCTGGCCCAGGTTCCCCTGCAGCTGCAGCGAGTTGACGCCGCGGCGGCGCAGCTCGGTGTGCAGCTTGCCCACGCCATGCTTGGTCCGGCCGAAAACGATCGCCGATCCGTCGAACTGTTTGAGCAGGCTGACCAGCACGTCCACCTTCTTGACCCGCTCCACGCGCGCCAGGCCATGCTCCAGCGCCGGCTCCTCGGGTGGCTCCACCCGGATCCGCGCGGGGTCCTTCAGGTGGCGGTCGATCATGCGGCTCACCCAGTCCGGCATGGTCGCCGAGGCGAGGACCGTCTGCGGCTCGTAGGTCATGCCGATGATCCGCTCCACGTCCGGGGCGAACCCGACGTCGAGCATCTCGTCCGCCTCGTCCAGGACCAGGTACTCGACGCGGGAGAGCGAGAGCAGCCGGCGCTGCACCATGTCGAGGATGCGACCGGGCGTCCCGATCACGACGTCGGCCCCCCGCTTGAGGGCCTGGGTCTGGGTCGCGTAGCCCACGCCGCCGTAGAGGAGCGCGTTCCGCAGGTCGGTGTCCAGAGACTGAAAGACGGCGTCGATCTGGAGGGCGAGCTCGCGGGTCGGGGTGACGACCAGACCGCGGGGGCCGGTGGCGGGACCGCTGAAGCGCTCCAGCAAGGGAAGCAGGAAAGCGAGTGTCTTGCCGGAGCCGGTGGGCGCCTCGATGACGACGTCCCGGCCATCCATGAGGTCGGGGATGGAACCCGCCTGAACGGGTACCGGTGAATCAATGCCCTGGGCGCCAAGCGCCGCCAGGGTTCGGGGGCTGAGCCCCGCTTCCGCAAATGTGTCCAAGAGGACCTCCGTGACCTCTCCCTTGGTGGGTTGTATCGCGACGACCAGGACACCGTTGCTGTGACGGGAGGAGAGGACCCGGACGGAATGCGGGCTCACGACGTTGTAAGCCAGAGACGACGATACCAGGTTGGGAAGCTCATCCTTAGCCGGTCAGTGCCTCCCACACCCGGAAGCCCGCCTGCCGTGGAGGAGTCGGTGGCGTGTCTGACACGCCGCGTCGAGCGCCTGGCGGACTCGGGACGCCGGACGCTGCTCGGCATCACCGGGCCGCCCGGGGTGGGCAAGTCCGCCCTCGCCACGGCGCTCGTGGCACACCTGGGCAGCATGGCCGCGCTGGTCGGGATGGACGGCTTCCACCTCGCTCAGCGCGAGCTGGAGCGGCTCGGGCGGGCCGACCGCAAGGGCGCTCCCGACACCTTCGACTCCTACGGGTACGCCGCAATTCTGCGCCGGCTGCGTGCCAACGCCGAACCGGTCATCTACGCGGCCGCTTTCGACCGCCGGCTGGAGGACGCGGTGGCGGGCTCGGTGGCCGTCGACCAGCGAGTGCCGATCGTCATCACCGAGGGCAACTACCTGCTCCTGCGCCGCGAGGGGTGGACCGCGGCTGCCGCCGAGCTGGACGCGATCTGGTATCTGGAGGTGCCGGAAGACGTACGGCGGGAACGTCTGCTCCGGCGTCACCAGGACCACGGCCGGAGCCCGGAGAGCGCACGCACGTGGGCCCTCGTCCGCGACGAGCGGAACGCGCGGCTGATCCGCTCCCGGATGCACCTCGCCGACCTGGTGGTGCGGGTGAGGGACGAACGGGACGATGCCGGCTGACCCGGCCGCCGGCGGTGCGGCCGGCGGGACGGTCCTCACGCCGCGCTTTTTCGACCGGGGTGCCGATCTGGTGGCGCCCGACCTTTTAGGCAAGCTGCTGGTCCGGGAGCTGCCGGATGGCGAGGTCCGGTGGGGCCGGCTGGTGGAGGTGGAGGCCTACCTGGGGGAGCCCGACCAGGCCTCCCACGCCCGCCGGGGCCGCACCAAGCGCACCACCCCGATGTACGGCGCGCCCGGCCACGCCTACGTCTACTTCGTGTACGGCATGCACTGGTGCCTGAACTTCGTATGCCGGGAGGAGGGGACGCCCCACGCGGTGCTGGTACGGGCGCTGGAGCCGGGACCGGGCACCCCCCGGGCGTCCGGCCCCGGGCTCGTGTGCCGGGCTCTCGGCATCGACAGCAGCCTCAACGGTGCGCCATTACAGCCGCCCGACCTCTATCTGCTCGACGACGGGGCGCGTCCGGAGCCGATCGTGGCCGCTCCTCGCATCGGGGTCGACTACGCCGGCGAGTGGGCAGCCCGCGCGCTCCGCTTCGCCGTCCCCTCCCCACACCTCTCGCGCAAGCTGCCCGGCCCACCATCCCCGTGCGCCGGCATTCGGGGCTCGTCGAGCCGCTGAAAGTCCCCGCTTGCCGGCACTCGGGGGAAGAATGGGGAGGGTGAGCGAGAGCAGGGACTGGGCCGGGTTCCAGAACGAGATCTACCTGGCCGGCCGCTTCGGCGGGACCACGCCTGAGTGGCCGACCGACCTCTCCCGCCTGGAGGCTTTGGTGGAGGCGCGGCTGGATCCCGGAGCTGCCGGTTACGTCGCCGGTTCGGCCGGGAGCGGCTCCACCACGCGTGCCAACCGCGACGCCCTGGATCGCTGGCGGATCGTTCCGCGCATGCTCCGGGACGTGGGCGAGCGCGACCTCCGCGTGGAGGTGTTGGGCCGCCGGCTCCCCGCTCCCATCGCCCTCGCCCCGATCGGCGTGCAGTCGATCCTTCACCCCGGGGCCGAGCCTGCGGCCGCCCGCGCCGCCGCCCGGTACGGCATCCCCTACATCGCCTCCTCCGCGTCCAGCACCACGATGGAGGAGATCGCGGCGGTGATGGGGGACGCCGAGCGCTGGTTCCAGCTCTACTGGCCGCGCGTCGACGAGGTGACGAAGAGCTTCCTGCACCGAGCCCAGAAGTGCGGCTACTCGGTGCTGGTGGTGACCCTCGACACCTGGCTCCTCGCCTGGCGCCCTCGCGACCTGGACCAGGCGTACCTCCCCTTCATCCACGGCATCGGCATCGCCAACTACTTCACGGACCCCGCCTTCCAGGCCGGACTCGACGCACCGGTGGAGGATGACCAGATGGGGGCGGTCATGCACTTCGTGCGCATGTTCAGCGACCCCACGAAGACGTGGGAAAACCTTGCCCTCCTGCGCGAGCACTGGGACCGCCCGATCGTGCTCAAGGGCCTCCAGCATCCCGACGACGCCCGCCGGGCGGTGGAGGCGGGCGTGGACGGGATCGTCGTCTCCAACCACGGCGGCCGCCAGGTCAACGGCGCGGTGGGTTCGGCCGACATGCTGCCGCTCTGCGTCGACGCGGTGGGCGGGCGGATCGAGGTCCTGTTCGACAGCGGTATCCGGAGCGGGGACGACATCGTGCGAGCGCTCGCCCTCGGCGCCCGGTCGACCTTGGTGGGCAGGCCCTACGCCTACGGCCTGGCGCTGGGCGGCGAGGCGGGGGTCGAGCACGTCATCCGCTGCCTGCTCGCGGAGCTCGACCTGACCCTGGCACTCTCCGGCCACACGCGCCCGGGCGAGCTGACACGGGAGGATCTCCATCATGGTTGACCAGCCTCCGCTGATCCTGGCCGTGATCCCCGAGCACGTCGGCGGCCGGGCCCTCGCGAGCGGTCTGGCGGGCACCTTCGAGGGCCGGGCGCGCGTGGCCGTGGTGGAGCGCACGGACGAGGACCCGGCGGCGCTGGCGGCGGCGGCGGTCATCCTGACCGGGCTCTCACCGGTAACGGCCGAGCACATCGAGGCGGCGCCCAATCTCCGTGTCATCCAGTGCGCCAGCCACGGCTGGGACTACGTGGACGTGGTGGCGGCGGCGGCGCACGGCGTGCGAGTGGCCCACATCGGCAGCACCGACGCCGAGAAGCAGGACGTGGCCGAGCACGTCTTCGCCCTCATGCTGACGCTGGCCAAGCAGATCCTGGCCGGCCACCTCGCCCTGCGGGAGGGTGACTGGGCGCTGCCGCGGCTCCAGCGGTCGATCACCGAACTCTTCGGCAAGACCCTGGGGATCGTGGGGATGGGCCAGATCGGTCCCGAGGTCGCGCGCCGGGGAAAGGCCTTCGGGATGACCGTCATCTATAACGATCGCCACCGGCCCGAGGCGCGCACCCAACGTCCCTGGGGAGTCCCCTGGGAGCCCCTCGACGACCTGCTGCGAGTCTCCGACTACGTCACCCTGCACCTGCCGCTGACCAAGGAGACGCGCAACCTGATCGACGCGCGGCGGTTGGCACTGATGAAGCCGACGGCATTTCTCATCAACACCTCGCGGGGCGCCCTGATCGATCAGCAGTCGCTGGCGGTGGCGCTGGAGCGAGGGGTCATTGCCGGCGCCGGCATCGACGTCTTCGACCCCGAGCCGCCGTCGAGGTCGATGCGTCTCTTGCACGCGCCCAACGTGGTGCTCTCGCCGCACGTGGCCGGAGTCACCCGTGAGACGGTGGTGCGGATCGCGCGCGCCGCGTTCTCCAACGTGGGCCGCTATCTCGCCTCGGGGGAGCTCGCCGACGCGGTCACGTAACGCCGGCGGATAACCGTCACCTTGCTCGCAACCTGACCCGCATTCTGGCCGCGATGAGGCCGCGTTGCTAGGAGGGCTCGGCGAACGCCCGGACGCGCGCCGCCAGCCGGTCCACCTCATCCTCGCTGTTGAAGAGGGCGGTCGAGACTCGGATCCGGTGCGAGCCGCGAGGGCCGAGCGTGCGGGGAAACAGACCGTGCGCGACCAGATCCGCCTGCAGCGCCACCTCGTCCCCCTCCGGGACGGCGACCGCGATCAGACCGCTCGACCGCTCCCAGGCGCGCGGGGTGCACAGCTCGACCCCGGGGGCCTCGGCGAGAGCATCCTTGAACCGTCCGCTGAGCGCCTCGATGCGCGCGCCGGCTCGCTCCCACCCGATGGTCTCCAGCCAGTCGAGCGCGTCGTTGAGCCCGGCCGGCGTGGCGAAGCCGCGGGTGCCGAACTCAAAGCGGCGGCCGTTGGGACGGGGCTGCCGGCTCTCCTCGTCCATCGTCCCGGCGCCCACCAGCGCCGGCTCCACCTGCTGCATCCAGTCGCGGCGCGCGTAGAGGAAGCCCGTTCCCTTGGGGCCGCCCAGCCACTTGTGCCCGTTCCCGCTCAGGAACTCGCAGTCGATCTCGCGGACGTCGACCGGCATCACCGCGAAGGTCTGGGCCGCGTCGACCAACGCCGGGAGACCGTGGTCGTGGGCGAGCGATGTGATCTCTCGCACCGGCAGGCGGATTCCGTACGGCGAGGTCACGTGGCTGGTCGCGATGAGGCGCGTCCGGGGTGTGATCAGAGAGCGGATCGACCTCAGTGACTCTTCCGGGTCCCAGCTCACCTGGTAAGGCCGCACCCGGACCCCCCAGCGGCGGGCGGCGTGCGCGAACGGCACCGCCATTGCCGGGTGTTCCTGGTCGGAGATGATGACCTCGTCGCCTTCCGCCCAGTGCAGGCCGGCCGCGACCAGCGCGATGCCGTCGGTGGCGTTGCCGGTCAGGGCCACCTCGTCCGGGTGTGCTCCCAGGTGAGCGGCCAGCCGTGACCGGGCGCGCTCGATCTCCTGGTGAAGGTCGTCGACCCCCGCCATTCCCCGCTGCTCGAAGCGCGCCAGCCGGGCCAGGTACCGCTCGAGCACCGGTTTCGCCATCAGCCCGTAGGTGCCGGTGTTGAAGTAGGCAAGCTCCTCCAGGACCGGGTAGGCGCGGCGGATCGCGGCGATGTCGATATCACCGTTTTCACGCGCGAGCGGGTCCATGGCGGCGTTCATAGCCCCGAGCTCACGCGAAAACGGGACATCAGTGCCGGCCATCGGTCTCGCGGTCGATGATCGTCGCCGTGCCGAGGCCGCCGCCGCAGCACATCGACTGCAGGCCGAACCGGAGGTCTCGACGCTCCAACTCATAAAGCAGGTGGCACATGAGCCTGGCCCCCGAGGCCCCCAGGGGATGCCCGATCGCGATCGCGCCCCCGTTCACGTTGGTCTGCTCCAGGTCGCCGCCGGTCTCCTTGGCCCAGGCCAGCACCACCGAAGCGAACGCCTCGTTGATCTCGAAGAGGTCGATGTCTTCCATCGCAAGTCCGGCCTGGTCGAGCACCGCCCGGGTGCCCGGGATCGGCCCCTCCAGCATCAGGACCGGGTCGCAGCCGACCACCTTTTGGGCCGCGATCCGAGCCCGCGGACGCAGCCCCAGCTCCTTCGCCTTCGCCGGTGTCGTCAGGAGCAGTGCGGCCGCCCCGTCCGAGATCTGGCTCGCGTTCCCGGCCGTGATCGTGTGGGTGGGATCGAACGCCGGGCTCAAGGCCGAGGTCGCCTCGTAGGTCGCGCTGGGCCGGATGCCCTCGTCGCGGTCGAGCAGGACCGCGCCGCCGTCGTTCGGGACCTGCACCGGAACCTGCTGCGCTCTCAGGTACCCCTTCTCGGTGGCCGCCGCCGCCCGCCTGTGGCTCTGCACCGCGAACTCGTCCTGCGCCTGCCGGGAGATGCCGTACTTGCGCGCGACCAGCTCGGCGGAGATGCCCTGGGGAACCATCTCGTAGAGCTCCATCAGCTCGGGCGGGAAGGGCACGCCGGGGCCCTGCGTCATGCTGACGCCGATCGGGACGCGGCTCATCGACTCCACGCCGCCCGCGATGGTGACGTCGGCGACTCCCGACTGGATCAGGTTGGCGGCGAAGTGAAGCGCCTGCTGGGAGGATCCGCACTGCCGGTCGACGGTGGTCGCCGGCACCTCCACCGGATACCCGGCCGCGAGCCACGTGTTGCGGCCGATGTTGGCCGACTGCTCGCCGACCTGGCCCACACAGCCCCAGACCACGTCGTCGACCTCGCCCGGGTCGATGCCGGTGCGCTCGACCAGCTCCTTCAGCACCACCGTGCCGAGCAGGACCGGGTGGATGTCTTTGAGCGCCCCGTTACGCTTGCCGAAGGGCGTGCGCACGGCCTCCACGATCACGGCGTCTCGCATTCCGACCTCTCCTCTCATGTCCGCGGGCCGCGTCCTGCGCCCCCGTCAGCGCGCCGCGCCGGCGAAGACGTGGGCTCGGTACCAGCGGAGCTCCTCGATGCTCTCCTTGATGTCGTCGAGCGCACGGTGCGTCTCCCGCTTCGGCGGCACCCGCGCGAACAGGTCGGGGTACCAGCGGCGGGTCAGCTCCTTGATCGTCGACACATCGACTGAACGGTAGTGCAGATAGCGGTCGATCGCCGGGAGCTGTGCGTCCAGGAAGCGGCGGTCGGTGCCGACCGAGTTGCCGCAGAGCGGCGCCGACCCCTCCGCGATGTGCTCACGCAGGAAGGCCAGCGTCAGCTCACCCGCCTGCTCCAGGGTCACCTCCGAACCCTCGATCGCGGCCAGCAGCCCACTCCGGGTGTGCATCCGGCGCACCTGGTCATCCATCGCGGCCAGGACCGCGGGCGGCTGGTGAACGACCAGGTCGGGCCCTTCGGCCACCACCACCAGTTCATCGTCGGTGACGATGCTCGCGATCTCCACGATGACGTGGCACGAGACCTCGAGACCCGTCATCTCGAGGTCGATCCAGGCCAGCACCGACTAGGACTCTAGCCCCCTCCGATGCCGGGGAGCGCCGACGCCGACGGGACCGGGGTCGGTCCCGGCGAGGCGCCGGCGGAAGGCCCACCCTCCAACTGCTGGATTTGCTGCAGCAGTGAATTCACCTGCTGCATCTGCTGCGCGTAGCCGGTCAGGTTGCCCTGCTTCAGGTCCGTCTGCGCCTGCGAGTAGGCGCTCAGCGCCTGGCTGATGAGCTGCTGAACCTGCGGCGAGACGCCGGCGCCTGCGCTTGGCGGCGACGTGGTCGGACTGGTGGGAGTGGTAGACGGGGCGGTGGACAGCGCCTGTCCGGTCAGGTCCTGGACCGCTTTGGCCAGCGTGGGATCGAAGACCACCGGGCTGTTGGCGGTGGAGCCGGTCAGGATGATGTACTTCAGCTCCGGCAGTGCCTGCCCCTGGCTGGAGAGGATGTACCAGGGCTCAAAGTAGAGGAACGTGCCGCCGATGGGCACCACCAGCAGGTTCCCTTTCAAGACGTGCGAGTTCTGCTGATTGAGCAGTGAGTACTCCTGTGACAGGGTGGGATCCTGGTTGATCCGGCTCTGCACCTGTGCGGGCCCGAAGATGACCTGGTTCTTGGGCAGCTGGAAGGAGATCACCTGCCCGTAGTTGGGTTGGTCCTGGCGCACCGCCAGCCAGGCCACCAGGTTGTTCTTGGCGTAGGGCGTGTACGGCAGAATCATCAGGAACTCGGCCTTCGACTCGCCCGGCAGCCGCATCATCACGTAGTAGGGCTGGATGCCTTGCGGCTCGGCGTAGACGTTCTCCCGGTTGTAGAAGGTGGAGACGTCGGAGACGTGGTAGGTCGCGTACATCTGCGACTGGACGCTGAAGTAGTTCTGCGGCACCTTGAGGTGGTCGCGCACTGCGGACGGCATGTCCGAGATGGGCTTGAACAGCGAGGGGAAGGCCGCTTCGTAGGCCCGGATCAACGGGTCGTTGGGGGTCAGCACGTAGAGCGTGGTCTGGCCGGTGTAGGCGTTGATAACGGCCTTCACCGAGTTGCGCATGTAGTTGTACGAGAGATCGGAGTTGGCGCCGAACTGCGGTCCTGCTTCCGAGTAGGGGTAGGTGTCGGCGCTCGTGTACGCGTCCTCGATCCAGTAGAGGTGACCGCTGACGTCGACGATGTACGGGTTGTTGTCGGCGGTCAGGAAGGGAGCCACCTGCTGCAGCCGCTGCTCCGGGTTGCGGTCGAAGAGGATCCGGCTCTGTCCCGTGATCTGGTCCGAGATCAGCAGGTTGAGATCGCCCGTGCGCATCGACCACAAGAGCCGGTTGCCGCCGGTCAGGAACGGCGCCTGGCTCCCCGTCCAGCTGTTGCTGGCGGTGCCGCTCGCGTTGCTGGAGGGATAGTCGAATTCGGTCTGGCGGGAGGGCGCCACCACCCACCCCGACTCCGCCTGGCCGAAGTACATCTGCGGCACGGTGACGGCGAGCGGACCAGTGTTGGGGATGTTGCCGGCCACGTACTGAGGCAGCCCCTGAGGATCCTCCTCGGCCACCTGGCTGGCGGCGACGCCGTAGCCGTGCGTGTAGACCAGCCGCTGGTTGACCCAGGTCTGAGCCTGGCTCGGCAGCTGCGACTGCTGCATCTCGCGGGGCGCGATCTCGACCTCCTGATAGGCGCCGCCCAACGTGTAGCGGTCGAACTGGGGGGTGTCGAAGCCGTAGTAGGTGCGGATCGACTGCTGCTGGTCATAGACGTTGTTGAGCGGTGCGTTGTCCCAGAGGCGGAGATTGGCGATCGTGGTCTGGTCCAGGTTCACATCCTGGCCGGTCACGTTGCCGGTGCCGGGGAAGGACTGTGTCTGCACCCCGTTGATGCCGTACGCGTCGCGGGTGGACGCGATCTGGTGCGTGAGGTAAGGGGTCTCCTGGCTCAACTCGGCCGGCTGGACCGAAAGGCGCTGGAGCCCGGCCGCGTAGACGCCCACCAACAGCACGGCCGCGACCCAGATCCCGACCGCGAAGAGCATCAGGCGGACGCGGCGGACGCGGGGGTGGGCGTTGACGAAGAGCCCGATCGCGAGCAGCAGGCCGAGCACGACCTCCGCCGTGGTCAGCGGGATCCGGGCGTTGACGTCGGCGTACCCGGCTCCGTAGACGACGCTGTCATGGCCGTAGAGGTAGCCGTAGCGGCTGAGCCAGGCTCCGAAGGCGACCACCAGCGCGTAGATCCCGACCAGGACCGAGACGTGGGCCGTCCCCCGCGGCAACAGCCGCAGGTCGATGTGATCGTCGCGCCAGGCGTGGAGGGCGATCACGATCAGCAGCGTGACCACCATCAACCCCACCAGGTTGCCCTGGATGTCGTTCCAGAGCGGCAGCTGGGTCAGGTAGAAACCGACGTCGGCGTGCAGGATGGGGTCCTGCTGGCCGGTCGTCTGGGGATGGAGGAACAGCACCAGGTCGGACCAGGAGCCCTCCATCGAGATCGCCACCAGCAGCCCGAGGAGCGCGCAGACGATCAGCGACACCACGCCCAGACGTGACCGCAGCGTGCGGTGGCGGATGCCGACGGCGCGGAGGGCGCCGCTGGTCCTGAGCCGCAGGGCGATCGCGACGTTGCCGGCCGCGAACAGGAAGGCGATCACGAATGAGACCAGGAACAGCAACACCTGGATCAATAGACGGGTCCCATAGGCGCCGCCGAACCCGAGGGCGGAAAACCACTCCCAATTCGTGATCAGGTTCACCACCGGCGCGGCGATCAGCACCAGGACCAGCGCCGCGGCCACGAAGCCGAGACCGATCCAGAACCGCCGCGGCGGCCGCGGGAGATGGATCTCGCCAAAGCCTTCAAAGCCGGGCGGACGGGGGCCGAAGGGACTCCCGAACGGATTCTGCGGCGGACGTCGTGCCATCGGCCCTGCGAACGCTACACCGACGGCGCGAGAGGGGCTGGCGGTGAACGGGATCGTGCCCCGTCGGCAGGCCTCCTAGGCGGGGACGGCCACTTTGGCGGTGGCGATGATGTCGTCGATCAGCCCGTAGTCCTTGGCCGCCTGCGGGGTCAGGTAGTAGTCGCGCTCGAGGTCTCGCTCGATGCGCTCCTGGGGTTGTCCCGTGTGCTGGGCATAGATCTCCACGAACAGGGCTCGCTGTCGCAGGATCTCCCGCGCCGCGATCTCGATGTCGCTGGCCTGACCCTGGACGCCCGGCGTCCACGGCTGGTGGATGACGACCTGCGAGTGGGGAAGCGCGTAGCGCCGGCCGGGAGCGCCGCCGGCCAGGACCAGCGAGGCGCCGCTGGCCGCCAGCCCGGCGTTGAGCGTGCTGACGGGCGCGCTCACGTGCTGCATCGCGTCGTAGATGGCGAGGGCGCCGGTGACGTCACCGCCCGGGCTGTTGACATAGATGCTGATGTCCTTCTCCGGGTCATCGGCCTGCAGGAACAGCAGTTGGGCGATCACCAGGTTGGTGACCGAGGCGTCGATGGGCGTGCCCAGGAAGATGATGCGGTCCTTGAGCAGCCGGGAGTAGATGTCGTAGGCGCGTTCGCCGCGGCCGGTCTGTTCCAGCACGGTGGGGATCATCAGCGTGACTCCAGAAAGCCGATGCGCCGCCGCTGGGCGCCTTCGGTGGTGACCAGGAAAGAGGTGAAGCGGGCGACCGTCTGCAGCGCCTCACGGTCCAGCTCTCGGCACATCTGCTGGACCGCCGCGCGGGGATCGGGGTCCCAGCTCGAGCGGACCAGCCGCTCCTCCGCGCCCAGCTCCCGCGCCAGCTCCAGATAGAGGTCCGCGACCGTCACCTCGAGCGACCGCGCGACCGCCAGCAGCCGCTCGGTCGAAATCTCGTTGCGCCCCCGCTCGACCTCCGAGAGATGGGCGGGCGAGATCCCGGCCGGCACCGCGATGTCGGCCAGGGTGCTCTCGCGCTGCTCGCGACGGCGGCGAAGGATCGCACCCATCGTCGTGCGCACGTGTTCGGGAGTTTCACTCTGGGCGAAGGACATCTTCTGTCAGCATACGACCTCTGGCCGTACCGTGTGCGTGTGGGCGCGGACGAAGGTGTGGAGACGCTGTTCCGCCAGTTCGGGCTGGGAGACGACGACCGCGCGGCGTGGAAGGCGAGCGGCCTCGATGCCGGGGCGTTCGTGGACTGGCTCACGGATCGCGTGGCCCGGCGGCCGGCGGGGGACCGGGCGCGGCGCGTGTACGGGGAGGAGACGGTCCACGACTTCGCCCGGGTTGCGATTCTGGAAGCGCTGGCGCTCGACCAGGGCGACCGCCTGCTCGAGATCGGCTGCGGGGGTGGTCTCCTGCTGCGCGACGCTCAGCGCACCGGCGCCGGCGTGACCGGCCTTGACCACAGCGGGGAGATGGTCGAGCTGGCGCGGACCACCGCTCCCGGCGCCGCGCTGCTGACCGCGGAGGCGGAGCGGCTTCCCTTTCGCGACAGATCGTTCACCGCCATCGCGATGTCGATCGTGTTCTTCTTCTTTCCCGAGCCGCAGGCGGTGCTCCGGGAGTGCCGTCGGGTGTCACGCCCTCCGGCGCGACTGGCGGTCTACACGACCGGGCCCGAACTGCGCGGAACGCCGGCCTCGCCCGAGCCGCTCGCCTCCCGCGGCCACTTCTATGAGGACGCGGCGCTGGCCCGCCTCGCCGAGGACGCCGGGTTCGCCGGCGCCCGCGTCGCAAACCAGCGCGGCGGCCAGCTCCTCACGGCCCACACCTGACCTCTCAGGGGCGGGGCCAGGGACGTTTGCATACAAAGCGACCTTTTAGAGCGCGGAGTGAGGTGCCGCTGTATACAGACGTCCGCTATTTGAGGTTGGCGGGGTCGAGCATGGCCTCCCGCGAACCGTCGATCTCGACTCGTGAGCGCATGATCTCGATCAGCTTCTTACGGCCCTTGGGCGGTCCGATCATGATCGCCCCCACCAGCCGGTTCTCCAGGAAGAACAGCTTCCGGAAGAATCCCTCCTCATAAGAAAAGGTACGGACCGACTCCAGCGCCGGCTGTACGTCAGGGGTCACGCCCATCACCGCCAGCGTGGACCCGAACATGGTGGTGGTGTAGGTGGGGACGTCGAAGAAGTCCTCCTCCTCCCCCGCCATGTTGTGCGCGGCGGTGAGCCCGTGCGCCTCGGCGTTGTCCCAGGTCCCCATCTGGTTCAACTTGCCCACCATGCCGTCATAGAAGACGGCGATGTCGCCGGCCGCGTACACATCGGGCGCCGCGGTGCGCAGCTTCTGGTCGGTGACGATGCCCCGCCGGATCTCGATCCCGGTGTTGCGCACCGGCTCCGTGTAGTAGTCGAGTCCGACGCCGTAGGTGAGCACCTCGAACTCTCCCAGGTCGAGGCCGTTCCGGGTGCCGGCCCGGAAGGTGCCGTTATGAGCCTGGAGCCCGGCCACCTCGTCGTTGAAGACGAACTCCACACCCGCCTGCTCACCCAATCGCCGGCAGAGTTCGCCGCCCTCCTCGTCCAGCACGTAGCGGAGGAAACGAGGCCCGCGCATCAGCCAGGTCACCTTGGCGCGCTTGCGGAACTCGATGCCTTCCGCCAGCTCGTAGGCGATGAAGCTGCCGCCCAACACCAGCACCCTCTGTGAGGAATCCGCGCGCTCGATGATGGTGTCGGTGTCGTCGATGGTCTGGAAACCGTAGACCTGGGCGATCTGCTCCACCCCGGGCCAGGGGGGAGGGAGAGGGCGGCCGCCGGTGGCGACCAGCAGCGCGTCATAGCGCAGCTCGTGGCCGCGATTGGTGCGCACGATCCTGTCGCGCACGTCGACCTCGGTGGCCCAGGTCTCGAGGTGGATGTCGATGCCGCGCTCCGCGTACGACTCGACCGTGCGCATGAAAACCTTCTCACGGCGCACCTGGCCGCGCAGATAACGGGGCAGGGCGACGCGGTTATAAAGAGGATGGCGTTCGGCGGCGACGATGGTGATCGAGCAGCCGTCATCGTGCTTGCGCAGCTCCTCCGCGCACCTCTGGCCGGCGATCCCGTTGCCCAGGATCACGTAGCGGCGGTCACTCAAAGGTCAAGCTCCAGTGCGTCGAGACGGGTGGCGTCGTCGCGAGCGTAGCCGGCGCTTTCCAGCACCTGTCCTCCCTGGTCGGAAGTGGCCAGCCAGACGTCGACACCGGGCAGGTCATGAAGATCGGCTTCGAAGCGTAGCTCCTCCACCAGCTGCGGCCAGAGCACGGACCGTCCGGCGAGCGCGGCGACGACCAGGCGGGGCTCCTCGGCGACCACGACAGCATACGCGCGGCCGCCCGGAGCCAGGCGCACCGCCCCCGCCTCCACCCGCTCCCGGAGCGTCCCCTGATCCAGGTCGCGCGCCTCGCCCGGCGCCAGGAGCCTGCCCCGACCCAGCTCAACCAGTACCGGCAGGTCCCGCTCGGTGGCGAGCCGCGCGGGTTCGCCACCCTCCACGCGTGACGCGCGCCAGGGAAACGCTTCGACCACCGTTCGAAACCCGCTGCGCACCGCCAGGCCGCGAGCGGCGTCGTCGAGGGCCTCAGCCCGAAGGTGGCGCGCGCCCTGCGCGCGCAAAAGGTCGACCACCCGCGCCAGCAGGGCGGTGCCGACGGCCTGCCGGCGCTGCCCGCGGTCGACCAGCAGGCCGTCGAGATGAAAGGTGAGGGGCGCGATCATGCTCGTCCGCGCAACTCCCACCACCCGGCCCAGCACCTCACCCGCCCAGAAGAGGCCGCCCGGGCTCTCCGCCCACTCATCGAAGGGAATCTCTTCCCGCGGTCCGGCCAGGCTTGCGACCGCCTGCCGGTCCGACAGCCGCACCGGACGCAGCTCCAGGTCCCCGGGTTCCATCATCGCCGCTCCCGACGCGGTGTCCAGTGCAGAGCTCCGGTCATGGTCGGCCCGCTGTCCCAGTCCAGCCCCCCGGCTGGGTTCGGACGCAAGTTCGCCTCCAGCCAGGCGCGGCCCCGGGCTTCGTCCCACCGCACGCCCAGCCATTCCACGCACTCCTCCACCGCCGCCTCCAGGTCCGTCCAGTGCCGGTGCACGGGCACCGACCACCAGGTCACCTCGGGCGCGATCCTCATCTGGCGGAGAAGATTGAAGCAGTCCTCCAGCTGCGGCATCCGCGGGCGGGGCAGGAACTGTTCGGTGACGTGCGCGTTGCGGTCGCCGCGGAGTGCCAGCAGGACACGCTCGGTCGCCGACCGCTCCAGCTTTTCGATGAAGGGCACCGGCTCGAGCACGCCATAGAGGACATGCGCGCAGAGAACCACGCTCGCCGGCTGAACCTCGGCATCCATCCAGTCACTGGCTACGACGGTCAAGTTCGGCAAGTCGGGCACCTGTTCGCGCATGCCTTCCGAAGGTTCGACCATGGTCACCCAATCGGCTCTGGCGGCCAGTGGTACAGAGTGGCGGCCATACCCGGCGCCGACGTCGAGCACAGTCGAGGAGCGGCTCACAAAGGGCAGCACGACATCGAGAAAGGGATCGGCCCCCTCCGAGGTGTTGCGGCGGAACCGACGTGCGCGCCGGTCCCACGCGTCCGGGTCCTGGCCTCCTACCGGCTTGCCGTCGACCACCGCCGCCGCATTGCGGATTTCCACCAGGGAGCGCCAGTGTGCCGCCCAGTCGACATCGAGAACCTGATCCATGTCCGCCTCCATCATGGGCGCCCGGGGCGGGACTATCCGGACAGTGACGGTTCCTTGACAAAAATCCCCTACGCCGTCGGGATGGATTGCTATGATGTGATCCGTCGTCAGCCAATTGACCCTGTTAAAGGACGTCCGCATGCCCATCACACACCGTAAGACCGTACCCGTCGACCAGCTCCGCGAGTTCCTGGGCGACGTACAGACAGACCTCCTACTGGAGAAAATGACGCCTGCCAAGCCAAGCGTGCACGTCGATTTGCAAGATTTGAGCACGGCCAGGAAGCTCTATGCCGAGCCACTCATCGACAGCAAGAACTGGCCGGACACGGTGAACGTGGTTCGTCGCTACTTCCTGGAGCGCGGCCAGGCACGACGCTACTTCCTTCAGTGGGTGCAGCAGACCCTGGACGCGTCGCCCGACGATGCCACCACCGTCCCCGCCCCGGCTCGTCGAACTCGTCGCAAGGTGACCGACGAGGCCGTACTGGAGAAGCGCCGCCAGGCACTGGCCAAGGCGCGCGCGGTGCGCGCCGAGAAGCTGAAGGCGCAGCGCGCCGGCTGACCCCGGCCCGGTGGAGCGGGCGGAGGGGGCACCCTCGGCTCCGCCCGCTCCTCCTCGGTCCGCGGCCCCCTCCGGGCTGTGGACCTACACTGTCCCGCGTGAGCCAGCGGGCGCCCGACTTCACAGCCGCCGAGCGCACGCTCCTCGACCGCTACCTGACCAACCTCGACCGCCGCGTCTTTGCGTTGAAGGGACTGCCCGAAGTGGTGGCGGGAGCCCTGTTCAGCCGCTATTCGCGCACCGAACAGAGCCTGCGGCGTGTGCTGCTCGATGAGTTCCTCGGACAGAGCGACCTCGGCATCGCGACGTGGGAGCCGGATGCCGCCGTCGACAAGGCACGTGCCGAGTCTTTCTATGAACGCGTGCTGGTCGGCTATGGCGACGACTCGGTCGCGGAGCTTGCCTTCGCCCACGTCGCCGTCGAGTCCGTCTCACAGCTGGCGGCCAAGGCCCTGGAGGACGCCCGGATCGGGATCTCACCACTCGAGAAGTCGACCCGTTACGTGCGCTTCGACCGGCGGGGACCCGATGGTCTCTTCGCTTACCACCGCGGCCCCGAGCTCGATCATCCGCGGTACCGGCCCGCCATGGACCGGCTCTTCACCGCCTTCGCCGAGCTGCTGCCCTCCGTGCTCCAGGGGGTGCGCGGCCGCCATCCACAAAGAGAAGGCGAACCCGAGGCGGCCTGGCGCAGCGCGACAAGGGCGCATGCCTTCGATCTGCTGCGCGGGCTGCTGCCGGCGGCGACCTTGACCAACCTGGGCCTGGCCGGCAGCGGGCGCGCCTTCGAGTACCTCCTGACCAGGTTGTCGGCCTCGCCCCTGCCGGAGATCTCCGGTCTCGCGACCGAGCTGCACACGGAGCTGCGGGAGGTATTGCCGGCGTTCGTGCGCCGGGCCCTGGACGAGCGGTACGGCGGCCCCGCGGCGGAGCGCCTGCGGCGACGCGCGGCGGCGCTCGCCGGCCGCCTCCCGGTGGCCGGACCGGGGCTGGAGGAGCGGGGAGTGTCGTTGGTCGACTACGACCGCGACGCCGAGAGGCGGGTCGCGGCGGCCCTGCTGTTCGCCGCCGGCGACCTGCCGCTCGACCGTCTCGAACGCCTGGACGTGGCTCTCCCGGAGTTGCTGGCAACCGTAGCCGGGGCCCGGCAGAACCGGCGCGACCGGCTGCCTCGCGCGTTCGAGCACGCCGCCTACACGTTTCAGATCACTGCCAACTTCGGCGCCTACCGGGACCTCCACCGGCACCGGATGCTGACGCAGGAGCGGCAGCGGCTCACCACCCGGCTCGGGTTCGATGTGCCCCCCGAGCTCGACGACTATGGCGCCGGCCGCCGGTTCGAGGAGGAGCTGGTGGGCGCCGCCGAGGTGCACCAGGAGCTGGCACAGGCCTTCGGCGAGGACCTGGCGCAGTACGCGGTGCCACTGGCCTTCCGGCTCCGCTGGTACGTCCGCCTCAACCTGCGCGAGCTGTGCCACCTGGTCGAGCTTCGAACCACCCGGCAGGGGCACCCCGACTACCGCGAGATCGCGCAGCGGATGTTCGAGCTGGCGGCCGAGGTGCAGCCGGAACTGTGCTCGGTGATCCGGTTCGTCGACCTGGAGCCGGGCCCCGAGCTGGCCCGGCGAGCCAGCGAGCAGCGGGCGGCGGAGCGCCTGCGCGCGCTCGATCAGCGCTGACGAAAGGACGGGGTACCGGGGTCAGTCGAGTGCCGGCGGCTCATGGCCCGCGTCGCGCAGGTGGCGAGCCAGGTGCTCATAGATCCGCTTGCGGTCCGCCTTCGGGATGTGCGCGCCGCCACGGCCGCCGTTGAGCACACCGATCCCTGAGATGCAGGCCCGCATGTTGGCGGGGCCCACGCTCCCCTTCGCGGTCACCTCGTGGTGGATGAACTTGTAGCTGCCCTTGTTGTCCGGGTCCCCGTCGGGATCGACCCAGGCGAACGCCTTCCGCATGGTTTCAGGTTTCGCGTCGCCGAGCTTCGTCTCGTTGGCGGAGCCCTTCCAGGCTGCCTCGGACGTCGGAGTGGAGTGGGACCTGATCGGTCCTGCAGTAGCCATCGGCACCTCCTGCCGGCGTCTACGCCGGCAAAACCGCTGTTTCGCGCGTCGAGGTGACTTTAGATGACATCGATACTATCTAATGAGAACCGCGGCGAGCAATTCTGGAGGACCGCTCAGGATGGGATTTGACCAGTACCACGAACCCCCGGAAGAACTTCCCACGCAGGCACGGACTTTCGCGCGACTGATCGCCTCTCTCACCGAGGAGGCGGAGGCGATCGGCTGGTACGAGCAGCGGCTGGCGGTCGAACCGGACGCAGTGGCCCGGGCGATCATGCGCAACGCGGAGGGGGAAGAGTTCAAGCACTTCAGCATGGACCTCGAGTTCCTGCTCCGGCGTACCCCGGTCTGGCGAGAGATCGCGCGCGGGATCCTCTTCACGGAAGGGGACATCGTGGCCCAGGGCGAGGAGTCCGAAGAGGAGGCGACGGAGGCGAGCGAGGGTGGCGCCGCCGCTGCCGGCACCGCCGCCGCGTCGGGCTCTCTCGGGATCGGCGGCCTCCGGGGGCAGACACGATGAATCACCTGCTGCGCGAGCGCGCGCCGATCACCGAGGACGGGTGGCGGCTGCTCGACGGTGAGGCCAGGGACGTGCTCCAGGCCACGCTCGGGGCCCGCAAGCTCCTGGACGTCGGTCAACCGTTGGGCTGGTCGCATTCCGCCCTCAACCTGGGCCGCGTGGCCCCGGTGGCGGCGGGCCCGGTCGACGGTGTGGAGGCGGCCCAGCGACGGGTGCAGCCCCTGGTCGAGCTGCGGGCCCGGTTCACCGTCTCGCGAGCGGAGCTGGATGACGCCAGCCGGGGGGCCGACGACCTGGACCTCGACGAGCTGGATGCCGCCGCTCGCCGCATCGCGGCGGCCGAGAACACGACCGCGCTCCACGGCTGGGAGGCAGCGGGCATCGAGGGCGTGACCCAGGCGTCCGCGCACCCGTCGATCCCGCTGCCGGACGCGATCTCGAATCTGCCCCACGCGGTGGCGCGGGCGGTGGAACGGCTGCGGTCGGCCGGGGTGGACGGCCCCTACGGGCTCGCGCTCAGCCCCGACGAGCACACCCGGGTGGTGGAGACGGCCGAACACGGTGGCTATTTGCTGCTCGACCACCTGCAGCGGATCCTTGACGGACCGATCGCGCGCGCCCCGGGTGTACAGGGGGCGGTGGCCATCAGCTTGCGCGGCGGCGATTACGTGCTGTCCCTCGGCGAGGACCTCTCCCTCGGCTACCTGAGTCACGACGCGAATCAGGTCACCCTCTATCTGGAGGAAACCCTGACCTTCCACGTCGCCAGCCCGGAGGCCGGAATCTGGCTTCCACGGCGAAGTGGCGATCACTAGGAGCCCGCAGCATGGCGAATCCGGTCTTCGAGGCCGTACGGACAGTGCTGGCGGTACGGGAGTACGACGACCGGCAGATCCCTGACGACGTTCTCCACCGCATCCTTGAGGCCGGCCGCCTCTCCGCCAGCTCCATGAACCGTCAGCCCTGGCATTTCGTCCTGGTGCGGGAGCGCGGCGCGCTGGAGGAGCTCGGCCGCCGGGTCCGGACCGGCCCTTACATCGAGGGGGCGGCGGCCGCGGTCGTGGTCGCCTACGAGAAGGCGAGCCGGTTCGGTGTTTCCGACGCCAGCCGGGCCGTCCAGTCGATGGTCCTCACTGCGTGGGCCGAGGGTGTCGGTTCCAACTGGACCGGGTTCACGGGGCTGCGCGAGGTTGCCGAGCAGGTCCGGCTCCCCGAGGAATACGACGTGCTGGCCGTGATCCCCTTCGGTTACCCACGTCACCCGATCGGCCGCGGCCACAAGAACCGCAAGGACACCGACCAGGTCATCTCGGACGGCAGCTTCGGAAACCCCTCCCGGTAACCGGATGGGGCGGGGATGACTGTCTAGCCTGAGCCGATGGAACCGAAGCTGCACGAGCGTACTCGGGAGCTGCTCCTGGAGGTGTCGACGGCCACGCTCACCACACAGCTGCTGCACCACGGGCTGACCAACTGCTTCATCCGGGGCCTGCGGCCGCTGCGGCCGGATCTGCGGCTGGTGGGACAGGCGTTCACCCTCCGGTACGTCCCGGTGCGCGGTGAGCTGGAGCACGCCCGCGCGCGGTTCGACAACGCCACCAACGTGCAGCGGCTGGCCGTCGAGCGGATCGGTCCGGGAGAGGTGCTGGTCATCGACGCCAGGGGCGAACTGGGCAGCGCCTCGTTCGGCCACATCATCGCCACCCGCATCACGCGCCGGGGCGCCGCCGGCCTCGTCACCGACGGCGCGGTGAGAGACAGCGCCGGCTTCCGGTCTCTCGACCTGCCCAGCTACTGCCGCGACGCGCACGCCTCCGCCTCCTCCCTGCGGCACCACCCGATGGACCTGCAGGTGCCGATCGGCTGTGGCGGGGTGCTGGTGGAACCGGGCGACGTCGTGGTCGGCGACCAGGATGGTGTGGTCGTGTTCCCCCTGGCGCTGGCCGGCGAGGTGGCCGAAGCCGCCCACGCCCAAGAGCGACTGGAGGAATACCTCTGGCAGCGGGTGGACGGGGGTGAGAGCATCCTCGGGGTCTACCCGCCCAGCGAGGAGACGCTCGCGGCCTGGCGGGCGCGGCAGCCGGAGAACCCCTGATCGAGAGGATCGTCAGCGCGCGGGCACAACCGGACGTTTGTATACAAAGCGCCCTCTCAGGAGTCGGATTGAGGTCCGGCTGTATACAAACGTCTCAGCGGCTTCTCATCCTCTCCGCTCGGGACCGATGGCGGCCAGGCGCTCCCGAACGGCGCCGGCATCGACCCTCAGCGCAGAGAGCACCTCGGTGGCGGGATCCGGGCGCTGACGGGCCAGGATCGCGAGCAGAAAGTGCTCGGTGCCCAGGCGCGCTTTCCTCCGGGGCCCGGCCGCTTCCATCGCCCGCTCGATCACGGCGCGCGCGCCGGACGTAAGGGGAGGCAGCCGGCGCCCGAACACGACCGGCAGCGGCGGGACGGGGGCGCTGACGTTGACGCCGACTGCCGCGAGGGCGGCTTGATCGAGCGCGTCGAGGGCGGCACGAGCCTCTCCCACCGATACGCCGAGAGCTCTCACCGCGGGTGAATTCGCGTCCCGGAGCAGGGCGAGGAGAAGATGATCGGTGCCCAGCCGGCGGTCGCCGCGCCGGGCCACCTCTTCGGTCCCGTGCGCCAGCAGCACCCTCAGGCCGCCGGCCGCCTGGTTTCGAGGCATCACACGCCCTCTCGGTATTTGCTGTGGACCGATTGCCTGGAGACCCCCAGGGCATCCCCGATCTGCTCCCAGGACCAGCCGCGCTCCCTCGCGGTCCGAACGCTGCGCGCCTCGACCTGCTCGGCGAGCCGGTAGAGCGCTCCCACCGCCCGCAGGCCGACCGCGGGATCAGTGGGATCGACGGTCAGGTTCGGCTCCATCAGCGTGTCAGTCTAGGCTGACACCCCGCGCGATGTCAACCCAGACTGACATCCTCCCTTCCTCCCTTCCCCAGCCGGCTGTCGACAGTCGGCCGATTCGAGCACGGGGTCAGGCGGGCGCCTTCCAGAAGGTGTGCTTGGGATCGAAGTCGCCGAAGCCTCTCGTCCGGGTCACCAGGCAAGTGCCGATCAGCAGCTCGAACAATTCTTGAGTTTCGGCGCCGGGCAGCGTTTCCCACTCGCGCTCGGCGAGAAATGTCGCCTCGACCGCCCGGCGCAGGTCGGCCTCGGGGCGGAGGCGCGCGCCCCCGGAGATCAGAAACGCGTCCTCGTTGTTCGCCGGCGGATAGGCGTGGAGCGCATATCGACCATCCCGGTGGAGGTCCTGCCGCTTGAGCGACGGGATGAGGAGGCAAAACAGGCCCGCATCGACAAGGATCGGACACACCGGATGAAGCCGGGGACCACCATCCTTCCGCACCGTCGCCATGAAGCCGAGGCCCACGCCCCCGAACTGGTAGAGCAGCTCGCGGCCGGCCTGGGCCAGATCAGGTCGTATCTCGGTCAGCTCACCCCACGTGACCATGCGCGCCGCATTGTAGACGGCCGGCCGTTTACCGCCCTCTCTTGGTCAGGCGACCGCGAGCGGGGCCGCGTGGACGGTCTCGACGAGCAGCTCGAGGTTGGAGAGCGTCGACTCGGGCAGCACCCCGTGGCCGAGGTTGAAGACGTGCCCGGGCCGGCCCCCGGCCTCCCGCAGCACCTCGGCAGCACGCTCTCGCACCAAAGACGCGGGGCCGGTCAGCACCGCCGGGTCCAGGTTGCCCTGCACCGCGTGCCCGAAGCCGATGCGCCGCCAGGCCGCGTCCAGCGACACCCGCCAGTCGAGGCCCACCACGTCCGCCCCCGTGGTCGCGATCGCGTCCAGCAGCGTCGCGGTGTCGGTCCCGAAGTGGATGCGAGGCACGTCCAGATCAGCCAGGCCGGAGAAGATGGCACGGGTGTGGGGCAGCACGTGCTCGTGGTAGTCCCGCGGGGCGAGGGCACCCACCCAGCTGTCGAAGAGCTGGACCGCCGCCGCGCCGGCGCCGACCTGTGCCCGCAGATACCCGGTCATGACCCGGGAGAGCCTGCCCAACAACCGCCCGAACGCCGCCGGCTCCTGATACATGAACTGCTTGGTGAGCGTGAACTGGCGGCTCGGCCGTCCCTCGATGAGGTAGCTGGCGAGGGTGAAGGGCGCGCCCGAGAAGGCGATCAGCGGCACCGGTGATTCGGCGACGACCCGGCGCACCGCGTCGATCACGATCGGCGCCGCCTCCTCTCCGGCCGGCTCTCCCAGGCGGTCGACGTCGGCGGCGGCACGGATCGGCCGTGCGATCACCGGGCCCACGCTCTCCACCAGTTCGAAATCGACCCCCATCCCCCGGAGCGGCAGCATGATGTCGGCGAACATCACCGCCGCGTCCACGCCCAGCCGGCGCACCGGCTGCAGCGTCACCTCGGAGCAGAGGTCGGCGTCGGCGACGATGTCGAGCAGGGTGTGCCGCTCGCGCAGCTTCCGGTACTCGGGCAGCGACCGCCCGGCCTGGCGCATGAGCCAGATCGGAGTGGTGTCGACCGGCTCCCGGCGGCAGGCGCGCAGAAAGCGGTCGGAGCGCCGGCTCATCCCGGGTGAGTCACCGCAGCGCCTCCACCGTGCGCTCGATGTCGGCGTCGGTGTGGGCCAGCGAGACGAACCAGGCCTCGTAGGGAGAAGGCGGGATCAGCACCCCGCCCCGCCGCAGCCGGGCGTGAAGCGCCGGAAAGCCGGCCGGGTCGTCCAGGAACAGCGTGAGCAGCGAGCCCACGCGGGCGACCCGCCCGTGCTCGCGCAGCGCCTCCTCGAGCGCTTCGCCCAGCGTCTCCAGCCGGGCGTAGGCGGCGTCGTCCAGCAGCCGCAAGGTCGCCTCGCCGGCCGCCATCACCAGCGGGTGCCCGGAGAGGGTGCCGGCCTGATAGACGGGGCCCGTGGGGGCGACCAGGTCCATCAGGTCGCGGCGACCCCCGTAGGCGCCGACCGGAAGGCCGCCGCCGATGATCTTTCCCAGCACCGTCAGGTCGGGCGGGACGCCGTACCGCTCCTGGGCACCGCCGGGAGCGATCCGGAAGCCGGTGATCACCTCGTCGAAGATCAGCAGCGCCCCCAGCTCGGAGCAGAGGCGGCGGAGACCCTCGAGGAACCCGGGCTCCGGAGGCACCACCCCCACGTTGGCCCCCACCGGCTCCACGATGACCGCCGCCAGCGCGCCCGCGTGGGCCCGGGCCGCCTCCCGCGCCGCCGCCAGCGTCCTCGGCACCACCAGCGTCTGGGCGGCGATCGCCGCCGGCACCCCGGCGCTGCCCGGCAGCCCGAGCGTCGCCACCCCGGAGCCGGCGCTGGCCAGCAGATGATCGGCATGACCGTGATAGCCGCCCTCGAACTTGAGGATCAGGTCGCACCCGGTCGCCGCCCGGGCCACCCGCAGGGCGGACATCGCCGCTTCGGTGCCGCTGTTGACGAACCGGATCTTCTTCATCGACGGCATTCGGTCCTGGATCAGCCGGGCCAGGCGCAGCTCACCCTCGACGGTGGCGCCGAAGGGACCGCCCAGCCGCGCCGCCTCGCTGATCGCCCGCACCACCGCCGGATGCGCATGCCCCGCGATCAGGGGCCCGTAGGCACAGACCCAGTCCACATACTCGCGGCCCTCCAGGTCCCAGACGTGAGCGCCCTCACCGCGCACCGGCACCGGCGGGTCCCCGCCCACCGCGGCGTAGGCGCGGACCGGGCTCTGCACCCCGCCCGGAAACCGCGCGCGTGCCTCCTCCAGCAACTCCGCCGAGCCCGTCCTCATGCGCCCAGGAGTTCCCCGATCTCCGGCGGCGTGTGATGCACCGCGGTCAGCAGCGGCGTGTCCCGCACCGTCGAGCGGCGGCTGTCGGTCCCGCGCAGGTCGCGCACCAGCTGGGAGAACGCCGGCAGGTCGTCCGTCTCGTACGCGACCAGGAAATCCATGTCGTCGAGCCCGAACGAGTTGGCCAGCAGCTGGCGGACCTGCGGGTAGTTGTGCCCGATCCGCATGTGCTCGTTCATCACGCCCTGGCGCGCCTCCCGGCCCAGCAGGTACCACGAGGTGTCCTTGGTGAAGGGGTAGACGATCAGGTACTTCGAGCGCTCGCCCGTGAACAGCGACTGCTCCTGGGTCGTCGGCCGCTTGACGTACTGAGAGGGCACGATCAGACCCAGGAAGCTTTGTGCCACCGAGAGCCAGCGCCCGGTGCCGCTGCGCAGCAAGGCGGCCGCCGACCGCTCCAGCACCTCCAGCGAGGGCGCCAGGCGCCACAGCAGCACGTCGATGCCGGCGCGCAGCCCGACCGTCGAGTAGGTGTGGGTGACCAGGGACTCGTCGGCCGCCAGGGTGGTGCTGAAGTCTTCCCAGTCGGCGCTGCGCTCCGCCTCCGTGCGGCGGCGCCAGACGGGATCCAGACCCAGGCCGAGCGCCTGCACGAACTGCGTCGAGGGGTGTGCCATCTGGTCGGTCAGCCCTCCTGGAGCCAGCGCGCGGCGTCGGCGGCGAAGTAGGTCATGATCTGTTGAGCCCCGGCACGCGCGATCGCGGTCAGCGTCTCCAGGGCGGCCAGTTTGCCGTCGAGCCAGCCATGCTGAGCCGCCGCCGTGAGCATCGCGTACTCGCCGCTCACCTGGTAGGCGGCGAGCGGTAGGTCGAAGCGGTCGCGTGCCTCGCGCAGCAGGTCGAGCGAGGTGAGGGCGGGCTTGACCATCAGCAGGTCAGCGCCCTCGTCGGCGTCCAGCTCCATCTCGCGCATCGCCTCCCGCGCGTTGGCCGCGTCCATCTGGTAGGCGCGCCGGTCGCCGAAGGAGGGCGCGGAGGCGGCCGCCTCCCGGAACGGCCCGTAGAGCGCGGAGGCGTGCTTGCTGGCGTAGGCGAGGATAGCGGTCCCCGCCCATCCCGAGCGGTCCAGGCCCTGGCGGAGCGCCGCCACCTGCCCGTCCATCATGGCGCTGGGGGCGACGATGTCGGCTCCCGCCTCGGCGTAGGCGACCGCCGCCTCGGCCAGCAGCGGCAGGGTTCTGTCGTTGTCCACCCGGTGCCCGTCCAGGACGCCGCAGTGGCCGTGGGTCGTGTACTCGCAGAGACAGACGTCGGCGATCGCGACCAGCGCCAGATCGGCCTCGCGCAGCATGCGCAGTGTGGCCGGGACCGGGCCTTCGGGGTCCGCGGCGCCCACGCCCACCTCGTCCTTGTGGTCGGGGACCCCGAAGAGCAGGAGGCCACCGATCCCGAGGGCGGCCAGCTCACGGGCCCGGACCAGCGCCAGGTCCGGACTCAGCCGCTCCACACCCGGCATCGCCTCGATCGGCTCGCGGCGGTCCCGGCCCGGCACCAGGAACAGTGGCTCCACCAGCTGGGCCGGATGGAGCCGGGTTTCGCGAACGAACCGGCGCATCGCGGCCGTGGTCCGGAGCCGTCGCGGCCGGGCCGCCGGCTCGCGCAGGTCCTCGCCGACCGCGGCCGGCGTCAGCGTGGTTGCCATGTCTCCTCCTTGGCGAGGCGCCCCGTGACCTCCTCCAATAGCCGGTCCTGATCGCTCAGCGGGGTGGCGCGGCGCAGGATGGTTCCGGGGACGCCGGCCACCAGGGTCAGCTCGCCGTCCGCCACCTCGGCCAGCGCACCGAGCGGCGAATGACACCCCCCGCCCATCGCCTTCAGCACCGCCCGCTCGACGCCGACGGCCGCTCGCACCACCGGATCGTCCAGTGCCTCCACCGCCTGGCCGGCGGGGGAGCGAAGGTCGGGGACCTCCACCGCCAGCGCGCCCTGTGCCGGGGCGGGCGGCATCACCTCCGGGTCCAGCAGCTCGTCGATGCGCGCGCGGAGGTCGAGGCGTTCGAGGCCGGCGGCCGCCAGCACCAGCGCATCGGCACCGCCCCGTTCCAGCTTCTCGATCCGGGTGGGCACGTTGCCGTGGAGCGGCACGAATCGCAGGTCCGGGCGCCGGGCGCGGAGAAAGCCGGCCCGGCGGGGGCTGTCGGTGCCCACCGTCGCGCCCGCGGGAAGCGCGGCCAGCGGCACGCGTGTGCGCGTCAGCAGCGCATCTCGTGGGTCGGCGCGCGCGAGGAAGGCGAACGCGGTCTCGGGCTCGGCCTCGATCGGGAGGTCCTTGGCGCTGTGGACGGCGAGATCGATGGTGCCGGCCTCCAGCGCCTCCCGCAGCGCCCGCGTGAACCATCCCTCCAGGGCGAGCTCCTCACCGCCGCCGCCGGCCGAGCGACGGTCCCCGGTGGTGACGATCGGGACCAGCTCCACCGCCCATCCCGATGCTCGCAGCAGGCCGGCCACGATCTCGGACTGGATCCGCGCCAGCCGCGAGCCCCGGGTGCCCAGTCGAAGGGGACGGTGGTTCACAGGTCGAACAGCCACCGGGCCGCCTCGGCGCGGGTGCCGTCGGGATCCGAGCGGAGGGCGGCCAGCGGCTCGTGGAGCAGGTCCCCGACGATGCGGCGGGTCAGCAGCTCTACCCGTTCCGCGTCGCCCGCCTCGAGGTCGGTGTGCGCGCGCAGGTAGCGGTCGACCCGGTCCTGGCGGCGCGCCTCCGCCCGCTCCCGCAGGGCGCGGACCAGGCCTGCCGAGCCCCGGCCGCCGAGCCAGGCCCGATGGGACTCCAGGGCCTCCTCCACCGACTCCTCCGCGACCGCCTGCCACGCACCGGAGGCGGCCGCGCCGGCGGTGATGCCATCGATCCCCAACAGCCGATCACCGAGCGCGGCTTGCACCCGCTCCGGGACCGCCGCCGGCGCCGACAGGTCGACGATCGGTGGCAGCGTCGAAGGGTCCACCGGCGTCAGATCCTGCCAGGGCCCGCCCAGCGCGACCGCGATCGCGTTCGCGCGGGGCGCCAGCCGGGCGGCGCCGGCAAGGTCCAGCTCGGCCTCCGGGCGGCGGCTACGGCTGGCCGCCACCACCGTCGCCCCGCGCTCCCGGAGCGTCCGCGCCAAAGCCTGCCCGAGCGTGCCGGCGCCCACGACGATGACGAAACCGCCGGCGAGCTGCGTCCGGTCGGCGAGCCAGGCGGCGGCGGGCTCTTCCAGGCCATGCGCGGGTGCCGGCTGCGCGGCGCGTACGCGGCGGCCGGTCGCGATCGCGTCTTCGAAGAGTCGCCGCAGTGCCGGGTCGATGTCACCGGATGCGACCAAGGCCTGCCGCACCTGGTGCAGGACCTGATCCTCGCCGGCGGCAGCGCTCTCCAGCCCGGCGGCGACCCGGAACAGGTGGCGGGCGGCGTCCTCCCCGGTGCGAGCGACGGGAAGGGAGGTCGGACGGGGGCCGCCCCAGCCATAGAGCTCGACGCGGTGACAGGTGGCGAGCAGGACGCAGCCGTGCCGTCGCCGATCCAGCTCCTCCGCCAGCCGGGCCCGGGCGCCGGCCGGGGTGTCGGGTGCGGTGGCACCCGCCATCCACGTGTCGAATCTCACCAAACCTACCCAAACCTACCACCGGCGGCTTCGACGATTCTACTTCCCGCTGCGCCTCCGGGGCGAGCCCGGGCTGAGGGGAGGTCAGCGAGTGCCGGAGGCGGCCCGCTCGCGCTCGACCACGTCGGCCAGCGCGGCCAGGAAGCCGGGCCGAGTGTTGGGCAGCTCGACCCGATGGTAGGCCAGCCCCGCCTCCTCCGCCTCTTCGCGCGCCGCCACGTCGAGGTCATAGAGGATCTCCAGGTGGTCGGCGAGGAACTGCACCGGGACCACCAGCACCCCCGTCCGCCCGCGCCCGCGGATCGAAGGGAGCAGGTCCTTGAGGTCGGGCGTCAGCCACGGCTCGGGCGTGTGACCCGCGCTCTGATAGGCGAACTGCCACTGGCCCTCCTGGAGGCCTGCTCGCTCGACCGCGAGGGCGATCGTCTCGCGGATCTGCAACAGGTACGCGGGGTCGCGGTCGAGCACCGCCTTGGGAAGGCTGTGCGTCGTGAAGAGGATCTCGGTGCGTTCGGGGTCGGGAAGGCCATCCAGCGCCGCCGCCAGTCGTTCCGAGAGGTCGTCGATGAACGCGGGGACGCGATGCCAGGGTCCCGCCACCACCCAGCGGGCTCCCTCGGCATGGCGCGCGACGGCGGCTTCCAGCGCCTGGTCGTAGCCGCCCATGATGACCCGCGAGTACTGGGGTGCGAGCACGATCCCCAGGTAGTCCCGCGCGCCTGCTCGGGCCAGGTCTCGCACCGAGTAGTCGATCGTGGGGTCGGAGTGCAGCATCCCCGCCCGGACCAGGTCGGCGCCCTTCCCATGGCGATCCGTCAGCAGGCGTTCGACCCCCGCCGCCTGCTCCTTCGTGATCTGGACCAGCGGCGACCCGCCGACCAGCCGGTAGCGCCGCTGGAACTCGGATACCAGCTCGGGGTCGGGCTCGCCGCCGCGCCGCACGCTGCGCAGGTACGCGGGGACTTCGCCGGCCGTCTGGGCCGACCCGAAGGTCATGAGCAGGATGCCATGGGTCGGGGTCATGCACACAAGCGTGACGCGGACCGCGGGCCCGCCGCCGGGTGGAGTTGGCGAGCATGTCTGGCCGGGGGCGCGGGGGGGCGGCTCTTAACGATCCCTAACGCCCCTCACGCCTGGGCGGGTGTACCTTGGCTGGTGGCCGACACGGCCGGCGATCATCCGTTCGGGGGTCGCCATCCTTGCACAAGAGGGTGTTCCGTCAATGACCAACATGCAGCTGGCGCCCCAAGTCGAGGAAGCTGACGAGTGGCGCACCGCCCAACGGCAGTTCGACACCGCCGCCGAGATCCTCCACCTCGAGCCGCAGATCCGCCCCCTTTTGCGCGAGGTGCAGCGCGAGTTCACCTGTCACTTCCCGGTGGAGATGGACGACGGCTCCACCCGCATCTTCACCGGGTATCGAGTCCAGCACAACATCGTCCGGGGGCCGGCCAAGGGCGGGATTCGCTACCACCCCGCCGTCTCCCTCGACGAGGTGAAGGCGCTGGCGATGTGGATGACCTGGAAGTGCGCGGTCGTCAACATTCCGTTCGGCGGCGCCAAGGGCGGCGTGGTGGTGGACCCGCGCACCATGTCCGCGCGCGAGGTGGAGCGCATGACCCGGCGCTTTGCGACCGAGATCTCGGTCCTGATCGGGCCCGACCGCGACATCCCGGCGCCGGACGTCAACACGGACGGCCAGATCATGGCCTGGATCATGGACACCATCTCCATGCACGAGGGCTACTCGGTGACGGCCTGTGTGACGGGCAAGCCGGTTGACGTGGGAGGCTCTCTGGGACGGGTCGAGGCCACCGGGCGCGGCGTCATGATCTGCACCCTGGACGCGCTCCGCCATCTGGGCATGCGGACTCAGGACACACGGGTCTCGATCCAGGGTTTCGGCAACGTGGGCAGCGTCTCGGCGACCCTTTTGGAGCGGGCCGGATGCAAGATCGTCGCCGTCTCGGACGAGTACGGCGGCATCCATGCGCCGGGCGGACTCGACATCGCCGACGTCAAGGCGTACCGGGCGAGCAGCGGGTCGCTGCGGGGATTCCCGGGCGCCAGCGAGATTGCCAGCGACGGGACGCTGACGGTCGACTGCGACGTGCTGGTACCGGCCGCGGTCGGCAACCAGATCACCTCGCGCAACGCCGGTGACATCCGCGCCTCGCTGATCGTGGAGGGAGCGAACGGCCCCACCACGCCGGAGGCGGATGACCTGCTGGAACGCAAGGGGGTCTTCCTGGTCCCCGACATCCTGGCCAACGCCGGCGGGGTGACGGCCAGCTACTTCGAGTGGGTGCAGGACCTGCAGTCCTTCTTCTGGTCCGAGGACGAGGTCAACGAGCGGCTCCACTCGATCATGCAGCGCGCGTTCGCAGAGGTGCTGCAGACGGCCAAGGACCGTCACCTTCCGATGCGCATGGCGGCCTACGTGGAGGCGGTCTCGCGCGTCGCCGCCGCCACCCGGGACCGCGGCCTCTACCCCTGACCCCGAAGGGCGATTGGTGCACCAAGCGCCCTATCTGAGCGCTGATTCAGGTGGATTGGTGCACCAATGGCCCTCACTTGAGGGGCGTGCTGCGCAATGCGCGGTAAGGGTAAGGCGGCCCCCGCGGGCTCCATGGGCGTTCTCGGATCAGGAGGGCGGGACCGTCCGCGTCCCCGGCCCCGAGGCATCGAGGATCACGATCTCGTGCCTGACCGGCAGTGCGGGGTCGAGCGTCGCCATCACCGAGCAGTACTTCTCCTGGCTCAGGTTGACCGCCCGCCGGACCGATGCCTCGTCCGTCCCTCGCACGGTGTGACGGAGGCGGAGCTCGGTGTAGCGGCGCGGCGGGGACGCACGGCGCGAGCCGGCGATCTCCACCTGGTAGGAGTCCGGGGCACGCCGGCCCTTGGTCAGGATGTCGACCACGTCGATCGCCATGCAGCCGGCGGCCGCCACCAGCAGCAGCTCCATCGGGCTCGCCGCGGTGCGATCCGAACCGCCGCCCTGCACCGGCACCCGCCCGCCCTCGGTGAGGCCCTCGAAGTCGAAGCCGGTCCCCTGCCAGCGCAGCGTCGCCGTCCGCAGATCTTCTTCAGTCATGTCTTATGAGAAACCATGCCTGGCGGCCCTGAACTTCCAGGCTGGTGTCAGACCGCGAAAGGTCGCCTCCACTCCGCCCAGCGCAGGCGCTCCGGCGGCTGGCCGATCGTGACCGCGAGGCGCGTCGCGGCGAGCAGGCGGGCGACCGCGTAGGAGAGCGCAAAGGTGACCGTCACCTGGACCAGGAAGAACAACAAAGAGACCACCAGCGACGCCTGTGCGATGCCCAGATACTGGATCGGTCCGCTGATGTAGGTGAGCACCTCGTGGACGATGTAGATGCCGAGTGAGTAGCGGCTGATCGCCTCCACCGCCTCTGTGATGGCCGGCCGGCCGGTCAGCAGCCGCTGCCCTGCCAGCCCCCAGGCCAGAAAGGCGGCGAGGGTGACCGGGATCAGCGAGGGAAGCAGGAACGCGCCCGTCCCCTGGTTGAACTGGGCGTTGGGCGTGCTGCTGCCGTTCGCCACCACCAGGAGCACCCCACCCGCCGCGGTGGCGAGCGAGAAGACTCCGATCAGGGCCCACGAGTTCCGTGTCTCCAGGTGCTCGAGTCGCCACCGGCCGGCGACCAGCCCGAGACCGAAGTACCCCATCCAGAGCGGCGCCACCTGATAGCCGTGCGCGAGCAGGAAGGTGTTCAGGGCCGTGTCCTCAGGCGCCAGTAGCCGGTAGGTGCAGAGGACCACCTGGATGGCGAGTGAGGCCAGCGCCGCCAGCTGCAGACCCCGGCTCGACGTCGGCCAGATCTGGAATAGCACGTACAGCTGGGGGATCAGCAGCAGGTACCAGAGGTGTCCCCCGCCCAGCGCCCACCACTGGGCGACGCCGGCCCACGAGGCAGGGACGATCTCATGCGTCAGGAAGAGGCCGATCAGCGTGTAGACGGGCATCCAGACCAGCCAGGGGATGAGCGAGCGCCCCAACCGCCGGCGGAGAAACTCGCTCAGCGGCAGCGCGTGCTGCGCCCGGTAAGTGAGCAAAAAGCCACTCAGGATCATGAAGAGCGGCACCGACACGCGGAACAGCAGGTCGAGCGTCGACCACACCTTCTGGCTCACGCCGGCCGCCTGGTACGGCCAGTGATCGCAGTGGATCGCGATCACGAGCATCAGCGCCAGCACCCGCACCACGTCGAGGCCGACCAGGCGGGGAGGGCGGGGAGGGCTGCTGACCTCGCTCAGATCTCGCGACTCCGAAAGCTCACCACCGCCAGGGCCAGAATCGCCAGCACCCACACGATCGACCAGATCAGCATCCCGAGCGGAATCGGCTGAGTTGCCGCGAATGGGTTGGCGGCCAGGGTGGCCCTCCCCGCCTCCTGGAGCCCCAGCACCACGGCGACCGGCTCCATCGAGTAGACGGCGGAGCGCCAGAGCGTGTCGGTCGGGAACACCAGTCCCATCACCACGCCGGCGGTGGTCAGAGCGCCGTTCTCCAACGCCTGGCCAATGCCGCCAGCTATGCCGCCGATCCATGCCATGAACCACAGAACCAGTGCCACGATACCGCCCGTCATGCCCGGCACTCGCGTCGAGAGTAACAGTGAAAGTGTCAGGACTACCAGTCCTTCACCTGCCACCGACACTATAAGGCCCGCGATGTTGGGGGGCGCGTACCGGGTCGCGATCCAGACACCGAGCACCGCCAGGAGACCGGTTCCAGCGGCATAGACCACCACCAGCACCGCCATCCCCAACCACTTGCCGAGCACATAATCCGCGCGGCGCACCGGGCGTGCCAGCAGCGCCAGGGCCAGGTTCGTCTCCACGTCCCCGGACAGGCTGGGCGCACCGACGAACGCCGCCGAGAGCGCGAGGACGCCGCTGAACAGGAACGCCACCAGGATCAAGAGTTGCGACGCCACCACCCGCAGCTCGGCCTGGCCCAGCGGACGGCCACCGTTCAGCCCCGGGTCGTTCAGCTTCGAGAACCCCCAACTGGTGGCGACGATCAGGATCAGCGTCAGCGCCGCCAGGGCGATCAGGAGCCGGCGACGCGACATCTCCCAGATCGTGAGGCGGGCGAAGGTGAGGAGCGGCGGCATGGGCGAGGAGGTCCTACGCCTCCTGGGGCGCCCGGAGGAGCTCCAGGAAGCGGTCTTCGAGCGACTGATGCCGGGGCTCGACCGCGTACACGCGGCCTCCCTGCTCGACGATCGCGGCCACCACCTCAGGGACGCGGTCGGCGTCGAGCCCGGTCATGACGAGCCACGTCCCGTCGTCGCTCAGCGCACCGAACCGGCCCAGGCCGTGCCGCGCCTCAGGTGACAGACCGCTGACCCGGAACCGGCAGGAGCCGCCCCCCAGGAGGTCGTCGAGGGTGCCGGTCGCGATCACGTGACCCTGATCCACCATCGCGACCCGATCGCACACCATCTCCACCTCGGTCAGGAGGTGCGAGTTGAGGAACACCGCGGTGCCACGGTCCTTGAGCCGGTGGATCAGTTCGCGCACGTCGTGCCGGCCCACCGGGTCGAGCGCCGACGTCGGCTCGTCGAGGAGGATCAGCTCGGGAGCGCCGAGCAAGGCGACGCCGAGCCCCAGGCGCTGCTGCATACCCTTCGAGTAGCCCCGCACGCGTTCGGTCTCGCGCCCGTCGAGCCCGACCAGGCGGAGCGCCTCGTCGATCTCCTCCCGCCACCTCGACCTCGGGAGCTGGATCAGCGCGCAGTGCAGCGCCAGCACTTCCCGCCCCGTGAGCCAGGGCTGATAGCGGAACAGCTCGGGCAGGTAGCCGACGCGGCGGCGGGAAGCGAGCGTTCCCGCCCGCTCGCCCAGCACCCAGGCCTCACCCGAGGTGGGTGCGGCGAGGCCCAGCAGCAGCTTGATGGCCGTTGTCTTGCCCGCGCCGTTGGGCCCCAGGAACCCGAACACCTCGCCCCGCGGGACCGTCATCGAGAGCCCGGTCAGGGCCTCGATGCGCCCGTAGTGCTTGGTCAGATCGACGATGTGCATCGCGGGCGAGGCGGCGGCCGCGCTGGCCGCCGCCCGGTGTTCCTGCAGATCGACCATCGCGGGTCGAACGTTACGAATTACGAAAGGCTGTTGGCCGCCGCCAGCGCGTCCGTCTGCGCGATGGTGCCGCCGACGAAATAGACGATTCCGTTGTTGATCCAGACCACCGCGGACCCGATCCCGGTGTTGTCGCCGAAGGCCTCACCCTGCACACCCTGGACGGTCACCGTCTGGGCGGTCGCCGAGCTCGACCGGGACGGGGATGGGCAGCGCGTTGTCGGTGCCGAGCGTCCTTGATCAGCGCCTTCGCCCCGGGTCTAGGGTCGGCTGCTTGAGCAGGGTCTGCTTGATCTGGTCCACGCTGGCCCCGGTCGAAGAGATGGTGGGAGCCCGCATCTCACCGGCGACCATGAAGGTGCCTGCCGCTTCGGCCGCCTGCTGGTACGCGGCGCTGCCCGAGCCGTTCGCCTGCTGCAGGGCCTGCCGGATCTGCTGCTCGTTGCCGTACAGCACGGCCTCCCCGGGCCCGGTCTGCACGACCAGGGAGCTGCCGTCGACCCCGGCCGGGAAGCTGGGAGCGGTCTGACCCGCCTGCTGCGCGGCGGCGGCTGCCTTTGCGGCGTCGAACGTGAAGCTGGTCGTCCCCTGCGAGACGGTCTCATAGCTCGTGGGCTCGCCCGCCACCGAGCTCG
Organism: Candidatus Dormiibacterota bacterium; assembly: GCA_963808785.1. Taxonomy (GTDB): domain Bacteria; phylum Chloroflexota; class Dormibacteria; order Dormibacterales; family Dormibacteraceae; genus CAVTSA01. The sequence continues at coordinate 356,653 of CAWEGH010000002.1, read as the reverse complement.
GCGCGTCCTGATCATGAAGTGGCGCCAGGCCGGTCGCCTGTCGCCGCCGCGTCGGCTGACTCGGCCGGGGATTCCTGTCGCCTTCACGGGCGTGCTCATGGTCCCATAGGTGGCTCAGCGGCGCCAGACTCTGCAGGTCGGACTGCGATTCAGGGTCACCGGCGTCACAGTGGTAGGCACGAAGAGGCCGCGCAGCGAAGCCGCGAAGGGCGTCACCGTGAACATCGCGATGACCGCCACAGCCAGCGCAGCACCGGTGGCAGGTACCTGCCAGCGCAATGCCGGCCGGCGCAGGGACAGACGGTGCCGGTCGCCGCCCCGCCTTCTCCCTGTTCGAGTGGAAACGAGAGAGCGCCACTCGCGCGTCGACCGGTGCCGGGGTCGTGTCCAGGAGCGTTCGGACCCGCTTGGCATCCGCCGCGACCCCGTGGAAGCGGTCCTGGCAGACGGTACAGGAGGCGAAGTGCGAGCGCTCGGTGGCGACGATCGCGTCCGGGTCGTCGTAGTAGCGCCGGAGTTCGCCCTCAGTCAGATGACGCATCGTGCATCTCCTTCCTCAGAGCTTGTTCGGCGCGCCGCAACAGCGTGCCGATCTGATTGGTACCCACCCCCAAAGCCTGTGCGACCTCCACGTAGCTGAGCCCCGAATAGCGGAGGGCAAGCACGCTCGCCGCCTTTTTGGGCAGCCGCTGCAGGGCCGCACGGACCTCTCCTCGCTCCTGCTCGCGTTCGACGATCTGGCTCGGGTCCGCCGGGGCGGCGGCTCGATCCAGGGTCGTCAGCTCACGCTTTTCGCGCCGCTTGCGTGAGCGAACGCGGTTGAGGGCCGTGTGCGCGGCGGCCTTGTAGAGCCAGGCGCGGGCGTAGGGGGCCTCGGTGTGACGGCGCCGGTGGAGGTCCCAGAACACCTCCTGCGCCACATCCTCGGCCTCGGCCCGGTCGTCGACGACTTTCTGGGCGATCGCGACGACCCGCCCGTACTCCCGGAGAAAGAGCCGGTCGAAGGGATCGGCAGGCTCCTGTCGCGGGGACGTGGGGGCTGTGGGAAGGTCGGGGATCGAGCGCAATACCGTTGCTTTCACCTCGCCTGCTGAAGCACCGCGGTCGGGGGGCATGTGGCAACTCTCAGTAGAAGACCGTACGCGTCCGGTGGTAAGGCGCCATTCCCGTGAGGTCCTGGGAGGCGTCCCACAGGGTCCAGTCGACCTCGACCGCGCACAGCCGGCGGCCGCGGGCGGCCAGCTCGTCGCGGAGCCGCTCCACGCAGGTCACCGTCGCGCAGCGCAGCTCGACCTCGGACGGTTGGCCCGCGGCGAGAGGGGAGCGGGCGTCGACGCGATGCGCCAGGTCCGGTGCCAGGACGAGCGCCCCCCAGTGCCGCAGGATCTGCGGGAGCTTGTAGTCGGCGAAGCAGGTGAGTGCCGCCAGGTCCGGAAACGTTCGCACGCCGGCGCTGTGGAGGTCGGCGGCGGCGATCTGGGCGCGCTTCAGGATCGGCACCCGGCGGCCCTGGTAGACGGCGACGTCGCGGTAGCTGTGCAGCCGCTCCGCGAGCATGCGCGCGGTGCCGGCGGCGGTGGCCTGGACCAACCCGTCAAAGCCGTGGCGGCCGAGCTCGCGGAGGGCGGCGGCGCGCTCCTCGAGCATGGGCAAGGGAGCGCCAAGAAGCGCCTCCAGGCGGGTGGAGGTAAGCTCGCGCAGCGCGTTCGGGGTGGCGAGGTCGTCTCCGGTCTCGAAGACGTTGCGCAGCGCGGCGGCCAGCTCCCGATAGCCACGCTTCTCGCCCGACCCCCGGGGTGGAGTCCAGAACGAGAAGTTGACGGTGTCGAGGACCAGGAGATACCGCAGGGTCCGCTCCGGCGGGCCCACGTAGTGGTGTTCGGTATCCCAGCGCGGAACGGGCACCGGCAGTATCGCGTCTACGGTGGCGTCGAGCGGGCCCAGGCGGACGTGACGCGCCCGCCCTGTCACCCAGGCGCAGGCCTCACGCACGCCGAGCGGGTCTTCCACCGGAGGAAGGCTAGGCAGCCGCCGTATGTTGCGTTGGTATGCCGATCGACGTCGACGCCTCGAACTTCCAGGCGGAGGTGCTGGAGCGGTCCCGCCAGACCCCCGTCGTCGTTGATTTCTGGGCCGCCTGGTGCGGGCCCTGCCGGACTCTGGGGCCCGTCCTCGAAGCGGCGGTCGAGGCCCGCGACGGTGCGGTCGTGCTGGCGAAGCTCGACACCGACGCCAACCCTGAGCTGGCGCAGCGGTACCAGATCCGAAGTATCCCCGCGGTCAAGGCGTTTCGGGACGGGGCGCTAGCCTCCGAGTTCGTGGGCGCGCTCCCGCGGGCGGCGGTCGACCGCTTCCTGGACGGTCTCGCCCCTTCGGAGACGGACCGTCTGTTGGCGGCCGGAGACGAAGCATCGCTGCGGCAGGCGGCCGACCTCTCGCCGGACCGGCCGGACGTGGTGATTCCGCTCGCCCGCCGTCTCCACCAGCGCGGCGAGGACGAGGAGGCCCTGACCCGACTGCGCAAGGTGCCCGGCTTCGCGGCCGAAGGCCTGGTCGCGCAGATCGAGCTCGAGCGTGCCGATCTCGCTGAGTTGGAGCCGGCCTGGCAGGAGCTGGGCGCCGGCCGCGACGGCCAGGCGCTGGACCTGCTGCTGGCCGCTCTGCCGGGTTCCGGCGAACGCCGCGACCAGCTGCGGCGGGTGGTGATCGGGGTCCTGGATCGGATGCAGCCGGCCGAGGCCGGTCCCTACCGCCGGAAGCTGGCGAGCGCCCTCTACTGAGCGCGCGGGGAGCTCCCCCGCATGTGCTCGCTCAGTCGTTGAACCCGCCGATCAGCCACTCGCGGAAGAGGCCGCTCGCCAGCGTCCAGCCGGCGCGCTCGCGCACGATCAAGCCCTCCTGCTGAAGGACATCGCCCGCTCTCGCGGCGGCGGTGTGACTCACGCCCAGCTCGACCAGAACCGACTGGTTGGTAAAGCTCTCGGCCCCGCGCAGCGCGATCCTCTTGAGCAGCAGCTGCTGGCTGCGCGCCAGTCGGGAGAAAGTCTGCTCGAACTCGTCCTTCTGGTCGCCCACCGCGACCCTCAGGGCCCGATCGATAGCAGCGTCGTCGATCACTCCGCCGTCTGCCTGTTCGAACGCGAAGAAGGCGACCAGCTGGACGTCGTTGGGGACCCCGGCGGCGAGAGCGAAGATGCGCTCGGCCTCCGCCAGGGCCAGATCCGCTCCCGCCGTGGTGGCGCGGGCGATTAGGTAGGCCACGAAATCGGCCTCGGGAATCTTTCCCAGGTAGTGCTTAGCTCCGACGTTGTAGAGGGCGCCGTGGTCGGGATCGTCGGCCATCTGCTCCATCAGGTGACGGCGGGAGCCGGCGAAGACAAGGCTCACCGCCGGCACGTCGTCGACCATTCCCTTGAACACGTCGGGCAGGCCGGGATCGATCTCGAGCACCTTCTGGAACTCGTCGAGGACCAGCGAGGCCGGGTGGTCCTGATCGCCGGCCTCCTGGAGCGTGTGCACCACGTCACCGATCACGTCCTGCCAGCTGACGTCCTGCTGCAGGTTGGTGAGGCGCACACCCCGGATGTAGCCGGTCTGAGTGTCGAAGACGAACTCGGGCGTCACGCGCAGGTGGCGCAGATAGGTGAGGATCTCGTGCACGCGTCCGCGCAGCGGCCCCAGCGGTCCATGGACGACACCGCGCAGGAGTTCCTCGGCCACGTCCTTCGGCGTCGCGCAGCGGATCAGGTTGACCTTGCCGGTGAGGCCGCCGGCCTGACGGACCTGCTCCACGACCAGGTTGAGCAGCGAGGTCTTGCCGTAGCGGCGGGGGGCGATCAGGATCGCGTTCTGCCCGTTGAGCATCAGGCCCCGCAGCAGCCCTGCCTCTCGCTCACGGTCGGCGAAGTGGATCGCGTCGTCCACCGGAGAGCCGAAGTGGTAGGGGTTGCGCCGGAACGAAGACGGTGGCATGGTCGCTCACGGTCAGTGTAGGTGCTTGCAACCAATTGGTTTGAAACCGATACGTTTCAAAGCCACGTGGTGCGGTCGCCGGGCCCCGCTCAGGCGGACGTTGCGTGCTCCCGCCGGCGCGTGCGTGCGAGTTCGCCTTCGATCAGTTTGAAGTCCTTCTGGGGAAGCTGGTGGATGTGGCCCTGGAAGGCCAGCGCCCACTCCTCCGGCGCCCACTTGCGGACGTACTCGAGACGGTAGGCCAGGTCCCGGGCGCGGATCCAGCCCGCCTCCTCCGGCGCCTCGTCGGCCCGCATTCGAAACCGCCAGGGATGGCTCTCCTCGGGCCGCGGGGCGCCCCAGATCGGTTCGCGGTCCTCCAGCATCCCGGAGGTGAGCGTGGCGGTGGCGGCGAAGGAGCGGCGGGGCGCCACGTAGAAGAGGATGCGGTCGCCGGGCTGCATCACCTCGGCACGACGCCGGTGGCGGCTGCGAAGGCCGAGCAGGTTGAAGCCGCGTTCGCGCGTCCGCCGGAAGTTTTCGAGCGAGGTCGCGACCATCCAGAACTGAGCGCGGTGCCGGGGCGGCCGGCGACGGCGTCCGCGGTCCCCTCCGTCCTCCCCTCGTCGGTCGCGATTCACAGTCTCCGATGCTACCGACCGGCCGTCGGGCACAATGATCGGCCGTGCGCCTCCAGTTCGAGATCACGGCGGAGGATGGCAGGGCCCGGACCGGGGTCCTCCGCACTCCGCACGGCGATCTCCGCACCCCGGGCTTCTTCGGGGTGGCCACCAAGGCGGCGCTGAAGGGCCTCGATCCCGCCGTGGCGCGGGCGGCGGGATTGGAGGCGGTGATCTGCAACGGTTACCACCTCTCGCTGCAGCCGGGCGCGGAAGCGGTGGCGCGGGCGGGTGGTCTGCACCGCTTCATGGGCTGGCCTGGGGTGGTGGCCACTGATTCCGGAGGGTTTCAGATCTTCTCGCTGCGGTTTGGACAGGTGGCGGACGAGATCAAGGGCCGGCGCCGTTTGCCGGCACCGACGCCGGGCTCGCCGCGAAGCGCGCCCGGGGACGCCGTCCGCCTCACCGAGGAGGGTGCGCTCTTCCGCTCGTACCTGGACGGCTCCACGCGCCTTTTCACTCCGGAATCGAACATGGAGCTGCAGCGGGCGCTGGGGGCGGACTTTCTGTTCTGCCTCGACGAGTGCACACCGCTGCACGTGCCGCGCGCGTACACGGAGCGGGCGACCGAGCGCAACCTCCGCTGGGCGCAGCGCTGCCTCGACCGCTACCGCGAATTGGGCATGGACGAGCGCCAGGGCCTATTCGGGATCGTCCACGGCGGCGTGTACCCTGACCTGCGGGAGCGGAGCGCCCGGGCGATCGGGGGGATGGAGTTCTTCGGGTTCGGGATCGGCGACTGTCTGGGCGAAACCAAGGAGGATTGGTATCGCGTGGTCGACCAGGTCCGGCCCTTCCTCCCTGCCGGCAAGCCCCGGCACCTGCTCGGGGTGGGAGAACCGGACGATCTGGTCGAGGGGGTGCTGCGCGGCATCGACAGCTTCGACTGCGCGATGCCGACCCGGATCGCGCGGCACGGACAGGCGCTCGTCTTCGGCCGCCCCCGGTACCGCCTGCACGTGGGGGGCGCGGCCTGCCGCTACGACGAGGCGCCGATCGAGGAGGGCTGCCCCTGCACCGCCTGCACCCGCTTCTCGCGCGCGTACCTGCACCACCTGACCAAGGCGGGCGAGATGCTCGGGGTTTCGCTCCTCGCCGAACACAACCTCTCCTTCACCACCCGCCTGCTGGAGCGGGCACGTACCGCCATCGCCGCCGGCGCCCTCACCGACCTCCGGGCCGAAGTCCTCGCCTCGCGCTAACCCCCGCAGTACCCCTCCCCACGCCCCCCCTCGCACAACCCCGCCACCCTCTCGCCCACCCCCCTCGCCTCACACGCCGTCCGTGCGCCCTCTTAACACCCGTTTCGCACGAAAGGGTGCTCATTCGGGCGGGAATGGCACCCCTTTCGCGCGAAACGGGGCTTACTCAACGCGGGCCTTTACGGGGTGGGTAGACGGACACGTGACGGCGATTCAGGCTGGCTCGCATGGCACGGTCTTGTTACGTCCCCGAGGACCTTCGACAGGGGGTGTTCTCTCTCGATCACGCGCGTGCGCTCGGCCTCACCCGCGAGGACCTTCGCAGGTCGGCCTGGCAGCGAGTCGCGCACGGTTGGTACCGATGGAAGGGCTGTAACCCGCGCGAGGAGCATCTTCTGATCGCGATCGCCGCCACAATGCCGGAGGGTGGCGCCTTCTCAGGTCTGACCGCAGCACGGCGATGGGGTATCGAGGCGCCTTTACCGAAGCGGCCCGAAATCGTCGTACCCCACCTGACCCGGGTGGCGCACCGAGCCCCGGCGACGGTCCGATGCATCCAGCTCATGCCAGGAGACGTGGTGTGCCGAGATGGCTTTCCAGTCACCAGCCCGGCTCGGACCTGTTTCGACCTGGCGGCTCGATTACCGCTCGTGGAAGCCGTGGCTGCCGTGGACATGGCCATGCACGCTCGCGTGATCACGATCGACCGCTTCCGAGACTATGTGGTGGCGCACCAGGGCATCGCGGGCGTTGTGAAGGCGCGCGAGATTCTCGAACACCTGGAGCCGACGTCGGAGTCGCCGATGGAATCCCGGCTGCGAATGCTCCTGGTTCAGGGCGGACTCCGACGGCCGGAGGCGCAGGTCTCCCTGACCGATCGCCGGGGTGCCTTCGTGGCCCGCGTCGACCTCTTCTACACAGAGGCCCGTCTCGCCATCGAGTACGACGGGGGACAGCACCGCGACCAGTTGACCGACGACAACCGCCGGCAGAACCGGCTGCACGACATCGGCGTGACGGTGCTCCGCTACACCGCTCCTGACCTGAAAGAGAGGCCAGACCAGGTGCTCATGCAGGTGCGCCGTGCCCTCGCCGATCGCCCGTTTCGCACGGAACGGGTGGCATGAGAGCCCCGATGGCACCCGTTCCGTGCGAAACGGGGCTTGGGCCAGCCGCGCCACGCTGGGGCGCCGCGTAAAGGTGCTGCCGGATACTTCGGCGGCGCTGAGCGTCTCTCCTCTTTGATGAACGTACGTGGGTTCAGCCCCGCGCCTCCCTCCCGGGGGACCGCGTCGGGACGGGCCCGGTCGCTGGAGCAGCTCCAGCGGGCGGCGCGAGACACGCTGCGGCGCCTGAGCCGGCTGCGAGAACTCTCACTCCAACGGGGCGACCACGACGCGGCCCGGGGCGTGGGGGCCATGATCGCGCAGCTCCAGGACCTCGACGAGCGGATCAGCCGGATCTGCAGTCAGTAGCCGACCATCCCGCCTAGCCGGCCTCGCGCCCGCCGCGGGGCCGGCGCCCAACCCTTCCCGGACGTCGAAAACTCAGGCGACCGGCAGCAGCGCGACCAGCGACTGCAGCTGGGAGAGGTGGCCGAGCTCGTGCCGGACCACCGAACTCACCGCCTCCCGCACCGTAAGCCGGCCCGTCGCGGGGTCGAAGACCTCCCGGTCCCAGAACTCGGTCGGCATGGCGTGGAGCACGTCCACCGTCCGCCGCCGAACCCGCGCGAAGTCCTCCAGCTGGGTCTCGAGCGACGGCAGCAGCTCGGCCTCACGTTCTGTCTCCAGGGCCGCCCGCAGGCGCACCTCTCGGGCGCCCTCGATTGCCACCGGTCTGAGCACGGCGTCGATCGCCGAGCCGGACTCGCAGAGGTGACTCACGATCTCGCCGACAGTCGGGAAGCTGGGTCCGTGCCGGTAGGCGAGGCCGGGTCCGTCGAGCTCGGTGGCGATGTCAGAGGCACGCTCGGGCACCGTCGCCAACACCGCGCAGAGATCGTTCCGGTCCGGCGCGGCGTCGCTCACCCTCGCAGGATACGGAGGGGTTGCTCGGGCAGCCCGCGTCGCATACTGGGTTGATGGCCCAGGCTGTCCAGGTCGAGTGCGACCGCTGCCACGCCAGGCTGCGCCCGAAGGCCGCCTACTGCGAGGAGTGCGGTCAGCGCACGCGGCGGGCGCGACGCACGATCCGCTTCGCGATCCGGTTGGAGGTGCTGGCGGTCATCCTGGTCGCCATCCTGGTCCTCGGCTTCGCCTACATCTACTCGCAGTAGGCAAGCGCGCACCGGCCGTCTCTGAGCGGACCGCCGCGCCGCCTAAGACCGTCGGTAGGTCGCTCGCCCGTCGACCTCGTCTTTGTTGAGGCGCTTGGCGAGGTGCAGGCCCTCCACCAGGAACTCGACCACGGAAGCGCGCACCTCCGGCCGGTCGGGGAGACCGAGGCGCCGGAGGGCGGCGGTCACCTCGTCCCGGTTGGCGATCGCGCGCTCGTAGGAAGCCGACGGCAGGGCCTCGCCCGTCTCCACCACGGCTCCTTCGTCAAAGGACCCGATCAGCCCGTCGAACTGCCCGGCCGAGAAGTGGCGGCCGAAGGTCGCCGTCACCGCGCCCCGTCGCAGCCGGTCCAGGACCTGCTCCTCTTTGCCCTCGTCGAGCGCCTCGATCTCGACCCGGCCCGCTGTGGAGGCGACCAGGTAGTCGAGGTCGGAGATCCGCGGGACCGCCATCGCCTCGCCCAGGCGTGCCGCCCGCCGCACCGCGTTGGCGGCCAGCGTCTCGAAGTTGGCGATCGACATCCGGACCGAGACCCCGGACGTCTGCGAAATGTGAGGACTCCGCCGCGCCAGATGCGTGAGCTCGGCCAGGATCTCCTTCATGAAGGCCGGGATCAGGACCTCGACCCCGTCGGGCGTGGGCGCCGCCTCCTGCTCCATGATCGCGATCTCCTCCGAGATGCGGAGCGGGTAATGCGTTCGCACCTGGGCGCCGAAGCGGTCCTTGAGCGGGGTGATGATCCGGCCCCGTGACGTGTAGTCCTCGGGGTTCGCGCTGGCCACCACCAGCAGGTCGAGCGGCAGCCGGATCAGGTGCCCCCGGATCTGGACGTCCTTCTCCTCCATGATGTTGAGGAGGCCGACCTGGATACGCTCGGCCAGGTCGGGCAGCTCGTTGATCGCGAAAATGCCGCGATTGCACCGCGGGATCAGGCCGTAGTGGATGGTCAGCTCGTCGGCGAGATAGCGGCCTTCGGCCACCTTGATCGGGTCGACCTCGCCGATCAGGTCCGCGATCGAGATGTCCGGCGTAGCGAGCTTCTCACCGTAGCGGCGGTCGCGAGGGAGCCATTCGATCGGCGTCGCGTCGCCGCGCTCGGCGACCAGGTCCCGCGCCTGCCGTGAGATGGGGGCGTAGGGGCTGTCGTTGAGTTCCGAGCCGGCGACCACCGGCACCTCCTCATCGAGCAGGTCGGGGAGGGAGCGCATGAGCCGGCTCTTGGCCTGACCTCGTTCGCCGAGCAGGATCAGATCCTGGTCGGCCAAAATCGCGTTCACCACCTGCGGGGTGACCGAGTCTTCGTAGCCCACGAGACCCGGCAGCACGGGCCGTCCGCTGCGCAGTCTCGCGATCACGTTGCGACGCAGCTCCTGCTTGACCGATTCGGGCCGATAGCCCGCCGACCGCAGTTCCCCCAACGTCGCCGGCTTCGTCGCCGCCATGAGCGCCACTCTACGGAACCGCCACGCTCCTCTTCCGGGGCAAGCTCGACCGACCCCAGGCGGCTGATCGCGCCGTCTGGCTAGACTCGCCCCACGATGGCCACGCACGTCACCGTCGCCGAGCGCTATGCGGCAGCGAGGGCGGGCGGCACGCCCCTCATCGGGGGCCACCGGGGAAATCCCGCCGTTGTCCCCGAGAACACGATCCCGGCGTTCGAGTCGGCCATCCAGGCGGGCTGCGATCTGATCGAGTGCGACGTCCACCTGACCCTGGACGGAAAGCTGATCGTGATCCACGACCACACGCTCGACCGCACCACCAACGGCCACGGGCTGGTCGCCACCCATACATTCCAGGAGCTGCGCGAGCTCGATGCCGGCGACGGTCAGCGGATGCCGTCGTTGGAGGAGGTGTGCGAGGTCGCGCGCGGTCGTGCCGGCGTCTGCATCGAGACCAAGCAGACACCGGTGCCGTATCTGGGCCTGGAGGAAAAGCTGGTCCACGAGCTGCGCCGCCTCGACATGGTCGACCAGGCCTGCGCGATCTCGTTCTCTCACCCCTCGATTCGGCACCTGAAGGAGCTGGAGCCGAACCTGCAGGTGGGGGCGATCGCCGCGGCGCGGCCGATCCGCGCCACCGACGCCCTGACGGCCGCGCTGGCCGACATTTGGGCCGCGCAGTGGGCCGCGATCGACAACGAGTTGGTGGACGAGGTCCACCGCGCCGGCAAGGTGGTCGGAGTCTGGACGGTCGACGACCTGGCGGGTGCCGCCTGGTGCATCCAGTGCAAGCCGGACTCGGTGTTCACCAACCGCCCGCGAGAGATACTGCCGCTGCTGCGACCCGGGGGATAACCGTGCTCACGCAGCGCACCAGGGGCCCTGCGCTCACGCAGCACCTGTCGCGCACCCGCAGCCCAGGGCTGAGGTGACCGGCGGCGCCCTGCGGACGCGCATTTGACCGGGTGCGGAGCACTCGGGCCCCAGCCCGAGCAAGCCCTCGGACACTCACAGGCCTCCGCACTGCAGGCCCGGCAGGGACGGCGGCGAGTGCCGACCGGGGCTTGCTTCGGGGGGCGCCAGCCCTCCCAAGTAAGTCATGCGCGCCCGCTAACCGGCACGCACCCGGCGCCTCTGACCCGGCGTGCGCGCGGGCAGCAGTGCTGCGTGCGCCAGTGCCCAACGGAGGCCTCCCCCAGCCCGAGCTCCGGCTGGAGGTCAGGCCTCAAAACCGCACGGTACCTTGGCCTTGTGATTGATCCCAAGGCCCTGAACGAACCCCAGGGAACCGATTTCTTCGGGTTCGAGGAGTATCTGGTCCCCCGCGAGCGCGACGCTCGCGACCGTGTCCGCGCCTTCATGAGGGAGGCGCAGCCGATCGTGAACGAGGCCTGGAACACGGCCCGGTTCCCCCACGACCTGTTCTACCGGCTGGCCGACCTGCACATCACGGGCGGCATCATCCCGGGCTACGGCTGCGCCGGCATGACGCCCCTGGGAGCGGGCATGGTGGCGATGGAGATGTCGCGCGGTGACGGCAGTCTCACCACCGCCTTCGGCGTCCACTCGGGCCTCGCCATGGGATCGATCGACATCCTCGGGTCGGAGGAGCAGAAGCAGCGGTGGCTGCCGGCGATGGCGCGGATGGAGAAGATCGGCGCCTTCGCACTCACCGAACCGCTCCACGGGTCCGACGCCGTGCTCCTCGACACGACCGCCCGGCGCGACGGCGACCACTGGGTGCTGAACGGCGAGAAACGCTGGATCGGCAACGCCTCCTTCGCCGACCTGGTGGTGGTCTGGGCCCGCGACGAGGAGGACGGTCAGGTCAAGGGCTTCGTCGTCGAGAAGGGAAGCCCGGGCTACGAGGCGGAGGTGATCACGGGCAAGATCGCCAAGCGCGGTGTCTGGCAGGCGGCGATCACGCTCCGCGACGTGCGGGTGCCGGAGGAGAACCGGCTCCAGGGCGCGCGCAGCTTCCGGGACACCGCGAAGGTGCTGGCGGCGACCCGATTCGCTGTCGCCTGGGAAGCGATCGGCCACGCCATCGCCGCCTACGAGGTCGCTGTCGCCTACGCCAAGCAGCGGGTCCAGTTCGGCTTCCCGCTGTCGTACCAGCAGCTGGTCCAGAACCGGCTCGCCTGGATGCTGACCGAGATCACCGGTATGCAGGCGATTTGCTACCGGCTCTCCCAGCTCCTCGCGGATGGCCGGCTGACCGACGCCCAGGCCTCGATCGGCAAGATGAACAACGCCCGCAAAGCCCGCGCCATCGTGGCCGACGCCCGCGACCTCCTGGGCGGCAACGGCATCCTGCTCGAGTACGCGGTCGGCCGCCACATGGCCGACGTCGAGGCCGTCATCACCTACGAAGGGACCGATGCCATCCAGTCGCTGATCATCGGCCGCGAGATCACGGGCACCTCGGCGTACGCCCCGTTCCGACCCAAGTGACGTACAGCTTCTAGACTCGGAAAGAAATGGCAAAGCGAGGTGCCCAGGCGGGGCGCCCAACACGGCAAGGTGGAACCGTCAGGCAGGTCAGGCAGGTCCGGCCGGCGGCCGCGGTGGAACCGGCCCGGCAAGGACAGCCAAAGGCAACGCCCAAGCAGCAGCGCCGCCAGCGCCAGCGCTACATGGAGCAGGGAGGGCTGCTGCAGGGCTACGCCCCCGAGCGGGTCCTACGCATCGCGTACCTGGGCCTGGGGGGAGCGATCGTCTGCCTGGCCGTGATCTTCGTGATCCTCTTCGTGCTCCCGCTCGCCTTCCCGCACCTGGACTGGCCGACGCGCAGCATCGCCGCCATCGCCTGGCTGGTCCCGATCGGCTTCGCCGGCAGCTTCCTGCTCCCCGGTTGGCGGCTGGCGCGCAAGGACCTGAAGGCGGAACCGACCGTGATCCAGGGCCAGCTGATGGGTGCCAGCCCGGTCAGCACCTCGTTCGGTCTGGGGATGCTGATGGTGAAGACCCGCAACAGCGGGACCCAGCAGTTTCTGGTCTCCACCGACAAGCTCGCGCGCGTCCCTGGCAACCAGGTCCCGGTCCTGGTCACCATGACCCCCAATCTCCACTACGTGAGGAGCGTCGGGATCGTGGGCCAGCGTCTGGCACCGCGCCCCGAGCAGCCGGTCCCCAAGGTGCTGGGCCGGCTCCGTCTGCTCCCCATCCTGACGCCGGCCGGCATTTCGCTGGGCGCCATCGTGGGCACGCTCGTGGTCGCCCTGCTGCCGATCGACAACTGGCTCCTGCACGCGATCGTGACCCTGCTGGCCGGCGCCGCGTTGGGCGCGGGCATCTACGGCATCTCCTTCCTCGTCCAGCGCCGGATGTACGCGGAGGTGCAGGCTCTCCTCCCGGGAGGTGCCTGACCGCATGGCAGAACACCGCCACCAGGTACCCATCACCGAGGCCGGTCTGGACCAGGTGCGCCGCGAGTTGACCGAGCTGATCGAGGTTCGCCGCCCGGACGTGATCCAAAAGATCAAGGCCGCTCGCGAGCACGGCGATCTCTCCGAGAACTTCGAGTACCACGCGGCGCGCAACGAACAGTCGTTCCTGGAGACGCGTATCCAGGAGCTTGAGGGCATCGTTCGCAATCACGTCCTGGTCGAGAGCCGGGGCGCCACCGGCAGCGTCGAGATCCTGACCAACGTTACGGTCCAGGAAGATTCGGGCCCTGAGGAGACGTACACGATCGTTCCTCCCACGGAGGCGGATCCGGTTTCGGGCAAGATCAGCTTCGAGTCCGCCATGGGGAAGGCTTTGCTGGGGCACGGGGAGGGTGACGAGGTCGAGGTGGAGCCTCCCACCGGCAGCCCCTACACCCTGCGCATCGTCAAGATCTCGTAGGGATCCGTCCCTGGATGCGCGCCCCGACACCGCTCGCCGGCTTCAACGCCTGGATGGCACGCGAGCAGGTGGATGGCGCCTACCTGACGCAGCCCGCCACCATCGCGCACCTGACGGGGTTCCGCGCCGAGCCCATGGAGCGGCTGATGGCCCTCACCGTCTCCGGCGGCGAGGTCGCCGTTCTGATCGTGCCCGGCGTCGAAGAGGAGCCGGCCAAGGCGGCTGCCCGCGATGTGGAGGTCCTGGCCTGGAGAGACGGCGAGGATCCCTACGCGTTGGTCGCCGAGGTCCTGGGCACGCGTCCCGAGAGGCTGGCGGTGGAGAGCGAGCACTTGACCCTGGCGGCGCATCGCCGGCTCGAGGAGCGGGTGCGCGCCAGGACCCTGGTCGACGCCACGTCGGTGCTGGGCGCGCTGCGCCTGCGCAAGACGGCTCACGAGCTGGCACTCCTCGAGGAGGCGGCACGCATCACCGACCAGGTGACCGGCTCCGTGCTCGCCCAGGCCCGGGCCGGCATGAGCGAGATCGAGATCGCCCGTCTGATCGACGACGCGATCCAGGCTGCGGGCGCTCAGCTCAGCTTCCCCAGCCTGGTCCAGGCCGGACCTGCCTCGGCCGACCCCCACCACCGACCGACCCCGACCCGGCTGCACCGCGGAGACCTCCTGCTCCTGGACTTCGGGGCGGCGGTCGGCGGGTACTGCGCGGACACCACGCGCACGGTCAGCTGCGGCGTTGCGGCGCCCGAGCAGCAGCGCATCTTCGATCTCGTGTTGCGGGCCCACGACGAGGCGATCGCGGCTATCCACCCGGGCGTCACCACGGGCGAGATCGACGAGGCGGCGCGTCGTGTGATCCGCCACGGCGGGCACGGGGGGCATTTCTTCCACCGCGTCGGCCACGGGCTTGGGCTTGAGGAACATGAGGCGCCGTCGCTGGATCCGGGTTCGACACTCGTGGTGGAGCCGGGGATGGTGTTCACGATCGAGCCCGGTGTCTACATCGCGGGCTGGGGAGGAGTCCGCATCGAGGACGACGTGGTGGTCACGGCGGAGGGCTCACGGCTTCTCACAGGGGCCGCTCGGGAGCTGGTCCCGCTGCCCGCGTAGGAGTAGCGCCGGCCCCAGTGGCCCGTGTTCAGGCGTATACCTGCACCGCGTCGTGAGTCAGGCACCACCTCCGTCCTCCGGCCCGGCGCCGGGCGCGGACGGGGCTGCCAACTGGTCCGCGGGCGAGCCCGGAGATTCGCAGAGGGCGCAGCTCTCCACCCCACCGGAGGGACGGGTCTGGGACCCTGGCTCGTCGCCCGGCTACCAGACACCGGGCTATCAACCGATCACGGACGCCCCGCCGGCCGGGGCCTATCCCCCGCCGCTCGGGCTCCAGGTGGTGCCCGCGCCGCCCGTCAACGGCATGGCGATCGCAAGCCTGGTCTGCGGGATCCTGGGGTGGGTCATGTTTCCGCTCGTGGCGCCGCTCCTGGCGGTCATCTTCGGCCACGTCGCGAGGGGGCAGATCCGGCGCACCGGGGAGGGCGGTGGCGGGATGGCGCTCGCCGGCCTCCTGCTGGGCTATATCAACCTGGCTCTCTGCCTGGCCGTACTGCTGGTCGGGATCGTGGTGATCCTGATCGCCCTGGTCGCCGCGCGCGCAGCCGGCTGATTCGAGGTGCCGGCGGCGATCACCGACAGGCGGCCAGCGCCGGCCTGAAGGTCCTTCTCCGGTCCGGGGTCGGAGAGGAAGATGATAGCATTAGTACACCCTTTTCTGTTCTGACTTGTACAGACAGCACAAAGCTGGAGGAATACCATGACCGACCTGCCGCCGCCGGATGACCGCACGACGAACCGGTATGGCACCGCCACCACCGGGTACGCGGACGACCGCACGCCAACCCGGTACGCCACCCCCCGGCGCCGGGCCGCCGCCTGGTACCGCGTGATCGCGCTGATCTGGCTGCTGGTCGCGGTGATCGACATCTTCATCGCGGCTCGATTCATCGGCCTGCTGCTGGGCGCCTCCACCGAGTCGGCGTTCGTGAGCTTCGTCTACGGCGTGTCGGCTCCACTGGTGGCGCCGTTCGAGGGTATCTTCGGCACCCCCGCTGCGGGGGCCCATGTACTCGAGGTGGCCTGCCTGGTGGCGATCATCGTCTACACCCTGCTCGCGGCCGGGCTGGTGGCCCTGCTCCGCATCATCTCCGGGCGCCGGCAGCCGGACGTGCCGTACGACGCCATCTGAATCTGGCGGTCAACCGGAGAGGGCGCTCAAGAGGTTCTGCCCCTCCGGCGTGCCGAGGCCACAGCAGGCGTTCCACCTCGGGCCGGCCGAGTAGGCGCCGTTGCTGCCCGAGGTCACCTGATGGAAGGCGCTGGTACCGATGAGCGCGTAGAGCTGAGGGTTCACGAAGCCGGCCGCTTTCCCCAGGTGTTCGTTGAGAAGCACGGTCAGCCCCGCCCACAGGGGCGCTACCGCGCTCGTCCCCCCGACGCCCCGTGTCTGCCCGCCGACGAAGATGGCGTACCCGTTCGTCGGGTCGGCGTCGCCCGCCACGTCCGGCACTCCGCGGCCCGCCTGGCCACCCGGATTGACGGAGACGGGGACTCCCGCCCCACTCTGGTAGGAGGGCAGCGCGAACCGGGCGCTGACCCCGCCGCCGGTAGCGCCTCCGCCTGCGTTCCACACCACGTCCTGCTCCCAGGTGGTTCCGTTCGCGGCCAGCCGGGTTCCGCCGCAGCCGAGCGCGTGAGGGGCGGAGGCGGGGAAGTCCACGTGGGCCAGACCGTCGTTCACCCCGTCCGAGGAGCCGGAGTCACCGGACGCGGCGGTCACCGTGACCCCGACCGCGGCGGCGTCCTGGAATGCCTGCTCCATCTGGGTCATGGCGGCGGCCGTCCATGACGACTCGGGGCCGCCCCAGCTGATCGAGATCACCGCCGGCCGGTTGGTGGTGTCGTGGATGGCGGTCGTGACGGCGTCGTAGAAGCCCTGGTCGGTGTTGGGCGCGAAGTAGACCGCGATGCGAGTCCCGGGGGCGACAGCGCCCACCACCTCGATGTCGAGCGCTACCTCGACGTCGGCTCCGGTCCCTCCCGAGGGGGCATTGGTAGCGCCGTCGGCCGAGACCGCGACCACGGTGGGGGTGGGCAGTCCGGCCCGCTGAAAGAAGGTGTCGAGGTCTGAGGAGGTGTAGCCGCCGCCCAGTTCGACGATGCCGGCGCAGGGAGTGGCGCCCGACGTGGCCGCCGGAAAGGCATAGATCTCACCCACTTCGGCAGGCGGCAGCGCGCCCGCGGGGCCCTGCGCATTCACGATGTGCCTGTACTCTGCCTGCGGCCGATCTTCCAGGCCGAGCACACTGGTGATCAGGTCGGCCAGATCCGTCGGGACCGAGTAGGACCCGTCCAGGCCGCGATAGGGGCCGGCCGGGTGCCCGTACGCTCCGAACGTGACCTGGAAGGCGGCGGCGACGGTGCGAGCGCTGCCCCGGAGCACCACGCAGCGGCGGGCCATGCTCTGGTCCACCACCTGGAGGCCCTGTTCCCGGTAGAAGGACGCGACTCGCTCCAGGTCACTGGGGTCGGCGCCGTGGCGCTCGGCCAGCTCGGCCCGGGTCAGGTAGCGGCGCTCGGTCAGCGGCGTCTGGTCGAGAAGGCGCACGGTCGCGTCGAGACCGTCCAGATCGCGCCCGCGAACGGTCACGGTGACGGTGATCTGCTGGTCGCCGTCGACCTCGTCCACTCGTTCCGCGCCGGCCGGCCGTCGCGGTTCGCTGTCCCGCAGCGGGACCCAGGATGTGCTCATCGTCTCCTCCTCGCAGCCAGTGGCGCCCGCTGTCACGCGGCTGGGACGCAACCCCGCGTGACACCCTAGCAGCAGCCGGCGCCCCGCAAGCGTCTCTTTGCCGGCGCCGCCGCTCAAACCAGATCCGCGGTGTCGACGCTCGCGCGGTAGACGCGGCGGGCCGGTCCTGTCTGCTCGAGCTCGCCGCCGGGCAGCCGCCGGACCGTCAGCGTCCCACCCGGCATCTCCACCGCCACCTCGTCCGCCGCCAGCCCGATGCGCATCGATGCCGCCGCCACTGCCGACGCGCTGGTGCCCGAGGCGAGCGTGTAGCCGGCGCCCCGCTCCCAGATCACGGCCGACAGATGTGCCCGGTCATGCACCTGGGCGAGCTGCACGTTGGTGCGGTTGGGGAAGCGCGGATGACGCTCCAGCAGCGGGCCCACCTCTCGCGCCCGCGCCTCGGTCACGGGCTCTCCGAAGACGACGCAGTGTGGGTTGCCGAGGTCGACCAAGCGTGCCCGAACGGTGCCGGCCCCGGTCTCGAGCTCCACCCAGTCGTCGGGCAAGAAGCGCGGCTTCCCGATCTCGATCGCGCTCCACACTTCGGGACCGCCTACGCTGAGGACCCGCACCGAGTTGGCACGGTCCTGCGTGTGCAGCAGAAAGCGCTCCGGGGCCTCGTGCTCGAGGATCGCGTGGCAGGCCACGACACGCAGGCCGTTGCCACTCTTCTCCGCCTCCGAGCCGTCGGGGTTCAGGACGCGAACCGACATCCGCTCGCGGTCGAACGCCAGGAGCCCGTCCGAGCCGAGCCCGCGCTGGCGGTCGCACAGGATCGGGAGGAGGCGGCGCAGGGGGTCCAGATCGGCCGGCAGGTCGAGGACCAGGTAGTCGTTGCCGAGCGCCTGGTATTTGATGAGCTGGTACGTCGCCACGGGACGTTTGTATACAGGAGCACCCCTGGCGGCCCGGAGTGACGTGCGTTTGTATACAGACGTCCTTCGTGGAGTCAGGATGCTGTGTCGCGGCCGAGGAGGGTGCGGGCGATGATCAGGCGCTGCACGTGCGAGGTGCCCTCGTAGATCTGCATGCCCTTCGCGTCCCGCCAGTACCGCTCGACCGGGTATCCGTTCGCGTAGCCGCGCGCGCCGTGGAGCAGGATCGCCTGGTCGGCCGCCTGCAGCGCCGCCTCGGTGCAGAACAGCTTGGCGACGGCGACCGCCTGCCGGTTGTCGCGACCGGCGTCGCGGAGCCAGGCCGCCTCCCGCACCAGGAGCCGGCCCGCGGCGGCCGCCGCCGCCATGTCCGCGATCGCTCCCTGCACCAGCTCGAAGTCCCCGATCCGCCGGCCGAACTGGCGCCGCTCCCGCGCGAACGCGATCGAGGCGTCGAGCGATGCCCGCAGGACACCCAGCGCCCCCGCCGCCACCCCCAGCCGGCCCTGTCCCAGCGCCCAAAGCGCCACCCGGTGACCGGCGCCGGGCTCCCCCACCACCGCCGCCGCCGGCACCTCGACATTCTCCAGCAGCAGGCGAGCGTGGTCGGAAGCACGGTGGCCCAGCTCTTGGTCCGGCATCGGCGTGCGCCGGAACCCGGGTGCGCGGGTCGGCACCCAGAAGGCGGTCAGCCCCTCGGGCGCGACCGCGAAGTAGAGGGCACGATCGGCGACTCCACCGTTGGTGATCCAGTGCTTCTCACCCGAGATCCGGTAACCGCCCGGGGACGGTGTCGCCCGGGACGCGATCGAGCGCAGGTCTGATCCCGCCTCCGGCTCGGTCAGCGCGTAGCAGCCGATGGCGTCGCCGGAACGGAGACGGGGCAGCCAGGACCGCACCTCGTCGCCGGCGCCGAACTCGCCCAGCGAGCGTGCCACCAGCCCCGACTGGACGGTGACAAAGCCGCGAGCCGACGAATCGGCGCGCCCCAGCTCCTCCGCGACGAGTGCCATCTGCAGCGCGGACAGGCGCTCGTCGAGCAGGCCTCGCGCTCCGAGTTCGAAGACCGTCTCGCGCTGGAAGCGGCGCTGTTCGTCCACCACGCGTGCGTCGGGCGCCAGCACCTCACGCGCCGCCCGCTCGGCGGCGGCACGGATCCGCTCGTCCTGGGCGCTCAGGTCCAAGTCCATCTCAGCGCCCTCGGTACGCGGGCCGGGGGCCCCCCGTGAACCCGGCGTGGTAGGCACGGAAATCCTCGCCCGACATCAGCAGGGCCTGGGTCCAGGCCTCCATCTCGACCGCCGAGGAGAAGTCGGTGGAGGCGCCCCGAGTGAGCATCTCCTTCGTCATGGCGAGCCCCCAGGGCCCTCGTTCGAGGAGCGACGCGGTCAGCTGCCGCACCGCCGCGTCCAGCTCGGCGTCCGGCGCCACGCGGGTGGCGAGCCCGTATTCGCGTGCGGTCGGCGCGTCGATGCGGTCTCCCAGCAGCAGCAGCTCCGACGCGCGTCCGAGCCCGATCAGGCGCGGCAGCAGCCAGGCCACCCCCATGTCCCCGCCCGAGATCCCCACTTTGGTGAACAGGAACTCGAACGTCGCCGAGGCGGCCAGCAGCCGCAGGTCGGCCGCCGTCGCGAGCACCGCGCCCGCGCCGGCCGCCACCCCGTTGACCGCCGCCACCACGGGCTGCGGCAGCTCGCGCAGGTTGCGCACGCAGGCGCCCGTCATGCGCGCGAAGTCGTAGATGTCGCGGGCCGGCATTCCCACCAACCGGCCGATGATCTCCTCGACATCCCCACCCGAGCAGAATCCGCGCCCACTTCCGCGCAGCACCAGCACGCGGACGTCGCGGTGCCGCTCGGGCAGACCAGCGGTGAGGTCGCGGAGATCGGCGTAGATCTCGAAGGTGAGCGCGTTGAGCCGTTCGGGCCGGGTGAAGGTGACGGTCGCGACGCCACCCTCCTCGCGATAGTCGAAGTGCTCCCACGTCCTCATCCGCCGGCCCCCCGCACGGCCACGCACTCGATCTCGATCAGGGCCTGGGCGTCGAACAGCTCCCGGATGCCGAACAGCGAGGTGGCCGGATAGTGGCGACCGAACACCTCCCGGTAGGCGGCGCCGATCTCCCTCAGCTGGGCCCGGTAGGCGGGCACGTCGGTCACGAAGTAGGTGAGCTTGATGGCGTCCTCGGGGCGGCAGCCGGCGCCCCGGAGTGCGATCGCCACGTTGGCGAGCGCACGGCCGAATTGGGCGACCAGGTCACCAGGCGCGACGATGCGGCCGCTCGCGTCGGAGCCGATCTGGCCCCCCGTGTGGACCAGGTCCCCCGCACGAGCCGCATGCGAGAAGCCCACCGGAGGGCCCAGCTCAGGCGGATTCACCAGTTCCATCGGGACCTCCTATGCCGCCCCATGGGCGGCGTGGGCAATGATTCGCGCCGCCGCCGCATCCGCGCTCAGTTGGGTGACGTCAAGGGTGAGCGCGCGCGGGCCGGCGGGCATCACCAGCCGGGTGGTGTCGAGCAGGCGCGCCAAGGTCGCCGGGTCAGTGATCTTGCGGCGGTCCCGGCGCGTGGGCTCGGCCACCCGGCGCAACAGCTCTTCGCGAGCGCAGATCAGCTGGATCGGGACATACTCCGAGCCGCGCCGCTCCGCCACGGCGGCCACCCGGTCCATCCATTCCTGGTCGTCCTTCTCCTCGACCAGGAAGTTGGTGACGATGAACCACCAGCCGGGCGGCGACAGCGTCTCGACCGTCTCGAGGACGGCGTTCCAGACCTCCCCGCAACGCGCCCACGCCTCCTCCGGGACCCCCGCACCCGGCTCCAGAAGCCCGAAGACGACGTTGTTCACGTAGTGATTGTCGACCACCCGGCCCCGGGTTCCCGCCGCCTCGAGCCGGTTCCGCATCGCCTGCGCGATCGTGTACTTCCCGGTCCCGGGGTAGCCGATCAGATGGAAGAGCGTCGGCATCAGGGCATAGTGTCCGCAGTGCGACGCTACACGCGCTCGGAAAGGGTCCTACTGCGGACACTCTGCCTTCCAGGCAAGAGAGTGAAAAGTAGGATGACGCGGTGGACTTCGGTGTGTTCCTTCCCGTCTCGGGGAACGCGTCACATCGAAGCGGCCTGCTGACCGCCGCCAGGCGTGCCGAGGACTGGGGGTTCACGACGGTGTGGGCCGCCGACCGGATCGTGATCCCCTGGAGCATCGAGACCCCCTACGCCTACAACTGGACCGGCTCCTTCTTCGTCCCCCCCGAGAAGCCCTTCCTGGAACCGCTGACCGCGCTCGCCTTCCTGGCCGGCGCGACCGAGAAAGTCCGGCTCGGGATCTCGGTGCTGGTCATGCCCTACCGCAACCCGGTCTACTGGGCCAAGATCGCCGCCACCATCGACTGGCTCAGCGAGGGCCGCTTCATCCTCGGCGTGGGGATCGGGTGGATGCGGGAGGAGTTCGACGCGCTGGACGCCGACTTCTCCCACCGCGGCGAGGTCGCCGACGAACAGCTGCGCCTGGCTCGCGCGCTCTTCACCGAGGAGCACGTCACCTTTCACGGCCGGCGCTACCACCTGGACGACATCGCCTTCGAACCCAAGGCCTTCGACGCCGGCCATCCGATCCCGATCTGGGCCGGCGGCGAGGGGGCTCCGGCCCAGCGCCGCGCGGCTCGCTTGGCCGACGCCTGGTTCCCCTACTTCCCGCGCGTGACCCCCGGGGAGCTGCGCCGCCGTATGGATCGGGTCCGTCGATTCGCGGCCGAGGCGGAGCGGGATCCCGAGCGATTGGGGTTCAACTGCTGCCTTTCCATCGATCTCACCCAGCGGTCGCAGACCCAGGAGCCGGATCTCCTGCGGGGCAACCCGGGTCAGATCGCCGACCGGCTCGAGCTGTTCCGGCGCGAGGGGGTCGAGCACGTCGGGCTGCAGTTTCTGGTCGGCCGCTTCCCCGAGCGCCTGGAGCAGATGCAGCGCTTCTCCGAAGAGGTCCTGCCGCACTTTCGATGACACCCGCGTGGCGCCGGCCGGCGCTATGATCCGTTCGCGCTTGCCAACGAGGTAGGGAAATGACGCTAGAGCTCCATC
Source organism: Candidatus Dormiibacterota bacterium (assembly GCA_963808785.1). GTDB lineage: Bacteria > Chloroflexota > Dormibacteria > Dormibacterales > Dormibacteraceae > CAVTSA01. The sequence goes on along the minus strand of CAWEGH010000002.1, from coordinate 334,448 downwards.
GATCGGCCCATGTGGACACGTTCACGCGTCGCAACCTGCCTCCCGAGGACTCCTGGCCCGACACCATCTTCACGCTCCCCGAGCTCCGCTACCCGGAGCGCCTCAACTGTGCCGAACGCCTTCTCGATCGGTGGGTGCGGGAGGGTCGTGGAGATGCGCGGTGTGTGATCGGCGCCCGTGAGGAGCTGACCTACGCCGAACTCCAGGCCCGTGCCAACCAGGTCGCGCAGGTCCTGCTGGAAGACCTGCGGATGGTGCCCGGGAACCGCGTCCTGTTGCGCAGCGCCAACAACCCCTGGGCGGTCGCGTGCTGGTTCGGCATCGTCAAGGCGGGCGGCGTGGTGGTGGCCACCATGCCCCTGCTCCGCAGCCGCGAGCTGGCGACCATCGCGACCACCTCCGAGACGCGGCTGGCGCTGTGCGACGCGCGCTTCACCGAAGAGCTGGAGCGCGCGGAGGTGGAGGGCCTCCGGATCGTCACCTTCGAGGGCGAGGGCCCGCATGATCTGACCCTGCTGGCAGGCACCAAGCCCACCACCTTCGAGAACATCGAGACCGCCGACGACGACGTCGCCGTCCTCGCCTTCACGTCCGGGACCACGGGGAAGCCGAAGGCGGCGATGCACTTCCACCGCGACATGCTCGCCACCTGCGACACCTTCAGCCGCAGGGTGCTGGACCCGCAGCCGGGCGACGTCTTCACCGGCACCCCGCCGATGGCGTTCACATTCGGCCTCGGCGGGGCGGTCCTCTATCCGCTCGACGTCGGCGCCGCGACGCTGCTCCTGGAGCGCACCGATCCTGAGAGCTTCCTGGACCAGGCGCGGCGGCACGGCGTGACCACCGTCTTCTCCGCCCCCACCTTCTATCGGACCCTGATCCCGCTGCTGAAGGCGCACCCGGTCCCGACGCTGCGGACGGGGGTCTCGGCGGGTGAGACGATGCCCGCGTCCACCTGGGAAGCGTTCCGGGAAGCAACCGGCATCCGGCTCATCGACGGGCTCGGGTCGACCGAGATGCTGCACATCTTCATCGCCTCCCGGCCGGAGGACGCGCGCGCGGGCGCGACCGGCACCGCGGTGCCCGGGTACGTCGCCCAGATCCAGGACGACCAGGGCAACGAGCTGCCGGCGGGAACGGTGGGACTGCTGGCGGTCAAAGGCCCCACCGGCTGCCGCTACCTTCGCGGCGACCGGCAGGGCCGCTACGTGCAGCGCGGGTGGAACCTGACCGGTGACCTCTACGTCCAGGACGAGGACGGCTACTTCCACTACGTGTCTCGGGCCGACGACATGATCATCTCCGCCGGCTACAACATCGCTGGACCCGAGGTGGAGGCCGCCCTCCTGCTGCACCCGGACGTGGACGAGGCGGCGGTGGTGGGCGTGGTCGACGAGGATCGCGGCCAGGTGGTCAAGGCCTTCGTCCGGCTGCGCGAGGGTGTGAGCGGGGACGTGGCGCTGGCGCACTCGCTCCAGGACTTCTGCAAGCAGCAGATCGCCCCCTACAAATACCCCCGAGCGATCGAGTTCGTCGAGAGCCTGCCCCGCACCGAGACCGGAAAGCTGCAGCGCTTCAAGCTCCGCGACGCTTGATGAACCCCCGTTTCGCACGGAAGGGACGTCATCCGCGACCCGATGGCGACCGTTCCGTGCGAAACGGGGATCGTGAGGGGTCCGGGTAGTGCCGCCACGGAGACCGCTGCGCATCGCGGTCCTGGGCGGGGGTCCGGCCGGGCTCTACTTCGCCCTGCTCGCCAAGCAGCTGCATCGCGCCCACGAGATCGAGGTCTTCGAACGCAACGCCGCGGGTGAGACGTTCGGCTTTGGGGTCGTCTTCTCGGACGAGACGCTGGGCGGGATCGAGGACGCCGACCCCGAGGTCCATCGGCGCATGGAGCGGGAGTTCGCGCGCTGGGACGACATCGACGTGCGCTATCGGGACGAGGTGGTCACCTCCGGCGGCCACCGGTTCGCCGCTCTCAGCCGGCACCGGCTGCTGGCGATCCTGGAGGAGCGAGCGGCGACGCTCGGCATCCCGGTGCGCTACGGCACCGACGCGCCCGCCCCGGACGACCTCCGGGACCGCGATCTGGTGGTCGCCGCCGACGGGGTCGGGAGCGGCACCCGTCGCGCCTGCGAGACGGCGTTCGGGCCCTCGGTGGAGGCCGGCTCGTGCCGCTACATGTGGCTCGGCACCCCACATGTGTTCGACGCCTTCACCTTCGCCATCCTGGAAACCGAGACCGGTCCCCTCCAGGTCCACGCCTACCCCTACAGCCGCGAGATGAGCACGTTCATCGTGGAGGCCACCGAAGAGCCGTGGCGCCGGGGCGGGTTCGACGCCGAGGAGGGCCGCGTCTGGTGCCCGGGCGAGAGCGACGACCGTAGTGTGGAGCGGCTGACCCGCCTCTTTTCGGGCCTGCTCGAGGGGGCCCCTCTGCTCGCCAACCAGAGCCGCTGGATCCAGTTCCTCACGGTGCGCAACCGGCACTGGTGCGACGGCCGCACGGTCCTGATCGGCGACGCCGCCCACACCGCGCACTTCTCGATCGGTTCCGGCACCAAGCTCGCGATGGAGGACGCGCTCGCCCTCGCCGCCTGCCTTCACGAGCAGCCGGGGGTGGAGGAGGCCCTCGCCGCCTACGAGGCCGAGCGGCGACCGGTGGTCGAGTCGACCCAGCGCGCGGCGGAGGCCAGCCGCCAGTGGTTCGAGCGGCTTCCGCAGTACCTCGATCAAAAGCCGCTCCAGTTCACCTTCAACCTCCTCACCCGCAGCCGCCGGGTCACGCGCGACAACCTCGCCCTCCGCGACCCCGAGTTCCAGGACCGTGTGGACCGGTCCTTCGCCGCCGCCGAGGGCTACCCCGCTCCACCTACCCGCCCGGCGCCGGCCCCCCTCCTGCTGCCGCTGCGCCTGCGCGAGCTGGAGCTCCCTAACCGGGTCCTGGTCTCTCCAATGGACATGTACTCGTCGGTCGAGGGGCTGATCGGCGACTTCCACCTCGTCCACCTGGGCTCCAAGGCGCTGGGCGGAGCCGGGCTCGTGATGACGGAGATGGTCTGCGTGTCACCCCAGGGACGCATCAGCCCCGGGTGCGCCGGCCTCTGGAACGACGCCCAGGAGGCCGCGTTCCGCCGCCTGGTCTCGTTCGTCCACGACCACACCCCGGCCCGGATCGGGCTCCAGCTCGGCCACAGCGGTCGCAAGGGTTCCACCCGCCTCATGTGGGAGGGCATGGACCAGCCCCTGGCGGAGGGGAACTGGCCACTCCTCGCCGCCTCCGCTCTGCCCTACCTCCCCGGCGTGAGCCAGGTGCCGCGGGAGATGACGGAATCTGACCTGGACCAGGTCCTCGAGCAGTTCCGAGCAGCCACCACCCGGGGCGCTCGCGCGGGCTTCGACCTGCTCGAGCTGCACGCCGCGCACGGGTACCTGCTGGCCGGGTTCCTGTCGCCGCTCACCAATCACCGGCGCGACCGCTGGGGAGGCACGCTCGAGAACCGCCTGCGCTACCCGCTGCTCGTGTTCGACGCCGTGCGGGCCGCGTGGCCGCACGAGCGGCCGATGACGGTCCGCATCTCGGCCACCGACTGGGCGCCGGGCGGGCTCACCCTGAACGAGGCGGTCCTGGTCGCGCGCGCCTTCGCCGACCACGGCGCCGACGCGATCGATGTCAGCACCGGGCAGACCGTCCCTGACGAAACGCCTGCCTTCGGCCGCACGTACCAGGTCCCCTTCGCGGACCTGATCCGCCACCGCGCCCGCGTGCGCACGATCGCGGTGGGAGCGATCAGCAGCGCGGACGACGTCAACAGCATCCTGCTCGCGGGCCGCGCCGACCTCTGTGCGCTCGGCCGCGCCCACCTGTACGACCCGGCCTGGACGCTGCACGCCGCCGCCGGCGCGGAGGCCCGGGTAGCCTGGCCCCAGCCGTTCGAGCGGGGCAGCCGGCGCCCGCCGGGACCACGCTCGGACCGGGTGCGGCCGCGACTGCGGCTGCTTCGCACGGGAGACCCCGGGGTCCGGCACGAACGCTGGCGTCCCGGCGGGCCTGATTCGTCCAAAAAGAGCTAAATGGGTGGGAAATTCGGTAGACTGAGGCGCGATTTATAGGGAGCGCAACAGTTCTACATGGGAAAAACCAAGGGAAGTGAGGGGGGGTCCTCACCAAGGGAGAATGATCCCGCGCTCGGCGATCCGGCCGAGACGCGGCTCTTCGAGCGCGACGCCGAGCTGCAGCAGATCGAGGTCGCGCTCGGTCAGCTGCACCTGGGGGTGGGCGGCTGCATCCTCATCCGTGGCGCGGCCGGGACCGGCAAGACCCGGCTGATCGAGCTCGCCCTGGCGTCGGCGCGGGCCACCGATCTTCCTGTCTGGCTGGGTCGTGGCGGTCCCACCTGGCGCGGTGAGCCACTGCTCACACTCCGGGAGGCGCTGGGTGGGGTCGAGCCTTCTTCCTCGGTCCCGGAGAGCCGCACCGAGCTGGTCGACGAGATCGAGACCGCGGTCGCGCGCGTCCCGCACCTGCTCGTGATCGAGGACCTCCAGACCGCCGACCTGGCCTCATTGGCCACGCTGGGCGAGCTGGCCCAGCATGTCGAGCAGTTTCCCCTCCTCCTCTTGCTCGCGTACCGCCCGAACCTGATGGCTGAACTTCCGCCCGGGTTCGAGCACGCGACCACGATCGATCTCGGCCCGCTGTCGGAAGGCGCCACCGCCGCCTATGCGCAGCATCTTCTCGGGGCGCCGGCCGGCCCCGCCCTGCGCCGCGCCCTGGGCCAGACCGGCGGCACGCCGATGCACATCTGGCTCTGGCTCCGGGACCTCCAGGACCGGGGAGCCCTGGTGTCGCGGGGAGACGCTCTGGAACTCGCAGATCCGGACGAGCGGCCCGCGCCCTTACCGGACCTGGCGCTGGCCCGCCGGCGTCAGATGATGGGGGCCGACGCCTTCGAGCTGATGCGGTTCGTGGCCGTCATCGGCCGGCGCTTCAGGCTCGAGGACCTGGCCGCCATGGCAGGCGAGTCGCCCGAGACCATCGCGGCGCGTCTGCGGCCGTTGCTGGATGCGCACGGTGCCACGCGGGAGGGCCATTGGTGGCTCATCAGCTGGTCCGGGATGGTCGACAGCCTCTACAGCCGGCTGGACCCCGCCGACCGCGCGCACCTGCACCGAACGTATGCGAAGCTGCTGCAGGACCGCGGTGGGTCGCCGGTGGCGGTGGCGGAGCATGAGCTGGCGGCCGCGGGTCCCGGCGATCGAGTGGCCGTGGCCGCGGCCCGCCGGGGCGCGGAGGCGGTGCGCAACCGCGTCCCGGAGACCGCTGCCCACCTCCTCCGACGGGCGTCCGCCCTCCTCCCTCCCGGCGACCCGGATCGCAATCAGACCATGGTCGAGCTGATCGAGGCGGAGCTGGCGGCCGGGGAGGTCGAAGAGGCGCGCCGGCTGGGCGAGGAGGAGATGGCAGAGGTGCCACCCGGACCGATGCACACGCGCCTCCAGCTGGCGCTGCTCTCCGTCTACGAGCTGGCCAGCGAACCCAGGCTGGAAGACCTGGCGGCGGCCATGCTGTCCGCCCCCAGCCTGGACGCCGAGCTGCGCCGAAACGTGCTGGCGCGCCGGGCGCTGGAGCGGGTCGCCATCGGCCGGCTGGCCGACGCACGCTCCGACGCGGAGATGGTCCTCGCCGATGGTCCCACCCCACCTGACGAGCTTTCCTCGGTCGCCGTCACGGTGCTGGCCTGGGTCGCGACCAACCGGGGCGACCCGGAAGAAGGACTGCGACTGCTTCAGGCCTCGGCAACGGGCCCGGCCGACCGGCCGTCCGCGGGCCTGGCTCGCATCCGTGAGGCCATGGCTCTGTGCGTGCTCGACCGGTTCGACGAAGCGCTGGAGCTGTTGCACACCAGCCTTCGCGAGCTCGATCGCGCCGGCTCGCTGGCCCGTGTGCTCCCGGCCCTGCTCGACGGGATCGCCTATGTCTACTACGGACAGGGCGCCTGGGACGACGCGCTCGCGGAGTGGGAGGAGGTGCTCTCCGCCCGCACCCACCAGGTGTTCCCGGCGGCGTCGCGCGCGCGGCAGATGCGGGCCTTGATTTCAGCGCACCGCGGGGACTACGGGCCGGCACGGGAGCTTCGTCAGCGCCGGGCAGCGCGGCTGGACACGCTCGAGCGATCCGAAAGTCTGCAGCCGGAGGTCCTACTGCTGGCTCACGAGGGCGATCCCGCCGAGGCCAGCCGGGTCGGCCTACAGGCCTGGGCCGCCGACGACGCTCGCGGCGACTACAGCGAGCTGCCCTTCTGGCTGCCGTGGGAGATCCGCTTCGCGCGCGACGCCGACCTGCCCGAGGCCGACCTTCAGCGCCTGGTCGCGCCCATGGCCGACCGCCTCCTGCCGCTCGCGCGCCAGTGGACCACCGACAGCGTGGTCGGCGCCGCGAACCTGGCCCGCGGGCTGCGGGACCGAAACGCGGCCGCGCTGGCGCAGGCGGCGCAGCGGTACCGTCACTCGGCTCGGGCCCCGGACCGCTGCATCGGGCTCGACGCGGCCGGCGAGGAGCTCATCCGGCTGGGCCATAACGATCTCGGCGTGGACGCGCTGCTGGGGGCCCTGGACGCCTACCGCGCGCTGAATGCCGAGCCGGGCGCGGAGCGGGTGCTGCGGCGCCTGCGCGAACTGGGCGTCAGGCGCGGCCTGCGCCGTCCGCGGGTCCGTCCGGGCGTGGGCTGGGAGAGCCTTTCTCAGGAAGAGCTGACCATCGCCGCCCTGGTCTCCTCCGGGCGTTCCAACCCACAGATCGCGGAGCACATGGACCTTCCCCGGCACCGGGTCGCCGCCATCATCGAACGCGTGATCGCGAAGCTGGGCGTGGCCTCACGCCTGGAGCTGGGCCTGCTGGTGGCCCGCCGCGCCCGCGACCATGAGCTGCTCCAGAAGCGCACACCGTCCAACCCCGCCGGCAGTCCGGAATAACCGCCGGAGCGGTCGCGGTTGAGTAGGGTTACCTGTGCCGCACTCGTCTCGTGCGAAGCGCTGAACACGACACCTTGAGGAGGAAGCGATGGCAGATGGCGCCACCTACGCCAAGAGCGACGTGCTGGTCAGCACCGGCTGGCTGGCCGAGCATCTGAGCGAGCCCGGCTACCGGTTGATCGAGGTCGACGTCGACCCGGCGTCCTACGAGAAGGGCCACATCCGGGGCGCGGTGGGCTGGAACTGGAAGCTGGACCTCCAGGATCCGGTGGTCCGCGACCTCCCGACCAAGCAAGCGCTGGAGGAGAAGCTGGGCCAGGCCGGGGTGACGCCGGACACCACGATCCTGCTGTACGGAGACAACAACAACTGGTTCGCGGCCTTCGCCTACTGGACCCTCCAGTACTTCGGCCACCGGAAGGCGGCGTTGGTCGACGGCGGCCTCGTCAAGTGGGCGGCGGAGGGCCGGGAGCTCACCACCGAGGTCCCACAAGTCGAGCCGGCCACCTATCACTTCGCGGGAGAGCCGGACGAGAGCCTGCGTGCGTACCGGGACCAGGTCGTGGCCGCCATCGGGAATGCGCAGCTGCTGGACATCCGCTCCCCGGCCGAGTACGCGGGGCAGCTGATCGCGCCCGAGAACCTGCCCCAGGAGGGTGCGCAGAGAGCGGGCCACATCCCGACCGCGGTGAACGTGCCGTGGGCGACCGCGGTCAGCTCCGACGGGACCTTCAAGCCGCCGGAGGAGCTGAAGGAGATCTACGTCGAGGGCAAAGGCATCGACGGTTCGCGGCCCGTGATCGCCTATTGCCGGATCGGCGAGCGTTCGGCCCACTCCTGGTTCGTGCTGCACGAGCTGCTGGGCGTGGAGGATGTTCGGAACTACGACGGTTCCTGGACCGAGTACGGGAGCTCGGTGCGAGTGCCCGTCGAGCGCTGACCGGCACGGCGCCGTTCAGCAATCCCGGGAGGGGGTCAGGCGAGCAGGTCGCGCCGGCGGTTGAGCTCCTGGTCGAGGCGGTCGGTCTCTCGCTGGAGCCCGGTGATCGCCGACTCGTGATCGGCCAGCAGCGCGCCGTGGTTGGCGAGCACCGCCTCGTGACGAGCCACGCCCAGCGCCCGCTCGTCATACCGGAGGCGACGCCGCGTCAGGGCAGTCCAGAGGAGCGCGATCAGAAGGACCGACCCGGCGGCGGCCACGACCGGGTACCACAGCGGCACGTGCCAGGTCCAGATCGCGAACGTCAGGTCGATCCGCCCCGAGTTCTGATAGGCAAACAGCCCCAGGGCGAGCGCCACCAGGACCAGCAGGATGAGCACCATTCTTTCGACCTCCGCGAACGGCATCTGTCCGATCGGACGTGTTGGATGTGCGAGGCACGGGTGCCTTTCGATGCACAGGCTACGGCCTGCGGGGACGTCGCGCACGCACAAGGTGGGTCCCGGGGTGTCATATCGCGTGTGCCTCGCGGTGCTTTCCTCTGGTTGTCCCTCCTCGACCAGGCTCTGCGCGCCGGCCGGCGACCGCCCGCTGCCGTCGAGGGGCTAGCATCCCTGGGTGGACTGGCTCCTGGTCGACGGGTCGAGCCTCATCTTCCGGGCCTTCTACGGGGTCCCGAGGACGATGCGGGCGCCCGACGGTTCCCTGAACAACGCCATCCGGGGTTTCCTCGACACCCTGGCCCGGGTGGCGGGCTCGCGCCGGCCGCGGAGGCTGGCGATCGCCACCGATGAGGATTGGCGGCCCGCCTGGCGGGTGCGGCTGCTGTCCAGCTATAAGTCGCACCGGACCGCGGAGCCGGTGCCGCCGGAGCTGATCCCGCAGCTGCCCAAGATCGAGGCCGTGATGGCGGCGCTGGGGGTCGACATGGAGGGCGCGCCCGAGTTCGAGGCGGAAGACATCATCGCCTCCTGGGCGCGTCAGATCGAGGGCACGGTGGCGATCCTCTCCGGCGACCGCGACCTGTTCGGGTTGGTGGAGGACGGGCACGTGATGGTGCTGTACCCGGAGCGGGGCGGCCTGGCCGAGATCACCGACGGCGAAGTCCAGCGCCGGTACGGGGTACCCGCTCGCAGCTACCCCGACTTCGCGGTCCTGCGCGGTGACCCGTCGGACGGCATGCCCGGAGTGGCCGGGATCGGCGCCAAGCGTGCCGCCGACCTGGTGCGGCGTCACGGCTCCATCGAAGGTCTGGTGGATGCCGGTGCACTGCGCACCGCCGACGCCGACTACGTGCGCCGCGCGATCCAGGTGGTGCGTCCGCGCGCCGCCGACGTCACGCTCCCCGAAGGCCGGCGCGACGCCTACCCGGCCCACCCCGAGGCCCTGGCGACCCTGGTCCGGGAGTTCGGGCTCGGCGGTTCGGCCGATCGTTTCCTCGACACGCTGCGCACCGTCCTCGCGAAGCCCGCCTGACTCCCGCAACGGCGCCCTCCCCCCTCTCCGGCTGCTCAGCCGTGCTCCAATCACCCGTTTCGCACGGAACGGGTGTCATCGGCCCGTGAATGAGGTCCGTTCCGAGCGAAACGGGGATGTGGTGGCCAGTCGACGACGTAGGCGGGGGAGGTCGTCGGGGTCGAAGCAGGCGTCCCACTGCGCCTGCGGGTGAGCGCCGAACTGAAAGCCCAGTGAGCGGCCGAGGACGCGGGTGCCGAGCGCCGCCACCACCCCTTCGTGCGCCGGATCGATGGGGCCGACCCCGTCTTCCCCGACCCCCGAGAGCAGCCGCAGCAGGTAGGCCGCGTCCCGATGACCGACCACGCTCGGGCAGGCCGGCGGCTCGGCGAGGGCCCCACCCAGATGGTTGATCTGCACCACGGTGGAGACCGGTGCGCCGGGACCGGCGCCGCGGACGATGTCGCGCAGCCCGGCTTCGTCCAGTGAGCCGAGCATGACCCCGGTGCCGTGATACGGGTGGGCGCCGGGCGGGTCGCTGGCGATGGTGGCGGAGTCGGTCCAGGGCAGAACGCGAAGCGTGTCGAGCATTGCCGGCGCAATCTCGCGCAGCGGCCGGACCAGCGCCGTGCCGGCCCGCTCGCCCCCGGCCAGTGCCAGCCGGACGCTGACGGTGTCCCGGCCTCGCACCCGAGCGGGGATGCCGGGCACGTCGGGCATCGTCACCATCGCCAGCGACGACGTCGCCTCGCGAGGCGCCCTGTGTGTCCACGCGAGCCAGGCGTCGAGCACGCCGGCGGCGTGAGCGCCGTCGAACGTGAGCGCACCCCCGAACACGGTCGTCAGCGGCACCAGCTCGATCTCCATCGCAGTCACCACCCCGGGTGCTCCTCCGCTCCCGCGCAGATCCCGGAAGAGCTCGGGATCGACCGCCGCCGTCACCCGGTGCTGCCTCCCGTCCCAGGTGACCACGTCCAGTGAGCGCACGTGGTCGGCCGCCCATCCCAGCCCCCGACTCAGCAGACCGAGGCCGCCCGCGAGCGTGTAGCCGACAGCGCCGACGCCGGGTGAGCTGCCGTTGCGGGGAGCCAGCCCATGCTCGGCAGCGGCCGCCACCACCTCGCTCCAGCGCACGCCGGCTTCGACCCGTGCGGTTCGCGCAGGAGCATCGACGCTGAGGCCCCGCATCCTGCCGGTCGTGATCAGCACGCCCTCCTGAAGACGATCGCGCCGCCCATGGCCGGTCGCTTCCACCGCCACCGGCAGGCGGCGCGCGGTCGCGTACCGGACCGCTTCCACCACGTCGGCGGCGCAGGTGGCGCCGGCGACCAGCGCCGGTCGGTGCGGGCTTTCCAGGTTGAAGCCGGTCCGCTCCTCGTCATAGCCGGTTTGCCCGGCGGCCAGGACCGGCCCTCGAAATCGCGCCCATCCATCCATGCGGCTCACGTTAAGGAGGCTTTAGGACCGATCATGTCCTAAAAGCAGCCAGAATGAGATGTGCCCCAGAGCCAGGCCGCACGTCTCTTACGGCTGCTCTCGCTGCTTCAGAGCCGCCGTCAGTGGTCGGGCGCCGAGCTCGCGCAGCGGTTGGAGGTGGCCGGCCGCACCATTCGCCGCGATGTGGACCAGCTGCGCCGGCGGGGGTATCCGATCGAGGGGACGACCGGCGTCCCCGGCGGCTACCGGCTGCGCTCCGGGCGGGACCTGCCGCCGCTGCTGCTCGACGACGGCGAGGCGATCGCCATCGCTGCCGGTCTGCGGACCGCGGCCGAGGCCGGGATCGCCGGCGTCGACGAGGCCTCGGTGCGCGCGCTCGCCAAGCTGGAGCAGCTGCTGCCGGCCCGGCTTCGCCGCCAGATCGACGCCGCCGCGGCCGCCACCACCGCGGTCGCCGTCCCTCGCGGGGCCGCGCTCGATCCGGCGACGCTGGGCGTGGTCGCCGCCGCCTGCCCAAACCCACCCCCCATAACACCCGTTTCGCACGGAACGGCCGTCAAGAAGGCCCCGATGACACCCCTTCCGTGCGAAACGGGGGATGCGAGGCGGGGAGAGGGGGCGTGGCGTGAGGGCGGGGTGGCCGGGCGGAGAGGGGGCCTGAGGGTTAGGAGGGCGCGACCTGGGCCAGCACCGCCTCCGGGTGACCGTCGGGCCGCACGTCGTACCAGGCCCGCTCGATCCGGCCCTCAGGATCGATCAAGAACGTCGACCGCTTGACGCCCTGGGTGGTCCGACCGTAGGACGTCTTCTCGCCGTAGGCCCCATAGGCCTGGGCCACCGAGGCGTCGAGATCGCAGAGGAGCGGGAACTGCAGCCCGTACTTGGCCCGGAACCGCTGGTGCGAACGAGCGTCGTCGGCGGACACGCCGAGCACCTCGATGCCCTCGCTCTCGAAGCGCGCCAGCAGCTGGTTGAACTGCTGCGCCTCGAGCGTGCAGCCGTGGGTGTCGTCCTTGGGATAGAAGTAGAGCAGCACCTTCTTCCCCAGCAGCTCGTCCAGGGCGTGCGTCACCCCGTCCTGATCCTGAAGACGGAAAGTGGGAGCCTGCTCCCCAGCCGTCAGTGTCATCGCCGTCGATCCTCCTCAATTACCCCGCCAGTCGAATTCGGGTGACCCAGTATGGCAGCCCCGACCGGCTCAACGCTTGAGGCGCGGATCGAGCACGTCGCGGAGGCCGTCGCCGAGCAGATTGAAGGCCAGCACCGCGAAGACGATGCAGAGCCCGGGATAGGTGATCAGGGCCGAGTCGCTGAAGATGTACTGCTGCGCCTGCCCGAGCATGCCTCCCCACTCCGGGGTCGGCTGCTGCACGCCCACCCCCAGGAAGCCGAGGCCGGCGGCGGTGAGGATGGCGCCACCCAAGAGCAAGGTCGCCATCACGATGACCGGAGCCAGCGAGTTGGGGATGACGTGCCGGAACATGATCGCAGTACGGCTCACCCCCAGGGCCCGTGCCGCCTCCACGTAGGGCTGCTCGCGGATCGACAGGGCCGAGGCCCGGAGCATCCGCACGATGTTGGGGAAGGAGGTCACGGCGACCGCGATGATCACATTGCGGAGCCCGGTGCCGAGGACTCCCACCAGCGCCAGCGCCAGCAAGAAGGTTGGGAAAGCAAGGATGATGTCGATCAGCCGCTGGATGGAGATGTCCACCCAGCCCCCGAGGTACGCCGAGATCGCGCCCAGCGGGATCCCCACTATCACCGCCAGCGCGATCGCGGCGACCGCGATCACCAGCGTGTAGCGGGTCCCGTAGAGGAGCCGGACCAGCACGTCGCGCCCCAGCTGGTCGGTGCCCAGCAGATGCGCCGCGGAAGGGCGCGCGAACGAGTCGTTGAGGTTCTGGTAGTCCCAGTTGTTCGAGGGGTTGTTGTGGAGGAGCAGGGGGCCCACGAAGGTTCCCACCACGAAAATGAACAGGATCGCGATCCCGATCTGAGCCGAGCGATGGTGGAGCAGGGCCACCCAGGTGTTCTGAGCCCGGGCATCAGGGGCCGGCTCCGCGCCCGCGGTGGCTCCGCTTGGCAGGACCGCCGCGGCCCGCTCACTCATAACGAATCCTCGGGTCGATCCAGGCGTAGACCAGATCCGTCATCAAGTTCACCAGGATGATCCCGACCGCGAACACGAAGATCGTCCCCTGGACCGCCACGTAATCGCGGGAGTTGATCGAGTTGACCAGATACTGGCCCATGCCCGGCCAGGAGTAGATGGTCTCCGTCAGTATGGCGCCGCCGAGCAGGGCCCCGAACTGCAGCCCCACGGCGGTGGTGATCGGCAGTAGCGCGTTGCGCAAGCCGTGGCGTATCAGGACCGAGTTTCGTCCCGCGCCCTTGGCGCGGGCCGTGCGCACGTAGTCCAGGCCCATCACGTCGAGCATCGCTCCCCGCGTCTGCCGGGCGATGAACCCGGCCGAGAAGAAGGCAAGCGTGAAGGAAGGCAGGATGTAGCTCTGCGGTGTCTCCGCTCCCGCGGCCGGCAGCAGGTGGAGGTTGACGGCGAACAGGATGATCAGCAGGAGCCCGGTCCAGAAGACCGGCATCGAGACCCCGAACACGGCGAGCGCGGAGATGATGAGGTCGAGCAGCGAGTTCTGCCGCAGCGCGGCGAGGACGCCGAGCGTGATGCCGATCACGAGCGCGATCAGCATCGACAGGACCGCCAGCGCGAGCGTGTATGGGAACCGCGAGCTGATCTGGTCGAACACCGGGCCACCGGTCACGAACGAGGTGCCCAGGTTGCCGTGCGCCAGCCCCCACAAAAACGTCAGGTACTGCTGCCAGAGGGGCAGGTTGAGGCCCAACTGCCCGCGCAGGTGATTGACCTCCGACTGGGTCGCCTGAGGGCCGGCGATCACGCGGGCCGGGTCGCCCGGGATCAAGTGGAGCAGAAGGAACGAGACCGTGGCCACCCCGACCAGGGTGGGGATCGCGATCAGGAGTCTCCGGACGATGTAACTGACCAACGAGTTCCTTCAGAGCATAGATCGGGTTGGGACGGAGACGGGGGCCCGGGCAGGCCCCCGCCTCGTGCGCCGTCTAGGACGAAGCCGGCTGCGCGAACGTCGTGACGACCTGCTCGTTGGGGAGGCCGAACACGTTTTTGACCGTGGTGGTGGTGATGATCGGATTCTCCGGGTTGTAGAGCCAGACCCAGGGAGCCGCGTTCCAGACGTTCTTGGCCGCCTGGCAGTAGTCGGACTGCGCGGTCGACTTGTCGGTCGCCGACTGACCCTGCGCGATCAGCTGGTCGGTCTGCGCCGTCGACCAGTAGGACGTGTTGAGGCCGTTGGGCGGGATCTGGGAGCTCTCGAAGATCTGGTAGGCCTGCGATGCGTCCAGGTAGCCGGGCGCCCACCCCAGCAGGGAGAGGTCCACGGTCGCCTTCGCCGGCGCCACGTTGATCTGGGAGACGTAGCTGGGCCAGGTCGGCGGGTTGGGGATGGCGACCTTGATGCCGACCGCCTCCAGGTCTGCCGCGACCGCCTGCGAGACCTCGTAGTCGTTCGCGTAGTGGCCGTTGGGCGAGGCGAATGTGATCGACAGGTTGGTGGCCCCCGCCTGCTGCAGCAGCTGCTTCGCCTTGTTGATGTCGTACTGGTAGCTGTTCGGAGAGGTGGTGTTGCAGTAGCCGAACACGGTCGGCGCGAGCGGTGCGCTCAGTGGTTTGGCGGCCCCGAACTGAACCTTCTGGATGAGCTGGGTCTTGTTGACGGCGTAGTTCAGCGCCTGGCGGACCAGCGGGTTGTTCAGCTGCGGAGCCCGGGGATCCTGGGTGTTGATGACGACGCCGATCATCCGGTCATCTGGGCCCAGGATCACCTTCACGCCGGAGCCGCTCTTCTCGAGCTGCGGCAGGTCGTTGGGGGACGGGGTCATGATGACCTGCGCCTGCCCCGACCTGACCAGTGCCTCGCGCGAGGCGGCGTCGGGCACGATCTTGTAGGTCTGCTTGGCGTAGGCGGGCTTGGTGCCCCAGTAGCTCGGGTTGCGGCTGAAGTTCAGCTGCTCGCCGATCACGCGGCCGGTGTAGGTGTAGGGGCCGGTGCCGATCGGCCACACCACCTTGGCGATCGTGTTGCCGTTCTGGGTGAACGAGTTGGGGGCCAGGATCCCGGCCGTCACCTGCGTCAGGGCACCGATGAAGGGCGAGAACGGTTTGCTCAGGTGGATCTCCACCTTGGAGTTGTTGACCGGGGTGACCGAAGTGATGAGGTCGAGCCCAGCGCCGGGTTGCGCTGAGAACGTCGCGGGGGCGTTGAGCCGGTCCAGGCTCTTCGCCACGGCGGCCGCCGTGAGGGGCTCACCGTCCGAGAACTTGACGTTCTGGCGCAGGTTGAAGGTGTAGGACAGGCCGTCGGACGACTGCGACCAGCTGGTGGCCAGGTCGGCGACGGTCTTGCCTTCCTTGTTCAGCTGCACCAGCGGCTCGACGACCATGTTGAGCATCCCGCCGACGATGGTCGTGGTCTGGGCGGCCGGGTCGAGCGTGTCGGCGTCGGTGCCGGTGCCGGCGGTCAGCGTGCCACCCTGCTGATTTCCGCTCGACCCCGACGTGTTGCCGCCGCACGCCACGATGAACAGAGCCGCGAGCGCGCAGAGCGCGAGTACCCGGCGCTTCATGGCGCGACTGTCCTGTTGCTGGACATCACTCTTTACACTCCTCCTCCATTTCACGCCGCCGGTCGCATCTCCGGGGCCACGCTCGCGTCGGCGCTGCCAGGGTCACCGGTGTCTGTGCTTCGGACACAGTTTGACGGGAAACGTGATTGCCTGTCGAGCGACCGAGCTTCGCTGTTCGAAGCGGCCTCCAGCCCCACAGGAGAGCATGAACCGGCCCGACTGGCAAGTTTCCCCATGCACGGCCACCTCGCGCGCGGGCCAGGGTTGGGTGCCGTGGTCCCTCACGCGGGCCTATCCGAGCACCTCTGCCAGGTGGTCACAGATCGCGTCCAGGGCCGCCTTCCCGATCACCGCGCTCGACCCCACCGGGTTGCCGATGATGCCGTTCTCGGAGAAGTCGCGAAAGCTGCCGCCGACCAGGTCCTCGAACCGCGCCTCGCCCACGAAGCCGGGGGCGGCACGGTCCATGTCGACCAGGTCCGGGTGCAGGTAGAGCATCATCGAGGTCTCGATCACGTCCGCGTGCGGACCGGCGCGATCGGTACGCCCGAAGGGCCGGATGGCGTCGAAGGCGACGTTGAAGATGCCGGGGCTGGTCGCCGCCTGGACGTCGGGGTGAGGTCGCTCCGCCGCCCAGCGCGCGAGCGGAGGGTAATTGCCACCGTGGCTGGAGAACACCTTGAACCGGGTGAACCCGTGCCGCCGCAGCGAGGCCAGGTCGTGGTCCAGGAGGTCCATCAGCAGCTCGGCCGGGATGGTGAGGCTGCCCGCGAAGGCCATGTGATGCTCCGAGCAGCCGGGCCGGACCACGGGCGCCACCAGCGTGTCTCCAAGCCGCTCGGCAAGGCCCCGGGCGTACGCCTCGCCGAGGAGCTCGTCCGTGGCCAGGGGCAGATGCGGGCCATGCTGTTCGGTCGAAGCGGCGCAGATCACCGCCGTGGTGGCGCCGTAGGAGATCGCGGCCTCGATCTGAGGCCAGGACATGCGCTGCAGGAAAAGCTCCGCCATGAGGCCGGATTTTGGCACGCGCGCCTGGCAATGTCGCGCGCGACGTGTTACGATATGTCGCGATAGGAAATCGAGCGTGCGAGACACGCTCACCAAGGAGACAACCATTATGTATGGACGACATTTCAAGGGCGAGTGGGCTGGCCCCCCTCCCTTCGAGCACGGAGGACCGTTCCCGCCGCAAGTGAGAATGAAGATGCGCGGCTTCGGCGGGCGCGGCGGTCCTTGGGGCAGGTTCCCGGGCGGCCCTCGGGCACGGCGCGGGGATGTGCGCGCGGCGATTCTGAGCCTGCTCCTCGAAAAGCCGATGCACGGGTACGAGATGATCCGCGAGCTGGAGGCCCGCTCGGGAGGCTTTTGGCGACCGTCCGCCGGCTCGATCTACCCCACGCTGCAGCTGCTCGAAGACGAAGGGCTGCTGCGGGGCGAGGAGGCGGAGGGCAAGCGCCTCTACGCCCTGACCGACACGGGCCGGGCCGAGGCGGAGCGCGTGCAGAAGGCGACCCCGCCCTGGCAGGGCATGGCCGATGAGGTCTCGCCGCCCGCGTTTCAGCTCCGCGACGCCGCCATGCAGCTGGGGGCGGCCGTCCTCCAGGTCGGCCACGCCGGCAGCGAGGACCAGGTCAAGCGCGCGCTCGGGATCCTCAACGAGGCGCGGCGGTCGATCTACGCCATCCTCGGCGAGACCACCGAGACTCCCTCCGAGTCGTAACGCCCACCACACTCAGCGCTCGGAGCGGCCGCCCGGCAGACGGCCGCTCCGGAGCCGGATTCCACGATCTCTGCCCGGCCAACCGTCCCCTCTTCAGTCGAGGGTGCGAATGTCCGGCAGCTCTCGATAGCGGCCCGCGTAGTCGAGGCCGTACCCGATCACAAACCGGTCGGGAATGGAAAAGCCGGTGAAGTCGATGTCGATGGGAACCGCGCGCCGCGCGGTCCGGTCGAGCAGCGTCACCAGATGCAACGAGGCCGGACGCGAGCGGCGAAGGCGCTTCAAGATCAGCTCCAGGGTGCGGCCGGAGTCGACGATGTCCTCCACCACCAGCAGGTTGCGACCGGCGAGTGGCCCTTCCACCAGGTGCGAGAACGCGACCTGGCCTGCGCTCGCGGTGCCGTTGCCGTAGCTCGCGGCCCGGACGAACTCGACTTCCACGGGAATGGTCAGCGACCGCATCAGGTCGGCCGCGAAGACGATCCCACCCTTCAGGACCACCACCAGGACCAGCGGCTGCTCGAGATCGCTGAAGCGCTCCGAGATCTCGGCTCCCAGCTCACGCACCCGCCGCGCGATGCGCCTTGCCGACACCAGGACGTGCCCCTGTTCTGCCGACCCACGCCGGTCGGCGGGTGCCTGATGCATGCACGCGTGAGTCTACGTCCGGGCCCCTACGGCGGGAGCGCAGCGACGCTTACGGCGGAAGCGGAGCGACGCTGGCCCCGGCCGGCCCCCGTCCCTGCCAGCGGCCCCGGCGGGCGAGACCCCCGTCGACATTGATCGCGCGCCCGCCCGCGTACACGCGAGGCGTGCGCTCGCGGTGCGGGGTGTGCCCGTGCACCACGCGGCGGGCACCCGTCCGCTCCAGCCAGTGGGCGAGGCGAAGCGGCTGCCACTCGAAGACGTGCTGCGTGGCCAGGAGGTCCCAGAGGATCTGGTAATCGCGGTCCGCGAGCGCATCCCGGGCGGCATCGTTGACAGCCGCGATGGGGTCGGCGCGGTCGCCGCTCTGGCGATCGACCAGGCGTCCCAGCCCGTCGTTGTCGGAGTGCTGGACCAGGGTGCGGTCCGGCAGCAGGGTCAGGACCGGCCGTTCGCGCAGCCACGCTTGCAGCGGTTCGTCGTCCGCCAGTGCCTGCAGATCGTGAAGCTGGCCGCCGATGCCGATCCAGCGCAAGAACGGTTGGCCCCGGGTCTGGCGGTCGTCGAGCGCAGCCAGCATGGCGATCTCGTGGTTCCCGAGCAGGACCGTCGTGTTGGGCCGGTCGCGGGCGAAGCGGAGCGCCCCGACGCCGAACTCACGGCCGTTGACCAGGTCGCCCACGAAGACGGTGTGCCAGCGCCGCGGGTCGTACCGGGCGATGGCCGGGAAAAGGCGCTGCAGGTCCCCATGGACGTCGCCCACGAGGAGGACGGGAAGATCGTCGGTGGTGGGTTCGGGCACCTCTGAGTGGGATGGTAGGAGGCGATGCTGGTCGTCATCGGGGGCGGCGAGATCGGCTGCTACCACGCCCGACATCTCCTGCGGGGAGTGGAGCGGGGGCAGGTGGCGGGGCCGGTGGTGGTCGTGGACCGGGCGCCGGACGCGCCCGCGGTGGCCGAGTTCGATGGCAATCCACTGGTGGAGGTGGTGCGAGCGGATTGGTCGGCGTATCTCAGCGGGTGGCTGGGCCAGGCCCGCGCATCGGACTTCCTGGTTCCGGCCCCCTTTCAGCCCCACCTCCTTTGGACCTGGCTGGCCTCAGAGCTGGAGGCGGCGGCCGCTCCGGCACCGGCGGGATGGGGGCTTCCGTACGAGGTGGAGGCGCCCGGCGGTGTCCGCTTTCTTTCGGCGGCGGCGTGGCGCTGCCCCGCCACCTGTGTCGAACCGGCGCACTGCCCGGTCCTGCATGCGCCCCGCGACTGGGACCTGGGCGACGTACTGACCGCGGGCGCCCTGGCCCGCGGCTACGAACCGGCGGTTTTCCGGTGCCTCCAGCTGACTCAGGGGATCGCCGCCATAAGGGTGGAAGCGATCCTCGAGGCGCGGGCCCGGTGCCGCGCGGCGGCCGGCCGGATCCTGGTTGCGACCACCTCCCGCTGCCACGCGGCGGTCGGCGCACTCACGCGGGGTGTTCAGTAACATGGGGGGCCGGACTCACGGGCGTAGCTCAACTGGCAGAGCATCGGTCTCCAAAACCGAGGGCTGAGGGTTCGAGTCCTTCCGCCCGTGCCACCCCTGGTCCGACCTTGGGGCCGCTAGCTCATCAGGCAGAGCGCCGTGCTGATAACGCGGAGGTACGTGGTTCGAGTCCACGGCGGCCCACCAACCTGTTCTCCAGCGCCGGACGCCGTCGGGTGGGTGGCGACTGCGATGCTAATATGCGTTTATGCGCACGACCGTAGACCTACCTGAAGAGTTGATGCGCGCGGCCAAGGCCGAGGCGGCACAGCGGGGCGAAAGCCTCAAGGATCTCTTTGCGCGGGCGGTGGCGCACGAACTTCGAATCGAGGCTGTCCGGCCGGGCAGAAGGCGAGTGAACCTCCCGCTCATTAGAGGGACGGGCCAACGGGTCACGCTGACCAACGCCGATATCGAGACGGTGCTGGCAGCCGAGGACGCCGAACGGTACGGCTCGCGTTGACCATCCTCGACGTCGGCGTCTGGTTGGCCGCCGCCTGGGACCGCCATGAGCACCACGGGACGGTTAAGCAGTGGTTCGACGGCGAGCAGGACGTCCTGGTCTTGTGCCGGGTCACGCACATGGCGCTGCTGCGACTGCTCAGCAATCCTGCGGTCATGGGTGCAGACGTGCGTTCTCGGCGTGAGGCATGGGGCGTGGTCGACGAGTTCCGGTCGGACAGTCGGGTGAGATGGGCGAACGAGCCTCTGAAGGTGGAATCCGTCTGGCGTGCGCTGTCGGCCCGCGACGACGGCAGCCACAAGCTGTGGACCGACGACTACCTTGCGGCTTTCGCCCAGGTCGCGGAGGCGCGCTTGGCCACGCTGGATCGGAGCTTTCACGCCCGATATCCATCGGTCCGCGTCCAGCTTCTGATCTGAGTCCGGAGGTTGCGCGGACCCGACCTCAGGGGATGCCGATCCGCTCCACCGCGTGACTGCCGGTCCTGATCTGCACGTAAAGGTATCCGTGCGCAGTGCCGTGACCTGGCCAATCCCGGTCCGGGCTCTGCTTGAGGGCCCGCCTACAGCTCGTCGAGGTCCGGGTTCTGGATTCTGAGGAGCAGGAGCCGGCAAAGGGTGGCGGGATCCTGCGCCAGCCGGGCCACCTGGCGCGCCACCTCCTCGGAGATGGCTTGCTGGAGCCTCGCCGCATCCTCCGCCGACCAGCCCGTGGGTGTGGGTAGAGGCGTGCTCTGCACGGTTATATGAGTATGACACACTCGGATATAGGGTGCTGAGTGATGTTCAGTCTCTGAGATCACAGACTCGTACCGGACCTATACACCGGCGCATGGACCTCGGGGTCGCGCCGCCATCCAGGCGGCGATCTGGGCGCAGGACTGAAAGCCGAGCTTGTTCACGAGGGTGCGGACGTGGCTGTCGACCGTGCTGGTGGCCGGCGGCCTGAGCAACAAGCAAATCGGGCCGCGACTGTCATCTCCGAGCCGCCGGTGATGCGCCCGGCGATCCAGACCGCATCACCAGGTGCTAGCCTCAGCCGGGATGCCGCCAACCGGTCGACGGACCGGTGCTGGGGCCGTCCGGTGACCGAAAGGGAGTGAGCGAGATGAAGCGCAGTATCGACAGAATCCTGACCACCCACACCGGCAGCCTGCCCCGGCCGCCCGATCTGGTCCAGATGCTGGTCGCTCACGAGGCCGGCCAGGGCGACGACGCGGCGCTCGCCAGGCGCGTGCGGGAGGCGGTGGCCGAAATCGTGCGGAAGCAGGCCGAGGTGGGGGTGGACGTCCTCAACGACGGCGAGATGGGCAAATCCCTCTACTCGACCTATGTCAAGGACCGGCTCACCGGCTTCGGGGGCAAGGGCGAGATGATCGGGATGCGAGACCTGGTCGACTATCCCGAGTACGCACAGAAGATGTATCGGGACATGGGGGCCGATCCCGATGCGGTGGCGATCTCGATGCCGGCCTGCATCGGAGAGGTCCGGGTCAAGGATCTCGAACAGGTGCGGGCTGATATCGACAACCTACGCACCGCCGCCGAGGGGGTCAAGGCAGAGGACGTGTTCATGTCCGCCGCCTCCCCGGGAGTGATCGCACTCTTCCTCCGCAACCAGCACTACCCCAGCCACGAGGCGTACGTGGGCGCGCTGGCGGCCGCCATGAAAGAGGAGTACGAGGAGATCGCCGGCGCCGGTCTCGTGCTCCAGATCGACTGCCCGGACCTCGCCATGGGCAGGCACATTCAGTTTCCGGACGAGAGCCTTGAGGGATTTCAACGGATGGCCCGGCTGAACGTGGAGGCGCTCAATCACGCCACCGCGGGCATCGACCCTGACCAGATGCGGATGCACCTTTGCTGGGGCAACTATGAGGGGCCCCACAACCGTGATGTCGCTCTCAAGGACATCATCGACATCGTCTTCTCGGCCCGGCCCAACGCGATCTCGTTTGAGGCTTGCAACCCCCGGCACGAGCACGAATGGCAGCTGTTCGAGGAAGTGAAGCTGCCCCAGGGAAAGGTGCTGATCCCGGGCGTGATCGACTCCACCAACAACTACATCGAGCATCCGGAGCTGATCGCCCAGCGGCTGACCCGATTCGCCAGGTTGGTGGGCCAGGAGAACGTCATGGCGGGCTCGGACTGCGGCTTCCAGACCGGCGCCGGGATGTCGGCCGTGGTTCCATCAATCACCTGGGCCAAGTTCGAAGCGCTGGCCGAGGGCGCCCGGCTGGCCACCGAGCAGCTGCAGCCGGCCAGGAGGTAGCGGGGCGGCGCGGGAAGGCGCGGTGAGCCGGACCATGCGGGCGACCGTCCTCGACCGTCCCCATGAACGGCTGCGCCTGGCCGAGCTGCCGGTCCCCGAGCCGGGGCCCGGCCAGGTGCTCCTGCGGGTCCTCGCCTGCGGGGTCTGCCGCACCGACCTGCACATCGTCGACGGCGAGCTGCCGCCTCGCCGCTCGCCGTTGGTCCCGGGACATCAGATCGTGGGTTCGGTGGTCGGAAGGGGTCCTGACAGCGCGCGGTTCGAGGATGGTGCCCGGGTCGGCGTGGCCTGGCTCGCATGGGCCGACGGTACCTGCCGGTTCTGTCTCGCCGGTCAGGAGAACCTCTGCCCCCAGGCGCGGTACACCGGGTACACGGTCGACGGTGGGTACGCGGAGTACGCGGTCGCCGACGAGCGCTTCTGCTTTCCCATCCCGGACGGCTATCCCGACCTCCAGGCGGCGCCCCTCCTCTGCGCCGGTCTCATCGGGTACCGCTGTCTTCGGCTGGCCGGGGACGCTCGCACGGTTGGCCTCTACGGATTCGGCGCCGCCGCCACCCTCGCCGTTCAGGTGGCCCGCCATCGCGGCCAGCGGGTCTATGCGTTCGTGCGGGAGGGCGACGACCGCGGCGCCGCCTACGCGCTCGAGATGGGGGCCGAGTGGGCAGGTGACTCGCTGCAGCCGGGCCCGGTGCCGCTCGACGCGGCGATCATCTTCGCCCCCGTCGGGGAGCTGGTTCCGGCCGCTCTCCGGGCCGTCCGGCCGGGAGGCGTGGTCGTCTGCGGCGGCATCCACATGTCGGACATCCCTTCCTTCTCTTATGACTTGCTGTGGGAGGAACGGGTGCTCCGTTCGGTCGCCAATCTGACGCGCGCGGACGGGGAGGAGTTCCTGACCCTGGCGCCGGAGGTGCCGATCCGAACGACCGTCGAACCGCACCCGCTGGAGGACGCGAACCTGGCCCTGGAGCGCCTCCGCCGAGGTGACGTGCGCGGGTCGGCGGTACTGGTCCTGGACCGAAGCTGATACCGGCCGGCACCGAGAGCGCTACACCCTCTCGGCGCTCGCCGGGACGGTCAGAAGTGGTAGGGACCGAAGCGCAGGACGGCGACGATCGCGGCCAGGACGCCGAGCGCCGCGGTCCCCACCGCCGGACCCATCTCATGCCGCCGCAGATGCGTCACCACCGCCCCGATCATGACGATCAGCAGTCCCGTCGCCGCGAGCGGGGTCAGGACGACGGCGATGTGCAGGAGCGCCGGCAGGATCAGCCCGGCCGCGCCAAGGATCTCGACGGCGCCGATCCCCTTGACCGCCCAGGCCCCGAAGTCCTCGACCCATGCCATCTGCCGGTGCAGCTTCTCTTTGGGGCGAAGGAGCTTGATCAGGCCGGACGCGAGGAAGACGAGCGCGAGAAGGCCCTGGAGGACCCACAGCACAATGTTCATAACCTCAATAATATACAACTTCAAGTATCGAGGTCACGTACCATATGCGGATGTCCTTGGGGGGCAGTGGTGACGTTGCAGGGCTTGTGACCCGGGTGGGGGAACTGAGCCGCCGGCTGCTGGCCATCTACGAGGCGGAGGCGCGCCGTTTCGACCTCACACTCCCCCAAGCGATGCTGCTGCACGATCTCGACCGCCCCACGCCCATGCGGGAGGTGGCCGAACGCCAGCACTGCGATGCCTCGAACCTGACCGGCATCGTGGACCGGCTGGAGGCACGGGGGCTGATCGTGCGGCAAACGCCGGCGGCCGACCGGCGCGTGAAGGAGCTCGTCCTGACGGAGGAGGGTCGCCGCTTGCACCACCACTTCGCGGCCCTGACCCAACGGCTGCCCGCGTTCCAGACGCTTGAGGTCGGGGAACGGGCAGACCTGGAGCGTCTCCTCGGCAAGGCGCTGGCGGGTTTTCCCGATTGAGTGGGCCGGTGGTGGGGCCGTTTGTCTACATTCCGGCCTGCCTGCCGCCTCCGGTAGGCCCGAATTGTCGAGAAAGGAACCTTCCTCTGACGCGGTCAGTGGTGGACATCTACCGTGTACCAGGATTCCAGCGTCTGGCCGGGGTCCAACCAGAGCGCGGTGCCGTTGGCGACCGCCTCCGCCAGTCCGTTCGTCGGCCAGCTCGAGTTGGGCTCCAGGCCGATAGCGACCAGCGTGCCGTACCAGGGAGCGCCCGTGGTCGCGCCCAGCTCATACCAGAGCCACAGGTAAGGCAGGGCCCGCGCACCCCACTCGACGCGGACCTTCACGCCGTCGGGACGGGTCACTTCGTACCAGGCTGGGTCGTCGAACGGCCCCGCGTACGCGATGTCGCTGGCGGCGCCCGGCCCCGGCAGTTCCCGCAGGTCGACCGCCGCCCCTCGCGGCCCGCGTAGAAGCGGGTATCGACCCGGATCGGGCGTGAACAGGCGGTGCGGCGCGTTGATCGCCTCCGGGTGCGGGCGCACCAGAACGCCGTCCGGCAGGGCAAGGCGGGTGCCGGGGACCAGCAACGGCGGCCCGTAGGCGAGGTGCTGGCCCCACATCGCGGGGTACCGCCGCTCGCCGGTCGCGGTGGCCACCTCCCGTACCTCGAGCCGCGTCGTGGAAGGGGCGAGCCGCATCTCTTTCCGGAGCTGGAATGGCAGCAGGCGCGTCTCGACGGTGAGGACCACCTCGGCGTCGGTGCGGTGGTCGATCGTCCATGCCCGCCGCCACACCTCGTCATGCTGGCCGAAGCGGACGCCTTCCCAGGTGGAGGGCGCACCTCCATTGGGGAACACCTCCTGCCACCCGCCGTGATACCCATCGATGAAGGCGAGATCGGGATCACCCGATGGTGTTCGCGAACCACGCGGGCCGGAGGCGGCGATGTCGAGGCCGGGCGGCAGCACCGCGAACTCGGTGATCTCCCCCCCGTGAGCGGGGTCGATCCCCACCCGTGCCTTCCCGTTCGTCAGCACCACCGGGGGAGCATCCCTGTCTTCCACGAGGTCAAGCTAGACCCTGGTTGAAGGGCCGACCGCTCAGGCAAACCAAGGAGGCATCGTGGGAGATCAGAAAACCACTGTCGGGTTACGTGTCTTCCGTCACATCGAGCGTCCGCCGCGCGAGGTGACCGCCGGCTTCGCGAACCTCGACGCCACGTTCGTGACCGACGCCATGCATCGCTTCTACGGGATGGCGGGGAATATCCGCCCGGTGACTGCCGGCATGCGGTGCTCCGGCCCGGCGGTTACCGTTCGGCTCCCGCCCGGTGACAACCTCATGATCTACGCGGCGCTGGAGGTGGCGCAGCCGGGCGATGTGCTGGTGATCGAGTCCAGAGGGTTCACGGCCGTCGCCCAGTGGGGCGACCAGACGTCGCTGGCGGCGAGCGAGCTGGGGCTGGCGGGGGTGGTCATGGACGGTTCGGTGCGGGACCCGGACGGCATCGTCGAGGTGGGCCTGCCGGTATTCGCCCTGCCGGTGGTGGTGCCGAACGGCGCGCTGAAGGACGGCCCCGGGGAGGTGAACGTCCCGGTGGCGGTGGGTGGGGTGCCGGTGCTGCCCGGTGACCTGATCGTCGCCGGGGCGAGCGGCGTGGTGGTGGTCCCTCGACTCGACGCGCCGGCGGTCCTTCAACGGGCGCGGTCGCTGGCGGCGGCCGAGCCGGGCAAGATGGCAAAGATCGGAGGTGGCCACCCGATTCCAGACGAGCTGCACGGGTGGCTGGAGTCCAGGGGCGTGGAGGTCATCGGGTGAACGCCGTCACGCTGGCACCCGGTGTGCTCCGCGACTATGCCTCGGGTCTGCTCGGCGGGATGGGCGCACCGGACGACGTGGCGGCCGAGGTCGCCGAGCACCTGGTGCGCTCCAACCTGTCCGGGCACGACTCTCACGGTGTGCTGCGGATCCCGCAGTACCTGGATCAGGCGGAGCGGGGCCGGCTGAACCCGAGCGGCCGCCCGGAGGTGCTTCGGGAGAGCGAGGTCTGCGCCCTCGTCGACGCGCACCGCGGGTTCGGCCACTTCTCGACCGCGTTCGCGATGGCCTGGGCACTGGAGCGGGCGCCTCGCCATGGTCTCGCGTCGGTCGCGGTCCGCCACTCCCAACACATCGGTCGGGTGGGCGAGTACACCGAGCGCGCGGTGGAACGGGGACTGCTGGCGCTGGTGACGGTAGGAGCTTCGGGACCCGGCGTCGGCGGCATGGTGCTGTTCGGCGGCACCGGGCGCTTCTTCGGCGCGAACCCGTGGTCGCTGGGCGCCCCGGGGACCGAGCACCGCTATTTGTTCGACGGCTCCACCGCGAGCATCGCCGAAGGCAAGGTGCGCGTGGCGAGGGCCAGGGGGACACGGCTCCCGCCCGACGCGGTCCAGGACCGGGAGGGCCGGCCGGCGCGCGACCCGGAGGCGTTCTACGCCGGAGGAGCGCTGTTGCCGCTCGGCGGCCGGGCCGCCGGTCACAAGGGGTATGGGTTGGCGATGGGGTCCGCCCTGTTCGGCGCTCTCGGGATGATCGGGGATTCTGACCCGACTTTGATCGGGGCGTCCAGCGTCGAGGAAGTCGCCGATTCCCGGGGCCGGGTCGCCGGGGTGTGGCTTCTGGTGGTCGACCCGGAGGTGTTCGGCGGGCGCGACGCCTACCACGAGCTGGTGGAGCAGAACCTGGAGGCCGCGCTGCGGGTTCCCGGGGCGCACGGTGAGCGGGTGCAGCTGCCGGGCGACTTCGAGCTGCGCAACCGGCGCCGGCGGGCGGGCGGGATCGAGCTCCCGGGATCGACCTGGCAGGAGCTGTTGGCGGTCGGCGAGCGAGTCGGCGTCGCTCCTCCGCCGGCCGGCGCACCGTGACCCGGACTTACTGCGGGAGCGCGACCGGAAGGCCGGCCAGGAGTCCGCCGTCGACCACGTACTCGGTGCCGGTGACGAAGCTCGATCGCCGCGACGCCAGGAACGCGACCACCTCGGCCACCTCATCGGGGCGAGCAACCCGGCCCAGCGGGTGCGCGCGGCCCCACTCCTCGACCACCTCCTCCTGGCTGCGCTCGCCACGGAAGAGGTCGGCGGCCTGGCGCAGCATGGGAGTGTCGACCGAGCCGGGGCAGACCGCGTTGCAACGGATGCCCTCCCGCGCGTGGTCGAGGGCGATGGCGCGCGTCATGGCCAGGATCGCCCCCTTGCTGGCGGCATAGGCGACGACCGAGGTCTGCGTGGCGATGCCCTGCACCGACGACACCAGGACGATGGCACCTCCGCGACGGCGGCGCATCTGCGGGATGGCGTGCTTGGCGGCCAGGAACATGCCTTTCACGTTGACGTCCAGGGTCCGGTGCCAGAGCTCCTCCGTGGTGTCGACGGCGGTTCCGTAGGTCTGGATCCCGGCGGCGCAGCAAAGGACGTCCACCCCGCCCTCCCCGCTCTCCTCCCCCGCCCAGGCACACAGCGCCGCCACGTCGGTCTCCAAGCTGACGTCCACCCGGCGGCCCCGCACGCCCAGCCCGGCGGCCCGCAGGGTGCCCACGACCTCGTCCAGCTCGGCGGACGTGTCACCCACGAACACGCGGGCACCCCGTTCGGCCAGCAGCCGTACGGTGGCGTTCCCGATCCCGGTCGCCCCGCCGGTCACGATCGCCACCTGCCCCTCGAACTCGCGTCTCTCCACGGGGCGCACGGTAAACCATCTCCTACGCTGGGGTGGATGACCGAGGCTGCGACGCGCACGGAGTTCGAGCGCTCCCCCAATCACTTCACCGATCGGATCACCGCCGACGGACGGGACGGCTGGCCGGCAGAGCCGGGGCGCTACCGCCTGGTCGTGTCACGCGCCTGTCCCTGGGCGAGCCGCGCGGTCACGGTCCGGCGGTTGCTGGGCCTGGAGCCCGCCATCTCCCTGGCGGTGGCCGACCCGATCCAGGACCAGCGCTCCTGGCGCTTCACCCTCGACCCCGGCGACGTCGACCCCGTCCTCGCCATCCACTTCCTGGGCGAGGCCTACGCGGCCCGCGAGCCGGCATACACGGGCGGCATCAGCGTGCCCGCGATCGTAGACGTCCCCTCCGGCAGGCTGGTCACCAATGACTACCCCCGGATCACGCTCGATCTGGAGACCGAGTGGTCAGCCCGCGTCCGTCCGGGCGCGCCCGACCTCTACCCGGCGCCGCTGCGGGAGGAGATCGACGAGGTCAGTGAGGGCATCTTTCAGGACGTCAACGACGGGGTCTATCGAGCCGGCTTCGCACGCACGCAGGAGGGCTACGACGGCGCCTATACCCGACTCTTCCACCGCCTCGATCTCCTCTCCGAGCGGCTGGCAGGGCGCCGCTACCTGGTCGGCGACACCATCACCGAGGCCGACATCCGGCTCTTCATGACCCTGGTCCGCTTCGACGCCGTCTATCACGGTCACTTCAAGTGCAACCGGCAGAAGCTGAGCGAGATGCCGGTGCTGTGGGCGTACGCGCGCGACCTCTTCCAGACGCCTGGCTTCGGCGACACCGTGAGCTTCGACCACATCAAGCAGCATTACTACGGCGTGCACCGCGAGATCAACCCGACCGGCATCGTCCCCCAGGGTCCCGATCTGCGGAGTTGGGCCGCTCCTCACGGGCGCGAAGCCCTCGGCGGGCGACCCTTCGGCGACGGGACACCGCCGGGCCCGGTGGCGGCCGGCGAAGAGGTCCCGCCGGTGTCCTGAAAAGGCCAATGGTGCATCAACGGCCCCCCACGGCCCCCGCGCGGCACCTTGCGGCACCATAAGGGGGTGGAGGAGCATTTCGACCTCGTCATCGTCGGCACCGGGTCCGGCAACTCGATCCTCGACGAACGGTTCGACGACCAGACGGTGGCGATCATCGAGCGGGGCACGTTCGGAGGGACCTGCCTCAACGTCGGCTGCATCCCCACCAAGATGTTCGTCCACACCGCCGATGTCGCCGGCGCTCCGCGTGAGGGATCACGCCTGGGCGTGCGGGAAACCCTCGACGGCGTGGACTGGCCCGCGATTCGTGACCGCATCTTCGGGCGCATCGACCCCATCGCGGCCGGCGGCCGGCGCTACCGCATCGAAGACTGCCCCAACGTCACGGTGTACGAGGGAACCGCCCGCTTCACCGGCGAGCGCCGGCTCGAGATCGACCTCAACGAGGGCGAGCCGGTGACGATCACCGGGGACCAGGTCGTCCTCGCGACCGGCGGCCGGCCCGTGATTCCAGAGGTGCCCGGCATCCATCAGGTTCCCTACTTCACGAGCGACACCGTGATGCGCCTCGACCGCCTGCCGCGCCGGCTCGCCATCTGGGGCGGGGGGTACATCAGCGCCGAGTTCTCGCATGTGTTCAGCGCCTTCGGGGTCGAGGTCACGGTCGTTTGCCGCTCCCCGCGGCTGCTCCGCCACGAAGACGACGACATCTCCGACCGCTTCACCGAGCTGGCCCGGACGCGTTGGGACGTGCGCCTGCAGCGGGAGGTACGCCGGGTTCGCCGGAATGCGGACGGCATTCGTCTTCATCTCCAGGCCGGAGACCGCGAAGAAGAGGTGGAGGCGGACTCGCTGCTGGTCGCCACCGGCCGCCGCCCCAACGGGGACCTCCTCAACCTGCCCGTGGCGGGCGTGGACGCGGACCCGGACGGGCGCATCCTGGTCGACCGCTTCCAGCGCACGTCGGCGCCCGGGGTGTGGGCGCTCGGGGACGCCTCCTCCCCCTATCTCCTGAAGCACGTCGCCAACCATGAGGAGCGGGTCGTGCAGCACAACCTGCTCCACCCCTCCGACCTGCGTGAGACCGACCATCGATTCGTCCCCCACGCCGTCTTCTCGTCGCCGCAGGTGGCCTCGGTCGGCCTCACCGAGCGTGAGGCCGGCGCGCGCGAGCTGCGGTTCGTCACCAGCCATCAGGATTACGCGGGGGTCGCGTACGGGTGGGCGCTCGAGGACACCTCGGGCTTTTGCAAGCTGCTCGCCGACCCCGCCACCGGCGTCATCCTGGGGGCGCACATCATCGGGTATGAGGCCTCGTCCTTGCTCCAACCGTTGGTCCAGGCGATGCACTTTCCGGTCCCCGCGCACCAGCTGGCGCGCGGGCAGTACTGGATTCATCCCTCCCTGCCCGAGCTGGTCGAGAACGCGCTCCTTGGCCTGCGCCTCAATACCTCGTCCTGACCGTATGCCAGGGTGGAACGTCGTCCGCAGCGCCCGCGACGCCTATCACGGCCTCGGCTACGCCCTCTGGAACACCCGCTCCATCCAACTCGGGCTCGGCATCCTGGTGGTGGCGCTCGTGATCGGGTGGGCGCTCCGCCTCCCACCCGTTGAACTGGTCGTCATCCTGGTCGGCGGCACCCTCGTGCTCGCGGTCGAGACGCTGAACACGGCGATCGAGATGCTCTGCGACTACGTCCACTCCGGCAACGACCCGCGCATCGGCCTCGTCAAGGACGTCGCCGCCGGCGCCACCGCCTGGACCGAGGTGGGCGGTGGCGTCGGCCTGGCCGTCATTTACGCCGTCCAGATCTGGGACCTGCTCGGTCATTGACCGGCTCGCCTCCCAGGAGGCCGGCAGGCGTAGCCTCAGACTGCTCTTCGATCTTGAACTAGGGGGACCCCTGTGACCGACACGCTCACCTATCTGGGCCGGCCGCGGCCGATCATCGACGGACCGGACAAGGTCTCGGGGGCGGCGCTCTACGCCGCCGACGTGGAGCTGCCACGCCTGACGCACGCACGCGTGGTGCTGAGCCCCCAAGCGCACGCACGCATCCTCTCGATCGACGCTGAGGAGGCACGCCGGATGCCGGGCGTGGTAGCGGTGCTGACCGAAGCGGACCTGGCCACGCACGGGAAGCCGATCAACTCGCGGCCGTCGGCGGTGCTGGCCCGTGACACCGTGGTCTTCACCGGCCAGCCGGTCGCGGTGGTGGTGGCGGAGACGGAGGCGCAGGCCCAGGACGCGGCGGAGGCCGTGTTCGTCGACTACGAGCCGCTGCCGGCGGTGCTCGACCCCGAGGAGGCGATGCGTGAGGACGCGCCGCTGGTCCACGAGGAGGGCCTGGTGGAGGACGACGACGTCGTGCAGCACGCGGCGGTCGAGCTGGACGAGGAGGAGACGACCACTCCCGCCAACGTCCACGAGCACGCTCGCTTCCGCCGCGGGGATGTCGAGGCCGGGCTGCGGGAGGCCGACGTGGTGATCCGCCGGCGCTATCGCACCTCGACGGTCCACCAGTCCTATCTGGAGCCCCACGCCTCGGTGGCCAGCTATGACGCGGTCCGCAAGGAGCTGCGGATCTTCACCTCCACCCAGGGTCAGTACGCCGTCCGCGACCTGGTGGCGAAGCTGATGGGCATGGAGGCGAGTCGGGTGCGGGTGACGCCGATGACGGTGGGCGGTGGCTTCGGCGCCAAGTACGGGATCATCGACCCGCTGGCCGCGGCCGCCTCGATCGCGGTCCGCCGCCCGGTGAAGCTCGTCCTCAGCCGGACCGAGGACTTTCTCTCCACCACGCCGTCGCCGGCGACCGTCGTCGACCTCGAGCTGGGCGTGTCGAAGGAGCGCGGGGTGACCGGGCTGCGGGCGCGGGCGGTCCTCGACAACGGCGCCTATCCGATGGCGGAGGGCGGGATCCTCTCCATCCTGCTCGGCGGCTACTACCGCTGCGAGAACGTCGACATCGAGGCGTTCGACGTGCTGACCACCAAGCAGCCGGCCGGCGCCTACCGGGCGCCGGGCGCGCCCCCGGCCACCTTTGCCCTGGAGCAGGCGGTCGACGAGGCGCTGCGCCGGCTCGACCTGGATCCGCTCGAATGGCGCCTTGGGAACGTGGCCGGCGACGGCGACGCCATGGGCAGCGGCCAGCCCTGGCCGAGCCTGGGGCTCCGCCACTGCCTGGAGCGGATGCGCGAGCACCCGCTGTGGCAGGAGCGCGGCTCCCTGCGCGCGGGCGAAGGCCTGGGGCTGGCGATCGGCGCCTGGCCGGGCGCCGCCGCGCCCGCCGCCGCCCTCGTCTGCGCGGGCGGCGACGGCTCAATCCAGGTCCACGTGGGGACGACCGACATCTCGGGCGTCAACTCCTCGCTGATCCTGGTCGCGGCCGAGGTCCTGCAGGTCGACCCGGCCCGGATCGAGCTGGTGCAGGACGACACCCAGTCCGGGCTGCGGGCCGGCCCGAGCGGCGGCTCCCAGACCACCTACAGCGTGTCCGGGGCGGTGCGCAGGGCGGCGGAGGAGGTACGGCGGCAGCTGCTCGAGCTGGCCACCGACCGGCTGGAGGCGGCGGCCGAGGACCTGGAGCTGCGTGACGGCAGCGCGCAGGTGAAGGGGGTACCGAGCCGCGCGGTGCCGATCGCCGAGCTGGCCCTGATGGCGCAATCCGAGGGCGGGGGCGCAGGGCCCATCACCGGCCACGGCCGCGCCGCCATCGAGGCCAACGCGCCGGGGGCGACCGCGCACCTGGTCAAGGTTCGCGTCGACCCCGATACCGGCTCGGTCGAGGTCCTGGCGTACGCCGCCGTCCAGGATGTGGGCTTCGCCCTCAACCCGCTGCTCGTCGAGGGTCAGATCCAGGGGGGCTCCGTGCAGGGCCTGGGCTGGGCGCTGACCGAGGCCATGCACACCGACGGGGACGGCCAGCTGACCACGGCCTCCTTTATCGACTACATCATCCCGACGATCGACATCCCGCCTCAGGTCGACGTGGCCCTGGTCCAGAACCCGTCGCGGTACGGCCTCCACGGCGCCCGGGTGGTCGGCGAGCCGCCGATCGTCCCCGGCGGGGCGGCGGTCGCGAACGCGGTGGCCGGTGCCACCGGGGTTCGGATCACCGAGCTACCGTTGACGCCACTGCGGGTCTGGGACCAGGTCCGCGATGGAGCGAGGCCCGACGGAACGAGCTAAAAAGGGAGCGCCGCGAGGATCACCGAAGCTGCCGGTTCTCTACCTTCCGGGCCTACCGCGCGCGCTGTAGGCCCGGACTGTCGAGAACGCTCCCTTATCAGTAGGCCATCCGGGGGTCGTGGTACCACTTGAACTCGAGGAGGTTGTTGGACGGATCCTTGAAGACCACCGTCAGGTGCTCCTCCACCTCCCCCACGAAGCGCGAGGACAGCGGGTGGTAGATCTCGACACCGCGCACCTCCGCCAGGTGGATCAGGCGATCGAGGTCCTCCCGATGGCGGAAGGTGACCCCGAAGTGGCGGGGGTAGAGGTCGCTCGCGTCCCGATCCCACTTCTCTGACAGATGAAGCACGACCTGGTCCCCGAAGAAGTCGAGCGTGATCCGGTCGTCGCGCCGGCGGGCCAGCTTGCAACCGAGCTTGGAGACATAGAAGTCGTAGGCCTCGTCGAGGTCCCGTGTCGGGATCGCGATGTGGAAGACATCGTCTTGAGTGCGCATGCAGGGCAGTTTCGCAGAGGCCCGGTAACAGAATTGCCAGGATGGGGACGGGCGGCCACCGGCCGCCCGCCGTCATCAGGTGAGCTGGAGTCAGGAGGCTTTCGCGCCCGTCACGACGGGAACGTCAGGCGCCTTGCCCCACTCCGCCCAGGATCCGTCGTACACGCGGACCCGCTCACGCCCCAGCAGATAGGAGAGGGTGAACCAGGCGGTGGCGGCCCGGCCCCCGATCGTGCAGTAGGTGATGATCTCGTCGGTCCCGTCGAAGTCGACGGACGGGAACAGACTGCGCAGAGTCGATGCGTCCCGGAAGGCCCCCTGCTGGTCGTAGAGACCCTCGATAGGCTGGTGGACCGCAGAAGGCACGTGTCCCGCCCGCCCGTCCGGCTCCATGGAGCCAGAGGGCCAAAACCGTTCGCCCAGGTATTCGGCCTCTGACCGCACGTCGAGCAGGAGTGTGTCCCGGCCGCCGATCGCGTTCCGCACCGCGTCGAGGTCCGCACGGACCGGCTGTTCCCCGTCGCCCAGTGAGTAGTCGGCCACCGGCGGTTCCGAGCGGGTGGTGCTCCAGGGATGCCCGGCGGCTCCCCAGGCCTCACGTGAGCAGTCGAGAATGCGTACGTCGGGGTGGCCGTACAGCTTCAAGAGCCAGAAGCCGAGGGCCGGCGCATATCCGTAGAAGACCACCTTGGAGCGGCGGTGAATGCCCGAGCGTGCGACCAGACCTTCCACGGCCGCCCTGTCAATCAGACGGTAGTCGGCGCCCTTCAGGTCCCGGTAGACGTTCCAGAGCACGGCGCCCGGCAGGTGGCGCTCGTCGTACGCCTTGGGGCTGACGTCCACCTCGACCAGGCACAGGTCTGTGTCGTCCAGGTGGCCGGCCAGCCAGTCGGTGTCAACCAGTGCTTCGGGACGAGCGTATCCGCTCTCACTGGTCCCAGGTCGTGCTTGGCTCCGCTCGTTGATTGCCATCGTTCAGCTCCTTTCCGCGTGATCGTCCGGACAGTGGAGCCGAGTCTGGACGGGCGTCCCTGCCGGGACCCGGCGTCCAGCCTGCGAGAAGGTTGCGAAAAGGTTGCCGTGGATCAGCGAGCGCTGGGCGCACCGAGCAGGCGTCGATAAGCGGCCTGCAGCGGCTCAGATGGCGACACTCCGAGCTCGTCCCGGAGCCGCTGCCGCAGTGCCTCGTAGACCACCAGCGCCTCGGCCACGTTCCCCTGTGCCTCCAACGACGACATCAGGAGCTCGTGGGCACTCTCCCGCAAGGGGGCGATCCGGACCAGGTACCGCGCCGAACGCTCGGCACCCACCAGCTCCGTCCCGCCCAGACCAAGGCAGGCCTGGGCGTAACGCTCCGTCGAGCGCACCAGGACGTCCTCTAGCCGCCGCCGCCAGTCCGCGATCCACTCCGCCTCGTACTCCGCGAGCAAGGTCCGTCTCGCCACCAGCTGAGCGCTCAGGCTCTCGCCCCAGGCCCGCGGCCAGTCGTGCAGGGCGCATGCCGATTCCGCCTCGTGAACGGCCGCGAACGCGCGCTCGACGTCCACATCGGCTTCGGACGGCAGCACCAACGCCAGCTCGCCCCGGCCCTCCAGGTACCGGTTCCCGAGCGCCGCCCGCACCTTCGAAAGCAGGGCGGCCAGCGCGTCGGCCGGGTCGCGGGGGAGGTCATCGGACCAGACCGCCTCGATCGCCTCGCCCCGGGTCACCGGCCGATCGCGGTTGAGCGCCAGGTACGCGAAGAGCAGGCGGCCCTGCCGGCCGGGCAGCCCGGCCTCCACGCGCCTGCCTTCGACCTCGACCACGTACCGGCCGCAAAGTTGGATGAGCGTTCGGGGCATCCCCCACCGACAATAGGTATCGCACACCCGCCCATCAACTGCCGTCGAAAACGAGACCAGGGAGGACACGAGGTTGGGACAACAGGTGAAGTGTGAATGCGGCTACATCGCTCGGGCCGCCACCGAAGACGAGGTGCTGGCGAGGATCCGCGCCCACATGAGCTCGGACCACCCGCAGCTGGCCGACAAGATCAGCGACGATCAGATCCGCAGCTGGATGGAGGTCGTCGCATAGGCTGTCCCGTCCCCGAGCCGGCTGGACGGAACGCGCACTCGACATCGCCACCAGACCGTCATCGGAGATGCTTGGCGCACCGGCGGGGCTGGCCAGGGGCTGCGATCCGACCCTTGGCACCCCTGTGGCGGGTATCTTGGCACCGCCATGGCGGATCCCCACGACCCCGGTTTCGAGGCGGCCGGCGAGCTGGCGGCGCCGCTCGAGGGGGCGGCCGCGCGCCCGCTCAAGGTGCGCGGTGGCGGCGAGGTGCGGGCCGGAACCGCGTCCTGGACCGACCCCACGATGACCGCGAAGGGCGTCTTCTACCCGAGCGACGCGAAGTCGGCGGAAGACCGCCTCCGCTACTACGCCGAGCAGTTTCCCGTGGTGGAGGTCGATGCCACCTACTACGCCCTGCCCCAAGCCCGTCAGGCCGAGCTGTGGGCGGAGCGGACACCGGCCAACTTTCTCTTCGACGTCAAGGCGCACGCCCTGCTGACCGGGCAGCCGTCGGAAGTCAAGCGGCTCCCCAAGGAGATACGCGAGGCGGTCCCGGACGCACTGGCCACGAAGGCTCGCGTGTACGGCAAGGATCTGCCTTCCGAACTCATGGACGCGGTCTGGTCCCGCTTTCTGGAGGGCATCGAGCCGCTTCGCACGGCCGGCAAGCTGGGTGCGGTCTTCCTCCAGTTCCCGCGCTGGGTGTTCCCCTCCCACGAGGCGCGGGAGCAGATCCGGCGGGCGCAGGAGCGGCTGGGCGACCGCCGCGTGACGGTCGAGTTCCGGCACGGATCGTGGTTCAACGAGAAGAACGCGGAGCGCACGCTGCGGTTCCTCACCGATCAGAAGGTGCCCTACGTCATCGTCGACGAACCGCAGGGCTTCAAGAGCTCGGTGCCTCCGGTGGCGGTGGTCACCAGCCCCGAGCTGGCGGTCTTCAGGTTCCATGGGCAGCGCGCCGATACCTGGGAGAAGCCCGGCATTCCGCCCAACGAGCGCTTCCGTTACCTCTATGACGAGGACCAGCTCGCGGACTGGGCGGGGCGGGTCGCTGAGGTGGCACGATCGGCCCGCGAGACGCACGTCTTGATGAACAACTGCTCAGGCAATTACGGCACCACCAATGCCATGCAGCTGGCGGACCTGCTCCGCCAGTACGCGCACTAGCTCGGCTCGGCCTGCGATGTCGATCTGGGCGGTGGCCGTTCGTGGTGTGAGCGAAGGTCGGGCATCCCGCCGGGCCACAGCCGGGAGAGCAGAACGATGAGTGGACAAGCGACCATCACGGGAATCGGCGCGGTCGGGATTCCGGTGAGAGACCAGGACCGTGCCCTTGAGTTCTACGTCGACCGGCTCGGGTTCGACAAGCGAGTGGATGCCGCGCTGCCCGGATCCCGGGGGCGCTGGGTCACGGTCGCGCCACCAGGCTCGAAGGTGACGATCGCCCTGGTGGCGGCCCACGAGGGGGTGCCGGCCGGGGTCGAGACCGGGGTTCGGCTCCTGACCGGCGATGCCGAGGCGCTCCACGACACCATGGCCATCCGCGGCATCGACGTGGACGCGCTGCTGCGCTGGCCCGGCATCCCGCCCATGTTCGCGTTCCGCGACCAGGACGGAAACGGCCTCGAGATCATCGAGATCCCGAGGTGAAGGAGCCAGGATCATGAGTGACAAACTCGACCGGACGTTCACCGCCACCCTGGAGAGATCGCCCAACAAGGGCGGGTGGACCTATGTGGTCATGCCCGGCTCGGTCGACTACTTCGGCACGCGCGGTCTGGTCAAGATCCGGGGCACGATCGACGGCCACCCCTTCCGCAGCTCCTTCATGGCGCTGGGCGACGGTACGCACAAGCTGGCGGTGAAGGCCGACACGCGCCGCCTGATCGGAAAGGAGGCCGGTGACGAGGTCGTGATCCACCTGGAAGAGCGCTTCCGCTCCTAGCAGCGGGGCGGGGGTCACGCCGTCAGGGCGTTCGTGAGGTGCCGCTCCAGTCGGGCCCGGTCGACCTCGGTGACAAAGCGGTGCCTGGAGTCCCCGGGCGCGGGAGGGCGGCCCCAGATCGCCGGCCGCTCTGGGCGGGATCGACCCAGGTACGCGCTCGCCTCGACCTGTTCGAGGACCGCGTCCGGGTCCAGCGCCACCATCACGGCGATCGAATCGTGTGCGGTAAAGACCCGCTCCGAGGCGCCCGAGCGAGCAGTCACGAAGTCGCTGTACCGACGGTGCGTGGCGTGCGCGAAGCGCGCTCGGTCCCCCCCACTTTGTGCCGCCCGCTCGAGCAGGGATGCGGGCAGCACAATGGCGCCGGTCACGTTCATGCCCACCCACGTGATCGCGGCTCGGGAAGCGGCCACGGCGGTCGCGGCCTCCGGGTTGTGGCGGGTGTTGGTGTCGCCGACCTCCAGAAAGCCCGGATAGCGATCGGCGGCGGAGCCGGCGAGCCAGTCGGGCCCCATCCCGCCCATCACGGTCACCGAGCGAAACCGTGCCAGTGCATCGGGATCGACGCGAAGGGCGGCGGCGAGGTTGGTGAGGGGGCCGAGCGCGACCAGATCGACCTCCGCCCCCCTGGTGCGCGAGAGCCGGAGGATTTGGTCCACGGCGCCCTCCCGGCTGACCGTGAGGCCGGCTGGCGCCACGGCGGTGCCACCCAGGCCGTCGCTTCCGTGGACGGCAGCGGCGAGCTCGATGAGCGGGATCGCGCTCGCCGGCTCCGGGACACCTACCGCCACCGGCACCCAGTCGACGCCGGCCGCCTCCAGCGTGCTGAGCGCGTTGCGAGCGGCCTGGGCGGTCCGGCAGTTGCCGTAGGTGGAGCCGATGGCCAGGAGGTCGACGTGGGGAGTGGTGAGCGCGACCAAGATGGCCAGGGAGTCGTCGACCCCGGTGTCGCTGTCGAGGAGGAGCCGGCGCCGCGTGTGCTGGGTGGCGTTCAAGGAACCGGGGTCCACGAATCAAAAACAGTAGCGGCGTACCGTGGCCGGACCGTGCCGCCGAGCGTCTCCACCGTGCTTTCGTTCGAGGGAGACCCGGCGCGGTTGCGGCCACTGCCCGGGGGTGGCGGCCACGCCTGGGCGGCGGGTGACGTGGTGCTGAAGCCGCTCGACCTTTCGCTCGAGGAGCTGAGCTGGCAGTGGAAGGTCCTCCCGGCCCTGCATCCCGAGGAGGTGCGCCTGGCGCCGCCCAGGATGGCGGTGACCGGCGACCTGGTGGTCGATGGATGGACGGCCTGGGAGCGCCTGGAGGGGCGGCACCAGCCCGGGCAGTGGGAGCAGATCATCGCCGCCGGGGAGCGCTTCCACCAATCGCTGGCCGGAGTCCAGCGGCCGTCCTTCCTCGACATCCGGACCTCGCCCTGGGCGATCGCCGACCGGATGGCCTGGGAGGAGCAGCCGCCGGGCGGGTATGGGAAGGCGAGGGGCGTGGACCGGCTGATGAGCCTGCGTGGCCCGGTGGCGGGTGTCCCGCAGTGCGTGCACGGGGACCTTACCGGCAACGTGCTCCTCGCCCCGGACCGGCCCCCGGGGGTCGTCGACTTCTCTCCCTACTGGCGTCCGCCGGTGTTCGCCACCGCGGTGGTGGTGGCCGACGCGCTGCTTTTCGAGGGCGCCACGCCGGCGCTGGCCGAGGCGCACTGCCGGGATTCGGGCTTCCCGCAGGCGCTGGTCCGTGCGCTCCTCTTCCGCCTCATCGCGGACGCGATCATCCACGATTCTTCCAACGCCCAGCCGGCCCCGCCCTCGCCCGCGAGCGCGACGGCGATCGAGGTTGCCAGGCGGTTGATCCGTGCAGCGTGAGATCGGTTTGACTCGATTCGGGCGATTACCTGCCCGGGTCCGACGGCTGCGTCAGGCCCCGGCGCCGACGGCGGCGAATCGGGCTCTGGCGGCCAACACGACGATCTCGACCGCGGTGTCGAGCGAGACCGCGGTGGTGTCGAGGATCAGGTGATAGTGGCGCGGGTCGTCCCAGTCCTCGCCGGGGTAGAAATGCTCGATGTAGGCGCGCCGGGCGCGGTCACCGTCCTTCATTTCTTTCGCCGCCTGGTCGCGGTCGGTGTTGGTGATCGACATCGCCTGCCGGCAGCGCGCGTCCTCGGGACCGTCCAGCCGCACGTGGAGCGTATCGGGTCGCCGCGCCAGCACGAACACGCCGGCGCGTCCCAGGATCACCGCCCCGGTGGTGTCGGCGGCCTGTCGCAGGGCCCTTTCGGTCTCCATGATCCGCTGGTCGTACCCGATGTCCTCCGGGGGGAGAGGCATTCCGGCCCACAACCCGGACACGGACATGGCGCGGGAGAGGATCGAGGTCAGACGGCTCTCGTGGAGCTCGTCGCTTTCCAGATATCGCTCGGCGTCTTGCAGCGGCTGGGCGGCGGCGGCGGCTTGACTCCGCCCCATCGCCCGGTCGATCATCCGCAGCCCGAGCGCCTCCGCGACGCGTGGCGCCACCACGCTGCCACCCGCTCCGTAGGTCGCCGCGATCGTCACGGTCCCCACGGCGCGATGCTAACACCGAACAGCGCCAGTGACACATCTCTTGGCAGGCTTCTCGAGGCGCTTGGCCCCTGCCGGCCCTCCGACCGCGAGGTGTCCGGGCTGAACAGGACTGTGCGAAGTCTCCCGGCCCGCGGGGCGTATCGACCACCGTCGGGGCCAGGGGAGCGGTCGCGGGGGTTCGGTATCATAGCCCGGTTCGACCATCGCATGGCCGGTGCGGGCCCGTGGCGCAGTTGGGAGCGCGTCTGACTGGCAGTCAGAAGGTCAGGGGTTCGAATCCCCTCGGGTCCACCACAAGATCTTGTACGGACGGGCGGCGCGAGCCCCAGATACCGGACTAGCGCCGGGGCGAGGGTTGCGCCGTACCCCCACCGGCACCCCCCACGCCCTCTCACGACGACGTCAAACCCGATCCCAGCGCTCGATGCATCGCCTCGGCCGCTTCGTCAACCAACGACGGCATGACGTGCGTATACGTGTTTAGGGTCACTGCGATTTGCGAGTGTCCCAACACGTCCATCACGACACGCGAGGGAACCCCTTGCATCAACAGTGACGCCAACCCCGATAGATTTCGGTGGACGTCAGTGGACTCATGGGAGCACCGTCAATTTTCCCGCCGTGCTCCGGGGACCCGCCTGGACGGCCCGAACCAGAACTGGAAATGCCAGGCCCGCGTCTAGCCTCTGTGTAGCCTGCCCGTCAGGGGGGCACCGCGATGGGCGTCGGTTCCCGCGGCTTCACCGAACTGCCTCCACAGGTCAGAGCCCGACTACCGTTGCTCGTCGTCCTTTTCCGGAAGCTCGTCCGCGTGGCGTAGCACGACCTTCCACTGTCCCTCCTCACGACGGTAGACCTGGGTACAGCGGAGCGTCCGCGGACGCGGCCCGTCCCCCGTATCGCGCGTCATGTGCTCCAGGTCCACCGTGTAGGCGAGATCGTCGCCGACAACGGTGACCACGTTCTGCGCGGTCCGACCGACTGACTTGATACCCCGCGCGGCCCAGTCGAGCCGGGCGCTGACCTGATCCCACCCGCGCTCATGGCCGCCGAACGCACCCATGATCACGACATCATCGGCATGTGACCACAGCGCCTTGAAAGGTTCCGACCTCCCCTCGACCAGGTCTCCGAGCGCCTGCTGGCACGTCGCCGCGAACCGATACCAATCAGCGTTCAAGGTCCCAGCATGTCACGACAAAGAGCGACCTGGCGGCCGGCCCCTCCCTTGGGGACCGTGAGGTCCGCCAGTGCTGCCATGTTGCTGCCAATTTCGCGGCCCACCATGGCCCTGGGAGTCCCCGAC
This sequence comes from Candidatus Dormiibacterota bacterium, assembly GCA_963808785.1. Classification (GTDB taxonomy): domain Bacteria; phylum Chloroflexota; class Dormibacteria; order Dormibacterales; family Dormibacteraceae; genus CAVTSA01. Next base: position 293,117 of record CAWEGH010000002.1, on the reverse strand, counting down.
ACGGTCGTCGCGGTCCCCATGCCGAGATCGAGGGGTACGACATGGACCGCAGTCGCCCTGCTGGTCTCGGTCTCGAAAACCGTGGCGGTAGCACCCACAGGACGCGGGCACCATAGACATCCGGCTCGGGGCTTACATCACCAGTGCCACGTGATTACGTCCCCGCCAAGCGAGCTACCACTGGCGCGAGTACATCCCTGGACTCCTCGAACGCGGCGATATAGGAAATACCGAAGCGGTCACTCCACATCTGGATCTCATCAACTATCCCATCCACGGTTCCCACCAAGAAGTACATGCTTTCCAGCACCGCTTCGGGTGTGATGCCTCATGGCCGCGCCATCCGCTCAGCAGCCTCCCGTGGATGGTCGGTCACAACGACATCCACGACACACGTGTTGAGTTCCAGTGCAGAGAACCGATCCCCGGCCGCCTCCCGTACCCATTCGATCTGATGGCTCGTGGTGGCCCAGCTGAAAGCAGGCGCTTCACCAGCCGGTGGAAGCAGCCCCACGATATCGGCCTCCCGACCTGCGAGCGAAAGCGTCCGCTTGCGGGCGCCCGCGAGGAGAAAGGGGGGTGCGGCCGCTGGAGCGGCTTTGGGGTCCCGTCCAGTCCGGTAATCGTGTAGTAGGTGCCGGAGAAGTCAAACGGCACATCCCCGAACAACCCCTTGATAACCTGGACTGACTCGGCGAGCCGGCTGACCCGTACGCCTCCTGACTCCAGCGCGACACCGCGCGTCAAGTTCGTGCAGCCGCATCGCGCTTCATCCGGTCAACCACGTGTGCGTACACGTCGCTGGTGGGCATGACGCGCGAGGACTGGCTCCGGGCTCGCGACGCCCAGCGCGGCTCGCGGTGTCCCCGCCTGAGGGTGCGGCTCACGCGGGTACATGCGCGCCCAGCAGCACCAGCGCGGTCACGAAGAGCAGCGTGTCGGTGAGGACGTGGACGACGAACCCGGGCAGCACCGAGCCGCTCCGCTCGCGAAGCCACCCCAGCCCGATCCCAGCGATGAACACGGGCGCGAAGACGACCGCGTAGAGATGCTCCAACATGAACACGGCGGAGGTGAGCAGGATGGTCGCCCAGGCGGGCAGTCGGCGGCGCAGCCACCCGTAGAGGACGCCCCGGAAGAAGAGCTCCTCGGCGAGGGCCGCCAGAAGCAGCGCCCTGACCACAATCAAAAACCAGTCGAAGCGATCGGCATGCGGAATGTGGGCCATGTCCGTGACGTCACGCACCATGGAAAGAGAGGGGCCAGTGAGGGAGCCGGCAGCTAGCCCGAGGACCGCGTAGAACACCGCGCTGGCGGCGAGAATCGCCAGCCAGACCAGCAACCCAAGCGCAAAGTAGCGGGCCGGCACGAGGCGGAATCGGAGCCGGTCGCGAACGCCGGAGGGCCGGTAGACGATGAGAGCGGCGACCGGGAACAGCGCGTAGACCAGAATGACAACGACCAAGCTCGGCGTCTCGGAGGCGGCGGGGTGAGGCGTGAGAGCCGAAGCCGCGAACCAACCCGCACCTCCCAGGACCGCACTCAGCCCTACCCACAATCCGAGCACCGCGAGGACGCTGCGGCCGGTGACCGGTGGCGTGGTGTCCTCCATCCCCTCCTCAAGCATCCTCGACATTCACAACCTCCCGTGTCCGTCTCCCGCCCTGGCGTGCAGCCCGAGGCAGAAGGAACCCGAAAATCACAAGCCACGCCAGGCCGAGGAAGCGCCCGGCCGGGAGCAGGAAGGCCGTGTCCTGGGTGAGCAAGGTGAAGAACGAGAGTTCGCAGAGCGCGGCCAGCACCAGCCCCGCCCAGGCAAGCCAGCGCGGCGTCAGCCGCCGGACCAGGGCAGGCACCGCCGCCCCGCCGAGCAAGACCCCGAGCCCGACCACGAATCCGGGGCCTCCGGTCACGTAGACGACGTAGAGGAGCGTGTGAAGGGTCGCCGGAGCCTGGCCGTCACCGGCTGGCCCAGCACCCAGGTGAGGAGCCCGGCCAAGCTGAGCAGCACAGACGCCGCGATGCCGCCGAAATAGGCGATCCCCGGCCCGGGCACGCGCACTCCACGGCGCTGGAGCTCGGCATAGATCGTGGCCGCGTAGATCCCGATTGGAACCGACGCTCCAAACGTCAGGAAACCGGTGACGACGACCAGCTCGCGGTGACCTCTCAGGTACGCGGCCACGGTTGCGGTCGACAGGAAGGGGGGCGGAAACGCCGCCCCGGCGGCCGTCACCGGGACCAGCACCGCGGCCAGCGTCAACGCCAGGGCGACGATCGCGAGTAGCCCGGGACTAGGCCCTTGGAGGGGGGTCCTCGGCCGGCGGGGGTCGGTCCGGTTCTCACTCATGATATTCCATCATACACAGAATGATTCTATAGATGAACCATTCGCTCAATAATGTATCCTGGACAGGTGGCCCGACGTCCTGCCCGGATCGGATTTCTTCTCACACAGCTCGGCACCCTGGCGGCGGCATCGTTCGACACCAGGGCGCGTGAGCTGGGCATCTCACCGGCGGAGGCGGGCGTGGTCCGGGTTCTGGCCCGACAGCCGGGGATGAACCAGCGGGATCTCGCGGCCAAGCTGGGTACAGCGCAGAGCCGGGTCGTCGCCCTGGTCGACCGGCTCGAGTCGGCGGGGCTGGTGAAGCGGTTCCGCAGCGCTGCCGACCGGCGCAGCCAGGAACTCTCCCTCACGGACGCCGGCCGCGTGCTCCTGGGCCGGCTCCGGTCGGCCGCCGAAGCGCAAGAGGAGGAGGTTGCGGCGGGTCTCGACGAGCGCGAGCGAGATCAGCTATGCGAGCTACTTCTCAAGCTCAGCGGTCTTCGCGGGCTGGACTCCGAGGTGCACCCGGGATACGCGACCCGGGACGGAGCCCCTCCCGCACAAAAGGGGCGTTAGGCCTGCTCGCGAAGGCCGCGAGGTCCGTTTCGGGGAGCGCGGCCGGCACCGGAGTGTCCGCAAGAGTCAATTCCCTTCAAATAGCGTGCCGTCGGGCCAGGTGAAGTACATCCTCGACGAGCCAGACTCTTAATCCGAAGGTCCGCATGGGCCAGCGCAACCGCCCTGTACCCCCATTCCGTACCCCCATGCCATCCCCTCGGGTCCACCATCGCATTTTCTGAGTGCACTCCAATCAACTTCGAACTGAGGGTGAGCGGTGACTCCTTCATTCGATGGCCTCCGCCTTCTAGTCAAACGCAGTCAGACCTTCCGGGGGAGAACGTTTCGTACCATAGGGGTATACACGTAACTGGACTGGAACTTGATTCCGACCGCCAAGGTCGGTGCGCAGGAGCGCGCTCGAAGCTCAGCGTGCGCAACTGGCCTCCGATACCCGGCCGTCGTCCGTTGGGCGACGGTTCGGCGATGAGTTCCGAATAGCGCACCGGCTCGTGGCCGACCGCGAGTTGGAGCAGGCGGTGGAAGACGAGCCCCCGGCTATGAGATTCGCGGCGGTTGAAGCGGAAAACGAATTCGTCGAGATAAGCCTGCAGATGAGCCGGGTCGACCGAGCCCTGGTGGGTGCCGAGAAGCCACCGTTTGGCGAGCGAATCGACTCGGTGAACTCCCGCGAGCAGCTGATCCACCTCCTCACCAGCAAGTTGTGCCGCCCTCTGGCTTCGCGGCTCATGCAGATAGCCAAGCTTCTCCAGGCCGGCGTAGCCGCTCCAAGCATCGGTGATCACGGTCGCTCCTGGCTCCACGTTCGCGATCACAAAGGGGTGCAGGGAGGCAGCCGACGAGTCGCCAAGAATCGCCATCCGGCATCGGCCGAACCCATTCGGGTCGTGAACTTCAACCGCGACCCCGACAAGCACCTTCTTGCCTCGGTGACGGCCGCCTGACCCGGCTTCCTCGCCACCGAAGAAGCTCTCGTCAACTTGAACCATGCCCTGCAGGCGTTCTCGACCCGGCCGCACCAGCACCGAGCGCAGGCGGTGCAGCATCGCCCAGGCCGTCTGGTAACTCCCGATACCCAGAGTTCGCTGGATGCTTTGCGCGGAGACCCCCCTCTTTTCCGTTGCGAATATCCAACAGGCGGAGAACCAGACCGTGAGTGGGATCCGCGTTCGATCGAAGATCGTGCCCGCGGTCACGGACGTGCGTGCAACGCAGCCCGCGCATCCAATCCGCCCGTCACCCAAGCGCCACCCGCCGGCATGACCGCAGCGCTGGCAGAGGAACCCCGAGGGCCACCGAAGCCAGGCCAGGTAGTCGAGGCAGTCCGCATCGGTCCCGAACCAAGTCCGGAACTCACCCTCCGAATCCGGGTAGTCCACACCTAGGACCGGAGCCATGTCGCGACTTTACTCCGGTTACGTGTATACCCCCTTTCGTACCAAACTTCCTCTCTCGGCACCCAGCAACACCACGTGACGGGCGCGACGTACCGGCGGAGTCGGGGCGGGCCAGTAGACTCCCTTCCGACACGCCATGGCCGAGCAGCGAGTGCTTTATCGAGACGTCATCCCGTATGAGACGCCGTCCAGCCTGGCGGCTCTCCGCGGGCCCGCAACGGGCGTCCTGACGCTCCCGCTGACCGTTCACTGGGGACCGGAGCGCACCGTCGACCTCAGTACCCCCCACGGCGTCACTAAGGCATATCGGACGCTGGTGCGGGAGGGCACGTCTGAGCAGCAGGAGGCGGCCCTGAACGCTTCCGTCTTACGCCGGGTCTGGCCGGATCTCGTTCTTCCCGCCCGGTGTCGTGCCCTGTGGGAGTCCCGATTCCCTGAACTCGCCGCGTAATCGTGCCAAAGCCCGAGGAGCACCAATGGGAGGCGGCTCGGATCCTGCTCCAAGCCATGGCCGGCCGCGGATTCGCTCTCGCTGGATCCGGCGCAATACGTGAGCACGGCATCACCCAACGGCCGACTTCCGACGTGGATCTCTTCACCGCGGACACTGCTCCTGAGGCGTTTGCCGAGGCGGTCGGCGCAGGGCTCGATGCCCTTCGGGCGAACGGATACCGAGTTGAAGTCGCGAGGCGCGCGGACCAGTTCGCACGCTTCGCAGCAAACACGCCGGACGGATACAGCTTCGATATCGACATGGGCGTGGACTGGCGCTCGCACCCCCCGGTGATCTTCCCGGTTGGGCCGGTCCTGAACATCGAGGACGCCGTGGCCAGCAAGGTGGGTGCTCTTTATAGCCGAGGTGAGCCGAGGGACTTCCTCGATGTCGATGCGATCCGTCGCTCTGGGCGCTTCACCGACGAGGAGCTGCTCGAGGCCGCCTCTGACCACGACCCTGGATTTGACGCCGCCATGTTTGCACAGCAACTCATCCTGGTCGACCGGCTCCGGCCCGACGATGTGTCCGAGTACGGGTTCACCGCCGAGGACCTGGCCGGCGTCCAAAGGCGGCTCCGGGCCTGGATCCGCGAACTCCGCGGTGGCGAGGGGTCAGGAGGCGGATCACTGGGTTCGGTTGGCCGGGAACTGTCCCACCGGACCCACCCCGCTCACTACGAGCGGCGCAGACGAATTCGCCATGGGCTTGACGATGGGTTGGAGCGCTGACGTTTACACGAACCGTGGCTGACTCCGTCCGTTGGTAGACGGGCGCGGAATTCGACGGCGATCGATCACCGGAAGGCCCATAGCATGGTGCCATGGACGAGACGTTGGTTCTAAGTGGTCCCCGGCATTGAAGCGTGACGGGTCATGAAGATCGGAAACGCCCCCGTTGATCGATGATGGATTGCGTCACCAACCATTCGTCGATTCAAACGAGGGCGCGCCTTGCACACGATACCGCCAGCGCCCCGTGTCCGCCCGTGGCACGGTGGCCCGCCTCCGAAGTTTCAGCCCGCTTTCACGACCAGACAGATCGATGAAGCCGAACGCACGGTTCAGCGGACTTCTGCCCGGCATGCCACAGTGCAGCGCGCCCGGCTGGTCCTGCTCCTGCACCGGCAGCCGCCGATCAGCAGTTCCGCCGCCGGACGCGAGTTGGGTCAGAGTACCTCCTGGGTGCGCAAGTGGAGGCGCCGCTGGGCGACCAGTGGCTTATCTCTCAAGGACGCTCCGCGTCCCGGTCGGGGGCGTCGTTTTTCAGACTTGGTGCGTGCCATGGTGATCGCCATCGCCTGCGAGCTGCCCTGTCATCGGGACCTTCATCTGAGCCGTCACTTCGCCTCGAGCGTCCGGCAGGTGGTTGTGCAGGAGGGGGTGGCAATCAGTCTGCGGACGGTGCAGCGGATGCTCGCCAAGGACCACCTCAAACCCTGGCACTACGTGAGCTGGATACACCCTCGGGATCCCCACTTCGCGGACAAGGCGAGGATCATCCTCGATCTCTACCAGGGTCGTTGGCAAGGCCATCCACTGGGTCCTCGCGATCTCGTCGTGGCGGCCGACGAGAAGCCCAGCATCCAAGCTCGCGGGCGCCAGGTGCGGCCACCTCGGCCGGGCCGAGCGGGGCGCTACGAGAGCGACTACCAGCGTCGAGGCGCCTTGCAGTACTTGGCCGCCTGGGATGTGCGCCGAGGCTTGCCTTGGGGGCGTTGCGAGCTCAAGAACGGGTCGCCGCCTTCGGTCGTCTGGTGGACCAGGTGATGGCGATGGAACCCTACCGCTCCGCACCCCGGGTGTTCTGGGTGGTGGACCAAGGCTCGGCTCACCGCGGGGAGCGAGCGAAGCGCCGACTCGAAGGGCGCTACCCGAACCTGATCCTCGTCCACACCCCGGTGCACGCATCTTGGCTCTCGCAAGCGGAGATCTACTTCTCGATCCTGCAGCGCAAGGTGCTGACGCCGCCGGCTGCGTTCAGCCTGGCCGAACTCACCGCCCGCATCCTTGGCTTCGAAGCCGACTACCGGGCGGTGTCCAAACCGTTCCGCTGGCGCTTCACCCGCCAGGACTTCGACCAACGCCTTCAGGAGTTGGCCGCATGACCTTACACGAACCTATGCCGCGGACCACTAAGTGACGCGTCGTAAGAGGACGCCGTCATCGCCCTGCTCGGCAGGCTCGATCCGCAGGGGGTCGAGACGCGGGTCGAGATCGCCCTGGACTGCCCGGGCCAGCAGCTCGCCGTTGACCTGTGCGCCAGAACTCCGGAAGCCATCGTGACCGCTGTGAAGAAGATCCAAGCGTCGTTGAAGGCCGAGCTCGGACTGGACGCGCCGCAGGCAGCGTGTCCATGCGGAGAAGACCAACGGTGAGATGTGTACGGGAGAACCTCGCGCACTGTTCTGCGGGGGTACGTGAGGCGCTCGCCGAGCGGGCACCGTGCCCTTGACAGCGATGGATGGAGAGGAGCTGCTGGCCGTCCTTCTCGCGGACGAGCGGTACCGACCGCATCCAGCTCTGACCGAGGCGCTGCTGGAGAAGCGGAGTGCGCCCGAGCCGTCGCCGGTCCAGGTGGCGGCGGACCGCTTGCTGCGTGTCCACGCGCCGTGGGCCCTGAACTTGGAGGGAGCGGCCACCCGGCTGATCGCCCGGGCCGGCAACGAGCGCAGCCGGCGGTTCTTCTGGGTGTCGTTGGGGACCGACGGGCCGTCTCCGGCCCACCTGGCCGCGGAAGAGGGGGTGTCACCCGAACGGATCAGGCAGATCCTCCAATTTGCGGGGCGTCGGGTTCGGGCGCCGCTGAACCAAGTCGGGGGCCCGCTCCCCTGGACCGCCCGTGCGCTGCGCGACCGGCTCGGCCCCCTCACGACCGAAGCTGCGCTGGCCGGGACGCTGAGGGACCTCGGCGCGAGCGGGGGGCAGGCGGCGCCGCTGCTGCGCTGGCTCGCCGGTCCCTATCTGCCGGTGCCCCGACGACCGGGGTGGATGGCCGTCGAGCCGCGCCGGGTGGCTGCCCGCACGGCAGGCTGCCTGGCCGCCGAGGGTGGCGTCCGCCGCTTTGTCGACGTCGAGTCGGATCTCGCAGACCTGGGCATCCGTCCCGGCGTGCTGAAGCGGTGGCTGGCCGCACTCGGGGCCCCCGTGATCCACGATCTCGTAGTGCTGGTCGAGGGTCCGCTGCCCGAGGCGCTGGAGCGGATTCTGGACGCGCGGGGCACGCCCCGGACCGTCGACCAGCTTGTCGCCGATCTCGCCGCAGGTGGACGGGTCGTGGATGACGGACGATTGACCACAGCACTGCGAGGCCGGCGTTTCGCCCGCGCCGCGAAGGGGGCGATCGGCCTGGCTGCCTGGGGATCGGACGAACGGCGCCCGGACGAACGGCCGGGTGCCCCACCCCGGCCGGATGCCAGCGCCACGCCGGCCCCTCCACCGCCGCCTGTCCCCAAACGGCTGTGGGTCCGGGTGAAGGTGGACCAGGAGACGTTGCGGGGAGCCGAGGCAGGCGTTCCAGTCCGGCTGGTCGAGGGCCTCGGGCTCGAACCGCCGAGCCGGCGGACGTTCTCCAGCCGGTGGGGCCCGGTCACCCTGGCCTATGACGGGAAGAAGCCCACCAGAGGGTCGGTGCGTGCGGTGGCCCTCGCTGCCGGGGCGCGTCTCGATGACATCCTGCTCATGGGCTTCTCCGTCGACGGAGACGTCTCCGTCGAGGTGAGGCCGGCGGGCCTTGCGGACGGCCGGGGCGAGATCTCCGCCACCACCCCAGGCTCCTTCCCTACGATTGCAAGCCGGAGGTGAGCTTGACACCGGGACCCCCCACCTTGGAACAGGCGCTTGCGGCTGTCGAACGGGACGCTGACGCGGCCATCGAGTCGCTCGGCGCTTGCCTCAAGGCCGCCAAGGCCGCCAAGGCCGCGGCCGCCTCCGGGCAGATGCGCAATCTCGAGCAGGCGCTGGAGTCCGCCGCGTCCCTGGCGCTCGGGGCATTGGCCGAGGTCGAGGACCTGAAGGATGGCTGGCGGTTCGACGTCGGCGAGTGGTTCGCCTCGGGCGCGTACGCGAAGGAGCTTCTCGCGTCGGCCGCCAAGGCAGGCGTGAGAGCGTTCGAGTCCGACCATCAGATCCTGTGCTACCCGGTGATCGTGCAGCTGTCGGCGTCCGACGCGACGATCGTGGTGGACAAGAAGAGGGAACGGCGGGTCAGGCCGTCAGTGGTCGTGCACCACCTCGAAGCCCTGCAGCAGCGGCCTCCGAAGTTCAAGCCGGAGGCGTTCATCGAAAGCCTCGCCGTCGCCTACGACTACGTGGTCGGCGCCGGGGGGCTGCGGCCCGGCGCCCCCGCCAGGCTGGTGGACGTGCACCGGGTGCTGACGGTGCTGCCGGGCGCCGCCCGCGACTACACCCGCCAGGAGTTCGCTCGCGACCTGTACCTGCTCGACCAGAGTGGCGTCGTGGCCTGCAAGGACGGCCGGCGCATGACGCTGCCGGCAAGCGCGCTGACCCGGGGCAGGGGAGTGCTGACGACGGTGACCCGAGGGGGCCAGACGAAGCTCTATGCCGGGCTGGCCTTCACCGAGGTCGAGGTGGCGCGATGATCCCGGTCGAGGGTTACGTGTCCTTCCTCGACGGCGAGTACCTGCGAGGGTACGTGGACGGCGGCGGGGCGGCGGTGAAGTTCGTGGTGCCCGGAGACGACGAGTCGGCCCGCTCGTTCCTGGACGGGTTCGCCGGCGCCGCCCGGTCCGCCGGGTACGTGGCGGCGGCCGTCGACGCGGCCGAGACCCGGGTTCACCTGCTGGAGCACGTCTTCTTCGCCGTCGCCCGCCAGGTCGACTGGGACGAGCTGGCGCTGACCGCGACCCGCACTGCGGTCGAGGCCGCCGGTTACCCGGCGCCGTCGGGAGGGGCGCTGACGCTCAACCGGCTCGCCGCTCATCATCGCGTCGACGCCCGGGAGCTCAAACGCGACGTGGACCGCCAACTGCAGCATCAGGTCCAGCGCGACTACGCCATGGTGCAGGAGTTCCGGACGGCGATGCTGCGCCTCTGCCAGGCCCAGCTGCACAGCGGACAGGTTGTCGACGCCGAGCACTCCGCCGTCCTCGACTGGTTGCGCGGCGACCTGCGCCAGATCTCGGTCCTGAAGTCGGCGCTCATCTTCCGGCGGATAGGCCGCCACAACGCCCGGCACCTGCTGTTCTCCCTCGCCCACTGGCTGGCCGTGAACGGCCGGGCCGGCCTCGCGCTCACCCTCGACATACGTCGGCTCGGCGTCTCCCGCCGGCCCAGCCCGCACGAGCGTCACGGCCACTACTACACCAAGGCCACGCTCTTGGACGCCTACGAGGTGCTGCGCCAGCTCGTGGACAACACCGACCAGATGGGTCACCTGATCGTGATGGTCGTCGCGTCGCCCGCGTTCCTGTCCGACGCGGGGCGCGGGCTCGACGCCTACCAGGCACTGAAGCTGCGAATCTTCGACGAGGTGAGAGACGTCCACCGCGACAACCCGCTGTCGTCGCTGATCCGCCTGGGGGCGGCATGAGCGGGGAAGTGCCGGAAGCGACGATCGAGTGCCGGCGGGCATTGGAGGCACTCCGGGCCGGCGTACCCAACCGGGACGCGGTCACGGTGCTGGGGTCGATGCAGCAGGGAGTAGAGGACCGCTTCAGCCAGCTGATCGAAGCGGTGCGGGCGGCGCCGGGCGGGACGGCGCCGGGGGGCATGTTGATCGGCGGCGGGTTCGGGACTGGCAAGAGTCACGAGCTGGAGCACCTCTCCCACCTGGCGCTCTCGGAGGATTTCGTCGTGTCCAACGTGGTGATCTCCAAGGAGACGCCGATGCACGACCCGGCCCGGGTGTACCGGTCGGCCATCGAGAGCGCCAAGGTCCCGGGGCGTCCGGGATCGGCCATCGACGAGATCGCCTCCGGCCTGCACTTCGACTCCGACCCTTACGCCGACCTGTACCGGTGGGTCCACCGGGAGGACAGCCCGGTGGACAGCCGGTTCGGGGCGACCTTGTTCCTGTACGAGCACGCACGCGGCGACGAGGAGTTCACCGACAGGATCGTCCGCTTCTGGGCGGGCGACCCGCTGCCGGTCGCGGACCTGCGGCGGCGCCTCAAGGAGGCGGGGGCGGCCGCGACGTACCGGTTGGTGGCGATCAAGGAGCGTGACCTGTCGCGCCAGCGGTTCCGTTTCGTCTCCCGCCTGATCCAGGCCGCCGGCCATGGCGGTTGGATCGTGATGCTCGACGAGGTGGAGTTGATAGGTCGCTACACCTCGACGCAGAGAGCGAGGTCGTACGCCGAGATCGCGCGGTGGGTTCGCGGTGATCGCGACGACCCGGCGGCCCCGATCGCCACCGTGCTGACGACCGTCGACGACTTCGAGACCCAGGTGCTGGTGGGCAAGAACGACAACGAGCTCATCCCCAAGAAGCTGCGGGCCAAGGGCACGGTGGAGGACGAGCTGCTGGCCGGTCAGGCGGAGGTGGGCATGCGGGTCATCGAACGCGAACGGATCCCGTTGCAACCCCCCGGCCGCGACGAGCTGGACCGCACCTACGCACAGCTCAAGCGGATTCACGGCGAGGCATACGGCTGGGATCCCCCTGAGGTGGCGGGCATTGAGCGGCTGCCGTCCAATCGGATGCGCCAGTACGTCAGAGCCTGGATCAACGAGTGGGATCTGCTCCGTCTCGATCCCGGCTACCAACCCCGGATCAGCGTGGCGGGACTGGACGTGGACCTCAGCGATGAGAGTGAGCTCGAGGGGCGCGACGAGGAGGGCTGAGCCACGCTGACGGACCGGATAGCGGCCGCCATCACCGGTGAGGGTGCGACCGCAGTCGAGCTGGCCGAAAGAGTGGGCGCACCCGAGCGGGCGGTGACGGTCGCCCTCTTCGCCGGCCACGGCCGGTTCCGGAGCGACCGCGGGTCCCCGCCGCGGTGGTGGCTGGCATCCGATCCCGGGGGGAGAAGGCCGGCCCGGACCGCCCCGGCGCCTGCGTCCCCCGTCCCACCGGTCGATTCTCTCGGATTGTACCCGTGGCAGCTGGACGCGCTCGACGCGTGGAGACGCCGAGGTTGCCGGGGCGTGGTGGAGGCGGTCACCGGCACGGGCAAGACGAGGGTGGGCGTGGCCGCCGCGCTGAACGAGCTCGGCCGCCGCGGACAGGTGCTGGTCCTGGTGCCCACCGTCGAGTTGCAGCACCAGTGGGTGGCCGAGCTGCGGGCCCGGTTGCCGGCCTCCCGCCAGGTGGGGCGGATGGGAGCCGGCGCCGGCGACACCCTCGTGACCAGCGATGTCCTGGTCGCGGTGGTCAACAGCGCCCGGACGCTCGACGCGCGGCCGATCCGCGCCGGTGGCCTGCTCGTCGCGGACGAGTGCCATCGCTACGGCAGCGCGATGAACCAGCTGGCCCTCGATGGCCGGTTCCGGCGCCGGCTCGGGCTCAGTGCCACCTACGCCCGCGACGACGACGGCAACCTGGCGTGGCTGGACCCGTACTTCGGTGGCACGTGCTTCCGGCTAGGGTACGGTCGTGCGGTCGCCGAGGGGATCATCGCCCGCTTCACCGTGACCATGGTCGGTGTGGCGTTCCTGCCCTCGGAGCAGGACTTGTACGACGAGCTGACCGAGATCATCCGGCGCCTGCAGGCCCGGCTGATCGAGCAGTTCGAGGTCCCGGCGGCGCCGTTCGACGCGTTCCTGCGGGGGGTGTTGCTGCTGGCGCGAGGGGACGGCGAGGGCGGCCGCGCGGCACGTGCCTACCGGCAGGCGCTGCTCGAACGGCGCCGGCTGCTGGCCGAGACCCCGGCCAAGGACGCCGCACTGGCCCTGGTGGCACCAGCGATCGGGGCGGCCGACCGCACCCTCGTATTCACGCAGAGCATCGCGGCCAGCGAGCGGGCGGGTCAGGTGCTGGCCGGATGCGGGCTGCGGGCCGGCGTCATGCACTCGATGCTGGCCCCCGCAGAGCGGCGTGAGGCAATCCGGCGCTTCGTAGAGGGTGAGGTCGACGTGCTGACGGCGCCCCGCGTTCTGGATGAGGGGATCGATGTTCCCGCCGCCGACCTGGCGGTCATCGCCGCCGCCAGCCGGTCCCGTCGCCAGATGATCCAGCGGATGGGCCGGGTGCTGCGCAAGAAGTCCGACGGACGCCGAGCCCGCTTCGGCGTGCTCTTCGTGGAGGGGACCGTCGAGGATCCCCGCCTGGGCGCCCATGAAGCGTTCCTCGACGAGATCGTCGGCGTCTCCGATCGGGTGTCGTGCTTCCCAGCTTCCCAAGCAGCTGAGCGGCCCGACGCGGTCATCGAGTCCCTGAGCCGGTGAGCGATGGACGAGACGCTCGTGCTGCATGAATCATCACAGGAGGACGCCGTCAACGCACCCCGGTGAGTCCCGCCACTCATCGATTGTCGTCTCGATCCCACCCGAAGCGGCGGCGCCAGCGTAGTCGTGGGCCCAGTGGGCGTGGGCAACGACAGTCGGCGGCCATCCTCTGGCGGCCCGCCGAGTTCCTGCTGCCTCCCCGTGCTAGCGAGGGCCGGGTATCTCGACCAAGGCCAGCCCACAACGCCGTGGCGTGGCTTGCGCGCCAGCGACGGGGACGGGAGTTTGACGAAAGTTTGATGATCCGCGCAGAACCGACGGTAGATCAAACTATCGTCCAACCCATGCCTCAGTTCGACGAAGCGATCGCGGCAATCCTTGCCGGCGCGTCAGCGAGCGACGTCGAATCAGAGTTCCGCGGCCACCTGCTCGATCGCCGAACGGATCTCCGGTGCAGCCAAGAAAGCGTCGACATCGAGCGTCGCGGCCCGCTGCAGAAACCGGAGTGCGATCGCGGCCCCACCAACCACGACGGCTGTCGCCCCGTGAATACCGCGGTCGACCAGAATCTCGTCGAGCTGGGGGCTGCAAACGACATCCCGCTTCGCACGAGCCCTTCCTCAGATCACAGACTGTACCGAGCAAGGCCTCGGAGATCCCGCCAAGGTCGTGGATCTGATCGCCCTGCTCGTTCTGTTGCACGAGCCTGTCGCTGCGATCTCCGCGAGGTTGGAAACCTCGTTCGGGGCGATCGGCAGGTCCCCGCGGTCTGAGGCGCGTCCGACCAAGGATCGCCGAGCGCTGTCTGACTTTCGCGCTTTATGGTCATCTGACTCGCAGAACCAGCTCCAACGAGTTTGAGAGATCAGACCCTGACTGGCAGTCAGAAGGTCAGGGGTTCGAATCCCCTCGGGTCCACCACAACAATTTGTTAGCGCGAACTTGGAGCGGGCTGCATTCGGGGGGCACAGCGGCCTCCACTTTCCTCAGTCAGATTGTCAGATCCGGTCAGACGGTCTGAGGGACAACACTTTGGCTAAGCCGTTATCCCTCAGCTCAGCACAGACGGTACCGTGGTCGATGAGGTCGCACACACGGCATTGCCCCGTCAGCGGAGGGGTCGATCACGTGGCCGTGCCACCCGCCGGAAACCCGCTCGTGGCAGCGCCTTCCAGTACGATGCCCCGGCGCTCATCGGGTCATCGAGCGCGAGTTGGTTGATCGGGGTGGCGGGCCTTGTCGCCGGTGCGTGCGAGCCGGCCTCTCGGCCGACGAGGACGGTTCCCTCTCGGAGCGGGTCCAGGCGAGTTTGTTGCTCGACCAGGCCGCGGCCGCGGGCACATCGAGGCACCCATCCGCAAAGATCAGGACGTGTTCGACGACGTCCGCGAAGCTGTCCGGGAGTCGATCCGCGAGCTTCTGCCGCTCACGCCAGGCCAGCCAGCGAGCCTGCCCGGCTTCCGCATACCCGACGAGTTGCTCCCGTAAGGAACGAAATTCGAGATGACGGTGCTGGGCAACCACGCCAATGGCTTCGTGCACCTCCCTGGAGGTGACGTCGTGGCTTCGCGTGAGCACATACACGTCGGCGAAATCCCGCCAGCGGGTGTTCGCGACACCTCGCTCTGAGGCGGTAACGAGCTTCTCGGCGAGGATCATCGGAATCGGGTAACCCAACAGTTCGATCTCGCCGCCAAGCAGGCGCGGCAAGGTAACGGTCTGTGGGCCTGGCCAGATGGGGTCGCCGACATTGATGTCGACGTGGAAGGCCACCTGTGCCGTTGCGAGTTGGGCGACGAGACCCACCCGGACGCCGGAATCCTCGTCCTCCTCTCGAATCACGTCCGCCGTCGCATGGCCGTCGTCGAAGATGAGACCGTCAGGGGTCGGCGGTCGCATCGCCGTAATCGCCACCACCGCTTCCTTCAGGATCTCGACGCCCTTGCCCAGAGCGATCGCCGCAAGGTCGACGTCCGCCGTGGGCCGGCGGACCTCATACGCGATCAGGAGAGCGCCACCCTTGAGAACGAGGTCGTGGCGCCGTGGCGACGCCGCCAGTCGCGCCAGAAAGCCCTCCAGCGCGTAGAGCCGCAGGTATTCGTCGGTCGCCCGACCAGCCGCCCGGGCCAAGGCTCGCAAATCGAGGTAGGCCCGTCCGGCGACGGTGCCATGCGTGGGCCGTTCAGTCACAGGAGGATCTCCAGGGTGGCGAGTATCGCTGGGCGTGCCGTCGGAAAAGCGCTCGCGGTGTCGAGAAGGGCCGCCGGCTGCCCGCCTTTCCTCAGCCAACGTCTCAGAGCCTCATGCGCGGTGTCGACGCCGACGGAAGCACGGAGGCGGTAGGCGTCAACGATTGTTCGTGGGGCGTCGTAGAGGCCGATCAGGGTCCGATCGTCGACCGGCGTCGTCGTCCGACCGATGTCGAAAGTCGGCGGGTCGAAGCTGTGCCAGCGGACTGCCGCTCCCGTGTGCGGGTGCCAGACTCCGCGTGGAAGGGCGAGGTCGTGCTGCGCCGGGATCGCGTCGGTGAGGTCGTGGCGTGCGAGCGCCGACAGCAGGCATATCGTGGCCTCGGGGGCGCGACGGGCGGCTTCGAGCAGATCGAAGTCGGTCAGCTCGGCGCCGACCTTGCGGTAGAGTCCGCGACCGATCTGCTCCAGTTCCCCGCTGTCGCGCAACGCATAGAGTCGGTGATGGTTCATCCCGGCTGCCAGGGCCTGCCGGTAGGTAAACGTATCGGGCAGAGCCTCGATTCCAATCCTGGACACGGAGATACTCTACACAGACCATGCCCATATGTCATGGTTTTCTCCGAACTCCGCTGGCGCACCGAGAACACCCTGATGCCTTGGGCCGCACGATCGGGAAAGATTCTCGGATCCCGACCGACGCCGTCTGACTGGCCTCGGTCGAGTGTCTGACCCCGTTTTTGTCCGAGGGACCGTCTGACTCCCGAAACCCGGTGGCTCGAGTTCAGAATCCCACCGTCTGACTGGCAGTCAGAAGGCCAGGGGTTCGAATCCCCTCGGGTCCACCACACCCCGTTTTCGAGTTCAAAATGGGCGGTTTCGACTTAGCTCGACGGTCCTCCTGCGGCCCTCAGTCAGAACCGTCAGAATGTCCTGATGACCGGAAAAAAAGAGACCTGGTCTAAATGAGAGCATCGAGCGTTACCTCCAGTGGGCGTCAGCCCGCGGTTTGTCGCACAAGACGGTCTCCGGATACCACTCGTCCCTCCGCCGTGCATTGCTGCCTTGGTGCGAGCAGGAGGGGATCCTCACGCTTTGGGATCTCGACCAGAGCGCCGTCGAGAACTACGCGATCCACCTTCAGGAGCGCACGCCTCCGCTGAGCCGGGAGAGCCAGCGCACCTACCTGAAGCCGGTCCAACTGCTGCTCGGGTGGGGCCGTCGGCACGGGCTGTCCCGCAATGTCGAGACACCTATCCCCGGCACCCACCGATGCGATGTTTCTCAGCAGGAGGCGCGGCCCGGATGGGCACTGTCCCGCTCACGGAGAACGGCGTCTACCAAGCCTTCTCGGAGATCGCGCATAACTCTGGCCTCGGCTTCAACCGCCGGGTGTACCCCCACCTCCGATCGCCACTCGGCGATCACGCACATGGTGGCCAATGGTGTCCACCCGGCTCTGATCTCTCAAGCGACCGGCGTGAGCCCGGTCGTCATCGCTCGGAACTACTCGCATCCCTCGACTCAGCAGTTGGCCGATGCCCTCCTGGCGCTCTGGAGCGAGGATTGAGGCGCCCTTTGGAAAAGGTGGTGTGGATCGCGAGGGAGCGGGCGGTTTTCCACGATGAAACGGCGGCGAATCTTTGATGAAACGGCGGCGAGCCGTCCTCTGGGAACCCTGATGAAACGGCGGCGATCGTCTGATGAAACGGCGGCGGTCCGGCCAACCAAACCGTCCGCCACGAGACCGTGAGACGATCTCAAAACCCCGCGTTCCAACGGATCCTCGCCGTTCGGCCGGAGACGCACATTGGGGGGAAGGTAGACGGAAGTAGGGTCCGAGGACTTGGGGGACTACCGGGTCGCCCATACTGGACAGATCGCGCACTCGAATGGTCGCACGCCCTGCGTGACCGTGAGCTGACCGGCATGATCCTGGCCCGCAAGAGCCAACTTGCCGGCGACATGGCAGACCCGCGCGAGGCAGTCGACGTTGCCGAAGCCGCGATGGCGATGGCTGACCCTGGAAGCCGTCTCTTGGCTGCGGCAACCACCTATGCGGCGCACGGATATGCGCTGACGGCGGAGGGGGACCGCTCGAAGCGCGCCTACGAGCAGGAGCACAAGGTCGTCGCACATCTGGACGGACGCGGCGAAGAATCCGAGTGGGGCGGGTGGCTCGACGACGCCTACATAGATGCGCAGCAGGCGCAGAGCTTGGCGGTGTTGGGCGAGTATCGCTCGGCGACAGAAGGGTTTCGGTCCGCGATTCTGGCTCTGCCAGATGGCTATCCGCGCGACCGTGGTGTCTACCAGGCAAGGCGTGCCCTGGCGCACGTCGGTGATGACGACATCGAGGGTGCCGCAGCGTGGGGTTCACGGGCCCTCGGCACCGGCGTGGAGACCGGGTCTGGGCGATCACGATTGAGCTCGGCCGCCTGGCTGAGACCCTGGAGCAAACTGACAGTTGCTCAGCGTTGGCGAGGGAATTCCGCGACGCAGCCAGGGAGACATTGCCACGGCACGTCTAGCTGATCGGGCCGGCGAGCGTCAGGGCGTGACGTCACCATCACCGCGTCCGTACGTGCTGCTCAGCGTGGCGTCGAGCATCGATGGGTACATCGCCGACTCGGAGCCCAGGCGTCTCTACCTCTCCAATGCCGACGACTTCGATCGGGTCGACGCGGTGAGGGCCGAGTCCGATGCCATCCTGATCGGCGCCACTACCCTGCGGTCCGACAACCCCCGGCTCGTGGTCAAGAGCGACAGGCGACGTGCAGCCCGGGTGGCCCGGGGGCTGCCGGAGAATCCTCTGAAGGTGACGATCACCCGCAGCGGAGAGCTTTCGCCTGACCTGCGCTTCTGGCACTCTGGCGGCGACAAGGTCGTCTACACAACCACCACGGGAGCGCGGAAGCTCGAAGTCACTCTGGCCGGTCTCGCCGATGTCGTTGCTCTCGGAGACTCGATCGACAGCTTCGGCCCCCTGCTGGACGATCTCGGCTCACGCGGCGTTGGCGTGCTCATGGTCGAAGGAGGCGGCGAGATCCACAGTGCCTTCCTGTCCCAGGGGCTGGTGGACGAGATCGACCTTGCGATCGCCCCGGTGCTCGTTGGCAAGGCGGACGCGCCCCGATTTCTCAATCCGGCGAGCTACGGCAGCACGGAGCGTCGAATGAAACTGCACGAGGTACGCATGATCGGTGACGTCGCGTTGCTGCGGTACATGCCCAAGGAGGACAGTTGACGGTCCGCGCAGGCGGCGCGCAGCTCGGGTGACGGTCTGATCTGCGCGATGGAAGCAGACGAATCTCCGCGACCCGATGACGAACGGTGGATGAAAGTGGCCATCGAACTGGCGCGCCGCTGCCCTCCCTCGGCGACGGCGTATGCAGTCGGAGCGGTCATCCTCGACCAGCACGGCCAGGAGATCGCGCGCGGCTATTCGCGCGAGACGGACCCGGTCGTGCACGCCGAGGAGGCCGCGTTGGCGAAGGTCCCCGACGGCGACACCCGACTGGCAGGGGCGACGATCTTCAGCACACTGGAGCCGTGCTCGGAGCGGCGCTCGCGGCCGCGTCCCTGTACGCAACTGATCCTCGCCGCCGGCATCCGCCGAGTCGTGATCGCGTGGCGCGAGCCGGCCCTCTTGGTCCGCGCTCCCAGCGGGGTCGAGCTTCTCCGGAAGGCCGGTGTGGCGGTGGTCGAGCTTCCTGAGCTGGCTGACTTGGCGCGGGAGCCCAACCAAGAATTGTTCCGGGGACGAGGTCAGGAACGCAGCACTGACTCTGACGGTCCCGTGTGAACGTGCCGCTGTCCGCCTCCGACGCCTCCGTCTTACAGCCGCCTACGGCAAGTCCGATCGAGGCCACCTACCGTGGCGCGCATCGAGGGGCCGCCCGGCCCCTCACGAGGCTACGGAGGAACGCCATGCAGCAAGCAGACGCCGCCACGGATCAGGGGCGACCGCGGGATGGATTCACCGGGCCACGCTGGTCGGGCGGTTGACCGCTGAACCGGCTGCTCGCCACACCGGCGCGGGTGACGTGACCACCCTGCGGCTGACGGTCAACGAGACCGCCGACTCCAGCTTCTTCGACGTCGTGCTGTGGAACAAGGTCGGCGAGGTCGCCGCCACGCACCTCTCAACCGGTGTGCGCGTCCTGGTCGACGGCCGCCTCCAGCAGCGGCGCTGGGAGGACACCGCCGGGTCCAAGCACGAGAGGGTCGAGTTGGTCGTCGACACGCTGCGGTTCCTCGGCGGAGGGCGAAACGATGAGCGATGATCGCACCGACGAAGGCATGTTCCGGGTCGACGCGAGCGGAGGCGACGTGGAACTCCCTCCCGTGCTCGTCGGGGTCACCGATCGGGAGAGCGACGCCCTGGAGCGCGTTCACCTGCTGCTCTACGCCCAGCGCCGCCACAAGCTGGCCGACGCGATCGGACACCTGCTCGACAGAGTCCCGGAGCGACAACAGGATGTGATGACGCCTGCGGTGATTCATGAAGGGGTGATGCCGACCGACGAGACCGATCAGCCCGAGGACGAGCTGCGCCCGGACCCCTGGGCAGAGGACTGGGAGACCTGACATTCCAGGGCCGGGCGCCGCGGAGGCGGCCACGTGTCGCCCGCTCGCGGGCGGGGACACGGTCCGATGGTAGAGCCCTATCGGTTGGCCGGAGAGGTGTACGGATAGCCCCCGGCTTCTGAGATCAAAAAGGGCCACGTATGTGAGACTCAACTTCAAAGGCGCCCTGCAGTCCGTCGCGCCGGGAGGGTCCCGTCCGGTTGGGATTCCGCTTGTGAGACGGCCCGCGATCCGTCCGGAGCGACGACTCTGGAGGTCGCCTTCGGCGCTCGCCATCTTGGCCTGGAAAGGGGCGGCAGGCGCGCGAGTGGGCCTGCGGACTGGCAAGTGCCGTGACCGGCAATGTTTGCCTCGTTGGGTAGACCTTGCCGAAGTCGCCGTGTCAGCTGCGGTCGATCAGTCGCCACGCGTAGAGATCGCGCAGAGCGCCGATTTGAGTACCGTGATGACCTACCTCGGTGAGGGTGCCGGCGATGAAGTGCGTGGCCGGGTGCGGGGGACCCGGCGGGCCGGAAATGCACACCCCGCCTCTTGGCGGCTCTGCGGCATATGTGTACCCAGGGGTCTTCACCTCGAGCTGGTCGTCATCGGCCCGCTCGATCGCCTCACGGAGTCTCTGCCAGCCGTGGCGCAACGCGGTGACGGCCTCGGCAGCACTGGAGAAGATCGGGTGATGGGTTAGGTACGGGGAAGTGAAGCCGCTGGCCATGGTGCGCGTCCCGCCCAAGAGGTCGATGTCGCACAGACGGCCTGGCATCGATCCTATGTGCCAGTAGAGCCAGGCGATGGTGGTCATCGGGACCGGGGTTGGCTCAGGGATCGCGAAGTCGGCCACCCATTCGCCGGTTCCGAACGGGTTCGGTGTCGAGCACTGGTCTTGCCGACGAATACTCCAGGTCGTCGTGAATGGCTCCCAGAAGAACTCATCATCGGTCAGGTCGTCCCAGGCGCGAGCAAGGGTGAAGGATTCGATTGGGTGCATCAGCTCTAGCAGCGTGTCGGCTCGTTTCCCGGTCACGAGCCGGATCGTACTCAACCCCTCTGCCCGTGGTGGGGGCCGCGCTTGGATGAGACCTCGCGCTGCGCCTGCGTAACCCTGGCCCGTCTGCCCGCCAGTGGGAGACGCAGCAGGGTGAGAAGCGGAGCCGCGTCGAGATCGTCGCCACGGACGTCCCGTTCCTGACCCCCAAGCAGTAGTCCCAGTCCCGAAGGAGCGTCATCGCCAAGGGGCGGCCGCGGCCTCCCCTTTCTTATGGTCCTGATGCGGTGCCTCATGAGGAGTGCCGCGCCAGCTTCCCCTGTCACTGCCGATCCCGGGACTCGCCACGACCGATCGCCTGCGGATCCTGTCATATCAACCTATCGACGCCGGGCTCGCGCGACATCGATGATCAGGAGGCATGGTCGGGAGCGGGTTGCGCCCGCGACTGAGCGCTAACTCGAGCAGGCTTGCGGCGTGTCCAAGCCACTCCGAGCTGGGAGCGAACACTACGAGACCCCCGGACCGATGCCCCGGGGTCTCGCAGAAGACTGAGCGCGACTCCAAGCCGCGGCCTACATCATGTCGGGCATGCCCCCACCCTGAGGCATCGTCTGCTTCTCCGGGATCTCGGTCACCACCGCCTCGGTGGTCAGCACCATGGCCGCGATCGAAGCTGCATTCTGCAGCGCCGAGCGGGTGACTTTGGCCGGGTCGACGACGCCAGCCTTCACCATGTCAGCCAACTTGTTCTGGAGCGCGTCCCAGCCGTGGCCGGCCTTCGCCTTGCGGACCTGGTCGACAATGACCGAGCCTTCCTCGCCCGCGTTCGTCGCGATCTGGCGAACGGGCTCCTCCAGCGCGCGGCGCACGATCGCGACGCCGGTCGCCTGGTCGCCCTCCAAGCCGAGACCCTCGTCGAGCATCTTCTGCGCCTGCAGAAGGACGGTGCCGCCGCCGGCGACGATGCCCTCCTCGACTCCGGCCTTGGTTGCGGAGAGCGCGTCCTCCATCCGGTGCTTCTTCTCCTTCTGCTCGACCTCGGTCGCGGCACCAACCTTGATCACGGCGACGCCGCCGGCCAGCTTGGCCAGACGCTCCTGCAGCTTCTCGCGGTCGAAGTCGGAGGTCGTCTCCTCGATCTGGGCCTTGATCGCCTTGATCCGGCCCTGGATGTCAGACTGGCTGCCAGCGCCCTCGACGATCGTTGTGTCGTCCTTCGTGACCGTGACGCGACGGGCCTTTCCGAGCTGGTCGAGCTGCGTCGAGTCGAGCTTGAGACCCAGATCCTCGCTGATCACCTGGCCACCGGTGAGGATCGCCATGTCCTCCAGCATCGCCTTTCGGCGGTCGCCGAAACCCGGGGCCTTGACCGCGACGACCTGGAAGGTGCCGCGAAGCTTGTTCAGGATCAGGGTCGCCTGCGCCTCGCCGTCGACATCCTCGGCGACGACCAGGAGCGGCTTGCCCTGCTGGATGACCTTCTCCAGCACTGGCAACAGGTCCTGGACCGAGGAGACCTTCTTGTCGGTGATGAGGACGAACGGCTCATCGAGGGCGGCCTCCATCCGATCCGTGTTGGAGACGAAGTAGGGCGACGTGTAGCCCCGGTCGAACTGCATGCCCTCGACGGTGTCGAGCTCGGTCGCCAGACCCTGCCCGTCCTCGACGGTGATCACGCCGTCCTTTCCGACCTTATCCATCGCCTCGGCGATCAGCTCGCCGATCTCGTCCGACTGCGAGGAAATGCCCGCGATGTGGGCGACGTCCTCGTGGCCCTTGAGGGGGACCGAGATGCGCTCGATCTCTTCGACGACCTTCTTCACGGCGGCCTCGATGCCGACCTTCAGCTGCATCGGGTTGGCGCCTGCGGCGACGTTGCGGAAACCCTCCGAGATCATCGTTTGGGCCAGGATGGTCGCCGTTGTTGTCCCGTCGCCGGCGACGTCGTTCGTCTTCGTCGCGACCTCACGGAGCAGCTGCGCCCCGGTGTTCTCCGCGGGATCCTTGAGCTCGATCTCGCGCACGATCGTGACCCCATCGTTCGTCACCGTCGGGGCGCCGAACTTCTTCTCCAGGACAACATTTCGGCCCTTGGGACCGAGCGTGATGCGGACCGACTGGGCAACCATGTCGATGCCCCGCTTCAGGCCCTGCCGCGCATCCACGTCGAACGCTACTGTCTTTGCCATTGGGTTCTGGGTACCTCGTTATCGCCTTACTTGGACTTGCCGTTCTCAAGGACGCCCAAGACGTCCTTCTCAGAGACGATCAGGTACTCGACCTCGTCGATCTTGAACTCGTTCCCGGTGTATTTCGCGTAGAGCACGCGGTCGCCCTTCTTGAGCTCCAACGGCACGGTAGTGCCGTTGTCGAGGAGGCGACCGGTGCCCACCGCCTCGACGATCCCCTCCTGCGGCTTCTCCTTCGCCGTCTCGGGCAGCACGATGCCGCTCTTTGTCCGCTCCTCGCGCTCGACGGGCTTCAGGACGACCCGATCCCCGAGTGGACGTATTGCCATGTTTGACCTCCGGATCTGGCGCATAAAATTGGTGAACGCGACGCCCAGTCGGAGCCGTTAGCACTCGGGCCCGGCGAGCGCTAACGCTACGCGGTGCGCGGTCTGGTTGCGGGCGGACGAGCGCGGTGAGAGCTGGCCACGGGCAGATCCGCTCCCCACGCTACGCACGCTGCTGGGGTCGACCCGGCGGCAGTCAACGATGCGACCACGCTGGAGCAAGAGGTGGGTCCGCGACGCCGGATCTCGGGACGGATCTGCGAGAAACTGGTCTGCCACGGCAAATGGTCGCCGAACCGGATGCTCGCCAGGACTGTACCCCGGGGCTTCGCAGACGCCGGCGAGGTGCGCGCCGCACTCAAGGTGATGGGCAAGACCGGGTCGGTCGTGCTATCTGCGCGCAACGCATGGACATGAACGCAGGGGGCCAGGTCTCAAAAGGCCTGGCCCGCCGTTGTTCTTCGGCGGTCCGTCGCGACCCGGGCAGCAGTGACAGCTCATGGGCTTTAGGAAGCCCCTACCTTCACCCCTGGCCTTTCGGCACTATTGGCGGCGCTGTGTGAGCCTCAGCTATCCCAGCCCCGACGGCGAAAATTGTCCGGCGGATCCGCCATATAGGCACCTCCCTGACTTATATCCGGTCCGATGTTGGAAAGCAATGTGCTCCATCCGGTCCCGGTGTCGGCAGCACCAACCGGCGCCTCGACCATTCGAGTCTAACACCTCCATCCGTAAAATTGCAACTCATTTCGGCGATCGGATCGTAAAACCAGAATTCGAGGAGCGAGAGCTATGTCGCAAGAAAGGAGTATGGTGCTCAGGTGCACCACATCGAACAGGCCACCAAGGCCGGGTCAGGCCAGCCGGCGCACGCACGCTTTGTCGCCAGGAAAGGCCCCACCGCGGCTCATCGAAAACGTGGTCGCATATCCGGGGCTGTCCTGATCATCGAAGCTGATGAGGCCTACCGGGCCGTCATGGAAACCTGCGTGCGCCTGGCTGCCTGCCGAGCCGAAGCAGTCTCAGGCCTCCAGTTGGCGTTGCCGAAGCTCGAGGGCGAGAGCTTCGACGCTTTGATTTGGGGCATCGAGCCAGAAGACGACCGGTGGTCGGAGTTGGTAAGCCAGCTCGGCGCCAGGACGAATGCCCGAGTGCTTCTGCTCGCCGACCACTTCGAGGCGGCCCAGGCTGCCGATGAGGGTGCCATCGACCAGATCCTGCCCAAACCGTTCGTCCCGAGCGCCCTGGTGGGGGCGCTCAAGGCTGCGCTGCGGAGGTCGCCCTCGCTGATGATGCACCTGGCCTCTAGGGTGGAGATCAAAGGCATGACCTTCGACGGTGAGACGCGAACCCTCACGTTCAACGGTGAGCAAGTCTCGTTCACCGTCCAGGAGTGGGACCTGCTGGCAGTCTTCTTGAGCCATCCCAATCGCTTCCTGAGCGTCCGCGAGATCATTCGCTTGGGCTGGCGAGCCGGCGTTCACGAGGCCGAACAGCTGCGTATCTACGTGCGCCGACTGCGTCTGAAGCTGGAACCGTTGGACATTCCCTGCCGCCTGGTCAGTCAGCACAACCGCGGTTACTGCCTCATCGTCGACTGACCCCCCGGCATCGGGACCTGAATCGCCGTGGCTTTCGTGGAGACCCACAGGGTTGGAAGTCGGCCTCGACTGCGTGGGGGGAGGCTGACCGCGATGATGGCAGGTTGGGGGCGGGTGCCCAGCCAGATTGGAGCAAGACTGACAATTCCCGTCTAAACAGAAGTTCCACGGCTGATCTGAGCCGGCGGGGTGTGATCTGAGATCAAAAGTTCCTCAAGGGCCCCAGGTGCACGTGTGACCAGGCGCGAGGCGGCCATGCACATCGCCACCACCCGTAGGCACTATATAAGGATCGCGTCTACGAGTCCCATCTGCTGCGACGCTCCTATCGCGAGAACGGCAAGGTCAAGTCCGAGACCCTGGCCAACCTCTCTCACCTCTCGCCCGAGTCGCTCGCTGTGCTTCGCCGCAGCCTGGCCCGCGAGCATCTCTTCGGCACCTCTGAGCTGGTCGTCGAGAGCTCCCTCCCCAATGGTCACATCGCCGCCGTCCTGGCCGAGTGCCGCCAGCTTGGGCTGCCCGCGCTGCTCGATCGCAGTCCCTCCCGGCAGCGCGACCTAGTGCTCGGGATGATCGCCCAGCGGGTGATCGAGCCCGCCTCCAAGCTGGCCACCACCCGGCTCTGGAGGAGCTCGGCGTTGGCCCAGGACCTGCATCTCGCGGACGCCACCGAGGACGAGCTCTACGGCGCTTTGGACTGGCTCTTCGAACGGCAACAGGAGATCGAGCAGCGCCTGGCCAAGCGTCATCTTGAGGAAGGCGGCATGGTCCACTACGACCTCAGCTCCTCCTACCTGGAGGGCCGGCACTGCCCACTCGCCCGGCTTGGCTACAGCCGCGATCGCAAGACCGGCAAGCCGCAAATCGAATACGGTGTCATCGGCGATTCCGAAGGCCGGCCGGTGGGGAGAGGTCTTCGCAGGCAACACCGCCGATCCCAGCACTGTGCTCACCGCGGTGGAGCGAGTGAAGAACCGCTTCAAGCTCTCCCGTGTGGTCTTGGTGGGTGACCGCGCACCAGCGCCCGCATCCGTGCCCTGCAGGAGGTGCAGGGGGTGGCTTGGGTGTCCTCCTTGCGAGCACCACAGGTCCCGGCTGCTAGGAACGATCCCCTGGAACGGGCCCACCGTGATACTCCGAATGGGACCCACCCCCGCTGGGCAGCAAGAGTACGTCGTCGTCGTAGATGGGAGGGGGGCGCGGGGGGAGGGGTGGACAACCTGTGGACTTGTGAAGAACTCCTGTGGGGTGCCTCAGATAGCGCGGTGAGCGGCTCGCAGGCGAGGCGGCCCAGGGGATGCTCAGGGAGGCGATGCGACCCCCACCCATGGCGTTCACTTTCCGGCGGCCAGGCTCACCCGACCACCTCCTGGCCGAGCAGTTCGGAGACGCGACCGGCTCGCCGCAGTGAGGACATTCGCCACCCAGGCCGACCTTGCGCATGAAGGTGGAGCAGTCGGGGCAGCGCTGTTCGCCCACGGCTCGCAGTCCGCAGCGGTCGCACTCGTAGACGGTGAGCGGTTTGCGTGGCCGGCGGGCGGGGACGCTGACCGCCGGCGATGCGGCCTCACGCCGTCGCCGGTAGGCGGCGACCCGGCAGGCGTCGGAGCAGTACTTCTGGCGTCCGGAGGGCGTGAAGGGGCGTTGGCAGAGAGGGCAGGCTATCGTAACGGCATCGTAACGCGACGGGGTGTTGGGTTCGATCCGCGGTCCCTGAGCGTCCGCGATCACGACTTCGGGCCCTTTCCCGCCCGGCGCAGGCTCTGGCGGAGTCGCCAGGACTCGGTCCCGGTCTCGATGATGTGTGCTCCGAAGGTGAGGCGGTCGACGACCGCCTTGCAGAGACGGGGGTCGGCGAAGACGTGTGTCCACTCGCCGAACGGCAAGTTGGTGGTGATGATGAGGCTCGCGGTCTCGTTCCGCTCGGCGAGCACCTGGAACAGCAGCTCGGCCCCCGAGGCCGGGATTTGGACGTAGCCCAGCTCATCCAGGACCAGCAGCTCGATGCCGGCATAGCGGCGGACGACGCGTGAGAGCTGGTGCTCGTCCTGGGCCTCCTGCAGCTCGTTGACGAGGGCGGCGACGGTGGTGAAGCGCACCCGCCGCCCCTGGTGACAGGCGACGATGCCGAGGGCGGTGGCGAGGTGGGTCTTGCCGGTGCCGGATTCCCCGATCAGGATCACGTTCTCGGCGTTCGCGAGGTAGTCGCCCTTGGCCAGCTGGTGCAGCTCGGCGGCGTTCACCACCGAGTCCTCGAACTGGAAGTCCTCCAGACGCTTGCGATGGGGGAAGTGGGCGTCGAGCAGCCGGCGCTGCGCTCGCCGCTCTGAGCGGGCGTCGAGCTCGAGCTCCAACAGAGTGGCCAGGTAGTCGCGATGAGGGGTGCCGTCGGCGGCCGCCTGGTCGGCGAGCTCGGCGAAGCGGGCGCCGACGCTGGGCAGGCGGAGCTCCTTGGTCTGGGAACGAAGCAGTGCGTCGACCGCGCCGTTGAGCTTGCTCTTCATGCTTGACCTCCCAGGAGCTGGTCGTAGGCGTCGGTGGTCGGCAGCGGACGTTGATAGGCGTCGAGCTCACCCATCTCGAGGACGGTGAGATGCCGCTCCCCCTCCACCGCACGCCGCACCAGCACGGCGACCGCACGGCCGTCGATGGCGCCGGCCGCGAGCGCGCCGGCCACCGCCTGATGGACGAGCTCCGCCGGGTGGCGGCGATGGAGCAGCAGGACATCCACCATCTGGCGGGCGGCGGCCGACTCGCCGAGACGCTCCTTGAGGGTGTCGAAGAGGGTCGTGTACGCCTGGGGCCAGTGTCCTGACTCCTGGGCCTGGCGCAGCGGCAGGCTGCGCAGCAACGCCTGTGGCTTGTACTTGAGCACCTCCAGGTAGTGATCGAGATCGAGCCGCTCGGCGCCCCGCTCCCAGCAGCGCTCCCAGCGCGCGATCTGCTCGCCCTCACCGAAGACGAGCACCAGATCGGAGCTCAGCTCGACCCGGACCAGGCGACCGGCGAACCGCGAGGGCACCGAGTAGCGCACCTGTTTGACCGACACCCGCGACTTCTCGTCGACGCGGACATGGTCCAGGTACTCGACGGTAGGGAACGGCTCCAGCGGCAGCGGGCGCAGGATCGGCGCCTCCTGCTCCCACCTCTCCAGCTTGGTCTCGTTCGCACCGATCGCGACCCGGGCGTCGTCGCGGGCACCGGCGTCGAGCACCAGGCTGGTGAGCTCGGCGAGGCGGGCGCAGGCGGGTACCGGCACCAGATGGTTGCGGCGGAAGTGGCCCTGCCCTCCCTCCACGCCGCCCTTCTCATGAGCGCCCTCGATGCCGACGCGGCAGAACCTGCTCTCGAACAGGTAGTGCGAGCGCAACGCCACGAACCGGTCCCGCTCGACGCGGGTCCGGCCCCGGAGCACCTTCTCCACCGCCAGCGAGTGGTTGTCCATGCGGATGAGGCCGAAGGCGCCGCCGAAGTGGAAGAGCGCGAGCACCATCGACTCCAGGAACGCCTGCTGCGTCAGCCTCGCCAGCGGCCGCACGTAGACCCGCCCCGAGTAGCAGGCCCGCATCTGGAAGAACGTCACCTTGGTGCGCACCCCTGCGATGTCGATGGCGGCCTCGAAGAAGTCCACCTCTGCCTCTGCCCCGGGTTCCTTGACCTGGGGCACCATCACCTCTTCCGCCCCGTACAGCTCGCGCTTGCGCCGGCCCACGTACTTGCGCACGGTCGACTCCGCAACCTCGATCCCGAGCTCCTCGTTCACCCGCTCCCAGATCCGGTGCGCGGTGTGACGCTGCTTGCGCGGCGCCTCCACGTCCGCCTCCAGCACCTGGTCGATGAACGGCTTCGCCGCCCCCAGCGTCGGCGCCCACCGAACCGGAACCCGCCGCTCTGGAGGGACCGCCGAGAGCAGTGCCTGGCGCACCGTCCTGCGGCTCACCCGCTGCTCGCGGGCCACCCGCCTGATCGACCATCCGCGCACCTGATGGTCACGCCGGATAGCCTCGAATAGATCCACCTTTCGCAATCTCCACTTCCCTCGACTCCATGGCCGTCAGACAGCCCGAGTCTCGGGGATACGGGGGACGGAAGGTGGGTCCCACTCAGAGGATCAAAACGCCCTCAGGTGGGTCCCGTTCAAAGGATCAAACCGACCCGGCTCTGGTCACCAGCGGCAGTCTTCAGCTCTCACTCTTCGACCAACAGCGGCTGGCGGAGATCACCGACCCCGGCTTCCCGGGAGAGCGGTTGGTCGTCTGCAAGAACCCACCGCTGGCCGAGGAACGAGCCCGCAAACGGGAGGATCTGCTGCAGGCCACCGAGGCCAGGGTGGGGCGGCTCCTCGAGCAGGTCGCACAGGGCAGGGTGAGCGGCATCGCCCGCATCCCGCTGCGCTTGGGCCGGATCCTCGACCACTACAGGTGGCCAAGGACTTCGATCACGAGATCGCTGAGCACCAGCTGGTGGTTCGGCGCAAGCAGGAGCAGATCGACCAGGAGGCGGCCCTCGACGGCATCTACGTCATCCGCACCTCGGTGCCCGCCGAGGAGATGGACGCGGTGTGCGTGGTGCGCGCCTACAAGAACCTGGCCCACCTGGAGTACGGCTTCCGAACCCTCAAGTCCTTCGACCTCCAGATCCGGCCGGTGCACCACTACACCGAGCGGCGCGTGCGCGCTCACGCCTTCCTCTGCATGCTCTCCCTCTATGTCTGCTGGCATCTCGAACGGGCCTGGGCGGAACTGCTCTTCCGCGACGAAGAGCCCCCGCTCAACCAGGACCCCGTCGCCCCCAAGCAGAGGTCAGTGACGGCGCCTCACAAAGCCAGCCGTCACCAGCTTGAGGATGGGAGCGAGGCCCACAGCTGGCGCACCCTGATGCGCGCACTCAGCGAGTTCTCCCGCGCGGTGGTCACAGTAGGTGAGGGCGACTCCCGAGTCACCTTCTCCAAGCTCACCAGTCCCACCTCGCTGCACACGCGCGCCTTCGCGCTAGCGGGCGTCAACGCGCGCGGTGTAGGCAGAACCACCCCCTCGGCTTGAGTTCAGCTCAACTCGCCGCCAGCCTGGAACTTCCGACTAGGGCTCGACGAGGCCCTTGCGGACCGCGTAGAGGACCGCCTGCGCGCGATCGTAGATGTCGAGCTTCTCGTACATGTTGCTCACGTGGTTGCGGACCGTCTTCTCCGAGATCTTCAGCTTGTAGGCGATCTGCTTGTTCGCCATCCCGGTGGCGAGGAGCTTCAGGATCTCGATTTCGCGTGGCGTGAGACCGTCGTAGTACTCCTTCGGAGTCACCGTCCCGGTGAGCATGTCGAGGACGCGGTTGGCCACCGCCGTCGCCATCACCCGCTCGCCGGAGAGGACGGCGAGGATGCTGGAGACGATCGCGTCCGGTTCCGAGTCCTTGAGCACGTAGCCCGAGGCTCCCGACTTCAGCGCCTGGATGAAGTGGTTGTCGGCGTCGAAGCTGGTGAGGATGAGCACCTTGACCTCGGGATACTCCTGGGTGATGCGCGAGGTCGCCTCGACCCCGTCGACGCCGGGCATCTTGATGTCCATTAGGACGATGTTGGGGTGCACCCTCGCCACCAGGTCCAGGGCTTCATGGCCGTTCGCCGCCAGGCCCACCACCTCTACCCGTTCGTCGAGGTCGAGCAGGCGTGCCAGACCTGAGCGGAACAAGGTCTGGTCGTCCGTGATCACGACGCGGGGCGGGGCTTCGATCGCAACGGTCATGGGTTTTTCTCCAGGGATAGTGAAATCTTGACCACGGTTCCGCGGTCGGGGAAACTTTCGATGCGGAGCTCGCCACCGGCGAGTACCGCGTGCTCGTGCATGCCCGTCAGGCCGTATCCGTGGCCGTCGGGGAGCGCCTGCAACCCGTGCCCGTCGTCCTGGACGGTCAGCACGGCGTCCTCGCCGACGCGCTGGAGCGTGATCTCGACGGATCGCGCGCAGCTGTGACGCCGGACGTTCTGCAGGGCCTCGTCGACGATCCGCAGCAGGTGGTGCGCGGTCCGTCCGACCATCCGGCGCGGCCAGTGGTCGTCTGCAACCAGCATGGTCTGGATCCCGGTCTGGCGCTCGAACCTGGCCAGCGTGTCGTACACCATGTCGGCGAAGCCGGTGATGTGAGTGGGCTCGTCGCGCAGGCCGCTGAGCAGCCGGCGCAGGCTCTGCAGGACCTCGCGAGTCGAACTCTGGAGTCCCTCGAGCTCGTCGCGAAGCCCGGTTTCGCCTCCGCGACGCTTCAGGTACTCCATCTCGAGCAACATGCCCGAGAGCGTGGTGCCCACGGTGTCGTGAAGCTCACGCGCGAGCCAGCGGCGTGTCTCCGGGTCTCCCGGGATGTCGGCGCGCCGACTCGCCGTGTCGGCGTCGTGGTGGTCGTGGAACGCTCCTGGCATCCTGATCACGGAGGCGGGGTCATCAGCACTGTGGTCCGAAAACCCAAGCTCTGGGATCATAAGACTCAAGATGTCATCTATTATGCTCGAAAAACCCAGGGCGTGCACGTGACCTCTTGGGACACGGCATGGGGCAGACGGCCTACCGGCTCGTGCGCGCCGCTTCCTGGCATCCTCCACGAGCCGATCGTTACCTTCCGCCGCGGGGGTGCGGACACGCTTTTGCCGGATCCCCACGCCCTGGAACGGGAGCTGGCATACGCACTCCTGATTCCCGTCCTGACGGCGTTGCACCTGATCGTCCGCCTCGCTGTCGTCACTCTCGGGCATCACGAATGCGGCGGTGCTGCTGCTCCGCGAAGGCTTGCTCTGAGGCATCGGGGGCCGGGCTGATCGGAGTGACCTGGCTGCGCCGGTTTTGGCGCGCTCGGATGGAGCGCCAACTGCGCTTGTGGGAGGGCGTGGTGGACCTGCTGACCGGTTGGGAAGAGGAGGTCCGGGTGCCTCATGTCCAGGTTCTGCCGCACCGCGCACTGGGCGCGAAACGGCCGCTTGTCCCAGCCCTGCTGGCAGCATCTCAGCGGCCGGTCCTTGGATTTACCAAGCACCGCCCGAATGAGGTAACGCGCTGCGCTCGACCGGGACAACTGAACGGGGCGACGCGACCTCGGCACGAAGCTGATCGCCAGGCTTCCGATCGTGTCAGAGGATCAAGACGAAGTCCGGGTCGCAGGAACTGAGTTGCTGACCGAGGTCACCAAGCCATCTCCTGACCGCGCCGCAATTCGTCGGGCCCTTAGAGCGCTTCAGGGTGCGGTTGCCCCCATCGCGAGTGGCATCAGTGCTGGCGTCGCCGGAGCAGTGAGCCCCGAATTCCAGGAACTAGCCCGACACATCGTCGCGCTCCTGCAGAGTGCCTTATGAGCCCTCCCAAAGGAGTGCGGAGGCATTGGCTCGGGAAAGCGGGCCACTAAGCGACTTGGGGCCTGCCGCGTCGAGGTAGGACGACAAGATCCAGGGCGACGGCCAATCGCGCGTAGGTGTCCATGTTGGGGCTCTTCCTTCCGCGCTCGATTCTGCTGATCTCCTCCTGTGCGACACCAGACTTCGCCGCAAGGTCCGCCTGCGTCCACTGGAGTTCATGTCGTCGGGTCAGGAGAGAGTTGACGAGCGCGTACTTGAACTCCTTGGCGCGCAGATCGGCCACGGCAGCAGAGCCTTCGGCATCAGCCTCGGCCTCGATCTCGCCGTAGAACTCGTCGAATCCTGTACCCATGGCTAGCCTCTGCACCATCATATGACCTCTCGCTCATATCGTCAACGCGGTCGACGCTGCAACCACTCCCGAAGTCGGGCCCGAGCCTGGTTGATCTCTCGATTCTGTCGGCGCTCCGACGGGTCCTTCCCCTTGTCGTATCCGCCAAGCAGCAGGATCAGTCGGTCGCTGTGCGCGTGGCAAAAGATTCGCACCAGGAGATCTTCCTCTCGGAGCCGGAACTCGAAGAGCCCACCGCCAAGCTGGCGTCCGAAGGCCGATCCGCAGACCGCTACCCCTTACTCCTGGAGGATCCTCAGCATGGCTGCCCCCACGGTCCGACGCTGCTCGGACGTGAGGTCGTTCCGCAGCCACTCCCGGACGGGCTGGGCTCCGGTCGCGTCCTCGTAGAACTCAAGAAGGTGTTGCGGCGTCGGCTGCATTGGCGTGACTCTCACTTGGCGAGCCCGCGGCAGAGGGGCAGCGTCGCCAAGAACGTCAGCTCCTGCTCGCCGTAGAGGCAGGTGGCCTGGCAACCGGCACGACGGACGGCGCCGACGAGGGCCTCACTCTGGAGGTCGAGATCCTCCAGGGTCTCCGACGAGAGCGTGATGTAACCCGCGTACGCCAGCTCCCGCGCGCCGCTCGCGAGCTGCTCACGCGTCTCCCAGCATCCCGGCGACTCCGGCAACGAGCGCGATCAAAAGGTGGACGCGTTGATGGTCGGGAGCACTCCCAGACCGCCGTCTCCCAGCTGCACCTGCAATTGCTGATAGCCGATCGCCTTCATCAGCGCCGTGGTGGCCCACGCCATACCGCCGGCCGTCGCCATACCGAGGCCGAGTGTGGCCGGGGCGCGGCTCGTGAGCCCCCACCAGCGCTGGACCAGGCCCACGCACGCGGCTGAGATCGGATAGAAGTCGGGGCTGACCGCCATCGCGCCGACGATGAGGATCGAGCTCTTGTTCATCACTCCAAACCCCGCGATAACGCCGGCCACCGCCATATAGACCACGAATCTGACCGAGAGCCGAGCATTGTCGCGAGCGCTCTCGACGACGTCTGCCCAGACCATGGCTTCCGTCGTCCCCACCCATCCGGGTCGCGCGCGTCCTACGGGGCCGCCGCCGTCTGGTACTCCAGAGACAGCTCGGAGGGATCGATGCCCAGGCCAGTGAAGGCCTCGAAGACCGAGTCGCCCGAGCGGGCTTCCACGTCGGCCGTTACGAGAACCATTCCGTCGTTCGAGCTGCCCGCCCTGATCGCATGGCGCACTCCGTCCATCGTCGCCAGGCTGACCACGACGTCATCGACTCGATCCGCCGGGAGATAGGCGCGAAGCCGGAGCATGGCACGCCTGTCACATTCCCGGGACGACCAACCGGTCGATCCGCCTCATCGGGCCGTCGGGGCTGCCGGAGACGCGTGTCACCCCCTCGGGCAGTCCGACCACCAGGTCGGCGAGCTCCAGCGGGGCCGGACGGTGCGAGATCACGATCGTGGTGCGGCCGGATGCGAAGTCGTCCACGGCCCGCAGCACCCGCCCCTCGGTGACGGTGTCAAGGTTGGCGGTGGCCTCGTCCAGGACCAGGATCGGTGCCCGTCGCAGGAACACGCGAGCCAGGGCCACCCGCTGGCGCTCGCCGCCGCTCAGCTTCAGGCCGTCCTCGCCGACCCGGGTGTCGAGGCGGTCGGGGAGCGCCGCGATCAGATCGCCGAGCTGGGCCCGGGCAACCGCGTCAAGAATCCGGTCGTCGTCCGCGTCGCCGTCGGCCAGCAGCAGGTTGTCGCGCAGCGTGCCGTTGAAGAGGTAGATCCGCTGGGGAACCACGCCGATGAGCCCCCGCACCGTCTCGGCCCGGAGGTTCCGGACGTCACAGCGCTCGATCTCGACCGCTCCTGACTGGGCCTCCCAGAAGCGGAGCAGCAGGCCGACCACCGTGCTCTTGCCGGCGCCGCTGGGACCGGTGATCCCCAGCCGCCGCCCCTGCGCGACGTGGAAATTCAGGCCGTCCAATACCGGGGGAGCGTCCGGCCGGTACCGGAAGCGAACATCGCTGAATCCGACGCTGTGGGAGGTCGGCGCCGGCAGCGGGCGGGCCGGGTCGGTCACCGGGCGCGGGCAGTCCGCGAGCTCCAGGCTGCGCGTCGCCGCGGCGCGGCTGACCTCCGCCTGGCGGAAGGCGTCGCCGACGGCGAGCATCCCTTCGAAGGCCGCGAACGCTACCAGCGGGACGGCTGCCAGCAGCACGCCCGCGATCCGGCCGCTCCGGACCTCGGGAATCGCCAGGGCCAGCACTGCCAGCCCGGCGAGACCGGTCAGCGCCGTGCCGACGCCGAGGTCCGCGCCCCGAGCGCAAGCCAGCCGCCGCTGAGCGATGCCCATGGGTCGGGAGAAGCCTTCGACGTGCGCCGTGATCTCGTCCTGACGGCCGAAAGCGAGGAGGTCCGCAAGACCCGCGACGTCCTCGGCGACGGCCGCGTGCAGCCTTCCCCGGGTCTGGGCCAGCAGGTTCGCCGGCCGGCGGCTGCGTTGCCGGACCACAAGCGGCAGAGCGACGCCGGCCAGCACCAAGAAGATCAGCAGCGCGGGCGCCAGCCGCCAATCCAGCAAGGCGAGGGACAGGCAGGCCACCCCGCCGGCCAGAGCCCCGGCCACCGGCGCCACTACCCCGCGAGCGTAGAACTCATCCAGCGCATCCAGGTCCGCCACTGCGCGAGCCATCACGTCGCCGCGCCGGAAGCCCGCCAACCCGCCGGGTGCCAGCGGCTCGATCGCACGGAACAGCCAGACCCGCAGCCGGGCCAGGATCCGCAGAGCGGCCAGGTGGGTCACATACCGGTCCAGGTAACGCAGGACCGCACGCGAGACGGCGAAGGCTCGGACCGCGGTCACTGCCACGGCGATCGATGCGAACTCGGTGACCAGCGCGGCTTTGGAGATAAGGTAGGGCGCCACCGCCATCAGGGCCAGGTTGGCGATCAGCGCGCCGAAGCTGGCGGCGACGGCGAGCGCCAGCCAGCCCCGCGCCGGGCGTGCCAGGGCCAGCGACCTGAGGAGCGGCCGTCCCCGGATCGATGCCATCAGGGCGCACTCCAAGCGCCGGCCACCGCGCCCACTCGAGGGGTGACCACGTCGACCACACGCCCGGCCTCCATCACGGCGACCAGGTCCACCGGTGCACTGGACGGGAGGTGGTGGGCGATGAGGATCACCGTCCGCCCCGCCCGATACCGCTCCAGCGACCGCAAGACGGACTCCTGGCACGCGACGTCAAGATGGGAGGTGGGCTCGTCCAGGATCAGAACCGGTGCGTCCTTCAGGTAGGCCCGGGCCAGCGCCAGCCGTTGGCGCTCCCCCCCGCTCAGCCGGGCGCCGTCTTCACCGATCTGGGTCGCGTACCCGGCCGGGAGCGCCTCGATGAACGCGTGCGCCTCCGCCGCGCGCGCCGCGGCCACCACCTCATCGTCGGTGGCGCGGGGTCTGGCCAGGCGGATGTTGTCGGCGACTGACCCGTGGAACAGGGAGGGATGCTGGGGCACCCACGCGATGCGGGAGCGCCAGCGTTCGGGGTCGAGGTTGCCAAGCGGGACGCCCCCGACCTCGACCCGGCCCGCAGCCGGTTCCGCGAAGCGCAGCAGCAGGTTGACGACCGTCGTCTTCCCCGCCCCGGTAGGGCCGACCAGGGCCACCGCCTGGCCGTCGGCCACCTCCAATGAGCACCCATCGAGGGCCGCGCGTCCGTCATAGACGACCTGCAGCCCCTCGAGCAGCAGGTCGTGGCGCGCCGGGAGGGAAGCGAACCTTCGAGGTCGCGCGGGGACCGGTTGGTCCAGCAGCGCCTGGATGCGCTGGGCGGCCGCCGCTCCGGCCCGGCCGGCGTGGTACTCCAGGGAGAGCTTGCGGAGGGGGAGGAAGAACTCCGGGGCCAGCAGCAAGACCGCCAGGGCATGGTTGAAGGGCAGACCTCCGGTCATCACGCGGACGCTGGTCTCGATGGCCACCAGCGCGGTGCCACCGACCGCCCCCCACTCCAGGACGAGCGAAGCCTGAAAGGCGACCCGCAGTACGTCCATGGTCGCGGCACAGTGGCGGGCGGCGGCAGCGCGAATGGTCTCGGCGGCGTCCGCGGACCGTCCGAACAGCTTGAGCGTGGGCAGCCCCTGGAGCAGGTCCAGCAGGAGCCCATTGAGCCAGGCCACCTCTCGCTCCCGCCGCTCGGCCAGATCGCGGACCCGAACCCCGATCAGGGCCAGCAGCAAAAGCAGGACGGGCCAGGCGAAGAGGAGGATGAGCAGCGCCCAAGGATCCAGGGCGAGGACCAGGAGACCCACCATGACCGGGACGATGGCGCTCAGCGCGCGGGCCGGCCAGTAGCGGGTGAAGTAGCCGTCGAGCGCCTCGACGGCCTCGCCGGCGACGTAGACCAGCTCCCCGGCCCGCTCTCCCCGGACATAGAGAGGTCCCAGGTTCACCAGCTGGCGAGCGATCCGCCCCCGGAGCCGGTCCTTGGCGCGGCTGGCAGCACGCTGGGCCACCACCTCGCCGGCCCACAGCAGTCCACCACGGAGCAGGATCAGCGCCGTCATCAGGACGATCGGCCCGGCGACTGTCGTCAGTCCCTGCCGGCCGAGGAAGACGGCCGCCACCACCTGGGCCAGGAGCACCGCCAGGGCGAGCCAGCAGGCGGCGGCCGCGGCGTCCAACCCGACTGCGAGGACCAGGGCAGGCGGCGCACGCAGGATGTCCTTCCAGGGGCGTCGCTCGGCGGCGCGCCGCCCGTGAGCGGTGCCGGCCTCCGCAACCCCCTCAGCCGCGCCGTTCAGAGTCATCGGCCCTCCGACCGCCTCCTGTCGATGCGGCCATCCACGTCAATAGCTGTGCTCTGTGAGCTCTACCTTCCCGCGGAAGATGTACTGGGCGCCGGCCGAGTAGAGCAGGACGAAAGGCATGCCGATCGCGGCCACGATCAGCATGACGGTCAGCGTCAGCGGCGCCGAAGCGGCATTCGTGATCGTCATGTTGTCGGCGCTCTTGATGCTCGAGATGAGGAGGTTCGGGTACAGACCCGAGGCGACCGAGGCCAGCAGCAGGGCCAGCATCGCCGCCGAGAAGAAGAACGCCGCCGTCCCCCGGCCGCGGAAGATCATCACCCCGGCGGCTGCGAACGCCGCGAACGCGGCGACCGGGAACACCAAGGGCCACAGCTCCCGCCGATAATCCTGGGCGAGAACGTCGTTCGAGGCCCACACCCAGATGGCCAGCACGGTGGCGGCGATCACCATCGCCCCGAGCAACCAGGGGATGGCCGTTCGGACACGGGCTTGTACGGTGCCCTCGGTCTTGAGATTGAGGTAGAGCGCCCCGTGCAGCGTCAGCATGGCGACCGCCGTCAGGCCGAACCAGAGGGCGAACGGGTGGAGGAGATTGAGAATGCTGCCGATCACGATCTGGCCGCTCGAGTTCAGGGGGACGCCGCTGATGATGTCTCCGATCGCCACCCCAAGCAGCAGGGCCAGGCCCAGGGACGTGACGAAGAAGACCAGATCCCAGGTCGTGCGCCAGGCCGGTCCTTGTCGCTTGCTCCGGAACTCGATCGCGACGGTGCGCAGAATCAGGACCAGCAAGACCAGGAAGAAGGCCACGTAGAAGCCGGAGAAGAGGGCCGCATAGACGGGCGGGAAGGCCGCGAACAGGACCCCGCCGCCGACCACCAACCAGACCTCGTTGCCGTCCCAGACCGGGCCCACGCTGTTCAGGGACAACCGCCGCTCCTCGTCGTTCCGGGCAACGAACGGGTGCAGGATGCCGACGCCGAGGTCGAACCCGTCGAGGATGATGTAGCCGGCGATGATCAGCACGAAGAGGGCGAACCAGAGGCTGTTCAGCCACATTGCTAAGCCTCCCCGCCCGACGAGGCGCGAGCCCGACCGCGGAAGACCTCACGGAACGTGTCCGGCAACTCGGCCGGCGCACTCTCGATGGCCGACGATGGCCCCTGCCTGATCATGCGGTCGAGCAGGAACAGGAAGAGGACGAAAAGAATCAGGAACAGGACGCCGAAAGCTATCAAGGTGAAGAGCACCTCGGGCGTGCTCAGAACCGAGGAGTCGGCGTTCGCTGTGCGCAGCACGTTCCATACCACCCAGGGCTGGCGACCGGTCTCGGCCGTCCACCAACCGGCGATCGTCGCCACCTCGGTGAATGGCACGGTGACCACCAGGACCCAGAGCAGCCAGCTCGGCATCACCAACGGCTGGTAGGTGTCCCCCGGCCCCCAGCGGCCACCTCGCCTCCGCCACCAGACGAAGACGCCCACGAGGCCGATCAGGGGGAACAGAAAACCGAGATCGATCATCACGTGGTACGCCTGGAAGACGACGTTGACGGGTGCCCAGTTGCTCTGGGGGAAGTTGTCGAGCCCGGGGACCGTCGCGTGCGGGTCCTTGTAGGAGAGGATGCTGAGCAAGCAGGGCACCGGAGCCGGAATCCCCTTCAGCGTCTGGTTCTGCTCGTTCACCCAGCCGACCAGGTAGAGCGGTGCGCATGACTGGGACTTGAACAGGCCCTCCATGGCGGCGAGCTTCGGAGGCTGGTTGTTGGTGACCTCGATGGCCATGTTGGCGCCGAACAAAAACATCTGGAGGACCGCGAGGACGAAGAAGGTGGGCAGCGCGACCGCGAGGTTCCTGGCCGCGAACTCAAGGTGCCTGCGTTTGAGCAGATACCAGGCGCTGACCGACATCACGAGCGCCGTGCCGATCATCCAGGAGGCGACAAAGGTGTGCAGGAGCCGGGGCCAGAAAGACGCCGTCCAGATCACCTGCCAGAAGTTGGTCATGATCGCCTGGCTCCCCCACTGGGAGCTGTGCACCACGAAGCCGCCGGGGGTCTGCATCCAGGAGTTCGCCATCAGGATCCAGAGCGCGCTGAAGTGGGCGCCGAAGGTAACCAGGAAGGTCGCGACCAGCCACATGCGGGGACCCAGACGAGAGCCGCCGAAGAGCAGCAGGCCGAGGAACCCCCCCTCCAGAAAGAAGGCGAAGACCCCCTCCGCCGCCAGCAAACTTCCGAACACGTTGCCCACGAACGTTGAGAACTGGGACCAATTCATCCCGAACGCGAACTCCTGCACGAGGCCGGTCGCGACTCCCAGCGAGAAGACCAGCCCGTAGACCCGCACCCAGAAGAATGAGGACTGGCGCCAGACCGGGTCCCTGGTTCGGAGGTACTTCCACCCCATCCAGGTCAGCATCACGCCGAGCCCCATGGAGAGCGGCGGGAAGATGAAGTGAAAGCTCGCCGTCAGCGCGAACTGGTAGCGCGACAGGAGCTCAGCACTCATTTCGGAGTCGGCGCCGCGTTCGGATCGCGGACGGCGCCTTGCGGCTCGTGGGCCGTCGAGCCCTCCGTCACTCGGGCGACGTCCGACATGCCAAAGACGCGTCCCCGCCGGCTGCCGCCGATCGCCGCGACCCAGCCCATGAGAGCGGCGAAGCGGTTCTGGTACCCGGTCAGGAACGTCATGTGGATCCCGGCCCACATGAGCCACCCCATACCGCCGCTCAGCTTCATGCCCTTGAAGTCCACGATCGCGTGCCCTCGCCCGACCATGGCCATGCTTCCCATGTCGACGTAGTGGAACTTCTTGGCCGGTTTACCGTTCAGCCGGCGCTTGACGGTGTTGGCGGCGTGAAGACCGGACTGCATGGCCACCTCGGCGACTCCGGGCAACTCGTCCA
Organism: Candidatus Dormiibacterota bacterium; assembly: GCA_963808785.1. Lineage (GTDB taxonomy): Bacteria > Chloroflexota > Dormibacteria > Dormibacterales > Dormibacteraceae > CAVTSA01. The sequence continues at coordinate 252,690 of CAWEGH010000002.1, read as the reverse complement.
GGCACATCATGTCGCCGACCACGAACACCTCCGGATGCCCGGGCAGCGTGCAGTCGGGCAGCACCTTGACGCGCCCGGCCCGGTCCACCTCCGCGCCCGTCCGATCCGCCAGCAGGCGGCCCAGCGGCGAGGCGGCGACGCCGGCGGCCCAGATCACCGTCTTGGTGTCAATGTGGTGTGTCTGCCCCGCGTGGTCCTTGAAGTCGAGCCCGTCGGCGTCCACGTGCGTCACCAGGGCACCCATCTGAAGCTCGACGCCTTTCGCCTCCAGCACGCGCGCGGCGCGAACGGAAAGCTTGTCGCCGAAGGTCGCCAGCGGCTCCTTGCCGCCGTCCAGGAGCACCACCCGGCAGCTCGTGGGGTCGATCCCCTTGAACTCGCCGCGAAGCGTGTGCTTGGCCTCCTCGCGGATCTGTCCCGACAGCTCGACGCCGGTGGGGCCGGCGCCGACCACGGCGAAGGTCAGCCAGGGCCGGCGCCGGTCGGGGTCCTCGATCGTCTCCGCGATCTCGAAGGCGCCGAAGATCCGGCGACCGATCTCCACCGCGTCGTCGACCGTCTTCATGCCGGGCGCGTGACGTGCCAGCTCGTCGTGGCCGAAGTACGACGTGCCGGCACCGGTGCCGACGATGAGCGAGTCGTACGGCACCTCATCCAGCTCTCCGATGGGCGTCCGCGCTTTCACCACGCGGCGTTCGAGGTCGACGTCCACGACCTCCGCGAGCCGCACGCGCATGTTGGCCTGGCGCCCGAAGATGGCGCGGAAGCTGGGCGCGATCGTGGCCGGCATCACCACCCCGGTGGCGCACTGGTAAAGCATGGGCTGGAAGACGTGGTTGGCCGACCGGTCGATCAAGGTCACCGCCACCGGGACATGGCGCAGGTGGCGCCCCGCAAAGAGCCCGGCGAAGCCGCCACCGACGATCACCACGCGGTGAACCGAAGCGTCCTCCGGCACGGGTTGCGCGATTGCGTGACCACCCTCGGGGTCGGTCGGGGCTGCGTCCGGAAGGCGGCCGTTGGTGCTCATGACGATCCGCCCTGCACAGCGACCGGGGCGCTGGTCTTGGAGCCCAGCCGCTCCAACAGGTGGTCGCCCACCCGCACGGCGTTGGCCATGGCGGTCAGCGCGGGGTTGACCGCACCGATGCTGGGAAAGAAGCTGGTGTCGACGACGTAGAGGTTGTCCACCTCGTGAGCGCGACAGTTCACATCCAGGACCGAACTGGCGGCGTCCGTCCCGAAGCGGCAGGTGCCGGCCTGATGTGCGCAGCCGGCCACCGGGATCGCCGACTTCAAATAGGCGTGTCGCGGAATCAGATGACGCTCGTGCATCCCGAGGTGCCCCAGCATCGACTTGAACTGCTCGTAGAGCCTCTCCGATGCCGACGGGTTGCCCGACACGTAGCTCAGGTGCACACTGCCGTCGGGCTCCAGCGTGACCCGGTTCTCCGGCTTCGGCAGGTCCTCGGTGGAGAGCCAGAAGTCGACCGAGTGTCTGGCCATGTCCCTCAAGGCGACGCCGGGCACGACCGCGGTCTCGATCGGCTTCTCGCCGCGGAACATCTCCGGCTGCGACTTGCCCAGCATCTGGATGTTGCCCAGGGGATAGTCGAACCCGGGGCCGCGGAAGTAGAAGTCGTTGACCCCGAGCGTCTTCTGGAAGACGGTGGGGTTCGGCTCCCGCGAGAGCGCGAGCACGGCCTGGCTGTTGTGGAACATGTAGTTCCGTCCCACCTGGTCGGATCCGTTGGCAAGCCCCCGTGGATGACGATCGGTCGCGGAGGCGAGGAGAAGCTTCGCCGAATTGGCGGCCCCGCAGGACACGACCACGATGTCGGTGGAGTACGAGTCCTCGGATCCGTCATGTTCCACCACCACCTCGGTGACCGCGGTGCCGCTCGAGTTGGTGTTCAGCTTCAGCGCCCGGGCCCCGGTCAGCAGCGTGACGTTGGGATGCTCGAGCGCCGGGCGCACCGCCAGCACCTCGGCGTCAGACTTCGCGTGGACCAGGCACGGAAAGCCGTCGCAGGTCGAACAGCGGATGCAAGCGCTGTATGGAAGGTTGCCTTCGTCTCGCATGACCCCACAGGGGGCATGAAACGGGTGGAGGCCCGCCTTCTCCAGGTCGTCGTGCAGCTGCTGGATGCGCGGCTCGTGTGGTAGGGCGGGGAACGGATAGGGCGAGCCGGCAGGCGGGTCGGTCGGATCCTCCCCGCGGATGCCGTGCACCTGGTACAGCTGCTCCGCGCGCGTGTAGTAAGGCTCCAGCTCCTCGTAGCCGATCGGCCAGGCGGGCGAGAGGCCGTCGTGGTGCCGAAGCTCTCCGAAGTCCTCCTTGCGCAGCCGGTACAGGGCAGCGCCGTAGAGCTTGGTCGCCCCGCCCACGAAATAGTGGACCTGAGGCTGGAACGCCTTCCCCGACTCGTCGTACCAGGTGTCCGGCGAGATGTAGCGGTTGTGCACGAAGACGTCCGCGGTCTGCCAGTTTTCGACTTCGCGCGGCAACCAGCCACCTCGTTCCAGCAGCAGGATCCGCTTGCCCGACGGAGCCAACTGGTGCGCCAGCGTGCCGCCGCCCGCGCCCGTCCCGATGATGATGACGTCGTAGCGGTCACTCATCGCTCTGACCTCCTACAGCCCGGCCCATCTCGCCACCGCATCTCTGATCTGACTCCGGTGGCAGCCTTCCCGGGGGTTACCTCAGCTCACCAGCCAGGGCCCTCGCCAGCGTCCGTGGGCTCCCACCAGCGCGTTCGCCGCCTCCGGCCCCCACGATCCGGGCTGGTAGCCGTGAATCCCGGGCGGGCGGTCGAGCAGCGGCTGCATCACGCGCCACGTCTCCCGGACGCTGTCCTGGCGGGTGAATCGGGAGCTGTCGCCCTCCATCGCATCGCCCAGGAGGACCTCGTAAGGGGTAGCGCCCTCGCCGCCCTGGGTCGCGAACTCCATGTCGAGCTGGATGTCCTCGGCATCGGTTGCATCAGCGCGAAGCCCCTCCAGCCGCAGCTGGATTCCGGTCGCGGGATCCAGCTTGACCACCAGCTGATCAGGCTCTTCCGCTCTCCGGTTGGCACCGATGAAGCGCAGGCGCGGGGGGTGCTTGAACACAAGGCGCACCTCGGTCTGCGTCGCCGGGAGTCGTTTGCCGGTGCGGACATAGAACGGGACGCCTGCCCAGCGCCAGTTGTCGATCTCCAGCCGCATCGCCGCGTAGGTCTCCATCGTCGAGCCCGCCGCAACGCCCGGGATCTTGAGGTACCCGTCGTACTGGCCGCGCACGTAGTGAGCCGGGTCCGCCTCCGCCATGCTCCGGAAAACTGCGTACTTGGCGTCCTTCAGCGTCGCCGGATCATCGCCCGCCGGCGGCTCCATGGCGGTGGCCGCGATCAGCTGCATCAGATGGTTCACCACCACGTCGCGCAGCGCGCCGACGCGGTCGTAGAAGTGGCCGCGGTCCTCGACGCCAAAGCTCTCGGCCATGGTGATTTCGACGCAATCGATGTGCTGCCGGTTCCAGACCGGCTCCAGGATGGAGTTCGCGAAGCGCAGGTACAGGAACTCCTGCAGCCCCATCTTGCCGAGGAAGTGATCGATGCGGTAGAGCTGATCCTCCGATACGTACTGGTGCATCTCCGTGTTGAGCTCGTCCGCCGAGGACAGGTCGTGGCCGAAGGGCTTCTCTACTACCGCCCGTCCCGAATTCAGGAGACCCTTTCCGGCCAGCCCCTTGACGACCGTGCCGAACAGGAAGGGCGGGATCTCGAGGTAGAAGACGGGGACCCGAGCGCCCCGGATCGCCTCCGCGACGCGGCCGTACGTCGAGTCGTCGGAGAAGTCCCCGCGCACATAGCTCAAGCGGGCGGCCAGCCGCTGGAAGATGCCGTCGTCGACGTGTTCGCCCGTACCCTCGATGCACTGCCGGGCGTGCTGACGAAGCTCGTCGACGGACCAGTCGTCCACCGCCACACCGACGATGGGGCAGTCCAGCCGGCCCTGCCGCTCAAGCCGGTAGAGGGCCTGGAACGTCATCACCTTGGCCAGGTCGCCGGTGATCCCGAAGACGACGAACACGTCGCAGGGACTGCTCACCTGTGCGGCTCCCCTGCTGTGGGTCGCCGTCCGTCGCTTTTCTTTGACCTGCATGTTCGCCGTCTGCTCCTTGCCACCTCTGCCTAAGGGCAGAGCTGGCTGCTCCTGCTCAGTGCCCGACAACGTCCACTCGGCCCGCCCCGTGATCGAGTTGATAGTCAAGGTTGATCGCCGCGTTGATGAGTGACAGGTGACTGAAGGCCTGCGGGAAGTTGCCGAGCTGCTCACCCGTGAGACCGATCTCCTCCGCGAACAGGCCCGCCGGGCTGGAATAGGTGAGCATCTTCTCGAAGACGATCCGAGCGTCCTCCAGCCGGCCCGACCGTGCCAGCGCGTCGACGTACCAGAAGGTGCAGATCGAGAACGTGCCCTCCTGGCCCTGCAACCCATCCGGCGAGGCGCTGGGGTTGTAGCGGTAGACAAGGCTGTCCGACACCAGTTCCTTGTCGACCGCCCGCAACGTCGACTGCCACATCGGGTCGGTGGGGGCCGCGAACCCGACCAGCGGCATGAGAAGGACCGAGGCGTCCAGCACGTCGGTGTCGTAGTGCTGCACGTACGCGCCCACGCCCTTGTGGAAGCCCTTCTCGACCAGCTGGTTGTAGATGCGATCCCGCTCTTTCATGAGCCGCGGGATGTCGGCCGGCAGGCCATACTCGGTCGCCAGCTTGATCGTGCGGTCCATCGCGACCCACGACATCAGCCGCCCGTAAGTGAAGTGCTGGCGGCCGCCCCGGGTCTCCCAGATCCCCTCGTCGGGCTGGTCCCAGTGCTCGGTCAGCCAATCCATGATCTTTTGCAGGCGCACCCACCCGGGATGACCGATGCGGAGGCCCCGCTTATTGCCGTGGTAGAGCGAGTCCAGCGCCTCGCCGTAGATGTCGAGCTGCAGCTGGTCGGCGGCTCCGTTGCCGATCCGGACCGGGCGCGACCCCCGATAGCCCTCGAAATGGTCCAGCGTCGTCTCGGTCAGGTCGGACGAGCCGTCGACCCGGTACATGATCTTGAGCGGGCCCGAATCCTCGCCTGCTTGATCCATCACCCGGTCGCGCATCCACTGCATGAACCGGAACGCTTCGTCATCGAACCCGAGGCCGAGCAGGGCATAGATCGAGAAGGAGGCGTCGCGCACCCAGGTGAAGCGGTAGTCCCAGTTCCGCTCGCCGCCGACCTGCTCCGGCAGCCCCGCCGTGGGGGCGGCGACCACGGCTCCCGTCGGTGCATAGGTCATCAGTCGCAGGGTGATCGCGGACCGCTGGACGATCTCACGCCAGCGGCCGACGTACGTCGACCGGTCCAGCCACGAGCGCCAGTTTTGAATCGTCCGGTCCAACATCTCGCGGACAGCCTCTGGCTCAATCGGCCGCGGGGATGCCTCTCGCCCGGATTCGAGCATCACACCCGCGACCTGGCCCTGCGACAGCGTGATCTCGGCAGCAACGTCCTTCCCGCGCGTCTGCAGTGGGAATGTCGAGTGAAGCCCCAGCGTCAGGGTGGGGGAGGTGAAGAGCGCGCCCGACTCATCGACGGTGAGCTCATGCTCAGCCCGCCCGTAGTCGAAACGGGGCGCGCACTCGAGCCGGAAGCGCATCGTTCCCCTGACCACCCGCATGACCCGGATGATCCGGCGCCGATCGGTCGGCTTTTCCGGCTCATGTATGGGCATGAAGTCGACCACCTCGCCGACGCCGCCCTCGGTCATGAACCGCGTCACCAGGACCGCCGTGGAGGGGAAGTACAGCTGCTTTCGCACCGCCTCCGTCACCGGCGCGATTCGGAAATGGCCACCGCGGTCATGATCGAGGAGCGAGGCGAACACGCTGGGCGAGTCGAACCGAGGGCAGCAGAACCAGTCGATCGTCCCGTCCACCGTGACCAGCGCCGCCGACTGGAGGTCGCCGATCAACCCGTGATCGCCGATCTCCGGGTACCTGAGCCGCTCGCCGGCGGGGGCGGGAGCGGTCACACTCTGCGCGTTCATCTCATCGATCTCCTTCGTCGCCCTCGTCGATGGGCGCGGCGGCGGAACTTGGCGATCACCGGGGCACAGCCTTTGCGGAAGACCAACGAATCACCCCGGCAGGCGCATGGAGAGCCTTTGCCTCAGGCCGTGTGGACAAATCCTTCGCTCCGGGCCGAAAGTGGACAATGCTCCGATCGCCGGCGACAAGAAGGGGGTCGCGTGCGCAGGACTGTCGAAGGTTGGAGCAAGTGACGAGGGCGAACTTGTTACAGGGCGAAGGGAGTACAAGCCAACTTGCTGCTTGATCGAACCTGAGCGTGGGATGGGCAGGTCGCAGCCGAGATGTGCTTGGGCTGTTCCCGTGCCCGGAACCGGCACCTGCGCCAACGTGTGCACCGATCCAGCTCACGGTTCACGACCGCCGGCACAGGTCCCGCAAGTTGCTCTTTTACCTGACCTCCCGTACGCTCACGCGGCTGGCGCCTGCACTTGCCGGAGGCTCGCGGTCAGACCTCCGGCGGCCTCCTTCGTCCGGTAGGTATTCGTCGTCGGACGGGGAGCGACCATGTTGCAGCCGGTCCTCGACTCCGATGCCATCGCCTTCCACGTGGTGGGTGATATGGGCGCTTCCAGCGCCGACCTGACCAACGGTGAGCATCGCGGGTTCGTGCTCGACCTGGAGTGCGGCACCGTGACGTCGCCGTGGCGCCCTGCTACTGGGAGGCAGCATCCATGGTTGTGTTTTATGGCATCTGCCGTATAAGCTATTAGGATCATGGGTGTTATCACTCTGATTGTGGACGCCTTCTTCAGTCCCTGCCCACAGTCGCCCCATTCAACTACCCGGGGGACGCCGGTCCACCCCCGGCGGCGGCCGTAGAGCAAGCCCAGATGTCGCAGGGTGCGCACCAACCATCGCCCGAACCCAGTGCCTCCTCTCGGGATCGAGCAGGCGAAGGTAACCGTCCCGGCCCCTCCGCGCGCATGCGCCTCATCGTCTCGACCATGGTCGGGATCGTGGTCGGCCTCGCCATCACCTTCTTGTTCTCCTGGAGATACGGCCTGCTCGTCGGCTGGATGGCGGCCGCCGGCAGCTTCACCGCCTGGATGTGGGCGACGATACGGTCGATGGATGCCGAGGCGACCGCTGCCCACGCTGTGCGCGAGGACGCGGGGCGGCAGGTCATCGATGTCACCGTCACCGTCGCCTCAGTGGCCAGCCTGGCCGCCGTCGGGCTTCTTCTCTTGGGCGGCTCCTCCAGCCCCGCGTCCACTGACATCTCGGCCGCGCTGTGCGTCGGGAGCGTGGCGTTCTCCTGGGCGACGCTGCACACGATATTCACGGGCCGGTATGCCCGGCTCTACTACAGCAAACACACGGGCGGCATTGACTTCAATGAGAGCGACCCGCCGCGATACGCCGACTTCGCCTACGTCGCGTTCACTGTCGGCATGACATTCCAGGTTTCAGACACCGATCTGAAGACGAAGGAGATTCGCGCCACCGCCTTGCAGCACGCGCTGCTCTCGTTCTTCCTCGGCGCCGTCATCCTCGCCACCACCATCAACCTGGTCGCCGGCCTCGCCAAGTAGTTGCCGCGGGACGTCTGTATACAAACCGACCTCTTCCAGCCCGATGAGACGTGCTGCTGTACGCAAACGCCCCGGTTCAGGCGCCCCAGGACTGCGCCGTCTTGGCGTCGGGCCTGGCAGCCACCAGGAGGACCTGCGAGGGTTCCGACGGGGGAACGATCGACAACGAGAAGGCCAACATCGGAGGATTGCCCACGGGGGTGCTGTCCAACTGTATGGCCGGTTTTGAGTCCGCGCCCTCGATCAAGCTGTTGAGCGGAGTCTCGGTGGGCGCAAACGTCTCGAAATATCGGTTGGTGATGTGGTCATAGCTGTAAGCGGCGAAGTTCAGGGCTGCCGAGGTCAGAGATTGGGGATTATCAAGGAGGCCCGCCAGGGACTTTTGGTTTCCGGTCGAGACGTAGGCCTGGAGCCTGATCGGGTCCGCTCTCCCGCCTTTCCAATCGATCGTCTCGAGGACGCCGACGATCTTGGCCGTCTTGCCGTCGGTAGGGTCGACCACCTGGAGGTCGGAGGTCAGTGCGCTGCCGGCGAGGCTGAAGGAAACCAGATGTCCGATGGGGGAAGTCTCACCGCTCTTGAAGTGGAGACTGTGGTCGAGATCGAAGGTTTGGGAGACCGGGGCCATTGCACCCTCCAGTATTTGCGCGCCGCCGCCAACCGGGTTCAGCGTATGGAGCCGAACCCTCGGCCCGGACGCTGGGCGTGGGACAGGTTGGGCTCACATGCGCAGCGCCTCTTCCAGCCAGCCGACGAACTCTTCCCGGCCCGGCTCGGTGATCCGGTACACCGTGCCCTCAGGGCGCCGGCCCCGGCGCTCGGTCTCCACCGCCTCGATCAGCCCCGCCCGGGGAAGCCGTTCGACCGCATGGTAGAGAGACCCTCCTCGCACCTTTACGATCTCGTTCACGCGTCGCTGAGTGATCGTCTCCCCGATCTCGTCCGGGTGCATCGGGCGCTCCGGGAGGAGGTCCAGGACCGCCGGACCGAGAGGAGTCTGTGCGGGGCGCGTGATCTTTCGAATCTGGTTCCAGGTGGACTCTATCGCGGGCGCCCACCGGGGCAGAGGCCCCATCTCTCCCACAGAAAGATCCATCACCGGCGCTGACATGCCCCATGTGCGCACGGATGGGGCGTTCGTCATCCTTGCAGATCGAAGGCCAGTATCGAGAGCCCGGTCGAGCGAACGGCGGCGGCCAGCTCCTCTGCTGTCGGCTTCCTGTCCACATTGATCTTGATGCCCAGCCGGCGCTGCGCGTCTCGCACGCCCAATCTGTCGATGAGCTCGCCATACACCGCGGCCACGCGTTCGGGATCCTCGATCAGATCTCCCTGCGCGTGGTGCTCCACCCCGCCCAGGACCACCTTGCACTCCCGTCCGCCCCGGAAATTGAGCCGCCATGGGCTGTTGGTGAACGTCGCCGGACGCCCATCCACTTCATGACGGCCGGCCACGATCTCCAACCGCCGGCCCGATCGCCGGCCGATCACGCGGATCAAGAGGAGGGTCTCGCCCATCCTTCCTCCCCGGACGAGCCGGCGTCGGACGAGCGGATTCACGATTCGCATCAGCCAACCGGGTGGGTGTCGACGTTCGACCGCCGGCCGGCCCGCGTGGGGCGTGCTCATGGCACCGATCCTAGTGAGGGCCCGGCACCGTAAAGGTCCAGCTCCTCCGGAGGATCTCAGGTCCGTGCGGACGCAAGGGCCGCGTCGCTGGGGGGTCGAAGCGCGGGCAAGCTGCGCGATGCTACTTGACCTTCTCCACCATCGACCAGAGGCCCAAACCCACCCCCGCCACGCAGACGGCGAAGCCGACGATGGCCATCGCCAGCGAGCCGAAAGCCACCTGCTCCCGCCGCACCCCGATTGGCATCGCTGCGTGGGCGATGTCACCGGTGCCGGAGGCGGCTTCGCCACCGCCATTCTCGGCGGCCTGCCGATTGCGGAGGGCGGACCAGCGGTCGAGTCCGATCAAAGCGAACGAGAACGCGGTCACCAGGATCGCAGCCGCCACCCCGGCCACCAGCGCCACCAGCCCCAGGCCCGACCAGCTGATGAGCGGGGCCGCCAGCAGGATCCCTATCGATGCACTCATGATCTAGCGGCCTCCTGCGTCGCCATCGCGGTCCGCGCGTTCTTGGGCAGCGGCGCGTTCACGTTGTCAGCGGTCACCGGTTCACGCCGGGACAGCAGATAGATGCCGGCGAAGACGAGGACGGCGGCCGCGGCGGTCGCGATCACTCCCGGCAGTCCACCGATTCGGGTCGCCATGAAGTCGGCGCCGCCCCCCACGATGGCCGCGCAGGGGATCGTGACAAGCCACGCGGCCGCCATCTGGCCGACGGTCCCCCACCGGACCGGCGCGCCTTTCCCGAGGCCGACCCCGAGCACACTGCCCGAGCAGACCTGGGTCGTGGAGACGGCGAAGCCGAGATGGGCCGAGCTCAGGATGACGGCCGACGAGACCGTTTCGGCAGCGAAGCCCTGGGTCGTCGAGACGTCCGTGATCCCGTGACCGACGGTCCGGATCACCCGCCACCCACCGATGTAGGTGCCGAGGGCGATCGCCGCAGCGCAGGCCAGGATGACCCAGACCGGCACCCCTGCGTGGGCGGTGATGGTCCCGCTCGTGATCAGGGCCAGGGTGATGATGCCCATCGTCTTCTGCGCGTCGTTCGTCCCGTGCGCCAGGGAGACCAGCGATGCCGACGCGACCTGGCCGATCCGATATCCCTTCTTGATGAATTCGGGCCGGGCTCGCCGCGTGATCCGGAGCGCGAGCCATACCGCCAGTGCGGCCGCCGCCGCGGCGATGATCGGCGAGGCGAAGGCCGGGATGAACACCTTGGAGAGGACCCCCGACACCTTGACCGCACTCGGCCCCGCCTCCACCAGAGCGGCGCCGATGATGCCGCCGATCACGGCGTGCGACGAGCTGGAGGGCAGGCCGAACAGCCAGGTCACCAGGTTCCACGTGATGGCCCCGACCAGTCCCGCGAACACGGCGGTGGTGTTGATCACATGCGAGTTCACGATGCCGGTCGCGATCGTGGTCGCCACCGCCACCGAGAGGAAGGCCCCCACGAAGTTCAGCGCCCCCGAGAGGGCGACGGCCACACGTGGCCGCAGGGCACCGGTGGCGATCGAGGTCGCCATCGCGTTTGCGGTGTCGTGAAATCCGTTGGTGAAATCGAACCCCAGTCCGAAGATGACGACCATGACGACGATTACGAGGTTCCCACCCATTTCGGGTATAACGTATTCGGCTGTCGGTTATAGGCACGTTAACCCCCGACTAACTATGCCGGACACAGTGGCTGGCCATGCCGGACACGAACAGCAACCGATTGGAGCCGGCACGGGGCCCAGCGAAATGCGAGGTGATGAGCATGCAGTGGCGAGAGTTGTCGCGCGGAGAGCAGGGCCGGACGGTCGCCCTGGTGTTCGGGCGTGGCGACGAGGTGATGAAGACGTTGACCGACTGGTGCCACGAGCAACACGTCACCGGCGCGCACTTCACCGCGATCGGCGCGCTCAGCGAGGTGACGCTGGGATGGTTCGATTGGGAGACCAAGAAATATCGCCAGATCCCGCTCGAAGAGCAGGTCGAGGTCCTCACTCTCGCCGGCGACGTCGCCCTGGAGGAGGAGCAGCCCGCGGTTCACGCCCATATCGTGGTGGGGCGCTCGGACGGCAGCACGCGCGGCGGGCATCTGTTGCGCGGGCGCGTGCGGCCGACCCTGGAACTGATCCTTGACGAGGTCCCGGCGCATCTGCGAAAGCGGCATGATCCGGAATCGGGGCTGGCGTTGATCGCGCCCGCCTTGATCGAATGACCGGGTCCTCGTCTTCGCAGGCGCGGTCATCCGACCCGGGGGCGGGCTCAGGTGTGTTCGAGCGCGGTCCGGACCCCGATGCCGATGAGGGCGACGCCGGCGGACCCCTCGGTCAGGCGCTGAACGCGAGGGCGGCGCAGCCACCGGACGGCCGAGGCGGCGAACCAACCGATGACGACCAGGAAGCCTCCGGCAACGACCGCATCGACCCAGCTGAACAGCAGCGTCCCCTGCAACACCGAGACCGTGTGGGGAATCAGCTGTGGGACCAGAGCGACGTAGAGCAGCCCCGTCTTCGGGTTCATCAGGTCGGTTACCAGGCCGGTGCGGAGGGCCTGCCAGGAGGTGCGGGCGGCCGCGAGCGCTTGCCCATCCACTCCCTCCGACCGCGGATGCTTCCGTGCCGCGGTGATGAGCGAGCGCGCACCGAGGTAGCAGAGGTACAGCGCACCGGCAACCCTGACCGCCTCGAACAAGGCCTGCGATCGCTGGAGGAGGGCGGCGAGACCGAACGCGGCTGCGAGGCCCCAAGCGATCGAAGCGATCGAGACCCCGATACCGGTCGCCATCGCCGGTCTCCGGCCATGCAGCCCGTTGCGCAGAACCAGAAGGTTGTCGGGGCCCGGGGTGAGTGTCAGCAGGGCCGACACGGTGGCGAACGTCGCGATGAGCTGCAGCATCGCTCGATTCCTCCGTTCTGCCGTGGTCCCGGCGATCGACGAGGGTTTGTCGTCTTTCGGCCGACAGCAGAACGGTGAACCAAACCGTGCGCCGGACGCGTGCATTCCAGCAGACCGCTGGGCCCCGAGCGCCGGAACCGGGAGCCGACGCCCAGTCCCAGCGCATGATTCCGATATCTCGCCGGGAGACTGGAGGTACAGGATGGCTGAGAGCAGCCGGCCCCCCTATGAGATCCTTCTCACCCACTTCATCGTGTCCGGTGACGTGGAGCGCTCACGTCGCTTCTACACGGAGGTGCTGGGCGGCCCGACCATCCGCTCCGGTGAGCGGGCGTACGTGGGGTTTAGCTCGTCCAGCCCAGGGCGCCGCAGTACAGCCAGGAGAGAAACGCGTCGGGCCGCTCCGACCACTCTCGGATCGCAGCCACCAACGCGTCGAGTTCCGCTCGACTGGCCCAGCTCTTGCCGATGACCACGTCGGTCACGCTCGGGTCGTTGCAAAGCGCCGTCGCGAGTTCGGCGAAAAACGCGGTGCTTGCCGCGTCGCCGTACACCTCCGGCGCGTTCGCCACTCCTTGCGTGCGTACGAACCCGGCGTCGAGCATCATGCAGCGGAGACGGCCGATACCGCCGTCGCCGCCGTCCTCCGGACACGCGCCCCATGAGATGGAAGGCCTACCGTCAGCTCAGGCCAATCAGGGGACACCACGAGCCTGCTGTGGTCGACATCGATGACGGCCGCTAGCCCTCCGGAGCGGAGGACGCGCGCATCTCGGCCAAAGCTCGCTGTCGTTCTCCGACGAACATCAGCACGGCGTTTGAATACACCACGTCGAAGCTTTCATCACCGAACGGCAGCTCGCACACGGAGCCGGCGTCGAACGCGACGTTTGTGATCTCCCGCTCGATGGCGGACCGACGCGCCGCTCCTACTCCTGCATCGATGTCGACCCCGACGACGCGGCCGGGGGCGATCCTCGGTGCAAGATCGAGCGCGATCCTGCCCACCCTGCAGGCGGCTCGCGGATCTCCATTCCCGCATGCAGTGAGACAGCCGTGACGGAAGATTGTCAGACGTCCGGCGGCTGGTGTAGCGACGCTGGACGTCACCTTCGCTCACGTTCCGCTCATCCACTCGCCGAAGCGTAAGAACCGATCGGCGGCGTGTCATCCGGGAAATCCCTGGGATCGCCGGCCTTCGGGCTCGGGCCTAGGCTGGCCGCGTCGTCATATCGATGGTTTGAGCGTTGAACTCCCCCCAGAGAGAAGAGACGGGAACGGAAGTGCCGCCCCTGCCGGAGGCGGTGCTCGGTGCCGCCGCCCGCCTGCTCAACGCCGGCCGCGTCCGGCCGCTGGCAGAGCTGACGACGAGCGGCCGGTCCCGTGTGGTCCGCCTTGAGGCCGGCGATGGTTCGGCGGCCACGGCCATTCTTAAGTGGGGCGGGGACTACGTGGCGGCCACCGCTTGCGCGCTGGAGTTCGTGCAGGACGCGGTTCCCGGACTCTGCCCAAGGCTGCTGGGAGCGGACCTCGAGCTCGGCTTCACACTGCAGGAAGACGTGGGGCGCGCTGCGTCCCTGGTCGACATACTGTCGGAGGACGATCAGGTCGCCGCCGAGGCGGCACTCACGGCGCACGCGGACGGGATGGGAAGGCTGGCAGCGGCCACGTGCGACAGATTCGCTGCCTGGGAGAGCCTGGTACGAGCACGGGGAGCAGCCACCACACTGCTTCAGCCATCGCCCTCCGAAACGGAGATCGAGGAGTGTTGGGCCCGGGTCGCCGCTCTGCTGCCGGTGCTGGGGGTGGGCGGCGACTTGCCAAGCGCGGGGGCAGAGTTCCAGCGAGGACTCGCCGCACTCTCGGACTCAAAGGGCCGTGCCTTCAGCCTGGGTGATGCGTGCCCCGACAACAATCGGTGGGCCGGGACCAGGATGCGGCTGTTCGACGTCGACTTCTGCTCCTACCGGCACTTCCTGCTCGACGCCGCCTACTATGCCGCGCCCTTCCCGACCTGCCGGTTCATCGGCCGGATACCGGCGGCTGTGCGGGAACGGCTGCTGGCCACCTACGAACGCTGGATGCCGATCGACCGGGATGACCTGATCCGGACCTGCTGCATCTGGACAATTCTCAATCTGGGCTGGCTGCTGGAGCGGTGTCTTCACGAGGACCAGGCACTCGGTCCGGTCAGCTTCCGCGCGATGTTGCGCTGGCGGGTCGCCTCCTCAACCGCGCAAGCCGGCGCTCTCGGTCTCGCCCCCGCGCTGACCGACGTCTTCAGCAGACTCGGCGACGTGCTGGCGGTCCGGTGGCCGGAAGCCGGGCCGCCGGCGCTGTATCCAGCGTTTCGATCGGCACCCTAGCCTCGGCGCCAGGAGCGGGTCACACCACGCAACCGTCCTTCTTCAGGCCGGTGAGGGAAATGCCCTGAATGAAGTACTTCTGCGCCACCAGGAAGACCAACAGCGCGGGAGTAGTGAAGAGGACACTGGCTGCCATCAGTGGACCCCACTCGACTCCGTGCTCGTTGAAGAAACTGTACAGCCCGAGCGAGAGGGTGTAGAGATTGGAGTCGTTGAGGTAGATAAGAGGCAGCAGAAAATCAGTCCAGGTCCACACAAACTGAAACACGGCGACCGCGGCCAGGGCCGGTTTGGCGAGAGGCAGCACGATGTGCCAGTACGTTCGAAGCTCGTTCGCTCCGTCAAGCCGGCTGGCCGAGATCAGATCTTCGGGAATGTTCATAAAGAACTGACGAAGCAGAAAGATAAAAAACGCGGTGCCGAGAAATGACGGAACCACCAGTGGCCAGTAGCTGTTCGTCAGCCCGAGCCGGTTCCAGAAGATGAAGACCGGAATCAGAGTCACCTGCGGCGGCAGCATCATCGTGCCCAAGACGAGCAGAAGCAAGGGGTACGCACCTCGCCAGCGCACCTTTGAGAGCGAGTACGCCACCAACGGACACGAGATGAGCGTGCCCAACACCGTCAACACCGAGAGCAGGAGACTGTTCAGAAGGTAGCGCGCGAACGGCTGCGCCTTGAACGCCTGCACGAAGTTCTGCGGGTACAGCTGGTGCGGGATGAGATTGGCGCCGAAGGCCTCCCGGGGAGTCTTTAGTGAGGTGCTGACCATGACCAGGAATGGGATCAGGAACGCCAAAGTCACCAGAGCGGCAACGGCGTATCGAAGGACCGTTACGACCACGCGGCGGAAAACGGTGCCGGACGCCGGTCGACGCCGTCGATCGACCGACTCACCGCGAACCACCGAGGGTGCGGTGTTCACCGCGGGCTAGCCCCCATAGTGAATCCAACGGCGCGATGAGCGCAGAATGAACAACGTTATGAGCATGGTAAGCACGAACAGTATCCACGCCATGGCAGATGCGTACCCCATCTTCAGATAGTTGAAGGCGTTCTGGAAGAGGTACATCGCATACGTCTCGATAGAATTGGCCGGGCCTCCCGAGGCGGCGTTCCAGTTACCCGGCGTTTGCGCAATCAGGTAGGGCTGGGTGAATACCTGCAGGTACGCGATCACGCCGACAATGAGTTGGAAGAGTGTCACCGGTGTGATCGTGGGCCAGGTGACGTGGCGAAACCGAGCCCACCAGCGGGCACCATCGACCACTGCCGCCTCGTACAGCTCGCGCGGCACCTCCTTCAAGGCGGCCAGATAGATCATCGTCGTGGTACCGATGGTCCAGAAGATGATGATGAGGACGGCCGGTTTGGTCCAGGCCGGATCCTCGAGCCACGCCGGCTGTGGAAGGTGCAGCGCGCCCAGGAACTCGTTGACGAACCCGTACTGGCCGTTGAAGAGCCAGCGCCAGAGGTAGGTCGCCACCACCACGGGCACGATCGCAGGGAGATACGCAATCGCACGGTACAGTGGTTGACCCCCAATCGGGAGGTTGAGCACCATGGCACAGACGAGGGCTAATGCCAATCCGACCGGCAGCCCGATGACCGTGAGGAAGAGCGTGTTCTCCAGGCTCTGCCAGAAAACAGGGTCTTGACTCAGCTGCACATAATTCTGGAAGCCAACGAACTGCGGCAGCTGGAAAAGGTTGAAGTTTGTCAGGCTGTAGTACGCAGAGGCAACGATCGGTCCAGCGGTGAAGACCACGAACCCGATCAACCAGGGGCTCGCGAAAGCGAGCCCCGCCAGAAGCCCCGAGGACGGTCGGAACCGGACCCTGGGTCGTGAGTCGGAGATCACCGCCCTATCTTATCCCGTGGTCGAATAGGTCTTCGTTCTCGTCGCGAGCTGCTGAAGGTTCGACTTGCAGCTCCCCTGCAGGAGATTCGAGTTGGACAGCGCGGTGCCGATGTCGGCAGTATATTGCGCGGAGTAGGGCTCGGTGGGCAGCGTCTTCGCGTTCGGGCTGTAGAGCTCATTTTCCCAAACCGAGAAGTTGGTCATCTGGTTGTAGGCCGAGTCTTTGAGCAGCGAGTACCGCGCCGGGTTGTTGCCGTTGAGAGTGAAGGTACGCATGTTGCTCTTGTTGACGAGATACTTGAGGAACTGCCAAGCCTGGCCTTTGTGCTGAGAGTTGTTCGGTATGAAGATCATGCTGACATCGACCTGGGTGCTGTCCTTCAGGTTGGAGCGCCCATCGGGATATGGTATCGGCACGACACCCCACTGGAACCCCGCGGGAGCATACTGCTGGATTGTCGGCGACATCCATTCCCCGTCGACCCTCATCGCGAGCTTGCCGGTGAGCAGCGGATCTTGGGCCGTCCCGGTATCCCCGAAGCCGGACACGAACTGATTCACCTTGTTGGCACCATACTTGGCGGGGATATTGTCGACGTAGAAGTTGCACGCGGCGACCGTGCCTGCATTGTATGGCGTGGGCTTTCCTGAAGCGCTGTACCAGCTGCCACCGAACGAGTTGGCGAGCTCGGCCTGGTTCTGGCCAGTAGTGATTCCAATGCTCGGGAAAAAGTATCCGAGCTGCGTGATGTTCCCGTTGGCATCGACCTTCGTGGTTTTGGCGATGTCCGCGGCCCACTCACTCGTCGTCGTTGGTGGTGACGTTATGCCCGCGTCCTGAAAATCCTTCTTGTTGTAGATCAGCATGTAGTCCTGGAGGGCGATCGGGAGGGCGTAGATCTTTCCCTGGTACTTGTCCTGCGTCAGGGCCGGCTTCACGAAATCGCTCGTGCTGTAGTGACTGCTCGAGATGAAGGGACTCAATGACGCGATGAGTCCCTTGGAGGCCAGCGCCGCCGTATCCCAGCCGAAGTTGTCGGAGACGTCAAAGCCGCCGTTGCTGGTCGCCATCTCGGCTAGCTGCTTCTGCTCGTCCGGGTTCGACACCGTCTTGACGAAGACCGAGTTCTGGCTGTGGTTGAACTGGTTCGCGATGTTGTCGAGCGTGGTCGCTCCCTGGCCGGTCCACAGGAACGAGAAGGTGATCGTGGTCCTGGCTGCCGAAGCCGGGC
Organism: Candidatus Dormiibacterota bacterium; assembly: GCA_963808785.1. Lineage (GTDB taxonomy): Bacteria > Chloroflexota > Dormibacteria > Dormibacterales > Dormibacteraceae > CAVTSA01. The sequence continues at coordinate 235,064 of CAWEGH010000002.1, read as the reverse complement.
CCGTCCCGCCCGCGGCGAGGAGCAGCGCCCCCATCATCACGACGGCCATCGAGACCAACAGGCGTCCGGGTCCACGCTCCGGTATCAGGCTTGGCATCGGCACCTCCCTTGAGTTCCCATTGGTCTAGCCCATTTCGATCCTGATGTCAAGGCCTCGTTCGGCAGCGCGAGAGCTCGTGGCTTGGAGCCGGAGATTGGACTATACCATAGCCTTCATGCCAGGCTCCTCTCCCGGTGCCGCCGAGGCCGCCGCCGTCGTCAAGAACGAGGCGGTGAAGGACTTTCTCGTGCGTCAGATCGAGTCCGTGCTCGGTCCACACGCCCGGCTGCCGACGGAGCGCGAGCTGGCCGAACGGTTTGGCATCAGCAGGATGACGGTGCGCAGAGCGCTGGATCGCCTGGAATTCGAGGGCCGCGTCTATCGCATCCAGGGCGCCGGCACCTTCGTGGCCCCCACTTCGGTCACCAAGACGTTCGCGCTCACCTCATTTACCGAAGACATGCGAAACCGCGGTCTGGAGCCTGCTTCGGTGATCATCGGGTCCGATCTCATCCCCGCCGGGGCGAGGGTTGGCCAACAGCTTGGCATCAGTCCCGCGGAAGAGGTCGTGCGCCTCGAGCGTCTGAGAACCGCGGACGGCACTCCCATGTGCCTTGAACGCGTGTACCTCCCGTCCGATCTCGTCCCCGGCATCCTTGAGGAAGACCTTGGGCGCTCGCTCTACGAGCTTCTCGACACCAGATACAAGATCCGGGTGGAGGAAGCGGAGCAGTCCGTGCGAAGCACGGTGTTGGAGCCCCGGGAAGCTCGCCTGCTCGAAGTACCGCCGCTGTCCCCGGCGCTGCTCGTCGAACGAACCACTTTCGACCGGCGAGCCCGGCGGGTGGAACGGGCCACGTCCATCTATCGCGGCGACCGCTATTCATATCAACTGCGTGTCCGTCGACTGGATCCGGAGGAGACAGCCAGGTGACATCAAGCACGGTCGTCGACCAGCTCCGCCAGGGTCTCATCGTCTCCTGCCAGGCATCCACACCACATCCCTTGCGCGACGCGCGAATCATCGCCGCACTGGCCAGGTGCGCCGAACTGGGAGGGGCCGCCGGCGTGCGGGTGAATGGTTGCGAGGACGTCCGGGCCACCAAAGCTCACGTTTCGCTGCCGACGATCGCTCTTGAAAAGGTGCCGCTCCGCCCCGGCCGGTTTCTGATCACCGCGGAACTTGACGCCGCCCGCGACCTGGCCCTCGCCGGCGCAGACATGATCGCCCTCGAGGTGACGTCGGAGCGCCCCGGAGGTGTGGCGAGGGGCCTCAAGCTGATCGCGGATGTGCATCGAGAGCTGCAGCTTCCGGTCATGGCGGATGTGTCGACCCTGGAGGAAGGCATGTCGGCCTGGCGCGCCGGCGCCGAACTTGTCGCCACTACCCTCTCCGGATATACCCCGTACACAGCCGACCGCGACGGCCCCGACCTCGAGCTGGCTCGCTCCATGGCTCGCGCAGGGATACCCGACCATCCTCGAGGGCCGAGTCACCAGCGGCGTTGAGGTGGCCGCGGCGTTCGCCGAGGGCATCTGGGCGGTGGTGGTCGGACGGGCGATCACCGATCCCTTGACCATCACGGCCAAATTCGCCGAGGCGATCCCGAAGGCCGTCAGAGGAGGCTGAGGTGATCGCGGCGGTCGGCCTTGATCTGGGCGGCACGAAGATCGCCGCCGCCACCATCACGCGGGATGGCGAGGTATGGGGGAAGGAGATCGAGCAGACTCCGATCAGCGAGGGGGCCGAGGGGATGATCAAGGCCCTTGTGCGCATGGCGGACCGGCAAGTCGAGCACTCCGCTGAGCGGAGAATGCGGATCGTAGCGCTGGGTGTCGCCACCGGGGGAGCGGTCGACGTCGCGCGCGGCGTTGTCACGCACGCCACGTCGATGCTCCCGGGTTGGCAAGGCTTGCCGCTGGCCGGCCTGCTCAGCGGTCAGCTGGATCTACCGGTCTGTGTTGAGAACGACGCGAACGCGATGGCCCTCGGCGAGCACGGGCATGGGGCCGCCCTGGGGTGCCGGGATCTGCTCTGTGTGACCGTTGGAACTGGAGTCGGAGGTGCCTTGATCCGCGCTGGGCGCCTCGAGAGAGGAGCACATAGCATGGCGGGCGGCATCGGCCACATCCTCGCACCCGCTGCCGAGGGACGTATTTGCGAGTGTGGGGGCACAGATCATGTCGAGTGTTATGCCAGCGGGCGGGCTATCCAGGGAGCCTATGCAGCGCTCGCGGGAACCACCCGGAGTCCCTCGGTCGCTGCGCTTGGCAAGCTGGCCCGACAAGGCGACCCGGCCGCGAACAAGGCGATCCAGGATTCAGCGGAAGCCTTGGGCCGCACCCTGGGCGGCCTGCTCAATGTCATCGATGTGGAACGGGTCGTGATCGGAGGTGGCGTGAGTCAACTGGGCTCGCTGTACCTCAAGCCGCTCGAGGTTTCGATGGGGAACGAGTCCTACATTCCTGGTGTCGACGTACGCCCGGCGGCCTTGGGACCGGACGCCGCACTTGTCGGTATGGGTGTCACGGCCCTCGGTATGGGCGGCACGCCGAGCACGCCGCGTTAGGGGACTACGTTATCCCCCCGGGCATCAGATCCTGGGCGAAGCAGAATCGGGGACCCACGACGGAAGAGTGACGGCCTGACGCTTGGCGATCGATTGGTAGGCGGCCAGGACGAGTTCCAGCGAGCGTCGCGCATCCCGCCCGTCAGTCAAGGGACGTGCACCGGTCTTCAAGCACTCGATGAGATGGTCGATCGCCCCCGTCATGCCTTCGGCGGCCAGCGGCGACGCACCGACCGGGGGCATGCTCTCCAGGTAGATGGTCCCCGAGCCCGCCTGGTGCGAGAAGACGCTCGAGTGGAGGCTGACCCGGTCGAGTTCGTCCATCTCGATTGATCCGTCGCGACCGAAGATCCGCAACGGCATGACATCCCAGTTCGACGCCAGCCGTGGGTGCCGCAGCACGTACGACACCATCACCTCGCCGATACAACCATTCTCGAAGCGAAGGAGGATGATTGCCGAGTCCTCTGCGTTGCGGTGCGGGTCAATGAGGTCGGAGGTGGACGCGATCGCTTGCACCTCCACCACTTCTGCGACCAGCCATCTGAGCAGGTCGAGTGAGTGAATGCCGATACCCGAGATGACGCCGTCGTGCTTCCAGTACGTGGCTCTGCGCTCGGGATCCATGTGCGTCCAGGCATAGATGATGTCCTGCTCGTACGTGGACCGGACGAGGAGCGGTCTGCCGATGTACCCGGCATCGAGCAGTTCCTTGACCTTGCGGTGGCGATTCTGATAGCGCTTGGTCTGGTCGACCATGAGGAGGACGCCGTTCTCCTCGGCCGCCGCGATCATTCGGTCGGCCTCGTCGAGCGTATTCGCGATCGGCTTCTCGACGAATATGTGCTTCCCGGCCTTCGCGGCCTGGATTGTGACCGGCGCATGCAGGTCGTGTGGCAGGCACAGGTCGACGACATGCACCTCGGGATCCCCGAGGACCTCTGCCACTGTCGAGTACCACCGTCGCGCGTGCCACCTGTGTGCTGACGACGCCGCCAGGTCGGGTCGGACGTCCACCGCCGCAACCAGGTCGGCGTCGGGATGGGACGCATAGGCGCTGAAGTGCGCGGACGACACGCCGCCGCAACCGACGACCGCGACACCGAATGGACCGTCCACCCCTAACCCTCCGCCGGTGGGTGGTTTCATCCAGGCTCGCCGGCCGAGATCGGAGGCGCGGCAGGCTCGGCATGCGCCGCGGCGGAGCGGCCGCGCGCCAGGATCAGGTGGAGATGCGCAGGCCGTCCAGGTCGTCAAGCGGGTTGCCGGCGGCGACCAGCAGGTCGACCTCGAAGCCGCGCGCGAGGGTCCCGGTCGCGGATCCCAAACCCAGCGCCGCCGCCGCCCGGCTAGTCGCGGACTCTAGCACCTCAAGTCGCGGCATCCCGGCCGCCGCGAGGGCCTCCAACCTTCCCACGTATTCGCGGTGGGGGACCAGGTTGATCCCGGAGTCGGTGCCGGCGATGATGCGCACGCCGGCCTCGCGCATGGCGCCCAGCTGCGGTGCGCGCTGTTCCCAGCGGTAGTTGGCCGCCTTCGCCCCGCAGTTGAACGTGGGACAGACGTAGATCCCGCGCTCGGCGATGCGATCGGCGGTCGCCGGGTCGTAGTCCGACTGATCGCCGCCGGCCGCCCAGGAGCAGTGCTCGATCGTGTCCACCCGTGCCGCGGCGGCGTTGCGGATACCGTCCGTGCCGTGCGCGTGCGCCGCCACCTTCTTCTCCAGACGATGGGCGTCGTCGACCAGCACCCGCATTTCGTCCTCGTCGAACTGCGCATGCCAGGGCACCGAGCCCTTCGTCATGTGTCCGCCGGTCGCCATCACCTTGATGAGGTCGGCGCCCATCTTGTGGTGATACCGGACCTGACGCCGGATCGCGTCGAGCCCGTCGGCTTCGCCGCCCATGAACCAGCAGTGGCCGCCGGTGACCGTTATCGGCCGCGTTGCGCTGAGGAGCCTCGGCCCTTCGGCGAGTCCATCCTGGTTAGCGCGCTTTACCGTCACGTCGAGGAAGGAGCGCGCACCGAGATCGCGTGCGGTGGTCACGCCCGCGCCGAGCAGCTCGCGTGCGGAGAAGAGCATCAGCACCAGCTGTTCGGAGTCGCTCTCTCGCTGCATGCGCTGGACCGGGTCGGGGCCGCCGTCGAAGCCCAGGTGGACGTGTGAGTCGATCAGCCCGGGGAGGATCGTGGCGTCGGGGTAGTGCGTTCGGTGCACCCCTGCCCCCCGGTCCGCCGTCAGCTCGGAGAGCCGGCCCACCCACTCGATGCGGTTCCCCTCATAGAGAACGCCGGCCGCGTCCAGCACCTCACCGGGCCGGCCCGTAACGACGCGATCCGCGGTGACAAGCTCCATTCCCTTCCTCCGAGCATGTATTCGGGATCGTGGTTCTTACCGGCAAGCTCACACAGCCAACGATGTTGCTCATCACAACGTAGACCACGGCGACCATTTGGAGCCGGCGTACTCCTCGGCGTGAGGAGGTCGTGGCGCGTGGCGTCATGATGGACGCGTGAACTTCGACCGCTTCACCATCGCGCTCCTCTTCTTGCGACCCGATGCGCCGCGGCTCGCGCCCGACGCGGAGGCGGCGCTCCAGGACGCCCACATGGCGTTCCTCGCGGATCTGCACGACGGCGGCCAATTGCTCGCGGCGGGGCCGGTCCCGGGAGGCGCCGAGCGTGACCTGCGGGGCTTCTCAATTTTCGGAGTCGGCCCCGAAGAGGCGGCACGGCTCCAGGAATCCGACCCTGCCGTGAAGGCCGGGCGCTATCGAGTCGAAACGTGCCCCTGGATCGTGCCTGGAGGCATCGTCTCGTTCGGCTCCGGCCGCCTCCCCCGGTCGATGGCCGAAGTGGGGGCCTGAACGGACCGTCACCGCGAGGTTCCGCGGCGCCCCCAGGCACCGGCGACCGCCGGCAGCAGGAACATCGCACGGTTCGATTGGAGCTCGTGAGCGATTCGCTCCTCGAGCGAATCGAGGGCCAGCTCTTCATCGCTGGCGATCCCGCTCGCAACGATGGCCGGCCCCAAGGTGCGGACGATGCCCGAGAGCATGGCCGGCCCGGCCGGATCGTCGGGGGCCAGGTAGCTCTGGATTCCGAACGTCTCCACTTCGGTCAGGCCGGCGTCGCGCAGCATCAGAGCGAGCTGGGCGCCAATCATCGGGTTGTTGCCCGCACGCCGGTCCACCTCAACGGCCCAGTCACGCACAGTGTTGAGGAGAGGCAACGGCGGCTCGCTGCGTACCGAACCACAGTCCTGGTCGATCATCAGCACCAGGCCATGCTCCGTGAGCCCGGCGACGTGATGACGGAGCACCCCGACGGGGTCAGGCAGGTAGCACCAGATCAGGCGACCGACCACGGCGTCGAAGGGCTCGATGTCGCTGAATGTGTGCGCGTCCGCCTCCACGAAGCGAACGTTGCCGATCCCGCCGGCGAGCCGGCGCTGTTCCGCGACGGCGAGCATCTGGGGAGCCTCATCGATGCCGACCACCGAACCGGAGGGGCCCAGGAGTTTCGACAGCTCGAAGGCGACCTGACCGAGCCCGGTGCCGAGGTCGAGGACCCGCATCCCGGGTGCGATTCCGCAACTGCGCAGGAACCACCCTGTCGGCATGGCGATCAGGTCGGATTGCGCATCGAGACGGGCGAGCTCGGATGCTGACGCCCCCAGCAGGTAGGCCGGCTTCGTCTCGTCGCCGATCAAGGAGGTTCGGCTGTGGTCGTCCACGACCGATCATGGTAAGAAACCCCTCACCGCCTGCCATCCGGGAAATCCCTGGTCGCAGGCTCTGGGCTCCTCTCGTGGCGGGCAGGAGTGCCGGCCACAATCATGGTGCGCGCGGTGCCTCTCTGGCATGCGCCGGTTCTGGATCGCCGCGGGCGTGCTGTCCGCTCTCTTGGTTGTGGCCGCCGCGGCCTTCGCCGTCCACGGCCTGCTCGCCGCACCAGCACAGAGCGAAGCCGCGTCGTGTTCGCCGCAGCCCTGCGTCAATGCGGGCGGCTACACGATGAACGTGACCGGCGTCCAGCGCGGTGACGGCATCGTGCGCGCGGAGGTGACCTTCCACGTCAGCGGTCGGAACAACATGCACGCCGACCCGGTCGACTTCAGCCTCAAGCAGGGCGGCCGCACCTACCGCCCGTATTTCGACCAGGGTGCATGCGCCGCCTGGCCCCGGACTCAGATCGCGGACGGCGGCTCGCTGGGCCCGAAGACCGTCTGCTTCCGGCCGGCGAAGACGGAGGGCAACCTCACGCTCAACTGGGACCCGGACCTGGGCATCTCAGAGTACTTCTCGTCGGGATACAACCTGACCCTCTGAAAGCGATGTGCCGGCCTCAGCTGTGGGATGGGGCCGGCGCTGCCCCCTCCACCTCGAACAGCAGCTGATCGGCATAACACCACCACCAGTCTTCCCCGGGCTCGAAGGAGCGGATCAGTGGATGTCGGGTCTCGTGATAGTGGTGGGTCGCGTGCCGGCTGGGCGAGCTGTCGCAGCATCCGATATGGCCACACGACTCGCAGATCCGGAGATGGACCCAGTGGCCGCCGGTCGCCAGGCACTCCTGGCACCCATTGCCGCTCGGCGTCACGTCGGTCACCTCATCGAGGTGGCTGCAGGTCTTTTCCATCACGTCCTCCAGATCAAGCCCAAGAGTTTGTCATCACTCCGGTCCTACATCCCGCGTTTTTGCCCTTGAGTGCGGACATCGCTCTGGGATACCGGGAGCGCGCCGAAGGCCTGTGCCGTGGGCATCATCTCAATCACGTTGATGTTGACGTGCGGCGGGAGCGACGCCGCCCAGTGGATCGCTTCCGCGACGTCGTCCGCGACCAGGGCCCGCTTTCCCTCATACACCTGTGCCGCCCGCGCCGCGTCGCCGCCGAACCGCACCAGCGAGAACTCGGTCTCGCTCAACCCCGGCTCGACCGAGGTCACGCGCACCCCGGTCCCCTGGAGGTCGCTCCGGAGGTTGAGGCTGAACTGGTGCACGAAGGCCTTGCTGGCCCCATACACGTTGCCGCCCGGGTAGGGGTAGGTGCCGGCGATCGAGCCCAGGTTGATGACCAGGCCCCGCTTGCGCTCGACCATCCCGGGGAGGACGGCGCGGGCCACGTAGACCAGCCCCTTGCAGTTGGTGTCGATCATCTGGTCCCACTGGTCGAGGTCGGCCCTGGGGGCGGGATCCAGCCCCAGCGCCAGCCCGGCGTTGTTGACCAGCACGTCGATCGCCGCGAACCGCTCCGGCAGTCCCTCGATCGCCGCCCCCACCGCCGCCCGATCCCGGACGTCCAGCTGGAGCGGCAGGGCGCGGTCGCCGAACTTGTGGGCCAGCGACTCGACCCGGTCCCGGCGGCGGGCCGCGACGATGACGCGATCGCCGTCCTCCAGGAAGCGGCGCGCCGCCGCCAGACCGAAGCCGGAACTGGCGCCCGTCACCAGCACCACCCGCTGCTCAGAAGCCATAGAGCACCTCCGCGTTGCCGTGCGCGATCCTTTCCCGGTCGGGCGGACTGACCGAAAGCCGATCCAGGAACTCCTTCGCCTCCGCCATCGACTGGTACGGCCAGTCCGCCGAGAAGAGGATGCGCTCCGCGCCCACCAGCAGCAGCAGGCTCAGGAAGGGAGCGTCGAAGTTGAAGCCCGAAATCGTGTAGTGCACGTTGCGCCGGAAGTACTCCTCGACCGGATGCTCGAGACCGGTGGGGAGGGCGCCATAGGTCCACCCGAACCGATCCAGGAAGGCGACCAACCCTTCGCCGAGGTGCCCGATCACCAGCTGCAGCCGGGGGAAACGGTCGAAGGCCCCGCTCAGCACCAGGCGCAGAACGTGGAAGAGCGTGTCGACGTGCCAGCCCCAGCCGGCCACCGACAGCACGCCCTGGACGGACGGCGAGTAGTTGCCGGCGTAGATGGCCGCCATTTGGGGCGCCGGCACCGTCGGGTGGAGGTAGAGCGGCATCGCCAGGCGCTCCAGCTCGGCCAGGATCGGCCAGTAACGCTCGTCGTCCAGGTAGCGGCCCTGGTTGTGGCCGTTGATCGCGGCCCCGCTGAAGCCGAGCTCGTCGTGCGCCCGGCACACCTCGGCCACCGCCGCCTCCGGATCCGGGGTGGGGACGGTCGCGAACCCCCGCAGCCGTTCCGGGTGCGCCCGCACCGCCGCCGCCAGGGAGTCATTGACCGAGCGGGCGAGCGCGACCGCCGGCCCCGGCTCCAGCTGCTCCACGCCGGGCGCCGTCAGCGAGAGCGCTTGCATCTCGACACCTGCCCGGTCCATCTCCTCCAGGCGTCCGTCGCCGAGATCGCAGAGGCGCTGCGTCAGCAGGCCGGTGTCCATTCCCCGCCGCCCTGCCCGGGCGATCAATCCCGCTCCCGAGCTCTCCATGAAGGCCGGGGTCGCGAAATGCTCCTCGAGGGTGATCGTGCGCACCTCCCTGAACCTACTGCAGCCCGGCACCGCTCTACGCTCTCCCCATGGCCGATCTGCTCGCCAACCTCCGGGCCACCGTCGGGACGGCACACGTCGTGACCGGGGAGCAGGCCCAGGATTTCACCCACGACGCCACCTTCCTCACCCACGATCTGCTCTGCGTCGTGCGACCGGCCGGAACCGAAGAGGTGGCGCGGGTCGTCAAAGCCTGCGCAGCTCAGGGCACCCCCCTGGTCGCGCGCGGTTCGGGGACCAGCCTGGTGGGAGGGCCGGTGCCGGTGGACGGCGGGGTCGTGCTCAGCCTCGACCGTCTCGACCACATCGAGATCGACGCGCCGAACACCGTCGCCGTAGCCGGCGCGGGCGCCATCACCGGCCATATCGACGAGGCGGCGGCGCGCGAGGGGCTGATGTACCCGCCCGATCCGGCCAGCCTCGACATGTGCTCGATCGGCGGCAACGTCGCCTGCAACTCGGGCGGGATGCGCTGCATCAAGTACGGGCTCACCGCCGACTACGTGATGGGGCTCACCGTGGTCCTCGCCGACGGCCGCGTCCTGCGACTCGGCGGGCGCCTGCGCAAGCGCAGCTCCGGGTACCGTCTGATGCAGCTCTTCGTCGGCTCCGAGGGCACCCTCGGGATCGTCACCGAGGTGGTCCTCAAACTGCTGCCCAAGCCGCGTCACCAGGCGACCGCGATGGTCGGCTTCCGCAGTCTGGAGGATGCCGCCGCGGCCGTCGCCCGGGTGCTGGGCGCGGGGCACTTCCCGGCCTGCCTCGAGATCATGGACCGGGAGTCGATGGAGCTGCTTCGCGACCGCCTCCCGCAGGGGTTCGAGCCTGGCCTGGCGTCGGTTCTCCTGGTCGAACAGGACGGCAACGACCCGGAGCAGGTCCAGCTTGCGCTCCTCGAGATGGTGGAGCTGCTGGACGGCGCCGACAACCGCATCGCTCAGTCGTCGGTCGAACGCGAACGCCTGTGGGACGCGCGCCGCAGCTTCGGCAAGGTCCTGATGGCGATGCCGCACAACATCTTCACCGAAGACGTCGCGGTGCCCATCAGCCGGATCCCCGAGATGGCCCGGCGCATCGACGAGCTGAGCCGGCGCACGGGGGTCCGCATCGCCACGCTGGGGCACATCGGGGACGGGAACCTGCACCCCACCCTGGTCTTCGAAGACACACAGCGCGACCTGGTGAGCGGGATCGCGGCGCAGATCTTCCGGGACGCCATCGAGCTCGGCGGCACCATCTCCGCCGAACACGGGCTGGGGGCGCTGAAGCGTGACTACGCGGAGGCCGAGCACGGACCGGAGGCGCTGGCGCTGATGCGGGACCTGAAGGCTTTGCTCGACCCGCAGGGTATCTTGAACCCGCACAAGGTCTTCCCCGTCGGAGCCGCCGACAACGACTTCCTGAATCGGATGCCCGGCTGGCTCGGAGACGAAGCCGTGCGGCGAGGGGAGGTCGGCGTCTGACACGCTCATGCAGGAGAGGTCAATGCCCAGCTTCGAACAGGACATCAAGCCGCTGTTCCGCGAGTACGACCGCGAGAACATGACCTACTCGTTCGACCTCTGGAACTACGAAGACGTCAGGGACCACGCGGACGACATCCTGGACCGGCTGGAGGAGGGTGACATGCCCTGCGATGGTCCCTGGCCGGACGGGCAGATCGAGACCTTCCGGGCCTGGATGGACCAAGGGATGGAGGAGTAGCCGGCCCGGCGCCAGCGGATGCCGTTTGCTAGCAGATCGGGCCTAAACCCAATACCGTTAACTTAAGGCCACAAGCTGTGGTACTCTGGTCCCCGAGGGACCACGAGCAGTGCCACGAGTGGGCTGGCGTAAGCCAGAAACCGAGCAGCGGCTCTCGGATCACATCTCGATCGGGGTTCTGACACGTACCTATCCGCCGGAGCTGGTGGATCGGGTGGTGGCGGAGGCGGGCAGGACCGAGGAGCGACACCGGCTGCTGCCCGCGCGCGTGGTCGTCTACTACGTGATGGCGATGGCGCTCTACGCCGAGGCTTCCTACGAGGAGGTCATGCGCCATCTGGTGGAGGGGCTGTCGTGGCTGACGCACTGGCATCAGAGCTGGCAGGTGCCGAGCAAGGTTGCCATCTTCAAGAGCCGCGGGCGGCTGGGGGTGGAGCCGGTCCGGGATCTGTTTCGGGAGGTGGCGAGGCCGCTGGCGGAGCCCGGGCTGCCGGGCGCCTGGTACCACGATTGGCGCCTGGTGGCGATGGATGGGACCTGCTTGGACGTGGCCGACACGGAGGCCAACGAGAGGGCCTTCGGCCGCCCAGGAACCGGCCGCGGGCGGACGGCCTTCCCCCAGCTGCGGATGGTCGGGCTGGCCGAGTGCGGGACCCACGCGGTGATCGCGGCCGAGCTTGGCCCCTGCTGGCGCGGTGAGCAGAGCCTGGCCGAGGATCTCTGCCACAACCTGGGGCCGGGCATGCTCTGCCTGGCCGACCGTGGCATCTACAGCTTCCGGCTTTGGCAGATCGCCAGCGGCCAGCGCGCCGAGTTGCTCTGGCGCGTCGGCAACCTCCGCCTGGAGCCGGATCAGGTGCTGGAGGACGGATCCTGGGTGACGCGGATCTACGACAGCAGCGATCAGCGGCGAGAGCGACCCCAGTCCGTGCGAGCGATCGAGTACACGATCGACGATCCCGGCCGCTCGGGTCTCGAGCGCTACCGACTGTTGACCACCATCCTCGATCCCGAGCGGGCGCCGGCTGCCGAGCTGGCGGCTCTCTACGCCCAGCGCTGGGAGTTCGAGAACACGATGGACGAGTTGAAGACCCATCAGCGGGGGTCCAAGGTGGTGCTGCGGTCCAGGCAACCCGAAGGCGTCTATCAGGAGGCCTACGGGTATCTGCTCACCCACTACGCGATCAGGGCCCTCATGCATGACGCCGCTGTCCAGGCCGGGCTGGACCCGGATCGCCTCTCCTTCCTGCGCAGTCTGCGCGTCGCACGACGCAGCACCTCCGCTCCCGGCAGCGCTTTTTCCCCCTCAGCACTTGGCGCTGGCCCGTCGGCGAGCGATCGATGAGATCCTCGACCTGCCGCTCTCACCTCGCCGGCTCCGCGCGAACCCGCGCGTTGTCAAGCGGAAGATGTCGAAATACCACGTCAAGCGCGCAGAGCACCGCGAGTGGCCCCAGCCGACCCTCGCCCGCCCAGAGCGCATCCTCTACCTAAGTTAACGGTATTGGGCCTAAACCGGTCTGTTTGACACCCATCCGCTAGCAAACGGCGATTGGGGGCGCGGGCGGCGGGAGGGCGAGCAGCCGGCACGCCCAAGGGAGGACTACGGCGAGCTGAGCCCGCTGAAACCCGCGCACTAGTGGAGCCCCCTCGGGCGGCGGCAGGCCCGCCCGGGAGGCGAAGAAGCCGGCCAGCCAGGCGACGATGGCGGGATCGGCGTCGGGCAGCAACTCGTCGACCGTCCCACCCCCTTCCATCGCGATCGTGTGCGCGGTCAGGTGGGGGTCCCACCGCCCGTCGCCCCGGCGGGCGAGGTTCCAGTCGAGCGCCAGGGCGCGGTCGGGAAGGAACAGCAGGTTGTCGCTGCGCAGATCGGTGTGGACCAGGCTCGACCCCTCGGCGCGGACTTGCCGCTGGGCTGCGAGCAGCCGGTGCAGGTTGTCCTCCAGCCACCCGCTCGAGAGGACCTGCCGCGCGGGACCGGGGTCGGCGGCGACCCGCTCCCAGGCGTCGCCCTCGATCTCGGCTCGCAGGGAGCGAAGGCTCGCCGGGCGCCGGCGTCGCGGCCAGTTCGTCGCAGAGGCGCCGGTAGGCCTGCAGCGTGCCCGCCGTCCAGGGCGGGACCCGTTCGGCCCGGCTCAGGTCCTCCAGGATCAGCACCGGAACGACGGGGTCGGCGGCGATCAGCCGGGGCAGGAAGGGCCGCGAGCCCAGCAGCCGGTAGGTCGCGATCTCGTCGCGCAGCGCCTGGACGGTGTCGGGGACGTGCTGGTCGCCAAGCTTGGCGAACACGGTCTGCCCCCCTACGAGCGTCAGCACGCCCCGCACCGCGACCGTCCAGCCGCCGGGCGTGAAGCGGTAGGCGGTCACCTCCCGCTCGAGCAGCCGGGCCACCTCACGGCGGAGGCGGGCCACGGCAACGCTCTCAGGGCCGGACGATGCTGCCATCCCAGCGCCGCACCGGGGGCCAGGCGCCGTTGAGCCCACCCTCGGGGTACGGGTAGCGCGCCGCTCGGGCCTCGTCGACGTCGATCCCGAACCCGGGACCGGGCGCGGGGTAGGCCATGCCCTCACGGACCTCGGGGGTGCCCGGGAAGACCTCGCGCAGCGCTTCACCGGGAGACGTCCATTCCTGGATCCCGAAGTTCGGCGTCGCCAGGTCGAGGTGCAGGTTGGCGGCGTGTCCGACCGGCGAGACGTCGCCCGGGCCGTGCCAGGCGGTGCGGACGCCGGCAAACTCGGCCAGCGCGGCGATCTTGCGCGCCGGAGTCAGGCCGCCGATGCAGGAGATATGCAGGCGGAGAAAGTCGATCAGCCGCTCCTGGATCAGGGGCATGTACTCGGCCGGGTTGGTGTAGAGCTCGCCCATCGCGACCGGGATCGCCGACTGCTCTCGCAGCCGCCGGAACCAGCCGTTGTCCTCGGGCGCGAAGGGGTCCTCGTAGAAGAAGAGCCGGTAGGGCTCGAGGTCCCGGGCGAGCCGGATCGCGTGCTGCGGGCTCACCCGCTCGTGGACGTCGTGCAGCAGCTCCAGACTCTCGTCGAGACGGCTGCGCAGGTGATCGAAGAGGCGGGGCGTGGTGCGGAGGTAGAGGCTCTCCTCGAACGGGGCGTCGCCGACCGACTGGGCGCCGTAGTTGTTGGAGTTCGGGATCGAAACCTGGCAGCGGATGTATCGATACCCCTGGTCGGCGAGCGCGCGGGCCCGCTCCTCCACCTCTTCGAAGCTGGTGCCGGAAGCGTGGGTGTAGACCGGGACACCGCGCCGCACCGGACCCCCCAGCAGCTCGTATACCGGCAAGCCGGCGACCTTGCCCTTGATGTCCCAGAGCGCCTCGTCGACCCCGGAGAGGGCGTTGTTGAGGACGGGTCCGCTGCGCCAGTATCCGCTCAGGTGGCCCACCTGCCAGAGGTCCTCGATGGCCCCCGCCTCGCGCCCCACCAAGAGGGGCTTGAGGTAGTCGTCGACCGCCCGCACCACGGCCGACGCGCGCTGGGTGAAGGTCGCGCAGCCAAGGCCGTAGAGGCCGGGCTCGGTGGTCTCCACCTTGACCACCACCAGGCGGATGCCGGCGGGGGCGGTGCGAATCGTCCGGAGGTCCCGGATGCGCAGCTCTGTCATGCGACCTCTGAAGCTACTCGCAGGCGGTCGCGGAGAGCCGTAAGGCGGGCGATCTCCTGGTCCAGGACCCTGGCCAGGCAGGGACGGGGCTGGGGATCAGAGCCGTCGCCGGAGCGGCGGATGGCGGCTCCGCGGACGTCGTCGACCAGCGAGCGCAGCTGGGTGAGGTCCATCGTCTGGTCCCCGTCCGACCACGCCTGATCCGGTTGAGGATGGGCTTCGACCAGGAGCCCGTCGGCACCCACCGCGAGCGCGGCTCGCGCCAGTGCGGCCACCCAGCGCCGGTTGCCGGCGGCGTGCGAGGGGTCGACCAGCACCGGCAGGTCGGTGCGCTCGCGGACTACGACCACGGACGAGAGGTCGAGTGTGTTGCGGGTGCTGGGCTCGAAGGTGCGGATGCCCCGCTCGCAAAGCACCACCTGGTGGTTCCCACGCCGGCGCAGGTATTCGGAGGCGGCGACCCACTCGTCGACCGTCGCCCCCATCCCCCGCTTCAGCAGGACCGGCTTCCCGAGCTCGCCGAGCGCCTCCAGGAGCCGGAAGTTCTGCATGTTGCGAGCGCCCACCCAGAGGCAGTCGACGAGATCACGAACCAGCTCCGCCTCGCGGGCGTCGAGCACCTCGGTGAAGAAGGGCAGGCGGGTGCGGCTTCGCGCCTCCCGGAGCAGGTCGAGGCCGGCCTCGCCCAGACCCTGGAAGCTCTCCGGGTGCGTCCGGGGCTTGAACAGATTGGCCCGGAGACCGTCCACGCCCGCCTGCTGCAGCAGCTCTGCTTGCCCGGGATAGCCGGGTTCCATCGAGCACGGGCCCGCGATCACGCAGGGATCACCGGCGCCGATGGTGAGAGGGCCGACGCGCACCGGCCGGGTGGGGATCGGCCCCGGTTGCTCTGGGTCGGTTTGGAGCTCCAACACCGCTTTCTCGTCCTCTGGCTGCGTCACCCCTCCGGCTCGCGGTGCCGGCGGGGGAGCTACCTGGGCGAGGGGTGCGCGGCGACGCCCGAGCTCCGGCTTCCCGCCGGCTCGGTAAACACGTAGGCGTACCACCAGAAAGCCTTCGTGCCGGGCATCGTCATGCGGAGGGTAGCACCGCGGTCCCGGGCGTATCTGGCAAGGTGGCCTCATGGAGTTGGAGGGCAAGGTCGCGATCGTCACCGGTGCGGGCAGCGGCATCGGCCACGCGATCGCCGAGGCGCTGGCGGAGGCGGGGGCCGCGGTCGTGATCGACTACCTCGACTTCGAGGAGGAGGCGCACGCGCTCGCGGCGCGGCTGCCGCGTGCGGCGGCGATCCCGGGCGACGTCTCGGTGCGATCGGACGTGGAACGCGTGGTGGAGCTGGCGGTGCGCGAGTTCGGCGGCGTCGACTGCCTGGTCAACAACGCCGGGGTCGGGCGCCGCAAGCCTTTCTTCGAGCTCACCGACGAGGAATTCTGGCGCGTCCTGCACGTCAATCTCGGGGGTGTGTTCCTGTGCTCGCAGGTGGCCGGTCGCGTGATGGCGGCGGGCGGCGGTGGGTCGATCGTCAACATCTCGTCGGTCCACGAGGACGCGACGCTGCCGCAGGCCTCCGTCTACTCCGCGTCCAAAGGGGCGATCCGCATGTTGATGCGACAGCTCGCGTTCGAGTTCGGGCCGCTCGGGATCCGGGTCAACAACGTGGCACCGGGGGCGATTCGGAGCCGGATGACCAGCCCCCTGGTCCAGAACCCGGCGCTGGCCGCGCGGGCGCGGGAGGTGATCCCGCTGGGACGGATGGGACAGACCTCGGAGGTGGCGTCGCTGGTCCGCTTTTTGTGCTCGGACGCCGCCGGCTACATCACCGGCGGCACCTACTACGTGGACGGCGGCCTGGTCCAGTACTCGGAGCCACGATGTAGGCGCGCTTCCAGAGTTGGCAATCGGGGGTGCTGGGGTGTCGGTCAGGGCACCGAAGGCAGCAGCTCGCGGTAGCTGAACCGGCCGAGGCGCTCCCCCGGGGTCGACCCCAGGGCGAGCCTGGTGGCGGCGACGTAGATGAGGAGGGTCAGCGAGACCGCCATCACCAGACCGATGACACCGGTGAGCAGCGTGCCGCTGGTGGCGGCCGCGACGGCGCCCACGATGGCGACGTCGAGGCCGATCGCCACCACCAGGCGCAGCACACCCGGCCGGCGGCCGCCCGTCGAGCCCGCGTCGGGCGCGCGGACCAGGCGGAGGACCACCACGGACCCGAGCAGCGAGATGCCGACCAGCGCGGCACGCCAGAAGAGCTCCTCCGCCCGATGCAGGTAAGGGGCGGCCGGGACCCCGACGGCGACCCCAAGACCGATCAGCAGCCCAAGCCAGATCACCACCGAAGGGAGCAGCCCGCGCAGGAACGCGGTCAGCGGTATCCCGGTCATGCCCGCGACCAGGTTCGTGTACACGCGAGAGCCGGGAAGGAGCCGGCCGATCAGGACGCCGACGGCGCCCGTCCGCCGGAGCCGCTCGGCCGCGCGCAGCAGATGTCCTCGCAAATGGAGCCGGTCCGCCAGCCGCTCCAGCCGCTCGCGCCCCAGGTGTCGGGACCAGAGGTAGCCGAGGAGAGCGCCGGAGACACAGGCCGCGAAGGCGAGGGGCACAAAGAGCCAGGGCGAGATCTGTCCGGCCAGGATCATGATGCCGGCCACGAGCAGCAACCCGTCCCCGGGGAACATCGGGAGCGGGACGCCGGCCTCCTCCACGAAGATCAGAAGACAGATCAAGGCAATCGCGAACGGGCCCCAAAGGGTTTGTACTGATTGCACGACTGTTGTCTCTACGTAACGCGTGTGGCGGAACTATGTCACGCACCCGCCTGGCCGGATGGGTCGCGATAACCGCACAATGCCGGCGACACGCGCCCAACGACGCCCGGCGAGGGACCTTCACCAAGCAATGGGCGCTGGGGGGCTCAGCGGGTGCCCGGCTCGTCTCCCGAGGTGACCCAGCGGCCACCACCGCCGGCGCCGACCAGGTCGTCCGCCGACTCCGGGCCCCAGGTGCCGCGCGCATAGGTCTCGGGATGCCCCAGCGTCTCCCACGCGGCCACCACCGGGTCCACGATCTCCCATGAACGCTCGATCTCGCCGCCGCTGGGGAACGAGCTGTGACCGCCGGTCAGCACCTCCGAGAGCACGTTCTCGTAGGCGTCCGCCAGCGGTGTGCGCGCCAGCGACTGGTACTCGAGCCTGAGCCCCGCCGGCACCACCTCGAAGCGAGGTCCCGGCCGCTTGGCCCCGATGCGAAGCAGGATCCCCTCGTCGGGCTGGAAGCGGATCACGATCAATGTCGGCAGGCCCCGCTGCGTGAATCCGTTCGAACGAAGAGCCGGTGAATCCTTCAACCGGATCACCGCCTCCGTCAGGCGCCGCCGCAGCGCCTTGCCGGTCCGCATGAAGATGGGCACCCCCTGCCAGCGCCAGTTCTCGATCACCAGCTTGGCCGCCGCGTAGGTCTCGCGCCTGGAATCGAAGCTGACTCCCTCGGCGTCCAGGTATCCGTCGTACTGGCCGCGGACGGCGAGCGTGGGGTTGATCGGCTGCACCGCCCGCAGCAGCTCCAGCTTGGCCTGGCTGACGTCGGCGGGAGCGAGCGTGGTGGGGGGCTCCATCGCGATCAGCGCCAGCAGCTGCAGCACGTGGTTCTGAACCATGTCGCGCACGGCGCCGGTCGCGTCGTAGTAACCGGCCCGGGTCCCGATGTCGTCCTTCTCGGCGGCCGTGATCTGGATCCACTCGATCATGGTCCGGTTCCAGATCGGCTCGAACAGGGCGTTGCTGAATCGAAAGGCGAGGACGTTCTGGACCGTGTCCTTGGCCAGGTAGTGGTCGATGAGGTAGATCTGGGCGGGGTCGAAGAGTTCGTTGAGCCTTGCGTTCAACTGCCGCGAGGTGGCGACGTCCCGGCCCAGCGGCTTCTCCATCACGATCCGCTCGTTGCCGCCCCGGTCGGCGAGCCCGGCCGCGCGCAGGCTGCCCAGGATCGGGGCGAACGTCGTGGGCGGCGTGGCGAGGTAGAAGATGACGTGGTCGGCCCCTTCGATCGCCTGCTTCAGCGGCCGGAAGGACGACGGGTCGCCATAGTCGAGCTGGACCCAGTTCGCGGTCTCCGCCAGCTCTTCGTTGTGGCTGGCCTCACGCACCAGGTTCGGAAACTCGCCGTTGGTGTGCGCCGATCGTCCCGCGCCGTGCAGCTGGACCCCACCCTGCGCCACCCGGGCCTGGTTTCCCAGTGCGGGGAGGATCTTCCGCCGCGAGAGATCGCCGGTCGCACCAAAGATGACGACCTGCGTCCGCGCCTTACTCGTAGCCACCTCTTCCCATCATGGCACCTCTCCGAGGACGGCCCGGGGCCGCTCGGCCGCGCTCCTACTCGGGGCCGGCCTGCTCGTCGCGGGGCCGGGGTGGGCTCTCGTGGTCGGCGGCGACGGAGGCGAACGGCGTGCTCCCGGCCGCCGCCGGCGGGGTCTCGAACCCGCCCGCTCGGGGAGCTTCGACGACTGTTCCCGATGATCCCGGAGTGAGGCTGGGCTCGTGGTGCTCCGGCCCGTCGTCGGTCGAGGTGACAGCCTGGTCCTCCGCCGGCGACTCGACCACGACGCCGCCGGTGGCAGAGCCCTCGGGAACGACGCCCTGGACGGGCGGAGCCTCCGTGGCGCCGTTCGCGGGCTCCTCAAAAGGCGTCACCTGGGGCGGGTCCAGCACCGCCGCCGGTTGCTCCTGCTCTTGGGAGGTCGCCTGGGGGGCGGGCGACTTCGCCGCCGCGACCTCCGTCAGGTCGATCTCAGGTGTCGACTCGCCCGCGCCGGCGGCCACCGGGCCGGCGCCTGCCCCCTCTGACTCGGGCGGCGTCGCAGCGTCCACCGGAGGCAGATCGACCCCGGCCGCGATCGTCTCGCCCAGGGGCCGATCGGCCACCGCGACCGCGCCCTCGGTCGACGCGGCGGGCTCGGAAGCCGGCTCCTCCTCGGCGACGGCGACGGTGGGGCCGGTGCTGGGGCCGAAGTTCGGCTCCTCCTCGAACGCCTCGCGCATCTGCTGTGTGAGGCCCTCGCGGGCGGCCTGGAACTCGCGAAGCATCCTGCCCACCTGAGCACCCATCTTGGGCAGCCGGCTGGGGCCGAAGATGATCAGCGCCAGCGCCAGCAGGATCACGACGTACATCGGATGAAAACCCAAAAAGTCCACGCGGAATGTCCCTCGCTGGCCAGGGTACGCCGCGCATCGAGCCTCGTCATTCTGCCCGTTCACCCGTCCTTCACCGGCCGCTGAGAAGACCGCTGCTTTCCTGGGACCATGGAGCCGATGCAAGCGCGCGCGGCGGACCGTCTCACCAACGGCCGCGACCTGGGCGGACTGCCCACCTCCGACGGCCGCAGAGTCCGCTCCGGCCTCCTCTTCCGCTCCGACGACACGGGCTGGTCTCCCGGCGTCCACTCCCCCGCACTTCCGGACCGGGGGGCGACCGCCTTCGACCTGCGACGTCCCGAGGAGGTGGCGGCACGTGGACTGCCCTGGTTCGTCGACGGCGAAACCCGCCGGGTCCCCACCAACCTGGCGCCGGTGGGCACGGTGGCGACCACGATCACGAACGAAACCGAGCTGGCTGAGTTCTACCTTCGCGTCTTCGAGGCCCAGCTCGAGAACCTGGGCCGGATTGCCGGCGACCTGGCGCGAGCGGACCGTCTGCCGGCGGTGGTCTACTGCGTGGCGGGAAAGGATCGCACCGGGGTGGTGGTGGCCACCCTGGGCCGCCTGCTGGGGGTTCGGGACGACGCGGTGGTGGCGGACTACACCCGAAGTGCCCGGTTCATGGCCGGACTGCGCGAGGCAGGCCTGCTCGGAGACCTGGGCCGCAGCCCCGTCCTGCTTCCCCTGTACGACGCCCCCGCGCAGGCGATGAACCTGTTTCTGGAGGGAATGAGGTCCATCTTTCCGACCGCTGGGCGCCTGGCCGGCGGGCTCGGACTCGACCCTTCCACGGTGACCCGGCTGCGTCAGCGCTATCTCGAGTCGGACGGCTCGTAAAGGATTTCCAGGCGGTCCGCGCCGCCCCCCACAGTCAGGTGGTAGCGATCTGCCGAGGTGGCGTACTCCGGGCTCTGCCACTCGAGGTGGCCCCCCACGGAGCCCAGGCGGACCTCACCGATCCGGAGCCTGCTGGCCCCACCGCGCGTCGTCAAACGGAGCTCAGCGCCGGCCGGCAGCCGGAGCTGGCAGCGGCTGACTCCGCCGCCGATTTCGATCGGCACGGTCCCCTCGGGCTGGGGCAGGGCGATGCCGATCCGGCTCGCACCGCCGCGCAGACGGAGGCTCTCGACCACCACGCCGGTCAGATCCGCCGACGAGCGGTTGCTCCCGCCCGCGACCTCGATAGACCAGCGCAGCCCGGACTGCAGCGTGATCTCGCCCGGGCCCACCCAGCCGCCCAGGAGGAGACGCCGCCGGGGGGCCAGCGTGACCGTCCCCTCCGACTCCGTCAGCTCGAGTTCGAGGCCCCCTCCGAAGGCGGCCCGACACAGCTCGGGGATCGGCTCCGACCCCAACGTCACATTGTTGAGACCGGAGGAGACCGCCAGCCGGGCCCGCGAGACCGGGGTGCCGCCCACCGCCAGCGGACCGCCAGCCGCGGGCGAGGCATGGCGTTGATCCAGCCGCCGCAGCTCGTCCCGTAGCGACAGGTCGAGGACCGAGAGCAGCCGGTCCACCGTCGCCAGCTGGCCGGCGTCGGCCACCGCCAGCAGGTCGCCGACCGCCGCCGCCAGGGGGTCCGGGACCCCCGCCAGCTGGCCGGACGCGCCTTCGCCGAGCGTGACCAGGACGCGCCGCCGGTCGTCGGGATCCGTCCCGCGCCGGACCAGCCCGCGCTGTTCGAGCCGGTCCACCACACCGGTGACGGCGCCGGTCGTCAGCCGCAGCGCGGCCGCCAGCCGGCCCGCGGTGGTCTCGCCCTCCGCCGCCACCAGCTCCAGGCCTCGCAGCTCGCTGGAGGAGAGGCCGAGCACTTCGGCGTGCTGCTGATGCGCGTCCACGACGTCCGACGCCAGACGCCGGACCGTCGACAGGAGCCGCGGACCGGGACCCTCCGCCGGCGATTCCGTTGAAGGGGGTTGCATGTCATTATCTTAGCCGTTAAGATAATGACACGACAGCGTCGCCGGGCTTCCGGTTGGCAGACCGGCTCCCGGCGGGGGCGCTGTCACCGTCCCGCCGGCCGCGGGGCGACCCCGCGCTCGAGGCGTGCAAGCTCGGCGCAGGGCCCGCGGGCCGGCACCTCTCCATTCCACCCAAAGGGAGTTGATCAGTCATGCCGATCGATCTGCACGAGCTTCAGATCACGCCGTCCACACCCGGGGCCGGAACCGACGGCGGAGCCGGGACTGTCGAGCCGACGCGGGCGGCGACGCCACCCTTCGAGCCGGTGGCCGTGGAGCCGGAGCCGCAGCCCTCGGCGGCGAGCTCGCGACCGTCCGAGCCGGTCACCCTTCAATTCGTGGGCGGCGTGTCCAATCTGCGGGTGAGCGTGGATCCCACGCTCACCAACCGCTACGCGGCGCGCTTCGAGGGCCCGCAGCCCGAGGTCACCGAGTTCGGCAACGAGATCACGATCCACTACCACGGCGGTCCCTTCGCGTGGGGTCGAGCGGAGGCGGACATCCGGCTGCGTCCCGACCTGGTCTGGACGCTGCGTGTGCGCGGCGGCGCCTCGCGGGCCGACATCGACGTGCGTGGCCTGGACCTGCGCGACTTCGAGGTCACCGGTGGGGTGAGCCGGATGGATCTCGAACTGGGCGAGGCCCACGGCACCGTCCCGGTGCGGATCAGCGGCGGCGTCTCGCGGGTCGACATCAGCCGGCCGGCGGCGGTCCCGGCCCGGGTCGAGATCAACGGCGGGGCCAGCCGGCTCTCGCTGGACGACCAGAGCCTGGGCGCGATCGGCGGACCCAGCCGGCTCCAGTCGAGCGGCTTCGAGACCGCCGGTAACCGGCTTCAGGTCGAAGTGCGGGGAGGTGCCAGCCGCCTCAGTGTCCGCCCGCGCTAGAAACCGGAACGTGACCGGCGACGGGGGGGCGGTGTGGCCTCTGCGCGGCGGCCGCCGCCCTTCCCCCGGTAACAAGGGCAAGGAAGTTGCGATAGCCCGGTAGCATGCGGGCGTGCGTTCCAGGCGTCGCGACGGCGAGATGGCCGAGGCGGCTTTCATCGCTGACCTCCGGGGTCGCGGTCTCCGCGCCACGCCGCAGCGGGTGGTGCTGCACCGCATCCTGCGCGGCATCGACGGGCATGTCACCGCCGAGGAGCTCCTCGCCCGGGCAACCGCTCAACTCCCCAGCGTCTCGCTCCCCACCATCTATGCCGCCCTCACCCTCCTGGAGGACATGGGCCACGTGCGGCGGGTGAGCTCCCTGGGCGGCACCACGATCTACGACACCCGCCGGAGCCCGCATCACCACGTGGTCTGCCGGCTGTGTGGGGACGTCGAGGACGTGGAGGCTCCGGCCGACACGCGGGCGGTGATAAGCGCGGCCGAGGCCGGTGGCTTCACCTCGCTCTCCGCACAGGTCACCGTGCAGGGCGTGTGCGCCCGGTGTGCGGCAACCGCCACGGCTCCGCTCGTGGCCGGCTGACTCCGACACCGGGCCGGCACTGGCGGTTCCGGTGGTCGGGAACGCTGCCGACCGGGACCGCCGCCCTCCTAGCATCGTCGGCGACGCTTATGGACACCCAGCCCCGCACGCCGGCGCACGACTCGCTCGCCTGGCACATTGCCCGGTCGTCGGTGGCGACTCTGATCATGCTCGCCGCCTTCGTGGCGGCGCCCACCGTCGCCGAATTTTTCCCCAGCATGGACCGCCACAAGGGCGCTCTCCTGGCCGCCCAGTGGGGCATCGCCGCGGTCGCACTGGTCGCCGGGGTGATCGCCATCCGGGGCTGGCTGGGACTGATCTTCAGCCACGTCGACCAGCAGGCCGCGGTCGTCCTGCGCAACGTAGGCAGTTGGGCCCTCTACGCCTGCCTGGTCCTCGGCCTGCTGACGGCGCTCGGCGTCAACCTCTCGGGGCTGCTGGTCGGGGGCGCCATCGTCGGGGTCATCGTGGGCGCCGCGGCGCAATCGTCGCTGGGCAACTTCTTCGCCGGCATTCTGCTCATGATCGCCCGCCCTTACCAGGTCGGCGTCACCCTGCGCCTCCGCACCACGATCGCCGGCATGCTCGAGCTCGAAGGCGCCGTGGTCGACATGAACGCGTTCTTCACCACGCTCCGCACCGCCCGGGGCGAGCTGCTGCGGCTCCCCAACCAGGTGGTGATGAACTCCGCGATGACCGTGGGGAAGCCGCCGCTCCAGGCCACGATGCAGCTGACCGTGCCGGCGGCAGTCTCGCTTGACGATCTGCGGTCCCGGGTCCAGGGCCGCCTGAACGACCCCGGGGCGGAGGTGCTCGTGATGCCGATCAGCCTCACCTCCGCCACCGAGACAGCCGCCGCCACCGTCCTCTGCCAGATCGACGTGCGGTCCCGGCAGCCCCTCGACGAGGGGGCGCTGAGCGCGGTGACCGCCGCCCTGGCGCTGCAGCGGCCGTCCTGAGCCGGCCGGGCCTTACCCGGTCACGGCCTGGATCGATTCCCCCACCACCTCGACGATGCGATCGATCTGCTCCTCGGTGGTGCAGAAAGGGGGTGCCATCTCGACCACGTCCTGGCGGTTCCGGATCAACACGCCCCGTTCGCGGGCGGCGGCCACGATGCGGGTCCCCACCGCCTCCGACTCGGGGTAGGACTGCCGCGTCTTCCGGTCCGCGACCACCTCCACCGCCGCCATCAGACCCAGGCCCCGGATGTCGCCGGCGGAGGGTAGGGAGTCCAACTTCTGCAGGCCGCCCCGCAGTCGCTCACCCAGCGCGGCGGCCCGCGCCAGCAGCCCCTCCCGCTCGATGACGGCGAGGTTGGCCAGCCCCACCGCGCAGGAGGTCGCGTGACCGGAGTAGGTGTACGCGTGCATCCATGCCGTCTGCTTGGGTAGGTCGCGAAGGAGCTGGTCGACCTTCTCCCCCAGGATGATTCCGCCGAGCGGGATGTAACCGCTGGTCACGCCCTTGGCGAAGGACACGATGTCCGGTTCCACCCCCCACCGCTCGAGGCCGAACCAGGTGCCGAGGCGGCCGTACCCGGTGATCACCTCGTCCGCGATGAAGAGCACCTGGTGACGGTCGCAGATCTCCCGGATCCGCTGGAAATAGCCGTCGGGCGGCGGGATCACGCCGCCCGCACCCTGGACCGGCTCGGCGATGAAGGCCGCGACCGTGTCCGGGCCCTCCCGCAGGATCGCCTGCTCCAGCTGGTCCGCCGCCCAGGCTCCGCACTCCTCGTGCGTCTTCCCTTCCGCCCAGCCGTCCCAGCGGTACCAGTAGGGAGGCTCCACCTGCAGGAAGTCCGGCGCCAAGGGACCGAACTGAGCGTGGTAGTTCGCCATTCCGGTCGCGCTCATGGCGGCGTAGGTCACGCCGTGGTAGGCCCAGCGGCGGGAGAAGATCTTGGTCTTGGATGGCTTTCCCTGCAGCTTCCAGTAGGAGCGGGCGAGCTTGAAGGCGGACTCGTTGGACTCGGCGCCGCCGCTCGCGAAGAAGACCGACCGCATGGACGGATACGCGATGGAGACGATCTTCTCGGCCAGCTCGATGGCGGGCAGATTGGCCTGCCCGTTGTAGTTGGAGACGAACGCAAGCCGCATCATCTGATCGGCCGCGGCCTCGGCCAGCTCTCCTCGCCCGTGGCCGATGTTGACGTTCCAGAGCTCGCTCAGCCCGTCGATGTACTCGCGACCGTCGGCACTCTTGACCAGACTCCCGCGGCCGCTGACCAGGACCAACGGTCCGGCGGCCGTCTGGGCCGAGTTGTGGAGGGGATGGACGACAAAGCGGTGATCGAGGCGCTGCGCCTCCTCGACGGTGAGCTCGGTCATGCCGCTAACCGTAGCTCCCGCGCCGCGGTCGTGACCATCCCTGCGGCCGACCGGCCTGCTCCCGGTCTCCAGCCCGGGCTTTCCCGGAGAATGGGGCGGCCATGAACATCGAGGGCACTGCCGCTCTGGTCACGGGCGGCGCCTCCGGCCTGGGCCGGGCCACCGCCGAGGCTCTGACCCGCAAGGGGGCGAGCGTGACCATCGTCGACCTTCCCAGCTCGCCGGGGGCTGAGGTCGCGGCCGGTCTTCCCCGCGCCCGGTTCGTCGCCGCCGACGTGACCAGTGAGGAGGAGGTCGCGCACGCGGTGGAGGCGGCGGGGGACCTCCGGATCGCCGTCTGCTGCGCCGGCATCGGGTCGGCCGCTCGCATCGTCGGTCGCCAGGGAGCCCACCCGCTCGACCTCTTCCGCAGGGTGATCGACGTCAATTTGGTCGGGACCTTCAACACTCTGCGCCTGGCCGCCGAGCGGATGAGCACGCGGGACCCGGTCGAGGGAGAGCGCGGCGTCGTGGTCCAGACCTCCTCCATCGCGGCCTTCGAGGGGCAGGTAGGGCAGGCGGCTTACGCGGCTTCCAAGGCCGGTATCGCGGGCCTCACCATCGCCGCCGCCCGCGACCTGGCGCAGCACCTGGTCCGCGTCTGCACGATCGCCCCTGGGACCATGGACACGCCCCTTCTGGGCTCGCTCGACGCGCAGTTCCGCGAGCGCCTGGCGGCCACTATCCCCCATCCCTCGCGCCTGGGCCGGCCGTCCGAGTATGCGCAGCTGGCGGTGGCCATCATCGAGAACCCGCTGCTCAACGGCGAGACCATCCGGCTCGACGGGGCGCTCCGCATGAGCCCGCGTTAGCCTCTACGGAATTCCGGACCCACCAATGGAGGATGGACGATGAGTTACTTCACGGGCAGCTCGGCGGAGGTGAACACGCCCGCGACCTTTTCGGAGCCGGCCACGCTCGAGCCGCTGGAGATGGGACCAGGCATCATCTTCCGCCCCACCCTGGGTAAAAACCTGCTCTTCAACGTGGTACGGCTGGAGCAGGGCGCTCACCCGGCGCGACACAACCACGACGAGGAGCAGGCGTCGTACGTGCTGGAGGGGGCGATGGAGATCGAGGTCTCGGGCGAGAAGCGCCGCGTAGGACCGGGCGAGTTGGTCATCATCCCGCCCAACGCTCCGCACGAGGTGTGGAGTCCGGACGGGCCCACCACCCTCATCGACGTCTTCGCCCCGCCGCGGCAGGCGCTCCTCGACCTGCTGGCGGCGAGTCAGAAATAGTCGATCAGGGGGTGGCGGCCGCCGCCACACGGCGACGCCCGCCTTTCCCCCCTGGCTTAGAATCCGCTGTCGACCAGGCTCTGGAAGAGCGACCGGTAGCCGTGCAGGAGTCGGCGCAAGTGTTCGGTGTCGGTCTCGCCGCCCGTCCACTCGCCCTGCATCTCCTCGCGGCGCCGGGTCAAGCTCTGCTCGAGGTTCTGGATCACTTCCGCGACGAGGCGGTCGGCCTCCCCGACGGCGTTCTTGGGATCGTCGACGAAAGCAGCCTGCACCGACGCCCACCGGTCACGGAACCGGTCCATGCCGGCCTCACCGGCCGGGCCGCCCGGGGCCTGGTCGGCCAGTCCGGGATCGGTCGCCTGCGAGGCACCGCTCGCCGCGGAAGCCCCACTGGAGCTCGCAGCCGGGGGGTCCTGGAAGTCGCCCGCCCTCTCGTCCTGCGGCATCATCGCCTGCGGGTCCGCGTACCGCCGGCCGCCGTCGGCGCCCGCTGCCTGCTCGGCGCCGGCCCGGTCCAGATCCGGATTCGCCGTCTGGCCCCCGGCCTGCTGGTACGTCGCCTCCTGGCCCATGCCAGGCCGGTCGGTCTCCGGCGCCGGTGCCCGGCCGCCGGTCTGGAGGCCGGACTGCTGGCCCCCGTCCGGCCCAGCAGCCTGCGACGCCGCGGGTTGCCCGGTAGGCCCGGTCGCCTGGTAATCAGATCGCTGCTGCTGATCGGTCATCGATCATCTCCCCTTGGTGTGCCGGTGGGGGTGCCTGGCGCGTTGCCACCTGCCGCGTTATCGCCCGGGGCATTGCTGGCCGGCGCGTTGCCGCCCGCCGCATAGGCGCCGGGCGCGTTCCCGGCCGGCGCACCGCTGCCAGCGGCATAGCCGCCGGGCGCGTTCCCGGCCGGCGCGTTGCCGCCCGGTGCGTAGCCGCCGGGCGCGTTCCCGGCCGGCGCGTTCCCGGCCGGCGCGTTCCCGGCCGGCGCGTTGCGTGCCGCCGCGTTGCCGGCCGCCGCTCCGTCGTCGCGGAGCAGCGAGTCGAACAGGCTCCGATAGCGTTGCATCCCGACCCGCATATCCTCGGTGCTCGCGCGATCGCCGGCCAGGGCCACCGAGTGCGCGGCCCGAAAGTCGTTGACCTCATGGGGATGGTCGACGGAGACGTCGTCAGCCATCCGGTCGAAGTCCTGCATCGGGTACCCACGCTCCGCCATCACCGCGTTGACGAGGCGGTCGGCCTCTCCGAGGGCCTGACTCGGAGCGTCGACGAAGCGCTCCTGGACGGCCATCCACTCGTTCGCGTACCGCTGCCGCTCGACCGCCCCCAAGGGGTGGATCTGGAAGCCGCGGCGTCGCTCCTCGCGTCCGTGCAGCTCCCGTTCCGCCGCCCCGGTGTCCCCGGTCGACTGCACGGTGCGGTCGTACTCGGGACCAAAGCGCTGGCGGAGCTGTTGAGAGCGCCGGCGTCGACTGCCGACGACCGCCATCACGATGCCGATGACGACGAGGATCGCCACCACGATGACGGCGATTCCGATATACAGACTCACCTGGACCTCCTTCATGCTGACGTGATGATTCCGAGAGGACGTGATGATTCCGAAGCCGGGATTATACCATAGGGTAGCGAAGTCTTGATATCGGTTCTATAACTATTGAGGAGCTGTTCCGTGCGCGGGCCGCTTGGACGCCACCTCCCTGGCAGCCTCCCCCTCACGCACGCGAATGAGCATCGCCAGCGCCGCCATGATCAGGGCAGACACACCAAGGAAGACGAACCCGGCGTGGAAGCTGCCGGTGCTGGTGGCGAGGGCTCCGACCGCGTAAGGGCCGGCAAAGCCGCCCAGGTTCCCCAGTGCGTTGATCAGGCCCATCGCGCCGCCTGCCACCCCGACCGGGATCACTTGATCGACGCTGGCCCAGAAGGGGCCGAGGTAGGCGTAGAGGCCGAGGCCGGCGACGCTGAGGATTGCGATCGTGCCGGCCACACTCCCGCCCGCCGCCACGCTGACCAAAATGCCCACTCCGACCACCACGAAGGGCCCCGCGATCCAGTAGCGGCGGTGCCGGATCCGGTCCGAGAGCATTCCGACCACGACCAGGCCGATGATGGCGGCCACGAACGGCAGCGCCGTGAGCACGCCGACGGTCCCGATCGGGAGATGCTGCGCCTTCAGGAGCGAGGGCAGGAAGGTGGTGAAGCCGTAGCCCGGGATGGTGCTGAAGAAGTAGACGATGACGAACAGCCACACCGGCCAGCTGGTGAGTGCGCGCCGGTAGGAGCCGAGATCGGGCCGGTCTCGCGACTCGCGCTCTGCGCGCAGCCGCTTCTCGAGCTTCTCCCGGGAGTCGCGGCTCAGCCACGAAGCATCCCGCGGTTGGTCCCGGATGACGAGCGCCCAGACGGCCGCCCAGATCAGCGGGGGAATGCCCTCGACCACGAACAGCACCCGCCAGTTCTCCTGCGTCGCCGCCAGGATGGCGCCCGAAACCGGGCTGGCCACGGCGGCCGCGACCGGCAGGCACAGGATCCAGAGATTGTTGGCACGCGCCCGCTCGTCCTGTGGGAACCAGTGCGCCAGCAGCACCAGCGTCGCCGGCCACACTCCGCCCTCGGTAAGCCCGAGCAGGAAACGGACCACGAGCAACTGGGGCACGTTCTGGACGAACCCGGTCAGGATGGCGAAGACGGCCCAGACGAGGAGCAGGGTGAAGACCACCCACTTCGCGCTCCGCCGCTCGGCCAGGTGGCCGCCGGGGATCTGGAGGATGAGGTATCCGACGAAGAAGATCCCTGACGCGAGCCCGCCAACGGCGGCACTGAAGTGCAGCGACTTCGACATCGCGGGCAGCGCGACGCCGATGTTGATGCGGTCGATAAACGCGATCGTGTACATCAGAAACGCCACCGGGATCACGTGCAGCATCCGCTGGCCGCGAGCAGGAAGGGCTTGTTCCACGGTTGCTAACCCCCTTTCGACTGGCAGCGCCACCGGACGACGCTCGGTACGCCAGGTTCGGGCCGAGGTCAGGCTCGGGGTCAGCATGCCGTGCGCACCCAGCTAACTGGTACTGAACGCTGTCAGATATTCTTATATCCGATGCTAGCACTACGTCGGGCTGCCGTGACTGACACAGTCCGGTAACACCGGGGCCGTAGGCTCCGCCTGGCGATGAAGCTCCTGATCGAGATCCTGATCTCCGTCGTACTGCATCCGCTCGCCTTCATCCTCGCGCTCATCAACATCGCGTTCAGGCGCGACCTCTCGCTCCTCCAGAAGGTGCTTTGGGGCATCGTGTCGGTGGTCTGGGGCGTGGGGCCGATCCTCTACGTCCTTCTGGGAGGAGGTGCGCTGTGGTGATCACCACCCGGCGGCGCGGCACCCGCGCCACGATCGAGGTCCGCCGGAACCCCTCAGCTGGGGTCGCCGGGTGGCGTGAAGTAGGCGACCCGGCCGCCGGAGACGAGGCGCAGCTGGAAATCGTCGACGAAGTAGAGGTCCGGGCCCGAGTAGACGAGGCCGGCCGGCTGCTTCAGGTGCGCGTCGGTCGCGCTCCACCGACGACTCGGGATTGTCGGTGCCGGGCTGCCCGGTGCCCGCGAGCGTCGAGATGACGCCGCGCGCCGACACCTGCCGCAGCTCGCGATTGCCCTCGTCGGCGATCACAAAGCCGCCCTCGGGGTTGGCGGCCACCGCGGTTGGATCATCGAGCTGCGCCCGGGCGGCGGTCCCACCGTCCCCGGCCAACCCCCGCTTACCGCTGCCGGCAACGGTGGTGATGACATCGGTCCGGAGATCGACCTGGCGGACGCGATCGTTGCCGCTGTCGGCGATCAGCAGACGGTCGCGCGAGACGGCGAGGCCCTCCGGGTGGCTGAGCTCTGCGGCGAGGGCCGGCCCGCCGTCGCCGGCGAATCCCGACTGGCCGTTGCCGGCGACCGCGGCCACCCCGCCGCTGACGGAATTGATCGCGAAGACCTGGTCGTTCCCCTGATCGGCGAAGTAGACCGTACCGGTGGCTGGGTTGACCGCGATGCCGCCAACTTGCTGGGCGCGGCCGATCGACTTCAGGTCCCCGCCCTGGATGGTGCGGACGGTGCCGGTGAGCTGGTCGGCGAAGTAGATCTGGCCGCCGGGGCCGATGGCGAGCGCGGTGGGGCGGATCGCGGCCCCCAGCGCCGCGTCGCCGTCCGCGGTGGCCCCGGGCTGGCCCGACCCGGGATCGGTGGCGCGTCCGGCGACGAGCGTCACGGTGCCCGCCCTGGTGTTGATCTCGTAGATCTCGCGCAGGAAGGCCACGTAGGGGGTCCCTTGCGGGCCTCCGGCGACAGCGGTCGCGGTTCGGCCGGCCCAGGCCGCCTGGCGGTTCGGGTCGAGCTGTATCCGCGTGATCGCGGTGTACGCGAAGACTCCGGCCGCCACGATCAGGATGACGGCCAGCGCGATCAGGAGGCGGAACGCCAGGCCGGCCCTGGTGACGCCCAAGGGGTGCCCCTGCGCGCGCGGAAGGTCGGAATCGGACACCGGCCCGCATTCTACCCAGAGGGTCCGCCGCCTCGGTCGGGACGGTGCCCGCGGTGGTGGCGCTTTTGGTGGGCGTCATGATGGCCCTTCACCTTCCGCAACCGCAGCCGGCCCCACCCCGTCCGTGAGGTCGCCGACCCGGGTGGTCGTCCTGGGGAGCTGCGGCGCGTGGCCGGAACCCGGTCGGGCGTGCGCCGGCTTCCTGGTGGAGGAGGCCGGCTTTCGGGTCGTGCTCGACCTTGGATACGGCACCCTGAGCCGGCTCCTGGCGGAGCTCGGCTCGGTGTCCGCCGAAGGCCTGGACGCGGTCGTCGTCACCCATGCCCACCCGGATCACTGCGTCGACCTCCACGGCCTGCTCCGGGCACGCTGGTTCGGCCGCCGCGGCGCACCGGCGCTTCCCCTCCTTTGCCCCGCCGGCGTCGTCGACCGGCTGGTGGCGTTGGAGGACGGTGACCGCTCCGCGCTCGACGCCACCTTCCGGTGGTCGCCCCTGCCCGGCGACCCGCTGCGGCTGGGCCCGTTCCGGGTCGTCAGCGGGCCGCTTCCGCATCATGTGCCGAACGTTGGGGTGCGACTGGAGAGCCTGGACGGCGGAGGGGCCACGATCGCCTACTCCGGCGACACCGGGATCGATCCCGGCCTGGTCGAGCTGGGACGGGATGTCGACCTCTTCATCCTCGACGCCACCACCCGCGATCAACGGCCGGATTCGGCGCCGGGCGACGGCCTCAATCTGCGGGCCGTGGAAGCAGGACGGGTGGCGACCGACGCCGGAGCGCGGCGCCTGCTGCTCACCCACTTCTGGCCCGGCAACGACCGCGAGGCCACACGACGCGCGGCCGCGACCGCCTACCGGGGCCCGATCTTGCTCGCGGATGAAGGTCTCCGCCTCGACGTGAGCCCCCGGTCAACCCCTGCGGCTGAGCCGAAGTGACCGAAACCGGCTCCATCCCCCCTCAGAGGCGGTGTGAGAATCCGCGCCGGGCTACCGGGCCTCGGCTAGCGGTCCAGCCTCCAAAGCTGGCGGTACCGGGTCGGGTCGTCCGGCACGGGCGTCCGCTCACAGATCACATCGCCAACCGACTCCAGCTCGCGCAGCCTCACCTGCACCGTGTAAGCGGTGATGCCGGTCTCCTTGGTGATCATGAGTTCGGTCGCCGGGCCGTGCGCCCGCAAGTACCGGCGGATCTTGAATCTCTGAGCGCTGCGGCGGTCCTCGGCCGTTTGCCACCTCGCAGCGACGCGGTCGCGCAGCCTCATCACGCCCGCCTTCCCGGCCATCGCCTGAGACCCCATCGCAGCACCCCCAGCACTCTGTGCGCTCATAGCTCTGATGGTCCGCATCCGGTTGGGCCCCCGCCATCGGACTTTTGAGACCGGCCTGGGCGCTTGTCCCGGGTGCGCTCGCCATCCTTACTACCCGATGGTGCACCAACGGGGCTCAAACGGACGGAATGGGCCCCAGTGGTGCACCAACGGGGCGTCGCGGCCCGGGGCCTCAACGCCTCCACTCGGCGGCGGGGATGCGCGGCATCGTCTGGCTGACGGGCGGGACCTGAGCGCCCGAGCCGGCCGCGTAGAGCCGGGCGGCGACCTCCGCGGCGCTCACCGTCGGGTAGTCGCGGCACGCGTCGGCGATGGCCCTGAACACCTGCTGCTGCAGCTCCCAGCGAGGAAACTCACGGTTGGCGCCGGCCCGGACGTGGTGCGCGATCGCCGCACACCAATGCTCCAGCGGCGGGAGCCAGACGTGCTCGTCGTCCGCGTGCGTGGGTCGCCCTCGGTCGGCCCGCTGGACCAGCGCCGGCACGTCGAGGTCGTGGCCGGCCACAACGTGCACATAGCGATCACCAGCCTGGAACAGGCGGAACGGGCGCAGCGCCAGGCAGACTCTCGCGTAGCTGACCTCCCTCGCGTCGACAGTCCCCATCCGGCGCCGCATCCCGCCCCCAAGTATCGCACATATGTTCGCAGCCGGCCGGGGCCCCCGGTCCGCGTTCGCGAACAGGCCGCCGGCGGTGGGCTTCAGTGGCGGACCCGGCGCATCTCCACCAACCGGTCGGCGTCGAAGTCGGGCCCGCGCACCCAGCGGATGAACTCCTGCTCGCGGGCGATGACGCGGTCGGCAGCGGCCGACACCTCGGCCGCGATCTCGCGCGGGATCGAGGTCACGCCATGGCAGTCGCCGTGCAGCAGGTCGCCGGGCCGCACCACCAGCCCGCCCACCGTCACCGGCTGTCCTGCCTCCTCCAGGCGCACGTAGGCATGAGAGACGCCCACCGACTGCGAGAAGAAGTGGAAGCCCAGTTCCCGGACCTCTTTCAGGTCGCGGACGCAGCCGTCGGTCACCGTCCCCACGCAGCCCAGGGCGGTGAACGTGTTGCCCATCACCTCGCCCCAGAAGGAGCCGGCGCCGGGCGGATCGTCGAGGTCCTGGAGCACCACCACGCGGGGTGCGGGGAGGCGGCGAAGGTGAGTCCAGAGCGGCTCCGGATCGCCGGTGCCCCGGCCGCGCGCGCGGATCGTTCCGGTCGCCGCGTAACCGACCATGACGCCCAGGTCGGGAAACCGGCACTGGATCTCATGGCTCATGTACCCCTCGTCGCGGGGCCGTACGTCGAACGTCTCGATGGCGTTGCAGACGGTGGGGGTGTCGTACCGGGCGAGCGCGGCCAGGACCGCGGGGTCGAGCGGCTCCAGGGTCGCGACCTCAGCCGTCATGCCCGGGCCTCCGCCACCACCACTCTCGGCCGGCGGCTCATGCGTACTGACCCGCGCTCGGGGCCGCGGTTGGCGAGCCCCGCAGCGCCTTCACCCGCGCCGTCGCCTCACCACGCAGCATCGCCCCATCCGAGCCGGCCGTGATCATGCGGTAGCCGGCGTCGATCCAGCGCTGCGCGGTCTTGACGTCCCCGGTATGGATACCCGCGACCACGTGGTTGCGCCGGCAGCCTTCCGCGATGTCGAGGATCAGACGCTCGTACTCGGAGCCTGCGGGCGGCGCCTGGTCCGGCTCCAGGCCGTGGCCGAGACCCAGGTCGGAGGGCCCCACGTAGATGGCGTCGACGCCGTCCACCTGCATGATCGCGTCCATGTTGCGAACGCCCTCCGGCGTCTCGATCATGGCGATCAAGGAGGTGTGCTGGTTCCCCCGCTCGGCGTTGTAGCCGTCGAGGAGGAACGAGGCACGGGTGGGACCCCAGCTGCGCGTGCCGCGAGGCGGGTACTTCGCCCACGACACCGCCTGCTCCGCCTCGGCCGCGTCATTGACCATGGGAACGACGATCCCGACCGCGCCCGCGTCGAGCGCCTTCATGATGTGATCGGGCGCATTCCAGGGGACCCGCACCACGGGCTTGGCCCCGGTCTGCGCGAGCGCTTGCAGCATCGGGACCAGCACGTCATAGCCGATCAGACCGTGCTGCATATCGAAGCAGACCCAGTCGAACCCTGAGCGCCCCATCAACTCAGCCGTAAAGGGGGAGGGGATTCCGCACCAAGCCCCCAGCGTCACACCGTCGTCGTCGAACAAAGCGGCCATTGGCCCACGGTAGGCCTTGCCGTAGCGGTCAGTGGAAGGCGCCGCTGAAGATGAACCAGAGCATGGCCAGCAGAACCAGCGACTGCAGCCCGATCACGAGCGCAATCGTGCGCCAGCTGAGGTGGAGCTTGGAGCCGTCGGCGACGACATGAGCACGACGCGCCTCGGAGACCGGCGGTGCGGGCATCGGGTCGCCGCTCCCCTCCCCTCCTGCGTCGGCCAGCCGGGTGCCCCGTGGCAGCGGAGTCCGCCGCTGCTCCCGCCAGTACTTGCCGCACGCCTCGCAGTGGAACCACTGGAAGCACGTGTCCTGGTGCACGCTGTCCGGCTCCACCCACTCGGCGATCACCTTCACCTTCGGGTGCGGGCAGACTTTGGCAACCTCTGCCATCGGGGTCAGGCTACGCGCCCTGCCAAGACCTCGGGTTGCGCCGCTGTCGATTCCGGGCCGACGGATTCGTGGAGATCACGACCTCGATTTCGGGACCATCAAAGGAGGACCCACCATGCAGTACCTGCTCAGCGTTTACCAGCCCGCCGGCGATCCGCCGCCGCCCGAGGTGCTGGATCCGATCATGGAGCGCGTGTATGCCTGGGACCAGGAGTTGAAGGACCGCGGTGTATGGGTCTTCACCGGCCGCCTGCTGCCACCGCACACGGCGACCGTGGTCCGGACGCGGGGCGACGAGACGCTGGTCACGGACGGCCCGTTCGTAGAGGGCAAGGAGATCCTGGGTGGCTTCACGGTGATCCGCGTCGAGGATCTCGACCAGGCCCTCGATTGGGCGCGCCGCTTCACCCGGATCACGGGGCTGGCGGTGGAGGTGCGGCCCTTCTTCGACGAAGGATGATCCAGGGGACGCCGGAGCCGGACGCGGCGGCCGTCGAGGACGTCTTCCGCGCCGAATACGGTCGGGCGGTGGCGACGCTGATCCGCTCTCTGGGCGACATCGACCTGGCCGAGGAGGCGGTGCAGGAGGCCTTCCTCACCGCGCTCGGCCGTTGGCCGGCGACCGGCGTCCCACCCAACCCGGGAGGCTGGATCGTGACCACCGCCCGCAACCGCGCGCTCGATCGGCTGCGTCGCGAGCGGACGCGCGACGACCGGCAGGCGGCGGCGGTGCGGCTGCTGGAACAGGAACGAACGATGGATGAGTACACAACGCAGCCGATTCCCGACGACCGTCTCCGGCTGCTCTTCACGTGCTGCCACCCGGCGCTGGCGGTGGCCGCCCGGGTCGCCCTCACGCTGCGCCTGCTGGGAGGCCTCACCACGCCCGAGATCGCGCGCGCGTTCCTGGTCCCCGAGCCCACCATGGCGCAGCGGCTGGTCCGGGCCAAGGCCAAGATCCGGGATGCCCGGATCCCCTACCGCGTCCCCTCTCCCGACCAGCTGCCGGCGCGCCTGACTTCGGTGCTGGCGGTCGTCTACCTCATCTTCAACGAGGGCTACACGGCTTCCGCCGGCCCCGATCTGGTCCGCGACGACCTGTGTCAGGAGGCGATCCGTCTCGGCCGCCTGCTGGTCGACCTGCTGCCTCGCGAGCCGGAAGGCTGGGGACTGCTCGGGCTGATGCTCCTGATCGCCGCCCGTCGCCCGGCGCGGACGACGCCGGCGGGCGAGATGATCCCGCTCGCGGAGCAGGATCGCGGGCTCTGGGACCAGGCGCTGTTGGTCGAGGGACGGCAGCTGGTGAGGCGATGCCTGGAGTACGACCAGCCGGGACCCCATCAGGTCCAGGCGGCGATCCAGGCCGTGCACAGCGACGCGGACGGTGCGAGCGGCACCGACTGGTCGCAGATCCTCCTGCTCTACGACCAGCTGTGGGTGCTCCAGCCGAGCCCGGTGGTGGCGCTCCACCGGGCGGTCGCGGTGGCCGAGGTGGAGGGTCCGGAGCAGGCGCTGGCGGCGGTCGACGGCCTGGCGCTGGATCAGTACCAGCCGTACTGGGCGATCCGCGCCGACCTCCTGCGCCGGCTCGGACGCGCCGAGGAGGCAGGCAGCGCCTACGATCGAGCGATCGCGCTCACCGAGAACGAGGCGGAACGGCGGTTCCTCACCACCCGCCGCGCCGCTCTTTAACCTCACCTTGCTAACAAACGGACCTCGCGCGGACAGTTTTAGCGTCGCGTCGCGAGCCAGGCGCGGGCTCGGGAGGGCGTCGTGATCGACGGCCTGGTGCGGTTCTTGGTCTGCCCCTACTGCGAGCGCGGGCTCTCGACAGACGGCCGCGCGCTGCGGTGCGACGGCGGCCATGCGTTCGACATCGCCCGGCAGGGATATGTCTGCCTGCTCCCGCCCGGAGCCCGCCCGGACGGTGGCGATACAGCGGCGATGGTGCAGGCACGGGCCGCGTTCCTGGCCGCCGGGCACTTCTCCGGCCTTGCGGCCGAGCTCGCGCGGGCGGTGCGGGATGCCGTGGGGTCGGTGGACGGCGAGGGGTGCGTCGTCGATGCCGGCGCCGGGACCGGGTACTACCTCGCCGCGGTGCTGGACCAGCTGCCCGACCGCGCGGGCCTGGCGCTCGATCTCTCCAAGTTCGCGCTTCGCCGGGCCGCCCGAGCCCACCCGTGCATCGGCGCCGTGGCGTGCGACGTGTGGGGCCGGTTTCCGGTGGCGGCGGGCGCCGCGGTCGCCGTGCTGAATGTATTCGCACCCCGCAACGGCCGCGAGCTGGCCCGGATCCTGCATCCCCAGGGCGGTCTCTTCGTCGTCACCCCCGACCCCGGCCACCTCTCGGAGCTGAGGGCGGCGTTGGGCTTGCTCTCGATCGACGAGCGCCAGGAAGAGCGGCTCACCGAGAAGCTGAGCCCCACCTTCAACCTGGCGGCGCGAGCCTCGTACCGGGCCACGCTCTCCCTTCACCGCGACCACCTGAGGGCGATCGTCGCCATGGGCCCCAGCGCCTGGCACGTTGAGCCGGCCGGCCTGGAACGAAGGATCCAGGCACTCTCCGACCCGACACCGGCGACGGTGGCGGTCACCGTCTCGAGGTTCCGGCCGAACTCAGACGCCGGTCGGGTGCTCCGCGACGGCGTCGCGGACCCGAGGCTGTAGCCCGTATACCTCTGCGATCAAGGAGTAGGACCGGACCCGGTCGGCGGGATCATGGGTCGCGGTCGTGACCATGACCTCGTCGGGACGGGTCGCCTCGATCAGCCGGTCCAGCTCTGCGCGGAAACGATCCGGACCGCCCAGGATCTCGGGCAGGCTCTGGACGTACTCCCGCTCCCGGTCGTCGTAGGGGTACCGCGCGGCGGACTCGGGGCTGGGCAGCGTGCTCGGGCGTCCGAGGCGCAGCTGCAGGAGGGACAGCTTGGCGGGGCCGGCCAGATAGCGTGCCTGCTCGTCGGTCGCGGCGCAGAGCCCGCTCACCGCGACCAAGACCCGTGGGACATGCAGCCACCGGGAGGGCTGGAACCCGGAGCGGTATGCCTCCAGGGCCGGCAGGATGGCCCCGGGCCCGAAGTGGTGCGCGAACGCGAAGGGCAGACCCAGCTGCGCCGCCAGCCGGGCGCTGACGTCGCTCGAACCGAGCACCCAGAACTCAGGCACGTTGCCCGGCGCCGGGATTGGAAAGATGCGCGAGTAAGGATGCTCGGGGGGGAGGGAACCCTCGAACAGTCCGATCAGGTCGACGATCTGGCTCAGGAAGTCCTCCGGGGAGACCGGCGCGGCCTCCCGGCGGAGCGCGCCGGCGGTCACCGGATCGGTACCCGGCGCGCGGCCGATGCCGAGATCGATCCGGCCCCGGTGCAG
Source organism: Candidatus Dormiibacterota bacterium (assembly GCA_963808785.1). GTDB lineage: Bacteria > Chloroflexota > Dormibacteria > Dormibacterales > Dormibacteraceae > CAVTSA01. The sequence goes on along the minus strand of CAWEGH010000002.1, from coordinate 196,619 downwards.
CGCCTCCAGCATCCCGAACTGCTCGGCCACGATGAGCGGTGGGTGGTTGGGCAGCATGACGCCGCCGGCCCCGACGCGGATGGAGCCGGTGGCGTCGGCGATGTGGGCGGCGAGCACGGCCGGGCTGGTGCTGGCGATCCAGGGCATCCCGTGATGCTCGGCGACCCAGTACCGGTGGTAGCCGAGCCGATCTGTCACCCGGGCCAGCTCGATGCTGTTGCGCAGCGCCTCGGCGGTGGCGGCACCGGTGGCCACCGGGGCCAGGTCCAGCACCGAGAAGCGAACGCCGCCCACGATCGGATTCTATGAGCCGCAACAGCAGCGGCAGGCTCAGCCGGCGAACGCGGGCAGCGGGAGCTGCACCGCCCGCCCGGTCCTCATCGACTGCATGCCGGCCTCCAGGATCTCCTGCGCGTCTCGTGAGATCCGCGGCGTGACCATGCCCTCGAAGGGGAGGTCATGGAGCAGGCAGTAGGTGAAGTAGTCGGGGCCCGACCGGTAGTGGTCGGGGAGCGGCTCCAACTCGACGGACCGGGTCTCGGTGGATACTTGCTCGCCGGCACCGCCGCGGTTGGCGAGCAGCACTTCCTCCTGGCCGCCGAGCGCGATCGCCCCCTCCTCCCCATAGATCATGGTCGGCTGGCGGACGGGGACCGCCGGCTGCGTCCACGTCCCCTCGATCACCGCCTGGGCGCGCGGGTAACCCAGGATCATGATGCCGTTGTCCTCGACGGTGAAGAACTCCTTCGAGTAACGGCCGCCGTGCGCGAGGACGGAGCTGGGCTGGCCCAGGAACCACCGGGACATCACCGCCCCGTAGGAGCAGAAGTCGACCGCCGCCCCACCGCCGTTGGCTTTGCGGTCGATCAACCAGCCCCACCCGACACGGGCGATCGGGCTGATGGTCGCGAAGTCCTGCGGCGGCCCGCCGTGGCCGGCCCGATTGTGGATGTCGAGGACACGGCCGATCTGGCCCTCCTCGACCAGGCGTCGGGCCGCGTGAATGCCGGCGCGCCAGTTGGTGGGCCAGTTCACCATCAGCCGGACGCCGTGGCGCGCGGCCGTGGTCTCCATCCGCTCGGCCAGCTCCAGGGTGGCTGCCATCGGCTTCTCTTTCATCACGTGCACGCCGCGCTCGGCGGCGTCGGCAACCACCGCGGCGGCCCGCTGGTTGTCGGCGCAGGTGATGATCGCCTCCGGTCGCGCCTTGTCGTAGAGCTCCTCGGCGCTCGCGTACGCCGCCACCCCGGAATGGACGTGCTCGAAGTGCGAGCGCAGCTCATCGTCCTGGATGGAGAACCCGACCACCTCGGCGGTCGGCGACTCCAGAGCAGACTTCAGCAGGCCCCGGAAATGCAGGTGCTCACCTCCGACGAAGGCAAGACGGATACGGCGCGTGGACTCGGCCATTCTCGACTCTCCTGTTGCAGGCGTGGGATCGGGGTTCGACGGGGGGCCGGCCCTCAGGAGGCCGCGGCCCCGGCTTCGGAGGTCCGCGCGCGGAGGCCGGCCCGGGGCAGAGGCACCGTGACCGGGCGTCCGGTCTCCGCCGAGCGGTACACCGCCAGCACCAGCTCGAGCGCGTCGCGTCCATCGGCCCCCGTCAGCTGGAGCGGAGTGTCGTCGAGCACCGCGTCGACCAGGTGGGCCAGCTTGCGGTAGTGGACCTCGAGCAGCGGCGGCTCGACCGCGGGCAGCTGCCGCCAGCCCTGGAGATACTCGGGGTCCTGGAGCCGGCGGCTGAACAATCGCACCCCGCCGCCGCCCCGCTCGCTCACCACCGAACCGTCCGACCCGTCGATCGACATGTAGCCATGGGCGGCGGCGACCGCCCAGGCCGCGTACCAGGAGCCCATGGCGCCGCTCTTGAAGTGAAGGTGGGCGGAGACGGTGTCCTCGACGTCGATGTCGGTCACCAGCTCGCCATGGACGTCCACCTCCTTACGGAAGATGGCGGTGGTCGCGTACACGCTGTCGACCGGCCCCAGCAGCCAGAGAATGCTGTGCGCGGTGTAGATGCCCCAGTCCATCAGCACCCCGCCGCCCGCGTAGCGATGCTTGAGGAACCACGGCACCCGGTGCCGGGAGGGGCCGACGCCGATCTGGGTCATGCCCATGACCCGGCCCAGCAGTCCCGAATCGACGAGTTGCTTCAGCAGCGGCAGCTGGGCGCCGAAGCGGCTCTGGTAGCCCATCATGAACTTCACCCCGGCCCGGTCGGCGGCGTCCACCATGGCGTCCGCCTCCTCCAGGGTGGGAGCGATCGGCTTTTCGCAGAGGATGTGCTTGCCCGCCTCGGCGGCCGCGATGACGGCTTCGGCGTGTGCGGAGGGCCAGGTGGTCACGGTCACCGCCTCCACCTCCGGGTTGGCGAGCAGATCGTGGTAGTCGGTGTAGGCCGCTTCGGCACCGAACTGCTCGGCCGCTCCCCGGGCCCTCTGCTCGTTGATGTCGGCGACCGCGACCAGCCTGACTCGCGGGTTGCGCGCCAGGTTGGGCAGGTGAGCAAGCCGGGCGATGCCGCCGCAGCCGATGACCCCGACGCCCAATCTGCGTTCCGCCATATGTCACTCCCTCCCCGGGTTTTCAGATTCCGTAGTGCTCGTCGATCTCCTTCTGGTAGACGTTCGCGGCGCCGCTCATCACCTCCTCCAGACGCACAGGCCGACCCGCAGCCGACGACTCCAGTACCGCGTAGGCCAGAGCCAGGTCCAGCACCCCCTCGTCCGCGGTGTCCTCCAGGGGGGTGCCGAGCGTGATCGCGCGGCTGAAATCAAGCAGCTCGAGCCCGAACGCGTCGCGGACCCCGCGCGGGAAGAGTCGCTCCTTGAGCTCCGCGGCGGCGTGGCGGTCGAACAGATCCAGGGCCCGCTGCCGGGAACCGTCGTCACCGACCACGATCCCGCCTTTGACGCAGCCCCCGGAACCGTACACGACCGGGCTCCCGTCGAGGCTCGTGCCCTCCCCGCGACCGGCCCAGCCGCCCAGGATCGAGCCCAGGGCGCCACCGGCGAAGCGCAGGTGGGCCATGTACACGTCCTCCAGCTCGTTGGCCACGCGCTCCACGACCCGGCCTTCCTGGTCCCGGTCAACTCGCTCCGGCTCCAGCGTCCGGACGATGCCCTGGACCTCCTCGACCGGGCCCATCACGTACCGGATCTGGTGCATCAGGTGGACGGCGCCGTCGACGGCGGGCCCGCCGCCACCTTCCAGCTTGCGGTGCCGCCAGGGGGTGTGGGCGACGATCCGGTCGGGCGCCCACTCACCGCCGATACCTCCCGAGAGCCAGAGCTGCGGCGTCCCGATCACGCCCTGCTCCACGACCCAGCCCAAGCGCCCGCGTGGTCTCGCTGTAGCGGAGGTTCTCCGCCACCCCGGCGACCAGCCCCCGCCGCTTCGCCTCGCGGGCGATCGCGAGGCCGGCGCGGACGGTGATGGCGAAGGGCTTCTCGATCAGGACGTGCTTGCCCGCCGCCATTGCGGCCAGCGCGATCGGGTGGTGGAGCTGCACGGGCGCCAGGATCAAGACCGCGTCCACCAGGTTCGATTCCACCATCGACCGCCAGTCGTCGAAGAGCTCGGGCAGCGGCTCCGGCTGCACGTCACTGACGTAGAGGTGCGGAGCGCCGAGAGGGTCCCTGGGGTTGTCCGAGGCGGGAGGGTCGCGGCGGCGGCCCCTCGCCGCGGAGGCGGAACCGCGCCGCGTCGTCGAGGGTGCGGGCGCAGAGCGCGGTCACCCGGCAGGCGTCGAGAGCCGGCGTCCCGAGCGCACTCAGTCCGCGCAGATGGGCGGGAAGAATGCGCGCGCAGCCGGCGACCCCGAGGCGGACGGGGGACGGCGTGGCGGAGCTCAACCTCCCTCTCCGGCGCAGGCACCCGCGGCGCGTGTGGGTCACCCGCCGCGGAGCGCTGCCGGCCGGGCCGCGCGTTCCCTGCCGATCGTATGCATCACGACCGCCCGCTACCGGCTTCGGTCGGCCGGTGGCGCCCCTGCCGAGCCCGCAGGGACGATCCGGGGCACGCCGTTGACCAGCTCCACCCGGTCGGCCCACCGTCGATCCGGGTCCGGCACCGGCACCGAACCCAGGAGCAGCTTGGTGTAGGGATGCGACGGGTTCGGTCATCACCTGCTCAACCGTGCCCTCCTCGACGATGGAGCCCTGAAAGATCGTCTTCATCTCGCCGCCGATGTACGCGACGGTGGAGAGGTCGTGGGTGATGAACAGTGTCGTCATTCCATAGAGCTCCTGGAAATCCACGACCAGGTCGAGGAAGTTCCGGCGGACCTGCGCGTCGAGCATCGACACCGGCTCGTCGGCGATGATGAAGGACGGCCTCAGGAGCAGCACGCGGGCCAGCATCAGCCGCTGCCGCTGACCGCCGCTCAGCTGGTGGGCGTAGTGGCCGAGGACCGCATCCGGGTTGAGGCGGACCGCCTCCATCGCTTGCCTGATCTTGCCCAGGCCCTCGTCCCGGGAGCGTGCCAGGTGGAACTTCTTGATCGTCTTCCAGAAGACGCGGTCGATCTTGTAGACGGGGTTGAAGATCGAGTAAGGGTCCTGGAACACGGGCTGCACATCGCGCCGGAACTCGTCGTACTCACGGCGGGAGAGGCGGAAGATGTTCCGTCCCTGATAGGTGACCGACCCGCTGGTCGGACTCTGGAGAGCGAGCAGGATGCGGGCGATCGTGCTCTTGCCGCTGCCGCTGGCGCCGACCAGGCACACGATGCGCGCGGGGCTGGAGCTGAGCGTGAAGGAGACGTCGCGGACCGCGACCAGCTGGGTGCCGCCGCGCCCGTTGAAGATCTGCGTGACGTGGCTGAGCGCCAGCTCCTTCACCGGGCTCCGGCGCACGGCCGTTGCCCGCGGCCCCGTCATCGGACGAGCTCCTCGACCCGCCGGGACTTGCGCTGATTGACGTCCAGGTTCGGGATGGAGTCGATCAACGAGCGGGTGTACTCGTGTTGCGGCTCCTTGAAGATCTGCCGGACGTCCCCTACCTCCACCATCTTTCCCGCGTACATCACGGCAACCCGGTCCGCCAGCTGTGCGTGAACACCCATGTCGTGGGTGATGACGAGCAAGGTCACTCCGAATCTTCTCGCGGAGCTCGACCAGGTTCTGGATCACGACCCTTTGGATCGTGACGTCGAGCGCCGTCGTCGGCTCGTCGGCCAGCAGCAGGTCTGGTCCGAGCGCGATCGACATCGCCGTGATCACGCGCTGCTTCATCCCACCGGAGAGCTCGTGCGCGTACATGTCCGCGACGATCCGGTTCAGTCCCACCTGCTCGAGCAGTTCGGGCACCTTGGCCGAGGCCTCCTGCTTCGACCACCGCCGGTGAGCCTGCATCACGTCGACGAACTGGTCGCCGACCTTCATCACCGGGTTGAGCGAGTTCATCGACCCCTGGGGCAGGTACGAAAGCCGGCTCCAGCGCATGGCCCGGAGCTCGCTGTCACTCAGTTTGAGCAGGTCCACCGCGGGGGCGTCGGAGGGGAGGAAGATCACCTCCCCCTTGGCCACATAGCCCGGTTGCTGGAGGAGGCGGAGGATGGCCGCCGCCAGGGTGCTCTTGCCGCATCCGGACTCACCTGCGATCCCCAGAATCTCGCCGCGGTAGACGGTGAGGTCAACGTCTTCGACCGCGGTGATGTCGCCGGCGGTGGCCCGGTAACGACAGGTCAGGTTGCGGACCTCGAGCAAGGGTTCCGGCATCTCAGCCTCCGAGGACCTTGCGCAGCCGGGGATTGAACACTTCCTCCAGCCCCAGGTTGATCATGTTCAGCGCGAAGAAGAGGGCGGTGAGAATGAAGATGGGGACCACGAACATCGGCCACACCCCGACCGTCATCGCCCCGCTCCCGAGGGCGGTGTTGATGAGGAAGCCGAGATCGATGACCCCGCTCGGTCCCAGATCCGATCACCTCGAGCCCGACCAGCGCGAAGATCGCCCCGATGGTCGCGTAGCACAGGCCGAGGGCGATGTAGGGGAGCATGTTGGGCATCAGCTCCGTGAACACGATCTCGAGCGTGCCCTCCTTGGAGACGCGCGCCAGGTCGACGTAGGAGCGAGTGCGCAGGCTGAGTACGTGCGAGCGGATGGTCCGCGCGGCGAAGGCCCAGCTGAACACGGCCAGGATCAGTGCGATCTCGGTCACGTTGGTGGTCTTGGCGAAGGCGGAGAACGCGATCAGCAGGGGGAACGACGGGATGACCAGGAAGAGATCCGTCGTCGTGGAGAGGACCGAGTCCGAGAGACCACCCCGATAGGCGGCATAGAAGGCGACCACGACCCCGATCACGGTCGAGATCACCCCCGCCTCGACTCCGATCACCAGCGACGTCCAGAGCCCGGTGACGACCATGGCCAGTTCGTCCCGGCCCTGGTTGTCCGTCCCCAGCGGGTACTGCGCGCTGGGAAGACGGAAACGAGGTCCGAATCCGAGCTCCAGGGGATTCTGTCCGTCCCGGACGCCGATCAGGTGCACGATCTGCGCGTGGAAGATCCCGATCAGCACGATCACGACCACGATGACCAGGCCCCAGGTCACCTTCCGGCTGCTGCGGAATACCCCGAGAATTGCGTTGAGCTGCCTCACCTCATCTTCACCGGCTGAACTTGATCCGCGGATCCAGGAAAGGCAGGATCATGTCGATCAGGAAGACCGCGGTCAGGACCATGAAGATGGCGGTGTCGGTGACCGCCATCATGGTGTTGAGGTCCAGCTGCTGCTCCGCCAGCACCAGCAGGTGGCCGACGCCGGGGTAGGTGAAGAGGGTCTCGATCAGCACGTTGCCGTTGAAGATGAACCCGAAGGAGATCACCAGCCCGGTGATCTGGGGAAGGTAGCAGTTGGGGATCCCGTACCGCCGGAGGACGTGCCACGGCCGTAATCCCTTGGCGGTGGCGAACGTCAGGTAATCCTCACCCAGCACGGTGATCATCTGCTGCCGCATGCCCAGCAGGTTGCCGGCCATGCTGACGCCCACCAGGGCGATCGCGGGAATGATCGCGTGCTTCAAGACGCTGAGGATGAAGGGGAGGGAGAGACTGGGGTTGATGCCGGTGTCATAGGCGTAGCCGGAAGGCAGCAGCGGGACGTCGAACGCCAGCAGCAGGAGCAGGATCAAGGCGATGAAGTAGGCGGGGAGGTGGGCCGCGGCGAGCCCCGCGTACGTCACCCCAGAGGAGAACTTGGAGCCCCGCCTCCAGCCGGCGAGGGCGCCCAGCCCGACGCCGAGGAACCAGGCGAAGACGGCCGACAGCCCCAGCAGCCCCACGGTCCAGGGCACGGCCCGAGCGACCAGCACCAGCGCTGGGGTCGGGTACTGCAGCAGCGATGGCCCCATGTTGTGCTTGACGATCAGCTGGTACATGTAGGCGAAGTACTGCTGCAACAGATTCCCGTTCAGCCCGAAGACCGCCTTGTAGTGGGCGACGACGGCCGCGCTGGCCTGCGCGTTGTAGTTGTAGGCGCTCTGCAGGTTGGCGATGTAGGCACCGATCGGGTTCCCGGGTATGAGGCGGAAGAAGAAGAAGGTGGCGGTGATCGCTGCCCAGAGGGTGAAGAGGTAGAGGACGAAGCGCCGCACGAAATACGAGGCGGTGGGGTGGGCGGCCATCCAGCCGCGCACCCCGCCGCGCACAACGATCGGCGTCTCCTCGACGGCCAGCTCGGCCTCGCGGGCGGCGTCGCGCCCGTCGCCGACGTGAGCCTCAGCCATGATCAGCCCTGCTTGGTCCCGGTCGGCTTGATCTTGCCCACCACGAAGAGCCACTGACCCCACCAGTTGTCTGGGACCGTGTAGATGTTCTCGTTGGTGGGCCAGTCCTTCCAGTACGTGAGGTTGAACTGCTGCGTGTACACGGTCTGGATGATGGGCACCGCGGCCATGTCCTGGTACCAGCGGTCCAGCGCGGTATGGAACCAGGGAGTGGCTGCCGGGTTGGTCGGCGCCAGGGCCTTCAAATGGCCGACCGCGTCGTCGAGCTTGGGGTCGGTCAACCGGACGATGGCGGATTGAACGCCGGAGACGGTGCCGATCGGCTGGGCGTACTTGCTCAGATACCCGGAATACAGCTGGTAGGGGTCGATCAGCTCTCCACACAGCCACCGGGAAAGCATGTCGAACTGGCCTGTCAGCATCTGCTGGGTCAGGGCCGATGACCCCAGGTACTTGATGCTGGATTGGATGCCGACGTTATTGAGCTCCTGCGACAGCAGCTGGCCGATCGCGTACTCATTACCTGCCGACGGCAGCGTTCCGGTGAGGATATCGAGCGAGACCGGCTGACCCTTGTAGGTTCGCTTGCCGTCGCTGCCCTTGGTGGCCCCGATCTGGTCCAGCATCTGCGCGGCCTTGGTCGGGTTGTAGCTCAGCGGGTAGGTTTTGGCGACGCTGGGCACTTCCCATTTCTTGTTGCCAGGGTAAGCCGCCCATGGGTAGACGCCAGGCTTGGTCTGGGGCACCCAGATGTTCTGGCCGATCCTCTCACGGTCGATCAGCATCGAGATCACCCACCGCATCCGGTAGTCCTGGAGGATGCCGCCCGAGGAAGGGGACTTGGTGTTGATCAGGATCGCCCGCTCGCAGGGGTCGAGGAACTTGGTGAGGATCTGAACGCTCTTGTCACCCTGCGCGACCAGCGTCGACACGTGGGTGAAATCGCTGCCGTAGTCGGTGACGCCCGCCTTGAACTGCTCGAACGCCACGTCCAGGTCGGTGGAGGCCGCGCGCCACGCAGCGTACTTGGGGGCCGGGTTGAGCACGTCCTTGTTCCAGTAGTTGGGGTCCTTCTTCCAGGCCACCACCTGGGCGTCGGGGATCGTCTTGTAGAGCGTGTACGGACCGGTCATCACCGGGGGGTTGAATTTGAAGGTGGTCGGGTCCTGGCCGGACCAGATGTGCTCCGGCATCACGTAGAACGCGGACACGATGCCGCAGATGAAGTTGTAGTGATAGCGAGGATCCGCCGTGTTCAGGTCGATCACGACGGTGTGGTCGTCGGGCGTGGCGACCGACTGGACCTCGCCGTTCACGGTGGGAAGCGAGTTGAGCAGCGTGGGGTTCTTGTTCAGTAGGTCGATCGAGAAGGACACGTCCTTGGAGGTGAACGGTTTCCCATCGCTCCAGTGCGCCTTCGGATTCAGGTGCATGGTGAACTTGGTGAAGTCGCTGTTGTACTCATAACCGGTGGCAAGCCAAGGCACCAGCTTGCCGGTGGCGACGTTCAGGTACCACAGGTACTCAGTGCAGACCTGGCCGAACCCGTTGTAGTAGTTGCTGCCGTTGGGGATGAAATAGTTCCAGCTGTCCCAGGTCGTCTGCTGGACCTGGTCCACGACCACCGTCTGGTTCCGCGGCGTCCCTGCCACGCTGAGCTCGGCGCTCAGCGGGACGGAGCCGGCGAACGGCTTCGGCAGCTCAGAGGCGGGCGGGGCGGTACAGGCGGCGAGGAAGTCGGCTCCCATCGCTCCCGCGGCCAGTCCGGCCGCCACCCCGAGCGTTTGCCGCCGGGTCAATTTCGAGTGAAGAAGGAAATCCTTCAGATCGACGTGGTTCTCAGGGTAATTTGTCATGCTTGGGGCCTCTCACAGTTACACCGCCTTGCTCGCCCTCGGCTGAGCGCTCTGCCGCGACGAGTTCCGCCCAGCTCCGCTGCCGCATCTCGCCGCACATCTACGAAACCGCCTGCTCGTCTTCCGTATCCGTGGTGCTCCCTCCCGTCTCTCCCCCCGATCGGCACCGGCGCCGCATCGGAGGAAAACCCCTGCTCCCTGTCAGTCGCCGGCCCAGATCGAGCATCCGGTCGGTCGTCACCAGCCGAACGCCGCACGCGCTCGAACGCAGCCTTGGGCGCGCGGATCGTCCGGGCCCGGACGCGGTCGCCATCAGCCGCGTCCCCGCCGTCCAGAGACATGGAACCTGGATCTCTGCCCATTGCTCGAGCGCTCACGCTAAATTAAGAGGCTCCCGACAATCTTGTCAAGTTCCCTGTTGCATACCTTCGATCGGCTTGCGATCGCAATCCCATGTCCATCCTGTACATGCCAAGTAGACTGTCAATGAGACAGTCAAAGCGCATACTGACAACCTGTCAGATGCCGCTGGATGGAGTGGGTAACGGCCGGGCCGGCGGCGCCCGCGACCGGGCGCGTGTGCGCCGGGAAGCCGCGCCTCCACGCGGCCGCCGCCGCTGGAAGGGAATCCCACGCCTGGCCGCCGCTGTCATCGCAAGCCTGCTCCTCAGCGGTCGGTGGGACGCACCGGGCGCCGTGTCCGCTCCGACTCGTAGATCGCCTGGATCACCTCCAGCGACTTGCGACCTTCGGCCCCGGTGACGGCCGGCGGCCGGTCCTCCTGGATCGCGGCGGCGAAGTCGGCCAGCTGGAGGCGGTGGAACTCGGGAAACCCGGGATGCCCGCCTTCTTCGGCCTCCCACGCTTTCCGTTCGCCCTCCTCGCCGGCGAAGGTCCACACGTCGGTGATCGCCTGCGTGCCCTCGGGACGCTCGAGCAGGCCCACGGTCGCCCCCGAGGTGCCGTTGACGGCGATCTGGAATCCGAACGGCGGCTCGTAGGTGGTGGTGGCCTCGATCACGCCCAGCGCACCGCTCTCGAAGGCGACCGTCGCCACCGCCGTGTCCTCGACCTCGATGTAGTCGCCGTGCTTCAGGGTCGCCCAGCGCCCGTAGACCTCATCGACGGGCCCCAGGTACCACTGCAGGAGGTCGATCATGTGCACCGCCTGGTTCATCAGCGCGCCACCGCCCTCGGTGTCCCACCGGCCCCGCCAGGGGTCCTGCGCGAAGTAGGCGCGGTCACGCTTCAGGCGAGCGAAGCATTCGCCCATCGTCAGCCGGCCCAGCCGTCCCTCGTCGATCGCGCGGCGAATCCGCTGGGAGGCGGGGAACCAGCGCCGCTGGAAGATGGTCGCGAACTTGATCCCGGCGCGGTCCGCCGCCTCCACCATGCGGTCCGCCTCGGCGAGGTCGGCCGACAGCGGCTTCTCGACGATCGCGTGCACACCGGCCTCGGCCGCGGCCACCAGCACCGGCGCGTGCTGCGGATGCGGCGTGCAGATCGTGATCGCGTCGACCACATCCCCGCGCAGCAGTTCTGACACGTCGTCGAACACACGGGGGACGCCGAACTCGGCGGCGGTCGTGCGCGCCCGGTCCTCGACCACGTCACAGCAAGCGACGAAGTCCACGGCCTCGATCGACGCCAGCGAGGTCGCGTGTCGTTGGCCGATCTTGCCGCAGCCGACGAGCGCCATCCGCACCCTGGGTGCCATCAGTCCTCTCCCTGCCGGCTGATCCCCGCCTGCCTGAACGCGTCCGACAGCACGCGGTAAGACCGCGTCGCCGCCGCCAGCGCATCGTACCCCGGCCGCCGCTGCACCATGAGGCTGATCTCGACCGTGATGTGCCCGCGGTAGCCCGCCTTGTCCATCGCGCGCAGGTAACGCACGTAGTCCATCTCTCCCTCCCCCGGAATCAGGAACTCGTAGTCGGGAACGACGCCGCGCTCGTCCTTGACGTGGGTATGGACGGAGAGCGGCGCGAGCTCGGCCACCACGCCCTCCATGTTCATTCCCTGGACGTTGAAGTGCGAGATGTCGAAGTGGATCCGCAGGGCCGGCGAACCGACCTGCCGGACCAGCCACCTCGCCCCCTCCGGCGTGTGCAGCGCCGACCCCACGTGCGGCTCGGCGGTGGCGATCACGCCCGCCGCCTGGGCGTGGGCGGCGAGCGTGCCGTAGCGGTCGACCAGCTCCTCGCGGACCGACTCCCAGTCGCCGGCGGTCCCGCCGGAGGTCGTGCTCACGGTCAGGCTCTGGCCCGGCCGCTGGAGCTCCGAGGCCAGATCGAGGTAGCCGCAAAAACGGGCCAACCGGGAGGCCAGGTCGCCGTCCTCCGCCGAGCGGAGCAGCGCGGTGTTCCCGCTCAAGCCGCAGAGCCGGATTTTGGCGTCGTCGTAGAGCCGGCGGACACGCCGCCGCGCCGCGCGCGTCCAGCCCCGCCGCGTCGGTCGGCCAACCCGGGAGCACGGTCAGCTCCAGACCATCGAATCCAAGCGCCGCGCAGTGATCGACCGCCACCTCGATCGGCGTCCGCTGCATGCCCCAGGTGCTGTACGAGAGGAACACGGGCGCCTCCTCAGACCGGACCCAGGGCCGGCTCGAGCAGGCCGTCGATCTCTCGCTGGTAGGCGTCGGCCGCGCCGCTGATCACGTCATCCAGCGACATCGCCCGGCCCGCCACGCTCGATTCGAAGAGCGCGTAGACGAGCGCCAGGTCACGGATCGCGACCTCCGCTCCGACCTCGGGAGCGACCCCGGTCCGCACGCACCGGGCGAGCTCGTCGTACTCCAGGGCGAGGAGCTTGCGGTCGGTGGCGCGGAAGTCGAAGTCGTAGCTCCAGGGCCGCTCGGCGTCGAACAGCTCGGCCGCCAGGGGCTCGAGCCGGTAGCTCGGCGCGTGGTCCAGCACCGCCTCGCCGGTCAGATCCCGACCGTCGTCGAGGATCAGCCGGACCGGGTCTCCGGTCCGATCGCCGGGCGCCACGACGGAGCCGGTGCTGCCGAACAGCTGCCGGGAGCGCACCGGCAGGCCGTGTCCGGCGTGGTTGTCGGTCCACTGGCCGGCGGCGCCGTTCTCGAAGTCGAGGACGCCGAAGATGGCGTCTTCTCCGTCGGCTTCGATCTCGTCCGGCATGTCGTCCGCCCAGCGCTCGTAGAAGCCACCGGGCCCGGCGGTCTGCCGCTTGCGGCGCCGCCGCTCGAAGAGCCGGACCGTGCCCGAGGCGCGACGCACCGGGCCGAACAGGTACTGGATCATGTCGGCCGCGTGGACGCCGGCGTCGACCGGCAGCGTGCCGGAGAGCTTCCGGTGCCGCCAGGGCGTGATCAGGATCGCGTCGCGACCGCCGATCGCCGTCTCCACGATCAGCTGCGGCGAGCCGATCGCTCCGTCCGCGACCAGGGCCCTGACCAGCCGGTTCATGGGGTCGCGGCGGAAGTTCTCGGCCACCGACAGCACCCGGCCGGCCGCCCGCGCCCGGTTCGCGACCAGGTGCGCACCCCGCAGCGTGAGTGCGAGCGGCTTCTCGCAGAGCGTGTGGAGGCCAAGATCGAGCAGCTGGCTGGCGACCCGGTGATGGGACCCGGTGTCCGTGGTGCAGTCCGCCGCCTCCAGCTCCGGCTCCGAGGCCATCATCTCTCGCGCGGAGCGATAGACGCGCGGCCGGGCGCCGAGCAGGGCCTCGGCCTCCCCGGCCAGGTGATCGGCGTTGTCGCGGCGGGGATCACAGACCGCCACCAGCCGGACCGAGGGAGAGGATGACCCCGCCAGCTCGGCGAGGCCCGTCAGGTGCCGGCGTCCCATGCCGCCGCAGCCGACGATCGCGAGCCGCAGGGGATCGGTCAACGCTCCCCCACCTCCTCCGGCAGCAGCAGCCGCCGCAGGTACCGGGCCGACCAGGCGACGCCGTCGAGCCCCCACAGGACCGGGTCCTCGTTCTCGATTCCGAGCGTCCCGCGGTAGCCAACCTCTTTGAGCGCGGAGAGGACCGCGGTCCAGTCGATCGTCCCCAGCCCCGGCAGGCGGTAGCGCCACCACCCGCTGCCCAGGATTCCCTGGCGGGCGAGCACCGCGGGCAGGATCTCGGCATCCTTGCCGTCGACGTGATGGATGCGGGCGGCGTAGCGCCGGATCACGTCCGGGATGTCGGGGATACCGAGCCAAACCAGGTGGGAGGGGTCGAAGCTGAGCCCGAGGGCCGGAGAGGGGACGGCGTCGAAGACCAGGTCCCAGAGTTCGGGCGCGTGCGCCACGTTGCCCTGGCCGCCACCGCGAGGCGCCGTCTCCAGTCCCACCCGTACCCGCCTGCTCTCGGCGTACTCGACGAGGGGGCCGACCACATCCTGGAAGACGGCCACCGCCTCTTTGACGCGGTTGGACGGATGGTCGGGACGCTGACCGGGCAGGCCCCAGAGGTACATCCCGAACGGCGAACCTCCGTAGATCACGGCCACCTCGACTCCGAGCGCGGCACAGGCGTCGATGGTGAGCCGGAAGTACGCGACTCGCCGGGCCCGGGTCTCGAGGTCTGGCGTCAGCAGGTTCAGCATCGGTGCCAACGCCGTGATCTCGAGGCCGGACTCCCGCACCAGCCCGAGGGTCTCGTCGGGGCCGTCGGCGACGATGCGGCGGAGGTCGAGATGGCCGCCCTCGGAGCCGTCGCCGCGGCCGGGATAGGTGGGGCCGCAGTTGACCTCGATCCCGTCCACCCCGATGCCCGCCGCCCGCCGCACGAGCTCCGCGAAGGGCATCGGTTCGACCCCGACCAGCGACGCGAACGCCAGCTTCATCCTGCCTCCCTCATCGAACGTCTGGGCGCGGCGACGATGGTGGCCGCCTGGTCGACCGCCCGTGCCACGTCACCATCCGCCGGGTAGAGGAGCGCCCGCCCCGCGACCAGCCCCCGGACCTGGGGGTGGCACATCGCCCGCTGCCAGCGCGCGAACGTGACCTCCGCGTCCCCGCCCGGGTCACCCCCGAGCAGGAAGGTGGGCAGGGTGGTGGCGGCCATCACCCCCGCCATGTCTTCCAGCACCGGAAGCTTGAGCCAGGTGTGGGCGGACGTGCCGCCAAGGCCGGACGCGATCCCGATTGCTCGCACCAGCGCGGCGGGTTCACGGTTTTGACGCAGACCCTGCGGCTCCCGGCGGACGGCGAAGACCTCGACCATGGCCGGCAGCCGGAGCGCGGCCAGCCCATCGATGGCCCGGGCGCAGCCCTCCAGCGTGCGCAGGGTGCCGGGATCGGTGTCGTCGATCCGGACCATCATCTTGCCGCCGTCGAGGCGGTCGCGCGCGATCGCGGCCGCCGAGTACCCGGTGAAGCCGTCGTCGAGCTCGAACTCGGCGCCCGCCAGTCCTCCCCGGTTCATCGACCCGAACACGACCTTGTCTTCGAGGGCGCCGAGCAGGGCCAGGTCCTCCACGATGTCGGCCGTCGCCATCACACCGTCGACGCCGGGGCGCTCGAGCGCCACCAGCAGGCGCCGCAGCAGATCGGCACGATCTCCCATCGCCCGCCGGTCGGGGCCCGCCGCCAGTGACCCTCGAGCGGGGTGATCGGCGGCGACCAGAAACAGCGTGCCCCGCTCGCGGATGAGATGTTCGCGCCGCCTGCGCCGGGCCAGCGCCTCCGCGATCGCCTCCGGGCGGGCGACCCGCGTGCGCACCAGTCCCGCGACCAGGTCAGACACCGGGCCGCCCGCTCACTCTTCATCCCTCGGGTCCAGCAGGTACTTGATGCCGCGGGCGGCCGCCGTGTCGGCGAACACCCGCTGCCAGTCGCCAAGCGGCGCCACCTCGGTGACGAGCGGCTCCAGCCGCACCACGCCCTGGGAGAGGAGCTCCATCGCGCGCCGCCAGGAGTGCGGAGTGGACGCGAAGCCCCCCGTGATCGTCAGTTCGTGGAAGCTCACCTGAGCCAGGCGTACCGGCACCGGCCGGTCGGTCTGCCCGATCTGCACGTAGCGGCCGCCTCGACGCAGCACCTCCAGGCCGGCAGCCATCGCCTGCGCGCTGCCCGAGCACTCGATCACGACCTCGGGGCCGTACCCGCCGCCCAGGGCCCGGGGCGCCTCGCCGTCGGCCGCCAGCGCGGCCCGGAAACCGAGCTGCTCGGCGGCGGCCAGGCGAACCTGGTCGTGGTCGGTGCCGACCACCAGCACGGTTCCGCCGCAGGCTCGCGCGACCTGTGCCGAGAGCAGCCCCATGGTGCCGGGACCGGTGACGAGAACGTCGTCCCCGGGCTCCACCCGCGCCGGGTCGCAGAGCGACTGGCAGACGCAGGCCAGCGGCTCGCTGAGGGCGGCCGCGCGGGGGTCGATGCCGGCCGGTACCGCGTGGAGGTTGTGCGCCGGAACCACCAGCCAGGGAGCGAACCCCCCGTCGGCGCCGGACCCGATCGACCGCCGCTGGGGGCAGAGGTTGGGCCGCCCGTCGCGACACCAGGGGCAGACGCCGCAGGTCGCGAAGAAGGTCTCGGAGGCGACGTGACGGCCGATCCAGTCGGAGGCGACGCCCTCGCCGACGGCGGTCACGACGCCGGTCACCTCGTGCCCCATAGTGACCGGAGGGCGGCTGGCGAACGAGCCCTCGCTGATGTGCAGGTCGGTGCCGCAGATGCCCGTCGCCCAGACCTCGATCAAGGCCTGGTCGCACGCGGCGACCGGCGGCGGGACCTCCTCCAGGCCCACGTCTCCCGGTTCGCTCGACCGCTTTCGCAACGCCCTCATCGCACCTCGCGGCGGGCGGGCCGCCCGCCCGGTTACGTCTGCCAAGGGGACCATAGCACTTTGTCAAGACATACTGTGGTAGGGGTATATGGATCACCCGCGGGGGCGTATCCTCCATCCGGCTCATGGACGGGCGGACGGAGCACTGGAATGGCCGGTCGATGATCGCCCCCTCGGGCTCGCTGCCCGGCTTCGCGCAGCACCTCGGGGACAGCATCGATCCGGGCAGCCCGGTCCCGCTCTACTACCAGCTGGCAACGGCGATCGAGGAGGCCATCGACCGGGGCGACCTGCCGGCCGGCAGCCGCCTCGACAACGAGCTCGACCTGGCGCGCGCGCTGGCGCTGAGCCGGCCCACCGTCCGGCAGGCCCTCGGCTACCTGGTCGATCGCGGCCGGCTGGTCCGCCGCCGGGGCATCGGGACCATCGTGCTGCCGGCGGCGGTGCGACGTACGGTCGGCCTCACCAGCCTCTACGACGACCTGGTGCGAAGCGGCCGCCGCCCCCTCACGCAAGTGCTCACGCTGGAGGTGGCCGGGTGTCCGGAGGAACCGGCGGCGGCGCTCGACCTGGAGCGCGGGACCGCGATCACGCACCTGCGGCGGCTGCGCCTGGTGGACAAGGAGCCGCTGGCGCTGATGGAGAACTACCTGCCGCCGCCCCCGCTCGAGTGCACCCGTCAGCAGCTGGAGGAGACCGGCCTCTACCGGTTGCTGGCCGCGTCGGGCACGGTGCCACGAATCGCGTCCCAGTCCGTGACCGCACGGCCGGCCGCGTCCGACGAGGCCCGGCTGCTGCACGTGGGTACCGGCGCGCCGCTGCTCGCGCTGCGCAGGGTCAGCTACGACGCCACCGGGCGGGCGATCGAATTCGCCAGCCACCACTACGCCGGAGAGCGCTACGCGATCGAGATGAGCCTGATGAGCGACGAACGATGACGGACGCCAAGGTCAGCAGGAAGGAGGTCGAGTGAGCATCAAGGGAGGAGTCGCGATCGTGACCGGGGGCGCCACCGGCATCGGTCGGGCGGTCTGTGAGGGCCTGGCCGCGCGCGGCGCGGAGGCGGTCGTGGTCGACTACGCGCATTCCCGGGACGCGGCGGAGGAGCTGGTCGCCCGCCTGCGCTCGACCGGCACCGCCTCCCGCGCGGTACAGGCCGACGTGGCCGACGAGGGGGCGGTGCGGGAGCTGGTCGACCAGGTCGTCGATCGCCACGGGCGCCTCGACATCGTTGTCAACAGCGCCGGCATCACCCGCTTCATCCCCCACCCCGACCTCGACGCGCTGACCGACGACGTGTGGCGCGTGATCCTGCAGACCAATCTGATGGGGCCTTTCTACACCGCGCACGCGGCGGCACCGGCGCTGCGCCGCTCCCGGGGCGCGATCGTCAACGTGGCCTCGATCGCCGGGCATCGGGCGACCGGATCCTCCATTCCGTACGCGGTGAGCAAGGCGGCGCTCCTCCAGCTGACCCGGAGCCTGGCGGTCGCGCTCGCTCCCGAGGTCCGGGTCAACGCCGTGTCGCCGGGCCATGTCGACACCCGCTGGCACCGCGGCCACCTCGGAGACGAGGGCGCCGACGAGATGGTGCGGCAGAGTGCGCAGACGGAGCCGCTGCGCCGGGTCTCGAGCGCCGAGGACGTGGCGGACGTCATCCTGGGCCTGCTGGACATGACCATGGTGACCGGCCAGACCTTGATCGTGGACGGCGGCAAGCACGTCAAATACGGCGGCTGAGTGACCATCTCGGGCCGCCGCCGGGTGCTTCCGGCTATTCGCGGGGGAGCGTGATCCGGGTCCCCTCGCGCATGGAGCGGTAGGCGGCCTCCACCACCTCCACCGCCGCGCGGCCGTCCTGGGCGGTCTGCCGGGCGTCGTGCCGGCGGCGAAGCGCTTCGCCGTAGTCGGCCCACATCCCCGCGAAGGCGTTCCCGGCCGGAAGCGGCAGATCGTGCTCGGAGTCGTCTTCGAAGAGCGCCGGCACCACGCCCAAGAGATGCTCCCGCCCGTCCGGACGCCGGGTCGCGCGCAGCCAGCCGCCGCTGCCGAAGAGGACGATCTCGTGGTCCAGCGGCCCGTGCGCGACGGCGAAGGTGCCGCTCAGCACGGCCAGTGCGCCGCTTCGCAGCTCCAGCGTGACGGCGGCCGTGTCTTCACGGGTCATCTCCACCGTGTTCTCCCGGGTCCTGGCCCCGAGCACCCCGTCGACTTCCCCCAGCAACCAGCGGGTGACGTAGACCGGGTGGACGCCCTGGTTCAGGAAGACGCCGCCGAGACTCAGCTCGGTGCGCAGCCAGGTCACCCGGTCCAGCAGCTCCGGCGGTTCCAGCCCGTTGGACTGGAGCAGAAAGACACGACCCAGCTCCCGGGCCTGCACGATCTCGCGCATCCGCTCGATCGCCGGTTCGAAGACGCGGTTGTGACCCGGCAGCAGGAGCCGGCCGGCGGCCTCGGCAGCTTCCAGCATCCGGTCGCACTCGGCGGTGGTGCGCCCGAGGGGCTTCTCGCACACCACGTCGCGGCCGCTCCCGAGCGCCTCGACGGCGAGGTCGGCATGGACGTCGGGGGGCGCGGTGACGACCAGGCACTGCGTGGAGGGGTCCGCCAGCAGCTCGCGCCAGCTCGGGTACACGCGGGGCACTCCGTGGCGCTCCGCGAAGGCCTCCGCCCGCGCCGGCTCGCGGTCGAACACCCCGGCGATCGCGAGTCCGGGGTTGGCGGCGATCGCGGCAGCGTGCCGGTTGGCGATGGCGCCGGTGCCGGCCAGCGCGAGGCGAAGGTTGCTGTCCACGGAAGACAACCTAGCAGTCCCGCCTCCGCCCACTTACCCGCACCTTGCCAGCAACCGGACCTTACCCGGACGATGGAGCGGTCGCCTTGCTGGCAATGTGCGGGGTGGAGCCGACCGCAACGGGTCTGGGTGCGGCGCGTGTTGGTTGGGCATGAAGTTCCGGTTCGGCGTGATGGCGGAGGGAATCACCGAGCGGCACCAGCTGCTGGAGACGGCGCGGGAGGCGGAAGCGTGCGGATACGACACGTTCTTGCTCCGCGACCACTTCATCGCCGAGCCCTTCGGCAGCCAGCTGGGGCCGATCTCGGCGCTGGCCGCGGTGGCCGCGGTCACGACCCGGCTGCGCATCGGCACCATGGTCATCTGCAACGACTACCGCCACCCGGTGCTGCTGGCGCAGGAGGCGGCCACGCTCGACGTGCTCAGCGAAGGGCGGTTCGAGCTCGGGCTGGGCGCCGGCTTCTCGCTGCCCGAGTATCAGGCGGCCGGCATCCCCTTCGAGAGGCCGGGCCTGCGGATCGCGCGGCTGGAAGAGTCGATCGCGTGCCTGAAGGGACTCTTCGCCGACGGCGAGGCGACGTACCAGGGCCGCCACTACCAGCTGAGCCTGAACGGGTTCCCGAAGCCTGTGCAGCGCCCGCATCCGCCCCTGGTGCTCGCCGGGGCACTGCCGCGGATGCTGCGTCTCGCGGGGCGGGAGGCCGACACCGTCCAGGTGCAGACCGTGGACCTGACCAGCGGCCGGCAGGTCGACGCGGGGCCCTCACGGCTGGCCGCAGAAGAGGAAGGGCGCCTGGCCACCCTGCGCGCGGCGGCAGGCGACCGCTGGCCCGAGTTGGAGCTGAGCAAGATCGCCACGGTCGCGATCAGTGACCATCCGGAGGAAACGGCGGCCGACCTGGCGAGGCAGCGCGGATGGACGGGCCTGGCCCCGGAGCAGCTGCTCGCGATGCCGTCGGTTCTGATCGGGACCGAGGGTTCGATCGCGGAGGGGCTCGAGGAGCGGCGGGAGCGATACGGGTTCTCTTACTTCGTGGTCGGCCGAGCGGCGATGGCGACGTTCGCGCCCCTGGTGGGGCGGCTGACCGGCGGTTGACCCCCTGGGACGGGCCGCACCCTGCCCGGCTGTGCTATGCCGTAGCCGGATGCCCAACGCTCACGACCCGGACCTCCTGCTGCCGCCGGGGTTCCCGCGTTCCAACCGGTACGACGTCGACTGGCAGGTCCGGAACGCGATGGGACCCAATCCGCTCTGGCTGCTCGAGCGTCTGTGCGAGCGGATGGATCTGCACGCCGGGATGCGAGTCCTCGACCTCGGCTGCGGCCGCGCCGCGACGTCCATCTTCCTGGCCCGCGAGTTCGAGGTTTCGGTGTGCGCGGCCGATCTCTGGATCGCGCCCACCGACAACGCGCGCCGGATCGAGGAGGCGGGAGTCGCCGACCGCGTGGTTCCGCTGCGGGTGGAGGCGCACGCACTGCCCTTCGCCGACGAGTGGTTCGACGCCATCGTCTCCGTCGACGCCTACCACTACTTCGGCACCGACGCGCTCTACCTGGCGCAGGTGGCGCCGCTGCTCCGGCCCGGAGGGCGCCTCGGGATCAGTGTGCCCGGAACCGCGCGCGAGGTCGGTGACGAATTCCCCGCCTACCTGTCGCCGCAGCTCTCACGGGCCGACCTGGGCACCTTCAAGACGCCGGCCTGGTGGTCGGCGCTGTGGCGGCGTTCGGGGCTGGTGGAGGTCGAGCACGCGGAGGCGGTGCCGGATGGGATCGCCCTCTGGCGGCGTTGGGCCGAGGGCTGCCTGGTCCACGGCCGCGCCACCGGCCACTGGCCACTCGGCCCCCCGACGCGGGATCCCCAGACCTCGACCGAGGACGTGATCCGCATGCTCGACGCGGACGGAGGGACCACGCTGGGCTTCTCGATGGCGGTCGCGCGCCGGCTCTGACCGCGCCCAGAGGTCAGGTGAGCGAGAGCCGGCCCTCGGCCAGACCCTGGAACTCCGCCAGGTGGTGCGCCTCGCGCGCCACCTCCTCCCGCTCCGGGGTGGTGAGAGCGCGAAGCGGCTCCATGCGCACCTCGATGCGGCGCAGACCCCAGCGCGCCCTCCACAATCCGACCGGTTCACCGTCAAGCAGCGTCAGCCCCGGGCCTGCCGACGGCCGCCAGAGGCGGCGCCGCGCGTCGAAGTCGGGGAGCAGCGTCGATCGATCGCGCTGCTGCAGGAAGGGATCACCTCCCGGCAGCAGCCGCACCCCGCGCATCGGAGGCGGATCGCGGAGCATGGGAATGCTCTCCCGCAGCAGCCACGCCCGACCGCCCAGGTCCATCTCCAGCAGCTCCCCGGCCAACCGGTGCCAGCGCCGCAGCGCGTCGCCGAGGCCGGTGCCGGCCCAGGAGGCGAATGCCTCCGGGGTGGAGGGTCCGAAGCAGCGCAGGAAGCGGCGGACCAGCTCCAGGCGCGCCGCCGCCAGATGCGGTGCGGGCACCTCGGCCAGGCCCACCGTGCGCAGCTGGAATCGCTCCGGCACCGCCCCGTCGGAGATCGCGCCCGCAGCCGTCGCCCCCATGCGGAAGAGCGACTCCGGGACGTGGTTGGAACGGCAGGCACCGCACCACGGCTCGAGGGCGACCGGGAGCCGGCCGTGCAGCGCCGCGCTCAGCTCCTCCTTGGTCATGGGCGCCTGGCGTAGGACCTCCGTGATCGCGGCCGCCACCATCGCCAGCGACGCCGCCGCCGGGAGCCCGGCCGCGTTCACCGCCTCCTCGTCCGCTCCCAGCACGGCGCGCAGCGCGTCCTCCCGGTCGGGCAGCGCGCCGAGTCCGAAGATCAGGACGTCCGGACCCTCGACGATGTGCGGCATGCGTCGCGGCCCCCAGACCGAGTAGAGGTCTCCGCTGCGCAGCGCGGTGGACACGCTCAACCGGTCCAGCCGGTGCAGGCGGGCGTGAAGGGCAAGGCCGGCGGAGCCGGCAGGGACGTCGGGCATCCCGCAAGCGCCGACGACGTCGCCCACCAGGGTCAGCGAGCGGCGGGCGTCGAGGCTGTGCGCGGCGACCCTGAACGCGATCGCCCGGGCCGGATGGACGCGGGGTGGTGTGGTCCTGACCGAGGCCGTGCCGGCGCCCGGCGCCTCGGCCTCTGGCGATGTGTACTGCACCGTGGCTACACGCGTCCCCAAGCGAAAACGCGCGCACCAAACTGAGGTACCACTCGACGCTCCACGACCCGCAAGGGTACGGACGGGAGGCGCTACCCTGTGGCACGGAGTACTGCCGGCCCGTACGAGGAGAACAGACGCATGGCCCGTCCGCTGCCGCCCGACCCGTATGAGTTCCTTCCTCAGCTGCCGAGCTTCACGCTGACCAGCACCGACATCCGGGACGGCGAGGTGCTGGACGTCCCGCATCGCTCGGGGGTGATGGGGGCCGGGGGCGAGGACCGCTCGCCACAGCTCAGCTGGTCCGGATTCCCGAGCGAGACCCGCAGCTTCGCCCTCACCTGCTACGACCCGGACGCGCCCACCGCCAGCGGTTTCTGGCACTGGGCGGTGTTCGACATCCCGCTCTCGACCACCGAGCTCGCGGCCGGGGCCATCCTGCCGGCGCGCGCCGTGGTGCTCAAGAACGACGCCGGGTCGGCCGGCTACGTCGGCGCCGCTCCGCCCTCGGGACACGGCCCGCATCGCTATATGTTCTGCATCACGGCGGTCGACGTGGAGTCGCTGGGGATCCCCGACACGGCGTCGCCGGCCTACCTGGGCTTCAACCTGTTCATGCACGGGATCGCCCGCGCGCGCCTCACCCCCACCTACGAACAGGCGTAGTTCCGCCCCCGGAAATTGCCGGCAAAGCGATCCTAAAACCGTCCGAATGAGGTCCGATTGCCGGCAAGGTGCGGTTAAGCGCCCGGCTACCCGAGCGCGGTGTCGAGGGGCACCAGGCGGAGGTGGTCGACGTCGACCAGCCCGCGGTCGGTCAGCTTGAGCGCCGGGATCACGGAGAGGGCGAGGAAGCTGAGCGCCATGAAGGGGGCGGGCATGGTCACCCCCTGCTCGCGCAGCCGGTCCTGCAGATGCGTCAGCGCGCCGGCCACCGCGGGCGCGGGCCGATCACTCATGAGACCCGCCACCGGAAGCGCGAGCTCACCCACCACACGGCCGCCCTCGGCGGCGACGACACCGCCGCCCAGCTCCGCCAGCCGGCGCGCGCAGCAGGCCATGTCGCCGTCGTCGACGCCCACCACCACGAGGTTGTGCGCGTCGTGGGCGACGGTCGAGGCGAAGGCGCCGCGCCGCAGCCCGAGGCGGGTGACGAAGCCGAGGCCGACCCGGCCGGTGGCGTGGTGCCGCTCGAGGACGGCGATCTTGGCCAGGTCCCGCGCCGGATCCGCCACCGCCTGGCCCGCGCGGATCGTCGCCTCCATCCGCTCCTCCGTGGTCAGCAGCTGACCCGGGACGACGCCGATCACGCGCAGCCGGCCCGCGGGCGCGGGGATCACGAACGCGGACGGCGCCACCGGCCGGAGGTTCACGGTGTGCCGCACCCACTCCGGGATCTCGAGCGTCGGGTAGGCGGGCTCGGTCCCTTGGATCAGCACCCGCAGGACCCGGAAGTCGCGCAGATCCTCGAGTACCACCAGGTCGGCCCAGCAGCCGGGGGCGATGGCGCCGCGGTCGGACAGGCCGTGGCACTGCGCCGGATGCAGAGTCGCCATCAAAAGCGCCGCCTCCGGCCCCACCCCATGGTCGACGGCCACGCGCAGCATCTGGTCCAGGTGACCCTCCTCGACCAGGAAGTCTGGCTCACGGTCATCGGTGCAGAAAGCGCAGCGCTCGGGTCCGAACTCCTTGACCATGGGGAGCAGGTCGACCAGGTTGTGGGCGTTGGAGGCCTCCCGCAGGAAGACCCACATGCCGAGCCGGCGACGCTCCAGCGCCTCGGCGGCGGTGGTCGCTTCGTGGTCGGAGCGGATCCCGGCCGCCACATAGGCATTGAGCGCCTGGCCGGTGAGACCGGGCGCGTGCCCATCGACGTGGTCGGTGAGGCCGGCGGTGAGCTTGGCCAGCTCGGCCGGGTCTCCCGCCACCACGCCGGGGTAGTTCATCATCTCCGCCACCCCCAGCACCCGCCGCCGGCGCAGCAGCGAGGTCAGGTCCCCGTTGGTGAACGGGCGCCGTGGCGACTCGAATGAGGACGCGGGTACCGAAGAGGGGGCCATCACGTAGACCGCGAGGGGCAGCTCCCGGCACTGGTCGATGAGCCAGTGCACGCCGTCGGTGCCGAGGACGTTGGCGATCTCGTGGGGGTCGACGACCACGGCGGTGGTCCCGCGCGGCACCACGGTGCGCGCGAACTGGTCGACCATGAGCTTGGACGACTCCAGGTGCATATGCGCGTCGATGAAGCCGGGGACCAGGTGGTGGCCCTCGAGGTCGAGCCGTTCGGCCCCCTCATAGTTCTTCCCCACCCCCACCACGTGGCCTCCGGCGACGGCGACGTCCACCTCCAGCCACTCCCGCGTGAAGACGTCGAACACGCGACCGCCCGTCAGCACGAGATCCGCCGGGACCTCGCCGCGGGCGACCCGAAGCCAGTGCGCGTCGATCCGCTCAGCCTAACCGCCGGGCCCGTACGTGGTGCGGGGAGGGTCGTTTGTATACACGAGCACGTCATTCCCGGCGGGGAGGGGTCGGCCTGTATACAAACGGCCCTCAGAGAGCGTCAGATCACGGTCGCCACGTCGAGGTGCTGGTCGACCGCGGCCCCGAACCGGGTGCTGCCCAGCGCCTCACCCATGTGCTGGTGGTAGGGGACGCCGCTGAACAGGTGGTGGCTGCGCGTGGGCACCAGCTCGCCGCCCTCCCACTCGGTCCGCTGCAGGTCGAGGTACGCCTCCTGTTTGCGGAGTTTGAGGTCCTCCAGGAGTCGCGAGAATCCCATGCCCATCGAATGCTGCGCCGCCAGCGTGATGAAGATGAACTTCACACCCTGCTCGCCCAGCTCGTCGAACGTCATCGGGTCCGGCTCGTTGAACCACTTGAAGGAGGACGAGAAGTTGAACGCGAACCGCGCGTCCGGGAACCGCTTGCGGACCTCCTCGTGAAAGGCCTCGGTGGGCCCGCGCTGCGCGGTTGGAAACTCGCACCAGACCATGTCCGGAACCCCGCTGTCGAGGTAGCGAAGGGCCCGGTCGACGGCCAGCTCCAGGCCGCGCTTGGACTCGGGCGCGTCGACCGCGGACACCGCATCGGTGCGGGCGATGACGACGAAGTCCTGGTTGCCGAGGTCCTCGGCGACCGCGCGCATCATGCGCAGCTTGGCCACGTAGTCCCCGATCGGGACCAGCGCCTTGCCCGCGATGTGCCCGCAGCGCTTGGGCATGATCTGGTCCTCGATGTGGGCGCCCGCCAGGCCGGCCTGCACGTAGAGCTCGGCGGTGCGCTGCACGTTGAACGCGTTGCCGTAGCCGACGTCCATGTCGGCGATCACCGGAGGTATCTCCAGATGTCGCGGGGGCTCGCCCTTCTCGGGATCCCCCACCGCCATCGTGAGCTGGAACTTCCGCAGCGCCGAGACGGTGCGACGGGCCCCGTCCGCGATCTCGGTCGACGAGTAGAGGTCCATGTCGGTGGTCCCGAGATGGCCGATCGCGAATGAGTAGCCGCTGAAATAGACCGCGTCCAGGGCGTGATACATCAGCAGCTCGGCGCCATGCGGGTCGTAGATGCCAGGAGCGAAGACGTACGGCTGCTCCGCGAGCCTGCGCCGGAAGAGCGTGGACGGGCGCTCGTTCCGGGAGGCCGGAACCAGGAACCCTTCGGGAAGGAGTGGCGAGGGGACCAGCTGCATCGGTGGGTGCACCTCCAGTGCTTCGAATGAGAGCCGTCGGGGCGGCCTGGATCGGTTCTCTGATCGCATATGCCGATCGATAGGCGTCAGAATATCAGGAACATCTATCGATAGGCAAGGGACGATCAATCGAATCCATCGATCCAATGGGTCCCGATAGGGCATCGGTCGCCTGCGGCCTTATGCGCCGCCTGGTGTGGAAAACCAAGCACTTAGAGGCTCATGCTTGGATTTCCGGACCTATTTCGAAGGCAAAACCGAGAAATCGAGACCAGAAACTCCGAAAAAGGCCCCAAAACCGCCCTTTCGCTTTGGTAATATGTAGGTCGCGGTCTTCGAGACCGCCCTAACGTTGATCCTCACCCCCGCAGCCATGCTCGGTGGAGGGGCGGAGAGGGAAACCTTTCCGCCCGCCCCGAGCTATGGGGGAGGAGGCCTCACCCTCCCGGATCATCCAGCCACACCGACCAGCCGCCGGTATCACCGCTTTTGCGCGTCGCCGTGCGCAACCACGCTTCCGCGTTGGCGAGGTGTGCGTCTGAGGCGGTCGCCGCCAGGCCGGGATCGCGGGCGGCGATCGCGTGCAGGATCCGCTCGTGCGCCAGGACCAGATGTCGCATCGTGCTCGGGCCGGCCTCCGCCTGCGAGCGCCAGATGAACGTGCGCACGGTGCCCAGCGCGAGCGAGTCCTGGAGGGCGGAGAGGAAGCTGTTTCCCACCGACCTGGCGATGGTCCCGTGAAAGTCACCGTCGGCCGACGTGAGCTGCTCCACGTCCCCGCGTTCGGCGGCGGCGGAGATGCGGGCCAGGTCCCGGCCCAGCGCCTCCAGCGCGGCGGGCGTCATGCGCGCGGCCGCCATCGCGGTGACACGCGGCTCCAGGATGCGCCGCACCTCGAACAGCTCGAGGGCGGTCTCGGCCGGGAGCAGCTGGGTGGCGAGCCGGATCGACCGGAGGAGCACCTGAGGCGTGAGTGAGGTGACGTACGTCCCGGCGCCCTGCCGCGCCTGCAGCGCGCCCACCACCGTGAGCGCGCGTATCGCCTCACGAAGCGAAGAACGAGAGAGGCCGAGCTGTGCGGCGAGGTCACTCTCGCGTGGGAGCCGTTCCCCGGGAACGAGCATCCCTTGCTCGATCATCTCGCTGATCCTTGAGATCGCCTCGTCGGCGACCCCGTATCGTCTTGTTCCTCCCGTCCTCCGAGCGCTTTGGGACTCGGCCATCGCCCTTTCCCTCGCAACAGGACCCCTGCCTGGCGACCTCGCAGGGCGCCCCACCGCACGTGCTCGTCCGTCCGAGGCGGTCAACATACATCGGATGACTCGGGGGATGCAAGGCTCCAATAGGCGTGAGAGGGGGGTTCCGAGAGCGCAAGTCATCCGATGACCCGCGGCCAGTCAAGAGCGGCGCCCAGGCGCCGGGGTATGATCACCGGCGATGCCCGCCCAGGTCGACCCTCAGCTGCTCGAAATCCTCGCCTGCCCGAAGTGCCACACGCACGTCGAGCTCGAAGAGGATGGCACCCATCTCCGGTGTGACTCCTGCCGGTTGCGCTACCGGATCGATGACGGGATCCCGGTGATGCTCATCAGCGAGGCCGAGCCCTTCTGACGCCGAGCCTCTTCTGAAGCGCGCTTGAGCCCGCGGCTCAGACGGCGCAGGCCATGGCCGCGGTGTTGACCGCGGTCCGGCTGGCAACGCCCTGACTGACGTCGCTCTGAATCTGCTGATCGCTCAGCGCGTAGGCCTGCGTAGAGCCGGTCTGCGACGAAGCGGCGAAGACGAGACCGATGACCCTGCCGCCCGCATCGAGCAGCGGACCGCCCGAGTTGCCGGGCCGTACCGTGCCGTTGAAGACCCAGATCTGCCTGGTCGCCTCCTGGTCGTTGTAGATGTCGTTGAAGCGCGCCATCGTCTCCCCGTCCACCGCCGCCGGGCTGGCCTCCTCAGCGCCACCGCCCGGATACCCGACCACGAACGCGAGCGTGCCCCGCTCTGCGCCGGCCTCCTGCGGGACGGTGGCGTCGAGCCCCGGGACGTGGAGGACGGCGACGTCCACCTTCTCGTCGAGGTAGACCACGGTCGCCTCCAGGTCGATCCCCCGCTGATCCTGCATCACTCGTGTGTCGCTGGTCCCCGCGACGACGTGCGCGTTGGTCACCACGTAGTCCGGGGCGACCGGGTAGGCGCTGCCCGTGACCAGGCCGCCACAGCCGGAACTCGCGACCCTGAACACCTGGCGCGAGGTGGCCTGGACACCGGCGGTGGGCTCGTCCTGGGGGATGGAGACCGGGGCCGGCAGCGCGCCCGTCTGCCCGGGGAAGAAGGTCGAGGGGAAGGGCACGGCGGCGACCGTGTGCTCCACGCCGCCGAGGAAGCCGGGCGGCTGCGGGGCGAGTCGATCGATGGTGTGCAAGATGCTCGAGCCCTGGGCCACCGCGGAGAGGTCGGAATCGGTGCTCTCGGAGAAGGAGAGACCCAGAAACCACACCACCATCACGACCGCCAGCAGCGAAGCGGCGCCTCCCAGGAGCCGGTCCAGCCCGTGAGGGCGGTCGTGGTTGGTGATCCAGCGGCGGAGCGGCTCTCCGATCCAGAAGCCGATCGTGGCGCCCAGGCAGCCGCCGAGCAGCAGGAGCAAGGCCGCCGAAAGCGGCCGGGAATTGGGATCGTAAAGCCCGAGCGCATCCAGCACTCGGGCGGACAGAGCGCCCGCGACGAGGACGCCGGCGATCAGCCCCCCATACTGTGCCAGCGACGGAATCAGCCCGCGCCGGTAGCCGCCGATGACGCCCAGGAGCGCGAGCAGCACGATCGCGATGTCGACGACGTCGAGCACGGGGTAAGCCTACAGAGGCGGCCCTCACCGTACCCGCATAATGAACGGGTGCTGATTCTCTACGGCGGGGTCGGCGAGTGGGTTGCCGCCTACGTCTTCTTCGGTCTCGCCTTCGCGGCCGCGACCATCGGAGTGACCGGCCTTGGAGTGTGGGTGATGCGAGGGGACGCGCGCAACCGCCGCCGGCAGTTGGAGTCCCTCCGCGAGGAGGAAGCAGCCACCGACAGCCTGCTCGAGGAGTAGCGTCCCCGGCATCCGCCCGAGCGGGCGCACCCCGACGCGCCCGGCAACGCCGCCGGAGGGGCCGTGCTACTCTGTCGGGCCCGCTGGCGTCCCGGTGGCGGTCGAGCCTTCGGCAGCCGCGGCGGCGGCTTCGGCGGCCAGCCTCCGGTCCCGTCTCTCGCGTGCGGCCCGCAGCTCACGGACCGGCATGAACGAGCGCACCGGCGGGACGCGGTCGAAGTTGTAGGGAGGAGGCGGGCTCGTCGTGGCCCACTCCAGGGTGTTCCCGCGCCAGGGGTCGTCTCCCGCGATCTCGCCATGCGTCCAACTCCAGACGACGTTGATCAGGAAGAGCAGGACCGAGATCGCGATCAGGAACGACATCACGGTGATGAAGGCGTTGGTCGGGCCCCAGCCCTCCTCACCAAACCCGCCCGGGTAGGTGTACACACGGCGCGCCATGCCCTCCAGGCCGAGCGTGAACATGACCAGGAAGGTCCCGTTGAACCCGAAGAAGGTGGTCCAGAAGTTCCACTCCCCGAGCGTCTCGTTGA
Source organism: Candidatus Dormiibacterota bacterium (assembly GCA_963808785.1). Classification (GTDB taxonomy): domain Bacteria; phylum Chloroflexota; class Dormibacteria; order Dormibacterales; family Dormibacteraceae; genus CAVTSA01. The sequence continues at coordinate 167,036 of CAWEGH010000002.1, read as the reverse complement.
GCTTGCGCCCGGTCATCTTCGGGAACCAGTAGTAGACGCCCGCGTAGATGGCGAACGCGCTGCCGCCGAAGAGGACGTAGTGGAAATGGGCGACCACGTAGTAGGAGCCGTGAAGCTGTGTGTCGACCGGCACCGAGGCCAGGTAGATGCCGGTGATGCCACCGATCAGGAAGGTCGCCAGGAAGCCGAAGACGAACTTCATCGGCACGTTGAAGTCGATCGACCCCTGCCAGGCGGTCGCGATCCAGTTGAAGAACTTGATGCCGGTGGGGACCGCGATGGCGAGCGTCATCGCCATAAAGAAGGTCTCCACGTAAATGTTCATGCCGACCGTGAACATGTGGTGGGCCCACACCGCGAGCGACAGGAACACGATGCTGAAGAGCGCCGCCACCATCGAGCCATAGCCGAACAGAGGCTTGCGGCTGAAGACGGGCAGGATCTCGGAGATCAACCCGAAGCCGGGGAGCACCATGACGTAGACCTCGGGGTGGCCGAAGAACCAGAAGATGTGCTGGTAGAGAACCGGGCGGCCGGCCGTGGTCGCGAAGAAGTGAGTCCCGAACTGGCGGTCGAACTCGAGGAGGACGAGGGCCGCCGCCAGCGGGGCGCCGATCAGGAGCAGCAGGATCGAGGTCGACATCTGGGCCCACACGAACAGCGGCAGCCGCGTCAGGGTCATGTCCGGCGCCCGCAGGGCGATGATCGTGGTGATGAAGTTGGTCGAGGCCATGATGCCGCTGATGCACCACACGATCAGCGACATCGCCCAGAGGTCGGTGCCGATCCCGGGGCTGAACTGCAGCTCGGTCAGGGGCGGGTAGCCGGTCCACCCCGCGGAGAGGGTGCCGTTGGGGGTCAGGAAGCCCAGGTAGTAGATGAGGATCGAAACCGGGATCAACCAGAACCCGAGGAGGTTGACGCGGGGGAAGGCGACGTCGCGGGCGCCCACCATGATCGGCACGAAGTAGTTCGCGATGCCGGTCAGGAAGATCGTCATGAAGAAGAAGATCATGGTCGTCCCGTGCGTCGACAGCAGCTGGTTGTACTGCGCCGGCGTCAGGAGCTGCTCATTCGGCTGCGACAGCTGCAGACGGATCACGAGCGCGAAGATGCCGCCGACCACGAACGCCAGGATCCCCGTGACCATGTACATGATCCCGATCTTTTTGTGATCGGTGGTCGTCAGCCAGAGCGTGATGGGTCGCCAGAACGACTCGTCATAGGACTTGATGCGCGGCGGCGCTTGCAGAGTAGCCATTCGATCCTCCCTAGCCCTGCGGTGAGGGAGAGGCGGTGGGCGACGGACTCGCGCCCGGGGACGGACTGGCGGTCGGCGACGGACTGGCGCCCGGCGACGGACTGGCGGTCGGTGACGGGCTCGCGCCCGGCGACGGACTGGCGGCCGGCGGCGAAGGGCTCGGCGACGGCGACGCCTTCGGGCTGGGATGCGTCTGGACGTACTTCTGGTGGCTCAGCCAGGACTGAAACTCGGCCTCCGGAACGGCCTTCACGATGATCAGCATCTGCGCGTGGTCGACGCCGCACAACTCCGTGCACTGACCCCGCCACTCGCCAGGTTCATTCACCTTCATCCAGGTGTAGTTACTGTACCCCGGGACGGCGTCCGTCTTGCCGGTGATGGCCGGCACCCAGAAGCTGTGGATCACGTCGGTGGCGTCGAGCTTGAGGCGGACAAACCGCCCCACCGGTATCACCATCGGATCGGCGGAGTTCCCCAGTTCCTGGTCGATCACCACCCCGTTCGAGTATTCGTACTTCCACCCGAACTGGTGGGCCACGATGTGGATCTCCACCGTTCCCTCCGACGCGGCGGGCACCACCTCGTCCTGCTGCATGACGTGGAACGAGGCCGCGCCCACCAGCGTCACGATTAGGAAGGGGATTACGGTCCAGCCCAGCTCCAGGAACGTGTGGCCGCTCCACTGAGGGGGCCGGTAGTCGGACGGGAGCTTGCTGCGCCGCCACTTCCAGATGATGACCAGCAGCAGACCCTCGACCCCGATGAAGACGACCGCCGCCGGGATCGAGATCAAAAGGTAGAGCCACCAGATGTCCCGGCCGTTGCGCGAGACACCGCGTGGGACCGACGGGTCGGGCCAGCCCCAGAGATCGCCACCTGGCTGCCCGTGATAGATCAGCAGGGCGGCGATGACCGTGGTCGCGGTCATCGTGATGAACGCGACGACGCTCCACTGACGGTGACTCACGCGGAGCAGTATAGATCGGGCCCCGAGAGCGGCCAAAGGGCGCGATTCATCGCGTGGCGAGCTTCCGCAAGGCGCGGAGCGCGCTCACCGGGGAGGCGCTAGAATCCAGGCCAGTGGCACCCGCAGCCAAGCCCAGTTTTGTAGACGTGAGTAATCCCGCGCTGGCGATCGATTGCCCCAACTGCAGTCTGGTGACGCCCCGCTTTCTCCAGTACTGCCGCAACTGCGCGTATGGCCTCTGGCCGAGCGGCGAGTACGCGACGGCCGCCTTCATGGCGTGGCGCGACCACGACCCGGACCGGATCGCGGCCCGCCGGTACGACCTGGAGTGCCCGCCGCCCGAACCTGACGAGATCGTGCTCGACGACCAGGCGCGCGCACATGAGCTCGGGCTTCACCTCTTCCCGCGGAGCAGCTGGCCGTTTCCGATCTGCGTCGGGTTCTTCTTCCTCTTCCTGGCGCTGGTCCCGTTCCCGACCGGCTGGCGCATCGCGCTCGGGATCATCGGTGGGGTGGTGCTGCTGATCGGGATCGTGGGCTGGGTGGTCCTGGAAGACACCCGGATGTACGAGGAATCGGCCAGCGTCGGCCATGGCGACGCCCAGGCGCACCCCCACGCGGCGGAACCCAGAGAGGAGAAGTAGGCCGGTGGCGATTGTGCACGCGCCGGGGGAGGCTGCCGAGGAAGAGCACGTCGCCCCCCGCCATGTGGAGGACGAGCCCGAACATCCGGTGATGGGCGTGCCCATGATGGGCATGTACATCTTCCTCTCCAGCGAGGTGATGTTCTTCGGGGCCTTGTTCTCGGTCTACTTCTACCTCTTCGGGTCGCACCCGCTGGGGTGGCCGCCGGTCGGGACAGAGCCCGTGCACTGGTTCCCGATCCCGTTCTTCAACACGTTCATCCTCATCTTCTCGGGGGTCACCTGCCACTTCGCGACCGAGTCGCTCGGGCTCGGGAACCGCCGGCGCTGGTACCTCCTGATCACCTCGACCCTGATCCTGGGCGTCTTCTTCGAGCTCGGCCAGGCCTTCGAGTTCGCGACCGCCAAGCTGGCGCTGGCCCACACGACCAATCAGTTCGGCAGCGTCTTCTTCATCATGACGGGCTTTCACGGCGCCCACGTCTTTGGGGGTCTGCTCTTCATCAGCCTCATGGTGGGCCGCTCCCTGAAGGGCCAGTTCACACCCGAACGCCACGTCGGTCCCGCGGCGGCGACCCTGTACTGGCACTTCGTGGACGTGGTCTGGATCTTCTTGTTCGGGATCCTGTACCTGGCGGTCACCGCGTAAGGAAGCGCGATCCGGGGAACGGTCGTGATCGCAGGGGTCAGCGGGTTGCGGTCTCCCGGCGCCGCCGTTCGGCCACCCGCTCAGCGAGCTTGAACTTCTGCACCTTGCCGGAGCCCGTCAGCGGGAGGTCCTGGGCGGCGATGAACTCGACGCGCTGGGGGACCTTGAAGCGGGCCAGGTGCCGGCGGCAGTCGGCGAGCAGCTCCTCCTCGGTCGGGTGGTGGCCGGCGGCGGGTACCACGAACGCCCAGCCGACCTCACCGTACAGTTCGTCGGGGACGCCCACCACGTACGACTGGAGCACGTCGGGCCGGCGGTCGAGCAGGTTCTCGATCTCCTTGGGCGCCACCAGTTCGGCCCCCCGCTTGTAGAGCTCCTTGGACCGCCCGGTCAGGCGCAGGTAGCCGTCAGGCCGGATCTGGCCCAGGTCCCCGCTGCGCATCCACCCACCCGGGAGGAAGACCTTCTCCGTCTCCTCCGGCTTGTCGTAGTAGCCCTCCATCAGCTGGGGCCCGCGCACCGCCAGCTCGCCTTCCGCGCCCTCCGGAAGGTCCTCCAGCGTCACCGGGTCGATCACCTTGTAGACGCAGGCCATGCCACCCAGCGCGGGATCGCCCGCGACGCCGCCTTCCTTGGGGCGGCCGACGGTGACCGAGGCCAGCTCCAGGGGATCGTCGGGCATGGTGTAGGTGGTGGCGGCGGTCACCTCCGTCTGCCCGTACGCGGTCACGATCTCCTCCACGCCAAGCTCCACCTTCACCTGCTCCCAGAGCCGGACCGGCGCGGGTGCGGACGCGGTCATCACCGCGTACAGCGTGGACAGGTCGTGCTCCTGGCGCCCAGGGTGCTCCACCAGGACCAGCGCCATGGTGGGGACGAACAGCGCCTCCTGAGCGCGGTAGCGCTCGATGGCGGCGAACGTGTCCGCCGGGTCGAAGACCAGCCGGGGGACGATCGCGCCCCCGACCCAGAACGCCGCGGTCAGTCCTTCTGCGTACGCGAAGACGTGATACAGGGGCAGCGCGAAGAGGATGCGACGCCCGTCTTCCAGCGCCCGGATCCGGGCCGACGCGAAGGCGCAGCGGAGGAAGTTGTCGTGGGTCAGCATGGCGCCCTTGGGGAACCCGGTGGTCCCCGAGGTGTACATCAGACAGACCACGTCGGAAGCCCGCGCAGCCTCGATGCGCCGGTCGATCTCGGCGTCGCTGACGTCGCGCCCGCGCTCCGCCAGTAGGCCGAGGTCGAGAACTCCGGTGCGCCCGCGTCCGCCCGCCTGGGCCGAGAAGGTGATCACGTGCCGGAGGTTGGGGAACGTCTTCTCGGGGTGCCGCTCCCAGTCCGGCACCATCCGGTCCAGCAGGTCCAGGTAGTCGTGGTCCCCGAAGGCGTCCATGGTGATCAGGCAGGTCGCGTTGGACTGACCGATCACGTAGCTCAGCTCCTCCCCCTGGAGCCGGAAGTTGAACGGCACGTTGACCGCGCCCGCGCACGCCACAGCGAACTGGAGCACCACGAACTCGGCGTAATTGGCCATCACGGTCGCCACCGGGTCGCCCGGCTGGACCCCAAGCGCGACCAGACCCTTGGCCAGCGTCCGTGCCTCTACCCAGAGCTCGCGATAGGTGAGGCTGCGCCGGTCGGTGAGCACCGCCGGCCGGTCGCCGAAACGCTCCACGTTGCGCCGCAGCAGCGTCGGGTAGGTGAGCGACGGCCAGGCCGGGAGGCTGGCGTCGAGGGCGGCCCGGCGTTCGGCGATCGTGGCGGTCATGCCGACCATGATGGGAGCGCCGGAGGCCGGATGGGAAGGGGCCGGGGGTTGGACCGGGACCTATACTGCAGTCGTCCGCCGCCGGTGCGGCACGCCCGACCGGCGCGTCCCGGAGGCATCCGCTTGAACAGGAGGTTCTGCGTGGAACCTGGCCCTGCCAGTACTCACCGCGACCTCGCGCGCCATCTGACCCCCTCTCGATAGAGGGCGCTCCGGAGGCGCTGGGTCGCGAACGTCAACGCGAATCCATCGCCAGAAGGAGCGCACAATGGAAAGACAGATTCCGGCCGGGCGGTTTTCGGCCGCCCGGCGGGGCGATGCCACCGGAGTGGCGCTGCTGACGGGGCGCAGCCCGTCGGGCGCCTCGCCGCGGAGACACGAGATGGGCACGGATCAGCACGATCAGGCGACCGGTGCGGAGCGGGCCCGACCACGTCTGCAGCCCACCGAGCCGCTTTTGATGCTGCGGTCGGTCCTGCACGCCCCCGTCCTCGACCCGCACGGCGAACGGCTGGGCCGGATCGTGGACTGCGTCTGCCGCTTCAGTGACACCGGCTACCCGCGCATCAAGGGCTTGGTGATCGAGCTCGGCGGACGCAATCTGTTCGTTCCGATGGACATGATCACGGAGCTGAAGCCGGGCGAGGCCAAGCTGCAGGGCCAGACACTTGACCAGCGGCCGTTCGAGCGCCGTGAGGGGGAGGTCCTGCTGGCCGAGGATGTGCTCGGCCGCCGCATGATCGACGTCACCAAAGGCCGGCTGATCGTGGCCGAGAACCTGGCCCTCGCCCACGTCGGCGAGGCCTGGCGGCTGGCCGGCGTCGACCCCGGACGGCCGGGTTTGTTCAACGGCTTGTTCAACCGCGCCGGATCAGACAACCAGCCGCACGCCGCTCTGGTGGATTGGGCGGATATAGAGCCCTTCGTCGGCCATGTCCCGACCGCTCGGCTGCTGCTCCCGACGCAGCGTCTGAGGCGGCTGCATCCAGCCCAGATCGCCGATCTGGTGGAGCACGCCTCGCACGCAGAGGGCAACGAGATTCTGGGGGCCGTGCAGACCGACGCCAAGTTCACCGCCGACGTCTTCGAGGAGCTCGACCCTGAGCACCAGGTGGAGTTCCTGAAGGACCGGTCGGACCAGGAGGCGGCCGCGGTCCTGGACGACATGGAACTGGACGACGCGGCGGACCTCCTCACCGATCTTCCGCAGGACCGGCGCGCCGGCGTGATCGCTGCCCTGCCCCCGGACCGCCAGGCGAAGCTCCGCCGTCTGCTTCAGTACAACCCCGAGGTGGCAGGCGGCATGATGAGCCCGGACTTCATCTCCGTTTCCGAATCGGCGGGGTCCACCGAGGCCATCGAGGCCGTCCGAACCGCATCCGACGACGTCCCCCCCACGCTGCTCGGAGACATCTTCGTGATCGCGGCCGATGGCACCCTGCTGGGCTCGATCGGGGCCTCGGACCTGCTCCGGGCGGGCGCCGGGCAGAGCGCCGGTGAGCTGCCGGGCCTGATCAAGGCACGGGTCCGGGTCGACGCCGACCTCTCGGACGTGGCGCTGCTCATGAGCGACTACAACCTGACCGCAGCCGCCGTCGTCGACGAGCACGATCGCCTGGTCGGTGTGATCTCGGTCGATGACGTGTTGGAGCTGCTGATTCCGGACGACTGGCGGCGGCGGCAGGAGTCGGAGGCATGAGAGCGGTGACCACGGGAGAGGGGCCCTTACGATGGCGCAGCGCACCCGGCAGGAGATCCGGCGCCGCCGCGTAACCCGACGCGGTAACGAGCTGCAGGTCGTCGACGAGATTCACGGCGCGCTGGGGACCGTCCGCGGGCCCGTCGAAGGCGAGCGCCGCACCTGGCGGCAGCGGGCGCTGGCGCTGGCCGCGATCATGGGCCCGGGGCTCATCGTCATGATCGGCGACAACGACGCCGGCGGCATGGCGACCTACGCCCAGGCCGGGCAGAACTACGGCTACTCGCTGCTCTGGGTGCTCGTCCTCCTGATCCCGGTCCTGATCGTGAACCAGGAGATGGCGGTCCGGCTGGGGGCGGTCGCCGGCGTCGGCTACGCGAAGCTGATCAACGAGCGCTTCGGCCGGTTCTGGGGCCTCTTCAGCGTCGGCGGCTTGTTCCTGCTCAACTTCCTCACCATCGCGACCGAATTCATCGGGGTCGCGCTCGCCGCCGAGTTCTTCGGGATCAGCAGGTACGTCGTGGTCCCGCTGGCGGCGGTCTTCCTGATCGGCATCACCATGTCGGGGAACTTCCAGCGCTGGGAGCGATTCATGTTCCTGCTGCTCTTCCTGAACCTTGGATTGGTTCCGCTCGCCATCTTCACCCACCCCGATCTAGCCGCCACCGGGCGCGGCCTGGTCGTGCCCGGCATCCAGGGTGGTGTCACCTCGGCGGCGATGCTGCTGATCATTCAGATCGTCGGCACCACCGTCGCCCCCTGGCAGCTCTTCTTCCAGCAATCGAACGTGATCGACAAACGCATCACGCCGCGCTGGCTGCCCTACGAGCGGACCGATACCATCGTCGGCGCCTTCGTGGTGGTGCTCGGTGCGACCTGCATCATCATCGCGACCGCCTCCGCCTTCCAGGGGACGGAAGCGTTCGGCCAGTTCACCGACGCGCTGGGCACGGCCGAGGGGATCGCAGCCAGGTTCGGACGGTGGGTGGGCGCGATCTGGGCCGTGGTGCTGCTGGACGCCTCGATCATCGGCGCCTCGGCGGTGACACTCGCCACGTCGTATGCGTTCGGAGACGTCTTCGGCCTCCGCCACTCGCTCAATCGATCTGTTGGGGAGGCGAAGGGCTTCTACCTGACCTACGGCGGTCTGGTCGGGCTGGCGGCGGTGATCGTCCTCCTCCCGAGTGCGCCGCTCGGCCTGATCACGGAGGCGGTGCAGGCGCTGGCCGGGATCCTCCTGCCCAGCTCCGTCGTCTTCCTCCTGCTCCTCTGCAACGATCCCGCTGTGCTCGGCCCCTGGGTGAACAGGCTCTGGCTCAACATCCTGGCGGTCGTGATCGTGGGGCTGCTGGTGGTCCTGTCGCTGGTCCTGGTGATCACGACGGTGGTGCCCGACATCGACGTCCCGATCCTGTTGATCGTCCTCTGCGCCGCCCTTGTGGTTTGCCTGCTGGCCGGCGGCGGCTGGTTCTGGCGGCAGCGCACACGGCGCCCGCCCGAGACCGCACGCGTCTACACGGCGACCCAGAAGAACCGCTGGCGGATGCCGCCCCTGGCCCTGCTCGAGCGTCCCACCTGGTCGCCGGGCCTCCGGTTTTTGATGTGGGGCATGGCCGGATACATCGGGCTCTCCGTGGTGCTGCTCTTCGTGCGCGCGATCCAGCTGGCCACTGGCCACTGACCCCCACCCGGGGAAGCGGCACAGTGCTGGCGAAGACGTCATCCGGCGGCGGATGAGGGCGTTTTGCCAGCAACGTGAGGCTCTCCGGCGCGCCGCAGGACCGGTTCCCAGCCTGCGCGCTGGGAAGGGTCGAGCGCCCGCACGAACGCCTCCAGGTCGGCCCAGGTGGGGGCGCTCAGGCTGCTGCCGGGCCGGGTGACCGAGACCGAGGCGACCAGGCAGCCGAGGGCGGCGCAATCCCGCAGCTCGAGGCCGCGCAGCAGCCCGACGGTGAAGGCGGCGTCGAGGATGTCGCCCGCCCCCGTGGAGTCGACCGTGACGGCCGGCGGCGCGGGAACCGAGACCCGCTCCGGCCCCTGCTGCGCGAGGACCCCACGGGCGCCGCGCTTGACGACCACGATGCCCGCTCGGCGGCGCAGCTGCTCCACAGCCCCTTCGGCGTCGGCGGCCCCGGTCAGGGCGAGCGCCTCCGCCTCGTTAGGAAGGAACACCGCCACGTCCCCAAGCGCCTCCACGCAGCTGGACCGGCAGAAGGCATCGCGCTCGTCCCCGGCGTCGCCGACGATGGGGATGCCGCGCCGGGCCAGCAGGCGCAGGCGGGGGTCGAGGCCGCAACCGACGTCCACGCAGATGGCGGCGACTCCCTGCCAGTAGTCGGAGCCGGGGTCGGGAGCAACCACTGTTCCCGCCTTCTGGAAGCTGACCAGTGCCCGGTCACTCCCGCTGGGGAGGCTGAGCGTGACGTCGGTGGGGCGGCCGGTGCGGCGCTCTGGCGGCTGCACTCCCTCCGCCTCCAGGAGCTCACACAGCTGTTCTCCCACCCCGTCGTCGCCGATCGCGCTCAGCAGCTCCACCGGCTGCCCCAGGCGCGCCAGCCCGACGGCGACGTTGGCCATGCCTCCGGGGCTGGCCAGGATGGCTTGCGCGCCGGCCACCCGGCCCTTCTCGGGGAGATGGTCGAGGCCCCCCACCACCAGGTCCAGCGGTGCCGGGCCGATGCAGACCACGCGGGACGCCATCAGGGCAGGTCTCCCCGGGCGGCGTGGAGGATCGCCCAGCGCAGCCGCGCCAGCAGGTCGAGGCCCTGGGCGTCGGCCCACAGGTAGGCGGCCACGAACAGCGGGTGACTCATGCGCAGCAGGTGCCGGGGACGCGGCGCTCCGTCGAGTCTCACGGTGGCCCCTGAGGTGACGGCCACCACGCCGTCCTCCCCACGGTCGACCACCACCGTCGGCCAGTGCCGCCCCAACGCGTTGAGCGCCAGGTCCAGCTCGTCGTACCCGGCCAGCCGGCAGGCCGCGCTTTCGGTGGCGATGACGCAGACCGCCTCCAGATCTCCGATGCCCTCCAGCTCCTCGTCGCCCTCCGGCAGCAGATATCGCGGCACCCCGACCGGCACGTCCTCGAGCCAGGCCGGGGCGCCGGCCACCGCGCGGGGCAGCGTCTGGGGCCAGGCTCCCTCCCAGCGCTCCCTGGTCGTCATCCGCAGCGCCGGGCCGCAGTCGACGCCGAAGTCCACCACCAGGCCCGAGCGCGCCGCGTCCGGTCCCAGCCACGGCACGCGCTCGACCTTCAACAGGTGGCGCAGATAACGACCGGGGAAGTCGGTCCCCAACGGGGTGGCGAGAACCGTCTCCAGGCCCAGCCGGCGGGCGCAGATGGCGGTCAGCGCCGCGGCCAGCGGCCGCACCGCGAGGCCCGAGGAGAACAGCTCCTCCCCCGCGACCGGCATGCGCGGGAGGTCACCGAAACAGAGCTCCACCTGGCTCGGCCCCAGCACGGCGAGATCCAGCTCAGGCACGAACCCGCTCCTCGGGGCCGCGCGTGGCCAGCTCCACCAGCCTTGGCGCCAGGTCGGCGCCCCCGCACAGGGGATGGGTGCCGAAGGCCTGCAGCAGCGCCTGGCGGCTGCCCGTCAGCGCCGCCTCCAGCACCAGCCGGTCGAGCGCCTTCAGGAGCGCGACCCGAGCCGCCGCGGGCGCGGGCAGGGGCGGCTGCGGCAGCGGGTGTGCACCTCCGCCGTCCACCTGACACGGCACCTCGACCACCGCCTCCGGGTCGAGACCGGCGACGGCGCCGTTGTTGCGCACGTTCAGGATCGCCTGGCGCGGCCGGCCGCCGGTGAGGGCTTCGGCCACGCCCAGGGCCACCTCCCCGTACCCGCCGGCGTCACCCTCGGCACCGGCCGCGTGCACCCCCGAACCGGCCTCCTGAAAGTAGGTCCCTTCACGACCGCGGCGCACCTCGCGCCAGGCGGCCAGTTCGGCTCGCGGGTCGCTCACCGGCCGCCGGTAGAACGCGAGCTGGGGCCCGAGCAGCGACTCGCCTCGGGTTTCCCCCCGGCGACGCGTCTGCTCGATCGCCGCCGCCGTCCGGTCGTAATAGAAGAGGTACTCGTTCGGGATCATCCCCAGGGCCTGCAGCCAGGCGGGGCCGAACAGGCGTGCCTCCTCGAGGGAGGCCAGGCGCACGGAGTCGGCGAGCAGGCCCGGCAGCAGGTCGCTGCCGGTGTCGTCGCGGACGGCGAGCAACCAGCCGAAGTGATTGATCCCGGCGTAGGCGATCTCGAGGTCGCGAGGTCCCCGATCGAGCGCGGTGGCCACCCGCTCCACCAGGGCGGACGGCGAGTCGCAGATCCCGATCAGGCGCTCACCGAGCACCGGCAGCATCGCTTCGGTGACGAGGCCGGCCGGGTTGGTGAAGTTCAGCACCCACGCGCGCGGGGCATGCCGGGCGATCATCTCGGCGAGTTCGCGCATGACCGGAACCGTGCGCAGCCCGTAAAGGATCCCGGCCGCTCCCACCGTCTCCTGGCCGAGCAGCCCGAGGTCGAGCGCCGCCCGCTCGTCGGCCGCGCGGGCCGCCTCACCCCCGACCCGGAGCGCGCACAGAACGAGGTCGGCGCCGTCCAGGGCCGGGGCGGTGTCGGTGGTCACCCGCACCGCGGGTCCCCCGCCGGCCTCCTCCGCCTGGCCCTGAAGCACGCGAGCGATGCGGTCCAGGCGCGTCGTGTCGACGTCGTGGAGCCAGAGCTCTTTGACCCGAAGGCGGTGGCCCCTCGCGAGCAAACCGGCATGGACCGTGGGCGTGCGGAAGCCGCCGCCACCCAGGACCGCCACCTTCAACATCGGCGCCGGGGCCAGGGCGCCCCCGCGATACTCGTGGGGTGCGCAAACTGATCGTCGACAACCTGGTCTCGCTGGACGGGTACTACGAGGGACGGGGCCGCAGTGTCGACGCCCTCTTCGAGCATTTCCACGAAGACTATGCCGGGGACGATCGGTTCGACCAGTACGCGACCGAGCGGATGCGGGCGGCGGACACACTGATTCTGAGCGGGCGCGCCTCGTTCCTGGGCTGGAAGGCGTACTGGAGCGCGCTGCCGGACGACCCCAGCGCCACCGAGATCAGGCGCGAATACGCCGCGCTGATCAACCCGATGGAGAAGATCGTGGTCTCGGACACGATCGGCGAGGATGATCTCGCGCCCTGGGAGAGCACCACCCGCATCGTGCGCGGAGCGGATCTCTACGCCGAGATCGGTGCCCTCAAAGACCGGCCGGGCCGGGAGATCCTGTTGATGGCCGGCCGCGCGCTCTGGAACGACCTGCTGGTCCAGGGCCTGGTCGACGAGCTCCACCTGCTGATCGTCCCCGTGATCGCGGGCGAGGGGACGCCGCTGTTCACCGGCCGCCCACCGGTCTCCCTCAAGCTGCTCGCCACCCGTACCTGGCAGGGCTCCGGGATCATCCTCGCCTGTTATCAGGTGAGTGCCCCCAGCTCCAGGTAGGCCGCGCACCCCATCCCCCCATCCCCCGTTTCGCACGGAACGGGTGTTATCGGGCGTGTGATAACACCCCCTTCGTGCGAAACGGGTGTTATGCCGGGTGGAGGAAGGGCTCCAGCACGGCCAGCGTGGCGTGGATCGTCACCGCCGGCGCGCCCGCCTCTCCCTCCATCGCGAGGTCGAAGCTCTCGAACCCCTCGAACACCCGCCCAGCCTAGCCCCCGATTGCTGCCCGATCGCCGGCGCCGGCACTCGGCGAGGTCGGGCGTCGGGCGGGGGATACTGCTGGGTATGGCGGAGAACCACGATCATCACTACGAGGCCCGGCTCCGGTGGACGGGCAACCGCGGCACCGGGACCAGCGCCTACACCGCCTACGGCCGCGACCACGTGGTCTCATTACCCGGCAAGCCGGACCTCCCGGGCTCGTCGGACCGGGTCTTCCGCGGGGATGCCGACCGCTGGAACCCGGAGGAGCTGCTGGTGGCGGCCCTCTCGCAGTGTCACCTCCTGGCCTACCTGCACGAGTGCGTGAAGGCCGGCGTGGTCGTGACCGAGTACACCGACGCAGCCTTTGGCACCATGCAGACCAACGCCGAGGGTGGGGGGCACTTCACCGAGGTCGCGCTGCTCCCGGTCGTCACGGTAGCCGAGCCGGACATGGCCGAGCGGGCGCAGGTTCTCCACGACGAGGCCCACCACCACTGCTTCATCGCCAGCTCGGTGAATTTCCCCGTGCGCCATCAGCCGTCGGTCAAGGTCGCGAGCAGGCCGTAGCGCCAGAGCCCCGACGGCCGGGGCTCAGTCGATGCGGAGGACGACCTTGCCCCGGACCCGGCGATCACGCAGCGCCGCCAGCGCTGCCACCACCTCGCGCCAGCTCACCTCCAGGCCGACCTGGGGCTGCAGGCGCCCCTCCGCGACCAGCCGCGCCATGAACGCGAGGTCACGGCCGAACGTCTCCTCTCCCGTCTGATAGATGAAGAAGGGTTCGATCCGGCTGTGCGGGGCGTTTCGGAACGACGCGAGCGAGAGCTTCGCCGGCTCCGGTGCCGCGGCGCCGTAGAGCTGGACCACGCCGCCGGGCGCCAGCGCACCTACCGAACGCTCCAGTGAGGGGCCGCCGACGCCCTCCAACACGAGGTCGAAGGGGCCCTCCAGGGGATCACCGTCGGCCACCGTGCGCACGGCGCCGAGCGCCGTCAGCTCCCCCGCCCGTTCCGCCGAGCCCGCCGACGCCGTCACCTCGGCGCCGGCCAGCCGGGCGAACTGCACCCCGAATGTGCCGACCCCGCCCGCGGCCCCGGTCACCAGCACCCGCGCGCCGAGCAGGGAGCCGCCGGCACGCACCGCTCGCAGGGCGGTCATGCCGGCCACGCCCAGCGTTGAGGCGGGACCGCTGGCGACCGAATCCGGGAGCGCGCCGACGCGGCGGGCGGGGACGGCCACACGCTCCGCCCAGCCGCCCCAGTCGGCCATCCCGACGACGCGCGTACCCACCGGCGGCCCGCTCCCGTCGGCGGCCGCGGCGGCCACGGTGCCGGCCACGTCCTGCCCCGGACCCCAATCGGGGCGGGACTGCAGCAGCATCAGCTCGCCGCGGTTGATCGAAGCCGCCTCCACCGCCAGCACCAGCTCGTCGCGCTTTGGCTCCGGCTCCGCGACGTCGCGAAATTCGACCGGGTCCGCAGCCTCCGGCGTCGAGATGATCGCGCGCATGCCGCCTACTCCTCCAGGTACTTGCGATAGAAATCGTTGCCGAAGGTCCCGTCGGGGTCCCAACGCCGCACCAGCTCCCGGAAGCGCGGCAGCAGCGGATACCGCGAGCGCACCGCCGCGCCGTCCATGGCGAACAGCTTGCCCCAGTGCGGCCGGGGACGGAACGGCGCCAGCGCCTGCTCGACCAGCGGCAGCAGCGGCAGGACCGTCGCCGGCTCCTTGCGCCAGGTGAAGTGAACGCAGAGCGTCGGCCGCTCGAACATCTCGCTCAGCCAGAGCTCGTCCGGCGCCACGGTTCGCAGCTCGGTGACGAGCAGCGCCGGCTCCACGCGTTCCGCCAGCGCCCGCACCGCGCTCAGGGCCTCGACCGCCGCCTCGCGCGCGACCATGTACTCCGACTGCATCTCCTCGCCCCAGCTCGGGATGCCGTCGGGCCGGAAGTGCGGGATGCGCAGCCACCAGGGGCCCGGAGAGCCGTCGCGGGCCGTCACGTTCGGCCCCTCCAGCGCCGAGACGGTCGACGTCCGGGGCGCCAGGACCCCTCCGAACCACTCCTCCGGCCAGGGAGCGGTGGAAGCATCGATCGACTTGCGCCACACCTGCTCCACCGCCGGCCCGCGCCAGCGGGTGAAGACGCTGGTGCTGTAGGCACGCCCCATCACCTCGTCGAAGTGACCCAGTACGTTCTCCCACGGCACGTCGCGGTAGACGTGCTGTCGAGCCGTGAAAGCGGGCTGCACCGCGAGCGTCATCCGCGTGACCACCCCCAGGTACCCCAGCGAGACGGGAAAGCCGCCCCAGTCGGGATCGTCATCGGTCACTTCGGTCAGCGTGCCGTCGGGCCGGACCAGCTCGACCCTGCGGAGCGCCGTCGCCAGGCTGCCGTTGTGGTCGCCCGAGCCGTGGGTCCCGGTCGCGATCGCGCCCGCCAGCGTGATGTGTGGGAGCGAGGCCAGGTTATGGAGCGCCAGCCCCTGCCGGTCCAGCTCCGCCGCCAGCTCGCCGTACGAGGCCCCGGCGCTGGCACTGACCAGCATCCGCTCCGGATCGACCACCAGATCGAGCGGGAGCCTGCGGAGCGAGATCAGCTCGCCGCCCTCGGAGTCGGCGAGCTCATTGAAGGAATGACGGCTGCCCACCGCACGAACGCGCCGGGCGCCGGCCACCAGCCGCCGCACCTCGTCTCGACTGTCCGGCTGGTGGACCCGCGCCGCCCCCCAGCGGTGCAGCCCGGACCAGTTCGTCTTGAGCTCATCGACCATGCTGTGAAACCTCCTGCCCGCGCGCTTCGCCGGGGAGATACGCACCCAGCTGGTGCCGGGCTTCGTCCAGCGTCTCCATGATCTCGATCGACTCGTCGAGCCCGTGCAGGGGGGAGTCGGTGCGGCCCTCGGCGACATAGCAGGCGAGCGCCGCCGCCTGGTAGCAGAGGCCGTCGGGCACGCCGATGCCGGTCTCGTCCTGCCACCGAAGCGATCCTCCGCCCTGAGAGCGGGACCGCAGGATGGTGAATCCAAGCGGCTGGTAGAAGGGCTCGTCGAACTGGAGCATGGCTGCGGTGCCACCGATCGCCGCGCCCGTCGGCATGGAGGCCAGCATCGAGGTGGTGACGGCGGCCACCGCCCCCGACGCGTACTCGAGCGTGAGCACCGCCTGCGAATCCAGACCGTTCTCGGTGACCGTTCCGTGCGCGTGGAGACGGGCCGGACGCCCGAGCACGGAGAACGCGAAGGCCACCGGGTAGACGCCCAGATCCAGCAGCGCTCCCCCACCCAGCTCCGGTTGGAAGAGGCGGCCATCCCGCGGCAGCCATTGGCTGTGATCCGCGGCCAGGTACTTGACCTCCCCTAGGATGCCCGCCTCCAGGATCTGCCGCAAAACGTCGGTCTGCGGGAGGTAACGCGTCCACATCGCGTGCATGCACAGCACGCCGCGGGAGCGGGCGGCCGCCGCCACCTCGCGTGCCTCGGCCGCGGTGCACGTGAACGGCTTTTCCACCAGCACCGCCTTGCCCGCCTCGATCGCAAGCAGCGCCCCGTCCCGGTGTCCGCTGTTGACGGTGGCGACGTACACGGCGTCGATCTCGGGGTCTGCCGCCAGCTCCTCGTAGGACCCGTACGCCCGCTCCAGGTGGTGCGCGGCAGAGAACGCCTGGGCACGCTCCAGCGAGCGTGATCCGGCCGCCACCACTCGCTGCCGCGTGTGGCGCTGGAGCGCGGGGACGAAGTCGTTCGCGATCACGCCCGGCGCCATGATCCCCCAGCGCAGCGAAGGTGCCTCCCTCGGCGGCGGCGTGCGGTGCGCGGGCAGCGTGGACGGCAGGCTTGGCATCCCCGGAGGGTAGGAGGTTGTCAGGGGTCGGGTTCGAAGACGCAGAACTCGTTCCCCTCGGGGTCCGCGAGCACGTCCCACCCGATCTCCTGGTCGCGGGCACGGAGGAGCGTCGCGCCCGCCGCGAGGGGTGCGTCCCGGTTCCCCCAGACATCCCAGTGGAGGCGGTTCTTGACCATCTTCGGCTCGGGAACCGGGTTGAACACGAGCAGCCAGGGGAGGCCACTGCCGGCCCCGGACTCCAGCCACCACCAGGGGGCTGCTGCATCGTGTCGGGCCGAGATCTCGAAGCGCGCCGCCCACCAACGGGCGACCGTCTCCGGGTCGACGGCGTCGACCACCACCTCGTAGACGCGATACACGGGCAGCGCGGACGGATCGCGGGAGAACGCGCAGAACTCGCCGCCTTCGGGATCGCGCATCACGGTCCAGCGCGGGTAGGCGGTCTCGATCGCGGCTCCCAGCGCTTCCAGCTCTGCCGGCGAGCCGGCATGGAGGTCGAGGTGAGCGCGCTGCTTCACCTGGCGTGGTTCGGGCACCGGGACGACCCAGATCGTGTGTTCCGGAACGCCGTCGTGCAGCGTCGCGATGCCGTCTCCGCGGACACTCAGCTGGAGGCCGGTGGCCGCCGCCCAGAACGCTCCCAGCGACTCGACGTCGTTGGCGTCCAGGACCAGGTCTTTGAAGCGGACGCCGGCCATGGCCTGCATTCTCGCGGAAGCCCCGGGTCAGCAGGTGTCTCGATTCCAGGCCGGCTACCGCTGCACACATGACCGTCGCCTGTGCGCGTTCCCGCGCCGCGGCGCGGACGGTGCCCTCATCGACTGAGGCCGGTGATCACGAATGTCCGTCTCCGCCACCAAGGGGCCACCCCGGGGGCTGGAAAGTCAAAGCGCGTTCGGTTGGGCCGGCGGCTCGCTTTCCCCAAGCTCGAACTCGCCGGCCCGGTCGACGACGACACCGGCCGCGGGAGCAGGGCCGGCTTGCCCGGCTCTTCTCAATACCGCGCCGCACACGTCCATTGACAGGACGCGCGATCAGCGCCACACTCATCACGCTTTGGGACCCACGCAGAGGAGTCCGCGACCAGCGGGCTCAGGAGGGAGCTAAATGGCGGAATCAGCGCCGGCGACGGAGATTGCTGCCGGCACTCAACGGCGAATGCACCGGCAGATGGGCACGGTCGGTGTCCTCTTCTCGTCGGTGGGCGTCGTCATCGGGTCGGGCTGGCTGTTCGGCGCCTACAACGCGTCCAAGATCGCAGGGCCGGGGTCCCTGTTGGCCTGGTTCATCGGCGGGTTGGCGACGGTGGTCATGGCCCTCAACGTGGCCGAGCTGGGGGGCATGCACCACCTGGCGGGCGGCGAGGTGCGTTTCGTCCACTTTGCGTTCGGCAGCCTGGGCGGGTTCGCCCTGGGCTGGTTCGCCTTCATCTCGGGGGTTACGACAGCGCCCATCGAGACTGAGGCGATGCTGACCTACGCGTCCGGGTACATCCCGGGCCTGGTCAACGCGCAAGCGCAACTTACGGGGCTTGGCTACGTCGTCTCGTTCCTGGTAATCCTCGCGTTCACGATCATCAACGTGATGGGCATCCGCTGGATGTCGGAGGCGAACAAGTACGCAGTCTGGTGGAAGCTCGCGATCCCGGTCCTCGCGATCATCGCCATCCTGCTGGTGTCGTTCCACACCCAGTACCTCACCGGGAGCGGCCCGGTCGGCCACGGCCAGACCGGGTTCCTGCCCTTCGGCATGGAGGGCGTGCTGGCGGCGATCAGCAGTGGCGGCATCATCTTCGCCTACTCCGGCTGGGACTCCGCGATCGCGTTCGGGGCCGAATCCAAGAACCCGGGCCGCAACATCCCCATCGCCGTGATCGGGTCGATGCTGATCGGCTTCGTCATCTACATGGGGCTCGAGATCGCCTTCTTGGGCGCGCTGCGTCCGGCCGACCTGGTCCATGGCTGGACGAACCTCACGCTCCCCGCCCACGTGGCGGGGCCGTTCGCCGCTCTCGCCACCGGGTTCGGGCTCGGGTGGCTGGCGTTCGTCCTCTACATCGACGCGATCATCTCGCCGGCAGGCACCGGCCTGCTGGCGATCGGCATCACCGCCCGCTATAACTTCGCGCTTGCCCGTAACGGCTACATCCCCGGCATCTTCGGGTACCTGAACAGCAAGGGCACGCCGATCGTCGGCATCCTCTTCGTCGCAGTACTCGGCCTGGTCGTGTTCGCGCCCTTCCCGAGCTGGGCTGAGCTGGTCGGGTTCGCCAGCTCCGCCGGCGTGATCACGGTCGCGATGCTGCCACCGGCCGTACAGGCCCTGCGCATGAGCGATCCCGACCGGCCGCGACCCTTCCGGCTGCCCGGGATGGTGGTGATGGCTCCGCTCGGCTTCATCGTCGCCAACGAGCTGGTCCTCTTCAGCGGCTTCGGGGTGGTCTGGAAGCTCTTCTTGGCGATCCTGGTCGGCGTGGTCCTGCTGCTCCTCGGGCTCTACACGCGCCCGGAACACGAGCGGCCGACCCTTGACCTCACGAACAATCTCTGGATCGCGCCCTGGCTGCTCGGACTCGCCGTGATCTCCTTCCTGGGCTCCTTCCAGTCGTCCGCGCCAGATCCCAACACGATCCCCTTCACCACGATCCAGGGCGGGACCGGAAAGGTCCTGCCCTTCGGCATCGACATGCTGGTGCTGGCCGCGTACAGCCTCGTCATCTACTACCTGGCGCTCTTCTCGCGGCTGAAGGCGGAGAAGACCAAGGAGTACATCGAGACCTACTCGGGCGACGCCGAGGAAGACGCCGCCGCGCTGCCCACCGCCGGCTGAACCGGGTCTGATTCTGGTTGAGGCCCGGGCCCGCCCGGGCCTCAACCGCGTCTTGGGGCGACGTGAGGATGCGGGCACGGACCTGGATCACCGGCTGGGAGGCTCAGCAGGACCAGTTCATCCCCGACCGCGAGGAGCGCTTCCAGCTCATGTTCGAGGTCGTGGCGCTCCTGGTCGGCGAAGAGCCGATGAGCGTCCTCGACGTCGGCTGCGGTCCCGGATCCCTCTCGGTCCGGCTCCTGGAGCGGTTTCCGAACGCGCGGGTGGTCGGCGTCGACCTCGACCCGGTGCTGCTCAAGATCGGCCGGGAAACCTACGGCGATGAGGCGCGGCTGCGCTTCGTCACCGCCGACCTGGCTGACCCGAACTGGACCCAGAAGCTGGCGCTGGACGAGGCCCCAGCGGCCGCCCTGTCGACGACGGCGCTCCACTGGCTGCAGCTCGAGGACGTCACCCGCCTCTACCGGGACCTGGCCCGTCTGCTCCGTCCCGGTGGGGTGCTGTTGGACGGCGACCACGCCCACTTTCCCGCGCAGCCGCGTCTGGAGCAGGCGGCCTCAGGCCTGGCCGCCTTCATCAGGCAGCGGCGAATCCGGCCCTTCCTCGAAGGAGAGACGTGGGAGGGGTGGTGGGACGCGATGCGCGCCGACCCCGCCTTGGCCGACGCGTTCGAGGAGCGGGACCGCCTCCGTCACCATCACCATCGCCGAGCCGAGGTGGTCGATGACGAAGAACACGTGCGCCGGCTGGTGGCCGCGGGGTTCTCGGAGGCGGCGGTGATCTGGCAGCTGGGCGACGACCGCATCCTGGCCGCCGTGCGCTGACCGCGCCCAAACTCGCCCGCCCCAACCCCGGACTTTGCCGGCTAGCAATCCGCGGTTGGGCCCACGTCGAGGTCGGGTGCGTAGGTACGCAGCGCCGCCGGGTCGAGCTCGACCCCGAGACCGGGTCGGTCGGGGATGGGGAGGTACCCTTCGGCGTCCAGCCGCCAGGCAGTGACCGGCAGCTCGTCGATGTAGGGCGACCCCGTCTTGTACTCGACGAGGTCGGTGTCCGGCAGCGCTGACGCGAGCTGCAGGTCGGCGGCCAGGCCGACCGCCGTGTTCCATCCGTGCGGGATCAGGCGGCAGCCGAACTCCTGGGCCAGCCAGCCGATCCGGCGCGCCTCGCTCAGGCCGCCGACCTTGGTCACGTCCGGCTGCACGATGTCGAACGCGCCGGCCCGCAGAAACGGCACGAACGCCTGCCTCCGCGTCAGCACCTCGCCGCCCGCGATCGGCACCGGGGCGGCCCGCCGGAGCGCGACGAAGTCCTCGAGGGCGTCCGGCCGCAGCGCCTCCTCGAACCAGGCGACGCCGTAGCCGGCGAGCATCTGCGCGGTCCGGAGCGCCCACTTGTAGTCACCCGGCCAGAACGCGTCGCTCCCCCCCGGGTCGACCATCAGCAGGCATTCGTCCCCGATCGCGTCGCGGGCGGCGCGGACGATGCGTTCGTCGGTCGCCGCATCCACCCGGCCGAATGGTCCCCAGCCGATCTTGAAGGCCCGGAAGCCCTGCCCACGCAGCTCCCGCAGGTAGGCCGACATCGGGGCCGGCTCGTCCATCAGGATCGAGGCATAGGGACGCACGCGATCCCGATACCGTCCCCCGAGGAGCCGCCCGACCGGCTGCCCGGCGGCCTTCCCGAGGATGTCCCAGAGGGCCAGGTCGATGCCGCTCACGGCATGCGTGATCGACCCCCCACGCCCCTGCCAGAACGTGTTCTGATGGAGCTTCTCGCTGACGCGCTCTGGCTCCAGCGCGTTCTCGCCCAGGTAGAGCGGAGCCAGCACCCTCAGCGCCGCCCGCACCAGCTCATCGCTCGTGTAGGCGCTGCCGACACCGCGCACGCCGTCGTCGGTCTCGACCACGACCAGCGTGTGGACCACGTCGTCGGGGCGGAGCTCGTTGCTCCAGCCCCCCTTGGGGGTGGCTCCGCGCAGCCCCGCCGCTATGATCTCCCGGATTCGCGTCACGGGGCGGCCTCGCCGGCGACCGTGCCGTCACGTTCGAGGTGCGCGACCCCGTCCACGCCCGAGTAGAGCACGCCCGACATGGCCGACGTGAAGACCTCTCCCGGTCCCAGGCTTCGCGCCACCCCCTGCTTGACCGCATCCTCCAGGGCCGGTGGCCCCGCGATCCACGGCTCCACGATGACGTGGTACCAACCGCGGAAGCCCCCGAAGACGGTCCACTGCCAGACGGCCCGCTGCACCCCATGATCGAAGACGATCCCAAAGCCCCGCCGACGGGCCACGTCCGTCACCGCCACCCATCCCTCTCGCAGTCCCTGGTGGATGTAGAGCGCGTAGGCGCCCGCCTCCGGCCCTCGCACCTGCCTGACATCCACCTCACCGCCGTCCTCCACGCGCAGCGTCGGATAGTGGAACCGGTCGCCGACCCGGCCGATGGCGCCACCGCCGGCGTCATCGACGTGCGTACCGGTGGCCGGCACGTCGACGCGAAAGCCGGGCGCCACCTCCGTCGCGGCGTGGCTCCCCCAGTTGAAGTCGAACGGCAGATGGCCGATGTTTTCGATCCGCGTCTGAAGGTCGACCACCGGATCGTCGCCCCGGATCGTGACGGTGCGGGTCCACCTCGCGGGAGTGATCGGGGTCTCACCCTCCAGGACGACTTGCACCGTCCGCGGCCCCGACTCGACCAGCCGGTACCGCAGAGCCAGGGTCCAGACCTCACCCAGATAGGGCAGCGGGTCGCCATAGCGGTTGAGGGAAGGCGCGCCGGTCGGAAACGCGTCGTCCCAACCGCCCGGATAGTGGTCGTCGGCGTTCGCCTGCAGGGGGACCGGGTGCGGGAGGACCCGCGGATTCCGCCACAGGACGTTTCGATCCGCGGCCTTGTCGACCAGGTGAAGGATCTTCCCCCCCAGCTCCGGCAGGAGGTCGAGCGCGAGCACGCGGTTCTCGACGCGAACGACCCGCAGGCCGTGGTACTGCCAGCTGTCGTCGACCCGGACCGTCATGGCTGCGCCCGGCGCGCCGGAGGGGCGGAGAGCCGGTCGGCGGCCTCCTCGAATTCGGCCAGGCGATCGCGATCGAGCTCGACACCAAGCCCGGGAAGCTCAGGTAGCCGCACGCGTCCTCCCTCGACCTGCGGACCGCTGCGAAGGAGTTCGCGGCGCAGCCGGGACTCGGCGAACGCCTCCGGCACGTACTCGAAATAGGGCATGTTCGGGCTCACGACGTTCAGGTGGGCGGTGGCGGCGATCGTGATGCCGGTCTTCCATGCGTGGGGAACCACCACCCGCCCAGAGCGGCGAGCGAGCTCGCACACCCTCCGGGCCTCGGTGATACCCCCCACCCGCCCCACGTCGGGCTGGGCGACGGAGACCTGACCCCGGTCCAGGAGCTCCTCGAACTCGTGAGCGGTGCTCAGCCACTCACCACTCGCGATCGGGATCGGGGATCGACGAGACAGCTCACGGTATGCCGCCAGGTCGTCGGGCCAGAGCGGCGTCTCGACGAAGAACAGTCCGTAGTCGGTCCAGGTCTCGATCACGGCGAGGGCATGCTCGGCCGACCGCCAGGCGTAGACCACGTCCGCCATCAGCGCGGCCTCGCTGCCGATCGCGCGCCTCACCGCGGCGATCGTCTCGCCCATGGCCTCGTCGCCGACCGCCAGTCCGGTGCTGACGTAGGGCCCCGAAAAGGGGAGCTCGAGCTTGATCGCGAGGAACCCGGAATCACGAGCCCACACGGCCTGCGCGACCAGGGCTTCCTGGAACGCGTCCAGCGTGCGGGCCTGAGGGAGTAAGGACGCGTATGGGGTCAGCGTCGGGTGGACCGCATCACCGAGGAGCCGCCAGACCGGCACGCCCCGCGCCTTCCCGGCCAGATCCCAGATCGCCATGTCGAGGGCGCCCAGGGCATGGACCAGTGCGCCGCGGCGCCCGGTCATGGCCGTCGCCTGATAGACCTGCTCCCAGAGCGCGACCGGGTCCATCGGATCCAGCCCGATCAGGACCTTCCCCAGCCCCCGGTCCATCGTGTGGGTGCCGGGCGCTTCGATGCAGGCTCGGGCCACCCAGGCGTTGACGTCGCTCTCGCCGATGCCGACCAGCCCCTCATCGGTCTCGACCTCGACCACGATGTCGTCCTGCGCCGAGCTGGTCGCGTCGGCCTCGTAGGCGGGATCCAGGAGCACATGCGTCCTGACCGCGGTGATCTTCATGCGCCGGCCCACATGGACCTGAAGCTCAGGGCGGGCTCACCGGCTGGGTCTCATCGGGCGTGATGGGGTGCTCGTAGGCGACCTCGCCGGCCCGGATGAACCACGCTTCCCGGCCGGAGAAGTGGGCGAGGAGGAGCAGCAGGCCACCCAGCGCCAGCCAGCCGAGCACGATCCAGGGCGCCGAGGCGAGCAATCCAGACAGGCCCTGCAGCGAGAACCAGGCGACGACGCAGATGGCGACCGTGGAGACGATGGGGATGACGATGTGCCAGAACCAGTTGAACTCGCTTCTCCGCTCCGTCAAGTAGTAGCGGATGACGCCGATGTTCCCTGCTCCGTAGACGCCGATCAGGCCGAGTGTGATGACGATCCCGAGCCAGAAGAACAGCTCGGCAGGCCCGACCACGAACCCACCGATGAACACGAGCCCGGTCGTGATCACGGTCTGCAGGATGACCGCGTGGCTCGGCGTCTTGTACTTGGGGTGGACGTGACCGAGCCAGCCGGGCAGCGCGCCCGCCCGGCCCATGGAGAAGAAGACGCGGGTTGAGGCGTTCGAGCAGGCGAGGCCGACCGCAAACGCGCTGTTGAGGAGGGCGAGGAGGATGAGCAGGTAGCCGTAGCCCCACAAGCGCTGACCGAGGTTCAGGAACGCGTTCACGTCCTTGCCCGCGAACGTCTGGTCGAAGGTGTTGATGCCCCAACCAACGGCAAGGCCCCAGGTGCAGAAGATGTAGAAGGCGCCCATGAAGAGGAGGGAAATGATCACCGCCAGCGTTAGATTCCGGCGGGGGCTGCGGCTCTCCTCGGCCAGCGGCGCCACCGACTCGAACCCGGTGAACGCGAAGATCGCGAACACGACCCCCAGCGCCAGCCCGTTGATGCCGAATTTGGGGTCCACGGTGAACGTCCTGCCCGTGAACCCGCCCGGCCCCGGTGAGACGAAGCCGCTGATCGCGAACGCCACCAGGATCGCGATCTCGATTCCCCCCAGGACCATGAGGACCCGGCCGGAGACCTTGATCCCCCGATAGAGCAGGAGCGAGGTGAAGAGGATCCCGATCGACGCCACCAGCCACCAGGGCAGCAGGAAGTGATACCGCTGCTGGAGCGTCTCCTGGGTGATGAACCCGACGATGGTGAAGTTGATCGCGGCTCCGGTCGGGTCGTAGAGGAAGTAGAGCCACGCGGTCAGGAAGCCCAGCCTCGCGTGGAGCGTGTGGCTGACGTAGGTGAAGTAGCCGCCGGCGGACGGGAGGTGCCGGGTCAGCTGGATCAGCGTGAGGCCGATCGTGAAACAGACCAGGAACGCCAGAAAGTAGGCCAGGCTCACGGAGACGCCGGCCTGGCTGGCGATGAAGGTCACCCCGGTGAGGAAGCCGAGCGCGGGTGCGATATGCGTGATCGCCTGGGCCAGCACCTCCCAGAGCCCGAGAGCACCGCCTTGCAGCTCGGTCTGCGCGACGGTTTCCTCTTCTTGTCCAGAGCCGATGCCGGTCACAGTCTTGTCGGCCATCTCCAGTCCTCACACGTTGTCATCACACGGACAGAACCATCTGCGCGGCGGCCCCACCATCGACGTGATAGACGGCGCCGGTCGCGTACGAGGCGCCGTCGGACAGGAGCCATACCACCGCGTTGGCGATCTCTTCCGGTCGCCCGATTCGACGCAAAGGCACCTCTTTGTCGATCGTGGTCCGCATCCCCTTCACCTGCTCCCCGGGGGTCGTGGCCCACATCAGAGGCGTGTCGATCGCGCCCGGGGCGACCGCGTTGACGCGGATCCCGAACGGCGCGTAGTCGACCGCCACCTGCCGCACCAGCGCGTTGATGGCGCCCTTGGAGGCGGTGTAGGCGTTGGTCCCTCCCGGTATCGCGACCCGGGCCACCGCCGACGAGGTGCAGACGATCGAGCCACGGTGCTGCGGAACCATCCGCCGCAAGGCTTCGCGCAGCACCAGGAAGGTGCCCCTCAGGTTGACGGCGATCACCTCGTCCCACTCCGAGACCGACTCTTCGTGCAGCAGGCCTTCGGTGCGGGCGATGCCGGCGTTCGAGAAGACGCCGTCGAGCCTTCCGAAGCGCCGGTCGACCTCCTCGAACGCCGCCCGCACCTGGTCTTGCTGGCTGACGTCCGCTCTGATGGTCAGGTATCCGCCCGCGGGCTGTTCTTCCGGCGAGCCCAGGTTGCGATCGATCACCGCCACCGAAGCGCCGTACCGGCACAGCAGCTCGGCGGTGGCGCGGCCCATGCCGGAGGTTCCGCCCGTCACGACGACGGTTCTGCCCGGCCAGCCTTCGTCTGCGGGTCCCACCATGCAGCCCTCCCTGCCTTCGCTCGGGATGATAGTACGGTGCGGTGCGATGGTCAACCATCTGACCAGCCGCGGCTCCTATCATGCCCGATGGCCATGGGGTTGGACACTCTGCCCAGGGTGTCTCGGGACTCGAGGCGGCACGCTCTGGCCCGAGCACTTCGCGACGCGGTCGTCTTCGGTGACCTCCAGCCCGGCGAGCGGCTGGTGGAGCGAGACATCGCGGCGCGCACCGGGGTCAGCCGGGGGCCGGTGCGGGAGGCTCTCCGGCAGCTGGAGCAGGAGGGCCTGATCGTCTCCGTCCCCTACCAGGGGACGTACGTCGCGGGTATCTCGGACGTCGAGGTCGACGAGATCATCATCCCGATCCGGCTGGTGCTGGAGACGTTCGCCTGCCGGAAATCGATGTCGGCGCTCGAGGCGTCGGACTTCGATGATCTGGCGGCGCTGGTGGAGCGCATGCAGGTCGCCGCCGACGCGGGCGACCTACCGGCGCTGGTCGAGGTCGACCTCCAATTCCACAGCCGCGTCGTGGAACGCGCGGGCAACCAGTGCCTCCAGATCTGGCGCTCCATCGAGCCCCGCGTGCGTGCTTACTTCTTCCGCGACGTCGTGCGCCACTCGTCGCTGCAGGATCTGCCGCAGGAGCACGGCCAGCTCCTGGAGGCGATGCGTTCGGCGGACGCGGCCCGGGTGTTGCCGCTCCTCGAGCAGCACATCCGCGAGGCGTCGACGCTCCGCGCTTGGGGCCGGCCGGCGCGGTCGAGGGGGACGCCGGGGCCCTCAACCAAGGGTCGTCACGACCGGTGACGCGATCGTCAGGTCCGGTCCCGAAGGTCCTTGGGGCTCACGAACCAGCGCAGCTCGCCCTCCCCCGGTGCGATCGTGCGCCAGTGGTCG
Organism: Candidatus Dormiibacterota bacterium; assembly: GCA_963808785.1. Classification (GTDB taxonomy): domain Bacteria; phylum Chloroflexota; class Dormibacteria; order Dormibacterales; family Dormibacteraceae; genus CAVTSA01. Next base: position 140,251 of record CAWEGH010000002.1, on the reverse strand, counting down.
GCGGAGAGGGCCAGGGCCGCCAGCGCGCCGGTCGGGAACTTCTCGTCCAGGCGGGCGCGAGCGGCCTGGTCCCCCTCCCCGGCCAAGAGGAGTCCGAGCTCGCGGATGCCGGGTTCGTGTGCGATCAACATCGCCGACCGAACGCCGTCGTCGATCTCCTGGACCCGGTGCAGCAATTGATCGGCGGACGCGGCGTAGAGCGCATCGTCGAACACGATGGAGCTCCCCGGCAGCCACCGCTTCAATGGCTTCAAGGTCTGCCGGGTGCGTCGAGCCGGCGAGCACAGAACGAGCGAGGGGACGATCCCCGCCTGGTGGAGGTGCTCGGCGATCGCCTCCGCGTCGCGGCGTCCGCGCCCCGCCAGAGGTCGATCGATGTCGGCGAGGTCAGGGGTGTCCCAGCTCGACTTGGCGTGGCGTAGCAGGTAGAGCGATCGCACCAGCACAGCTTGGCAGAGAAGGTGCGACCGATCAGGCCACCAGGCGGCGTGAGGGCGGTCGCAGGACCCAGGACAGGAAGACGAAAGCCACGAACGCCAGCGGCACCGCGAGGTCGCCGGCGCCGCCGCCGGTGGCCAGGTACGAACCCGCGGCACCGGTGAGGTCGAAGACCATCCCCGCGTACGCCCACTCCTTGAGGCGCGGGAGACGGGGCGCCAGGATCGCCGCCGTCCCCAACAGCTTCCAGGTCCCCAGGATCACCCCCACGTACTGCGGGTAGCCGAGCTGGGTCAGCGCTGGGGCGAAGGGCGGCAGGTGCAGGAGGTCGGACACGCCGCCGGCCGCGAACTCGGCCGCGATCACCCCCGTCGCGGTCCAGTAGACCACCGCCTGGAGCCGCGGCCAGTGGAGAGCACCGTCGCGCCCACCGAGAGGCCTTATCGATCCGATTCCGTTTCGATGCATTAAAGGTACACTACTGTTTCGATGCGCGCCCCGTCAAGGTCCTCGGACATGCCCCCAGAGTCATCTCTCCGGATCCCCATCGCCCGCGGACGCCGGGCGCGAGAGCGCGTCCTGCGAGCGGCTCTCGAGGTGCTGGCCGACCGGGGGACGTCGGGGTTCACGATGGAGGCTGTCGCCGTGCAGGCGCAGGCCAGCAAGGCGACCGTCTACCGGCACTGGAAATCGCGGACCGCCCTCCTGGTGGACGCGATGGACCGCGCCTTCCCGCCCTTCACGACCCCCACCACAGGCGACGTGCGCCGCGACCTCGCGGAGCTGCTCGACGCGCAGCAGGTGCTGCTCCAGGAGGGGCCGTTTGCCCGCCTCCTGGCCGCCGTCGTCGACGCGGCTGAGCGGGACCCGGCCCTGGCCGCGCTCCATTTCGACCTCACGGAGCGCCGCCGCCGGCTCGGGGTCGACGTGCTGCGCTCGGCCCAGAGCCGTGGTGAGATCGCAGCGGAAGCGGATCTGGAGGTGGCCGTCGATCTTCTCGCCGGCCCCTCCTTCTACCGGCGGCTGATCGCACACCGCGACTTCCCGCCCGGCTACTCGGCGTCCGTCATCGACCATGTGCTGCGCGCCCTCGACTGGGCGGGCCCGGAGCCGTAACCACGGCGAGGGGCGTCGAACGTCTGCCGCTCGTCACTGAGCCGCGATCCCAGTTCATTCGGGTCATCCGAGGTCCGTATCGTCGTCATGGTGCCGGCCTGCCGGGGCTCGCCGGATTCGACTGTCGGATCGCATCGCCGCCCTTCAGACCCGCTTGGAGGCACCTGATGAACGACAAGCAGATCGCGGCCCAGCTCGAGGCAACGCGGCAGGACACCCACCGGCTGCTGGCACCGGTCGATGACGGGCGGTTGATGACGCAGCACGATGCCCTGCTCAGCCCGCTGGTGTGGGACTACGGGCATATCGGCGTCTTCGAGGAGCTGTGGCTGGTCCAGAACCTGTGTAGCGGCCAGGAGGTCGACGAGGACCTGCTGCACACGTACAACGCGATCGAGAACCCCCGCCACACCCGCCGCCGGCTGAAGCTGATGGACCGGCCGCAGACGTTGTCCTACCTCGAGGATGTGCGCGCCCGGGCCCTCACTCTTTACGAGGAGCTGGACCCCACCGACCCGCGCGATCCCAATCACGACCTCCTGCGCGAGGGCTTCGTGTACGACCTCGTCGTCCAGCACGAGCGGCAGCACCAGGAGACGATCTGCCAGACGCTGCAGCTGCTCCCGGGAGGCTATCTGACCGAGCTGCCGCCCACGCCGCCCGGCCGTTCCGCCGACCACGACATGGTGCGGGTTCCGGGGGGACGGTACCCGATCGGCTCCGACGCACACGAGCCCTACGACAATGAGCAGCCATGTCACGAGGTCGAGCTGGACGCGTTCCGCATCGACCGCTTCCCCGTCACCAACCGGGAGTACCTGCGGTTCATCGATGACGGCGGCTACACCAGGCAGGATCTGTGGTCACCGAGCGGCTGGGACTGGGCGATGACGTTCGGCATCGAGGCACCCGAGTACTGGTCGCGTCGCAACGGGGGCTGGGTCGTGGGCCGTTTCGGCGTGACCGCGCCGGTGCCGCCGGAGGAGCCGGTCGTTCACGTCTGCTACTTCGAGGCCGACGCGTTCGCGCGCTGGGCCGGCAAACGACTCCCGACCGAGTTCGAGTGGGAGGTGGCCGCCGCGTGGGACCCCCAAACAGGAGGCAAGCGCAGATTCCCCTGGGGGGAGAACGCCTCGGAGGGGGAGCGCGCCAACCTGGGCCGCTGGCGGTTTCACCCGGCGCCGGCCGGTGCCTATCCGGACGGTGCCAGCCCGCTGGGATGCGAGCAGATGCTGGGTGACGTCTGGGAGTGGACGTCGAGCGACTTCGAGCCCTACCCGGGGTTCCGGACCTTCCCTTACGAGGAGTACTCGCAGCCCTTCTTCGGCGCCGGGTTCAAGGTCCTGCGCGGGGGCTCCTGGGCGACCCACCCGAGCGTCGCGCGCGCGACCTTCAGGAACTGGGATTCGGCGATCAAGCGGCCGATCTTCGCCGGCTTTCGGTGCGCGGCGGACGCGTGATGGCACTCGAGGCACCGATCACGCTGGCCCTCCACCACGTCGGCGTCGACCGGCGCCGGGTTCTGATCGAGGACGTGCGCCGCGGGCTCACCGACAGCCCGAAGCACATCCCCTCCCGCTACCTTTACGACGACCGCGGCTGCGAGCTGTTCGAAGCGATCACCCAGCTGCCCGAGTACTACGTGACCCGGGCCGAGGAGGCGCTGCTGCGACGGCACGCCGAGGACATCATCCAGGTCGCCCGGCCGGCCTCTCTGGTCGAGATCGGCGCCGGGTCCTGCCGCAAGACGAGCCTGCTGATCGATCCCGCGCGGCGCCTCGGGTGCGGGCAGTCGTTCGTCCCCTTCGACATCAGCGAGGAGGCGGTGCGGGCGGCGTCAGGCGATCTGGTGAGCCGCTTCCCCGGCCTTCATGTCTACGGGCTGGTGGGCGACTTCGAGGAGCACCTGGCCGCCATTCCCCGCCTCGGGCGGCAGCTGGTGCTGTTCCTGGGCAGCACCATCGGCAACCTTGAACCGGACCAGCGGGTGGCATTTCTGCGGCAAGTCCGGGCGCTGCTGGAGCCCGAGGACGCCTTCCTGCTCGGGGTCGACCTGGTGAAGAGCGGCGAGGTGCTGAACGCGGCCTACAACGACGCGCAGGGCGTCACCGCCGCGTTCAATCGCAACCTGCTCTCCTTTTTGAATCGGGAGTTGGGGGCGGACTTCGTTCCCGGCGCCTTCGAGCACGTGGCCTACTACGACGAGGAGAGGCAGCGCGTGGAGCTGCACCTGCGGTCACGCGTGCACCAGGTGGTGCGGGTGCCGGAGGCCGGCCTGAGCGTGGTGTTTGAGGCCGGCGAATGCCTGCACACCGAGATCTCGACCAAGTTCACCGAGCGGACGGTTCGCGAATCACTCGCGGCCGCCGGGCTCGGCCTTCGTCACTGGTTCACGGACGAGGAGGATCGTTTTGGGGCGGCGCTGGCCGGCGTCGCATGACCGCCGCGGGTCGGTCGCGGCAACCGGGCGTTTGGGTGCACCAACGTCCCCCTCTGAGCGACGCTCGGCGCCGGCATCGAGGAGCTGCTGCAGGCTCAGCCCGATGTCCTCCACCGCCCAGTGGGTGATCGGACCCCGAGCGGGCTCCTCGTCACGGGCCGGGTAGGCGAACAAGCACATTCCCTGGTCCCTCCTTCTCGCTTCTCTTGCTGCGGTTCCGCCGGCCCGGTCGGGTCGGTGACCCTGACGCTAGGGCCGGCTCGGTGCCGGCGCTGCTCCAAAACTGCTCATTTCGGCCCCGCCGGTGACCGGCTGCCGCGGCTTGCTGCCAACGAGCGCAGCACAAAGTGTTAACCTCCATATAACGTAAGACGGTATGACCGGTGAAATCTTGGCCATCGGCCTGCGGGTGGTGGCCGCAGGAGTTCTCGTCTGCGCCTTCGCCGTGGTGGGCGAACTCGTCAAGCCCAAGCGGTTTGCCGGCATCTTCTCCGCGGCACCTTCGGTCGCGCTGGCGAGTCTGGTCGTGCTCCTGGTGACCGAGGGGACGGGCCGCCTCCGACCGGAGCTGGAAGGGATGATTGTAGGGGCGGTCGCCTTCGTCGTCGCCACCATGTTCGGGGTGTTCGTTATCAGGCGCGCCGGAGCCCTGCGAGCGTCACTGCTGGAAGTGGGCGTCTGGGTGGCGGTGGCGGGCACCGGCTACCTGCTGGTGCTGCGGTGACCGAGACCGATCGCCCGAGCGTCGAGGTTCGCTCACTACGGTCGGTGCGGCCTCGCGAGTACGCCATTCGCTTCCTGTTCGGAGCCGGAGTGGCGCTCCTGGCCGCCCTCGTCGGTCAGCTGGTGAGCCTCCGGGCCGGGGGACTCTTCCTCGCGTTCCCGGCGATCTTGCCCGCAACCCTGACGCTGATCCAGCAGAAGGAAGGCCGCCGCCAAGCTCAGGATGACGATATCGGGGCCATCGCGGGAGGCGTCGGGCTGGTGGTTTTCGCGCTTGCCGGCTGGCTCGCCCTGATCGCGTTCAACCTGAGTGGTCCGGCCGTCCTGGGCGTCGCCTTTCTGGCCTGGGCGATCGCCTCGCTGACGCCCTTTGTGGCCGTGCTCGGTTGGTCCCGCTTTTGGCGCTGGTCCCCCCGCTGACCAGCGTCGCCGGCGCCGCCCGGGGCTTCGAGCTCAGCGCTTGCCCTTGTCCTGCCCCTTGTTCCTTTGCGCGTTGCTGATCCGGGCCGCCCTCTCCTTCGACATTCCCTGGTTGCGGAGCGCTTCGTAGGTGTCCGCGTTCTTAACCGAATTTCCGTGCTTCTTACCAGGCATCGCGGCCTCCCGAATGGACTCCATGATGGTCGGTTATCTGATACTTTAAATGTTCTGTTCGCCCCTATCCAGCTGTCCAAAGACGGCGGCGGCGAGGCGGCTGGTCGGAAATGAGAACCGTGGCTGCACCGCAGGGGACGATCGATAGGGCCGGCGAGGGGAAGCACTCAGGTCTTCGCGTGGAGGCCGGCGCCGCCGACGACGCGGTTGAGCTTCTCTGGGTCTCGGACGAGGTACCCGGGATTCGCAGGAGGCGTGCCGGACGGGCCTTCCGCTACCTGGACCCCGCGGGCTCCCCCGTGCACGACGACGCCACACTGGCGCGGATCCGTGGTCTTGTGATACCCCCGGCGTGGCAAGACGTCTGGATCTGCCTTGACCCCTCAGGGCACCTCCAGGCGACCGGGCGCGACGCTCGGGGCCGCAAGCAGTATCGGTACCATCCGGCCTGGCTGGCGAGGCAGGAGGCGCAGAAGTTCGATCGGCTCCTGCCGTTCGCGCGAGCCCTCCCCGCCCTGAGGGAGAGAGTCCATCGCGATCTGCTGTCGCGCGGTCTGCCTCGTCAGAAGGTGGTGGCGTCTGTCGTGTCTCTGCTGGAGAGAACGCTGATACGGGTCGGGAACGAGGAATATGCGCGGGTCAATCTCTCTTTCGGGCTCACGACGCTACGGCACAAACACGCTGTCGTGAATGGCTCGGAGGTGCAGTTCTTCTTCAAAGGAAAGGGCGGCCAGGAGATCAGGATCGGTCTTCGTGACCGGCGGCTGGCCTCGGTCGTCGGTCGTTGCAACGAGCTGCCCGGGCAGCGCCTGTTCCAGTATCTCGACGAGAGCGGCGATCGTCAGAAGATCGATTCCGCCGACGTCAACGCGTATATCCGCGACGGGACCGGAGGTGAGTTCACGGCGAAGGACTTCCGGACCTGGGCCGCCACCGTGATGGTCGCGCAGTCGCTCTCCGGCCTCCCGGAGCCGGGCTCCGTCCGCGAGCGCAGGCGACAGGAGAACGTTGCCATCGATCGAGCAGCCCGCCGACTGGGCAACACGCGCGCCGTCTGCCGGCGCTCGTACGTACACCCCGGGATCCTCGACCTCTTTGCCCATGGTGAACTTGCCCGCGTCCCGATGGACGCCGATCGTCTCCCCACCGACGTCGACGAGGGTCTGTCCACAGCGGAACGAGCTGTCGTCCGGGCCCTACGGAGGTGGGAGCGGATGGAGGGCGCAAGCGGCCCAGCGGCGAGCTGAGTGAAGTCGGCCGCGGGGCAGGGTCAAGCCAGGGGAACGATCGCGTTGGTCGCACCATGGCAAACGACGCGCCTGCGACCCGCGACGAGCCGTTCGGTGGTTTCTTCCAGGTGGCGGATCTCGGGGTTCGACTGCGCCTCGACCAGCAGGGCGGCCGAGGTCCAGTGGGCGACGTGGATGTACTGTCCTGGCGTCCCACCCACGATCGGGCGATAGAGGCGGGCCGACAGAAATCCCGATTGCCCGGCCATCAGATGCGCGATTTGCGTCCAGAGGCGAACGAAATCGTGTACCGGAGCACCGTCAGACAAAAGGAAGGTCGTGATGTGCGTGACCGGGTCGTCCGGCGAGGACGCGTGCTCCATCTCCACGTCCTCCGATGCCTCGAGTTCGGGAGACCACCGACCCCGTCTCGCCCGGTTCATGGTCCTAACACATACAGCGGCGCGGCCATGCATGTCCATAGGGCTTCCGTCCTGGACCGCCACATGAAGGACGGACTCTCGGTCACGAGGCGCTGAGCTTGCGCTCACGACCGAGGGATGCTAGCCTGAAAACCTACATTTCAACTATCAGATTATGGGGCAGAGATGAGCGCTCTCAAGTCAGGGTCCGGGTTACCACGCGCCAACGCCGAGATCCAGGAGGCGCGGCGGCTGGAAGTGCTTCGTCTCCTGAACGAGCGGAGGTACCAGGCGGCGATCGCGGCCACGGACTCGGTCGTCGGGTATCTCGAAGAGCTGAACCTGGAGGGTCAGGGCAAGCAGCGGTTGGGGCTCGCCGCCGCGTGCCGGCTGGAGCAGTGTCTGGGCCCGGTGCCGCGGAGGCTCCGCCCCAGGATCCGAGCGCAGACCGTGCAGGGCGCGCTGGACGCGGTGCTTGCCATCCAGGGACCACTCCTGAAGGGCCGGCGCCAGGCCCACGGCGAGGACCTCTGGCTGGGCGAGTCCTGAAAGTACCCACCGGCGCTCCTGCGAAGCGACCTGAGCCGGAGCCGCACTGACATGGGTTCTGTGCCGCCGACCTGAGCGCCGTCCCGCCGCCGCCACACCCCGGCGACCGCCTCTGACGAGGATGCGCATCACTAACATGGAGCAGACGTTGGGGGTTACCGCCAAGCCGTCCGTGGTCGTCATCGGCGCCGGGGCGCTCGGCCTTTGCGCTGCGTATCACCTGCTGCTGCGCGGGGTGACCGAGGTGACCGTCGTGGAGCGAACCTTTCCGGCCAGTGCTTCGTCCGGCCTCTCGGTCGGCATCATCGAAACCCAATATCTGGATTCGCTCGCGATCGAGATCCGCTCCCTCAGCATGCGGTTCTTTGAAGAGCTCGAGCGCGGCGGCGAACTGGAGATTCGGCGCAACGGCTATCTGCGTCTGGCCCACACCAGCGCCGACTTGCATGCCTTCCATGAGAGCTCGGCGATCCAGCGGGACCTCGGTGTGCGAGGCTGCACGGTTCTTGACCGAACCGCCCTCAGAAAGCTCGTTCCACATCTCTTCTGTGACGATCTGGAGGGCGGGCTGTTCGGTTCTCGCGACGGGTACATCGACGGCCATCTGTATTGTGAGGCACTCGTCCGATCGATCGTGTCGCGGGGCGGCAAGGTTCTCAGCGGAGCCGCGGTGGAGGCGGTCACGCGGGTGCACTCTCACGCACATCGCGTCCAGACCGCGAAGGGTGACATTGATTGTGATGTGGTGGTGAACGCGGCCGGCGCGTGGGCGGGCCGGATCGGAGACCTGCTGCAGGCTCCCGTCAAGATACTGCCGCAAAGACATCGCGCCTTGATCGCGCGCCTCCCGCACACACTGGATTATGTGATGCCGTCGGTGATGGATTACGTGCCGTCGTCTGGCGGTTACGGGCTGTACTTCAGGGACGAAGGGTCTATGCGTCTGGTGGCCGGGCTGCACACTGAAGAGGTTCTTCACGAGATCGTGGATCCCGATGATTTCTCGCGCGGCGACGACCACGACTACATTGACCTCGTCGCGGAGCGGCTCTCACGACGCTTGCCTTCCCTCACCGGGATGCAGCTGGGCGACGTGTGGGCAGGTCTCTATCCGATCAGCCCGGATGGAAAGCCGACCGTTGGTCCGCAGCCCGGCGACGAGACGATCGTCACCGTCGCCGGCGCCGGCGGCTCGGGCCTCCAATCCTCGCCCGCCCTCGGCCTGCTGGCCGCCGAATGGATCGTGGACGGTGAACCGAGAACGATCCCCGCGGCCAGGGCGCTGGCACCGCGAACAGCTTCGCCGTAACCGGCGGTTGGCAACTCCGTCGCGGGATGTGGGTCAGGCAGCCCAGGGATCGAGCACGACCTTGATGCAGCCGTCTTCCTTGCGCTGGAACAGTGAATAGGCCTTCGGCGCCTCGTCGAGCGGCAGCCGGTGGGTGCGGAGATCCGATGTGTGAAGCGGGTCGCGCTCGCTGAGGAGGGGCAGGATCTCCGGCACCCAACGCTTGACGTGCGCCTGCCCCATGCGCAGCTGGACCCCTTTGTCGAACAGCTGCATCATGGGCAGAGGATCCTGAGCGCCGCCGTAGACGCCGATGATCGAGACCGTGCCGCCTCGCCGGACCAGGTCGATCGCGCTCAACAATGCGACCAGCCGGTCGACGCCTGCCTTCTCGACGGCCCATGTGGCGACCGCGTCGGGCAGGATGCTGGTCGCCGCCTTGGCCGCCGCTGCCAGGCCGTCGCCGTGGGCCTCCATTCCCACCGCGTCGATGACGGCGTGCGGACCGCGCCCGCCGGTGAGGTCCCGTACCCGCTCCTCCAGCCGCCCCTCCCGCAGATCCAGTGTCGTAACCCCATGGCGGGCAGCCATCTCCAGGCGCTCGGGGACCAGGTCGACGCCGATCACGGTCCCGGCGCCGCGCAGACCCGCGATGCGGCTGCTCATCTGACCGATCGGGCCCAGACCGAGAATCACCACCGACCCGTTGGGGGGGATCGCCGCGTACTCGACCGCCTGCCAGGCGGTGGGGAGGACGTCGGAGAGGAAGAGGAAACGCTCGTCAGGGCCTTGGGCCGGAACCTTGATGAGGCCGAACGAGGCGAATGGGACCCGGAGGTACTGCGCCTGGCCGCCCGGGACCTGGCCGTAGAGCTTGCTGTAGCCAAAGAGCGAAGCGCCGGTCCCCTGGTCACGGTTCTGCGTCGTCTCACAGTGCGCGTACAGCTGGTCGCCGCACATCGCACAGTGCCCGCAGGCGATGTTGAAGGGCACCACGACCCGGTCGCCGGGGCGGACCTGGGTCACCTCGGACCCTACCTCCTCGACCACCCCCATCGCCTCGTGACCCATCACGTCACCCTTGTCCATGTACATGGTGAGGAGGTCGTACAGGTGAAGGTCGGACCCGCAGATGGCGGTCGACGTGACGCGGATGACGGCGTCGTGGGGGTCTTGAAGGGCGGGATCCGGGACACTCTCGACGCCGATCCGCTGCCGGCCCTGCCAGGTGACGGCCTTCATGTCATGCCTCCGATGGTTGGTTCAACTCGTCCGCCGGCGGATGCCCGAGCCGGGTCGCGACCTGTCCGGCGACCGAGCGCCGCTGTCTCGCCAGCAGGCGTCCGGGGACGGGAGGCTGAGCGCCGGATGGCTGCAGCCTCGCCACCACCGACATCGCGTCCGCCACCACGCCGGGGACCAGGCCCTCCGCCCACATGGCGAGCGTGGCGATGGGCCCGACAGCGACCGCGGGCTCCCCTCGCCGGGCGGCGGCGACGATCCGGCGCGCCGCCCGTTCCGCCGTGACGCTGATCAGCGGGGCGGAGGCGAGGAGTGCGAACCAGTCGTACTCGGCGCCCACGTCGCCGCGGAAGCGGACGACCAGATGGGAGCCCGTCCGCATCAGCCCTGGGACCACGGTCGTGACGCGAACCCCGGCGGCGCGCAGCTCGGAGGTCAGCCCTCCCGAGAGCCCGACGGCGGCGAACTTCGCTGTCGCGTAGGGGAGCAGATGGGGCACGGCGACCTTACCGCCGATTGAGGTTATGTTCACGACCCGGCCCCAGGAGGCGGCTCGCATGCCGGGCAGCACCGCCAGCGTCGGGCGCAGCAGGCCCCAGAACATCACGTCGAGGCTGCGCTCGAAGTCCTCTTCCTTCATCGCGTCGAGAGGACCGACGTCAATCTCACCGGCGACGTTGAAAAGCAGCTCCACCGGCCCCAACTCTTGCTCCACCGAGCGGACCGCCGCCGCCACCTGCGCTCCGTCGCTGACATCACAGACCGCTCGATGCACGGGTTCCGGCAGGGCCCGCCCCGCCGCCTCCAGCTCATCCCCATGCCGGGCCCAGATCGAAACCCGGCAGCCGGCCCCGACCAGCTCGCGGGCGAGCGCCAGGCCCAGCCCCCGGGAACCGCCTGCGACCACCGCGACGCGCCCGCTGATCGGCGCCTCCTGACTGCGCCACCACAACGCACGTCCGGCAAGAACGCCGGCCACGCCGGTCAGCGCCACGCCGGTCAGTGCTTTGAAGGCCATGCTGCGCTCCTTCCCCACGTGATCTCCGACCGCTGCCTCTGCCCCGAAAACCCTTATCTCTACTGTACGGGAAAGCTTAGCGTGGCGGTATCAAGTTCGGTCCATCGATCGGGGGCGGTGGACCATTCTCAAACTCATCACACAAAAAGAGCCCGGACCGCCGTGTCCGGGCTCAGTGTCAAGTCAACGTCTGCAGGGAGGCGAGAATCGCCGCCGACAGAGCGGGGCGAACGTTCTCGGAGGGCTCTATCCGTCAGTTGCTACGTCGGTCGTCCTCGACCTCGATGTGCTCCTTCCGAACCTCTTCGGAAACCGGCTCTTCGTCGGTGTGGGTTTCGGTTCCGAGCCGTACGCGTTCCACCGGGCGAACTTCCTTCTCGACCACCGGTCGCTCCCCGTGCAGCGTCACTTCGTGCTCGGCCTCTGTGATGTCGGGGCCGGATGTAGCGGCGTCCCGGTTCGCGTCGGTGACCGGCTCTCGCTCCAGGCGAACCTCTTCGTGCGACACGGGTACGGTCTGCTGCACGTTCTCGGTGACGACATATTTGCGCAGCCGCACACGACCGGTTTCGACACTCTCCTTCCCAACCGCGAGGCGCTCCTCCGAGCGGGTCATCGCGTCATCGTCGGCAGCCCCGCGTCCTCGCGTGTCTTCCGTCCGGGAGGCGTCCCTGGTCACGGTGGACCGGTCCGTCTCGACGGTGTCGGTCGCAGCGTCGGACTGCCGGTCCGAAAGGCCGTAGTACCGGTAGAGCTCCTCCTCGTCGTCTGAGGACAGTTCCTCGCCCGGATCGTGGTTGGGTGCGTTCGACACCAGGTTCTTGTCGAAGGGAACGCAGATGTCGCCGTTGCGCTCGGTCGCCTGGGTGATCGGCACCACCGAGACATTGCTGCCGAACCAGCCGGTCTTGACCGAGACCCACGCGGGTCGTCGCGTACTGTTGTCCAGATACACTTCGTAAACGCTTCCGATCTTCTCGGCGTCGGAGCCGATCAGGTTGCGCCCGATGAGGGCTTGCGGATCGGTGAGCGGCATAGAACTCTTTACCTCCAAACGGTTTGCCTCTGCCCCTATAACCCTGGTCTCCACTGCACGCGAAATCGTAGCATGGCGGTATAACGTTCGAGACGGAAAGTTTGTCCCATTCGGTGGAGGGGTTCCGCAAGAAGCGTCCCGCTCGCGGCCAGGGCGCAGCCGGGGGTCGCCGTTGTCCGGCTACCAATGGGACGCGCGGCCCCGACCGGAGACCGAGCGGTCGTCGAGCGGGCCTGGGAGCGTCGGAAGGCTCACTCGCTCGGCCATATCCTTCAGGAGCCGGCGAACTGCAATAGGTTGGGCGGGCCGAACGCCGGCTGACCGCGTCGACGTCATTGGCGGCGGTCGCCGCGCCTCTGGGTGACCACCGAACGGTCAGCAGAGCCCGCATCCGGAGCGTCGTCGGAGATCACGCGGATCTGCCGGAGCCGGTCGGCCCAATAGGCCAAGCGCAGTTCTCGGAACTTGGCATGGAGCGACACAGTTTGCTGAACGGTCGGTGACCAGCTTGATGCACTCTCAAGCACCCGATTGGCGAAGTTGGCCAGCTCGGAATAGACGCAGGCCCAGTGCTCAACGTCTTCAAGGTCATCGCACTGAAGGTCCTCGCCGGCACACGGTTTTGGGAGTTCCGCCACCCGGTATTCAGCAGCGAGCAGACGTTCCTGATCTCGCAAAGCCTCCAGATGCATCATGACCACGTTGTGGCAGGAGGTGCGACGCCCGTAGCCCGAGCGGTGATGATCACCTGTTGGAGGCGGAGGAGGATCCCATCCGGGATCACTGGATCGGTATGCCGGGCGTGTCCGGCGAGCGCGTCCAAGGACGGGAACCTGGCTCCCACCGGCAGGACATCGGGGAGTTGTTCCAGCTGGCGGAGAAGGGACATCACCACTCGAAGTTCACGCGCCGCGTCATCGACGGCCGTCACCAGATGCTCGATCCGCTCCAACGAGGCTCCCTCCCGGTTCGCCCAAGCGGCCAAGTCCAGCCTGATCTCGAACAGCTGTCCGATCGCGGCGGCGAGATCCGCATATGAGGCAGAGGGTCTGCCCTTATCCATTCCAATCTCGGCGCCGGCCGGCATCAGCCCTCGGTGGGCTGAAACAGGCAGTTTCGACGCCGCTCTATCCGTAAGTAACTCAAGTGGAGATCACCCTTCACCCGCGCTGACCTGATCCGCCTGGCCGTCTCGGCCCCGATCAAACCCTATGATAATACGAACTCGGCGTCTGGTTCGGCGCACGCTCCGGCGGGTTGGCCGTTTGCTATCCGCTCAGACACGCTGATACCCTTGTTGTAGCAACTTGGAGCCCCACGTCGATCCGTACCGAGTCTGGGCAGCCCAGCTCTTCCTTCGCGTACGGCAGCTCACGAATCTTGACTACAAACAGGCCGGCGAGGTGATCGCCAAGGCCCGACGGCGTGCGCGTCCCCTGCAGCGCCAGACCATCAAGCCCTGGGAGACAGGGCAGGCGGACGGCTCGCTGGCCAACTTCTTGGTCCTCTGCGACATGACCGGCCTGGATAAGCCGGCCTTGACCGACGCGCTGTTGGCGATGCTGTCGAGCAAGGAAGCCGCCTTCAAGGCAGCGGGCGTCCCGATCGACGGTGGCCTGGCGGAGACGCCGGTCCGTAGCGCTGAGAGTCCTGACTGACGACCATACGATCGACGAGTAGCCGCTCAGGTCGAACTGGCGGCCGCAGGCCTCCCGGTACCGCTCGGTCGGTCGTTACGGTTTCTCATGGGTTGGTCCTCCGGGTTGTCCACGACTTCACCAACGTCTCGCAGGTGAGGCGCTGAAAGCGGTTTCGTATCGCGTCCGCTACCTGTGATCACGAGCCAGCGAAGCTCGGTGCGCGGGGTCGGGCGCTGCGGCTGCCGTGCCCCTCGGGTCAGCGAGTTGGAAGACCAGGACCGGACGTCGACACGGCTGGACCATCAGCCCCGCCCCGTTCGAACGGCGAATTGGTCTTCGAGGCCACCTGGCAGGCGCGTGCGTTCGGCATGGCGGTCGCGCTCCTCGAGTGCGATGGCCTCGGATGGGAGGCGTTCCGGAGGCACCCTATCCCGGCGATCGCGGCGCGGCCGGACGCGGCGTACTACGAGCAGTTCGTGGACGCGCTCAGTGCCTTCGCTGCTGAGCTCGCTGCGGCCCGCCAGTCCTGATCTCGGCGGGCCGTCTCACTGGGTCGAGGTGGCCGGCGTTTCCGGTTCGCCGTCGGGGAGTCCAACGTGTTCCGGACGGTGTTGCGCCGTGCTCAGTGCGGATGCAGGGAGTCCATGGCCGCCCACCGAGGGCCGCCGGGTTGGGCATCATGGTTGGCGTCAGGGCCGCACGGTCGCAGACGATGAGTCGTGCCCGTTGGGATCGATTGTGAATGCCATGCCATGTCCTTGCCAGAGGATCGGGACACGGGCCGTGGTAGTCGCGGTGACACAATGCTGCGGTGAGAACACCGTTCACCGACACGGTCGGGTGCAATCTGCCCCTGCAGCTGGCCACGCTCGGCGGCGTCGGAACCGAAGCACTGGCGCAGGCGGTCGCGGCCGCCGGCGGCCTCGGCATGCTGCCGATGGGGGTCGGCTTGCCGTCCCATCCCGCCGGCGTACTTGGCATGGGGTTCCTGCTCCCCTACCTGCCAACTTTTGAGGGCATCGGACAGCAGACGCGAGGGGCCCGGGTGGTCGAGTTCTTCTGGGGTGAGCCCACCGCGGCAGCCGTGGCAGCGGGGCACGACGGTGGCGCGCTGGTCTCGTGGCAGGTCGGTTCCGTCGCGGAGGCCGCGATGGCGGAGCAGGCGGGATGCGATCTGGTGGTGATACAGGGGATCGAGGCCGGTGGCCACGTCCGGGGAACAGGGCCACTCGACGAGCTGCTTCGCGACGCCCTGGCGAACGTGAGCATTCCCGTCGTCGCGGCGGGTGGGATCGGCACGCCCGAGCGGGTTCGGGAACTGATCGATGCGGGCGCGCACGGGGTGCGCATCGGCACGCGATTCCTGGCCGCGCCCGAGGCGGATGTGCATCCGGAGTACCTGGCGGCGCTCATCGCCGGCAGTGCCGACGACACCGTGCTCACCGATCACTTCGATGACAATGGCGACTGGCCCGGAACCGTACGCGTCATCGGGGCATCACTCAAGGGCGCCCAGTCGGTGGGGAACCGCAGCACCATGCCCGCGGCCAGCGCTGTCGACCGTCCCGGGGCGATGCCGTGGTATGCGGGCCTTTCGATCGACCACGTGCACCGGTCTCAGTCCGCGGCCAACATCGTCGCCGAGCTGACGTCGCTGCTGGACTGAAGCCTGGAGCGTCAAGCGAAGAGTGCGCTTGACGAATGAACCATTCATTCAGTAACCTTGGCGGGGTGCCACGGCTCTCCGTCGCCGACCGGTTGCCGGAGGTCGTGGACGCGGCAGTCCAGGTCTTCTCCGAGAAGGGCTACGAGGCCGCGCAGATGGCCGACATCGCTGCCGTGCTGGGCATGGCGGCGGGCTCGCTCTACAACTACGTCGAGAGCAAGGAGGGTCTGTTCGCGCTGTGCCTCGAGCGGTTGATGGTCGGTGAGGAGGTTCTCGACCGCGAGCCGACGCTGCCGCTCTCCGAGCGCTCACTGGCCGTCACCCTGCAGGAGGTGCGCGGGCGCGCCGACCGCCTCCTGCGTCTTCCGCGACTCAGCGCGGCGCTGGAGGAGCCGGCCCCGGCCGACGCCGAGGAGGAGCTGGCGGGCGTGGTCCGGGAGCTCTACGACCTGGTAGGCGGGACCCGCCGGCTGGCCGACATCGTGGAGCGGTCGGCCCGGGATTCGCCGGAGCTGGCGGCACTGTTCTATGAGGAGTGGCGGGCCCCGCTGCTTCGCAGGCTGGAGGTGTACCTGCGGGCACGGACGGAAGCGGGAGTGTTCCACGCGCTGGACGATGTCGAGGTCGGCGCCCGCTTCGTGATCGAGACCGTTGCCTGGTTCGCGCGCCACCGCTTCCACGATCTCGATGGCTGGAAGCTGGACGAAGACGCCACCCAGTCGACGGTCGTGGACCTGATCGTGCGCGCGCTGCTGTTGAGGCAGCCGTGCCGCTGAATGAGCAGCGCCGAGGCGTCGGGCCGCCGGGCCGGTCTCGTGAACACGAGGTGAGCTGACCAGGATGGATGACGTCTCCGTTACGCGGGCAGTGGACACCGGCGGCGGTGCCACCATCGCGGCTCGGGCCAGTCTCGGAGAGCGGACCAGGCTGTTCTACCTCGACAACCTGCGCACGTTCGTGATCGTCTGCGTGGTGATGCACCACCTGGCCGTCACCTACAGCGGTGTCGGGAGCTGGTACTACGAGGACACCCGGGGACTGGACACGCTGTCCAAGGTCTGGTTCACGTTCTACCTGTCTTTCCAGCAGGCCTACTTCATGGGTCTGATGTTCCTGATCGCGGGCTACTTCGTGGGGGCCAGCTACGACCGCCGGGGGTCCGGGGGCTTCGCGGTCGAGCGCCTGCGCCGTCTCGGCATCCCCACCCTGATCTTCATGGTCGTGATCAACCCCTTCATCAACCTGGTCGAGCTGCGCAATCCGTTCACCGGCTTCAACCTGGTCGACTTCCTCTCCGGCACCGGGCCGATGTGGTTCGCCGCCGCGCTCCTCATCTTCTCGCTCGTCTACGCGGGCGCGCGCGTTCTCTTCCCCTATGTCCGCATCGAGTCGTTCGCGACCACCCTGCGGCCCAGCTTCGGGAACCTGGCGCTGCTCGCGCTCGGGATCGCCATGCTCGCGTTCCTGATCCGGATCGTGCAGCCGATCGGGACCTCCGTCCTCAACATGCAGCTCTGCTTCTTCGCCTCCTACGTGGTCCTGTTCTGCGCCGGGATCGTCGCCTACCGTGGCGGCATCCTCGACAGGCTCAACTACCGCGCCGGGAAGTGGGCGCTGATCGGAGCCCTGGCCATCGGCTTCCCGATCTGGTTGTCGGTGCTCGTCTATGTCAGCGCCACCGGGCAGGTCTCCACGGTGTACGGCGGTCTGACCTGGGAGAGCGCCGCCTACGCGATCTGGGAGTCCTCGACCGCGGTGGCGGTCGGCTTCGGGCTGATCGTCATCTTCCGAGAGAAGTTCAACCACCAGGGGCGTCTGGCCAAGGCGATGTCCGACAGCTCGTTCACCGTCTACATGTTCCATCCACCGTTCCTGGTCGCGATCGCCCTGCTGTTCACCCCGCTGGCGCTGGCGCCGATCGCGAAGTGGGCGATCACCTGCATCATCTGCGTGCCCCTCTGCTTCGCGGCCGCATATTTCGTTTTCCGCCGGATCCCTCTCCTGAAGTCCGTCCTCTAGGGGGAGTCATCGCCCGAGAGTCTCGGCAAGCGGGGCTCAGCGGAGGGTTACGAGAACCGCCCGGAGCAGGCTGACCATCAGGTCCGCGACCGACACCGCGAACGACACTCGCTGCAGGCGGTGTCGCGCCGGGCGGAGCGCGGCCGCCCGGGGATCGTGAGCCGCCCGCACCTGAATTCAAAAGGAGGTGGTGGTGGGCGGCGACGGGATCGAACCGCCGACCTCTAGCATTTCAAGCTAGCGCTCCAACTCCGGGGTGGAAATTCCGGCGTCTCGAACGGAGATCAAGCGGTTTTGTATAAGATCGGCTACATGTGATCACTAGCCACCGCACGGTCTCGGATCCGCTGGCTTGCGACGCGGCTTGAAGCCGTGGGCGTTATGGCGTTACAGAAGCCGTCGCCCAGGTGCCCGTGGTCGACGCTGACAACGGCTCGGAAAAGTAGCCTTAACCGGATCTTCACTTTCGCCTCTGCGCTCACGTATTGTGATAGCCGATCCGGGGCCATTTCGGACTGTATTCGGTCTCGGACGCGGGCTGGGGCGGAGGATACCCCGCCCCTCAACCGATGCGTTCCCCGGGCGGTCTATGGAACTTTTTTGTCCAAAACCGATGAGCTTGCCGCCCTGGGGGCCGCCAAATGTCTTGCAGAGGTTTGATCAGAAGCTACGGAACTGGACCCCGCGAGGCGGCTACAGGCTGGGGACGCTCTCCCCGGGGGCGTCGTAGCGCTCGGGCCAGAGTGCGAGGGGGACCGGCCATTGGCACGGGCGGCGCCGGTGTAGTGGTGGCAAGGCGTCGCGGGCCAAAGCGCGGCAGCTGCGGACGCGGATCGCAGTCGCTTAAGGTCCACCTCGATCTCCGAGCGCTTCATGGTCCAGCGAGCACCTCACCCCCAACCCCACGAGCAGGCAGATCCCCCTCATAGTGCTGCAAATTGCCGCCTCTAACCGAACCAGGTGGCGATAAGGGGTCTTCTCCACCCCTATGATCCCATTCCAGCGCCTTTCTCGGGGCAGAGCAGGGATCGTGCGCAGTGCCTGGACCCGTCAGCGCGCGGGTGCAGCGTCGAATTCCGGTCCGAAGTGGCAAATGTCCCATTGCGCGACCCGTCGACATCGCTTTCGATGGAACGATGGCAACGATTCGGCTTGATACCACGTTCGGCCGCGAAGGCTGGGTTGGGCCGACGACAACGGGCATCGAGTACCTCACGTACGCCCAGATCGGTTTGGTCCGCACACGGAACGGGGCCCTCTTCGCCGCCGGGACGGGGCACCTCTCCCATGGCGAGCACTTTTACCTGACGGCTTACGGGCCG
The DNA here is from genome assembly GCA_963808785.1 of Candidatus Dormiibacterota bacterium. Classification (GTDB taxonomy): domain Bacteria; phylum Chloroflexota; class Dormibacteria; order Dormibacterales; family Dormibacteraceae; genus CAVTSA01. The sequence goes on along the minus strand of CAWEGH010000002.1, from coordinate 121,509 downwards.
GACGGCCAGCTCGATTCCCGCTTTGGGGAGGACGGCGCGGTCGTCAGCCAGTTGTTTGCGAGCGGTTGGGCCCTTGCAATCCAGCGCCCTCCCCAACGTCCTGACGTGCTCGAACGTGAGCAGGCCCAGATGCTGCTCGTCGGGGGTCAGGCGAGCGACCCGGAATCCGGCAACAACGTGTTCGCACTCCAGCGCTATGACCTTGCGGGCCGTCTGGACCACCGGTTCGGGCGGGACGGGACGGCGCAGTTGGATGTCGCACCCGTGACCGGCCCGGCCGATCAGGACGACGAGATGCTGCTGGCGATCGGCGTGCAATCCGACGGCAGCATCTTGGGGGCGGGCTATGCGGCGAAGGCCAACGGTAGCCGGGGAGCCCTCGTCCACTGGCATCCGGACGGACGGCTCGACACAGGATTCGGCGGCGCTGGAGGGGCCGGTCGAGGCCGCGTCGTCTATCCGGCGTTGGACGCACCCGGTGACCTCTGGGGCAACGTTCCCGACACCGCCCTCCAGACCATCGCGATTCAGTCCAATGGCAGGATCGTTGTGGGCGGCACTTACGGCGCCGAGCTTCTGGTCGCGCGGTTCATGTCCGACGGCGCTTTCGATCCGAGCTTCGGCGAGAACGGCCGTGTGACTCTGACCATCGGGTTCGGCCCGGATGGACCGCCCCGTATCCTGCTGCAGCCGGACGGTCGCATCCTTCTCGTCGGCACCGTGGGATCACCGACAGGAGAGGGCCTGAGCAGCGACGTAACCGCGATCGGCTTGGCCCGTCTTCTTCCCAACGGATTCCTCGACCCGACGTTCGGAAGACTCGTGCTGACGCCGCCCCCTCCGCACGGCCTGCCACATCCGCTCCCGCCCCTGCCTCCGCAGCCAAGACCAACCGCGTATCGGCTCGGATGGAACATACAGAACGTCCCGAATGCCGGTTTCGAGGGTGTGAACGACGCCGTGATCCTGCCCGGGGCGCGCGAGTCGATCATCGGCGTCGGCGGAACCAACGTGCTGGCCGCGTTCCAGGGAGATTTCCTGATCACCCGGTATCTCGCCGACGGCGATCTCGACACCTCATTCACCGGTGCCGAGGGTGCGCTCGAGACCGCCCTCCCGGGGGGAGGCGGCTACGCGACCGCGTGCGTCGTGGATACGGTGCAGGACAGGCTCATCGTGGCCGGCGGGACATCCACGGGGGGACAGCAAGGTGTCGGCCTTGCTCGGTATGTGCTGGACGGTTGAGGACGACTTTAAGTGGCCCAAGACGCGGTTCATAGTTCCTGGATAGGAGGCGAGTGTAATGGCGACAAGCAGTCGACGGGAGGGTTCGCTTACCCCTAAAGAGGTCGTTCGGCGCTTTAGTGCAGAGGTGGTTAACAAAGGAAACTTCAAGGTCCTGGACGAGCTGGTCGCCAAGGATGTCGAATTCATTAGCCGTGTGGCTGGTACGGCACCGGGCCGAGAGGGAGTGAGACAGATCTTCGAGGCCCTGCGGGCCGGCTTTCCTGGAGCAAGTTGTATCATCTTGGACCTGATAGGCGAGCGCGAGTTTGTGGCCGAACGGTTCGTTTTTGAAGGCGTGCACCAGGGCGAATTCCATGGTGTTGCGCCAACCGGGAAGCGGATCACGATGGATGGTATGGCCATGTTCCGGATCGAGGATGGTCGCATTGTCGCACGCTGGGGATTGGAGGATCAGATGGGGCTTATGGAACAGTTGAAGGGCTGAAGGTGACGGACCCACGTCAACGGCTTGGAAGTTGATCGCCGCCATGTCGGGCTGTGTCCGCGAGGCGCGTAGCGAACGGCATCGGTTACGGGTTGTGGGGCTCCGTACCGGGTGGGGTCGGCACGGACTCGGTCGTGTGCAACACAGATGCAACAGGACTGGCGTCGGGGCGCGGACGTTGTGGTGACGGTCGGTGCCTCCTCGGCCGGCCTCTGCTCATGGAGTTTGTGAGCCTCCTGCGCGCCCGTCGGACTGCGCGCCACGGCAGGCCGAGCCGATGGAGACAATGTGCCCATGCTGCTGCGCACGGTCTACACGGTCAGCCCGAGAGCGCCTGGCCTAGCCCACGTGGGGCTACCCTTCGCTCTCCCGCTCGCTGAAGGGATCCACGCATCGCTCGACCTCGATGGACAGGGCCTGCGGCTCGTGGTGCATCGATGCGTAGACGCCTCTCAGATCGAGGTCGTCTCGGATAGCGGTGCGTTCCGCAAGCTTCCGGACGGCGAGCTCGAGGCCGTCCCTCGCCTGCGCCTTGTCGGCGATCAGCCTCCTGAACACATCCTCGCTGTAGATTTACTGAGTGCGGTGACGTTTCTAACCGATGTTCCGTTCACACTGAGTCACCCCATCCAGGAGGACCGATTTGTCCCGGAGAACGAGGATGAGCAACGGCTGCTGGAGGATCTCGGCACCGACCGGCCCTACCAGAAGACAGGCGTGAAGCAGATGTCCCGCACGTTCAGCGCAGAACTGGACGCGGCCGCCGTGTCAGCGTTGTTCAAGCGCTCGGCCGGCGTGCGGCTCTACGCGAACGCCGTGAGGCTCACTCTTGACGTGGCCCAGTTTCGCGAACTCTGGCGGGTGCTTGAATCAGCGTTCGCCAAGGCCGATGAGGACCTGGTACGGCTCCTGACCTCCTATCCGCCCGCGCAGCAGATCGGATTCGACTATTTGGAGCTCCGGGAATTGTTAGTTCTGCGCGGGAGGGCGAGCCATGCACAGTCTAAGGCGGGGGTACGTGAGTTGATGGCGGTTGAGCGAGAGTGCGGGCAACGCCTGGGACGACTGAAGAACCTTGTCGAACGGGTGATCTTGACCAAGAGGAGTTGGGGCCGCCCCACCATTGGAGTGGATGAGCTTGCGCCGCTCCAGGCGTAGATCGGCCGCAGCGGTGAGCAGTGACCGTCGAGCCTGAGGCGGCCTACCAGCCGGGCGTCCGAGCGTCATACGGGTCCTACGCGAGGCCCGGCAGGCGTAGATCTCTCTGCCGGTCACTGGACCTCACCCGAACCTGGGGATTAAATTAAGAGTCTCGGCTGGGCGACTTCGCGGATGGCCACTCGTATTCGGCTTGGTGCTGTGTGGTGCTGCTGTCGTCCGACGTGGTCGACCGGAATGGTTGTCGAGCGTCGGATCCAGTACGTTCGGGCAAGGCCTGAAGGCGACTTCGTTTTCGGTGTGGTGCGCCAGCTTTTGGAGCCGACCCTCAAGGCCCTGAGCAAGGAGGGCCGGGCTCACGTCTTCGAGGGTGCATCTGCGCTTCCGGAGGTCCTGGCTATCAGTGGTGAGCCGGCGCCGCGCTGCCCGGCATTATCGGCTGGCGCCCTCCCGAGACCGCACCGTCCGGCTGTACCGTCGACGCTAAGAACGGTCAGAACTGATCCGCAGAGGGAATGGCCTCCGTGATCGTGACGTCGGGTGGGGTCGGTGCGGCACCGGCAGAGGCGATGAATTTCTGAAGACTCGGGTCCGCAAAGAAGGCACGGAACTGGTCGGCCGTCCCCCACTCATCGACAACGACGACGAAGTCATCGCCAACACCGAACCGATGGTGGATCGCTCCGGCAGTCCGGGCGCGATCCGCGACTTCCTTGAACTCGTTGCCCCTCGCCTGGAGGGCCTGCCGGAACTTAGCCGTGTCGCCTTGGAGCCTGGTGATCACCAGTACACTCATAAGAGGAACCTCCTGGTCACGGGAATGTGGGATTGCACCCATCGAACCCTGGGCAAGAGCAAAGGCGCAACGCCGACAGCTGGTGTCCCTCAGTAGAGCTTCCCAGAATGGATAGCTGATGTCGATGGGACCTTTGTCCTAGACGGCGGAGGGGTGTGCGCGGGGCGCGTCAGGGGGAATTTCCTTCACGGCTCGGACTCAGAAGGTGAAGGGAACGTGTGAGTCTTCGACCAACTTGCTCCGACCCGGCATTTCCAGTTCGGCACTGGATGGTCCACTGGGGTGCGCCTGAGATCGGCTAGTGGGTCACTCGGCCGCGGCCGACCGTGATGGTCGTTGGTGTGCCGTGGGCACTGCCGTCACGGTTGCCGTCAGCGGGGTCCCGAGTGCCCAGGTCGTGGCTGCCGACCAACGGATTAGAAGGGTGTGGCGGCACCAATTCGAGGCGGGTGACGTCGGGGTTCGTGAGTTCAACGCGTCCCGGCAAGTACCCGTGAGTCCTGCCCTAGTTGCTGTCATTTGGTTCGGCGGCCCGGCGTGAGCGAGCCCGCAGCATCGCTCCGGGCCCTCCAGTTCCCCGCCGGCGGCCCCGGTCGGACCGGAAGATGTCAGTCTGGCTGTCATTATGTTAGCGTAAATGGCGTGTCCGGCAGAGCCACGTACCGCTCTCCGTTGCGCCAGCGGCAGGTCGCAGCCACCCGCGAGCTCATCCTCGAAGCGTGCGTGTCACTTCTCGAGGAGGGCGAGGAACTCACGTTCACTGCGGTTGCGACCAGGGCTGGGGTTCAGGAGCGGACCGTCTACCGCCACTTCCCCCGCAAGGAGGATCTCGAGGCAGCCCTTTGGAACCACATCGTGGTGCGCAATCCGGTTCAAAGCGGTCATGGAATCCGGACGAAAGCGTTCACCCAATCGGGGGCAATCCGTTCACCCCGACAGGGCTGCGATAGACACCTCCTGAGCGCCGCCCGCGGCGTGTAGACCCGGCCGGTTGCCGGACTTGGCGGTAGCCCCCCGCGGTGAGGGGTGGACACGCGGTCTCCTTACTGGAAGTTGCCAGACCGCCAGCAGGGAGGGTTCCGCGTGCCCATGAGGAGATTGTCCATGAGAAAGATCGGCGAGGTGCTGCGTTTGCGCGCCGCCGGCATGAGCCAGCGCGAGATCGCGCGCAGCGTCGGCATCGGCCAAGCGACGGTGGGCGAGTACCTGGCCCGTGCTCAGGCGGCCAGACTCGGCTGGCCCCTGCCAGCGGAGATGGAGGAGGCCGCGGTCGAGCAGGCGCTGTTCCCGACGCCGAGTGCGGTGACCGCGGAGAGCAGGCCGCTTCCCGACTGGCGGAGGGTCCATCAGGAACTCAAGAGGGGCCACGGGGTGACGCTCAAGCTGCTCTGGCTGGAGTGGCGCGAGCAGGAGCCGAAGGGCTTCGGGTACAGCCAGTTCTGCTACCACTACGAGCGCTGGCTCGCGGTCCGTGACCCGGTGCTGCGGATGGAGTACGCCGGCGGCAAGCGGCTGTTCGTCGACTTCGCCGGCGACCGCATGAGCTGGTACGACGCGGAGCGGAAGACGACGGTGCCGGCGGAGGTGTTCGTGTCGGCGCTGGGCGCCAGCGGCCTGATCTACGCCGAGGCGACGCCAGGTCAGGATCTGGAGTCCTGGGTGATGGCGCACGTCCACGCCCTCGAGTTCTACGGCGGCGTGCCCGAGGCGGTGGTGCCCGACAACCTCAAGTCCGGGGTGACGCGCGCCTGCTGGTACGACCCTGACATCAACCCCACCTACCTCGAGTTGGCGCGCCGGACCGACACCGTCATCCTGCCCACGAGGGCGGGGAAGCCCCGCGACAAGGCCGCCGTCGAGGCGGCTGTGCAGGTGGTCGAGAGGTGGGTGATCGCGCCCCTGCGCAACCGCCGCTTCTTCAGCCTGGCAGAGCTCAATCGCGCCATCCGCGAGCGGGTCGATGAGGTCAACCGCCGCTCCTTCCGGGGCATGCCGAGCAGCCGCTGGGACCTCTTCCAGGAGGTGGAGCGGGAGGCGCTGCGACCGCTCCCCTCCCAGCGCTACGAGTTCCAGACGATCAAGCGCGCCACCGTCAACATTGACTACCACGTCGAGTTCGACGGCCGCTTCTATTCCGTCCCTTACCGCCTGGTCAAGGAGAAGGTCGAGGTCTGGAGTTCACGCTCCATGGTCGAGATCCATCACCGCGGACAGCGCGTCGCCTCCCACCTCCGCGCCGACGGCAAGCAGCGTTACATCACCAAGCCCGAGCACATGCCGGCGTCTCATCGCGCTCACCTGGAGTGGAGCCCCAGCCGCCTGGTTCAGTGGGCGGCCGGCACCGGCCCATCGGTCGCCGAGGCGGTCGAGGTCATCCTCGACTCCAAGCCACATCCCGAACACGGCTACCGCGCCTGCCTGGGCCTGATGAACCTGGCCAAGCGCTACGGTCGAGAGCGCCTCGGCAACGCGTGCACGCGCGCCCTCGTCATCCGTTCGGTCTCCTACACCTCGGTCAAGTCGATCTTGGCCGAGAACCTCGACCGGCAGCCGCTGCCACCGCCGCAGCTGTCCCTGATCCCGCCGCCGCCCACTCACTCCAACCTGCGCGGCCCCGACTACTACACCGAAGAGGGAGCGTGATGCATCCACAGCCCACCATCGCCAAGCTGGAGTCGATCGGGCTTGGCGCCATGGCCACCGCCCTGCGTGACCAACTCGACAACCCCGGCCCCTATGCCGACCTCGGCTTCGAGGACCGTCTGGGTCTCCTCGTCGACCGCGAGGCCGACTGGCGCGAGACAAGACGCATCCAGACCCGCCTCAAGGCCGCCAAGTTGCGCTACCGCGCCACCGTCGAGGAAATCGACTTCCGGGCACCGCGGGGACTCGACCGGGGCACCGTGCTCAGCCTCGCCGGCGCCGCTTGGGTCACCCGCCAGCAGAACCTGATCATCACCGGCGCCACCGGATGCGGGAAGTCCTTCCTCGGCTGCGCCATGGCCCATGCCGCCATCCGTCAAGGACACTCTGCGCTCTACGTCCGCGCCCCGCGACTGCTCGACGACCTCGCCTTCGGGCGAGCCGACGGCCGCTACGCACGTCTGCTCGCAGCCCTCCGCCGTGTCCAGCTGCTGGTCCTCGATGACTTCCTGCTCACCCCCGCCTCGGTCGAGCAGTGCCGAGACCTTCTCGAGGTCGTGGAGGACCGGGCGCAGTTGCGCTCGACCCTGGTCGCCAGCCAGATGCCCATCGACCACTGGCACGCGGCGATGGCCGACCCTACCCTCGCCGAGGCCATCCTCGACCGGCTCCTCAACCGTGCCTACCGCATCCAGCTCGCCGGTCCTTCCATGCGTCGCCGCGACCCTGACGCCGACCATGCACCCCAGGAAGCCCCCAAAAACCCGAGTATCAAATGACCTGGGCGCTTCTCTCCGGGCCCCTACGGCCGTCTCAGCGTGTCCGTTTCTTGGACGTCGACCGGCTCCCACCCCGACCACGCCTTGCCGGCCCTGCACAGCCTCGTCGAGGTGAACGCTTTCGCCCGGATTACGTGAACGGATTCGCCGGAATATGCATCGTGGAGCGCCACACCGGCGCTGATCTCTCGGCGGCGAACGAGGATCAGCTCCTCGCCGCGATGCGCCGAAGTTTCGCGGGGTTCCAGGCGGCGGCTCCCCTGATCAGGGGCATGATCCACTCGCGTCAGGGCCTGCAGATACGCAAGGCCCAGCAGGAAGCCAGGCGAAAAATGTTCGGGCGGTGCGTTTCATCGGCGTGGCCGGATGGCCCAGCTGAGGAGCGCGATCGAGCAGCCGCGGCCCTGCAGATCCTGTACTCCGCTCCGGCGTGGGAAGCCCTGCACGACTTTTGGGGAATGGACGCGGGAGGGGCGGCGGATTCGGTTGAGCTCGCGATCCGAGCTCTGTTCAGCAGCCTGCGCGAGCGCGCAGTCAACTCTTTCGGGAGGGACAGGTCATGAGCGCGTCGACCTCGATACGGCGGTCCAAGGTTCTCAACGTCACCGCTACCGGCGAGGGTGAGGCTTACTGGTTCTGGGGGAATCTCGTCGTGGTCCGGAGCCCCGAGGGCTCGCTGCCGGTGGTTCTCGAGATGCGACTTCCGGCAGGGTCAGCTGCCCCGCTTCACGTCCACGAGCGTCTGGAAGACAACTGGTATGTGCGGTCAGGCGTGATCGCCGTCCGCGACGGCGATGAGACGGCCCTGGTGCACGCGGGCGACTACCTGACCACCCGTCGTGGCGTTGCTCAGACGCACTTCGTCCTCGAAGGTCCCGCCGAACTCTTGCAGCTCCACGCGAACACGGATTTCCTGGACTACGTCAAGCAGTTCGGCGAACCGGCCACGGATCGATCCAGGCCCCCTACCGAACCGCTCGACATGGCGAGGGCGGGGGAGATCGCCAAGGCGACGGGCCAGCCGGTCATCGGGCCACCAATGACCGAGGCGGAAGCACGCGCCATAGCCCAAGGGAGGTAGCCGGCGTCCGCTTCTACAGGATTGGTCCAGGCATCGTGTCACAAGATCGAAACACCGTGGGAACCTACCTGGGACACGGAGCCGGGCCGGCGCAGGTAGGGCAGGACGCGCTTGACGACTGTCTCGGTCTCGGTGCGGACGCTGGTCACGCGGCCGACCTGTGGTTCGTGGATGTTATCACTTGGCTCCACGAAACTGGAATTGTCCGTTGGTACCTGCCCGGAGCGGCACCGTATCGATGACTGCATCAGGATTGAGTGGCCCGTAGATATGGGGTAGCGGCGTATCGAAGCCAGGAACTGAGTCGTGCCGCACCTCTGAGCGGACCTTTGCTTCGTCGATGACAAGTACCAACAGATCTGAGTCCCCGCGATAGAAGGCGTTGGCCACCTGATCGACCTGTGCGGGCTTGGCACATCCGTGGATGAACCCTTGTTCCTCCAGCGTGCGCCCTTTGGTCGATTGGCGGTATTCACCCGCCTGTTGGGCCTGCCGCCAGTCGTTGTTAAAGGCGAGGTGATAAATCAGTCCCACTTGTGGAATCCTCCGAGTTTTGGCATGGCCGATAGGCGATCGTTGAGCTCGTGAACCGGTCGGGTGTTCGGTGCAATGCCGTTCAGGTCGCGCTGTAGATGCACGAGGTAGAGCGTTGCGCGCTGGGAATCCAGTTCGCCGACCAAGTCAGAGGCGTCAATAGCAAGTTGGCATGCCTGGTGGATGTGGCCGTTGTTCGCCTTGGCTTCTGCCAGGATGATCGTGTTGAACGCACGTGCGCGGCTGAGGTCCGGGGTCATGCGGATTGCTTGCTCCGCAAATTCGGTGCATTGCGACCAGTCGTGCAGGTCGCGCAGGGCATGGGCGAAGCGCGCTGCCACGTAGGGCCGGTCAAAGTAGCGCAGCCAGTCCGGCTGTGCTGTGCCGGACGAACTGTTGAAGTGCGCTTCGGCCTTATGCAGGGCTTGGGCCGCAGCTGGAGCGTCGCGGCGGAGCGCGTGACCCTGCGCCTCCGCGAGGTACGCCTCGGCGGTGAGACTCCGAATTCCTGTCCGCTGTGCGGCCCCCTGAGCTGCCCGAGCCGCCTCGATGGCGCGGAAGCAATTGCGGAGATGGAGTGCGTGGTGGCTCGTTGCCGCCAGGATCTCGGTGATAAAAGCATCGTCGTGTGCGTACGTTGCGAGGGTCAGTGCTGTCCCCAAGTACTGATCGGCTACATCATGGTGTCCGACATCGAACTCCATCCAGGCGACCAGGTGCGCGAGCTGAGAGGCCGCCATCCACAGCTTCGGCGCTGATTCAGTCGGCTCACCCAACTCACGGAGCTTCGGCAACACCCGCCCGTTGAGGTAGTCAGCGGCGACCGTGCGAGCGTATCCGCCGCCGAGCTGGCTCTCGAGTTGGCGCAGTTTGCCGGTGAACTCAGTCCAGGTAGGAGCGAGGTCGCGCGGCTGCGTCGGTTGGGACGCTCGCAGAGCGTCATCGATGATTGCGTGTGGAACGGCGGCCGCGATTGTGCCGAACTTTAGAAAGTCGCGGCGGTTCACGTCGGGATGGGATTCGATCGGTGCCCAGCCGGCAATGACGGGTTCGGGATACCGGAGCGCGAGCGCCATGCGGCCGATGTCCGCGACGCTCGGGGTTGCTTTGCCGTTTTCGACGTCGCGGAGCCACCTGGAGGTTTTGCCGACGAAGTCCGCCAGGACTTCCTGCGAGATGCCACGGCGGGCTCGCAGCTGACGGATGCGGGGTTCCGTAGGTGGGAACTTCCATGGCTCAGGCACCCCTTCGACGATGAGGTGCAGAAGGGCGGAAAACCGGAAGGGATTTTCCGGCAGCAGGCATCCGGTCAAGCCTCCTTGGACACCGCAGGCTCGGTGCTATGGCCGCCGGGTTCCGGTTCGTCGCTCACCTGGAGGTCCTCGACTTTCACCCCGAGGACCTTTGCGAGGCGCTTCGCAGCTGCTTTCCGCGGTCGCGCTCGGTCCAACTCCCACGAGCGGACGGTGTTCGCGGAAACGCCCAGCCGTCTGGCTACCGCAGCTTGCGTGTACTCGCCGGGGATGAGCTTGTCGCGTTCCTCACGGATGGCGCGGATGCGATTCCCCACCGTGCCGGCGAGTCTAGGGCGCTTCTTGGCGAAGTTGCGAGTTCGAGGCTTGGCCTTGACGCCCATCAGACACCAGACTAGGCTAAGTCTCTATCTTGCAACTTAGCTTTGAATGTCGGAAGTGATGTATGACGGTTCAGCGGCTGGCAAGAGGTCGCAGCGGGAAGCTGGTGCCGGTGAAGCCCGTCGAGGAAGGGGCCGAGGCCGCGTCGATCGCGGTGGGCGGAATCGAGCTGGCGCTTCTCGAGCTTCGGTTGCTGCGGCCGCATGAGCCCGAGTGGGAGGTCGAGCGGACCAACTTGTCGCAGCAGGCGGGACGCCTATTGGGTGCGGCGCGGGGCATTGCGAGGGAGCTCGGTCTTGCGGACCGGCCCTGAGGCGCCTGGTGGTCGAGGTCCGGATGTTCTGGGTCCCGACGACGGAGGACTGATCGATGCCGAACACACAGAACTACGTGAGCGTGATGGGGACGGTGACGCGGAAGCCTGAGCTCCGGGCTACGCCCACCGGGAAGTACAACGCGGAGCTGCTGCTCGCCGTTTCTCGCGGCTTCAAGCGTGAGGACGGCACCGACTGGATCCGGGTCCGCTGCTGGCAGAAGACGGCGGAGCTTGCAGCTCAGTACCTCGATAAGGGGGCTCGCGTCCAGGTGATGGGCCGGCTGCGCGGGGACTTCTACGACTCGAAGGACGGCAAGACCCGCCTCGGTCAGGAGGTCGTTGCGGACCAGGTGCAGTTCCTTTCCCGGCCACGGGCGGGCGCATCTGACCCGTCGTCAGGACCACCGCCGGCTCAGGGGCGGCGGTCGGCCGCCTGATCGTGTGGAGGTTACGGAGAAATGGCGAAGAAGGAAAGCTTGCTTGTCGGGATCATCGTGCTGTTCCTCGCCTACGCCATGCTGCCCACGCTCGGCTCGATAGTCGGCGGCGCACTTGACGAGGCCACCACGGTGCTGCTCGCGGTGGCGCCGAAGGTCGAGGTGGTTGCCGGGCTCGCGGCGCTGATCATGCTGTGCATCCCGTTCACCCGGCACCACGCGCACGGGATGCTGTTCGCGGCGGATCTTGCTGGCGGTCGTCGCAGCCGGGTTCTCGACCATCGTGGCGTGGCTGCAGGGGCACAGCGCGGTGCTGACCGCGGACGTGTTGACCGCGGGAAACATCTTGATCGCGCGCGTGAACGGTCAGGGAGGTTGAGAGTTGGGTGACGATCTTGACCGGCTATATCGGGATGTCGAGTCGCTGGTGCGCCGGACCAGCGACCTCGTGGCGTCGGGCTCGAGTCGGGAGGAGCAGCTCGACTACCTGCGCTTCAACGCGGACGTCTTAGGTCGGGTGTCGGCCCTTCGTCCGGAAGACGTCGCGGCGGCCGACTCGGCTCTTCGTGCGCGTCGGGCAGTTGTCGCGCTGGAGATGGATCAGCGATGACGGAGAAGAAGAAGGCTGGCAAGCGCGCCCCGGTCTTGGTGGTGGCGGTCGTCGGGGGCTCGGTGGTGGCCGGCGAGCTACTCGCTGCGCTGGGGGCTATCGCGCAGCCGCTAATGGTCGTGATCCCAACGGTGGTGGTCATCGGCCTGGTGCTCTGGCTCATCTGGCGAGGGATGGTGCCCTTGAGGGCGACGCGGGTCCTCGCGCGGATCATGCAGCTGGAGGATGAGCGTCCGCAGCTGCGCCGCATCGGCAAGCGGGGGTCGGTGTGGCGACTGGCCTGGAAGATGCCGGTGGGAGCCACGGTGGCGGATCTACGCTCGAAGCTGGACGCGCTACAGGAGGCCTTGGATTGTTCCGCGCGGTGCTGGTACGACCGGGGGCTCCTCTGGGCTGAGCTGGGGACCAACCGGCTCCCCGACCTAGTGGACTTCGGGCGCTTCTGCGAGCGTTCCCGATCGGCGGCTGAGCGGCTCGCGCTGGCCGTGCCTCTGGGGGGGTCGAAGGTGGGTCCTCTTTGGGCGGACCTGGAGGCGTCGCCGCATCTCCTCATCGGGGGGACCACGGGAGCCGGCAAGTCGGTGCTGCTGCGCCAGGCGGTGACTGCCCTGGTGCTGCGGTACGGGTCGGATCGGCTGCGACTGGTGCTCGTCGACATGAAGGGTGGGATGGAGTTCAACCTGTTCCGCAATCTCCCGCACCTTCTGTATCCGGTCGTGACCGAGTTGGAGGACTGCGAGATCGCGCTCGGTCTGGTCGGGCACGAGATGGATCGGCGGCAGGCGAAGTTCGCGTCTGCCGGCGTGGAGAACCTCTCGGAGTGGAACGCGAGCCACGCTGGTGAGGAGTTACCCTGGCTCGTGGTCGCGGTGGACGAGTTCGGGGAGCTCCGGGCCGCTGATGTCCCCCGCCAGAGCCCCGAGCGTGGGAGGCGGGACGCCGTACACGCTCTGATCTCCAGAGCGGGTCGCATCGGTCGGGCGGTGGGCGTTCACCTGGTGGTGTGCACCCAGCGGCCCGACGCAGACACGGTGACGCCGCAGCTGCGGGCCCAACTTCCCGCGACGGTGGCCCTCCACTGCGTAACGGATACGAACTCGCGAGTGCTGCTTGGATAACTCTGCTGCCGCCGATCTGGCCCCGCGACCTGGTCGCGCTATCTGGCAGTGGGAGGACCAGGTCGAGGTGCAGCTTCCGATGCTGGAGAAGGCGGAGGCGCGGGGTCTCTTGGCGGAGCGGTACCCGGTTTCGGTCGACGGAGGCGTCCTCGACGGCCGCGTGGGTGCCGAGGGTCTGGCCGATGCTGCCTAATGGTTGCCACCCGCGACCAGGCTCATGTCCGAGCGAGGGCGGTCAAGGCCGCGAAGCGCCGAAGGGAAGCCTTGACGGCCCGGTGCACTGCGCGCTCTCACCCTGGCCCATCAGGGACGTCGGTCCGCATGGATCCGACGTCCCACGGGCGGACCGAGGGTCCGAGAGTGTCGGGCACGGGGCGTGTATCACCGTGCCCTATCTGTCCTTGCGATATGTCGTTGATGGGGGTGTGATGAAGCTGCTTGCGAGTGGGATTGACACGGTCAACCTGGCCGTTTGGGGGGCTGTCCGGGAGCCGGTCTGGGACCTGCTGGCGGAGGCACAGGAGCGTGCTCGGATGAACGAGGCTTCGCAGCTCTGCTCGTTCCCGATCACCGACGAGGCCTTCGAGTGCCGCCCCCACGGGAGGCGCGGGTACGCCTACTGGCTGTCGTCGCCTGACTTCGAGTTGATCGTCGGGCGGTCGACGAAGTTTCCGCCGGTCCTAGTGGAGCTGCACTCAGCGTTCCTGCATTCGATGGGAGTCGACGCTGCGCTTGACCAGGTGGAGCGGCTATTCCGCAACGACCTCTTCGCTGGGCCGTTTAAGAATTGCGTTTCGCGCATCGACCTGCACGCCGACCTGCAAGGGTGGAAGCCCCGGACGGCGGAGCTGGGCCGCTTCGTCGGATACGGCCGGCATCGGCGGGCATTCGAAGACAACCGTCAGGTGTTCGAGTCGGGATCCCAGCTGGCGGGGTTCATGTTCGGCAAGGACGCTCTGGTGGCGCGGATCTACGACAAGTCGGCCGAGATTCGGAAGCATGGGGTCTCCTGGCTCACCGACCTCTGGGGCGAGGAGTTCGACCCTAACTTGCCGGTTTGGCGGGTGGAGTACCAGTTCCGCCGTGAGGTGCTCGCCGAGCACCACTTGAAGACGGTCGATGAGGTGATCGCCTCGGTGCAAGATCTCTGGCACTACGGTTCAGTCAAGTGGCTCACCCTGCGGACCCCGACTGCTGATCCGCGGCGGCGGCGCTGGCCGCTCGACCCGACGTGGGAGGAGGTCCAGGCGGTGCGGATCGCACCGACGATGACCGGGGTGGTGCGGCGTCGGATCGAACAGGCATCGGAATTGAAGCTGGTGCAGGGGATCCAGGGCTACGCGACCTCGCTCGCGGCAGTGCGGGGGGACGAGGGGCGCGACGCGGCGATGAAGTACATCGGATCGCTGATCCCCGACTATCTGACCGAGCGGGGCCTCACCTTCGAGGCGGAGGTGGCCCGAAAGCGGGCGCGACGTCTGAACGTGACCAGCTGGCTCGATCCACGCGTGAGGCCCGAGGAGGAGGCGTCATGATCCGGATCTCGTCGAGCGAACTCCAGTACCAGGTGGCGATTCGTGGCTGGAGCATGGACAAGACCGCGCACGAGGCGGGCGTCAGTGTGGCGACCATTTCGCGAGCGATGCGCGGGATGCCGGTTCGCGGGCTGACGGCCCTCCAGCTGGTCCAGGCGTTCCGGCGGTCAGCGCCCGTGCCCGAGCTGGTCGACCTGGTGAAGGCTGGCAACGCGTGGTCGGCCCGGGCGAGCTGACCGGTTATCCAGCTTCCAAATTCGAGGCTGGCGCACTTGTGTTCGGGCCGGGGCGACAGTGGTTCGGTCAAGCCCCTTTTTGGAATACCGCCCGTTCGAGGCGTTCGAGCCGCTGGGTCAGGCCCTCGTGATGCTCCTCTCTCAGTCGATCGAGAATCCAGGCACGAGCGAGGGTCCTTGCCGGCAGTCCGCGTTGGTCGGCGTAACGCTGCAGCTGGGTCAGCTCCTCGGGGTGCAGGCGGACCGAGAACATCACGGACCGGTTGAGATTGCGGTGCTCGCCCTGCGCATCTTCCGGTGTCGGAGTGCGCTCGGCGGCATCGCCTTCCGTCGCTAGGAGCTCGTCGATCTTGCTCATGGTTGCCTCTCTCGGTAGATCCGTTGACCTTGATTGTTTGACCGCCAGGCGTTCGCGCCCCACCAGTCGCCGACCGGAACCTCGTCCTGGTCGGTGCCCGCGGGCAGCAGGATGACGGTCAGGACTGCGTCCGCCGCGGGGGAGTAGCCGATCACCCGCACCGACACTCCGCTCGTGCTGCCCGGGTCTGGGTCGAGCCAAAACGCGGTCGGGTCGTTGACCGCCTCGACCGCCCAGGCCGGCTGGATCTGGTGCCGGGCGCGTATGTAGTCGGCGCGTTTGCTCCAGTCGACTCGCTGGACCACGAACGTCACTGTACTTCATTGAAGTTCACGGCTGCTGCGGTTGGAGGGCGCATTGAATCGCTCTCAGTGCACGCTGGCCTTGCCCGGGTCGTTCAGGGCGCTCGCTCGGTCCGGAGCGAGGAGACGATGGCGTCGTAGGCGTCGCTAGGGGTGAGGTGCGCATACACGCGGTGGATCATGACCAAGCTGCTGTGTCCCAGCAGATCGGCGAGAAGAATCGGATTCATGCCCCGGCTCAGCTGCCAGGTGGCGAAGCTGTGGCGCAGGAGGTGCGGGTACACGCGCCGGTCGAAGCCCGCGGCGCGGGCGACCAGGCGAACCATCTGCTCAACCCCTGAGGTGGTCAGGGGCTCCAGCTCGTCGCTCCCCGCGCGACGCTTCAGGCCGTAGAAGAGGCGGTCGGAGCTGAGGGAGACCGGTCGTCCGCGGATGAATCGCGAGAGTCTCCTGTGGAGCTCAGGGACCGGGACGAGGCGATCCTTGTCGCCCTTCCCGCGGACTCGCAGGTACCACCGGCGATCTCGCTCGAGGAGGTCGGCAGTCCGAAGCCCGCAGAGCTCGGCCACCCGCACGCCTGTATCCGCGAGCACGCGGATGATCAGCTTGTCGCGCTCGTTTCGGGCGGTGTTTTCAAGCTTCGCGATCTCGTCGCGGGAGAGGACCTCGATATCGCGCGTCGGGAGCCTTGGGAGCTGTGCCCTTGCGTCGCCGACCTCGCCCTCCTTCTTGGCCCACGAGAGGAAGTAGTTGACGGTGCGCAAGTAGGAGTGCACCGTCGCCTTCGAGAGGGGCCCTCGTGTGCCTCCTTCGGTCAGCAGGTGCTCCGAGAAGCGGTCGATGGTCCGGGACGTCAGCTCGTCGGGGCTCGTCAGCCCCCGAGATCGGGCCCAAGGCCAGAAGATCCGGAGCAGGTGGTTCTCGTAAAGCTCGACCGTCTTCGGCGATTTTCCCCCCGCGCGGACGTGCGCGAGGTAGTCGCGAAGCAGAATTTCTAGCGGCTCTTGCACGATACCGCTTGATTCTATCACTAGCATGCGCATTGTGAACAAGGTAGAAAGAGGGGTGGGGGTTGTGTTGAAAGCCACCTTTTGAACTCAAAAGAGGGAGGTGGTGGGCGGCGACGGGATCGAACCGCCGACCTCTAGCATGTCAAGCTAGCGCTCTCCCATCTGAGCTAGCCGCCCCGAAAAGCCGGGAGCCTATTGTAGCCACCCGTGTTTCCGTCATCCGTCCGCCCCCGCCCGGCGGCTTTTCGCACGCTCTCCCCCTGGCGCCGGTTCCCCTTCCTCCTTCTCCTGGCTCCGCTTCTCGTCCTCTTCGTCGCGTGTGGCTATCCCAATCCGTACGCCTCCCAGCAAGGTCCACAGTCGGGCGTCGGAGCATCGACCCCTGAGGCCTCAGCGAGCCCGTCCGGCGACCCGTTCAGCCTGGGCGAGCACGAGAAGCTGGTCCAACTCCCGAACGGGCTCGCCTACGCGAACATAAAAGTCGGCACCGGGGCGCTGGCCCAGGCCAACGACACCGCGACCATGGACTACACCCTCTACTCGGCCGGCGGTGAGTTTTTGCAAACCAGCATCGGGTCGAGCAATGGTCCCTTCACCACCGAGTTGAGCCCCAGCGCGCTGATCCCGGGGTTCGTGCAGGGTGTGGAAGGGATGCGAGTCGGCGGGGTGCGGCGGATCGTGGTGCCTCAGAACCTCGGCTACGGGCAGACCCCGCCCTCAGGGATTCCCAGCGGGACGCTGGTCTTCATCGTCCGGCTGAAGGCAATCAGCACCGCTACGCCTTCGCCCTCCCCTTCGCCAAGCTGAGCGCGCGCGGACCGCGTTTCGGTCAGACGGCGGCGGCCCCGCGGGAAGCCAGCGCCCGGCGGTAGCGCAGGCCCAGTGTCTCGGCCAGCGCGATGGCGGCGACGGCGACCAGCACGTGGACGATCTCGACCAGGAAATGGTCGTTCCCGGGCAGCACGTCCACCTGGCCCATCCCCACCACGGGAAGCAGGATCGCGACGATGATGCCGGCAACCCCCAGCCCCACCGCTCGAGCCTGGATCATGGCCATGACCGAGAGGATCAGGAGGCAGATCGCGATCACCAGCCCCAACGTCTCGTGCAGCATGGTCAGCCCGGCGAGGTTGCCGGTGAGGAAGGCGATGCCGAGGACCAGGTTGGCCACCCAGAGGACCCGGATGATCATCTGCAGGACCAAGCCGAGGACTCGCATCGACCAGCGAAGGCTACACCGATCCCGCGGCGGGTCCTACGAGCCCCGACCTCACCCGTTCTCGGCCCGCCACCGACCCCCCATATCGTTGATGACCTCGGCCCGGCAGTAGTCGTAGCCGCCCGCGGCATGTGTGGTCTTGCTCACGTCCTTGACCTTGGCCGTGCAGGTGATCGAACCGCGCCCTTGGAGCTGCGCTTGCACGTCGTAATTACTGGGCCGCCCCCTGGATCGGCATCGTGGTCGACCAGGGCAACGTCGAACCGCCCTCGAGATTCGCGTTCTGGGACCCGTAGGTGATGTCGATGCCCGCCCCCCGTCGCTCCCGGTGACGGTGAACGTCACCACCGCAGCCGCGTTCCGGCCCGCCGAGTGCATTCCCGTCTGTGATCCGGCCGTGCCGCATCCGGCCAGCAGGAAGAGGTGGGCAAGGACGGCGACCGCGACCAAGATTCTCTTTGGGGGCCCCACCCGACTCGTCCCCGGCCCACCAAGCCGCGGCATGAAGTTGCCAGAGCCCTGGGGATCAAGGTGTCCAGGGTACCTCCCGGCAGCGCCGATGGTCGTCGATCAGACAAGGAGTGCGATCATGCAAGTCCCCCCGGCCCGCTCCCCCGGCCAGCGGAAAGCCGACACGCTCGCCAAGCTGCACCAGCATGAGGCCGATGTCTGGACGGCCTCCGGGACCTGCGGCGACGGCACCGCCATGCCGTATCTGGTCCCGCTGTCCCTGGCCTGGATCCACGAACGGGTGGTGATCGCCCTCGAAGCCGGCTCGCGCACCGCCCGCAACATCACCGAGTCCGGCGTCGTCCGTCTGGGGCTGGGGCCGACCCGCGATGTCGTCATCGTCGATGCCGAACTGGAGGAGGCCATTCCGATGGCCCGCGTGGCCCCCGACCTTTCGGACCGCTACGCCGCGCAGGCCGGCTGGGATCCCCGCGGCGCACCCACCCCCGCGGGCGGCTCGCACGGGGAGTACGCCTACCTCGTTCTCCGTCCCCTCCGCATCCAGGCGTGGCGCGAAGCGAATGAGCTGCCCGGCCGGACGCTGATGCGGGACGGCTGCTGGCTGGTCTGAGGTGGCCGCGGGGCCTTATCGGTTCTCCTCGTAAGCCCGCCGGAGCAGCTCGACCACCTCCTGGTCGAGGTCGGCGGACCGGTCCGCCGCGATGCGGACCGTGGACGCGCCCAGGCCGCTGCCCGGGGCCAGCAGCCGCTTCCCGTCGGGAGCGGTGCCGGCCAGCCGCAGCCCCACGTCGACTCGCGCCCGGGTCGTGGCCCGGATCACGGCGAACGTTCGGCGGGCGACCAGCGTCACGAACCCCTTGCGCGCCTGGACCTGGACCTCGGGTCCGAATCCCCGCGCAAGCTCGAGCACGGTGTCCAGAACCGGCCGCAGCGTGGGCCGGTCGGCGTACTGCGCGTCGATCAGGTCGGCCGCGTTCGCGGCCATGAAGTCCGGGTAGCCGAACCGCTCCCAGACCAGCAGCATCTGCGCGTAGCCCGTGACTCCGTGCTCGACGAGCCAGGTGCGCAGGCCTTCCTCGTCCCCGGGCGCCGACTCCCGGACGCGTGCATTCCAGGTCTCGACCCCCTCCCCGGTCTGACGCCGGAGGAGGTCCGCCGACCGCTCGCGCATTCCCCGCCAGTCGAGCGGCGAGCTCACGCGGCGCAGCATATCCTGTGGCCGGACACAACCGATTTCTGAACCCACTGACGAGGGGAGGTGACCGATGGCGACCGTGAGCGTGCGCTACATCGTCCACGACGTCGACGAGGCGATCGCGTTCTACTGCCGCCACCTCGGTT
The DNA here is from genome assembly GCA_963808785.1 of Candidatus Dormiibacterota bacterium. Lineage (GTDB taxonomy): Bacteria > Chloroflexota > Dormibacteria > Dormibacterales > Dormibacteraceae > CAVTSA01. The sequence goes on along the minus strand of CAWEGH010000002.1, from coordinate 102,199 downwards.
TCACGGAGGTGATGCATCCCGCGCCGCCCTTCGCCATGCTCAGCCGCGGCGACCTGCGGCTGGTGCTGAGCGCACCGGGTGGCGGCCCGGGCGGTGGTGCGTCGATGCCCGACGGCACGGTGCCGAGCCCGGGCGGATGGAATCGCTTCTCGATCGAGGTCGAGGATCTGGAGTCCCTGGCGGCGACGCTCAAAGCCGGCGGCGTCCGGTTCCGCAATCAGATCGTCGACGGGGTGGGCGGACGACAGGTCCTGATCGAGGATCCCTCCGGCAACCCGGTCGAGCTTTTCCAGCCCACGATCGCCGAGGCGAGGCTGACCCGTAAGACCTCCTAGCTCAAATACCTCACGCGCGCACGCGCGCCGCTCCATGCCTGCGGACAGTGCATGTGTCTATCAGTAGCGGTAGTGGTCGGACTTGTAGGGTCCCGCCACCGGCACCCCGATGTAGTCGGCCTGCTGCCGTGTCAGCTCGGTGAGGTGCACGCCGAGCGCCGCCAGGTGCAGCCGGGCCACCTTCTCGTCCAGGTGCTTGGGCAGCCGGTAGACCGTCTTCTCGTACTCCTCCGGCTTGGTGAAGAGCTCGATCTGCGCGATGGTCTGGTTGCTGAACGAGTTCGACATGACGAACGACGGATGCCCGGTCGCGTTCCCCAGGTTAAGGAGCCGGCCCTCGGACAGGATGATGATCTTGTGCCCGTCCTCGAAGCGCCACTCATCGACCTGCGGCTTGATATTGATGCGCTCCACGTCGGGCAGCCGGGACAGTCCGGCCATGTCGATCTCGTTGTCGAAGTGGCCGATGTTTCCCACGATCGCCTGATGCTTCATCCGCGACAGATGATCGGCGGTGATGACATGGAGGTTCCCGGTCGCGGTGATGAAGATGTCGGCGGTCTCGACCACGTCGTCGAGCGTCGCCACCTGATAGCCGTCCATCGCCGCCTGCAGCGCACAGATGGGGTCGATCTCGGTGATGATCACGCGGGCGCCCTGGCCCCGGAGTGACTCGGCGCACCCCTTGCCGACGTCGCCGTAGCCGCAGATGACCGCGACCTTGCCCCCGATCAGCGTGTCGGTGGCCCGGTTGATTCCGTCGATCAGCGAGTGCCGGCACCCGTACTTGTTGTCGAACTTTGACTTGGTCACCGAATCGTTGACATTGATGGCCGGGAACAGCAGTCGGCCCGCCTCCGCCAGCTGGTAGAGGCGGTGGACGCCGGTCGTCGTCTCCTCGGTCACCCCGCAGATCTGGGCCGCCCGCTTGGTCCACCGTTTGGGGTCCTCGCGGAACGACTCCCCGAGGAGACGCAGCAGGACCGCCTCCTCCTCGCTGCCCGCGGTCGTCGGGTCGGGCGCCTCGCCGTCGGTCTCGAACCCGACGCCGGTGTGCACCAGCAGGGTGGCGTCGCCGCCGTCGTCGAGGATCATGTTGGGGCCCTGGTCGCCGGGCCAGGTGAGGGCCTGGCTGGTGCACCACCAGTACTCCTCCAGCGTCTCCCCCTTCCAGGCGAAGACGGGAACGCCCCGCGGCTGCTCGGGAGTGCCCTCCGGACCCACAGCGACCGCGGCGGCGGCGTGATCCTGGGTCGAGAAGACGTTGCAGCTCGCCCAGCGCACCTCGGCGCCAAGCGCGGTCAAGGTCTCGATCAGCACGGCGGTCTGGATCGTCATGTGCAGGGAGCCGGTGATCCGGGCGCCCGCCAGCGGTTGTGCCTGGCGGAACTCCTCCCGGAGGGACATCAGACCCGGCATCTCGTGCTCGGCAAGGTCGATCTCCTTGCGGCCGAACTCTGCCAGCTGGAGGTCCTTCACCTTGAAGTCGGTGGCGGGGGCGATGCTCATGCGTTGCTCCTTCTCAGTCAGGCCACGAAGCGGAGGCGCTCGTGGCTGCGGGGCGTGGCGACCAGCCACTCGAGCGGCGAGGGCTGGACGGCGGGCGTCGCGGATTGCTTCCCCGCGAACCAGGTGTCGACGGCTTCGCGCAGCCGGGGATCGCGGCGGAGGCGCAGCGCGAACGCAAGGTCATCGAGGCGGACCGAGTGTTCGAGCAGCAGCCCGCGCAGCGACCGCAGCCGCTCCAGGTCACGGCTCCCGTAGAGGCGGTAGCCACCCTCCGAGCGAAGGGGAACCACCAGCCCCATCTGCTCGATGTAGCGCAGCATGCGTGCCGACCACCCGCTGGCCCGCGCCGCGTCCTGCACCGTGAGACCGTTCATCGGGCGGAAGCTTACCATAAACTTGTCAATGTCTGCGGGAGGACATCGGTCGCATCCTTCGGATATGGCACGCGCGCATCCACCCATCGAGCTGCGGCGAGTGTATGACCCCGCCGCGTCTGCGCCTGGCCCGGGCTCCCGGGTGCTGGTCGACCGGCTGTGGCCACGAGGGATCCGCAAGGAGTCGCTCGCACCCGACCTCTGGCTTCGCGACCTGGGACCGTCCGACAACTTGCGTCGCTGGTTCGGGCACCGGCCGGAGCGCTGGGACGAGTTCCGCCGCCGCTACCGAGTGGAGCTGGCCCAGGAGCCCCGGCAGCGGTTGCTCGACCGCCTGGAGGCGCTCGCTCGGGAGGGTCCGCTGAGTCTGCTCTACAGCGCCCGGGACGAGCAGCACAACCAGGCGGTCGTGATCCGGGAGGTGCTGGAGGAGCGCCTGGGTCGGTCGATGCAAGGTAGTGGTTGATGTCTTAGCATCAGGTGCGTGCGCACCACCTTGAACCTCGACGAGGACGTGCTCCTGGCCGTCCAGGAGCGGGCTCGCCGGGAGCATCGCTCGGCCGGCAAGGTCCTTTCAGAGCTGGCGCGCGAGGCGTTGAAAGGAGGATCCCGACCTCACGAAGAGGAGCACTACGGCTTTGCGCCGTTGCCGCGTCGAGGAGCCGCGGTGTCCAACGCGCTCATCGACCGCCTTCGCGAGGAGGACGACGAGTGAGGCGAGCGCTGCTCGATGTCAATGTCCTCTTGGCGTTGCTGGACGGCGACCACGTGGATCACGAGCGGGCGCTCGACTGGCTGGATGCCGACATCGAGGGCGGCTGGGCCTCCTGTGCGATCACCCAGAACGGGTTTGTCCGCGTCATCAGCCAGCCCCGCTACCCGAGCCCGATCAGCCCCTCCGTAGCGATCGAGCTTCTCGAGCGAGCATGCAACACCAGGTACCACGCCTTCTGGCCGTGTGATGCCAGCCTCCTGGATCCCGGGATGGTCGACCGTTCCCGGCTTCACGGCCCGCGCCAGGTCACCGACGCGTATCTCCTCGCCCTGGCGGCGAAGCACGACGGGAGGCTGGTCAGCTTCGACCGTTCCCTCCCTCTTCAGTCGGTGCCCGGGGCGACCCGCGAGCACCTGGCGATCCTGTAGCAGACGACTATTCGAGGACGCCGGTGCCTCCGCCCCGTCTGGGGTCGGCCGCCGGCCCGCCCTCGGCGACCAGGCTGACACCGCCGAAGTAGCTGTGCCGCTCCGGCCACACCACCACCTCGGCGCCGGTCTCGCGCAGCCCGGCCAGCGTCCGCTCGGGCAGACCGGGCTCGCAGTGGATGCGAGGTCCGGGCACCGGGTTCACCCGCGGCGCGTCGACCGCCTCCTGCGGCGGGGTCCCCTCACGGAGCACCCGGGTCAGCACCTGGGCCAGTGCTGGGCGGATGCGACTGGCTCCCGCCGCTCCCCCCGCCAGGACCGGACCCTGGGCATCGGTCACCACCAGCGGCGTCATCATCGAGCCCATCCGCTCGCCAGGCGTCAGGTCTCCCCGGAGCAACTCTCCCTCGCCCAGCATCGAGTTGAGGTGCACGCCGTACCCCGGCCACCACTCGCCGGCACCCAAACCGAGGCTGGTGGTGACGGCGCAGGCATTCCCGAATCCGTCCACGGCGGCGCAGTTGGAGGTGTCGCCGTCACGGTCCCGATCGGCGTCGAGGGCGCGGACGACGGCCACCGGCGTCTCGATCTCGGGCGCCGCCCGCAAGATCGCGTCCAGGCGCTCCAGGGTGTCCGCGCTGCGATCGAGATCGTTGCCGCGCAGATGCACCACACGATCCGCGAAACCGGCGTGCCGGGGTTCCAGTTCGTCCACGCGATACGCCGCCAGGTCGCGCGGTCCGATCGCCCCGCCCCGTTCTCGCGACAGCCGGCAGAGGGCTTCGGCCATGGAACCGGTGTAGGCGGAGCCGGCGCCCTCTTCGGCGAGCGCGTCGAGCGCGTTGACGAGCAGTGGATGGTGCACCGGCTCGCCCGTCCGGAGGAGGCGGCGACCGCCTTCCTCGCCGGCCACGGTGTAGACGTCGACACCTTCGCCCCGTGCCATCGCCGGCGCGACCTCGACCAGCAAGGACGCGTGCTGCTCGCTGATGGGCGCCCCTCGACTGGCCAGCGAGCGCGCGGGCGGGAACAGCTCGCGCCAGGGAAGCCGTCCCCAGCGGCGGTGCAGCTCCGCCAGTCCGGCCGGCACTCCGGGAACGGCGATCGTCGCCGCCCCCACCTGGTAGGGGAGGGGCTGGGCGCCGAGCGCGATCTCGATCGTCTCCGGCGCCGCGGGCCGGATGCCGTCGAGCCCGGGGACCGCGACGAAGAAGTCGAGGCAGGTGACGGTGCCCGAGGCGGCGTCGAAGTAGGTCGCGAAGCCGCCGCCGGCGATTCCGGTGAAGATGGTCTCGGCGACCGAGGCGGCGAGCACCATCGCCACCGCGGCGTCGGCCGCCGACCCTCCTGCCGCCAGCATCTGGAGGCCGGCGCCGGCGGTCGCGGGGTCTCCGCCCGCGACCCCGGGCGGCAGCCGGCGGCGAGCGGAGCTCATCACCGAAGTGACGATACCTCCCTGCGACGCTGCCGGGGGATCAGCGTCCGGCGAGCCGTTCGACCACCGGCGCCAGCGTGTCCATCAGTTCGTCCGCCACCAGCAGGTAGGAGAAGCCGAGGCGCTCACGACGGCGGAGCAGCGTCTCGCACATCTCCTCCGTGCTCCCGGTCACCGCCGCCACCGAACCGCCGGCGGCCAGTCGGGCGGCGTCGAGACCCATCTGACCGGAGATGAATCGCGGGACCCGATCGCCGACCGCCATCAGGTTGAGGTTCAGCTCCAGCCTGTCGAACCGGGCACCCGCAGCCTCGCGGACCCAGCTCACCTTCTCGGCGGCGCCCTCCTCGGTCTCGGTGGGGGCGATGCCGAACGCCACCATGTCGGCCTCGCAAGCGGCGATGGACAGCAGACGACGGCCGCTGCCGGCGACCAGGATCGGGGGGTGAGGTTTCTGTACGGGCGGCGGTGAGACCTGAGCCTCGGACGGCGTGTAGTACGGGCCCTCCGCGCTGGCGGTCTCCCCGCCCAGCAGCCGCTTCAGCAGTGCCAGCGACTCGGCCAGCCGGCTCACCCGCACGCCGCCCCGATCGAACGGAAGACCGAGCATCCGGTTCTCTCCGGCAGCGTCGGGACGGCCGGCGCCGAGCCCGAGCTCGAGGCGGCCACCGGAGAGGAAGTCGACCGTGGCGGCGTCCTTGGCCAGCATGACCGGGTTGCGAAAGTCGTTGGCAAGCACGTAGGGGCCGACCCGAAGGGTGCGCGTCGCCGCGGCGGCCGCGGCGAGCGCGGGGATCGGGGCCAGCGTGTAGCGCATGTTGTCGGGAATGACGAGCGTGGAGTAGCCGAGGGACTCGACACGGCGAGCGTTTTGAGCCCACTCCTCGCCGGTCCGTGCGAAGCCGGCCACGACGCCAAAACGGAAGGGGTGGGTCATCGGGAGGCACCTCCTAGAGGGCTGTGCGGCGCCGGCCCCGGCCGCCCCGCGGTGATCAAGAGCGCGGCGACCAGCGCCGCCGCGACGAGGATGGCCGCGCCATAGCCGGCGGCGACCGCGTAGCCGTGCGCCAGCGCCGCCGTCATCGCAGATGCCCCGTGCAGGGCCAGGTATCCGGCGGTGGCGGCGGCCGCTGCCGAGTTGAGCAGCGCGATCCCGAGCGAGCCGCCGACCTGGGTCGCGGTGTTGGCGAGGGCCGAGCCGACTCCTGCCTGGCGCGGATCGAGGCCCAGCGTGGCGACGCTGAAGGCGGGCACCATGAGGCCCGAGATGCCGCCGCCGAGAAGGATCTCGGCCGGCAGTACGTGAGTCGGAAATCCTCCGCCGGCCGGGAGCAGGGTCAGGACCCCCATGCCGAGTGCCGCCACCAGCGCGCCGGGGGCCATCAAGGCGCGCGGGGGGACGCGGGGGAGCAGACGGCTGACGACGAGCCAGGACACCAGCTGCGACGCGGCGGGCAGCGGGAGGAACGCGAGGCCCGCCTGTAGAGGTGTGTATCCGAGTACCTCCTGCAGGTAGTAGGTGAGGACCAGGTAGACACCGGACATGCTCGCGACCGCCAGGAGCGCCGCCAGGTAGGCGCCACCGCGCGTCCGCTCGAGCACGATCGAAGACGGCACCAGCGGAATCCGGCAGCGCCGCTCCCAGAGGACGAACAGGAGGAGAAGCGCCGCCGACAGGGCGAGCAGGGTCAGCGCGGTTGCCGACGTCCAGCCCTGGCTCACCGCCTGGGAACACGCGATGACGAGTGACGCCAGCCCCCCGCTCGCGAGCACCAAGCCGAGGACGTCAAACCGCAGCCTCAGGTGCCGGTACCGGGGTGGCGTCCGGAGCGCCAGCCGGCCGCCGGTTGCCGCCACCAGGGCGATCGGCACGTTGACGTAGAGACACCACCTCCAGGTCAGATACTCGGTGACGACGCCACCCACCACCAGGCCCACGGCCGCACCGGTGCCGGCGATGGTGCCGTAGATCGCGAAGGCCTTGGCCCGCTCGCGTGGCTCGGTGAACGTGACGGCAACCAGAGACAGCACCGTCGGTGCGAGGAGGGCGGCGAACGCGCCCTGCGTCGCGCGCGCGACGGCCAGGACCCAGAACACGGGCGCGGCGCCGCCCACCGCGGAGGCGGCCGCAAACCCAGCCAGTCCGATCAGGAACGCGGGCTTCGGGCCGATGAGGTCGGATATCCGGCCACCGAGCAGGAGGAGACATCCGAAGGCGAGCGCGTACGCGGTCAGCACCCACTGCCGCTCGGCATCGGAGGCACCGAGCGCCCGCTGCGCCGAAGGGAGCGCGATGCTGACGATGGTGGCGTCGAGCGCGATCATCAACTGGGCCACGGCCATGAAGGCGAGCGCCGACCACCGGCTCGCCATCGGAGCCTCGACGGGACGGGGTGCCGGGAGGGCGGTCATGATGTCGCCGGCTCGGGCGGCTGCAGCCATTCCGTCTCCATCCGAGCCCGGGTGTGGACGCAGATCATCAGCAGCGGCGCGGTCCCCGTGTTCTTGAACCCGTGGAACTCACCCGCCGGCACGGTGACGACCGTTCCGGCCCCCGCCGCCAGCGTCCGGTCGCCGGCGGTGAACGCGACCTCACCCTGTTCGAGGACCCAGACCTCGTCGTAGGGATGCCGGTGCAGCGCCGGGCCCTCACCCGGCCGCGAGCGGTCCACGATGATCGAGACCGGGACGTCGCCGTGCTCGGAGCCCCGGAAGGTGTACCCGGTTCCGCGGTCCTGGTCGTTGAAGTCGATCAGCCTGGTCGTGGTCATCTCGCCATCTCCTTCTTGTCGAGCTGGTGCGGTATGCTGAGTGAGCGCCCACTCAGCGCCCTTAACCAAATTGTGGGTGAGCGCTCACTCATTTGTCAAGAAGAAGCTGTAGCACCGATGCCCGACGAGTCGAAACCGCAGCCGATGGGAGAGCGGATCGTGGCCGCCGCCCTGCGCGTGATGGCCAAACGGGGTGCGACCAACGCCACCACCAGAGAGATCGCACGCGAGGCCGGCGTCTCCGAGGGCAGCCTCTACAACCACTTTCAAAACAAGACCGAACTGTTCGGCGCCGCGTTCGGCTCCGTTTCGACCGGGATCCGCGCCGCCATGCAGGAGCTGTTGGGAGCGGTGGGGGAGCACACGGTGGAGGACAACCTGGCCCGATTCGCCTCGGCGGCCGTGCGCTTCTACGGGGACCTGCTGCCGATGGCCGGATCCGTGCTCGGCGACCCCGAGGTGCTCGCGTGGCTCCAGCTCACGGGTCGCGCGGGAGGGCCCGCGATGGGCCAGGTCGGACTGCTGCGGTACCTGGGGCTGGAGCAGGAGCGCGGGCGGCTGCGCCAGGATGCGCAGCTGCCATTCATCGCGGCCGGACTCCTCGGCGCCTGCCAGCACCGCGCGTTCGCGGCGCTGCTGGGCGGCGAGAGCTCCCCGGCGGTCCCCGGCCTCGACACCGACTTCGACGAGTACGCACGCGGGGTCGCCCACACGCTGCTCACCTCGCAGCTGCCCTGAGCGCCGCATGAGGGTCTGGGCGGGGGCGCCCGCTTAGACTGGTTGGTTCGCGGCGGCCCGTTCGTCTAGAGGACTAGGACGCCGGCCTTTCAAGCCGGAGATCGCGGGTTCGAAGCCCGCACGGGCCACCACCCCCCGCAGTTCAAATCGGCCACTTAGGCGGCGATTTGACGCCAACGCTGACGCCAGCGCCGATCGGGACCTACTCGCCGAGCAGTTCGTCCATCGCCCGCGCCGCCTCGCGGTGCATGGCGGGCGTGACGTGGCTGTAGAGGTCCAGCGTGATCGCGATCGTGGAGTGCCCGAGCATCTCCGAGACCAGTTTCGGGTGCACCCCGCGCCCGAGCATCAGGGTGGCCGCGGTGTGCCGGAGATCGTGGAAGCGCACCACCGGCACACCGGCACGCTGGGCCAGGCGCAGCCAGCGGTCATACAGCTGCTGCCCGCTCATGGGGCGGCCGTCCTCGCGGGTGAACACGTACGCGGTCGGGATCACGCCGGCGACCAGCTGGGCATCGCGATGGCGCCCCAGGGCCCGGACGGCGGCCGCGGTGAGCTCGACTGCGCGACGCGAGCGCCGAGTCTTGGGCTCCGCCGGGCGGGCCTCCGAGACGCGCCGCCCCTCCATCGACGCCACCACCTGCAGGCGCGCAGCCGCGAGGTCGACGTCGGGCCAGCGCAGAGCCCGTAGCTCCCCCTGGCGCAGCCCGGCGGTGATCGCCAGCACCCACAGCGCCTCGAGCGGATCCTCGCGGGCGACCTCGAGCACGCGACGGGCCTCCTCCGGGCTGAGCGCCTGCATCTCGGCTCGCTCGACGCGAGGCGGCTGCACGCCGTGGGCCGGATTGCTCGCCAGGACGCGGTAGCTCACCGCCTGCTCGAGGGCCCGGTGCAGGCACTGGTGCACGTTGCGGACCGTCTTCGCGCTGAGGCCGGCCTCGCTGAGGCGCGCGTACAGCTCGGCCACCTGCTGCGGCTGGAGGCGCTCGAGGCGGACCCGCCCCAGGCCCGGGATGAGGTGGTCGCGGACCAGCTGCTCATAGCCCTGATGGGTGCGCTGGCGGACCGTCAGGCGGGTGCCCTCCAGCCAGGCGCGCAGGTAGGCGCCGACCGTGCCATGTGTGGGCGTGATGCCGCGGTCGCGGGCCCGCAGCGCCTCCCGCAGTCGCTCCTGGGCCTCCTGACGGGTGCGAGTGAACAGTGAGCGCCGGCGCCCGTCCTGGTCGACGTAGCGGGCCTCCCAGCGGCCGTCTGAGCGTTTGCCGATGGTGCCCTCACCGTTACCACGCCTGCTCATTCGTACGCCTCCCCCTCCTCCAGAAACCCAAGCTCGCGGGCCCGTTTGAGCCAGGTGTAGACCGTCATCCGGCTCACGCCCTCCCCCTTGGCGAGGGTCTTGATGGGGGCCGGGCCGGTCCGCAGCGCCCGGTAACGGTGGGCGATGAGGGCGTAGAAGGTGGGCGGGTAGCCCTTCGGTCCCGCCTTGCGGAACCGTGGCCGCACGGGCGCAGGAATGCCAAAGGCGTCGATCGCGCGCAGGATGGCGGCCAGGTCGATCGCGGCCATGATCGCGCCGAGCGGAACCTCGTGCAGCCCGCGCGGAGTGATCTCGCCTTCCTCGGCGACCACGGCCAGCGCGTTGATCGAGCGCTTGCCGTCCGCCAGCGTCCAGAGCACGGAGACCCGGCAGGCTGGGCGAAGATCGCCGGCGGGTAGGTCGACGGTGTCCCAGCGGCCCTCGCCCGAGAGGTCGGGACCACCTTCCGTTACCGACAAATTTGTAGCCAAACCAGAAGGAAGCATAGCATCCGTGAGCGGACTTGACTGTCGCCAAACAAATGCTCCATACTCGGCGCATGCCCAGTCCGCTCACGGTGGTAGACCTGGCTCAGGCTCGCCGTCGATGGACGCCGCGACTGGCCCGCAAGCTGCGCCAGGAGGCCGGCCTCAGCCGGCAACAGCTGGCCGATGAACTCGGCGTCGCGCTGAGCACCATCGAGCGCTGGGAGAGCGGTACGCGCCGGCCGCGGGCGGCGACGGCGGCCCGCTACTTCGAACTCCTGGACGGTCTGGACCGGGCCCTGACATGACCGAGCGCCTGCTGCTGAGCATCCCCCAGGCGGCCGACGCGCTCGGGATCGGCAAGGACCTCGCCTGGGAGCTGGTCCACAGCGGCGAGCTGCCGACCGTTCACATTCACCGTCGGCGCCTAGTGCGGACGGCCGACCTGGCGGCCTACGTGGAGCAGCTGCCGCCGGATCTGGGATACGTGGAGACCCTCCGTCAGGGCACGGACGACCACCGGAGGAGGGTGGTGGTCGTCCCAGCGAGGGAGAGCGCCGGTGCCCGCCGGCACCCACGCTGAGAATACCCCGGAGCCGGTACGGGCGGCCCAGGAGCGGCGCCTGCGGCTGCTGCTGGCCCTGGTCGACGCCGAGATAGCCGGCTGCTGGAGCGCCGACCAGCTCTGCCGGCTGGCGGACCATCTGGTGGCCGCGCTCTGGATCTCTGCCCTTGCCGAGGCCGAGCACGCCGGCGATGAGGTCCGGGCGACGGTGCTCACGCTGGAGCTGCGGGAGCGGGCCCGGAGGCGGTCGCGATGAGCACTACACCGCGATGGGCGGAGGAGATCCGGCTGCGGTGTGACGCGCAGGACGCGCTCGAGCGCCTCGGGTGCGCCCGCCTGCTGACCTGGGACCAGGTCCGGCGTGCCCTCGCCCTCGTCTGGGCCGAGGAGGACCTGAACGAGCTCCGGCGCGACGTCCTGGTCGCTCTGGCTGAGGCCAGGGCCAGCGGGGTATTCCCCGCATCCACGGACGAAGATGTCGGCCGTCCGCCGGTCGTGCGCCCCGGCCTCCCGCCGGGCCTGCTGCCGCGGCCCGGACGTCTCACTCGGCTCGGCTGATGGACGAGCCGCTCCGCCCGCCCGACCTCCCCGCGCTGGACCTCGACCTGGTGCCGCGACCGCTGGCCGAGCTGGCGCGCAGCGTGGCCGAGGTCTGGGGTGTGGATCCCGCGCTGGTGGCCGCGCCCGGCCTGGTCGTGGCCGGCCTCGCCGCCGGCGGCGGTGTCTGCCTGCAGCTACCGGGCGGGATGCCCGCCTGGCCCCTGCTCTGGCTCGGCGTGGTCGCCCGCACCGGGCGCGGCAAGACACCGATGTCCGAACATGCCCTGCGGCCCATCCGCGAGCGCGAGGCCGACCTCGACGAGCGCAACGCCCGCACGCTCGACGACTGGCGGGCCCTGCCCCGCAAGGTGCGCGAGGAGACGCCGAGGCCGGCGCTGCGGCGGCTGACGGTGGGCGATACCACCTTCGAGCGCGCCTGCATGCTGCTGGGCGAGAACGGCCAGGGCCTGCTCTGGGTGCGGGACGAGCTCCTCGGCGTCTTCGGCCAGCTGAGCGCCTATCACCACGGCGAGAGCGGCAACTTTCGCGAGGCGGACCTGCTCTCCAGCTGGAGCCGCACCACCATCCGCCGCGATCGCGTCGCCGACAACGGCGACTACGTGATCGTCCAGCAGCCTTTCCTGCCGCTGGTGGGAGGCATCCAGCCGGGCCGCGTGAGCCGGCTCGGCGATAACTCGGCCGGCCTGCTCAGCCGCCTCCTCGTGTACTGGCCCTCGGATCGGGTGCCGCAGCTCCAGGACGGGCATGAGATCTCCCACAGTGCCGAATGGGCCTGGAGGACTGCGGTCGATCGCCTGCTCGAGCTGCGGGCCCGCGAGTGCGATGCCGGATCGCTGCGCGACCACGACCCGGTCTATCACCTGCACCGGACGGCACTCGAGGTCTGGCGCGGGCACCTGGAGGAGCGGCGGCGGCGGCTGATGAACGGTCTGGCGGGCCTGGAGGACGAGCTGCTCAGCAAGGTCGACCAGCAGGCCGGCCGTCTCATCGTGACCCTCCAGCGCGTGGAGCGCCCGGACCAGCCCTACGTGTCCGCTGAGGTCGTGGAGCGCGGCTGGCGGCTGGCCTGGACCTTCCACGCCCATCAGCTGGCGCTCTACCGTGCGGTGGCGGGCGACGTGCTCCCGGTGCGCGAGCGGACCATGTTCGACGCCCTCAACGCCCTCGACCAGCTGGTCCGAGGCGCCGGCGGCCGCCTCTCGCGGCGGGACGCGCAGCAGCAGATCAGCCCCCATCGCTGGCGGCGGCGGGCCGAGTTCTCCGCCCTGGTCCAGGAATGGGTCGCCCGCGGCCTCGGCCGGGAAGACGAGGTGCCCACCAGGTCCGGGCCGCCCAGCCACGTCCTGGAGGCCGTGACCGATGAGTGAGTCGGCGAGAACTGTCGCCACTGTTGCCGGAAACAGTGGGGGGACCTATCCCCACGCGAACTCCCTCGCGCGTAGCTGGAGAATGTATTCAAAACATTGTCCGTCTGTTGTATTGGGAGACGAAAAAGGACGGACGGGGGAACTGTTGCCTGGCAACAGTGGCGACAGTTACGGGGCCCCGAGCCGAGCGGAGCGAGGGTTGGACGAGGGGCCGGCGCCGGCGCATACCGGGAGGAGAGAAACCATGACCGCCGCGATGCCGTGCGCCGACTGCGGCCTGGACACCTTGTTCGAGTACTACATGGTCCAGGACGCGCTCTGGGAGGCGGCCGGGCTTTCCCGGGGGTTTCTGTGCGTCGGCTGCATGGAGTCCCGGCTCGGCCGGCGCCTGGTAGCGGCCGACTTCACCGACGCGCCCTGCAACCGCATGACACTCGGCGAGACTGAGCGGCTGCGCTCCCGACGCCGGCCGCACCGGGCCCGCCGGCCTGCTCCGGGCCAGCTCGTGCTGTTCGCGGCGTCGCCCCGGGAAGAGGAGCCGTGATGGATCTCGACGCACCCACCGAGGAGCAGCTGGCCCGGGCCATTCTCCTCTGCCGGCGTCACCTCGACGCGGACCTGGCCGAGCTCGCCGAGCGGGCCCCCAGGGGCGGCAGCCCGCGCGAGGATCCCGACGTCGTCGTGCTCGGGCTCGATGAGGACTGGCAGTGCGTGGTCCGGGTCGAGCTCAGCACCAAGGACGAAGTGCAGGTGTGGCTGCGAGTGGCCGGGACGCCGTTCTTCGAGGCGTCCAAGTGGCGCGATCGCTACAAGGTCGCCGAGCTGGGGCTCCTGGAGCCCCTAGAGCTCCTAAAGCCCCAGGCGCCAGACCCCAACTGAGGCGGGGTGAGGGAGGCGGCGGGCCCGCCCCCCTCGCAGGTGAATCCGTCAGCGGGTGCGGGCCCGGGTCGCCGTTGCCCCGGTGATCGTCACCTCGCAGAAGGCCATCGGCACGTCGACCGCCATCGCGACCCTCGTCTCAGCCAGCAGGACCCACTGGTTACGGATGAAAAAGTCGGCGTGCTGATCGGCCACCAGGACCCGCGTGTCCTGACGGTCGAACGCCGACGCCCCGATCGCGAAGTCGCCGGCCAGGACCTTTCCCACCGGCATCTTGTTGGAGACCGGCTAGCCGGGCCCCCAGCACTGAGAGCCCACCGGCGCCGCCGGTGATAACCGCATCGCCGAGGGCCGTCGGCCGCTGGTGCAGCTCATCCTCCAGGGCGGCGGCGTCGCGGTAGCTGAGCACCACCCCGCTGGCCCGATACTCGGCCGCCTGGACCGCGGCGCAGGCGACCATGATCGCCCCCAGCACCGGCGTGTCGGCGGCCAGGTCGGCGGGCTTTTGAATGCCGGGTGTGTTGCGCAGCCCGAGGATCTGCTGGCCGGTGCCGGTGCCGTTCAGGAACTGCTGCTCGACGGAGCGCCGGACGCCGTAGCGGAGCCGGCCGTCGAGGTAGGAGCGCAGGGTCGGCATGTCGTCCAGCGCCTGCCTCGTCACCGGCAGCCAGTGAGCGATCGTGCGCACGGGGGCCGTCACCAGCTCGAAGTTCATCCGCGCCTCGGGCTTGGGCTGGCCCTCCTCGACGGGCGCGGCCGAGTCGATGATGTTGGTGCCGCTGCCGGTGGTCGCCGGCAGCTCGCGCAGGTAGTCGATCGCGTTCGAGGTCGTGCTCACCGGCGTCCCGAACAGGGCGAGCACCGAGAACGCCTCCTCGCCCGGTGTGGTTTGGATCGCAGGTAGGCGCATGGCCGGGATGCCGAGCGAGCCGGACATGACGGGGGCCTGCTGCGCCGGCGCCTCGCGGGTGAACACCGAGGGGAGCGGGATCGCGTCCGAGGTGCCGCGCTTGCGGCTCACGTAGCGCTGGAGCTCGCCCGAGCGCTCGGCGACCTCGCCCCAGCCCTCGCCCGGGCGCCACTCGGCCGCCGCCGGCAGGCCCTCTCCCGCCCGGCGCTCCCGCGGCCGCCCCTCGAGGTCGGCCATCCGGTCCAGATGGGCCTCGCGGGCCCGGTCCAGCTCCGCCAGCTCTCGGATCCGCTCATCGGTCGTGTCAAGCTCCGCCCTGATCTGGTCGAAGTTCTGACGGCTCGCCTCCGGCACCTTGCCGTCGTGCTCGACGCGCTCGAGGATGCCCTCGAGCTGCCGCTGCAGGTCTTCCCGGTGCTCAATGACCCGGGTCAGAATCGGATTCACGATCTCCACCTCCAGGGGGAACACGAAGGACCGGCACGCCCACAGGACGCACCGACTCGACATGTCCCGTCGCCGCGGCAGGTGGTGGCGCTGGTGGTGGCCCAGGTGGTGCCCCCGCTCAGGGGGTCCGGCGTGAGCTCCGGCGAGCGCTCCGGCGTACCAGTCGGGAATGGTTCATCCGACTGACGGGTCGCCCCCAACTGTAGCGGGGCGCTTGGGGGGGTCCGGTGAGGTAACCGGGCGGGGTAGGGTCACCGCCCGCCGAGGGGGCCCGCGCGGGTGTGGGGCCGGTGCGGGGTGGGCCCGAGTTTTTTGTAGGGGGGGTGCCCGGATATGTCCCCAAGTGGCTTTAGAGCAGGCTTTCCCCCAACCTGGGCAAAAACTCACTAGTTGGCGCGAATCGGCGGGCAATCATCCGGATTCGCGGCGAAGCGGGGAAGCCGACGCGCTGAGAGCGAATCTGAGGCCCTAGAAGGGGGTCGGCCGTCCCCCAACACACCCCGAGGCCCGATCGGGCGGGGAGGGGCTACGTGCGCTCGCCACAGGGCGCGCGACACTATCGCCCGTGCAGACCTCCCCGGCCGAGAGCCGGAGACGGAGGGCGCAGGCAGCCGCCGAGGACCAGGCGCGCCACCGGGATTCGCTCCGGCGCTGGCTCGCGGCCAACGGGTACGGCGGCCCCTACTTTCCGGTCGACGTGCGCAAGATGCTGGCCGAGGCCGGGCTCGAGCCGGAGGAGGTGACCATGCAGACGACCACCGAGCAGCCCGCCGCGAGGGCGACCCACAACGGCCACGCAGGAGCGCGCAGGGCGGCCCCAGGGCCCCCGATCATGCTCACCCCGGTGGATGCCCCACCGCCCTCGCGCAGCACCGCTACCGGGCGCTGGCTGGCGCTGCTGCCCCAGCTGCAGGCGGAGCCCGGCCACTGGTTTGACGCCGGCGTGCATGCGCACGGTGCCAGCGAGACGCTGCGGCGAAAGGGGGTCGAGGTCGCCAAGCGCTCGGCGGGTGAGGCCGGCCGGTCCCGGGTCTACCTGCGCTGGCCGGCGGGCTGAGAGCCGCGCCTCCGCCGACGCCGCCCTGGTCGCCCGGCCAGCGGGCGCCCGCCCTTGCCCTGACGCAGCCCCTGGGAGCGCTCGAGCTCGGCCTGACGCTTCTGCTCCGCCCGACGCACGGGGCCGTTCACGGCCCACCAAAACCGGTTACGGGCCCGCCTCACGGCCTTCCGTAGGCGCCACCTCGTCCCCCCGCGCGCGGGCGCACGTGTTACGCGCGAGGGATCGGCTCTCTCCGCTGCTGCCCGACGCTCCCGGCCACGCCAGCCGGCGCCGACTCTCATCGCTGCCGGCCTCGGTCCCGCCGGTAGTCGAGGATCAGGTCGCGGATCCCGACGTAGACGATGGCCCCGACGCCGGCCAGGCCGACCGCCCAGTAGAGCACCTCGCCCATCACGACTCACCCACGGCCGCCGAGCCGTAGAAGCGGGTCGCCGAGCCCGTGGTCGGGATGATGCAGTTGTGCACCAGCCCGGCCGGGGGGTTGCAGACCGCCGGCGGCGCCAACGTCGACGGCTGCTGCCCGACGTAGCACAGCTGCATCCCATCGGTCTCCACCGGGAGACTCACGCTGGCGACGTACTCGATGCCGCCCGAGTCGGCGTAGGTGACGCAGAGCATGTCGAGTGCCTGGCCCTGCTGGCCCTCGGGGCCTTGCGCGCCCGTGGGGCCCTGGGGGCCCTGGGGCCCTGGGACGCCGTGCAGGGCGAAGGCGAGTGCGGTCACCGCGACGAGGAGCGCGATGCCGGCGACCCCGAACGCCGCGACCAGACGGCCCATCAGTGCACCCCCTGCTGGACGCCCGAGGTGACCTTGCCGAGCAGCTCCGAGGCGATCCCGGTCACGGTCGGTGTCAGGCCCTGCCCCTCAGTGCCCGCCCAGGCCATCAGGGCCGAGAGCGAGGCGGCTCCAATCGCGGCGATGAAGGCCGCCGTAATCATCTTCTGGCCGTGGCGGCGCCCCCAGTGGGTGCACAGGAGCACGAGGCCCACAGCGGCCGAGGCGACCGCGACCTTGGGCGCGATCACGAGTAGGTCCGCCGAGAGCTGGTCGAGGTCGGCGTTGACGACCGTGAACACGGTCCCCATCGAGCCCTGAATCACGATCAGGATCACGAACCCGATCACTCCGATGAGCGCCCAGCGCTTCAACATCTCGCACACCTCCTCCGGTGTTCAACCGTGAGCGTTGCTCTCATTTTGCACCCTCGTTTTGACGCCAACGCTGACGCCAACGCGGGCCGGATTCAGCCCTATTCAGCCCTACTCAGCCGACGATTTCGAATTCGGGAGAGCGTATCCCGAGGTGCCGGGTGCGGGTTCGAAGCCCGCACGGGCCACCACTCTTCGGGTTCGATACCTGCCGACGGTTCCTGGCGGTACCTCGTGATCGATCACTGGGCGTCTCGTGAGGCCTATGCGGCCTTCCTCGACCGCTACCGGGAGGACTACCTGCGGCGGACCGCGGCCACAGAGAGTCTGTACCGCCGCGAGGTTCGGCTCGGGGAGTTCGCCCAGGGTAGAGGGATCCCGACGGCGAGCGAGCCGGGGTCAAGCGGGCCGCGCTCTCGATGTACAAAGGTGCCTCCTCGAGCGCCTCGGCCAGGGTCGAGACCGCCGCCGCGAACGCGCGCTCTCAGTAACGGGCGACCGCCCGCTGCCAGCCGGCCACGATCCGTGGGTCCGCGCCCCGGATCGTGTCGCGGACGTGAGATTGCAGCTCCGCCGGCAGGTCCGTTCGCGGGTCGGAGGCGTAGAGCAGCGGTGCGTGCGCCACCCCAGGGCCGAAGTTGCCCGAGATCAAGTCCACCGAGCTCTCGTATGCGTGCTTGCGCTCGATCGCTTCCCGCCGGTGCCAGGTCCGCGCCTGCCGGTCGTACTCGAGCTGGCGCGCTGAGCCCAGTGCCTTGATCAGCTCATAGATGTGCGTGACCTTGTTGCGCCGGAGCACGACCTCTACCCGGAGCGCCTCGCGTTCGTCATCGCTCGGGGTGCCGAGCGCCTCAGCCGAGTCCGGTCCCAGCACCCGCTCGACCAGCTGCGGGTTGGGACCCTCGCCGGCGGCCGCAGCGTCATCGCCCAACGCCAGCAGCAGCCGGTAGCAGTCGTTGGTCCACGTCTGCGGCGCCCGCATCGCACGTCCGCGCAGCTGCTGCCAGGCGGTCACGTCCCGGGTCGCGGTGGCGTCGATCAGCACGTTGGGCCGGATCACATTCCAGCCGGTGCGTGCCCAGTTGGAGACGATGACCAGGTTTACACCCAATTCCTCGGCGTCCACGATGCGGGCGGTGAGGTCGTACATCAGCTGCTTGCGCCGACCGCCCGGCATGGGCACCGCCCAGAAGCGGCGGCGGGCGCCACTCACCTGCTCGATCTCGGCAACCGCCGCGGTGCGGAAGCTCCGGGCCAGCAGCGCGTAGTCGAAGAACGTCGTGACCAGCCCGTCCAGGTGCACGTTGCCGGCCTGCAGGCGCGAACGCAGACGGCTCCCGGCCTGCTCTGACAGCAGCTTGCGGGCCTGGCGCTGGAAGGGTCTCAGCACCCGCCGCCGGAACTCCCCCAGCCGCCGGGCACGGACCTCGGCGAGCGTTGACACGTAGTCCTCGAGCAGCCCCCCGAACTCCCGCTCCAGCCGGCTCAGCACGCCCGCGTCGATGTCGATCCCCTGGGTGGCGAGCGTGAAGAGCGCGCCCCCCACCTCGCCGCGCATCAGCTCGCGTTCGATGAAGGCGGCCACCGCCGGCGCCAGCGGACGGCCCTCGTCGAACGTGAGGTACATTTCGCCGCTCAGCGCCGCCAGCACCGTGAAGCGCTCGTCGCCCAGCATCTGGGCGAAGAGCCCGCCCACCCCTTCGTAGCCCGGTGCCGTCAGCCCCTGCCGCCAGCGGATCCGCCGCCCGGTGTCGAACACGATCACGCCCGACACCGGTCGCACGTCGCGCTCGGCGTCGACGACCGCCTTGATCGCCTCGACCCGCCCCTCGCCGGTGCGCAGGTACCAGTCGTTGAGGCCGCGGGAGAGGCCGGCGGCGGTGGTGGCGAGGGCTTCCACGGCACGGACGACCCGCGCGGCGGTCGAGCCCGGCTGCGCTCGCAGCTGCGCCAGTTCATCGGCCGCCAGGTCCGTCCCGAAGCCGTCTCGACGCAGCCGGGCGACCGTGGCGGGAAGGTAGATCAGCTTGGCCAGCTGCTCGCGACATTCCTGAAGCGCGCCCAGGACGCGCCGGAATTCGTCATCGGGCACCTCGCCCCGGCGGGCCAGCTCGGCGTCCGACCACCCCCGCGCGATCTGCAGGATGGTCACCAGGTCCAGCTCGGAGATGCCGATCTGGCCGCCCTGTTCCCAGCCCGCGAGGCGCTTGGCGATCCCCTGGTCGGCGTCGGGACGGCCCCGGTACATTCCCAACAGGTCGCGCGCGATGGCGACGCGCCCCTCCAGCGGGACCTCGCTGAACCAGCCGCGGATGCGCTCCCCGCCCACCAGCTGGAGCAGCTCCAGGAGCCCGGCCTTGTAGCCGTCGAGCCGCTCCCGGATCCTGCGCTCCCGGGCCGAATTGGCAAACGGCACGCCAAGCTCGGCGAAGGGGGCAACGAAGCCGCACGCGACCAGGGTCTCCAGTGGGATGGTGTGCGCCAGCCGGAGTCCGAGCTCCTGGAAGCGGGGACGGTAGGCCTCGGCGGTGCCCGAGAACCCGATCAGGCCCCGCAGGCTCTCGTCGTTCAGCCAGGAGACCAGCAGCCGCACCACGTCGGCAGACACGCTGTGCATGTCCTCCACCACCTTGTGCACCTCGTCGAGGAGCGCGTACTGGATGTTCGCCGACTGCAGAAAGGTCTCGATGGAGTCGACGTCGAAGCCTCCCTTGCCGACGCCCGAGCCGGTCTGGGCGAGCGCGGTGTAGGTGGTCAGAATGATCGCGGGATGGCTCCCGGTGCGGTGCGTGAACCGCTCGAGCTGGGCCGGCGTGCCGGAGAACACGACCTCGGGGGACAGCCGCAGCCCGATGCGCTTAAAACAGAGCTCACCGATCCACTGCTGCTGATAGTTGCTGGTCGGGACCAGGACCAGGATCGACTGTCCGGGCCGCAGCGTCCGCAGCCAGTCCTGAATGCAGAGCATCCCGACCATGGTCTTACCGCTGCCGGTGGGGGCCTCGACCACGAGGCCGCGGTAGCTGCCGCCCCGGAACACGGTGAAGGCCTCGTACTGGTAGGGGCGCGGGTAGGCGGAGTCGAGCAGGTCCGCGTGCCGCCAGGCCGAGGCTTCCCGCGGCCGGCTGTCCTCCAGCGACGCGACCACCTCCACCGCCGCCCGCGCGGTCTCCGGTTGCAGACCCTCGACCGAGCAGAGGTGCTCGGCAAACGCGTCGGCGCGGGCGGCGGCGTCGTGGACGCCGTGAAAGCCGGCCGCTTCGGCACGCGCCGCCAGCTCGGGACCGAAGAGCGCGCGCAGCGTGGCGGCGTCGGTGTCGAGCTCGGTGTAGGGTCGGCGGGTCCGGTGCGCAGCGCCGCCCTCTCGCTGGACGTGGCCGGAAGCATCGAGGTCTGCCAGGTGCCGGCGGAGCGTGCCGGGCTTGAGCGCGTCCAGCACCCCCATCTCCATGACGCGGCTGATGATGTCGGTCTCGGCGAGCACCTCGGCGGTCTCGCTCAGCACGCGGACGACCAGATCGCGGACCAGCTCATCGGCGTCCGCGCGCTCCAGCAGAAGCGCGGCCGGAACCGCGTGGGGCGACGCCCGGTGCATGCGGGCGAGCGGGCGGTGGAGGACGACCAGGTTGCGGAGCGCAGCCTGCGCCAGCGGGTCCCTGTGCTCCGTCAGCGCGGAGCGGACGATGCGCCGGGTCCGGCCGTGATAGCCGGCGAGCAAGAAGAAGGCGCGGCGCTCCTGCGCGCGGTCCTGCCGCGCGGCCGCCTCCTGGAAGCTGGCCAGCGCCTGCTCGGCCATGCTCTGCGCCTGCCAGTAGCTTCGATGGGCCCGGACCAGGGAGGCCACCGGCTCGGCGGCGACCATGTCAGGCCTCGGAGCGGGCGCCGGCGGGCTTGCCCGCCTTGATCAGCGCCACGTTGATCCGGGCGACCAGCTCCCGCGGCGCGAAGGGCTTGATCACGTAGTCGTCGGCGCCCCCGCTGAGGCCGCGGATCACGTCCGACTCCTGACCCTCGGCGGTCAGCATCAGGATGATCGGCGCCGGATCCATCTCCTCCTTGATGCGGCGAGCGGCGGTGAAGCCGTCCATCCTCGGCATCCTGACGTCCATCAGGACCACGTCCGGATGATCGGCGATGGCTCGCTCCAGGCCCTCCTGCCCGTCGCGCGCCGTCAGCACCTCGAAGCCTTCCTTCTTGAGTTTGATCTCCACCAGCCGCAGGACGTCCGGT
This sequence comes from Candidatus Dormiibacterota bacterium, assembly GCA_963808785.1. Classification (GTDB taxonomy): domain Bacteria; phylum Chloroflexota; class Dormibacteria; order Dormibacterales; family Dormibacteraceae; genus CAVTSA01. The sequence goes on along the minus strand of CAWEGH010000002.1, from coordinate 80,945 downwards.
TCGTCGTCAACGGCGAGCACTCGTGTCGGCACGGTCGACCTCCTTGGCCCCGAGCAGGGCCCGAATTGCACCAGACTTTCCAGCTCGAACGGTTTGGTCACGAAATCGGCGGCGCCGAGCGCCATCACCCGCGCTCGCGCTCCCAGCACCAGGCCCTGGCTGCCGGTCATCGCGATGACCGGGATGCGGGCCGTCTCCGGGGCTCGTTTCAGCCGCTCCAGCACCGCCAGCCCGTCGATGCCCGGCAGCCGCAGGTCGAGCAGGACCAGCCCCGGCTGTTCGCTGCGCGCGAGGTCCAGGCCCGACTCCCCGTCCGGCGCCTCCACCGCCTCGAAGCCGTTGCTCTGCAGCGTGACGGCGAGCAGGCGGCGGATCGACTCGTCGTCCTCGATCACCAAGACGCTCCGGTGCGGCGAGGTCCCGAGCGCCTGCCGCACGTGGCGCAGCGTCTCGACCTGGTCCAGCGTGGGCCCCGCCGGCTGCTCGCCCGGCCGCTCGGCCGGGACCAAATCGTGGATCGACAGCAGCAGCAGCGGGATGTCCTGGCTGACGGGCTCCCGGGCCAGCCGGCGGGCGGCCTCGAAGCCGGCCAGGCCAGGGACCCGGACGCCGACCGTGATCAGCTCGGGGCGCCGGGCGGCGATGCGCTCGAGTGCCGGCTCGACGCCTTCCGCCGCCTCGGCGGCGTAGCCCACCTGCTGGAGCAGCCGCACCAGCTCCTGGGCGTCGTCGCGCTTCTCGTCCACGACCAGGACCGACGCCTGCTCCGGCTCGGGGGCAGCCTGCGCGGCCGGCTCGGTCGACGTGACCGCCGCCGGAGCGGAGACCGGGGCCGGCTCCGCCGGTGCTTCCACCGCTTCCTCCGCCTCGGGGAGGGTGAAGCTGAAGGTGGAACCGCGACCGGGCGCCGTGTCCACCGCCACCCGGCCGCCCTGCATCTCCACGATCGACTTCACGATCGACAGGCCCAGCCCGGTGCCGCCGATCTGCCGGGTCAGGGAGTTGTCGACGCGGAAGAAGCGGGTGAACAGCTTGGGCACGTCCTCGGCCGAAATGCCCATCCCGTTGTCCTTCACCTTCACCTCGAGCTGATCGTCCAGCCGCCCCGCGATCACCTCGATCGCCCCCTCTTCCGGGGTGTACTTGTGGGCGTTGCTGACCAGGTTGGTGAGGATCTGCACCACCCGGTCATGGTCGGCGCGCGCGGCCGGCAGCTCCGGGGGCACCTCCACCGAGAGGGTCTGACGTTTGCCGGCGAGCAGCGGCTTTATCGTCACCACCACCTCGTGGATCGCGGCTTTGAGATCGACGACCTCGATCTTGAGCTTGATGCGGCCGGACTCGATGCGCGATATGTCGAGCAGGTCGTTGATCAGCGCCACCAGCCGGTCGACGTTGGAGCGGACGATCCCAAGGTATTCCTGCTGCTCCTCGTCAAGCTCGCCCGCGTCTTCGTCGAGGAGAAGGTCGGTGAAGCCCTTGATGGAGGTCAGCGGGGTCCGCAGCTCGTGTGAGACCTGGGACACGAACTCGGTCTTCATGCGGTCCAGCTCGCGCTCGTGGGTCACGTCACGAAATCCATAGAGACGCCCCAGGGAGCCGCCGTCGACGGTCACGGGCGTCGAAAACAGCTCCAGCTGGCGCTCCTGTGGCCAAACCTGGCTGAAGGTGTTGGTCAGCCGGTCGGGCTGGTTGTCGGTCGTGTTCCGCAGCGCCTCCTCCACCGCCGATCCGGGTCCTGGAAGGCGCGTTCAGCGAGTGGATGCAGCTCGTCCAGGCTCCTCCCCACGACATCCGAGGTGCCGACCGAGAAGAGGTCCTCGAAGCGGCGGTTGACCCTGCTCACGCGGCCTTCCGGAGAGATCAGCATCAGCGCTTCGACGACGTTGTCCACCACCGAGCGGATCTCCCGCCTGCCGACTTCTCTGGTCGGCCAGCGCGGCCTCCAGGCGGGTGGTGATGATGGCGATGATCAACGAGACCGCGACGAAGATGACGATGCGGAGGGCGTCGGGGACCGCCAACCCGCCGCCCTCGGGACTCAGTTGGAAGCCGATCTGGGCGCCCACCCCGACCGCCATCGCCAGCAGGGCCGGCCCCAGGCCGCCGTTCCAGGCGCTCAGGATGACCGCCAGGAAGAAGACCGAATAGACGTCGCCGTTGAAGGCAGGCAGGAAGACCCAGCTGAAGGCTGCCGCCACCGCGCTGAGGACCGCGGCCACGCCGTACCGCGAGTTGAAGTGCCAGCGTCCGAGCGTCACCTCCGTCCCGGCGAGCCGGGCTTTGAACCAGGAGGGTAGGACGCGGAGGACGAGCCAGACGATCAGGAACGACAGGAGCTTGTCGAAGGGGTCGGAGAGAAAGCCCTGCAGGGTGGCGGCCTGCATCATGCTGGCCCCGGTGTTGTGGAGGTAGCGGAGGACCTCCGAGCTGCCGCCACCGGTTCGCCCCTGTACCAGGTAGGCGGAGATGGGCGCCGAGACGAGGGCCGCCATCACGCCCGTGAGCAGCCCGGCGACCGCCGCCCGCAGCGGGTTGCGAAACGCGCCGAGTCGGGCCGCCAGACCGGCCGCGACGCCGATGCAGGCGGCGGTGATCGCGTACGGCATGATCGCCGGGTCGGAGAAGACGAGGCCCCAGGTCAGGTTCGCGAGCGCGCCGGTGATCAGTCCCACCAGGGGGCCGCCGAGCGCGCCGGCCAGGATCGTGCCCACCGAATCGAGGTAGATCGGCCAGTGCAGCACGTTCTGGACCAGCTGGCCCAGCGTGACGTCGATGAAGACGCAGCCGACGACCAGCGCCAGCGGCATCGCCAGCGCCGCCGCCAGACTTTTCGCTGCTCGACTCAGACCGGAAGTGGACATCCGTGAACCGGCCCCGCACGCCCATTGTGAGCGCGCCGCCCACACTTTACAACTCGGTTCGCCGGGATGATGACAGGGGAGCCGGTCTCAAAACCGGTGGTGGCCATCTGTCGACACATGGCCCTGGTGACGCGCATTTGTGGGCACATCTGTCGACAGATGGCCGGCGTTCAGGCCTCCGGCTTGGCTTCCTGGTCGGCGATCAGTCCCTCCTCCACCGCCAGCCCCCTGCCGATCCGCTTCGCCAGACCGGGCACGATCAGCACGATCAGCAGCCCCACCACCAGCCAGCCGATGCAGATGTAAGGGAGCAGGTTGAAAGGCACCGGGGGCGCCGGGTAGACCTGGTTGAACAGGACGAACGCGAGGAAGAGAACCGCCAGGGCCGGGCCTACGCAGGCTGCGACCTGTACGGTCGAGCGGCCGGTCAGAACCAGGCGTACCGCTCCGATGTTGATCAGGGCGTACGTCACCAGGAGCAACAGGGTCCCGGTCGTACCCATGTAGTTCCAGATGTCGAGACCGGTGTTCCCGGCCAGGACCAGGACCAGCAGGGCAACCAGGCCGAACACCATGACGAAGGCCAAGGCCGGTCCGGGTGCGGAAGTGCGCTGGGTCACCGTCGCCAGACGCGAGTTGGGTCGCGCGTCGCGCGCCATCGCATAAATCAGGCGGGCACACCCGGCCGCGGAGGCGAGAGCAGAGCCGAAGGCGCTCACCGCGGCGCCCAGCTCGAGGGCCCAGGCCATCGGCGCCCCCACGTAGGACTGCGCGAGTTCGAAGACCGGGCCGGACGAGGTGGCGAAGGCGTGGCCGCCCCTTAACGTGGCACCGAATCCGAGGGCCTGGCACATCATGCAGAGGAAATAGAAGACGGCGATGGCGATCGTGGCGATGATGAGGGCGCGCGGAATCGTTCGCGTCGGCTCGTGTGTTTCCTCGCCCAGGCTCATCGCCGCCTCAAAACCGGCGAACGCTATGAATGCAAAGACCGATGCAAGCGCAACACCGTGCAAGCCTCCGATCTGCGGCACCAGGACGGCCAGAGTGAGGGTCGCCCCCGGATTGGGTGAGGTGCCGACCGCCAGTCGCACCACGATCACCACCATCAGGATCAGGAGGATCGTCACCGACACGCCTTCGATGGAAAGCATCGATCGCGTCAGGTTCCGCACGTGGACCAGGTTGAGGAGCCAGCAGACGATGAGGAACCCGATGGCGAACCATACGAAATGGTCGACCGCACCCTTCCAGATCCCCGTGTCCTGGCAGAACAGTGCCACGAAGTAGCCTGCGGCGGCCAGCGACCCCGGCGTAAACACGAGGTAGCAGCCAGCCAGTGCCCACCCGGAGAAGAAGCCGGCGCGCGGGCCGATAGTGGCGCCGGTGAGGCCGTAGACGGACCCCGCATGTGAGAAGTTGCGGGACACGATCACCATGCCCGAGGCGATGAAGAGGAGGACGATCCCCGCAAGGAGGAACGCGAGGGGGACGGCGCGCCCGACATAGCCGGCAGCACCGATGCCGCTGAAGGACATCGCCAGCATCGGTGAGGCGAGGCCTATCGAGAGGGCGAACGCCTCCCACAGTCGGAGTTCACGGCGCAGCCTCCGCTTTGGCGCCGGCGCGGAAATATCGGCCATCTGGTCTGCCTCCCGGTCACCCACCTCGAGTCCCGCAAGGTCGGGTTGGCGCGCATCCTAACACGGCGCGGCCGAATTCACGAGGATTTTGGCGTTGGGTTTCGGGGGCGTGTTACGATCGCCAATCGGCTCCCACGCGGGTGTAGCACAATGGTAGTGCGGCAGCCTTCCAAGCTGTTGACGTGGGTTCGATTCCCATCACCCGCTCCACTGTCCTCTCTCAAGACACACGAATCACCGTGAAACTGAATCGCCCCAGGTTTCTTGGAGACTTTCGCGCTTGGAGCTATGTCCACGCGATGACCGCGTAGCGGTGACAGTATAGGGAGCGGTTGGGCTTCTTTGAGTGGTGCCGCTCCGCGGCGACCCTCCCCCCGAGCCGTCTCGGTGGTGGGCACCTCAGGCGACCTCCTCGACCTGCTCCCTCCACCGGCGCTCGTACTCCGCCGGCGGCAGGTTGTCGGCCGCTCCGTGCAGGCGGCGATGGTTCCACCAGTCGACCCACTCGGCGGTCGCCATCTCGACCTGAATCGCGCTCCGCCAGGGACCACGGCGGTTGATCAGCTCCGCCTTGTAGAGGCCGTGAACGGTCTCGGCGACCGCGTTGTCGTAGCCGTCGCCTTTGGAACCTACCGAGCGCACACCGCCGGCCTCAGCCAGTCGCTCGGTGTAGCGGATGGACAGGTACTGGCTGCCGCGGTCGGAGTGGTGGATCACGCCGTCGAGGTGCTGGTGGTGACGCCGCCAGAGCGCCATCTCGAGCGCGTCCAGGGCCAGGTCCGTGCGCAGCGAGGTCGAGACTCGCCAGCCCACGATGTAGCGGCTGAAGAGGTCGGTGACGAAGGCGGCATAGACGAAGCCGGTCTGGGTCCGAACGTAGGTCAGGTCGGCCACCCAGATCCGGTTCGGCGCCGGCGCCACGAACTTGCGGTCGACCAGATCGGCCGGCCTCTCAGCGAGTTCGTCGGGCACCGTGGTCCGGGCCGTCTTGCCCCGCACCACGCCCTCCAGACCCAGCTCACGCATCAGCCGGGCCACCCGCTCCCGGCCGACGTTGATGCCCTCGCGGTTCAGCTGCCGCCAGACCTTCTCGATCCCGTAGACGCCGAAGTTGTCGGCGCGCACGCGCTCGATCTCCGCCTTCAGCTGGGCGTCGTGCAGGCGACGACGCGAAGGCGTCCGGGCGGCCGTGGCGTAGTAGGTGGACGGGGCGATCTCCAGCACCTGGCAGATCGGCTCGACTCCGTAGGCGTCCTTGTGGACCTCGATGTAGCGGGTCATCTCTTGCGTTGGCCGTCGAGCTCGGCCGCGAAGAAAGCCGACGCGCTCTTGAGGATCTCGTTCGCCTGCCGCAGCTCCCGGTTCTCCTTCTCCAGCTCGGCAATCCGTCGACGCTCCTCGGTCGTCACACCGGCGCGACGACCCTCATCGACGTCGGCCTGCTTGACCCAGTTGCGCAGTGACTCGGAGCCGATCCCGAGCTGCCGAGCGATCCGCGTCACGATGCCGAACCTCTCGCCACTCTCCGCGGTCGCCTCGCGGACCATGCGGATGGCTCGCTCACGCAGCTCCGGCGGGTACCGGCGCTGGCTGGGATGCTTCTGTGTTGTTGCCATGGGGGCCTCCTCCTATTCCCAAGCGGAGGAGTCTCCAATCATCCTGGGGCAGTTCAGTTGGTGCCGGTACCGGCCAGCTGACTGGCGCCCTGCTGCAATCTGATGCGCGAGCCGTCGTCGCACTGGAGCCGTCGATTCCAATGGTCGAACGGCTGCGGAGTCGGTATGCCGACGCTGTCTCCGAGGGTCGGCTGGAGGTGCGGACTGAGACCTTCGAGTTGTCTGCAACCAGTCTTAAAGGTAGGTACGACCAGATCTGGAGCGCCGACGCATGGCATTGGGTCGATCCGTCGATTGCATATCACGCCGCCGCTGATCTGCTCACCCCAGACGGCCGGCTGGTAGCGACGTGGACATTCGGCGTCATCGACGACGTCGCACTCGCTGCACGACTCAACGACGTCTACGCGAGGCTGAGTCCGGATCTCTGCCGTGACCCCCGTTCACCCCTCGAGGGCGCGCCGCTTCGGGAAGGACGGGACGAGATCACGGAATTTGTCAACCCCTTTGAGACACCCGGCGCGACGAATCACTTGGTCGGCATCACCTCCTCAGTAGGCTTGTTGATCCACGCCGGGCAGGGCAGGGCCGGCGGCTCGGGAGCCTTCCGGACGAATCGCTCCGGGTGGGCCGCGTAAGCGGCGGTCAGCACCTCGCCGCGGGCCTCGCGCACGAGCGCGGCGCGTCCGTGGTGAACGTCGGCCGGCGTGTGGTAGCCGATGCCCGAGTGGCGGTGCTCGTCGTTGTACCAGGGGAAGAACCGCTGGCAGAACTGGCGGGCGTGCTCCTGCGATCCGAAGCGGTCGGGGAACTCGGGCATGTACTTGAGGGTCTTGAACTGCGACTCACTGAACGGGTTGTCGTTCGGGCAGTGCGGCCGGGAATGCGACTTGGTCACGCCCAGGTCGGCGAGCAGGAAGGCCACCGGCTTGGAGGCCATCGAGGAGCCGCGATCGGCGTGGATGGTCAGCTGATCACGGCCGACGCCCTGCTTGCGGATGCTGTCGGCCAGCAACCGCTCAGCGAGGGCGCCGAGCTCGCGGCTCGCCACCATCCAGCCCACCATGTAGAGACTGGATGTCGATCAAAGGGAGAGGAGTGTCGCGCGTGATTGCACAGCTGCGCTGGTGACGGGGTGCTCAACCGGCATCGGTCATGCGACAGCACTTGCCCTGCTGCATGCCGGGTTTACGGTTTGGGCTTCTGCCCGCAACGTCGCATCGCTGGGTGCACTCGAGGCGGCCGGGTGTCGTGTCCTGCCCCTGGATGTGACGAAGGAGGATGCCCGTACGCGGGCTATCGCTTGCATCGAGGCCGAGCACGGGCATGTTGGCCTGCTCGTGAACAACGCCGGCTACTCGCAGCCGGGCGCGATCGAAGAACTCCCCCTTGACGCCTACCGGGCGCAGCTCGAGGTCAACCTGTTCGGCCCGATTCGGCTGTGCCAACTTGTTCTTCCCGGGATGCGGCGCGCCGGCAGCGGCACGATCGTGAACGTGGGCTCGGGCGCCGGGCTGGTCGTCCCACCATTGTCCTCGGCGTACGCCATGAGCAAGTATTCATTGGAGGTGCTTTCGGACTCTCTGCGTTTCGAGACGCGACGCTTTGGCATCCGAACCGTCCTGATCGAAGCGTCGGCGATCAAGTCCTCGTTTACGGACACCCTTGAGGCGCTGCTTCCCACCCAGAGGGAAGACAGTCCGTACCGGGCAGTGACAGCGAATGTCGTGCGCTTCGCCCGCAACGAGGGTGACAACGGCATCCCACCCGAGCGCGTTGCCGACACCATCGTCAGAGCAGCCCGATCACAAAGCCCGCGAGCGCGCTACAAGGTCGGCCACCAGGCCCGCATCGCCCCGCTCGCGCGCCACACCCTTGGCGACCGGCTGTGGGACGCCGCGATGGAACGAATAGTCCGAGCCGATTGACTCCCAGCAGCTGACGCTCGCGATACCCGAGGCATGCACGCAGCGGGATCGGCTTACGGACGCCGGCAGCATCTTCGCTGGAGGTTCGGCTTGCACACATCTGAATCGCTCCGTCGCCTGGGCTCGCGCCGCCTCCCTACCCCCTCTCCAGAGCGTCGAGATCCGCCAGATCGTGGAGGTCCTGCGGGCGGTGCTCATACCCGGTGCGGAACTTCCGCTGCTGCTCCACCGACAGGCAGTGCACCGCGCGACCGCCGATCGCACCTTCGGCGAACGCAGTCGGCGGATAGTCGAAGTGTCCGCCGACCGGGTCCGGTTGGCGTCCGTGGCCGCGGAGATCGAAAGTCACCGGGTGCAGGTCAACCCATCGCTCGCCCGTCGCCCACAACTCCTCCCGCGCCGGCATCCAGTCTGTCTCGACGATGTAGCCGGCTCGCTCCAGCGCCCGCAGGCAAATGGGCAGGTCCCGGGCGTCGACGGCCAGGTCGAGGTCCCGGTGGTCCCGGGTCTGGCGCTCGGCGAGCGCAGCCACTCCCCAGCCACCCGCCACCCAGTGCCGCACTCCGGCGCAGTCCAGCGCGTCCAGCACCTCGATCACCTCGCTCTCCTGCACCCCTCAAGCCAACCATATGCCGCCCGATCCGTACCGGTTCGTGCTCTTTCCTCGTGGTGACCGGCGAGCGCGTTTGAGCGCCCGCAGAAGGATCCTCTGCCGCGACACCCCGGGGTCACCCGGGGCAGTCGACTGCGATCGCGAGCGCTGCACAGATCTCCCGCATCCGGGTGTCGGCCAAGCGGCCAAGTCGCTTGACGAATATGGCAACCGAGACGCTTTCGACCGAGTCCAGATTGACCGCCGAGCGCCGAGGAACGGGATCATCAGCCGGTTCGAGGACAACCTCGCTGGCAAGCTCTCGGATTGTCGTCGTACAGGGTGCAACTAGTGCCCGTCTATGCCTTGGGATGACCGCGTCGCGGGACAACACGACCACCGGGCGCCGGCCGATCTCGGCCATCTCACACCACCACACCTCCCCGCGAGCCGGGAAGGTGGCCCTCACGACGCAGCTGCTGCCAGTCGCCACGACGCCAGGTCGCCCCACTCGTCCGGCTCATCGAGCGGGTGCTCGTCGTAGGCGGCATAGCTGGCCTCGACCTCAGCGGATCGGTGACGAGCGAGCAATGCTCGGAGGGCCTCGTCAACGAGGGCGGCGTCGGTGGCCCCCGTACGCACGCTCCGCGCGCTGTCGAGGAGTTCAGCGTCCACGGTGGTGCTCAAGCGTGCGCGGTTCATGCCATCAGTATGCCACCCTTGACGCGGAACACGTCCCGTAAACCGATCCCTCACCGTGCTACCCGGGCGGGGAGCTCGTGTGCGGCCCTACTGTTCTCTCGAATGGCGACTGCACGCTCTCTGCTCTGCGACCAATTCGACACCTCGAGTTCGCGCCTGGCCGAGGCGCTCGCGAATATCCCTGATGAAGAATTCTTCTGGGAGCCCGTCCCGGGCTGTTGGACCGTCCACGATCGCGCCGAGCGACGAGCACGCAGCGCCGACGGCCGAGGGCAATGGGTCATCGACTACGAGGTCCCGGACCCGAATCCCCCACCTCTGACCACGATCGCGTGGCGGACCGTGCACGTCGCAGCAGTGAATTACCTCTACTGGGATTACGCGTTCGGGTCGGCAACGCTCGGCTTCGACTTGGATATACCCGGTTCGGCCGTCGATGCGATTCAGTGGTTGCTCGACAGCGAAAGCCCTCTGGCCCGAACCCTATCCGCGATTCCGGACGATGGTGCGCTGGACCAACTGCTCCCAACCAACTGGGGTGACCGATGGCCGGTCAGCCGCATCTTCACGACGCTCATCAACGAGCAAGTGCATCACGGGGCCGAAATCAGTCTGCTTCGGGACCTCTATCGAAACCGGAAGGCACTATCGGCCTGATTCCGATCGGGCATTGGCGCGCTCCCCCAAACCTGAAAGCCGGTTCCAACGCGCAGGGACCCACCGGTCCCGTACGCCGACGCGCCATCCGTCTCGCAAGCCGATCCGTCATTCGGACAGGACTCGCCTACTGGTTCGGGGCGAAGGTCTTTTGGAACGGCATGGTGGGTGCAGCCGCGCACGCCGAGCGCCAGCATCGACTGCTGGGCGTCCTCTACGAGGACTTGGGTCTGGCTATCAACGCAGCGGCTACGGGAGCCCGAATAGACCGTTAGCGGGGGCCGAAGGGATTTCTGCAAGCCTCCGGCGCCGGCGCGGAGGACCCGGCCGATGGTGGCAAGGACTCCATGAGATCGGTCGTCAGTCTGCGACTCTCCGGCGCAGCCAGTCGAGAGTCGCATCGGCGATACTGCGCTGCCAGGCACGTGCACCTGGAATCAGCTCCGGCTGCGTACTCCGGGAGGCCCTCCGGAAATTCAAGCCGATAGCCAGCAGGAGGGCGTCGATGCTGCTCGGGGGCACACCGCAGGTCAACGGGTGATGACGCACGAGCGCATCGGCATCCGCGCCCCCCTCGGCGTTGACCGCGATCGCGAAGCAGGCCAGGTCGAGCCAGGGAGCACCGTTGGAGGTCCAGGCCCAATCGACGAGGATTGTGCGCCCGTCGGGAGTAAGCAGGAGGTTGTCGGAGCGGATGTCGCCGTGCAGCAACGCATCTCCTCGAACCAGCTCGGCCATATCGATCTCCTGCGCTGCCGCCCGGCCCAGGTACCGCCGCAGCCAGAGATCGAGGTCAGGTGCTGGTGCGGCAGCCTCCTCCATCGACGCACCCAGCAAGTCCCTGTTGATCTCAGCAAAGCTCGGCGCGTCCTTCCAGGGCGATGGCTGGAGCGCGGTGCCCAACTCGTGCAGCGCCTCCGCCACGCTGGCCAGATCGTCCGACCGCCAGGGCACGCTGGGTTCCCGGCCCTCCACGTCCTCAAAGACCAGGGCGAGCCATTCCCCGTCGTCGTAGGTGCCGAGGAAACGGGGGGCGGGCAGGCCTGCTGGAAGGTGGAGAACGGCCGCAGCCTCCATGCGATAGAGATTCATGCTCGGGCGGTGGAGTTCCTCACTCAGAGCCTTCACAAAGGCAGCGCCGCCATTCGCCAGGCGGAGGCGAGCTGCCGCCCCCGGTGAAAATCCTCCGTCCTGTGTCTGCGCATCGACGACAGTCGAACCAATCACCGATTCGATTCCCCGACGAACGTGCACGGGAACCTGCCACCAAGAAATGCGCCGACCAGACGCGCGTGGAGGCTTTCCCATAGCGGCAGTCTTCCACACCGTCACAGATGAGGCCACTGGGGGACCCGTGCCGGTCGCTGGTGCTGCCAATTCGCTGCCACTCGGACGACCGACTATGGTCGAGCGTGACCGGACCGCTGCCTTCTGGACGGTGATCTCGAGATCAGACAGCAGCTCCTAGACCTCCCCAGCCGTCGCGGTTCAGGTCTCGAAAACCGTGACGAGCGGCACGCCCCGAGTTCGTGTCAAGCCAGCATGGCGCGGAGAGCGCGGGCGTCTTGAGCCAGCTCCCTGGGGGAGCGCACCCTGTCGCGATCCTTAGGCAACGGTCCACCCGGGTTCAAGTCCCCATCGGCGAACCGCGCGGTGATGTGGGTGTGCAGGTGCGGGATCGAGTTCCCCAGCGTTTCGTAGTTCACCTTCCTCGCCCCGAAGTAGGCGCGCACCGCCCCGGCCACACGCACCACCTCGCGCCAGTACCCGGACGCCTCCTCCTCCGTGAGGTCCACGGGCTCCACGACGTGGTGGCCACGGAACACGACGTACACATAGCCGCGCTGTGGTCCTCGTCGAGCCAGGTAGGCATCCATATAGGAGCCGGCCAGCACCCGAATACCGAACGGCGTCTCCTCCGGTCGACCCTGCTCGCACATTGGGCACGTTTCGCCGGCGTACAGCGAATCCCAATTCTCTGGCCACGCCATGCCGTGCATTTTCCGACGACATGCCCGGGCACGGAGTCGATGGAGGGTGCCACGACCGGCCGACTCGCCCGCGCCAGCAGGCCAGGACGCGTCAGAGTCGCATCGATTCCGTCCAGGCGATTCGTGCGCGAAGAACGTCGAGGTACCCCCCGCGGATCCAAGTTGCCTGGGGCTCGATGCTACGCCGGCCCAGCGCCTCGCAGACCTGGAGGCCTTGCCGTTGAACCTACTCCTCTCTCATCGTCTGCAGCAAGCTCCATCAGCAGCTTCGGGAGCGCAGTGCCCTCCAGGCCAAGGGTGAGCAGGTAGGGCCAACCGAGCGCGTTGTCTTGCCCCTGAGAGCTGCTGACCACCAGCGGCGCGCGGAGACCTTCCTTCCCCAGAATCTCGTCGGCAGACCGCTCATGTCCAACCGCTAGAGACGCCGCGAGGAGCGGGTTCCAGTCGTACCAGGGCCGCGTGTAGGTCTTCAGGTAATAGACTTCATCGTCTGCTCGCAATCGCCACAGGTGGTTGAAGCGGTGGAGGAGATCCACGCTCACATCCGAGACTTGACCCGGAATCAGCGTCGCGGCGCGGTCGGCGTGCAGCGAAAGGTCTGCACGAGGATCCTGCTCCTTCACGTCCGCGCGATCGTACAAGGTCCCCTCGATCACCCAGCCACGGATGCTCACACGGGGGCCGACGAACGTGCTGCCGGCCGCCCTTGGACCCTACAGCGGCCTACACCCCACCGGACCCACCAGGGGTCACGCGAGGGGTCACGACCCCACCGCCACACCGCCCCCCTTCGCGACACTGAGCGGAGCCACGACCGTGTCGCCCTGAAATGACACGTCGCGACCGAGTTTGAGAGGCACGTCTGATGTTTCGGGACCGTGCGCGGCCGCCCTACGACGCCTTCGAGTCGGATCCTAGGCGCAATCAACCAGCTCCCCCCGAAAAAGGTAGCGAGCGATGGTCCGCCTACCCCCGCTCCGGACCGCAAGCCGTATCACCAGGCACTTCACGCCTATGCGCGACCACTTGGTGCGTCGCGACATAACCCAGCTGCCGGTAGAAATCCTCAAGCGACCGATGGAAGAATGCGCTCACCCTCACTTGAGCATCCAGCTCACCATGCAACCTGCGGACGAGCTCGCTACCGATCCCTCGACCCCGTTGATCGCTTCGCACAACCACGTCCTCCAGGTAAGCACGAGCCTGCCCATCGCTCACGGCACGAGCGAATCCGATCAACTCCTGCCCGTCCCAAGCGCCCATCGCAGGTCCCCGTCCGAAGATGGGCCGTAGAGGGCCGCTGTCACGACGCTGAGACCTGGGAGACCTGGGTCAGAGCGGCCTCCTGGCCCCTGCGCCGCCGCTGACGCTCATGCATGCGATAGGAGCGGGCGCCGGCCAGGGAGATGACCTCGGCATGATGGAGGAAGCGGTCGAGCAGCGCGCCTGCGGCGGCAGCGTCCCCCAGCACCTGGCCCCAGTCCTCCATCGGGCGGTTGGTGGTCAGGATGACCGAGCCTTGCTCGTAGCGGCGGGTGAAGACCTCGAGCAGGTCCTCGGCGGCGGCGGGCGGCAACTGTCGCATGCCCAGGTCCTCGATGACCAGGAGGTCGATGCGGACCAGGTCGTGGACGAGCTGCTTGCGGGTTCCGGTGGCCTCTGCTTCCCGGAAGTCCTGGGCCAGGTCGAAGGCGGAGCGGTAGAGGGCGGTGTAGCCGGCGGCAATGGCGTTGCAGGCGAGCGCCAGCGCGATGTGCGACTTGCCGGTGCCGGGCGGGCCGATGAGCAGGACGCCCGCATGGTCGGCGACGAAGCGCGTGGTGGCAAGATCCAGCAGCAGCTGCTTGGGGAGCTTGGGGTTGAAGGCCCAGTCGAAGCCGTCCAGGGACTTGACCTGGGGGATGTGGGCCTGCTTCAGGCGGCGGTTGAAGAGCAGGTCGCGGCGGCGGGCCAGCTCGTCCTCGACGAGCAGCTCCAGGAACTCGACGTAGGCGAGGTGACTGCTGATCGCCTCCTGGTTGCGGACAGGCAGCGCCTGCACGAAGCCGGAGAGGCGAAGGTGCCGGAGCTTGCGCTCCAGCTCCGGGTTCACGGTCGCGCTCATGAAAAGTCCTCCGTTACGAAACGAACGTGTTCCGTCACACATCGATGGTCAGCTGGGCGTACTGCTGAAGGGGGCGGATGAGCTCGTGCTCCTGGGTCAGCTGGGGTCGGACTTCGGGCGCACGCTGGGCGGCGCTGTCGACCAACCGGCGCAGGGTGGCGTAGCGGAAGCTGCGGTTCTGCAGCGCGATCCCGCAGGCCCACTCCAGGTGCTCTTTGGGGTGCGAGCGGGTCAGGCTGAGCACGCCCTGGAGCAGCCGGTAGGCGCGTACGTCGCGCTCCTCGACTGCCGCCCGGGCCCACGCCAGCGTCTGCTCGCCGACCCGACCGGCGCGGGCCAGCAGGTTCTCTTGGTAGGCCTGCTGGCGAGCCGGCTTGTGGGCCGGACGGTCCCCCGCCCGAACCGGCACGAAGACGCCGGGGCGGTGCTCGCGCGCGTGCACGCGCACCTCCCGGCCATCGTGGAAGACGCGCACCAAACGGTCGTTCCAACGCACCCGCACCTCCTGCCGGAGAAGCTGGTAGGGCACCGGGTAGTAGGCGCCCGCGACCTCGATGAAGCCGTCCATGTGGACGATGCGGACGCCCGCCTCGAAGATCTCGAAGCGCGCCCCCGGGACTGGCTGCAGCGCCGGCTGCTCGACCTCCAGGAAGTGGCTCAGCACCTGGCGCCGGGTGGTGCCGTGGATGCGTAGCTGGGCCACGGTGCGGTTCCACCGCCGCAGGAACTGGTTATGCTCCTCCAGGCTCTCGAACCGGCGCCCCTTGAGCGCGTTCCCCTTCACGTAGCCGCCGCTGCGCTCCTCGACACCTTGCTCTTGCGGGTGGGAGGGTCGCGAGGGGAGGGGAACGAACCCCCAGTGGCGGGCGAAGGCCATGTAGACCTCGTTGACGTCCGGGTCATAGAGGCAAGCGCGGGCGACGCCACTCCGGGTGTTGTCCAGGCGTACGACCCTGGGCACGCCGTTGAACGCCTCGAACGCATGTTCCTGGACGCGCAGGAAGGGCTCCTGCTGCTGGCGCCAGATCCCCTCCTCGTAGCCGTGGCGGCTGCAGTTCAGCGTCATCCGCATCACCCACGGGTGCCGCCACTTCCCCTCCCCGTCCAGGACCAGCGCCGGGCTCCGGAAGAAGTCGATCTGACCTTCGGCGCCAGGCGGGTGCTCCAACACGTCGGCCACCTGAGGGGCTGCTATATCCGCCTCGTCGCGGTCTGGCCACCAGCCCTCCTCATCAAAGAGCGCTCGAACGCCGGCAGGCGGGATGGGCCGACTCCCATGGCTCAATACCTCCAAGGCCATCGCGATGTCATCATCGCTCGCGGCCGGGCGGATGGCCCGTCAGTGAGGAAGCGAGTACAGCAGTCAACGGCGTGACCGAACGGTATATGCCGGGACGCATTGGACTCACGGACCCCGGTTTGACCCCCCGCGAATTGGCCCTGGCAGACCCTTTAAGCCTCGGGTCCAGGGTTCAAATCCCTGCGCCAGCACGACTTTCCGAATTCGAAGCCGCCCCAACCGTTGCGGTCTGAGCACGGGCAGGCGGGCGAGTACTGCAACAAGTACTGCATGGCGATGGCGTACTGCTGGATCAACGGCGGCATCACATAACTCATTCTGATCCCGGACTTCACAATGCATACTGTCGCCTCGTGATCGACGACCGCGTTAGCCCGCCCGGGGGGATCGCCGATATATCGGGCGAGCCTGCCCCCCGGTTAGTCGAGCGGCACTTGAAACCACGGGCCTGGACCGCCACCTGGCTCGATCCGCCATTCCGCCCGGATCCACCCAACGTCACCCAGGCGTACGCGATCTGCTTCGTACTCGGCAAGCGCATCGTCCTGATTCGTGTGGCCCTCGATGACGGGACCCCGTACTGGAACCTGCCTGGAGGCGGAGTCATGCCCGGCGAGACTCTCGAAGACTGCCTCCATCGCGAGGTCATGGAGGAAGCGTGCGCCCGCATCCACAACTTCGCCTACCTGGGCTGTCAGCGCGTCGATGATCCGCACCACCCCCACGGGCCCTGGCGCTACTACCAGGCGCGGTTTTGCGCAGAGGTGGAGCTCGAGCCGTGGCACCCCCAGCATGAGACGCTGGAGCGCCGCCTGGTCGCGCCCGAGCAGTTCTTGGCCACGCTCTCGTGGGGGGACGCCGCCACTGCCCGGTTGATCCTGACGGAGGGGCTGCGGCTAAGCACCCGGTTCTAGCCGAGCCCCGAGGGGTGGCGGGAGGGGTCGCGACCGCCGCGGTATACCGCACCCCGTCGGGACTCCCGGCGACAGTCAAGACCGTCCCCTCCAGATCTAGGAGCACGGCATGACACCTCGCGACCCTCGTCAAAAGGCGGGACGCATGTTTCGGGACCGTGCGACCCGCGCTCCCGTACACCACCCTATAGTGGACAGCCTGAACGGTCGCGCCCAAGGGACTCGCGTCCGGCCTCGACAGAAAGGTTCAAAGCTGAGGGAGCCATGACCCTGCTCGCTCGATACCGGGACAACTGGCCACGAATCGGGGGTGCGATTGCGATGAGCTTGGGCGGTGCGGTCGCACTGAGGCGTGGGCAGATGTCGACGTCGCAACTGCTTTCGGCGTTGAACCTCGCTGCGTTGCTCGTGCACCAGTACGAGGAGTACGAGGATCCGGGCTACTTCCCGGGCCAATTCAACGGTGGCCTCTTCCATAGCGATATCCCCGAGCGCTATCCCCTCAACAGCAACGTCGCGATGATTATCAATGTCCCGCTGGCCTACTCCTTCTACGCGCTGCCCATCGTGTTCCCGAAGAAGCGCTGGCTCGGACTCGCGCCCGTACTCTTCGGATTCGGACAGGCCGTCGGGCACGGGTTGGTCTTCAACCGGCTGGCGCACGACCGCTACAGCCCCGGCTTCCTCGCCTCCCTTCTCCTGCACGTTCCGATCGGTATGCAATACGTGAGGGCGCTGAAGGACGAAGCGCCTATCGAGCGTTCGGACTGGCTCAAGGGGAGCCTCTATGCCGTCGCCTTCGCCGTGAGCAGCACCGCCGCGCCCAACATCCTCCTTCGCGACAAGAACAGCCCTTACATCTTCACCGCGAAGCAGGTTGGGCGCTTTGCGAAGACCCGCTAGAAGCGTCCTCCGGACGGCCCTCGCGCAAGGGCCACTCGAGTCGCGTGCGTGTTGCACACGAGCGAACACCTGACGACCTGACCCGGTCTACAACAGCTCCAACCGCACGAGTTGTCATTCGCGAACGCGTTCGCGACACGGCCCAACATAGCGCCCGTCAACGTCCGAGCTGTTGACGTGGGTTCGATTCCCATCACCCGCCCCAATGTCCTCTCTCAAGACATACGAATCACCGTCAACCCTCATTGGGAGCATGGTGGCGTCTTTGAGGTCCAAGCGGCTTGCCGGTGGGTTGGTAGCGTCGAGACGCCGACTGTTCAGTCAGTACGGCGGATCATCGTGGCAGCGTATCGCTTCAGGGTCCGCTACCAGTACGTCGGATGCCGCGGCCAGCCAGACACCCGTCCCAACGCCCAGCGGCATCAACAAGCCGAGCCCATCCTTCAGCGGCCAGGCCCGGCGTACCGGCAGTTAGCCGCTAAGTGCGGCTAACTGCCTCAGTCGCTGCGACCGACTAGCCACCCTCTTGGGAGCGCTCCCTCGCGGCGTCTCCGCGCATCAAGGCGATCGCGGCGACCACCAGCCAGACCATGAGGCCCACGATGGGGACAAAGAAGACCGCGCCCAATAGCAGGACCGCGGCGACGATACCCAGCACCTGCAGGGGGCGTCCGAAGACCCCGGCCCGGTGAGCCAGCACGCTGAGGGAGGCGACTGCGAATGCGGCCAGGAGCATGCCGGCCACGCTGACCATCCCGAATCCGAAATCGTTCCCAGCCCGGAGCAGGTCCGCGCTCGGAATGGGTGCGCCGGCCGTTAGCGCCGCACCGGAAATGCCCGCCATCAGTACCCCGCCGGCGGCGATGCAGGCGCCCGAGGCGGCCGCGAGCAGCAGCGGGACCGGTGTCGTGGACCGGCCGAGGCTCCGTTCTGCGATGCGAGCCCAGAGCGCACCCAGGAAAGTGATCAGGCTGGCGCCCGCCAGCACGAGGCAGATGCCGGTGGCGAGGTGCGCGGCCAGGTTTGCCGATCCCGTGTACGCAGCGATCCATGCCCGGTCGCCGGCCGTGTCGGCGGGAACCTGGCTGAGCGCCACCGAGGCTCCGAAACTGACGATGAATCCGAAGGCACTGAGCGGGCCTGGCCGCCGGATGATCGAGCGCGGTCCCTGGCGGACTGAGAGCTGGTCCCGGGAAATATCGACGGTCATGTGCAGGTCCTCCGCGATGAAATTGAACGTCGGAACAGCCCACCCGTACCGCCGCTCCGGCGGGCGCCGGGTTGGGCTCTGGTTCCAATCGTCTTCGCGGTGGCCCGTCGAGTCGTCACCCTGCGCGGCGAATCGCCGAACTCGGAGGGTGACCGGGTCCCGACCGCGATCCTCCCCCGGGACGACTGCGGTCATCCCACAGCATGACGTCAATCCGGACGGCCCAACCTAGCATGGCTTTCGTGCGGGCCCCTCCCGCGGTGATCGGCGCACTCCGAAGGGTCGACCTGCGCCTGCTGGATGCGCTGGTCGCCCTTTTACTGAGCGCCGGCGCGATGCTGACGCTTCTCCCGTACCTCGATCAGCGTCTCACCGGGGTGATCGTCCCCAGCGCTCTGGCGGCCACGACGACGGTGGCGTGGAGGCGGTGGTCCCCTCTCTTGGCGAGCATCGTCGCGGTCCTGGCTGTCACTGCCCTCACCTCGGCGCAGACCGCCGCGGCCAACGCATCCGTGTTGTTCGAGCCGGCCGCGATGGCGCTCGACTACTTCCTTCTGGGACGTACGACCAGGAGCCGGTCCGGCGTACCGGCGGCGGCCCTGGGTCTCGCGGTGGCGGTGCTGGTGCCGGTGGGGGCGCTACGACAGGGTGGACAGGCGCCCGCCGACCTGGTCTCCGGACTTCTCATCTTCATTGTTCTGCCCTTCGCCGCCGGCTACGCGCTCACCCGCTGGCAGAGGCTCGTCTCAGCCCGTGCGGACGCCGTGATCCAGCTTGCCCTCGAGCAGCGGCTGCGGGCCGAAGAAGCGGCGGCCGAGGAGCGCATGAGGATCGCGCGCGAGCTCCACGACGCGATCGCCAACAGCCTGAGCCTGATGGTGATCCACACGGCTGGAGCTGGGCGGGCTCTGCCCCACGATCGCATGGCGTCGCACGCCGCCCTTGAGATCGTGGTCGAGTCAGGCCGGGAAGCGCTCGAGGAGTTGCGCCGGATCGTGGGCGCCGTGAGGCCCGACGACGTGATCGGCGCCGGTGCTCCGGGGTTCGAGGGGCTGGACGCCCTCCTGACGCGGACCCGCGCCGCCGGAGTCCCGGTCTCGCTGGCGATCGAAGGCGCTGCCTGTGCGTTGCCGGCCGCGCTCGACTCGGTCGTCTATCGGGTGATTCAGGAGGCACTCACCAACGCGTTGAAGCACGCCGGAGCGACCGAGGTGTCGGTGCGGCTGTCGTTCGCTGAGCGGAGCCTGGACATCGAGGTCAGCGACACGGGCGGTTCCAGCAGCGCGAGTAGCCGTCAGGGGTCTGGCCTGGGTCTCCGTGGCATGAGAGAGCGGGTGATGCTCTACGGAGGCGGATTCCACGCGGCGCCACGGCCCGAGGGCGGGTATCGGGTCAGCGCGCGCTTGCCCTTGAGTGCTGTCAGCCCATGATCGCGATCCGGGACGCGGGCGACCGCACACTCCGGCGCGCGGTGAGCGTGGTTGCCGGGCGCCGATTCTGGCTGGACATAGGATTCACCGCACTGGTGCTCGCGGCGCTCGAGTTGGAAGCGCTGACCAGCCCCCACCGGCGCGGTCCGGTCCTGGTCAACGCGCTGGTGGTGGGCGTGATGGCGGCGGCAGCGGCCTGGCGGGGCCGGATGCCCCTGATATCGCTGAGCGTGGTCGCGGTCGGGGCGATCGCTCTCAGTCAGGGGCTCACTGCCGTGACTGCCTCGTACGGGACGCTGATCGGTCTCTACTGCGTTCTTGTGCCGACCTATGCAGTTGCCACGTGGGAACCTCAGAGTCGTGCGATCTTCGGCCTCGGACTCTGGCTGCTGGTGGTCGCCGTCGTGGGTGCAGTCGACGGCGCCCCGCTGGCAGCGGTGCTGCCCGTGTCGCTGACCGGCACCGCGGCCTGGGTTGCGGGCCGCGTCATGCGGGGGCAGCGCTCGCTGGCCGCGGACCTCGACCGCAAGTTGGCCCGCCTGGCCGAGGAGCGGGCCGAGCGCACCCGTCGCGCAGTTACGGCTGAGCGGTTGCGGATCGCCCGCGACCTACAGGGGGCCGTCATCGAGGCAGTGACCGAGATGGTCGTGCAGGCTCGAGCAGCCGAGTGCCTGATCGACGAGGACGACGCGAGGGCCCAGCAGGCGCTTGACCGCGTCGAGGTCACCGGGCGGGAGGCACTGGGCGAGATGCGGCGCATCCTCGGCCTCTTGAGGCGGCCCACCGACGGTCCTGGCGTTTCGCCGCCGGTCGCGGACGATGACCTATGCCGAACCGAACCTGAGGGAGAGGCACGATGACGACGCGGGTGGTGATCGCCGACGATCACCAGCTGGTGCGCGCCGGCTTCAGGCTGATCCTGGCCCACGAGTGCGGTGTCGAAGTGGTGGGCGAGGCGGGCACCGGTGCGGAAGCGGTCGCGGCCGCCCGCTCGCTGCGGCCGGACGTGGTGCTGATGGACATTCGGATGCCCGGCGTTGACGGCATCGAGGCCACCAGGCGGATCGTCGCGGACCCCGGTGCCAGGACCGTTCGGGTCCTCATCCTGACCACCTTCGATCTCGATGAATACGTGTACGACGCGCTCTGTGCGGGCGCGAGCGGGTTCCTGCTTAAAGACGTGCCGGCGCACCAGCTGATCGAGGGCATCCGGATGGTGGCGGAGGGTGACGCTTTGCTGGCGCCGAGCATAACGCGGCGGCTGATCGAGGAATTCTCGAGTGCGCGGGCGCCGTCGCCGCCGCTTCCCGGCCTCGATACGCTGACCTCCCGCGAGCTCGAGGTCTTTCGGCTGGTCGCTCGCGGGAAGTCGAATGCGGAAGTCGCAGCCGAGCTCTTCCTGGGGGAGAACACGGTAAAGACGCACGTAACCCGGGTGCTCGGCAAGCTCAACGCGCGCGATCGGGTGCACCTGGTCGTGCTCGCCTATGAATCAGGCGTGGTCAGACGCGGAGGAGCTGTGTCGGAGAGCCAGCTCTGAGCCGTGAGTTGGGGACAGCAACAGACACAGCAGGTTCTGTCAGCGGTCGGGCAGAACCGGCCCCGATGATCGGGTTAAAAGCACTCACCTGAGGTAGGGCCCAGGGACCACCTCCGTGGATAGCCACCACAGAGGAGCCGATGGAACCACTGATCTTGACGCGCCAGAAGCAGATCCACTCCCTCCTCAAGCTGGGCTGGAGGCACCTGCTAATCGGACGCGAGCTGGGAGGCAATCGAAAGACGGTTGGCCGCTGCTCCAGAGAGATCCTCGGCGACCCCGTGCTGTCCCCACCCTGACCGCGCCGCTCAGAGAGACAGGAAGTAGCGTCTGACCTCCCAATCGGTCACGTTGGCTCGAAACTGCTCGAGCTCCCACTTGCGCGTGTGCGCGTAGAAACGCACGAACTCCTCGCCGAAGAAGTCCTTGGCAACCGCACTCGCCTCAAATGCCGCAATCGCCTCGTCAAGCGAAGCAGGGAGCTGCGTCAGGCTCGGCTCGCTGTACGCGTCCGCACCGAATGGGGCGGGTGGGGTACCTCCATGTTCGATACCGTGGAGGCCGCCGGCCAGGGAAGCCGCCATGGCCAGGTACGGGTTGACATCCGCACCCCCTACGCGATTCTCCACGCGGCAGTTGTTGGCGTCTTGGTTCAGGATCCGCAACCCCGTGGTTCGATTGTCATAACTCCACGTCGCCGTAGTGCCCGCTGCCGAGTGCGGTACCAGGCGCTTGTACGAATTCAGGTTCGGCGCTAACGGCAGCATCAACTCCGCAAGAGCCGCCACTGACCCGCCGATATAGCGCAACGCGAGATCGGAGAGATGGTCACCCCTTTCACCGGCCCAGAACAGGTTTTGCTTCTCCTTCCACAGAGATTGGTGAAGGTGACAGCTCGAACCGAGACCGGGCAGCGGCTTCGCCATGAAGGTCGCCGTCAAGTCATGTTGAGCCGCCACCTCCTTGACGGCATGCTTGAAGAGGAACGCCCGATCGGCGGCCTCGGGGAGGTCGGAATAGACCATGTTGACCTCGTACTGTCCTGGGCCCACCTCGGGATTCCAGTACTCGATCGGGATTCCGAACGCCTCCAGGGACCGGACCAACGGCCTCATGACGTGCTCATCCGTCGTACCCTGTTGGATGCCGTAGGCGCGAGGACGCGGAGTCAACGTGCGGAGTGCCAGCGGCCGGTATCCCTTCTCATCAATTGTTTCCTCAGTCTCTTGGAACAGAAAGAATTCGAGCTCGGCTGCGAACTTCACCGTCCCGACTGATTCCGCCCGTCGAAGGACCCGACGGAGAACGTTCTTTGGTGCGATGTCGATCGCCCTCCCGTCCGGGAAGAAGTGTTCACACAACACCAAACCCGTCCGGTCGAGCCAAGGTACGACCCGGAAGGTGGACAGGTCAGGAAATGCGTCCAGGTCCGCAAACCCTCGGTCCCAGGCGGGCCACCAAGTCTCAGAGTCGTTGGGGGCGGGAATGTCACGGTGCTCCGCATCCAGGATCCAGAAGACGTCAGAGACCACAGCCGACGCAAGGGGACGCTCGGCGAAGCGAACGGCAGGGATTCGCTTGCCAATGAAGATTCCATTGAGGTCTGAGGCTCCAGCGATGATGACTTCGAGGTTGTTCTCCACGATGAAGTGGCGGACGTTTTCGACCAATGGCTCTTGGAGGGAAAGGAAGTGCTCGGCCGCGCTGAAGGGCTTGCCCCCACCAGGTTCGCCATCCCCAGGTGGGCGGCTCACTTCGATCCGTCCAAATCGCACACCACCCTCTCGCCCTCGTTAAGGTCGGGTTGATCAATGGCGGAAGTCTGCCGCAGCCGGCCGCCGTCCGCATCCGGGATTCCCCTAGTTTTCGGCTCTGAGCGTCGGTGTCTGGCGGACCAGGCCGCAAAGCTCTGCCTGCCCCGTCCCAGCTTTCCTGCGAGGATGAACGGCGTGCGGAGATTTGGCCTGCTGGTAGCGATCCTGCTGCTGCTCACGGCCTGTTCTGGGGCCACCAACACGTCCGCGAATCACGCTCGGAGACACTCCTCGCCGGCGCCGACCCCACAACCGACGCCGACGCCGGTCCCTCAGTTGACCTTGTCCGGCCTCTTCCATCCGGCCGCGCCCGCCCCGACGGGCTCTGACGTGTACACGCTCAACGCGACGGGCGACGTGATCCCGGCACGTCTCGTCAACGAGGCGGGTGCCAACCGAAACGACTTCGAGTGGCCGTTCCGTCCTACAGCCACCTACGTGGCGAACGCCGACCTCACCTATATCAACCTCGAGTCGCCACTGTTGGCGGGATGCCAGGTGCAGGAGCTTGGCATGGACTTCTGCGGGGATCCCCGGTGGGTTGACGGGCTGAAGGCGATCGGGACCGACGTCGCAAACCTGGCCGCCGATCACATCTCTCCGGGTCAAGACACTCAGGCGACCAGCCAGCTGCTGGAGGCGAACGGAATCCAGGTGACGGCAACCCTCGGGCCACCGGTGGTGATGAACGTGCGAGGGATGCAGTTCGCCTTCGTCAGTTGCAACGCGATAGACAGCGTTCCGGTGGATCGGGCGGCGCTCGTCGCGGACATCCAGGCGGCGAGGAGACTGGTTCCGAACGGGGTGGTCATCGTCCAGTTTCACTGGGGCAAGGAGTATGTCCGCCTGCCGGCGCCGGATCCCGGCGTGGCACCCGACAACCCGGTCGACCTGGGCCACTTGGCGATCGATGCCGGAGCCGACTTGATCATCGGAAATCATCCGCACTGGGTGCAGGCGGTCGAGATCTACAAGAACCACCTGATCGTGTACTCGCACGGCAACTACGTGTTCGACCAGGTCAACTGCTATCCCCCGATCGGCCCAGACTACGCCACCTACTGCTCCGACGACACGCGGACCAGCATCATCGGCACCTATACGTTCGAGGGCACGCACCTGGTGGCCGTGACCTGGAAACCGACGTACACCGATACCCAGCTCCAGACCCAGTTTGCCGACCCCGCGCGTGCCGCAAGCGTGCTGCAGACGATGGAGCAGGCCAGCGACCAGCTGGCAACTCAGCTCGGTGAGCCGGTCTCCTGAGCAAGCGCCGAGCCGGCTCTTTGGAAGCGGCCGCAAAACGTCACCGTGCGACCCCACCTCGTCACGAGGACGCCGGTCCCTACTACTGGATGTTCGCCGAACATGATGGCTTCGCCATCGCGGAGCTGCCCGATTCGAGGGCGATGGCGGCAGTATCGCTGGCGGCCTGCAGCACGGGCGCCTTCTCCTCCTTCCAGACGCACGAGTTGATTCCTGCTGCTGAGGTCAACGATCGCCTCGCCGAGGCGAAGCGTATCGCCGGGTGTATACACCCCCCGGCACTCGACCGCATGAGTAGCGGGGGCTTCCCTTGCTCAGCGAAACCCAGGTCGGGCCCGTGAGGGCTCGTTGCGGCTGCTCACCGGTTTGACAGGGGCGGGGTCCACGCGTCGCTCGCCTCGTGGAGCCGGCCGCCCGGCCGCTTCATCCCCCGAACGCCCACGCCGCCATCAGCGGCAGCTCGTCTCGCCAGAAGACGTCGCCGTGCGATCCCACCCGCTCCGTCATGACGACGTCGGCTCCCGCGGCGCGCAGGGCGTCCGCCCAGCGGGTCGCGTTCTGGTGGAAGAACGGCTCCCCCGTCCCGGCGACGAGGTAGACGCGCGGCAACGTGGTCTGCATGTCGCCTGGCGGCTTGTACCCCCCGCCGGGCGAGGCCGCGAAGACCGCGCCGTAGATATCCGGATGGCGAAGCCCCAGCGCGAGTGCGAGCTCACCGCTCGCCGATACACCGCACACCGCTGTGCGTTCGGCCGGCAGGGCGACGTCGAAGCGGGCCCACGTCCACTTACGGACGTCTTCGACGAAGAACCTTTCGTGCGCCGCGAAACGGTCCGGGTCGAAAGCCGGCGAGTATTCGTGGAGCCGCTCCGTCTCGTCGGCCCGGCGGTGTGCGGCGACGACCATCGTCGGCGGTACGCCGGGCGCCTGGTTGAGGAACGCTCCCCACGGCGCGATCACCTGGCCGTCCCCCGCAAACACGACCGCCTGGGGCGGATCCGGCGGGACGTACACCGTGACCTGCCGGCCACCGTCGTACTCAAGCGTCTCGGTGACCAGCTCTCCCGCGATGGATGACATTACCGCCGGCCTCCTCTCTGGGCACGCGTGCCGAAGGTCCCCTACTGGCGTGCGACAGCCGCCTGTCCTCCGCGCAGCACAAACTTCTGGATCTTGCCGGTCGCCGTCTTCGGCAAACCGTCCATGAAATGGACCTCCTTGGGAGCCTTGAAGTGGGCCAGCCGGTCACGTGTGAACGTGATCAGCTCCTCGGCCGGCACCGAGGCGCCCTCCTTGAGCACCACGAATGCGTGCGGCGATTCCCCCCACTTCTCGTCCGGAAGGCCGACGATCGCGACCTCCTGCACCGCGGGATGGCGGATCAGCACACCTTCCACCTCCACCGAGGAGATGTTTTCGCCACCGCTGATGATCACGTCCTTGATGCGGTCGCGAATCTCGGCGTAGCCGTCCGGGTGCACGACCGCCGCGTCCCCCGAATGGAACCAACCGTCGCCCATTGCCCTTTCGGTCGCTTCGGGATCGTTGTAGTAGCCCTTCATGACGACGTTGCCGCGGACGACGATCTCACCGATGGCTTGCCCGTCCGACGGCACCTCGTCGCCACGCTCGTCGACGACGCGCAGCTCGCCTGACGTCAGGAGCTCGACCCCCTGACGTGCTTTGATCACCGCGCGATCCTCAAGCGAAAGGGCGCGGTGCTCAGGCCTTGGCTCACAGACCGTGATGAAGGGGGCGGTCTCGGTCAACCCGTACACGTGGGTGACCTCCCAGTCGAGATCGCCTTCAAGCCGCTCGATCGTGGCCGCCGCCGGGGGCGCCCCGGCGGTAACGACTCTGACGCCGGCCGGCGCGTGCCTGACCTGCTCGGGCGCGTTGGCGAGCCCGATCAGCACGGTCGGCGCGGCGCAAAGCCAGTTGACCCTCTCGTTTCGGATCAGCTCAAAGATCCGGGCCGGCTCAACTTTGGGAAGGCAGACGTGGGTGGCTCCGGCCGCGGTCACCGCCCAGGGGAAGGTCCACCCGTTGGCGTGGAACATGGGCAGCGTCCAGAGGTACCGGTCTCCCACCCCCAGTCTGAGGTGGAGGAGCGTGCCCACGATGTTCAGGTAGGCGTTGCGATGAGTGATCATCACGCCCTTGGGCCGGGCCGTGGTGCCGCTCGTGTAGTTGATGGTAAGGAGGTCGGTCTCGCCGATCTTCGCTCTGGAGAAGGAAGGGGCAGCCTGACGGATCAGCTCCCCGCGCTGCAACCAGCCACTGCGCGGGCCACCCAGCGAGATGAAATGGCGGACATCGGGCAGCCGGTCGCGGACGCCGTCGACGGCGTCGAGGTAATCACCGTCAGCGCAGACGACAGTCGTTCCCGAATGGTTGATGATGTAGGCGAAGTCGTCGGGGGTGAGCCGGTAGTTGATCGGCACCAGTACCGCACCGAGTTGCGGCACCGAGTAGAAGGACTCGAGCTGAGCAGCCGTGTTGGGGGCGATGTACGCCACGCGATCGCCCTGCCTCACGCCGAGGTGCTCCAGCGCCGCCGACCAGCGGTCGCACCGGTCGAAGAACTGCTCATAGTCAAGCCGTTCCGACTCATCGACGACGGCTTCGCGGCCGCCGTAGAGGCGCCGCGCCCGGCGCGCGAATTCAAGCGGCGTCAACGCGACTTCCATACCTCATCCTCCTTCAACTGCCGCTCGGGATTGCGGCGCCGGGGCGAATACGCCGCGACGCGCCTTCTCTCATGCGCAGTCCACGACGGTTGTCACACCCTCCGGGATTCGAGCGCAAATCCTTGGTTTCCGTTGATTCCGAAGCTCTGGATACGCCGGGGATGGATACGGAACATCTCGGGGTCGACGTGTTCGCCGATCGCTTCCTTGCCGCCGTCATCCAGCCGCTCGGCCCTTCCCCGGACCTCCAGCATGCGCGGCTGCCAGGGCTCTACCGAGAGCAGATCATCGATCACCAGCGCCACCTGGGGGTTTCGCCCCACGTCGCGCCACTTCTTGCGTGCCGCGAACGAATGCCCTCCGATGTCGATCGAGTCTTCGGTGGCATTGTAGACATACGTCACCGGAACCACGTGAGGCCGGCCGTCCGGAGTAGCCGTCGCTAACCGGCAGAGCCGCTGGGACCGCAGGTAATCGATCTCAGCCGTGGTGAAAACGCTCACTCTTGACCTCGAGGGCGTCCGCTCGCTCGGGCGGGCGGCGAGTCAGCCTTCGCGAGGTCGATCCGTTCCGGCACCGGGCCAGTATCTCAGACGGTCATGGCAGCGTCCCCGACTCTGCGGCCAGCCTTGCCAGCTGCTCATTCAGGGATACATCCGACGCCATCGTGTCATTATGTTGGCTGAGCGTCGCGATGAGAAGCATGTGACCTCTGTAGGCCACGATTCCCATCGAGTTGACCACCCAGTCTTCACCGTGCTCCAGGTCGATCCATCCATTCTTCACGGTGAGGCCCCAGCAATGAGTGTTTGGCTCGGTGCACCTGACCCCAAATACCAAACTCATCTCAGCCGCCACCCCGGCGCCACTGAGATCCCGGCGAGGACGGAGACGCGCTGTCCCTTAACCTCGCTGAGAACGGTGCGACGCTGACAGGCAAGTGCTCTGGTGGCTGCCCGGTTCGTCAACGCCGCTCATCGCTCCGTCGTCACCGAGGGAACCAGCGCGGTCCGTACCATCGGGGCCGGCGCGATGACGACCTTCGTGTTCGTTCACGGCGCGGGCGACTCCGGCTGGTACTGGCACCCGGTCCAAACGGAACTGGAAGCCCGGGGGCATCAGACGGTCGCACCCAGCCTGCCGGTGCGACAACGACGTCGCCACTCTGGACGATTACGTCCGGACCGTGGCCGACCGGGCCGCCGGCAGGACGGACCTGGTGATCGTGGGCCAGTCCTATGGCGCCTTCACCCCCAGCCTGGCCGCGAGCCGGCTCCCCACGCGGCTGCTCGTGCTGCTGGCCGGGATGGTCCCCGCGCCCGGAGAGAGTCCAAGCCAGTGGTGGGCCAATACGGGCTACCCAGAAGCCGCTGAAGAGAACGAGGAGCCGGACGACGGCAAGAGCGGCCATGACGACCCTCTGGTCAGCTTCTACAACGGGGTGCCACTTCCGCGGGCCCAGGAAGCCCTGCGCCGGGGCGGACGCGGGGAGTCGTCGGTGGTCTGGGATACGCCGTGGCCACTCCAACGCTGGCCGGATGTGCCCACCAAGGCCATCCTGTGCAGGGATGACCACCTGTTTCCGGCCGCCTTCATGCGGCGAGTGGCGCTCGAGCGGCTGGGGATCGTCCCGGACGAGATTCCCGGCTGCCACTGCGTCGCGCTCGCCACCCCAAAGAACTCGGCGGCCTGCTCGTGAGCTACCTCGACTGACGATCGTCCCGGGCGCGGAGACAGGCTCGCCCGGCCAGGCGAGTGCAGATGGCGAACTAGGGAAAACCCCGATGCCAGAAGACGGCAGCCGTGAGAGGCTAATGCGAATCAGCAGGAAGGACCAGACCGCAACTTCCAGCGTCGAGAGGAGGACCGACCATGCCGCTTTACCTTTACCAGGCCGCCTACACCGCGGAGTCGTTGGCGGCGCAGATCAAGCAGCCACACGACCGCATCGAGGCCGTCAGGTCGGCAGTCGAGGGCATGGGAGCGAAGATCGTGGCGGGGGGCTACCCATTTGGTGAATACGACGTGCTCATCCTGATGGAGGCACCAGACGATGCGACCGCGGCCAGCGTGGCGCTGAGTGTCGCCGCCGGCGGCGCTCTCAGGGCGGCAAAGACGACTCCCCTGCTCAGCGGCGAGGAGTGGGTCGAGGCCCTCACCAAGGCAAAGAGCAGCACCTACCGGCCCGCGAGATAGCAAACCGGCCCGGCGCCCGAAGTTTCAGCGCCCGCTTACGGATCCACGGCGGCCGGCCGGTCGACGCGGCCGGCCCGCAACTCGTAGGTGATGGCGTCTGGCCGCCGTCAGCTGTTGGGGAGGGGTTTTAGCCGGCCGTCAGGTTAGCCATCAACTCCGGGCCAACCTTCAGGCCCTCCTCCGCCGTGATCGCGGGACTGAACTCGATCTCAAGGACATCCTGCCACTCGAGGAGGACCTGCATCAACGGCGGATAGCTGTCGGCCTCCGCGATGGACAGCACCGTCAGGTGCTCGGAGGCCGGCCAGTACTCTGCGATCATCCGCATCCCCGCCGGATAGGACCAGGCTGCGCGGCGCGCAAGCGCCCCGTGGCGCTCGGCTCGAGTGAGCCCGTCCCGGAACTTGGCCGTCATTACGTACAGCATCTGAGGTACCTCCAGTTCGACGCCTTCCGGTTGGCCGGGACATTAGCAGGGGAGAAGTCTCGCTCCTATAGGACATATGTCCCCCCGGCCCGGACGGGTCACCGCCCCCAATGGCAGGGTGTGTCGTGGCGGGACCCCGGTCGGTAACTGCCTGAACCCGGTCAGACGGTATCCCGTGTTGCTGGCAGGTACAGGACGCGGTATCGAGACTGCTGCTCAGCGCCCGGCCGCGCCGTCGATTCGCTCGCGCAGGAGATCTGCGTGGCCGTTGTGTCGGGCGTACTCCTCGATCATGTGCACATAAACCCAGCGCAGTGAGATGTCACCCTGCTCGCTCGGGAACGGAGAGGTGAAGGTGGTGTCGAGTGGCGCGCCGGCCGTGACCGAACCGACCTTCTGCAGCTCGGCGAGATAGCGCTCGTAGTCAGCCTGGGCCGATTCGGCATCCACGCGGTCGAAGTCGGCGTTGCAATCGTCTGGCCGGCAGTACTCCATACCGATGGCCTCTTTCCCGATGCCGCGCCTGAACCAGCCGCGTTCTACCTCGGTCAGGTGCCGGATCAGTCCAAGCAAGGACAGCGTCGAGGGCGGTACCTCGCGCCGCGCGAGTTGGGCGCCTGTCAGACCCTGGCATTTGAGCAGAAGTGTCTGACGCTGAAAGGTCAACCAGCCCTCCAGCATCGCCCGCTCGTCAGCCTCGCGCGGCGGCGACTGACGATCCACCTCCGGTGCGACCCAGGGCACGAGCGAATATTAGCCAGACCCGCTTGGCGAAGGGCCTCCCGACGAAATTGATCCGATCAGCTTCGCCCGGATGGGCAGCGGGCTTGACGGCGGCATACCGTGCCCCTAGCGTGGATCTTTTGCCCGGCGCCAATCGCCACCAAGCTGGAGGACCGAACCATGACAGAGCAGGCAGTTCACGCGTGGCTGCGCGCCCGCCTCGGTGAAGGCCGTTTCGGGCATCGCGAGCACCTGAAGCTGGTCTGGATCGCGATCGACGAGGGGGGGCCGGAGGCCGCCGGCGATCTGGTCGCCGGCGTCCTCCGCGAGGTTGCGGCCGCTCATGGGGACCCTGGCCGCTATCACGAGACCCTGACCCGGTTTTGGATCTGGGCGATCCTGTTCCTGCGGCGCCGGCACCCCGCGCTGCCCGACCTCGACGCCGCCGTCGAGAGCTTCCCGCATCTGCTGGACAGGGGACTTCCGCTCCGCCATTGGAGCGCCGCCAACATGTGGAGCCAGGGCGCCCGCGAGCAGTGGACAGAACCGGACCTGGTGCCGCTCCCGCGCTGACAGCCGCGCTTCAGGACGCGGCACCCGCCGCCGCCAGCTCCCAGGCGTTCACTGGGGAGAGCGGTGCCTTCCCCGTGAGCACCCGCACGACCTCCCGGGCGGCGAAATCGCGCACGAAGCGGATCGCCTCCTCGGAGTAGTAGGCGGCATGCGGCGTGATCACGATGTTGTCGAGGCTGAACAGCGGGTTGGTCGGCCTCCAGTCCGCGACCTTGGACGGCTCCTCCTCGATGTCGTCGACGCCCGCGCCCGCGATCCACCCCTCGGACAGGGCGCGGTGCAGCGCCTGGTCGGGCACGATCGGCCCTCGAGCCGTGTTGATCAGGATCGAGGTCCGCTTCATGCGCCTGAGGACGTCTTCGTCGAACATCCCCCGCGTCTGAGGGGTCAGCGGCGCCTGGATGACGAGGACGTCGGCCTGCTCGACCAGATCGTCGAACGACACCGACGTCGCACCGTGCTCCGCGATCACCGCCGGGTCCTGGTAGGGATCGTGAGCGATCACCCGCATCCCGAATCCGCTGCCCCGGCGGGCAACCGCCTGGGCGATGGCCCCAAACGAAAGCACGCCCAGCGTCGCCCCCTGCAGGCGGTGGATCGGCCGGCCGGTCTGCCACTGCCACACCCCGGTCCGGGTCGCCTGGTCGTACGCGCCGACCCTGCGCGCGACCGCCAGCATCAAGGCCAGTGCATGATCGGCGACCTCGCCCTCGCACCAGTCGTTGGGCACGTTGGTGACCAGGATGTGATGCTTGGTCGCCGCCTCCACGTCGACGATGTCCACGCCGGTCCCATAGCGGGCGATGACCTGGCAGCGGGTGAGCGCTTCGATGACCCGGGCGCTGATCGGCGCGTACTGGACGAAGATCGCGGCCGCCTCCCGGCCGACCTGGATCACGTCCTCCTCGCTCTTGCTGTGGGCGGCCACCAGGTGGAAACCGGCCGCCTCCACGATCTCCCGCTCGATGTCCACGTTGTCGTAGTCGTAGTCGGCGATGACGACGGTCTGCCTCTCACGATCGTTCATGTTCGCTGTCCCCCGGAGTTGAACCGAATGGCGGCGGGCCGGCTGCCTACGTGATCGAGGGAGGACAGGACATTCCCGGCCTTGAACGTACTTTTCTGGGTGCGATCAGCGCTTGCGCGATGTACGTCTCCGCCATGCCCGACTCCTCCGTTCAAGGACTCCCCCGCAGAGCGCACGCCCGACCGCGTTCAGGAGGGCTTGCGCGGGGGCCCCTCCGACCCGGCGGGATATTCCTCCAGCGGGACCAGACCCCGGGACCACGCCGCCACCACCGGGTCCACGATGCGCCACGACTCCTCCGCCTCGTCCCCCCGAATCGAAAGGATGGGGTTGTCGTTGAGGACATCGAGCAGCAGGCGGCCGTACGCCGGCAGTGCCGCCGGAGCCAGGCGCGCCTCGAGCGTGAGCGGCGAGAGCTGGACGTAAGGCCCCGGACCGGTGCCGGTCAGCTCCAGCGTGAGGGCCTCCGGGTCGAGGCCGAATCGCAGCACGTTGGGGGCGGGGTCCGGCGCCCCCTCGAACGGCAGGTGCGGAACGGGGCGGAAGCGGACCGCCACCTCCATGCGGTCCCGGCCCAGCGCCTTGCCCGTCCGCAGCCTGAAGGTGGTGCCGGACCAGCGCCAGCTCTCGAGGCTCAGCTCGACCTCGGCGTACGTCTCCGTCCCCAGCGCGGGGTCGACTCCCGATTCCTCCGAGTAGGCGGGGACGGTGCGGTCACCGATCCGCCCCGCACCGTAGCGGGCGCGACGGGTCCGGCGGGCGACGTCCTGCTCGCTGAGCGGCCGGACCGACCGCAGGACGTCGAGCTTGCGGTCGCGCAGGTCCCGTTCGCCCGCGCTGACAGGCGGCTCCATCGCCACCAGGCACAGGACCTGCAAGAGGTGGTTCTGCACCAGGTCCTTGAGCGCGCCCACGCCGTCGTAGTACCCGGCCCGGCCCTCCAGCGCGACCGTCTCGTCCCAGACGATCTCGACCTCCTCGATATGGGTGCTGTTCCAGACCGGCTCCAGCAGCCGGTTGCCAAGCCTGGTCCCGAGGATGTTCTGCACCGTGGACATGGCCAGGAAGTGATCGACCCGGAACACCTCCTCTTCGGGGAGGGTCTGGGCCAGCAGCCGGTTCAACTCCACGGCCTCCTGCAGGCTCTCGCCGAACGGCTTTTCGAGCACCACCGTGCTGCCCGCCGGCAGACTGGCGCCGTGCAGGGCGGAGACGGCGGCCGGGAACAGCGCCGGAGGCAGCGCCAGGTAGGCGGCGAGCGGACCGCCGCCCGCGATCGCGCGGCCGACTTCGTCCCCGTCGGTGACGTCCGCCCGGGCGTAGCGAGACGAGGCGATCACCGCCTCCCGCGCGTCACCGGGCAGGTCACCTCCGTGACGCGAGAGCCGGTCGGCAGCCCAACGACGGAAATCCTGGTCGGTCCAGTCCTCGCGGCCGGCGCCGACCAGCTGGAACCCCTGGGGCAAGTGTCCCGCGGCCGCCAGCGCCGCCAGCCCGGGCAGCAGGTACCGGCCGGTGAGGTCGCCCGTAGCGCCGAAGATCACCAGCCGGTCGATCATGGGCGCCAGCCGGCAGCCGCCAGGGTGACGCCGCCGAAGATCACCCCGATGTGACTGAACGCCTGCGGGAAATTACCCATGAACTCGCCGGTCGAAGGATGGATCTGCTCGGGCAGGAGTCCGGTTGGGCCGGCGCGGGCGCAGAGCGACGAATAGAGCTCGGCCGCCTCCTCGAGACGACCCTGATGCGCGAGGTTGTCGACCAGCCAGTAGCTGCAGAGCATGAAGGCCCCCTCATCGCCCTGGATCCCGTCCGGTGAGTCGGTGTGCAGGTAGCGATAGAGGAGCCCGCCGCCCGCCGAGAGGCGCTCGGCCACCGCCCTGGTGGTGGCCACCATGCGGGGATGGTCGTAGTCAAGGACCCGTCGCAGGGGCAGCGCCAGAAGGCTCGCGTCCAGCGTGCCACCGCCGTCCAGATGCTCGCTCAGGGTCTGCGCGCCCTCGTCCCACGACCCCTCGACGATCAGGTCGCGCAGCTCCTTCGCCTGTGCCCGCCAGGCCTCGACCGGCCCCGGGTACCCGAGGCGCTCGGCGATGGCGGCCGCGCGATCCAGGGCCACCTGACACAAAGCCGTCGAATAGGTGAAGACCCGGCCTTCGCTGCGGACCTCCCACAGGCCCTGGTCTGGCTGCCGCCAGGCGGTACCGGCACCGTTGGCCAGCTCGACCAGGCCCTCCCAGAGGTGAGGCTCGATGCGGCCGCCGCTGCGACACCACTGATCCGCGCAGTCGAGGATCTCGCCGTAGACGTCGTGCTGGCGCTGATCGGCGGCGCCGTTCCCCCAGCGCACCGGCGCGGAACCCCGGTAGCCCTCCAGCTCCGGGTCCTCCCACTCGTCAGGCACGGGACGGCCTTCGATCGTGTACATGATCCGCACCAGGGGTCCGCCCACCCGTTCGAACGAGTCCAGGACCCAGCCCAGGAACGCGTCCGCTTCCTCGGCGAACCCGATGCGGCGCAGCGCGAAGACGGTGAAGGACGCGTCGCGGATCCAGGTGTAGCGGTAGTCCCAGTTCCGCACGCCACCGATGGGGGCCGGCAGCGAGGAGGTGGCCGCCGCCACCGCCGAGCCATGGAACCAGCTGTCGAGGATCTTGAGCGTGATCGCGGCTCGCCGCACCAGTGGCTCCTCGGGACCGCCGTACCGGAAGCCGCGCATCCAGCGACGCCAGGAGGCCGCCGTCGCGCGCAGTAACGCCTCGGCGTCAAGGGCATGGTGGCGGCGGGAGCGGCCCCACGAGAGCACCACGTCCAGCCGCTCCCCCTGCTCCAGCGGGTACACGCCTCGCAGACCCTCGAGCGTCCGGTTCGAGCGCAGATGAAGCCGCAGGTCCGGGCGCCTGGCGGCGCGCACCGCGACGCCGCCAAAGGCGGGGTCGGCCTGGCCCCCGCCGCGCGGCTCCAGCTCGACGCGCAGGCGGACCGTGCCCTGCAGGACGACCGCGGAGCGGACCAGCTCCGCGCGATCGGAGCTGCCGTCGTCGGCGATGTCGGACGCGTTGTGCAGGGCCAGGGCGTCGGTCACGCGGACCACCCCGGTCGCGCAGCGCAGCTCCGTCATGAGCACGCCGGTGTCGTCCTGGTAGAGCTGCCGGGCCTCGACGGGGTCCTCGGGCGCGATCGTGAAGTGTCCGCCGCGCCCGCGGTCGAGCAGGCCGCTGAAAAGAGGCTCGGAATCGAAGCCGGGGACGCACATCCAGGGAATACTGCCGTCGACGCCGACCAGCGCGCAGGTCGCACCGTCCCCGATCAGGCTCAGGTCCTCGAGCGGCAGGTACCCGTCGCGGCGCGCGATCGGGCGAAACGCGGGATCTGCTTGCAGCATGGACCCTAGTCGGTAACTATGACAAAGCGTCCGCGGCGATCGCAACTCGCGCCCAATTCGGCAGGCGCGGCCAATGACACACAACCCCGTCGTCCCGGAGGTGCACCAACGGGGCTATCCAGGGTTTGTGACGCTCACCCAAGCGGGGGCAGCACACCCTCCGTGGTCGGAAAGAGGAGGACCGACTGCCAGCGAGCAGTGCCCGACTCAGCTTCGGCGGGGGCGGTCAGGGCCAGCTTGATGTGGTCGCGGCGCGGCAGGGAACGCACGACGGGCAGATAGGCGGCCAGCGACGACACCGGCGCGTAGCGCGCCAGCAACGCGAAGAACATGACGAACGTTGGTGGCTCAGCATCGAACCCGCCCGGCCGGTCCGGTTCACGCCGACCGCACAGATCACCCCCTCCTCCCCATTCGCTCGCGGTACGAGCCGGACGTAGGCTCGGGTATCAGACCTCGCGGGCGACGTCGGTCGGGCCTCCGGCCCGAGAGGTCGCCGCGCCACGGATCATGAACGCCCTGATCACGGTGATGACTCCGTACACGATCAGCCAGATCCCGAGCACCCAGGCCAGGAAGACCAGAGAGAAGACCGGATTGGCGAACACGACCAGGCCTGCGACGATGCCCAGCGCCCCCGTCAGCGCAACCAGCCAGCGTCGCGGGAGTTCGTTGTTGGCGATGGCCATGAACACATCGAGCAGCCCGGTCGCGATCCAGTAAATGCTGAGGACGAGGGCGAGCACGAGAATGCCGAGATGGGGATCCCGGAGGATGAAGAGGCCGGCGATCAGTGAGAGGACGGCGATAATCACCATCAACACACGTACCCAGCCGCCCGCATCGGGAGCGGCGAACGCCGCGACGAAGCGAAAGATTGCGGTAATGATCAACTGGATGCCGAAGAAGATCGCGGCAATCAGAAGCGATATGTGTGGCCAGACCACCAGCAGGATGCCCGCGATCACTGTGAGTAGGCCAAAGGCGAGCGCCCACCCCCAGTGCCGGCCCACCACTCCCAAGAGGTCGGATGTGTCGTCCCGCGCGTTCTGTGCCATCGCAGAAATCATGACATCGAACAGCGCGGGCGGTCAAACGACGTGTTCGTCGCCCGTCCTCACGCCGGACATCGACATCGATGCCGGATCGTGATGCCATAGTAGGTGAGTCAGTACGCCTGCGGTTGCTCATCAACCAGCGCGTCTCGGGCTCAGCAAGAGGTGAGAGATGGGTCAAGGCCGGCCGGCGACGGGAGGCACGACGCGGGGGACGCCCCGACAACCGCCCTGGGCCCGACCCTGGGTCCTCGCGGCCTCGGGCGTGATCCTGGCCCTGATCGCCGGCGGCATCGGTGGCTTCATCGGAGCCGCCTTCCACTCGAGCGGCTCGGGCAACTCCTCCGCCGGCACCTGTGACATCACCAGCGTGACGGCCGAGATCCTTCCCTCGCTGGCCACGATCCACGTGCAGACGCCGGCGGGCGCGGGCAACGGGTCGGGATCGGTGCTCGACAAGCAGGGCGACATCCTCACCAACAGTCATGTCCTGGCGCCCAACGGAACTCCAAACGTCATCACCGTGGACCTGGCGCGTGGAGGCTCGGGCGTACCGGCTCAAGTGGTCGGCCGCGATGCGCTGACCGACCTCGCGGTGATTCGGGCGCAGGGGTATCAGGGCTCGCTGCGGCCGATCGCGGAGGGTGACTCCGCCGACCTCCAAATCGGCGAACCGGTGATCGCGGCCGGCTCGCCGCTCGGGCTGGAGAGCACGGTCACGTCCGGCATCGTCAGTGCGCTCAGCCGTTACGTCAACGTCGGCGCGGGAGATCAGGCAGGTCTGCTCGTGAACGCTGTGCAGACGGACGCCTCGATCAACCCGGGCAACAGCGGCGGTCCGCTCACCAATTGTTCGGGCCAACAGATCGGCGTCAACACGGCCGGCGCCCAGGTGCCGAGTGCCACTCCCGCGGGCGGCGGCAGCATCGGGCTCAACTTCGCGATTCCGATCGACTTCGCACGCTCGGTCGCCGACGAGTTGATCAAGAACGGAGTCGCCACGCATCCCCAGATCGGTGTCCTGGCCGTGACCGTGACGGCGGAGATGGCGAAGACGACAGGTCTCCCGCGCGGCGCCCTGGTCGACGAGGTCATCCCCGGTCTCGGCGCCGCACAGGCCGGAATCAAGGCGGGAGACGTCATCACCGGTATCGGGGAGCGGACGGTGAACAGTGTCGATCAGATGCTGGTCGAGGTGCGGCGACATCAGGCGGGTCAGACCGTCAAGGTGACGTTCGTCCGCGACGGCGAGACCAGGTCGGCCCAGGTGAGAGTGACCGGGCTCCCCGCTTCCTGATCCTGCCGGACCGCGCACCTTCGCTGTCGTAACCGCCGATCTTGACAGTGCTCCTTTCCCCTTAGGGCGAAGTGATTACCCGGCAGGACGCATGTGCCCCACGAACGGTCGTTGACTGGTGCTGATGGGCGCCGACTGCACTGCAGAAGGGGTCTGCCCGCGAGTCCGGCGGCGGCGGCCGTGCCGGATGGCGTTGCATTGCCGTCATGTGCCCCTCGTCGGAGCGACCGCTGGCCGGCGGGAACGTGTCGCCCGGTCTGGTCCGGGTCGGCGACACGGTGCGCCGCCCGGTGGGCCCGTGGTCGGCGAGCGTCGACGCCCTTCTGACCCATCTCGAGCGGGCGGGCTTCGACGGCGCGCCGAGGGCGCTGGGCTACGACGAGCGGGGCCGGCAGGTGCTGTCCTATGTGGAGGGACAGGTCGACGCGAGCCCGGCAGACCTGGACCGGAACCGCTTACGGGAGGTCGGGCTCCTTCTGCGCGGGTTCCACGATGTCGCCGCGACCTTCGTCCCACCTGAGCGAGCGGTCTGGAACGTCGCCATCCGGCCTGACGCCGAGGAGCTCATCTGTCACCACGACGCCGCCCCCTGGAACCTGGTCCGGGGGAAGGCGAGGTTGGTGCTCATCGACTGGGACGGCGCCGGCCCCGGCTCACGGATGTGGGACCTCGCGTACGCGGTCAACGCCTTCGTGCCCCTGTCCCCGCAGGTGGCACTGGAAGATGACGTCATCGCCGGCCGCATCGCATCTCTGGTGGACGGCTACGGCGCCGCCGGCGAGCAGCGATCGCGGCTGGTGTCGCTGCTGCCGCGGCGGGTGTGGTCGATGTACGAACTGCTGGAGGGCGGCCACTTGACCGGCGTGCAGCCGTGGGCGTCCCTCTGGAGCGCCGGTCACGGGGAGGCCTGGCTCGCCGCCGCGCGGTTCGTGGAGCGGCGCCAGGATCTCTTGTCCCGCGCGATCCTGGGCTGACCGCCGCCCACCCTCCTATCGAACCGGCGTTCCTGACAGCCTCACGCGTACCTTTTCAATCACCGGGCGGTCTCACGCCCGGTTGGAGGCAAGATCATGGCTTTACCGCTCGGGCAGAGGTGGGCGCAGATCGGGGGTCTGGCCCTCGCTTGGGTGCTAATCTCGATGGGCACGGGACGCGCGGCGGCCGCCTTCTCGGAGGTGCCAGGCGTTGAGGCGTTCGCCGGCACTGATTCGAACGCGTTCGTGGACTGATCCGCCGTGGCACCCACCGGCTCCAATCTGATCAAGGTCTTGCGGGTGATCCCGGCCTGGCTCCAGGACGGTGACGTGGCCGGCCTGCACGCATTGTTCGCGGAGGATGCGGTCTGGCAGGGGATCCGGCCCGAGCAGGTCTGCGCGGGCCGGAGTGAGATCATCGGTCGCCTCGGCCGGGCCGGCTCCCGCGGCCTCCGTCTCACCGGATTGGAGATCCACGAGCTCGGTGACCGGGTCGTCGTCCACGCCGAGAGCCCGGACCTGCCGGAGACCGAGGACCTCGCCGCGGGCGCCCCGCGGACCCTGGCTTTCACCTTCCGCGAAGGGCTGGCGGTACGGCTGGAGACGCTGCCCTCTGCCTCGCCCTGAGCGCGTGCCGGCGTCCACCGCATCGTGGACGATTGGTTATAGCGGAAATGTCGGATAATGTAGTATGCTATGATCCGATTTCAGGGAGGCGAGGATCCCAGACCAGCGATCCACCTCGACTCGTCTCCCGACCCCGTTCGATACCTACTCCCTCCCTCGTCAGCGGGGAAGTGGCTCTGGCGGCCGCTTCCTCGCATCCGGGAGGGCTCCGGCGAACGGCTCCGGACATGATGGCGAACCGGCCTACACCCCGGCGGCTGCTCATCGTGTCGGCGAGGATGGGAGAGGGACACAACGCCGCCGGGCGCGCGCTCGAGGAAGCGGCGACCAGGCTCTGGCCGGGCGTGAGCGTCGGCTGGTTGGACACGCTGGACGTGATGGGTCCTGGCGTCGGGCCGCTGTTCCGCGCCATCTACGAGCGCAACGTCGAGGGCACGCCCTGGCTCTACCAGCTCTTCTATGACTCCCTCTGCCACCGGCCCTGGTTCGCGAACGCGAGCAAGCGCTTCGTCGGAGCCTGGGCGGGGCGCCGGCTTCACGCGCAGCTGGAGGCGTTCCGTCCCGACCTCATTCTGTCCACCTATCCCCTCGGCTCGGCCGCGCTCGAATGGCGTCGCCGCCACCGATCGCTCCCGATGCCCGTCGCGGCCTGGGTCTGCGACCTCGCACCTTCCCCGTGGTGGGTCTACCGCGGACTCGACCTCAACCTGGTGGCGCACGAGGCGGCGGCGCCGGTGGCACGCGCCCAGGTCCCGGGGGCACGCGTGGCGGTCGGCGGTCTGCCGGTGAAAGGCGCCTTCCGGCCCCTTTCGAAGGAAGCAGCGCGATCGAACCTGGATCTGCCCCGGGAGGGCTTCGTCGTCCTCGTCTCGTGCGGGTCGCTTGGATTCGGTGACGTGGCGCGCACCGCGCACGCGGTGATCGACGCCGACCCGGGAGTGATCGCGCTCGTGGTGTGCGGGCACAACGAGGCGCTCCGCTCCCGGCTGGCGGGCGAGCCTGACGCGGGAGGTCGCATGCGGGTGCTGGGCTGGACGGACGACGTGCCGGGCCTGCTGGCGGCATGCGATGTGGTCGTGACCAACGCCGGCGGCTCCACCGCCCTGGAAGCCCTCGCGTGCGGCCGGCCGGTGATCATGCACCGTCCGATCGCCGGACACGGCCGTGCCAACGCCGGGCTCATGGCCGGGGCCGGCCTGGCCGAGGTCACCCACGACGAGGACCGGCTCGGCCTCGTCGTACGCAGCCTCCACGCACACCCTCCCCTGCTGGCGGCCCGGGAGCGCCAGGCGCTCGGGGCGGCGCAGCGGCACCGGCTCCTCGAGGCGCTCGCCACGCTCGGAGAACGGCGCCTGCACGAGGTCGCCTAGCCGTGCCGCCGGTCGAGCTCTGGATCGTTGTCCCGGCGGCGGTCGGGAGCGCGGCCGGCTTCGGTCTCGCCGGCGCCCTCCAGCACACGACGATGGCGCGCGAGCCGACCCGGGGGCCGCTCCGGCCGGGGCTCCTCCGCGACCTGATCGGGCAGCCACTGTGGATGGCGTCGCTGGTCGCGACCGCGGTCGCCTCGGCGCTGCAGCTGCTGGCGCTGGCGAAGGGCCCGGTCGCGATGGTTCAGCCGCTGCTGGTGACGGGCCTCTTGTTCGCGGTCCTCTTCCGCAACTGGTTCCGGCATCGCCTGCCACCCCGCTGGACTCTGGCCGGCGCCGCCCTTTGCGTGGCGGGGCTGGCGGCCTTTCTCGCCATCAGCCGTCCCCCCGGCGGGGCGGCCACCATGAGCGTGGCGCAGGCACTGCTGCTCGGCGCCGTGCTGAGCCTGGCGCTGGTTTTGTGCCTGGGTCTCGCGTTCTGGCGCCGGGGCCGGGTCCGTGCGCTGGCGCTGGGGCTGGGCGGCGGGCTGTTCTACGGCGCCAGTGCCACCATCGCCAAAGTGGCAACCGCGACCTTCATGAGCGGAGGGCTGGTGGCGCTCTTCGTGAGCTGGCCTCTCTACGCGATGGCGGTCCTCGGTCCGTGCGGCTTTCTGATGACGCAGCACGCTTATCGCTCGCACCGGAACTTGGCCCCGGCGCAGGCGGTGATCACCCTCACCGATCCGCTGGTCGGCATCACCCTCGGCATCCTCTGGCTGCACGAGAGCCTGCAGTCGGCCCCGGGGGCACTCGCCGGCGAGGCGCTCGGCCTCGTCGCCCTCGGCTGCGGCGTCTGGCTGCTGGCCCGCCACGCTGCCACCGGCCCCGCGTCCACGACTGAGAACCAGCCCGCGGCGGAAGCTGCGCCGGGCTGATTCGCGGTGCCATGTGGGTCAGGACGAATACCGCTTCCTGCCACCGTGACCCACAACATAAAGTGATAGCATTGATGTATGGATGGGGCGAAGGATCAGACACCGGGCTCCCGCCTGGTGGGCTGGTTGCTGGGGCCGAGCCAGCCCGAGCAGCCGTCGCGCGGGGTTGAGACGCTGCTCGGGTGGCGCCTGTGGCGGGTCCGGGACGGCACCCTCCTCTCCTGGGGCGTTCGGCATGAGTGGCAGCCCGGTGTGAACCAGGCCTTCTGCCTCGGAAGCCGGCACTGCGCGTCATCTCCCGGTCAGAGCTGCAGCTGCGGCTTCTGGGCGCTCCACAGTCCCGCGCGGTGCATCCGCTATGCCCGGGACACGATCACGGACCGCAGTTCGGCGATCGGCCTGGTGCGCGCCTGGGGGCAGGTGGCACTCCACGGGACTGAAGGCTTCCGCGCCCAGTACGCGAGTCCGATCTGCCTCTTCTCAGACTGGCTCTGGGAGGCGCCGGAGCAGGCCCGCGCGAGCACCGGCCGAATCGGGTGGTGGCAGCGGGTGCAGCGCTCTCTGACCTTGACCGACGCGTCGCTGGCTCCCGCCGCCGAACGGACGTCATTCCTGCACCGGACGGCGGACACGTACGCGGTGCCGCTGCTCTCGTTCCAGGATGCGCTCACCTCCGGATTTCTCAGCGAGCAGGGAGTCGCGGGCCGCGCGCTCGAGGAGCTGCGAGGACGGGCGGGCGGAGGGGCCGCGCAGACGCACGGCTGAGCGGAGTCCGCGCCGCCCGCGCCACGCCGGCGGCTGGGTCCGGGCGTCTATCCTCGGCGTGCTCATGAAGATCACCGACGTCCGCACGTTCCTGGTCCACGACGCCGAGCGCCCCGAGCGCAACTACTCGTTCGTGAAGGTCTACACCGACGAGGGCGTGACCGGGCTCGGGGAGGCCGGCATCAACGGGAAGGAGCTGGCGCTCCAGGGTCTCATCGAAACGTACCGGCCGATCCTGGTGGGTCAGGATCCGACCCGCATCGAACACCTCTGGCAGACGCTGTGGCGGGGCCAGTTCTTCCGCGGCGGCCACGTCCATTCGGCCGCCGTGGCCGCCATCGACCTGGCGCTCTGGGACCTGCGCGGCAAGGCCCTGGGCGTGCCTGTCTGCGACCTGTTGGGCGGCCGTACGCGCGAGTACGCGGTCTGCTACTGCCACGTGCAGCAGCGGAGTGCTTCCGGTTCGACCGAACAGCGCGCCGGGATCGCGGAGATGGTGGGGGTCGCCCGGGAGCGGGTCGCCGAGGGCTGGCGGTTCGTACGCTTCGGCGTCGGCGAGGGCGGTGCGCAAGAGGTCGACGGCGTCTTCGAGCAGGCGCGGGCGCTCCGCTGGACGGTCGACGCGTTCGGCTCACTCCGCGACGCGCTGGGCCCGGACGTCGAGATCTGCGTCGACTTCCATCAGCGGACGACACCGACGTACGCCATCCAGCTGGCCCGGGAGCTGGAACCGATGCGTCCGTTCTTCATCGAGGATCCGGTCCGGGCCGAGAACCCGCGCGAGTTCCGCTACCTACGCGAGCACATCTCGGTCCCGATCGCCACCGGCGAGCAGCTCGCCAGCAAGTGGGAATGGCAGGACCTGATCGAGGGCGACCTGCTCGACTTCTGCCGTGTTGACCTCTGCATCTGCGGGGGCCTGACGGAGGCGCGCAAGGTCGCGGGGTGGTGTGAGACGCACTACATCGAGCAGGTGCCACACAACCCGCTAGGACCGGTCTCCACCGCCGCCTGCCTCCACTTCGACCTCTCGACGCCGCTGTTCGCGGTGCAGGAGCTGACCTGGCGACCGGGCGTGCTCGGCGACGTGGTCTCCACCGACATGCGCCTGGAGGGCGGCAAGCTCTTCTCGGGCGGGTCACCGGGGCTCGGTGTCGAGCTCGACGAGGAGGCGGCCCTGGCGCAGCCGTTCGAGCTGCCGGGACTGCGCATCTTCCACCGGGAGGACGGGTCCGTCTCGGACTGGTGAGGGGGCTCGGAGTGACCGCAGATTGCTCTGGCGTTGTGTCCTCGTGTCCTCACTCCGCCCGGGATAAGGTCACGGCGTTAGCAATGTGCGCCCATCATGCCTTGGGCGGGAGGGTCCGCGCGTAGTCGGTGCCGCGGCGCACCCAGGTCGCCAGCTCGTGGTCGGATTCGAGCCCCTCGGCGACCCGCAGCCACCCCACCATCTCTCGGCCGCGCATGACCATGGGGACGGCGGCCGTGGAGGCCACCAGCCGCGCGCCCTCGGTCGGGTCGACGCGCACCATCAGCCCCCCGTTGCCGCTCGCCGCCACCGCCATGTTGCCCTCCAGCAAGAAGGCGAGGCCGCCGAACATCCTCTGCTCGCTGATCGCGTCCTCGCCCGCCAGCAGCGCCCGGACCCGCGCCGCCAGCGCCTCGTCGTACGGCATGCGCGGATCCTAGCATCCGCGCCCGCCGCCCTCCTACCCGCTCGGTGCGGGGGCGCGAGGCGTCGACGGTTGACCGGGGTCGGCGTGGTTGACGGGCCCGTCGAAGAGCCTGATGACCTCCTCCGCCGACTTGCCCTTGGTCTCGGGCAGGAATCGATTCACGAAGACGAGGCCGCACACACACAGGAAGGCGAAGACCACCATCGCCCAGGCCAGGCCGAGGCCCGACTGCATGAACGGGAAGGCGATGACCAGGATGTAGTTGGCCAGCCAGTCCACCGCCGCGCCGATGGCGGCCGCACGCCCCCGGACCGCGGTCGGGAAGACCTCGCCCTGGAGCAGCCAGCCGGTGCCGCCGATGCCGATCGCGAAGGCGGAGATGAAGATGGCGAACCCGACCATGATCACGAGCAGCTGGGCGGTGCCGTGCAGGAAGGCGGCGCCGAAGGCCCCCACCAGCAAGAAGAGGGCCATCACGATGTAGGCGCCCATCGCCAGGCGGCGGCGTCCCACCTTGTCGATGAAGCGGAACGCGAAGTAGGTGGCGGCCACGTTGATCACGGCCAGGATCCCTGCCGCGTAGACGCCTGCGACCTCCGACTGCACCGCCGTCCTGTGCCCCCCGGCGAAGTAGGGCGTGAGCAGGTGCGGGCCGTAGTAGAAGGCGACGTTGATCCCGGTGATCTGCTGGAAGGTGAAGAAGACGCAGACGATGACCAGGGCGCGAATGACGGCAGGCGTCCAGTTGTGCTGCGCCTGCACCCGCTCTCGCTCGGTCTGGACG
The DNA here is from genome assembly GCA_963808785.1 of Candidatus Dormiibacterota bacterium. GTDB lineage: Bacteria > Chloroflexota > Dormibacteria > Dormibacterales > Dormibacteraceae > CAVTSA01. The sequence continues at coordinate 35,988 of CAWEGH010000002.1, read as the reverse complement.
GCCCGCGCCTCGGCGTGGACCTGCTCTGCTGTCACCGTGATGCCGAGCTTCCCCATCGCGATGACCACGTCGTCCTCGCGACCCTTCTCGAGCAGCCAGCGCGGAGACTCCGGCATCCGGGTCCGCAGGAGCAGGGAGATGATGGCGGGGATGAAGCCCACCCCGAGCAGGATCCGCCAGTCGACCGTGCTGGCGGCATTGGGCGCAATGAGCAGGATTATGACCGCGATCACGTAGGCGCCCAGGATGCCGATGGTGATCATCCACTGCTGGATGATCGCGAGCGAGCCGCGCCGCGCCTTGGGAGCGAACTCCGAGATGTAGGCGGTCGCGATCGCAGAGTCGGCTCCGATGCTGAGACCGATGATCAGCCGGCCGATGATCAAGGTCACCGCCTCGGGCGCGACCGCCGAGATCAGGGAGCCGAGCGCGAACAGGCCGGAGTCGACCAGCAGCAGGGCTTTGCGGCCGAAGCGGTCGGTCAGCGGGCCTGCGGCCAGCGCCCCCACGAAGGAGCCGAGCGAGGCGCCTGCCACCACGATGCCAGTGCCCAAGGTACCCAGGTGGAAGGGCAGGAACACGAGCGCCGACCCGATGTTGGCGGTGTCGAATCCGAACAGGAATCCGCCGATGGTCGCCAGGATCGCCAGGAAGATGTAGAAGCTGCCGATCTCCCGGTTGTCCAGCGTCGCCAGGAGCCCGGCGCCACCCCCGCTTTGGTCGCTCATGCGCGAAAAGTTACACTTGCGTGCGCTTTCGCGCCACTACTTTGCGCGCTTTCTCGACGATGGCGGGCGCGGTCAGCCCCCACTTCTCGAGGAGTTCCCGCGCTTTGCCCGACTCGCCGAACGAGTCCGGCATTCCGACCCGCTCCAGCGGCGCCGGGTAGTGCTCACACAGCACCTCCGACACGGCACCCCCCAGACCACCCGTGATCTGGTGCTCCTCCACGGTCACCGCACATCCGGACCCGGTCACGCTGCCCACCACCGTCTCGACGTCGATCGGCTTCACCGTGTGCACGTTCACGACCCGGGCCGAGATCCCCTCGCGATCCAGCGCCTCCGCCGCCAGCAAGGCTTCGAAGCAGAGCGGCCCGCAGGCGAAGAGGGTCACGTCGGAGCCCTCGCGGAAGATCTGCGCCCGTCCCAGCTCGAACGGAGTCTGGGGGCTGGTGAAGACCGGCGTGTCCTCGCGCCCGAACCGGATGTAGTCGGGGCCTCGGTGCGCGGCCAGGGCATGCGTGGCCAGCCGGGCCTGCTCGTAGTCGCAGGGCACCACCACGGTGACGCCGGGAAGGACGCGCACCATGGCCAGGTCCTCGAGCGCCTCGTGCGTGGCGCCGTCGGGGCCTACCGACAGACCCGCGTGCGCGCCCACCACCTTGACGTTGGCGCGCGAGTAGGCCACGGAGACGCGGAACTGGTCCCAGTTGCGCCCCGGCGAGAAGGTGGCATAGGAGGTAAGGAACGGGATCTTGCCGCCGAGTGCGAGGCCGGCGGCGACGCCCATCATGTTCTGCTCCGCCACGCCCATGTCGAAAAAGCGCGCGGGGAAGGCCTTGGCGAAGGGGCCCACGCGGGTGGAGTCGACCAGGTCGCCGGTGAGGGCGACCACGTCGGGGTTCGTCTCACCCAACTCGACCAGGGCCTGGCCGAAGCCGGCGCGGCATCCCTTGGTGGGCAGGTCGGCGTGGAGGTCGACGGTGAGCAGAGGTTCGACGGCGGTCATCGCACCGCCTCCAGCTCGGCCCGCTGCGCGCGCAGCTGCTCGAGGGCACGGTCGGCCTGCTCGCGGTTGGGCGGGATGCCGTGCCAGCGATAGTCGCGCTCCATGAAGTCGACACCCCGGCCCGGGATGGTGTGGCAGATCACGACCGTCGGGCGGTCCCCGATCGCCTCCGCGAAGTGCGCGGCGTCGATCAGCGCGCCGAGGTTGTGCCCGTCGACGTCCACCACCTGCCAGCCGAAGGCGCGGTACTTGTCGGCCAGTCCCGAGAGCGGGAGGATGGCCTCGGTGTCGCCGTCGATCTGGATGTAGTTGCGGTCGACCCAGGCGGTCAAATTGCTCAGATGGTGGGCACCCGCGTAGAGGATCGCCTCCCAGATCTGGCCCTCCTGGTGCTCGCCGTCGGAGAGCAGGACGTGGGTGCGCCAGCGCGCCGCGTCGAGCCGGGCCGCCAGGGCGAGGCCGATCGCCTGCGACAGCCCCTGGCCGAGAGGTCCGGACGAGTTCTCGACGCCGGGCGGCTCGCCGATGTGGGTGTGGCCCTGGAGGCGGGTGCCGAGCTGGCGCAGCGTGACCAGTTCCTGGGTCGGGAAGTAGCCGCGCTCGGCCAGCGTCGCGTACCAGACCGGGCAGATATGCCCGTTGCTGAGGATGATGCGGTCGCGGTCCGGCTTTTCGGGATCCGCGGGGTCGACGTTGGCGATCGCGAAGTAGAGCGCCGTGAAGACGTCCGCCATGCCCAGCGGCCCCCCCGAGTGCCCCGACTTGGCGGCGGACAGCATTTCCATCAGGTCCTGGCGGATGCGGTTCGCGATCAGGGCCAGCTCGTGGTCGTTGGGTGCCTCCACGCGGTTCATCCCTCGACCATAAGCCTGGCCCCGGGCGAGGGCCGGGGCCGGTGGGCAAAGGCCCCGTTTGGCACGGAACGGTGCCCATCCGGCCGGTCATAGCGGCCCGTTCGCGCGAAACGGGGAGTCAAGATGGAGGGGGATGACTCGCCGTCCCGAGTCGTTCAACGAGGTGGCTGCGCTCTATGACCGTGCCCGGCCGGGCTACCCGCCCGAACTGGTCGAGGACCTGTTCCGATTCACCGGCCTGCGGGCTGGCGATCGCGTCCTCGAGATCGGGTGTGGCACCGGGCAGATCACGCTGCCACTGGTCGAGCGCGGTGTGCGGGTGATCGCGCTCGAACCGGGCGACGCGCTGGCGGCGCTGGCACGGAAGAACCTCGCGGGCCATCCCACCACGCAGGTCGTGGAGAGCACGTTCGAGGCTTACCGGCTGCCCCCGACGCCCTTCGACCTTGTCATCTCGGCCACCGCGTTTCACTGGCTCGATCCCGCCGTCCGGGTCGTCAAGGCGGCCCAGGCCCTGCGGCCGCGTGGCTATCTGGCGGTGGTGGAGACGCACTGGGGCGCGGGGCCGGAACGGGACGCGTTCGGCATCCGCAGCCAGGACTGCTACCTGCGCTGGGATCCCGAGGCCCGGCCCGGCTTCCTGCCACCGACCCGGGACGAGCTGCCTTCCGCGCGTCCGGATCTGGAGGAGGCGGTTGCGTTCGAGCCGGTCGAGCGCCACCTCTACGAGCAGGTCAATCGCTATCGCGCCGAGGACTACCTCGACCTGCTGGGCACCTTCTCCAACGTCCGGGGTCTCGACGAGCATGCCCGAAGGGGTCTCCTGACGTGTCTGGGCGAACTCATCGACCGCGACTTCGGCGGGACCCTCACCCGTACCGACACGCGCGAGGTCTGGCTGGCCCGACGGCGAGGACTGGAATGACACCCGTTTCGCACGGAACGGGTGTCATCGAGGCCGGGATGAGCACCGTTCCGTGCGAAAGGGGGGCCGGCGCGCGAAGGGTGCTACCGGTCGCGGCCGGCCGGGGTGCCGTTGTGGGCGCGGAGGAGCTGCATCGCCTCCACCAGGGCGGCGGCGCGCTCGGGGCCCAGCGGCGCCAGCACGTGTTCGCGGACGGCGGCGGCGCAGATCGCCCGCGCCTCCTCGGCTTGCGCGCGCCCCTCCGGAGTCAACGCGGCGTAGATCACCCGCCGGTCTTCGGGGCTGGGGTCGCGGCGCAGGCATCCGGCCCATACCAGGCGGTCCGCGACTTTGGTGAACCCCCCGCTGGAAAGCGCCGCCTCGCGCGCCAGCCGCGTCATCGGCATCCGGCAGCCGGGGGTGCGGAGCAGTCGCAGGAGGATGTCGAAGGGCGCCGGTGCCAGCCCGAAACGCGCGGCCACCGAACCCATGACGAGCGCCTGCGTGGGCAGGAACCCTTCGATCACCACCCCCCAGGCGCTGATCGCGCCGTCGTCGTCCGGGACCGCGGCCGCCCCCGGGGGAGATGTCTCGGCACCCGCGTCCACGGCGTCCAGCGTACCATTTCTCTGCGTCGGAAATATCTGTCTGGAAAGAGAGTTCTGAGTGAGCGATACCAGCGGGTTCCATGGAGGAGACCAGATGACCCTCAGCACACAGGGGCTGCACCACGTGACCGCCATCGGCGGCGACCCCCAGCGCAACCTCGAGTTCTACGTCAACACGCTGGGCCTGCGCCTGGTCAAACGCACCGTCAACTTCGACGACCCCGGCACCTATCACTTCTACTTCGGCGACGACCTGGGGCACCCGGGCACGCTGCTCACCTTCTTTCCCTGGGGTGACGCACCGCAGGGCCGTCGGGGCGCGGGTCAGGCCACCACGACGACGTTCTCGGTGCCGGCCGGGAGCCTGGATTGGTGGCAGGGCCGGCTGCGCGCGGAGGGTCGGGAGGCGAACCTGGTGGCTTCGAACGACGGCCACACGCTCGTCTTCGAGGACCCGGATGGGCTCCAGCTCGCCCTCGCCGAGGCCGCCGGCGACGAGCGAGGCGGGTGGACGCAGGGCTCCGTGGGCGCCGGCCGGGCGATCCGAGGCCTCCACTCGGTGACGCTGACGGTGGCAGACGCCGCGCCGACCGTCGCGATGCTCGGAGTGCTGGGCATGACGGAGGTCGACGAGGGGCCCCGCGGACGCCGGTTCGCCGCCACCGGCAAGGGTCCGGGCTCGTTCCTGGACCTGGTCGAAACCCCCGGTGCCCGGCGCGGCGTCGTCGCCTCCGGAACTGTCCACCACATCGCCTGGCGCACGCCCGACGACGAGACGCAGGCAACCTGGCTCCAGCGGCTGCAGGAGCTGGGAGTGGGCGTGACCCCGGTGCAGGACCGCCAGTACTTCCATTCCATCTACTTTCGAGAGCCGGGAGGGGTGCTCTTCGAGATCGCGACCGACCAGCCCGGATTCGCCACCGACGAAACGCCGGCGGCGCTCGGTACCGCGCTCAAGCTCCCGCGCTGGCTCGAGAGCGGGCGCGCGCGCATCGAGGAGGCCGTCCAGCCAATCCAGCTGCCGGTCGAGAACAACCCCGAGCTCCACCCCACGGGACTCCGCAAGGTCCATCCCGCGGGGACCCCGGAGGCGCCAAGGTAGCCACCGTGGAAACGCTGTCCGATCTGGTTTACGAATACAACGAGGGGGCTTCCGAGGGTCCGGTGCTGCTGCTCCTGCACGGCACCGGCGGCGATCCCCGCGACCTGCTCCCGGTCGCGAATCTGTTGCTGCCGGAGGCGCCCACCCTGGCGCCTCAGGGCCCGGAGCGGGAGTTCGGTGCTGCCCGCTGGTTCCGGCGCCTGGCCGAGGGGGTGTTCGACGAGGAGGACATCCGGCTCCGCGCGGAGCAGCTGGCCGGGTTCGTCCTCGACGCCCGCCGGCGCCACGCGCTGGGAGAGCGCCCCATCGTCGCGGTCGGATTCTCCAACGGAGCCAACATCGCCGCCGCCACGCTGCAGCTGCGGCCCGACGCGCTGCGAGAGGCGGTCCTCTTCAGTGCCATGGCGCCGTTCGCCGATCCACCGGCCCGCGACCTCCACGAAAGTCACGTCTTCATCTCCAACGGCAACCGGGATCCGATGGCCCCCCGTGCGGCGGCCGACCGCCTGGTCGCGCAGCTGGGCGGCGCCGGCGCGGAGGTGGAGGAGCACCGCCACGCCGGGGGCCACACCGTCACCTACGAGGGCGTCACCGCGGCGCGGGACTGGCTCAGCGCCCGCCACCGGGTCCACGCCGGCTGAGCGCCATCCCCAAGTGCCGGCAATCGGGCGTCCGGGCCGGCGGCGCGGAGCGTCAGGCCGCCCGCGCTGCCTGCGGTGGCCCCAGCCGAAGCACGATCTGCTCGGCCCGGAGCGCATGGCGGAACCAGAACACCGAGAAGATGATCCCGAGTCCGATCAGGGAGTAGTAGCCGACGGTCGCCACCAGCACGTAGTCCCCCACCGCCACCTTGAGCAGCGCGATCAGCGTCCCCGTCCCGATGATGCCGAACACGACCCCCCACAGGATGGAGACCTGGCGGAAGAAGCGCAGGATCCGCGGGTGGGCCGCCAGCCCGTCGGGGAAGGAGCACACCTCGGCCGCCAGGCGCGCCAGCAACGGACGGTCGAAGGGGGTGCTGAGCACGAAGATCAGGGCGAGGACGAAGTTCTGCAGCGTGGGCTGAAGAAAGTACAGGAACTCGCTGCCGGTGGCCAGGCCGAGCACCGTACGGGCCGCCAGCAAGGCTGTGGTCCCGAGCAGCATGAGCGGGACCTTCTTGCCCAGGAGCAGGCGGAACGTGATCGCCGCCAGAGCCCAGGCCATGGCCGCGATCACGCCGTCGCCGAACCCGAGGATGGTGAGCACGCCGTAGAAGAGGCCGATCGGCACCAGCGCCGTCTCCAGCAGCTGAGCGCCGCCCTGCAGGATGATGGTGCGGGGTGAGGGCAGGTGTATGACGGTGCGCACGAGGGGCTTGGGACTCCTCCGGGGTTGGAATGCGTCGTAAGGCTGCAGGGCTCTCTCGGGGAGCCAGGGCTGCGGTGAAGGCTACACAATCCCGCACCAGAAAAGGTAAAGAGAACTGGGCCCCAACTCTTGGGCGCCGTTGACGATTCGTTGACGCGTCCCGCGGTAGAGTCCCCCGGGTGAGCGGGCAGCCGCCGGCCGCAGCACGGCCGGAGGGCGCTTCGCGGTCCCACCTCGCGCAGCGGGCGCGGCGTCCGATCAAGGTGCGGGGCGGCTCACTAGGCTGGTTCCTCTGCGCCGCTGTCGTGCTCGCCGACATCGGCACCTCCGTGTACTACACGCCGGGCATCCTGTTCGGCACGTATGGGAGTCGCTCCGGGCTCTTCGTAAGCCTCACCATGATCGTCTTCGTCCTGCTCTGCCTCAAGTACGCCGAGGTGACCTGGAGGTTCCCGGAGGGCGGGGGGGTGGTCAACGTCGCCTCCACCGCTCTGCACCCTTTCGCCGGGATGCTGGGCGGGATGTTCATCCTCGTCGACTATTACCTGACCGCCGCGATCAGCGCCGTCTCGGGAGTGATCTACCTCAGCGTCGTCTTCCCCTCGCTGTCCCCCATCGTCGTCCCCGCCACGCTGTTCGCGCTCCTCGCGCTCGGCTTTCTCAACTACATGGGCATCAAGGAGTCGGCGCGGGTCAACGCAGTGGTCGTGGTAGCGGCGATTGCAGGCCAACTGGTGACGGTGGCCGCCACGCTGTGGTTCCTCAAACTGAGCGGACTCCAGAGCTCGTTTGCCGCGCTCGGCCATGGCCATCCGCTGACGCCGATCTTCGTGGTTCAGGGCTACGCGGGCGCCTTCCTTGCCTTCTCCGGCCTGGAGTCGATCGCCCAGCTCGCGCCTTCGATGCGCGAGCCCCGGAGAAGCGTGTCGCGAAAGGCGATGGGGTTCGTGGTGCTGGTCATCGCCGCAACCAGCCCGCCACTCACAATCTGGTCGACGACGATCCTCCACGGGAACCTGAACCCCAACCAGTTCATCTCGCTGCTCGGGCAGCATGTCGCGGGGCCGGTTCTGGGTGACTACGTCGCGATCACGGGGGCGCTGCTGCTCATCTTTGCCAGCAACACGGCGGTCATCGGCGCCTATCACGTCTTCGTGGCGCTCGCCCGGATGGGGTTTCTGCCCCGCGCGGTGGAGCGTCGGAACACGTGGCGGGGCACGCCGACGTTGGCCATCGTGCTGGCGGTGGGGGTGCCGGTGCTGGTGGTGCTGGTCTCACAGGGGAACGTCAACGCGCTCGGCGATCTCTACGCGTTCGGCTTGTTGGCGGCGTTCGTGCTCACCTGCGGCTCCCTCGACGTGCTGCGCTGGTTTGACTACGCCGGTCGGTGGAGGCCGGGCCGCGTCACCCTGTTCGCCTCTGGCATCATCACCACGGTCCTGGTCGCCCTCGCGTGGTGTACCAACCTCGTCAACAAGCCGGCGGCGACCGTGTTCGGCGGAGGCCTCACCATCGTGGGCCTGATCATCGGCTTCACCACCTATGCCTATCGCCGGCCTCTGGTATTCCCCGTATTGCACCGGGGCGGCGTCGCCCTCACGGCGGTCGGGGTCGGGCGCCGTCTGGAGCCGGCCCAGATCATGGTCGTGCTTCCCCACGAACTGCCGGCGGCGGAGGCGGTCGTCTCGACGGCGCTGCGGCGGGCCGCGAACCGGCCCATCGTCTTCCTCTACCGCGGCGACCGGCCCGCGTCGAGCCAGGCCGAGTTCCTGGAGGTGACCGATCCCTACCTGAAGGACCGCAACGCCCAGGCCGCCTTTCGGCAGGCTGAGCGCGAGGCTCGCAAGGTGACTTCCGATCGCCGCTTTGTCTATATCCCGGGGTCCTTCCGCCGTGAGGCGGTGGGGGACGTGTGGAAAAAGATCCGGCCCCACGAGACGGTGGTGGTCGACGGAGACCAGGACGTGATCCCCCCGCTGGCCGTCGACCGTGTGCGCCGGAGAACGGTGGACAACATCCCGATCCTGACCCTGGTGGCATCCTCCGCCCCCGCCGAACCGAGCGCCGGCGCCGCCGTCTTCTCAACCTGACTTGTCAGATTGACCGCTTGGTCCGCACAATGAGTTCGCTATGGGGCGCGGGGACCGGCCCGACAGCGGCTCCAGAGGTCTCTTCCTGAGTGGCGGCGACGATCGGTTGGAGCCGATCTATTCGCCGGCCGAACTGGCGCGGGTCGAGAGCCCACCGTGGTGGCGGGCCTTGCTGGTCGGGCTCCGTGCCAGTCCGGTCTGGCCTTACGTTCGCGATTCGTTCGTGTGGCAGGTCCTGAAGCGATTCCTTAACGACTGGGGGGGACGGGATGCGACGCTGATCGCCTGGGCCTGCCTGGTCTCCCTGCTGCCGCTGCTGCTCGCTGTGCCCATCGTCACCATCGCCGTCCTGCGTCTGGTCGGCGTCGACGTCACCAGTGGCGACCAACAGTTCCTGACCGCCCTGATCCCGGACGGACCACTGCGGACCGCGCTCGTGCAGGCCCTCCGGGCCGTGGCCCAGCACGCCGCCCTGCTCACCGCGCTCGCCGTCTTCGGCACCGTCTGGCGCGGGTCGGTCCTGTTCCGTCAGCTCGAGCTGTGTCTCTCGCGGATCGCCGGTGTGCGACCGCGCCCGTACCTGCGCCGCCTGGCCCTGGCCATGATCCTGATCGTGCTGATCGGGCTGGTTTCGGTGGGAACCGCGGGTGCGACCGTGTTCTTCTTCGCCAACCCAGAGCTGCGGTACCTGGCCCACCCGGTCGACGAGGCGGTCACGGCCATCGGCGCTCAAGTGCTGATCGGCCTGGTGGCCGGATTTGGCGTCTTCATGTTCATCTACGGAGTGATCCCGAACCACGCCTATCGCATCCGTCAGGTCTGGCCCGGTGCGCTCTTCGCCACCATCTGCTTCGAGCTGTTGAGCCTGCTCTTCCCGGTTTACGCCGCGGTGGCCCAGAACTTCGGCTCCTACGGCACCGACCTCGCGCTGATCATCGTGCTGGTCGTCTACTTCTACCTGTTCGGTGTCATCGTCGTGCTCGGGGCCGATGTCAACGCCGTGCTCTGGAAGCGGATGCCGGACCCGCACCCCGGGGAGTTGGCGGAGCCTGATGGGCCGGCGCGGGTCAGGCCGGGTGAGGAGGCAGCGGCTCCCCCGTCTCGAGGAGCGACTTGAGGCTGCTCAGGATGTAGGACCACCCTCGCACGCTGGCCGCCGTCTTCGGCGAGCGATCGAGGCGGTCATGGGTCACCGTCAGGCTGGTGAAGCCACCCGGCAGGCCCTCCACCTCCCAGCTGACCCGGCTCTCCGGCTCCGCCGCCAGCTCCGGGTCATAGAGGCTGCGCCAGGTGTGGATCAGCCGGCGAGGCGGGTCAAACTCGAGGATCGTGTTGTCGCCCCACGCCTGCGTGCCGTCCGGGGAGAAGGAGCGGATACGGCCTCCGGGTTCCGCGGCGGTCTCGACGCGGGCACCGTGGAAGTAGCGTCCGATCAGGGCCGGATTGGTGATCGCATCCCAGACCCCCTCAGGGGTGGCGCGGATGTAGAGCCGGTAGACCTGAGTCCCCTCGGCGGCGGGCGTGGTCACGTGATGGTCCTCCAGGGCATGCTGCAGGTCGAGCAGCGCGGCGGCCCGCCCCGCCCGGTAGCGGTCGATCCAGCGGTCGGCGATGCGCTGGATCGGGACCGCGTTCAGGTGATGGTGACGAAACCGCCCTTGCTTGCGGGCGACGACCAGCCCCGCCTCCTCCAGCACGCGGAGGTGCTTCATCACGCCGAACCGGGTCAGCTCCGGCACCTCCCGCTCGAGCTCGGTCAGCGTGCGGCCGTCCCGCTGCTGGATGAGGTCGAGCAGGCGGCGCCGGGTCGGGTCGGCCAGGGCGCGGAAGACGAGGTCGTCGTCCATGACACACTTCAAGGTAGGTGACCATTTGGTCACCCGTCAACGGTGGGGCGACATTCGAGGTGCCCGGGAGAGGTAGGCTTGACGACCGCCGGCACCAACCAGGAGGAGGGTCCGTGACAACGCAGACGACCCGGTCCGACCGTCTCCATCCCGACCGGCTGTTCCCGGCCGATCCCCACCTGCGAGAGTTGGCGCGCGAGCTTTACCAAAGCGTCGCCCGGCTGCCGCTGGTTTCCGTGCACGGCCACGTGGAGGCGGAGCTGCTGGCCGCCGACGCGCCATTCCGCGACCCCGCCGACCTGTTCATCGTGAAGGACCACTACGTCACCCGCGTCCTCCACTCGATCGGGATTCCGCTCCCGGAGCTGCGGCCGGACGCCGACCCGCGGCGGGTGTGGCGGCTCTTCTGTGAGCACTGGTCCGCGTTCCGCGGCACATCGACCCGGATCTGGCTGGAGGACGAGCTGACGTCTCTGTTCGAGGTGGCGCTGCCGCTCGACGCGGCCGGCGCCGACACCTCCTACGACCTCATCGCGGAGCGCCTGCGGGACGACGCTTACCGGCCGCGGGCGCTGTTCCGGCGGTTCGGTCTCGAGCTGCTTTCGACGACGGACGCGCCCGGCAGCTCCTACGCGCCGCACGAGGCGCTTCGCGCGGCCGGGCTCAACGTGGTCCCCACGCTTCGGCCTGACCGGCTCACCGACCCCATGCGCCCCGACTGGGAGGGGGCACTCGACGCCGCCGGGGTGACCAGCTACCGGGGGCTGGTCGCGCACCTGCGCGATGAACGCCGGCGAACCGTGGCGCAGGGCGCGGTCGCCACCGACCACGGCCACACCTGGCCGGACACGGAGGACCTGGGGGAGGGGGAGGCGGGACGTCTGTTCGACCGCATCCGGCTGGAGCGGTCGGGACCGCAGGATCGGCGCCGGCTGGGGGCTCAGCTCCTCACGGTCAACGCCCTGCTGGCGCTCGAGGACGGCCTCGTCATGCAGCTGCACGCAGGCGTGCAGCGCGATCACGACCGTCCCTCCGCCGCCCGCTTCGGACCCGACATCGGCGCCGACTTCCCGTTCCCGGTCACCTTCGTCGGACCGTTGCGATCGCTGCTCGAGCGCTGCGGCAACGAGCCGGGTCTTCGCTTCGTGGTGTTCACGGTCGACGAGACCTCCTACAGCCGCGAGCTGGCGCCGATGGCGAGCTACTGGCCCGCGCTTTACCTGGGGGCGCCCTGGTGGTTCCTCGACGCGCCCGACAGCATGGCCCGGCACTTCTCGGCCGTCGCCGAGTCGGCGGGCTACTCGAAGCTCACCGGCTTCGTGGACGACACCCGCGCCTTCTGCTCCATCCCGAGCCGGCACGACGTCGCGCGGCGCACCATCGCCGGCCACCTCGCGACCTCGGTCGGGGAGCACCGCCTCAGTCTCGAGGAGGCCCGCGCCGTGGCGGAGGCCTACGCCTACGGGCAGCCGCGGGCGGTCTACGGGCTCGGATCGCGGACGTGAGCGCCGGCCTTCCACGGCTCAGCCGGACGCTCGCGCACGCCGGCCCCGCCGCCCCGGCCCGGATCCTTCACGTCGGGCCGGGCGCGTTCTTTCGCGCGCATCAGGCCTGGTACACCGCGCACGCGTCCTCGGACTGGGGCATCGCGGCGGTCGCCGGACGGTCGAACACAGCCGTCGAAACGCTGGGCCCGCAGGGGGGCTGCTACACGCTGCTCACGCGGGGAGGGGAACGGGACCACGCCGAGGTGGTGGCGTCGATCTCGGAGGTCGTCGGCCACCGTGACCCCCGGGCGGCGGACCTGCTCGCCGACCCCTCGATCACGGTCGTCACCCTCACCGTCACCGAAGCCGGCTACCAGGCGGGCGCGCCGGTGCTGACGCGGCTGCTCCAGGGTCTCGACCGGCGCCGCCAGAGCGGGGCGGGTCCCGTGACCCTGGTCGCGTGCGACAACCTGGCCGGCAACGGGAGCGCCCTGCGGTCGGCGATCCTGAGCGGCGCCGAACCTGGGTTGCGGTCGTGGATCGAAGGGAGCTGTTCGTTCCCGAGCACGGTGGTGGACCGCATCACACCGGCCACGATCGCCGAGGACCGCGCGGTGGTGGCGGATTTGCTGGGCTGGGACGACCGGGCGGCCACGGTCACCGAGCCGGCATCGGAATGGATCATCGAGGATCACTTCGTCGCCCCCCGTCCCCCCTGGGAGCTGGCGGGGGCGGTGCTGGTGGCGGACGTGGCGCCCTTCGAGCAGCGGAAGCTGCGGCTGCTCAACACTGGGCACTCCCTGCTCGCCTATCGTGGTCTGGCGGCCGGTCACCGGTTCGTGCACGAGGCGATGGCGGACGGCGAACTCCACGAGGCGGTGCTCGACCTCTGGCGGGAGGCCAGGCGGTGGATGATGCCGGCGGCGCTCGAGGGGCTCGACGAGTACTGCGCCACGGTGGAGACGAGGTGGTCGAACGCGCGGCTCCCGCACGCGTTGGAGCAGATCGCCCAGGACGGCTCGCTCAAACTTCGCCAGCGCGTGGTGCCCACGATCCGGGCGGCGCGAGAGCAGGGAGCGGAGCCGGTCGCGGGCGCCGGTCTGGTGGGAGCGTGGGTCGCGCACGTGCGGTCCCATCCCGACCTCCGTGACGCCCAGCTGGATCGGCTGCGGGCCGCCTCGGCAGGTTCGCTCGACGAAGCGACCCGCGCCCTGCTGGGGGTCCTCGACCCCGCCCTCGCGGACGACCGGTGGCTGGTCTCCGCCGTCCGCTCCGCCGCCGCCGATCCCCCGTTTCGCACGGCAGGGCCGCTATGACGCGCTCGATGGCACCCGTTCCATGCGAAACGGGGGTTCAGGCGAGGGCGAGGGGAAGGACGAGCTCGAGCTCCCACCGTTGGGGGTGGTTGGGGTAGGGGTGCGTGGCTCCGGTGGGAGTGAAGCCGGCGCGCTCGTAGAAGGCGCGGGCACCTCCGTTGTCGTCGACCACGGTGAGGCGCAGCTCGCGATAGCCCTCGTCTCGCGCCCAGGCCGCGACCTCGCGCACCAGGCTCTCGCCCACCGATTGCCGCCGGTGCTCGGGGGCGACCCACATCGAGATCAGCTCGGCCACGTGTGGCTCCGGGCCAGCGATGCCGCTCACCAGGCCCACCGGTCGGTCCCGGTCGAAGGCGACGAAGTTAACGCGGTCATAGAGGCACGCCCGCCACTCCTCCTCGGTGCGGCCCGAGGCCTGCTCCAGCGTGCTGCCGAACGCACCGGGCGACTCGGCCAGCGCCGCCAGCCGGACCTCGCGATACACCGTCCAGGAGGAGGGGTCCAACCGGCGGACGTCGACCATGCTTCTCAGAGTGGCGCATCGGCGCGGGAGTTGATTGGCACTTGCCGTGAGCCTACCTCGGGCCCTACCGTCCAGGCATGACCAACACCGAGACCGCCATGTACCGCACCATGCACGGTCAGCCCGACCAGCTGCGCCGCCTGTTCCAGCAGGGCTGGGACCCGGCCGAGGAAGCGGCCCGCCGTCTGCGCGACGCCAGGCGTCTCTTCCTGGTCGGGATCGGCACCAGCTACCACGCGGCCCTGGCCGGCGAGTGGATGCTGCGCTCGGTGGGAGTCGATGCGCGAGGCATCTACTCGCCGGACTTCGCGGACTACCCGGACGCGTATCCGCTGAGCCGGGAGGACGGAGTCGTGATCCTGGCTCATTCCGGCGTCAAGAGCGCGACCACCCGCGCGCTCGAGAGGGCGCTGGAGGCGGGCGCGAGCGTGGTTTCCATCGGGTCTCAGACCGCCGAGCACCCGGGCTCGCCGCTCATCCTGCGCACGGTCGAACGTGAGACCTCGGCCGCGTACACCGCCTCCCACACCGCGGCCATGTTCATCCTGGCCCAGGTGGCGACCCGGCTCGCGGGCAACACCAGACCCGTGCAGACGCCGGTCTACGAGCGGGCGCTGGAAGCGATCCCGGACCAGGTGGCGGAGATCCTCGGTCGGGAAGACGAGGTGGCGGCGGTCGCCCGCGAGGCGGCCCATCGCCTGATCTACGCGGCGGGCGCCGGGCCCAGCGCGGTCAGCGCGCTGGAGGTCGTGATCAAGGTCCGCGAGGCGTCTCGCGCCCAGATCGACGGCCTGCCGCTGGAGCAGTTTCTCCACGGCCCGCTGGTGGTCATCAACCGCGAGGATTACGGAGTCCTGGTCAATCCTCCGGGTGCGACGGCGGCGTCGGCCACCCGGACCGGGGAGGTGGCGGGGGTGCTGGCGCACATCGGCACGCCGCTCTGGATCGTCGGCGACCGGGTGAGCCAGGCGCCCGATGCGACCGTGTTCGCGCTGCCTGAAACCCCGGAACCCCTCTCGACCATCCTGTCTGTGGTCCCGATGCAGATCCTCGCCAACCAGATCGCGGACGTGTTGAGCGCGGACCCGGACCGCTTCCGCCGCGACGACCCGGTCTACGCGGACGCCCTGGGCACGCTCACCCTCTGACCCGCGCGCGGCGACTGACCCGAGTGCCTCCCGACCGTCAGTGGTGGAAGAGGCGCAGCCCGGTGCGGACCAGCGTGATGTCGTGCTCCTGGCAGGCGGCGAGGATGTCGTCGGACCGCACCGACCCGCCCGGCTCCGCGATCGCGACGACACCGTGCCGGGCCGCCTGGTCGACGTTGTCGCGGAACGGTAGAAACCCGTCGGAGGCGAACGCCACCCCCGTCAACCGCGCGCTCCAGGCAGCGCGGTCCTCCGCCGACAGCTCGCGGTCGGGGGCATGCTCCAGCGCCTCGTCGAAGCTCGACCGCTCGTCGGGGGTGAGGTCACCCTCGATGAACCGCACCTGCCAGTTGATCCGGTCCTGCTGGCGCACCCGGGGCTTGAACGCGAGCCCGCGCACCAGCGGATGTCGGCGCAGCCACCAAGTGTCGACCTTCTGCCCCGCCAACCGCGTGCAGTCGACCCGTGACTGCTGCCCGGCGCCGATGCCGAGCGTCTGCCCCTCGCGCACGTAGCAGGTCGAGTTCGACTGGGTGAACCGGAGCACGACCAGCCCGAGCAGAAGGTCGTCCGCCGCCTGCGGGGTGAGCGGCGGCCCGAGCGGATCCTTGAGCACCCCGGGGCCGACCTCGACCGTGTCGCGCGCCTGGCGAAACCGCACCCCGAAGACCTCGCGCACGTCCTCCGCCGGCGGCTCGTAGCTGGAGTCGGCCTCCAGCACCAGGAACGCGCCCTGCTTCTTCCGGCTCAGGATCTCCAGCGCCCGCGCCTTGTACCCGGGCGCGATGACGCCGTCGCTGACGACCCGCGCCAGCACCCGGGCCAGCTGCTCGTCGACCGGCTCCGAGAGGGCGACGAAGTCCCCGTAGGAGGACTTGGGGTCGGCGTCGCGAGCACGCACGTAGGCGCTGGTCAGTGGCGTCACCTGGGCCGGGTCGAGGTCGTAGAGCCCGGCCGTGACCTCGTCGATGGGGCCGGAGACGGCGGCGCCCGCCGGCGAGACATGCTTGAAGGAGGTCGCCGCGGGCCTGCCGAGCGCGCGGCTCGCCTGCCGGACCAGCTGCCATGCGTTGAGCGCGTCCAGCAGGTTGATGTAGCCGGGACGGCCGTTGCGGACCGCGAAGGGCCAGCGCTCGGGGACGACCGGCTCCACCGAGGCCGACTGCTGGGGGTTGAGGCCGTAGCGAAGTTCCAATTCCCCCTGAGGCTACTCAAACCGGCTCACGTGGCAACTCCAGCCGGCGCGAAACGGAGCGACGGGCCGCCGTGGACGGGGCGTCCGGCCCTCGCGGTGGGGCCTCCGCACCCGACGTTGACAGCATGAGCGCGTACGACCTCTGGCAGACGACCTCGGGCGGTACGGCGAACATCTACGACTGGGAGGGAGCGCAGGCCGCGGTCGCGTACGCCGGTACCCGAGCCGATCTTTCGAGTTGCCGCCGGCCGGGTAGCTCCTCCCCTACTCAGCCTCCCGCATCAGCCCCCGAGCCCGGTCGGTGATCCAGCCACCGGCTTCCCGGGCCAGGTAAGGACCGAGGCTGATCCGGGCCACGCCGAGCTCGCGCAGACGTGCCGTCGAGGGCCCGCGGGCGAAGCGGATGGCATTGATCACACGCAACTCGCGCACCAGTGTCGCCAGGTGCTCCTCGTCGGCGGCCAGGATCGGATAGACGCAATCGGCACCCGCCTCCAGATAGGCGCGCCCGCGTCGGAGCGCCTCTTCCAGGCGCTCTGGTGAGCGGGACCCGTCCAGGAAGCAGTCCACCCGGGCGTTGACCACGATCCGGACCCCGCGACCGGCGGCCGCCTCCACCACCGCGCCGATCCACTCCGTCTGCCGCTCGAGGGGGATCCGGCCACCAGCGCGATGGTCGGTGTCTTCCAGGTTGCAGCCGACCGCCCCGGCGTCCAGCAGCGCGTCCACGAAGGGCTCCGGGTCGAGACCGTAGCCCGCCTCCAGGTCGGCCGTCACCGGGAGCTCGACCGCGGACGCGATCCGGGCCACGGCGCCAAACGCGATCTCGGCCGGCATCGCCTCGCCGTCACCGTAGCCCAGTGATTCCCCAACCCCGGCGCTGGTGGTCGCAATCGCTGCCGCCCCGGCGCCGGCCACCGCCCGTGCGCTCCACACGTCCCAGACGTTGGGCAGAAGCAGCGGCGACCCCGGCCGGTGCAGCTCGCGCAGGCGTCGTGCCCGCTCGGCGACTGGGGAGGTCATACCCGCTTGCCCGGCGTGGTGCGGCTGGTGATGGCGACCCGATTCCAGAAGTTGATCATCGAAGCGCTCAGGATCACGGTCGCCAGCTCCGCCTCGGTGAACTGCTCGGTAGCCGCGGCCCAGACCGCGTGCGGGACATGACCTTCGCGAATCAGGGTGACCGCCTCCGCCAGCGCCAGCGCCGCGCGCTCCCGGGCGGTGAAGACCGACGCCTCCTCCCAGGCGTGCAGCGCGTGCAGCCGCGCATCGCTTTCGCCGCGCCGGCGCGCCGCCGAGGTGTGCATCTCGATGCAGAAGGCCCGCCCGTTGAGCTGCGACACGCGGACCTCGATCAGGTCGATCAGCGATCGCTCGACGCCCCCGCCAGCGATCGCCGCCCCCAGCGCCTGCGCCTGCCGGTACGCCTCCGGCTGCGCGCGGGAGACGCTGATCCGCTCCGGGATCGTGACCGGTGCTGCCTTGGTGGTTGCGGTCATGCCCCGATCCTAGGGGGCCCCGGTGGTGCATTGATAAGCTCCACATCGATGTCGTCTCGGGGGACCGCTTCGGGGAGCGGCCTTGATCTGCTGCTCGATCCCAACGCGCTGCGCGGCCGCGGCCTGGAAGCGCAGCTGCGGAGGGCGATCCAGACCGGACGCCTCCCGTCGGGCACGGCCCTTCCTTCGACGCGGTCCCTCGCCCGCGACCTGCGGGTCGCCCGAGGCACGGCGGTCGACGCCTACGAGCAGCTGGTGGCCGAGGGCTACCTGGAGGCGCGGCACGGATCGGGGACCCGGGTGGCGCAGGGCCCCGCGCACACCCCGCCGCCGCCGCCCGGCGGTGGGACCGCGGTGCCACCCCGCTTCGATCTCAGACCGGGCAGCCCCGACCTCACCTCTTTTCCACGCCAGGCCTGGGTGGCGGCCCTGCGGCGAGCGCTCCGGGATGCCCCACCCTCGGTGCTCGGCTACGGTGACCCGCGCGGCAACCTCGACCTTCGTGCGGCGCTGGCACGCTACCTGGGCCGGGCCCGCGGCGTGAATGCGACCGCCGACCGGGTCCTGGTCGTCAACGGATTCAACCAGGCCCTGTCGCTCTGGGCACGCACGCTTTACCGGCGCGGTCACCGTGACGTCGCGGTTGAAGAGCCGACGCTCCCCCTCGCACGCCAGATCCTTCGTCATGCCGGGTTCACCGTGCACCCGGTACCGGTGGACGATGACGGCCTCGACGTCGACGCGCTCGGCCGCACCCCGGCGACCGCGGTGGTGGTGGCGCCCGCCCACCAGTTCCCCGCCGGTTCGGTGCTGCACCCCGCGCGCCGGGCGGCGCTCCTGCGGTGGGCTGATATGCGCGACGGCGCGATCGTCGAGGACGACTACGACGGCGAGTTCCGCTATGACCGGGCGTCGGTGGGTGCGCTCCAGGGCCTCCACCCAGATCGAGTCCTGTACGCGGGCACGGCCAGCAAGAGTCTCGTCCCGGGCTTGCGGCTGGCCTGGTTGGTGGCTCCGGCGCCCCTGCTGGAGGAGCTCACGGAGGAACGCGGCCTGGCGGAGCGGGAGGCCCCCCTCCTGGATCAGCTGGCGCTCCTGGATCTGGTGGAGTCGGGCGCGTATGACCGTCACTTGCGGCGCATGCGTCACATCTACCGGCACCGCCGCGACCGCCTGGTCGAGCTGGTCCGCGAACGAACGCCCGCGGTACGGGTGAGCGGGATCGCGGCCGGGCTCCACGCGGTGCTGCGCCTGCCCGCCCAAGCGGACGACGCAGAGGTGGCGGCCCACCTCGCCGCCCGGTCGGTGGCGGTGTCGTGCCTCCGCGACTACCAGGAGGTGCCGGGCGGCCCGCCCACGTTGGTCCTCGGGTACGGCACCCCGCCCGAGCACGCGATCGAGGCGGCCCTGGACGCGTTCACCGGGGGTCTCGCGACAGCGCTCTGAAACGTGGCGGTGCCGGGCGCGGAGGTCTGGGCGCGCAGGTCCTACACGGGCAGGGGGAGTTCGAGCAGACGCCGGTGCCGGCTCAGCTCGTCGAGCAGCCGGTCCACGTCCTCCTCCAGGTTGTAGAAGTGGAAGCTGGAGCGCAGCCCATCGGCCCGCGGCGCGCAGACGATGCCGGCGTCGCGCAGGAGTGATGCCAGGCGTTCGGCGTCCCTGGTCCCGAGGACGACCAGGGGTCCCCGCTTGGCCGTGTCGCGTGGGGTCCGCACCTGGTAGCCGGCCGCGGACGCGCCCTCGATGAGCCGCGACGCCAGCCGTTCCACGTGCGCCGCGGTCTCCTTCACCCCCGCCTCCTGGACCAGCGCGAGGCCGCCCCGCGCTCCGTAGACGGAGGGAATCGGCGGCGATCCTGACTGGAAGCGGCTGGCGCTGGCCGCGTACCGCAGGTGCCAGGTGTCGAACGCAAACGGGTCCTCCTGCGCGAACCAGCCGCTCTCCAGCGGCTTCAGCGTTTCGATCAGCTCGCGCCGTACATAAAGGAACGCGATGCCGGCCGGACCCAGGAGATACTTGAGCGCGCCTCCGACCAAGATGTCGATGTCCATGGCGCGGACGTCGAGCGGCTGCACGCCCAGGCTCTGATAGGCATCGAGGGCGAACAGCGCCCCCGCGTCGTGCGCGGCCTGAGCCGCCGCCCCGACGTCGAGCCGGGCCCCGCTCCGGTAGGCCACGTGCGTGGCCGCGACCAGCGCCGTCCGGCGATCGAGCGCCGCTGCCAGGTCATCGGCGTCGACGGCGCCGTTGCGCTCGGGCACGAAGTCCACCACCGCCCCCCGCTGGACCTGGGCGAGCAGAATCTGACCCACGGTCGGGAAGTCGAGGTCGGTGGCCAGCAGGCGGGACCGGTCACGCAGCTCGAGCGCGCTCACCACCGCGTTGAGCGCCGAGGAGGCCGAGAACGTGATCGCGATCTCGTCGGTCTCCGCCCCGATCAGGGCCGCAAACTCGGCCCGCAGTCGCTCCGACTCCTCGACCCAGTCATCCCAGGGGTTGCCCTCGCGGTCCCAGGAGTCCAGGAAGGCGTCCATCGCCGCCCGCACCCGCGGAGACAGGGCGCCCTGCGAGCAGCTCGCGAGATAGGTCTTCTCACGAAAGATCGGAAATCGCCGTCGAAATTGGGCCGCCTCCACCGCAAACGCCATGGTCCCAGAAAGTCCGCCGGGGCACTCCATCGGCATGCCTATATAGGTCGTATAATGCATTACTGTGAGTGTCGAACCTCGCCTCTCCCGGCCCGATCAACGCGTGGCCGAGTCGGTGGTCGGATTGGCCACCCTTGTCATGCGCCGCCCCGCATCGGGCCTCAGCCTGACCGCCTCGGGCACGCTCTCGCTGTTGACGCGCCTCGGACCCCTCCGCGTCACCGATCTGGCCGGGCGCCTGCATGTCTCCCAACCGTCGATGACGGAGTTGGTGATCCGGCTCGAGCGGAGCGGCCTGGTGGCGCGCAGCCGGGACCGTGACGACGCGCGCGCGGTGCTGGTCGATCTGACCGAGGAGGGCCGGCGGCTGCGCGATCGGATTCGGATGGAACGCGCCGACTATCTGGCCCGGTTGATCGGCCGTCTGGACGAGGGCGAACGGGCGTCGCTGCGGGCCGCGGGGCCGGCGCTGGATCGCCTGGTCGAGGTGGCGACGGAATCGCTCGCGGAGGATATGGAGGTGGCGCTCCATGCATGAGGGCGGGGCTCACGCGCGGGTCAACCCGCTGAGGCAGCCGAAGGCGGTCTACGCGGTCGCGTTCGCCTGCGTGGTGTCGTTCATGGGGATCGGCCTGGTCGACCCCATCTTGCCGTCGCTGGCCGGGCAGCTCCACGCCACCCCGGCCCAGGTGGAACTCCTTTTCACCAGCTACCTGACGGTGACCGCGGTCGCGATGCTAGTCACGGGCTTCGTCTCCAGCCGGATCGGGGCCAAGCCCACGCTCATCGCGGGCCTGGCACTGATCGTCGTCTTCTCCGCCCTGGCCGGGCTCTCGGGCAGCCTGGGCGGGATCATCGGCTTTCGCGCC
The DNA here is from genome assembly GCA_963808785.1 of Candidatus Dormiibacterota bacterium. Taxonomy (GTDB): domain Bacteria; phylum Chloroflexota; class Dormibacteria; order Dormibacterales; family Dormibacteraceae; genus CAVTSA01. Next base: position 14,817 of record CAWEGH010000002.1, on the reverse strand, counting down.
GGCTGGGGCCTCGGCAACGCGCTCTTCATCGCCACCTCGCTGGCGGTCATCGTCGGCTCCGCCTCGGGCGGCTACGCGGGGGCCATCATCCTCTACGAGACCGCGCTCGGCATCGGCATCGCGCTCGGCCCGCTGGTGGGCGGGATCCTGGGGTCGGTCTCTTGGCGCGGCCCCTTCTTCGGGGTCACCGTCCTGATGTCGATCGCGTTGATCGCGACCGTGGCGCTGGTCGAGAGGACGCCGCGGCCCGAGCACCGGACGTCGATCCTCGCCCCCATCCGCGCGCTCCGGGATCGCGGCCTGCTCGGGATGAGCCTGGTCGCGCTCTGCTACAACTGGGGCTTTTTCACCATCCTCGGGTACTCGCCGTTCCCGATGCATCTCTCGCCGATCGAGCTGGGCCTGGTCTTCACCGGGTGGGGCATCATGGTCGCGATCTTCGCGGTCTTTGTGGCCCCCCGCCTGCGGGTGCGGTTCGGCACCGTCAACGTGCTCTACGTCAACCTCCTGTTGCTGGCGGCGGTCAGCCTGGCGATCGCGCTCGGGACCTCGAACCGGGCGGTGCTGATCGTGGCGGTGATCGCTTCCGGCGCCTTCGTCGGGCTCAACAACACGCTGACGACGCAGGCTGTGATGCTGGTCTCCTCGGTCGAGCGGCCGGTCGCCTCCGCCGCCTACGGCTTCGTCCGCTTCATCGGTGGCGGCCTGGCTCCCTTCTGTGCCGGTCTCATGGCCGCCGCCTGGTCGGTGCACGTGCCCTTCCTGGTCGGCGCCGGGGCACTCCTCCTGGCGATGGCGATCCTCCGCACGGTGCACGGCCGGGTCCGCGCCGCCGACGAGAGGGAGGAGGCGCTGGAAGAGACCCCCGTGTCCGCCCCCACGACCACGCCCACCCGGGACCTCCTCGACCGTTCCGCCTGACCCCGTAAGCCCCGTTTCGCACGGAAGGGTTGGTATCGGGGCTCTCATGGCACCCGTTCCGTGCGAAACGGGGACTATCGGGGAGGTGAGGGGCGGGGGCGGGGGGGTTACGCGGGGTGGCGACGGCGGCGGATCTGCTGCACCAGCGGGATCGCGTAGGCGCAGAGGGTGAGCACCAGGAACGGCCAGCGGAGCGGCAGGACGACCTCGAACAGGAAGTACGCGACCGCGACCGCGGGCAGGGAGACGAGGCACCATCGGTACCCCCACTCCCGCGCCGCCAGCACGGCGATCACGACCGCCGGCACCAGATAAAGGAAAGACCCGATCAGGTCAGCCACTACGAACGTAAGGAGCGCGGCCCCGAACCCGACCGCGAGCGAGGCGATGGAGCGCGCCGGCAGCGCGAGGGCGGTGGTGTTCCCCGCCAGGGCGACCACCGTCAGAACCCAGAACACCGCGCCCGCGTTCCCGAGCGCGGCGCTCACCGCCCCCACTCGCGTCTCACCGCCGCCACCTACGTATCGAGGCCGACGGTGCGACGCGCCAGCCCGAGGCGCCAGATGGTGCGGATGATGATCAGCCAGAGCAGCACCGCAGCGAACGTGAGTCCCATCAGCAGCCCCGCTACCCGCTGCAGCACGAACAGATGGCCCAACGGACTGACCCAGGCGCCGAGGAAGATCGCGGCCAGCACCGCCGCCAGGATCGTCGGCCGCCAGTCGCCCACGGGCCGGTCGACCACCGCCCACCACCTGGTCGGCGGTCGCGTGAACACCACCAGCAGCAGCCCGGTCAGGATCAGGAACGCGACCAGGCAGCTCTCCGCGGACCGTTCGACGGATCCGGGCCTGACGTGTGCCGACACCGTCTCCGGCAGGTGGCCCACCACCACCACCCAGCAGGCACAGTAGAGGATCAGTCCCAGCAGGCTGGAGAGCAGCGCCACCGGTGCCACGAAGTTGACCAGGTCGGCGGCCAGGTGTCGGTGCGGCCGCCGGGGGTGCGCCCAGAACGCGAGACAGACGCTGGGCACCCCGACCGTGACCAGGCTCAGCGCCGACCCCTGCCGCAGCTCGATCGGGAAGACCCCGATGATGAGGCCGGCAATGACGACCAGAGCGAGCGTGGCGATGCGGCACAGGAAGAGCTTCAGAATCGCCTGCATCCCGTCCAGGATGCGGCGGCCCTCGGCCACCGCCGGCAGCATGGCATCGAACGAATCGTTGGTCAGCACCATGTCGGACACCGCCCGAGCGGCCTGGCTGCCGGACTGGATGGCGACCCCCAGGTTGGCGCGCTTCAGCGACAGCACGTCGTTGACGCCGTCTCCGATCATGGCCACGTAGTGCCCGCCCGCGCGCAGCGCGCGGATGATGCGCTCCTTCTGCTCCGGCGTCACCCGCCCGAAGACGGTGGAGCGCTCGGCGACCCGCCGCAGATGATCGTCGTCGAGGTCCTCCAGGTCGAGGCCGGAAACCGCTCGCAGATCGGAACCGATCCCGGCCTGACGCGCCAGTGCCAGCACCGTGTCGGGGCTGTCGCCGGAGACGATCTTGATGTCGATCCCGTTGTCGCTGAAGCGGGCCAGCGTCTCCGCGGCGCCCGGCCGCAGCGTGTCGGTGAAGGCGACCAGACCCGCCGGCCTCAGATGGGGCGGCAGGTCGACCTCGGCGCTGGCTCCCTCCGGGATGGCGGCGGGATCGGGGTGCTGCGCGACCATCAGGACCCGCCGGCCCTGCTGGGTGCGCGACTCGACCCAGCGCCGGATCGCGTTCTGGCCCACTCCTTCGTCGATCGCCGTCTCCAGCACCTCCGGCGCCCCCAGGATGTAGGTCCCGGGAAAGCCGGCGCCGTCGTCGAACGCGAGCGCCGACCACTTGTGCTGAGAAGAGAACGGCACCTCACCCCGAGCCTCCTCCGGGCGCATGGGAAAGGTCTCCGCGATGGTCTCGGTGGTTTTGTTCCCGGTGGTACTGGACGCCGCCAGCACCCCCAGCAGCCGCCGGAACTCGTCCTCGTCCCGGTCCAGCGCCACCACCTCCTCCAGGTGGAGCTCGTTGAGCGTCAGGGTTCCGGTCTTGTCCGCGCACAGCACGTCGACGTTGCAGAGCGACTCGACCGCGTTGGACTGCTGGACCAGGGCCCCGAAGCGGATGATGCGGACCGCACCCAGGGCGTAGGCGATGGCGATCGAGATGAAGAGGCCGTTGGGGACCAGGGTGGCGAGCACCGTCGAGTGGGCGACCGCGTCGCCGAGGTCGACATGGTGCGCGACCGAGGAGAGGATGGTCACGATCTCGATGTAGGCCACGATCACGATCACGATCCGGATCACCAGGTAGACCTGCTGCTGCAGAGGCGTGAGGGCGCGCTGAAAGGTCCGGGCCCCGGCGGTGATCCGGTTCGCCAGGCTGTCGGCCCCCGCCTTCTCCACCTCGTAGGTGCCGGCGCCGGTGACGCAGAAGCTGCCCGAGTAGACGGGCACCCCGGGCATCTTGAGAAGGACGTCGGACTCACCGGTGAGCTGCGATTCGTCGACCTGCACGCGCCCCTCGCGCAGCGTCCCGTCGAGCACCACCTGGTCTCCCGGCCTTAACACCAGCAGGTCGCCGACCACCAGCAGGTCGGGGGAGATCTCGACCTCGACACCATCCCGACGCACGCTGGCGGTCGGTCGGGTGAGCAGCGCGATTCTCTCCAACTGCCGCTTGGCGCGGACCTCCTGGACCACCGAGACGATGACGTTGGTGAGGATGACGGCGATGCTGGTCACCGCGTCGAGTGGGCGTCCGATCAGGATCAGGAACACGCAGAGCCCGAAGAGGACGTCGTTGATGAAGGTGAAGACGTTCTCGCGCAGGATCTGGCCGTAGGTGCGACCGGCGGAGGGAGGCGAGACGTTGCCCTGGCCCCGCCGGCGGTGTTCCTCCACCTCCTGCTCGGTCAGGCCCCTCAAGCGCGCCGATACAGCCGTCTCGACACGCATTACTCAGCCGATCGTAAGCCCTGACCCGGCGCTACGCTCACACCTTTGCCCCGGGGGCCGGCGAGGGTCCACCAGGCAGCGGCGACTTTCCTCCGGACCCCGTCAGGTCACCACCCGCGGAAAGCGCTCCGCGCCCCGGTCGCGACCTGTGTGCTCACAAGCACGGGAAAGGAGATGATGACGCTCTCATCGGGGCCCGGGCCCCGGGCCCGTGGAATCGCGCAGGAGGGGAACGATGACGGTCAGGGAAGTGGTCGGAGCGGTGGCGTTCGCGGCGATCGTCCCCCACGGCGCGATGGCGATCGCCCCCTCGGGGCGGGACGACGAGCCGGCCCAGGCACGCGCCACGCAGCAGGCTTTGCTCGAGCTGAGCGGGGAGCTCCGAGCCGGCGGCACCGAAAGCGTGGTCCTGTTCACGCCCCACAACGTGCACGTGGAGGGAACGTTCGCGGTCATCGACGCCGCCCGACTCCAGGGCGGCCTCGGCGATTGGGGTGCTCCCAAGATCGAGCTGCAGGCGACTGTGGACCGGCCCTTGGTGAAGCGGATCCATGAGTCGGCGACCGCGAAGGGGATACCGATGCTGGAGGTGTCGTACGGCGCCAACGACCCTGCCGCCGCCACCCATCCCATGGACTGGGCGACCCTGGTCCCCCTCTGGTACCTGGGCGGCCGCGCCGAGGCGCCGCTCCCGGTCGCCGTGGTGGTACCAGCGCGGGACCGGCCTGCGGCCGAGCACGTGCGTCTGGGAGAGGCGATCGCGGAGGCCATCCGTGGCTCCGGCAAGCAGATCGCGGTGGTCGCCAGCTGCGACCACGGCCACGGTCACCAGGCCGACGGTCCATACGGCTTCCGGCCGCAGTCGGCGGTCTTTGACGACGCGGTGCAGCGACTGCTGCGCGAGGACCGGATGGCGGAGCTGGTGAGGCTGGATCCCGACCTCGTCCACGCCGCGGCGGCCGACAGCTGGTGGCAGATGCTGATGCTGCAGGGCGTGCTCGGCGGCGCTTGGAAGCCGCGCCTCCTCTCTTATGAGCATCCGACCTACTTCGGCATGATGGTCGCCGGCTTCGAGCCGCGAGCCTGATCGGCGGGGCCAGGTCTCAGGTTGAGAGTCGGGGCGGGCTGGCGCGGTTAGATGACGGGCTCGCCGCCGCCGCCGTTGACGGTGAGCATGTAGATGACGACGCCGATCACCCCGATCCCAAGCAGCAGGGCGAGCCGGACCCGGTTGTCCTTGACGAAGCCACCGGTGAGCAGGCCCAGGAAGGCGAGCGCGATCACGACCAAGAGCCCGTTCTCGATGATGCCCGCGTAGTTCACCTGCCACCATCGTACGCACGAGGTGAGCGGCAGACCGGTGCCGGCGATCGCGCGCGGAGGGCACCATCGGCACCCTTGCGCCCAGGCACGGCAGGCATCAGTCCCGGCTGCGCCTCCGATGTCCCGGGCTGCGCCGCCGGGGCCCGCTCCCAGGGCCGACATATCCCGTACCCGACCACACCACCCCTTGTTAGCGTTGAGCCAGAGATCGGGACCGAGGGGCCCGGAACGCCGCTGGAGGCGCGTCCGATCCCGGGTGAAAAGGTTCACCGGCGCTGTCCCGTCGCCGGGGTGAACGTGGCAGGAGGGCGATCGCCTTCCAAGCGGAGAGTGAGGCTATGCGCGAGGGCGCTGCGAGGGATCGGCTCATCGTTCGCGAGAGCGGAAGGCGCTGCGGATGGCAGCGCGCTAACGTACGCCGGCCCCCCTCCACCGAAGGGCTGCCACGATGACCTTGTTCAGTCGGCGGAAAGGGAGAGCCGGTGGCCAGGCGCCGGCGTCCACGGCCGCGCACCCCCCGACACCTGCCGAGCGCCACCCCATCACCTATGTCGTGGTCCGGGTCGGCGACCACTGGTTCGCGAACATCTGCGCCAACCGAGAGGAGGCCCTGGCGATCCAGCAAGGGCTGGGGGACGACGGCCGGTACGCCTTTGCGGGCGAGGCGCCGGCCGTCGAGAGCGCTCACTGGCAGCTGCGGGAAGCGCTGCGCGTGTACTGGGGCGCCAGGGGACCGATGCCGTGGACCGGCCTGCCCCAGACCGACAGAGGCCTGGGGATGAACCCCCAGCTCCTGCGCAGCAGCTTCGCGCACGCGCTGAACAACGACCACGAGATCATCACCCACGTCTACGAGCGGCTCTTCGCCGATCACCCCGAGCTGAGGACATACTTCCCGCCCGACATGAGCGAACAGGAGCGGGCGCTGAGCGAGCAGCTGGCCGAGATCGTGCTCCACCTCGAGGACCCCGACCACCTGCGAATGCACCTGTCGGGGCTGGGGACCCCCGACACCGAGGAGTACCGGCGCAAGCCGGAGCTGTACGTCTACGTCAAGGAGGCGCTGATCCGCACGCTGGCGGACGCGGTCACCGACTGGGACGAGGACCTCGAGCGACAGTGGGATGGCGCTCTGACCGCCGTCGCCGAGATGATGCGGGGCGGCGCCGAGCACGCCGCGTAGGGCGTCACGCCGGGCGCGCTCGGGTTCCGGGCAGGAGCAAGGTACCCCTTCGGGTGTGATGATCCATCAGTCATATCCCATATGGAGGAATCCTCGAGGGTCATACGAGGGGGCCGCCCAGCGTCGGTGACAAAGTGCGGAAGTCCGGTGCGCCGCCGAGCCTCTGGTTAACTCCCAGGTCCTTCCTTACACTCCAGATTGGGCGGGGAGCACCGTCTCCCGGACGGCGTTGGCGGACGTCATCTGCGGGGCGCGAACAACCATCCGGCACAGACCAGGAGCAAGTAGGACCGATGGGCGAGGTGTTTGAGGTCGAGCCGAGCCCGAGCCGGCTCGTCGTGGATAAGGAAGGAAAGGGACGGGTCCATTTCCGGATCAAGAACGCGAGCGACCGCGAGGTGCAGATGCAGGCCCAGGTGGTGGCCGAAAAGCGCAGCGACGCGTCGTGGTTCGCGATCGACGGGCAGGCGGGGCGGACCCTGGCTCGGGGCGGGGTGGGGACCGTAGTCGTGAACGTCGCGGTGCCGCCCGGCACCAAGGCCGGCGACGACTACGGGCTGGCGCTCGAGGTGGCCGACGCGTCGGCCTCTGGCGCCCGGCCGGAGCGCGGACCGGAGGTGACGATGGACGTGAACCGGCGGGACGAGCCGCACGGGCGCGGCATCTTCGCGACGGTCATCGGCGCCGTCCTGGGAGGGATCATCGGGTTCTTGGTGGCTCTGGGGCTCGCCGGCTACGAGATCGGCCGCGGCATCGTCCGGGGTCTCACCTCCAACTGGACGTTCGGTCACACGATCACGCACATCGTGACCAGCGTGTTCCTCGGCCTCGTCATCACCGTCGTCTTCGGGCTCCTCGCGCCCTGGGCGGGTGAGCTCGTAGGGTCGGGCCTCGCGCTCCGAATCCGACATCACTGGGGCATCAGGCCGACGCTGGTGCTGCTCGCGATCGCGACCCCCGTCTGGTCGGTGGGCGCGGCGATCGTGCTGATCATCGTGTTCAAAGAGATCCCGAACAAGCAGTTCATCCTGCCCGTCCTGATCTGGCTCGTGACCCTGCTGCTGGTGCCGCCGGTCTTCTCCCGGATGATGGCTGTCGCCGGCCGCGAACGCGCGCACTGACCGGCGAGGATCCGTCAGGGCCGCGGCCAGAGCGGGGCGGCGGGTGGCAGCACCTCCAGCGCATCCCAATCCTGCCGCGGCGGCGCGAAGAGGTCGGCCACCACGGCTCCCGAGGGGCCGGCGGTGAACTCGTGGGGCTGGTCGTCCACGATGTGGTACACACCACCAGGCCCCAGCTCCCGCTCCTCCCCGCCGCACCGGCACCGCACCGAACCCTCGATGACGAAGCCGATCTGCTCCTGCGGGTGGTGATGTTCGGGGACGACGCCTCCGGCCTCGATCTCGACCACGCCCACGGTCAGGTTCCGGCCCTTGATCAGACGCCCCACCACGCCGGGCCAGATCTGGGTCCGCTCGGTTTCCGACAACGCGCTGAACGCGCCCATCGCGCCCTCCTCAGCTGAAGCAGTAGGAGTCAGACGAGGAGTCGCCGCCCTCGAGGTGGATCTGGTGGAGGCGCAGGTCGTGCTCGAAGAAGAAGTTCTCGTCGAGGGTGAGGCCACCGTCCTCCGCGGCCTCGACCTTGACCAGCCAGGTTCCCACGCCCTCGGGGTAGAACTGCTCGTCCCAGGCCCCGTACAAGGAGTTGGAGAGGTAGACCCGGCGGCCGTCGCGGCTCACCTCCACCATCTGCGGGCCACCGGCCAGGGGCTGGCCCGGCCGTGCGGGGTGCGGGGTGCGGCCGGTGATGCCGCCGAGGCGGACGCTGCCCGCCGGACGGGGGTGGAAGGGATCCGACACGTCGTAGCGCTTCAACTCGCCGGTTCCCCAGGCGGAGACGTAGAGCCAGCGGTCGTCGAGCGAGAGGTTGATGTCGGTGACCAGCGGCGGCACCGCCCCGAAGCCCTGCAGCAGCGGCGGGAGCACTGACGGATCGGCGGGCTCGGCCGGGATGTCGATGATCTTCGTCACCCCCCAGGTGTCGCCGTCTTTGTGCCAGGTCCAGACCGAGGCGCTGAGATCCTTGGTGGAGACCACGACGCCCAGGAAGCCGTACGTCTTCGCCGGATCGTGCGCCGGCCGGAGCTCCAGCGGCATCTGGAACTCTTCACCGAGGTCCAGCGTCTGGCGGTGTGTCCCGCGGGGCAGATCCCAGAGGTGGAGCCGGTGACCGTACTTGTTGCCCAGCAGGAGCTCGGGGACGACGCCGTTCTCGATCATGTTCGGCGTGCCCCACTCGCTGGTCACGATCGTGTTCTGCGGCAGGTGCCACCAAAAGTCATAGGCCAGGTACTGATCGCCCCGGTCCTGCTCGAACCGTCCGATCACGTGGAAGTCGTCGGGGTCGATCGTGAAGATGCCCCCCGGGCCGTCGCCGTCCGGAGCCCCCAGCGCCGACGCGTAGATGCCGTCGGGACCGCAGTGGATGGTGTGGACGCGGCTGTACCCGGCTTTGTCCGCGATCTCCGCGGGCTCGATGGTGTGGACCAGCTGCGGCCGGCGCGGATCGGGCTTGGTGTCGACCACATAGATACGGCTCGAGCGAAGCCCGGGGACCAAGAGGTAGCGGCGCTCCTGGTGGTGGGCGTGCGCGCCATCAGTGCCGTCGCTGTGGCACAGGCAGCTGCTGCACGCGTTCCAACCGAAGTGATGCAGCTCGTCGCCCAGGTTCGGAAACTCCAGCCGGCCCACCTCCCTGCCGTAGGTCGAGCTGTGGGGATCGACGTCGAGTGCCAGGAGGCTGTCGGGACGCCTGGCGGCGCGGTCGAAGCCGACCGTGTAGGCGACCGTCTCCGGTGGCGCGGCGGCGGCGACGGTCGCGGAGCGGTAAAAGGTCGGATCGAGCACGCTGGCCATGGCGGTGTTCCTCCCGTGTGGCGGGGCTGGATGTAACGATTGGAGCACTTATTCTATTGGGCCGCCGGGCCGGTTGCCTGCCGCCTTACCAGCCGCGGGCCCGGTACTCGCCGAGGTGCGGTCGCTCCCGACCCAGGGTGGTGTCGTCCCCGTGGCCCGGATACACCCAGGTCTCGTCGGGCAGGCGGCCGTACACCTTCTCTTCGAGCGCGGTCATCAGGCTGTCGAAGTTCTGAGGCGAGGTGGTCCGGCCCGGCCCGCCAGGAAAGATGCAGTCTCCGGCGAAGAGATGCGGGGAGCCGTGGGGGTCGCGATACAGCAGGGCGATGTGGCCGGGCGTGTGGCCGGGGAGCCGGAGCACCTCGAGCTCGATCGGGCCCGCCTTGACGGTGTCGCCCTCATCCAGCGGCTCGGTCTTGACCGGTAACCGGGCGGCGTCCAGGGGCGGGGCGTAAAGCCGGGCGCCGGTCGCATTCGCCACCTCCTCCAGTGCCTGCCAGTGGTCGGCGTCGCCGTGGGTGGTGACGATGGCGCCGAGTCCGCCCTCGCCGATCAGCGAGAGCAGGTAGGAGCCGTCGGCAGCGGCGTCGATGAGCAGGCCCTCGCCGGTGGCGGTGCTCCGCAGCAGGTAGGCGTTGTTGTCCATGCCGCCCACCGAAACCTTGGTGATGGTCAGCTCGGGCAGCTCGCGCACGGCGGGCTGGTGCGGTTCGACGTGTCCGGTGTAGTCGCTCATGCCCCCATCTTGAAGGCCTGAGTGCCGGCACTCGGAGTTCCAGGGGCCGGTTGGAGGGCCCCAATGCCGGCAGTCGGTCGGATCCGAGTGCCCGGTGGGGTGTTTTCTTTCTGGCCTACCGTGGAGGAAGCACATGGCGAGGAGAGAGGAGGCGGAGCCGGCGGACACCGCCGAGCCGCGCCGCTTCCACCTCGGCAGCGTCGTCATCGATACCGCGCCTCTGCGCTTCCCTGCCTTCCGGCGCCTGTGGGTGACCGGAGTCGTGACCGGGGTCGGAAGCCAGCTGACCGCGGTCGCAGTCCCCAAACAGATCTACGACCTGACCGGCTCCTCGGCGATGGTGGGGGTGAGCGGCGCGGTGGCACTCGTGCCCCTGGTCGCGTTCGCGCTCTGGGGCGGCGCCATCGCCGACGCGGTCGACCGGCGCCGGCTGCTGTTCCTCTCCAACGCCGGGATCGCCGCCACGTCGCTGCTGCTGGCGGTGCAGTCGTTCGCCGGCAACCGATCGGTGTGGGTCGTGTTCGCGCTGCTGGCACTGCAGCAGGCCTGCTTCGGCATCAACAACCCCACGCGTTCGGCCGCGATCGCGCGCCTGGTCCCGCTTGAGGAGCTTCCGGCCGCGAATGCCCTCAACTCGACCGTGATGATGTTCGGGCTTATCTCGGGGCCGCTCCTGGCGGGGGCTCTGATCCCCGTCCTCGGTGTCTCCGTCCTCTACGCGATCGACACCGTGGGGCTCACCATCATGCTGTTCGCGATCTGGCGCCTCCCCGCGATTCCGCCGCTCGCGGGACCTCGCAGTGGTGCCGGCCTCGCCTCCATCATCCAGGGCTTCCGCTACATGGGCTCGCACAGCGTCCTGCTGGTGTCCTTCCTGGCGGATCTCATCGCGATGGTCCTGGGCATGCCGCGGGCGCTCTTCCCGCAGCTCGCGTCCACCACCTTTGCGCCGTATGGGAGCGGGCTGGCCCTCGGCCTCCTGTTCGCGGCGATCCCGATCGGCTCCTTCGTCGGTGGGCTTCTCTCGGGGTCGTTCGTGCGGCTCCGACGCCCGGGCGTGGTGGTCGCGTTCGCGGTCTGCGGATGGGGGGTCGCGATCTTCTGCTTCGGCCTCTCGCGGTCCCTGTGGGTGGCGGTGCTGTTCCTCGCGCTGGCCGGCGTCGCCGACCTGATCAGCATGGTGCTGCGCGGGGCCATCCTCCAGCAGGCCGCGGTGGACGAGATGCGGGGACGGATGCAAGGCGTGTTCACGGTGGTCGTCGCCGGTGGCCCCCGGCTCGCCGACCTCCTGCACGGGACGATCGGGGCCGCCATCGGGCCTACGGCCGCGATCTCGGGCGGCGGGGTGCTGGTGGTGGTCGTGATGGTGCTGGTGCTGCTGGCGTTCCCGGCGTTCTGGCGCTACCGGGCACCGACAGGAGGCGACAGCACGGCTCTCCTACCTTCTTAAATCGTTGCCGTCACGGCAATTGCTTGGACAAGGTTGGTAGGGTAAGAGCAGCGCAACTGGTGCGGCCGGCCGGTATCGGCGGTGCCAGAGGTCCTCGCCGACGGCGCGGGTGCGGCGGGACGACAGAGACGCGACTCGTCCGGTGGAGTCCCTCGGAACATGTGCGGATCGCCCGCCACTCGTACGTTCCCAGGAGGGTGCCATCTTCCGGTCACTGAAGTCCCGCAACTACCGTCTCTACGTCAGCGGCCAGATCCTCTCCAACACCGGCGCCTGGGTGCAGCGCATCGCCCAGGACTGGTTGGTCCTCCAGCTGAGCCACAACAACGGGGCCGCGCTCGGCATCACCACCGGCCTGCAGTTCCTGCCCATCCTCTTGTTCGGGCTCTGGGGCGGATCGCTCGGGGACCGCTTCCCCAAGCGCCGGGTCCTGCTCGTGACGCAGGCGGTGACGGGCTGTCTGGCGGCGGTTCTGGGCATCCTCACGGTGACCGGCCTGGTGCAGATCTGGGAGGTGTTCGCGGTCGCCTTCATGCTCGGGACGGTGATGGTGGTCGACAATCCGACCCGGCAGACGTTCGTGGTCGAGATGGTCGGGCGCGACCTGCTGACCAACGCGGTGAGCCTCAACTCGGCGTCCTTCAACCTGGCGCGAATCGCGGGGCCTGCCGTGGCCGGGGCGCTGATCGTGGTGATCGGCACCGGACCTCTCTTCTTCGTCAACGCGATCTCGTTCCTGGGTCCGATCGTGGCGCTGCTTCTGATGCGACCCTCCCAGCTCAAATCGGTGCCTCGCGTCCCCCGCGAGCGCGGCAAGGTCATGCAGGGCCTGCGGTACGTCCGCCAACGCCCGGAGCTGATCCTGCCCATGGTCGTGATCGGGTTCGTGGCCACCTTCGGGATGAACCTGCAGGTCACGACGGCGCTGTTCGCGACCAACGTCTTTCATCGCGGCGCCGGCGCCTACGGGCTGCTGACGGCGGCGGTCGCGGTGGGGTCCGTGATCGGCGCCTTGCTGTCCGCGAGCCGGACCCGGCCCACGCGGAAGATGCTGGTCGCCGCCGCACTGGGCTTTGGCGTGCTGGAGCTGGTGGCCGGGCTCATGCCCACCTACCTGACCTTCCTGGTGCTGCTGGTGCCGGTCGGGCTCGCGTCGCTGCTGCTGATCACGATGGCCAACAGCACCGTGCAGCTCAACTCCTCAGATCAGATGCGGGGTCGCGTGATGGCGCTCTACCTGCTGCTGTCGATGGGCGGCGCGCCGATCGGAGCGCCGATCGTGGGCTGGGTGGCCGATACGTTCGGCGCCCGCTGGTCGCTGCTCTCCGGGGGCGTCATCTCGGTGGCGGCGACGCTGTTCGCGGTGGTCCTGTTCTTCCTCCTGCGGGACCGCCGGCTACCCTCGCCGGTCGCGCTGTACCGGAGGACCCTGGCGCGCGGCTGAGGCTTGAGGCCAGCGCTTTCGGGCCTCCTGCGACTCGGCGTCGAGCTCCGGATGTACGAACCACTCTCCGGAGTCGTCGACGTAGCCGGCCGGGTGTTCCACATCGTGCCCGAGCAGGAGCAGCCAGCGGTTCCGAGACGCCTCGTCGAGCAGGCGGGCCTTCTCCTCGATCGTCTTCAGGACGTCGAGGTCGGCGGCCGGGATCCAGGGGAGGCGCAAGTGCGGGCGGAGGCCGATCAGGTCGCCGCACAGCACGCACGCGAGCTCGCCTCCCCCGCCTCGAACGATGATGAGCTGGTGGCCCGGTGAGTGGCCGCCCGTCCGGCGGATTCTGATTCCGGGCACGATCTCGGCGTCGCCGTCGACGAACTCGACCAGGCCGGCGTCGGCCACGGGGAGCAGATCCTCCTCCAGGTAGGCGGCTTTGGAACGAGGGTCCGGCCTCAGTGCGAAGTCCCACTCACTGCGCTGCACGACGTGCTTGGCGCGAGGGAAGGTGACCTGATAGCGGCCGTCCGGCTGGCGGCGGGTAAAGCCGCCGGCGTGATCCCAGTGCAGGTGGGTGGTCAGGACCAGGTCCACCTCGTCGGGACGGATACCGAGGGTCTGGAGACCGGAGAGCAGGCCCTCCGGCTCCCACAGGCCGTAGGCGCGGGCCCGCTTGGCGTCGAGCTTGGTGCCGATCCCGGTCTCGCAGACGATGGTCCGGCCGTGCGCCCGGACGACCGCGCCGATGCAGGCGGAGGGAATCAGGTTTCGCTCGTCCGCCGGCTGGCGCCGTTCCCAGAGCACCTTCGGCACCACGCCGAAGATCGCGCCCCCGTCAGGCTGCCAGCCGCCCTCCACCAGCAGATGGATCTCGAAGTCCCCAAAGCGCACCGGCCCACGCTACTCGCGGCCGGGGGCGGGGCGCCAGTCGGGCGCTCGTCCCATCCACCCGGCGAGCCGGTCGATCGCCTCCGCGTTCTCCGGGACCTCGACTACGGGCGCGAACGGAAACTGGTCGCGTTCGGCAGGAAGGGAGCGGTGGGCGGCTGTCAAGGCCACCTCCGTCAGCTCCGGATCCAGTGGGATTGAGGAGCCGGTGGCGATCTCAAGGTCCCACGTGTGCATCACCACCTCGGGCAAGTACCCGGCGAGCACGACCCCGCCCGGCATTCGTCCCCACGGCACCTCGACCTCGCGAGTGAGCGCCGCGTCGTCGGCCCAGGCGCGATCCGCCGCCTCGCGTGCCGTGTGGAACGCTTGCCGCACCTCGCCATCGGGGATCGCCTCGAGCTGCACCTCGAGCGCGGAGCGACCCTGGCCCAGGACCGCGATTCGACGCGCGACCAGCACCAGGTGGCTGAGCAGCGCCCGCACATCCCACTCGGTGCAGGGGGTGGACCGGGTCAGCTGATCGGGCGTCACGGAGGCGATGACGGCTTCCGCCTGGTCGAGGGCGCGGGACAGCGCGGGCCGCAGGTCGGGGGCGGTCGCGGGAGGTGTCGCAGGGGTCGGTGCACTGGACTCAGCGTTCATGGGAACAGGATGCGCGACATAACCGGACATCCTCCGTCAGGTTTCTCTTCCTCGTCGGGCGATGTGGTCGCCCACCAGGGTCGCAGGCACTCCGAGCACGACCCCTATGGCGGCAACTGGAGGGCCGGTTAGGTGCCGGCGGTGCTGGCAACCAGGGCTAACGGACCGAGCATCCACGGAGTGGCGGTATACTCGGTGCCCGTCTCCGTCGAGCGGGAGTAGCTCAATCGGTAGAGCGCAACCTTGCCAAGGTTGAGGTAGCGGGTTCGAAGCCCGTCTCCCGCTCCATCCTCCTCCTTCGAGCCATTTCGAGTTCAGGAGGAGCGCTTTAC